>NZ_JAJGPW010000010.1:0-89892 GCF_020889605.1 Rhizobium sp. 'Codium 1'
GTCGAGCGGACATGCGGCGGTCTTGTCCGACACGGTGGTTTTGACGGGTTTGCCACGAATGATGCCCTGCAGCCCCATTACTCTCATAAGCCGAGCGACAGTGCAGCGGGCGATGTCGAAGCCCTCCCGCTGCAACTCTCAACTCAGATACGCATGGATGCCCTGGCGGCTGTCACTCGTCTGAGTGTTGGCCATTTCTCACGCGCCTTCAAAGTCAGTTATGGCGAACCGCCAACGCTTTACGTCATGCGCAAGCGCGTCTCGCTCGCACAACAGCTAATGCTGACAACAGAAGAGCCGCTCTGTCAAATTGCAGCCTGCTGCGGACTTGCCGATCAGTCGCATCTTTCCAAGCTTTTCCGCCGATATATCGGCACGAGCCCGCTCGCTTGGCGAAAACAGAACCGCACCCTTTAGATGTTCAGTCGAATGGAACGACGGTGCGACAACGGCGGTCGATTGCGCTTTCGCAGCTGATATTGCTCGGGTTGCCAAACGGGGTCGAACGAGGCGCAAAGCCCATGTGGCCCTACGAAGGGGAGGAGACAACAGCCTGCAAAATGAACGCATCCGGCGCAAATGGAAAGTCAAATCTTCAAGAATGAAATGATTTTATGAGCATTAGCTTCAGCCTCTTATTACAGTATTTTACCACTTTTTACTTGATTTTAATTGATTAAATACGAATGTATTGGTAACTCCACTTCTAGTGAAGAGAACTGCCGAGTAAAGAGCTCCCAGTATCCTCACCGTCGCATTCGCCAGAAGCGAAAAACCGAGGAGCCCGAATTTAGAACGGCTCCGCCAGAGGTCTTCGTCGCGCCGCATCCGCCTGTATCGCTCCCTGGGTGTTACACCACGATCAGAAAGTCTCCAGGAGCGCGGGGCGTGAAGCCCCTGCACTTTGTTGGCGGTGAGCACTCGCCGCACTCATAAAGGACGCGCGGATGGGTGCGGAAATCGGTCACAACTTGCCAGCCGGTATTACCAATCTCCTTGGGCGTGATGAATTCGTTGATCTGATTCACGGTGAAGTGCAACGTGTCAGGCTGGTGTCGATTCTGGGACCTGGCGGCATTGGCAAAAGCACGGTCGCATTGGCTGTCGCGGAACGCGTAGTTGACACGTACGCAGATGGTGTTTGGTGGATCGATTTTGCCTCCTACAAGGCTTCCGCGGACGTTGCCCATTTCATCGCTGATACGATAGGCTTTGTCATACAATCGGCCGATGCAGGAGCGGCTTTGTCTCGTTTCCTTCGCAAACGAGAAATGCTCCTTGTACTGGACAATTGTGAGCATGTAGCGGACGCCATCGCGGCTTGTATCCGGCAGATCCTGGATAAGGCGTCTCGCGTGCACCTGCTCGCCGCCAGCCGAATTTCACTTCGCGTAGAGAATGAATGTGTTCATTTTCTCAATGGGTTGGCAACGCCCACTGACTGCTACGGGCTTTCTGCTGAGGCAGCCTTGGGGTTCCCAGCCATCGAACTTTTTGTCGATCGTGCGCGGGCTCGCGTCGATAGTTTCGCTCTGACCGATGCGGATGCCGCGGCGGTGGCGATCATCTGCACCAAACTGGATGGAATACCGCTTGCCATCGAGCTTGCCGCGATCAAGTTACATGTGTTCGGAGTATCCGGCCTCCAACGCCAAATGGGCGATGGGTTGCGTATCCTTGGCGGACGGAGGGCGGGGCTTGAGCGCCACCGCTCCATGGCGGCGACATTGGATTGGAGCTTCAGCCTCTTGACCGACCCAGAAGCGGAGCTGTTGCAGACCATATCGGTCTTCGCTGGCGGGTTCGGAATTGAAGATGCCTTGTCGGCTTTCGAACTTCCTGTTGACAGCGTTATCGCCGTGCTCGGCGAGCTCGTTATGAACTCGCTTCTTTCCACAGATGGCGAAGGCATGGGCAGCAGGTATCGAATGCTCGAGACCACCCGATACTATTGCCTGGCCAAGCTTGCTGAGAGTGGTCGCGAACCTGACGTTTGTCGGCGCCACGCAAAGCATGTCATCAGACTGCTTGAGAAAGCGTCGGCTGATGGTGGTGACAGCAATACCCCAGAATGCAGCGCGCTACGAAAGGTGCTGCTGCCCGATCTACTGGCTGCCCTGGTCTGGCTGAATTCGACGCCGGAGGATAACGTTTTGAGGGTTCGGTTGACCTCCGCCGCGGCCGCGTTGTGGCGGGCGCACGAGTTCACTCAATTGGCGACTTCAGTTCTGTAATGATTGGATGAACTATGGCACAATCGCTCATGCGTGTCGGTCGCCGCGCAGCTCTCCTGGCTGCCATGTAGAGAGCGAGCGATTTGGATGGCTTCGAATTGCTGACGGCGGAAGAAATTGTCGTCGCGTAGCAGCAGTGCACCATGTTGCTCAATCGATCCAAAAGCCAATCAAAGAAAACTGTTCACAGGCCAAGTCCAGAAAGGCTTGGATGATCGTCCGGCCTGCGTCCAAGCGGCCATCGAAACTTGCGCTCCATTTCGCTGATGGGGTGTTCATTTATACTGGCGAAGCGCCTCTGCATCAGACCATCAGGTGCAAACTCCCAGTTTTCATTACCATACGCTCTGAACCAATTTCCGCTGTCATCATGATACTCATAGGCATATCGCACGGCGATCCTGTTGCCGGTAAACGTCCAGAGCTCCTTGATCAGCCTGTAATCGAGTTCCTTCGCCCACTTCCTCTCCAGGAACGCCTGCGCTTGCTCACGCCCACGCGGAAATTCGGCTCGATTTCTCCATTCCGTCTGCTCAGTATAGGCCAACGCAACCCGAGCGGGGTCGCGACTGTTCCAGCCATCTTCGGCCAGGCGAACTTTTTCCTCAGCTGTTTGCAGTGTAAATGGCGGCAAGGGATGGCGAGACATGTGAAAACTCCTGTCAGGAATTAGGACATGCGGAGCCGCGCCTCCGCAGGTTAATGCCCTTCTCAGTCATGAAAGGGTCTTTTTCCGCTAGGTCGCATCTCGTGCGGCTTGCTGGGCCCTCTGATAACTCTCAGCAACAGCGGCGTAATTCGGCGCAACCATGCCGTACAACTCAGCCAGAGCCGCGGCCTCTGGACGCGCCCAAGTGCGGTGAAGCTCGGATAGCAACGCGTTTGTCGAAGTCGGCTTCACCCCTGCCTGTGTGAACCGGGCGAGGGTGACACGAGATGCCATTTCTGATGGATCCCCAGAAGCGTCGATGACTGCATAGACATCGAATCCCGCCTCGCGGGCATCGAGCGCGGGGAACATCACACAGACACTCGTCCAGACACCCGCCATGACGAGGGTTCTGCGACCGGTAGCTTTCACAGTTGCGACGAAATCATCATTGTCCCAGGCGTTCACCTCACCCCTGCGCGCAACGTAAACCGCATGTGGTGCGTCAGTATGGATTTCCGGCATCAACGGCCCGTTTCTGCCATTGGGTTCTGAAGCCGTTGTGATCACGGGAATGTCAAGAAGAGTCGCCAAGCGCGCAATCATGGCCACGTTCCGGCGCAAGTCCGCGATAGCAATATCCTTAACGGTTTGAAACAAACCAGACTGGTGGTCGAGTAGGAGGATCACTGTGTCGGATGGATTGATAAGGGCAACGCCTCCACCGGAGGCAAGGATGCTTGTTTTTCCAGGGTTCTGAATGCTCACGGTCAATCTCCATGATCCGAGTTAAGCCAGCGACGACCGACAGATCGTGCCTCACCAATGGATATCAACGAGCCAGGGGAGTGAAGTTAAAATCCGAAAAATTAAGGTATCTAGCGTGAAGTGTGGGTTTGGCTGATTAATTTTCTGTATAAAATCGAAAATCAGACGATATTTTCGCCATCTAAAAGGGTGCGATACATATTATATTGATTCATATCACAGGCAACTCGATTTATAGAGCGGGTTTAATTCACATTGTTTTTCTTTGTTTTACTGGTCGCCCTAGATCCTAGGTGGCATGCTGATGTTAATAGAGAAAGCCAATCAGCCAGACAGGCGAGTATCTGTTACCCATGCCCCCGGCCTCCTCCCCCCGGGGTCACCTGAGCGCGCCGCGACCACTCGGACACCCCGCCGGTCCCCACGTCCCCAAAAGGTCCGGCGCGCTCTTTTTCTGACCTGATGACCTGAGACCCTGAACTTCCTCCAGATTTTGGTAGAGTCCGTCACATCAAGGAGACGGACGAATGAAGCGTTCAGGGTTCACGGAAGAACAGATTATCGGGATACTGAAGGAGCAGGAGGCAGGCGCGAAGACTGCGGATGTCTGCCGCAAGCACGGTATCTCGGATGCAACCTTCTACAAATACAAGGCGAAGTAAGGCGGCATGGACGTGTCGGATGCCCGCAAGCTGAAGGCACTCGAGGACGAGAATGCCAAACTGAAGAAGCTGCTCGCCGAGGCCATGCTGGACAATGCGATCCTGAAGGATGTCGCTGCAAAAAAATGGTGACGCCCGATGTGAAGCGGAATGCGGTGGCTCACGTCTGTGCGCAGCATGGAGTGAGCCAGCGTCGGCGTGCGAGGTTCTATCGTTTAATCGGTTGAGCATGCGATATCGCAGTGTGCGGCCTGACGATGCGGCCATTCGGGAGGCGGTGAAGAAGGTGGCATCCGAGCGGCGGCGCTTCGGTTACCGGCGCATCCACATCATGCTCGACCGGCAGGGGATCGTCATGAACCTGAAGAAGCTTCGACGTCTCTATCGGGAGGAGAAGCTGACGGGTGCGCAAGCGTGGTGGCAGAAAGCGGGCCTTGGGAACGAGGCGTCCTCTGGCTCTGCCCTCACGCCTCAACGAGCGCTGGAGCCTGGACTTCATCAGCGATGCCTTCACCAACGGGCGACGGTCCCGTGTTCTGGCGGTGGTCGACGACTTTACCCGTGAATGCCTGTGCCTGGTCGCCGATACATCCCTGTCAGGCGCAAGGCTTGCCCGCGAGCTGGGTGGTCTCATCAACAGACGCGGAAAACCGAGGACGATCGTCTCGGACAACGGCACGGAGATAACCAGCATGGCCATCCTCAAACGGTGCCAGGAGACCAAGGTCGAATGGCACTACATCGCCCCCGGCAAGCCGATGCAAAACGGCTTCGTCGAAAGCTTCAACGGCAGCTTCCGTGACGAATGCCTGAATGAGACGCTGTTCTCGTCGCTCAGGCCCGCGCCGCAATCACTGCATGGAAGGAGGATTACAACAGAAACAGACCGCACTCGTCGCTGGGCAATATCACTCCCAGCGAGTTCGCCATGAAAATGGCTATGGAAAAACGGGCCGCATGAGGCCAGATTGAAAATCCAAGACTCTCCCGAAAACTGGAGGGGAGTTGGGTCTCAGGTCACTGCCGCCCAGAACGATCTGATGGCGCGCATGGCATCCGGTTGAGATCGACACGGAGCTCAAACGCCAAAAGCTCCTCGACCGCTATGGTGAGGAGCTTACACGCAAATACTTAGCTTGGGAGGATTTTCGATTTTGATTGGTTGCGGGGGCCTGATTGCACAGAGACTTGCATAAAGACTGCGACTAGACGGATCAAACGAGGTCTTTGTAGGGTAGCTAAATTATGGAACTACGGGCAGACTGCTCCACCGGACATTCTACGGACAGGCTGGCTACACGTTGCTACATTCAATTCCTTTGACTCGCAGCGAATAGGTTCTGCATGGTGTCGGCGAACCCTTTACGAGATGCCAACACCATGCGATCACACTGATCCTGGAGGAGCCGGGCCGGCGGAAAGCGATCCCACTCCGGCGCGTCGTTCCGTCATCACGGTCCGATAGTTGGCCAGCACGATCATGGCACCGCCAAGGAAAACCCAGAGGTCGATCGCCTCGCCATAGGCATAGGAGCCGACGACGGCTGCCATCGGCACCCGCAGAAAATCAATCGGCATGGCAACGGACGCATCAAGGCGCTTCAGGGCTTGCGCCTGGCAGTAATGGGCGCAGAGAGCGCCGAGACCGGCAACTACCATCCAGGGAATATCGGCTGCATGCACCGGCCGCCAGTCGGTCAGCGAGGCCCCGAGGCCGAGTGGCAGCTGGATGAGGATCATCCAGACGACGATCGCAGCCGGCGAGACGTCGCGCGTCAGCCTTTTGACGAAAATCAGCGAGAGTCCGTAACCGGCGGCGGCAATCAGGACGAGCCCCGCGGCCGGTTCGACCATCCCGATATGCAACCTCATCATGTCAGCCGTTGTACATTTGTCGTGACGTTCCGATTTTCAACGAATAAACAAATACATCTCATCGTCACCTCTACTGGATGGCGTGATTCTCGATAAAATACAGAAGTCATCATGACAGTCACTGCTTCCGCCACTCCCCGTTCCAATACTTACATTGGCGTTCTTGTCGTTCTGGGTCTCACCCACCTACTGAACGACCTCATGCAATCCTTGATCCCAGCGGCTTATCCGATTTTGAAAGAAGCCTATGCACTCGATTTCGTACAAATCGGTATGATCACCATGACATTTCAAATTGCTGGCTCGTTGTTGCAGCCAGTGATAGGCTTCGTTACCGACAAGCATCCCGCGCCGTACTCGCCTGTCGTGGGGATGATGTTTACGTTGGCAGGGATCATCAGCCTTGCATTTGCACACAGCTACGCGATCATCCTGGCCTCCGTCGCTCTCATCGGAGTCGGGTCTTCCATATTCCATCCTGAAGCGACCCGCATGGCGCGTTATGCGGCGGGAGGAAGACAGGGACTGGCTCAAGGGCTTTTTCAAGTCGGCGGCCAGGCGGGCGGAGCGCTCGGCCCTGTCTTCGCCGCTATCCTGATCGTGCCTTTCGGCCAGTCCAGCCTCTCTTGGTTCGCTGTTCTCGCGCTGCTTGCCATGGCACTTCTAATGTGGATTGGATCCAAACAGAGGGCGATCAGCGCCGTGTTCGCGGCCACGCGAGCGAATGGAATTAGCAAGGAAGGTGGAGTACGCCAAGCTCCGGCGTCGGTCGCCACGGCTCTTGCCGTCCTGACTTTCCTCATGTTCACGAAGAACGCGTACGGCGAAAGTTTCCGCTCGTTCTACACCTTCTACCTCATGGAAAAATTTGATCTTTCCATCCCGTCCGCCCAGATGATGCTGTTCATCTTCCTGCTCGCATCAGCTGCCGGAGCTTTGATCGGAGGCATCGTGGGGGACAGGATCGGCCGATACCGCATCATCTGGATTTCAGTGCTCGGGCCACTGCCGCTGACCCTAATCCTTCCTCATGTCGATCTATTATGGACTGGCATTCTGACCGTGATGATCAATCTCATCATGGCCAGCGCTTTTGCTTCCATCCTGATCTACGCAATGGAACTGTTACCGAACCGCATCGGCCTCATCGGGGGCCTGTTTTACGGCCTAAATTTTGGTCTGGGTGGCATCGCCGCCGCACTCTTGGGCATCCTCGCCGATCGCTATGGCGTGGAAACGGTCTACCTTATCTGCTCATTTCTGCCACTTGCGGGGCTTTTTGCATGGTGTCTGCCAAAGATTGAGCACAGAAGCATATAAATGGTCTCTCTGGAACGCGGTCAAACGCCTTGAACCGGGTCTTGCAGAGTTGGCTGGGGAACCCCGAGAGCCGTTGACTATGCCGAGCCTCTATCAAGCTGGCGGCTTCTTATTCGCTTTACCTGAACCTCGGCATCACAACAGCCCGAGACTACCCTCCAGGTTTCTGTCAGCTTTCCGGGTCAGTGCATCGGATTTCTTTGATCCATGCATGAAAGGAAGCGGGCTTATTCAAGACGCTTTTGAGCCTCGGGCCGCGGATGCGCAGCGAGTGGCTGAGTATCCTCACGGCAGTACATGTCCTCTTTTAGGATGATAACACGACCGCGTTCCGATTTCTTCGCTTGCCTTAGGGACCAGCGCTTCCCAATCTTTCCGATCAATCAGAAATCCTGATCCAGTAATTGCGACTGATCATGCGACAGTTGCCACTCCCGCCCAACACGGCGGCGGCTTCCTTCGGCAAAACGATCTGGACGGTCGAGAGATGTTCTATCTCCGTCTCACTCTTGAGCGTGAGGCGCCAGGTCATCTTACTGCCTGCCCCCTGTCCTGCGGGTAACTGGCCGAAAAGCTCAGGAAACACCTCGGTTGTCCAGGCATTCTCCCCGGCATTGCGCCAAGCAATCGAGTTCAGCCCTTCGGCCGACAGTCGGCGAGACATTTCAAGCTGGTCTGGATGGAAAGGCACCTCGAATTCCAGTATTCGCGGCGCCAGCCATTCTGCAGGCAGCGCGCCGGGCGACTTCGGGAAGACCTGCTGCATCATAGCTGGGCAGCCTTCAAGCCGCGTGTCGCCAAGACGCGCCTGCCAGAGGCCAGACTGCGGTTCGATGCCGGGGAAAAGTTCGATCGGCGGCTTGCCTGGCGGAAGTTCCTCCGGCCGGCGCTTGTTGTCCGGCAGGTCAACAGGCAATCCGGGTGGCAGGCAGTGGCTCGGGCCGGAATAGAGATAGCCATCGCTGCTTGCGCCAAACCCCACCAGGACCAGGGGTAGATCCGTTCGTGCGATCCAGATCCCCTGACGGTTTCGGGCGTCGACAACAAGGATCGAGTCTGGACTAGGCGCCTCACCACAGAAGCTCTCCATGTCACGCTTCACCTCCCGGTCAGGGGAAATGAATTCCGCCTGTCCGTTTGCGTCAATGGAGATGACGGGGCTGTTGCAATCCTGTGCGGCAAGAGAAAGCGAGGCAGTTGCCAGAAGAAAAAGGCTTGTCGCAATGATGTGGCGGCGCATGTTTCAGTTCCCCCTGACAATGGAAAGTGCACGCTCGAATTCGGCGGGCGCAAGGGTTCTGGGCCCGGATGTCGCAGGTGCACCGGCCTTCAGGTTCTCGCGAATGAGGTCAAATTCATCCGTGGAAATGTAAGGCGTGAACTCGCAGAGCATCTGCCCTGCCCCGGCTTCAAGACAATTGTCACCGCCCCACTGATTGAGACCAATGAGCTTGAAATTGCCGGCGGGATCGCGATCCCAGAACCAGGTGGAGATCCGGCCGTCTTGGAGTGGGCGCCCGACCTCAACCGACCAGAGAGCTGGCAGCTTTCCAGAGAGCGCGGGATTGGGGTGGGAAAAGTCGCATTCCTCATCGCCGCAGCGACGCAGAACCTCACCTGTCGTCAACGTGTACTGCAGGGTCTGTCGCGCACCGTCAAGCGCTTCATCTACGCTGTCCGGATCCAGGCACAATTGCCCGACCCGCGTCAGGAAACAGCCCCGATCAGCAAGCGGCCAATCCTTCGGATTGAGCCAGATCGAATGGGCTGAACCGGCCAGCTGTGCGAACTCGGCACGCGGAAATGGGGATGACGGTTCTACCTGCGCCACCCAGTTCTCCAGCAAATGGAAGGAGAGATTGGTCGCCCCGTCGCGCATATCGCAGTTTGGAACCGTCCTGTCACCCGGAAGGCATCGATGCGGATAGTCAGAAAATGCTTTGGCACCGGCCTCCATGCCGTTCTCGCAGGCGTCCGGACCATGGCCATCATCATCAGCGCAGCCACGGTCAAGGGAGGCTCGATCCTGTGGCGGATCCCATTTCAACGTTGCCTTGACGAGCTGATAGGCCGCCAGCACCTGCGGATCCGTGCTCTGAAACATACAGAACGGGCCGAGAGCGCCCACCTCCTCACATGGGCCGTTCATGGCAACCCACTGGCGTGGTCCGAGGACCAGCACGTCGTCGGTGCCCGTTCGGAAGAAATTGACGCGCGGGCTAAAGACGTCATCTGCCGCCTGAGCACCGCTGGTGTATCCCTCAGTCGTGGGATAATCCGTCCACCAGCCGGCGGGCAGCATGAAGGAAAGACCAGTGCTGCTGTCTGTTATGGGGCAAGGCGCTGGACCGTCGCACAGATATCCGGTGTCCTCGCCGATATTGTCAGACCCGCGCTTTGGCGGCGCACCATCGACAGCACCCGCCGGGGATTGCGTCTCATCCGGGAGGATAACAAAACGGTTTTCACCACCGGGAACGATGCTGACTTCGCCGGTGAAGACGACGTCAGCCGCGTCTCCGCGAACAGCGTATGTCCCGGGTTCAAATTGCTCGGTGACCGGCCCGGTCGCGAAATCATTCATCGCCCATGCTTCAGGAGAAACGGCCTGACCCGGCAACGGTACCGCCGACCACTGGATCGCGGTTCCGGCGAAATCAGCAGGTACCTCAAAAGTCGCCTCTACCGTCGTTATGGCTGAGATATCGGGTGCGTTCGGGTCCACCGCGAGCGGGATGCTGGCAAGCACCCGGCGTCCGCCGGCACCCTCCGAGAGATAACGGATCAGATAATTTCCAGGCTCCGTTGGTGCCCCCAATTCACGGGGGCCTGGTCCTGCGCCGCCAATATAGGCGTAGGTCAGTTCGCCACTCGGTTCCGTATGGTTCGAAGGCACGATGTCGAGGTAGTCGAGGCTACTTCCGGGACCTTTCCACCGCACGGCGAGTGTTGCGCCAGGCCGGACAAAAGGAGCTGCCTGCAACGAGACTTCGCCTTCGACAATCTTCAGCGGCACGGAAACACCCGGGCGACGCTCGCCCGAACCCTCGACGATGTAGAGAAGTTCGTAATCTCCAGGCACGTTCGGCACCACCATTTCGGCGGGATTGGCATCCTTGGTGTAGGCATAGTTCAGATCGCCTGCCTCGGCGTTACCGGTCTCCCGGATCGCGAGATAGTCGCCGGGACCATTGGGGCCTTTCCAACGAACCGAGATGGTGGAGCCCATCTGGATCGGGCCTTCAGGCAGAAACACCGCAAATTCGGCATCGCTGACGGCCAATGGTGCGGTGGCCAGAACCCTGCGACCTTCGGGGCCATTCCAGATGTAGCGGACAAGATAGTCGCCCTCGTTTGCAGGTACGAGCAGGCGCGCCGGCGCACCTTCCCTCGCATAGGCGTAGTTCCGGCTGCCGCTGACGACCTCGTTCGTTGTCGCTGGCACAATCTCGAGATAGTCCTCAGCATTGCCGGGACCGGTCCAATCGACATCGATCGTCGTCGCGATCGCGGCTGTCGATGGTGCTGATAATGTTGCGTCGGGCATAGTAACCGGCGCGGGTTGCGGAGCACTTTGTTGAGCCCCGACCGTTTGTGTGAGCGCATCCGTCAGATCCGCTGTGTTGCTGGCCTGTATATATCGCCCGCCTGTGTTTTCAGCGAGGCAGGCCACCTGGGCGCCTTCTTCCTTTGACAGCCCGAAACCAACCACATGGGCTGTGAAATCGACGCCTGACGCCTCCAGTTCCGAAGCCAGCGCACAAGGGTCCGCCTCGCAGGTCTCCAGTCCGTCCGTGACAAGCACGACAGTTGCACTTTCCTCGCCATAGCGCAGCGCCTCAGCGGCCTGGCGCACGGCCGCCGAGAGAGGGGTCTTGCCGAGGAAGCGCATGGAGTTGACCGCGCCGACAACCGTTTGGCCGGTGTTCTTGCCCGGTGGCACGAGAAGCTCGATATCGCCGCAATTGCCTTTGGAGCGGTGGCCATATGCGATGAGGCCGAGTTCCTGCTCTACCGGCAGGCGGGTCACAACGTCAGCCACCGCCTCACGGGCGATTTCGAGTTTTGGCCGACCGTCGATCTGCCCCCACATGGAGCCGGAGCCATCCATGACGATGATCGTGCGTGGTGCTTCCTCGGCCTGCCCCGTCGGGATCTGAACAAGCAGAACCCCCGCAAGCAGACTGGCGACTTTCAGTAAAGCGCTTTTCATCAATTCATTCCTCTCAAGCCGATGCCGCAAAGGGCTGGACAGGTGTCTGCCGACCGGATGCCCAGCTTGCCGCTTTGCTGCCGATGTCTCTGAATTTTCCCGAAAGGTTCTGCAGACGCGCTCGCCATTGCGGATCCGGCACCTGTCCTTCGGTTGTCTTGAAGAAGACCTGAAGCATGCAGGTGATGGCGAGCGGTTCGAGCAAGGCTGCCTTGAACGCCCAGGCGAAGAGAAGAGCAAAGACGAAACCGCCTGCGCTGAGTGTGCCAGGCATGAGATAAACAAGTGCCGCAGCAGGTGCGAGCGCCAGCAGGAACACGATGAAGGATAGACCGTAGATGATGACCGCGAGCCAGGCTGCATTGCGCAACATGATCTTGTAGTTCTGCCCATAGAGGACAAGGGCCTCTTCCGCCGAAGCCCATGGATTGGCTGCACGGCTTCGCAGGGCATGGGCAAGGATCACCTCGTCGGTAAAGCCGACAGCGATCTTCAGGAAACTCCGGAAAGCGCGGGCTGCCGTATCGAGACCGGGAATGGGGAGGAGCGACGCGATCCCCTCAATGAGTCCAGCAATGGCGGCAATCACACCCTTGACGAGTTGGTCGATACCGAAAAGAACGCTCGCCTCGGTGAAGCGTTCGCGCACCATCCGGCTGCCATAGGTCACCTGTCCTTCGCCCGCAGGTAGAGCTCGACCGCCCATCAGTTCCACGAGCACGGCGATATGCCCCGCCTTGACGAGATAGAGCAGATATTCTCGCAGAAGATAGACGATCGCCGCCACCAGGCCAAAGCCAGCCAATCCACCAAACACTGTGCTGGTCGCCAGGAAGTCAGCGTCTCCAAACTGGCCGACGCCATAACCGATCGCGCCCCCCGTTCCTGTCGCGATCACATAGGCGCAAGCCAAGGCGAAGTAGACGGCCATCCGGAAGAAAAGAAAGGGAGCAGTGCGCACCATGAGCGCCAGAGCACCCGATAAACTGAAATTCCACATAGAGCTTGATCCTCAAAAAGGTCACGAAGGGGCATGTCCTGGCAAGGGAATGGCCGCCAGGATCGACAGTAGATTTCGATGAAGCTTCGGTCTTGGGCCTGACGGCACCCATTTGCGGGGGCGATGGCACAAGGACACAGAGACGGGCACCAAGGCGGACTAACGCTGGTCCCGCCTCTTCCCTGTCAGGCGGCTATGCGAGTCCGGCCCGCACATCCCTTGGTGTCATGCCATAGGTCTGTTTGAAACGAGTGTTGAACCAGGACAGATCCCCAAAGCCTGCCTCCATGGCGATCTGAGCGATATTGAGATGCTGCAAAGCCGGGTCGCACAGCATGCGATAGGCTCGCGCCAGACGGCGGCTCGCCACATAGTCGCGGAAGGATGTTCCCTCCCGCTCAAAGAGGGCGCGAAGATAGCGCGATGAAAAGCCCAGCCGGCTTGCGACACCGTCGGCACTCAATTCAGCGGAGAGGAGATTTTGCTCGATCTCTCTCTTTACTTCCTTCAATCGTGCGGCCCGCACGCCGCGCCCGGCGGCAATCTCGGTCGCCTCCCGCGTCGCCCCCAGGGCCATCAAAGCAAGATCCTGGACATGCGCCACGCATTGGGCTGCCTCTTCGGGGGCCAATGCTGGCAGTTCGGCATGCAGACTGCGGGCGTAGTTGAGAAAAAGCCGCCATTGTGGTGTCAGCGGTGCAGAACGCCTGAGTGCCGCCTGAAGCCCTGCCTCAGCCATTCCGAGATGGGCCTTTGGAATGGAGACATAAATGCCCTCCATGTATTGGCCACCGAACCGCACGGTCCCGGGGACGTCGCCCGGATCGACATAGACAGTTCCGGCACGCAAAACCTCTTCGTTTCCACCGATCTGCGAGATCGTGCCACCGCCGGCAAGCGGGATATGAAACATCACGTCGTCGCTACACTCCGCAGCATGGCTTCGTGTCCGGATGGCTCTCGACGCAGAATGCCGACCATGCCCGATGATCACACCGGGCAGGACGGCGATCGATGTCTCCGAGCTAAAATGCTGCCGGTCATCCGGAATGAAGTCGACCTTGGTCATACTGGCAACGACATTGCGAAACGCATCGACGCGGCTTGCCCGGTCGAAATCCTGCGATCGAATAGACAGCAATGGCATGATGACCTCCCCTATGGCTCGTCTCCCCTGCCCTTGTAGTGATACCCGTCATTTGTCGCATACACCATTTGGCGTATCATCCCGATCAAGGGTTTTGGCGGAGGTTAGCCCATGGACAGAGATGGGGCACGTTCAAATCATCCTGTGAAGGCAGCCATAGACCGCAAAGACGGGCCGGTTGCTACCGCGATGATAGATGCAGACGTGGACCTCGATATCATCTCGAACACCTATCGCGCCATTGTCGATCAGGAGGCCTTCGACGCCATGATCGATAGTTGGCAGGCGAAACTCGGTCGCATTCCGGATGATGAGAAAGCTTCGAAGCAACTGTCGGGCGCGCTTCTGGCGCAACTTGCCTTAGCACGCACAACCCTCGACGGCCTCGACATTCCCGCCGAGAACGACCCCTTGGCACGCGCAGTGCAGGATGTGCCCGGTCCGGCACTCGTGCTGTCCCCCGAAGGTCGCGTCGTCGTCACCAATACCGAAGGGGCATCCGTTCTCGGAGCCCGACAAGGAAGCTTCCTTGATCTGGACAGAGTAGACCCGCGATCACTGGAAACCTTTCGGACCATGATGCGCGCAGCGAACAAGCGCGCCAATCGCTCGCAGGCCATTCTCCGGATGACCCCGCTGGATAACAGTGATCCCATCCTGGCCGAGGCGTGGCTTCTCACTCCGAAGTTCGACGGCGCCGCCTTCGTCGTCATTCGTTCCTTGGAAATCGAGTGGACCGATCGCGCTTCAGAGATGCTCGCGCAAGCCTTCGGGCTCTCGGCCGCCGAAATAGAAATCGCGCGGATCTTCTTCCGTGTCCGTGACGTTGCCGCCACCGCTGCCGCTCGCAATGTTTCATTGCTGACGGTGCGCACCCAGCTCAAGAGCATCATGGCAAAGACTGAGGCACCCTCACAGGTCGAGCTCATGCGGCTTCTCGCAATGACCGCCGGGCGGGCCATTCAGGACCGTCAGGGCAAGACCGATACATGGAGGGACCCGCTTGGCCGCGAAGAGATGCTGAGCCTACCGGACGGGCGCTGCATCGCCTGGACGTGGCTCGGCGACCCCGATGGTCGACCCGTTATTCTCTGCCGCGGTCTACCGATGTGCTATCTCCTGCCACCCGACAGCGAAGGCCAATTGCGAGATGCCGGCATCAAGCTTCTGGCCCTTTCCCGACCGGGCTTCGGTAATTCCAGCCAGCATTCCAATCTATCTCCGCTGGAAGATAATCTCGCCGCGCTTCGTGGCTTTCTCGACCATGTGGTCAAGGCACCCTGCATTGCGATCGGGCTGAGCAACGGCATCTTGCCGCTGCTCGCTGAAGCAAGCCTGCGCCCAGACCGGTTCCACGCGCTTATCGCCATCGGCTATACGGGCGTCCTTGATCGCAGCGGCATCCGGCGATTGCAGCCGACACAACAGGCAATGATGCGGCTCGTCGGGATGTTGCCGTGGCTCGTCGACCTGATGGCCAAACAGGCTCATCGGATGATCCAGACCTATGGCGTCGATTGGTATATCGAGCGCGCCTATCGCACTCGACCTCTCGATTACGCAACCTGTACCGATCCCAATCTCGCGCCCTTTATTCGAAACGCCTGCTCGCATTTACTTTCCCAGGGACATCAGACGTTTGTCCGGGAGCTTATCCTTGCCCGGTCTGATATCGATCCTGTCATCGACGCCTTGTCGGTTCCGTTGACATGGGTTGCGCCGGAACAGGACGGTGTCTTCGATGAGGTAAGCTTCCGGCGAATTGAGAGGAGAAATCCTCTTATCCGCGTAAGACCTCTCGCAAAGGCTGGCGAGCTGGCGCTCTACCAACAGACCTGCCGCATCGTTGACTTGATCATCGACACCGCGACCAGTAAAACTAATGGCTTAGATCGACCGTAATCAGCTTGTGCAGAAAGCATTTTACGGACCTCATTTTAGTGAGACTGGATTGCCTGCTGCTTGGCCCTTGAAGTTTGTAACTGTTGGCGCACCGCTTTGCTCATCGCCTGTCTCCACCTCCAAGTTGGCGCACCCGAGCGGAAATAATTGCCGCTATCCCGCCAAATTGACGTTGGCCCAAAGCCAGGGCACAAAGATAACATCCACGGTCGCTCGCGGCAGGAAAACAGAACAAAATCAAAGGCGTCTTTATTAAGCCTTTGAAATAATGTGATAATCCAGGCCCGCCCCAGGCGAACCATTTTAGGTCGGTGTTCCGCTGAAAATCAGCGACTATTCCTCACAGGAAAAAGTGACGCCTTCTCAACAACTTGAGCAATCGTGGCTGGTGTTCTTGAGGCCATCCGTCGTGCTTAAACAGGTCTCGCGAAAATGGCTGGGGACCCGCAAGCAATGTCCTTTTTGGGGCCGGGAGCGGAATGGCAGCTTATAGATGCCAAACCAATGAAGCAGCCATTCGGACGCCAGAGGTGCATTGGCCCTCGCAGCTCTGACACGCAGTCAGTGCAAGTTATGACGAATGGCAACTCCAAATGCGCGCGTGCAATCTGCGCGCGTAAAGTTCTTTGGTCACAATGCCGATGTCGTCCGATCGCTCAACTTAGCGATTTTTTCCAACAGCGTGACTAAATGCTGTCCTTTACGCGGTCCCAGGTCTTCTTGAGGTGATTCGCCATGGCTTCACCGAGGGCGCGGCCATCCCTGTCCTTGAGAGCGCTTACCATTTCCTCGTGATCGGCCACAGCCCCGGCCCAGGAGTCGGGTTCTTGATTGCCGATGTAGCGGATGCGCTTCAGACGCGCCTGAATGTTCGCCTGCATTTCCAGCAGGGTCTCGTTCTTCGACAATTCCGATAGCCGTGAGTGAAACTCCTGGTTCATCTTGTAATACGGCATGCGGTCACGCGCTCGGTAGCAGTCCATCATGCGCTCATGAAGATCGATCAGTGCATTTATCTCTTTGTCGCTGGCCCGTTCGCAGGCCAGTTCAGCGCCTAGTTTCTCTAGATTTCCGAGAACTTCGAGCATGGAGAAAACTTCGTCTTGGGTGAGTTTGCGAACTATGCTTCCTTTGGAAGGGCGCACAATCACCAGTCCCTCCGCGGCGAGTGTCCTGAGTGCTTCGCGGAACGGGGTGCGCGACACACCAAGTTCTTCGATGAGATGCGCCTCGTCGATGCGGCTTCCTGGTTCCAGTGTGCCTTCGATAATCAGATCGCGAATGCGGCTCGCCACCTGATCGTGGAGTGATCGATTCGTAATGGCAATGCCGGATTTCATCTCTAAGCCTTTAATTTCACGTCGTTTAGTGCACAGGCAACACGGTGTTGCAAAATATACAGAAACGCCTTGCTAGTCCATACTTTCATAATGTATACAAAATACATTGTGCGAATATGCATGATATAATTCAAGGGAGAGGAGCCCCCAATGAACACTCTACGTAAAGGCATTTCCGCCGGACTGATGATCTGCGCAATGTCGGTGACGGCAGCACCGGCACTGGCTGACACCTACATCGTTGCCGTCGGCGCAGCGTCAAACAGCCTTCAGGGCCGCAGCGCAGCCAAATTCGCAGAGGATCTTGGTGCCAAGCTTGGCGACGCGCATACGGTTCAATTCTATGCTGACGGCCAGCTCGGCGACGAAAAGGAACTGATTCAGAAGCTCCGTCTTGGCACGGTCCAGTTCACCCTGGTCTCATCCATCATGACCAATGTCGCGCCCGAGTTCGCGCTCTTTGACATGCCGTTCCTGGTGCAGGACCGCGCGCATCTCAAGGCAATCGATACCGAGATCGTTCAGAAGGACCTGGCGCCGAAAGCCGAAGAGGCCGGCCTGAAGGTTTTGTCGACCTGGGAGAACGGTTTCCGCCAGATCACCAACAACACCCGCCCGATTAACACACCCGCCGATCTTGAAGGGCTGAAGATCCGCACGCCTTCTTCCGAGTGGCGCGTGTCGATGTTCAAGGAGTGGGGCGCCAACCCGACGCCAATGGCATTCTCCGAAGTCTTCGTCGCACTTCAGACAGGCACGATGGACGGTCAGGAAAATCCGCTCACCAACATCACCGGTGCGAATTTCCAGGAAGTTCAGAAATATCTCAGCATGACCGGACACGTCTATTCGCCGACCTATCTGACAACCGGTCTGGGCACCTGGGATGGTCTGCCTGATGAGGTGAAGGAAGCTGCCTTGAGCGTCTCTGCCTCGGTCCAGGACTGGTCATTTTCCCAAGGTGAGACTGCTGACAACGAGCTCGTTGACAAGGTCAAGGCGGCCGGCGTCGAGGTCAACCAGCCTGACAAGAAAGCGTTCATCGAAGCGTCTGCTCCGGTCTACGCGGCTTTCGCAAGCCAGGTGGAGGGCGGTGACGTACTGGTGAGCCGCGCGCAGGCTCTGGCCAAGTAACAACGCGGTGCGGAGTCGGCCGGATAATCCCGGTCGGCTCCTTTTTTTGGGGGAGGAAACCTGTTTCATGGTCGCAAAGTTTGAAAAAGCGCTTCTGTGGGTGATCGAGACGATCTGTCTTGCACTGCTGATCGCATTGGCGCTGTCGGTCATCTATTCGGCCACAATGCGCTATCTCGGTTCGTCGCCGTCCTGGTACGACGAGATCGCCATCGTTCTTCTGGCCTGGCTCACCTATTTTGGCGCCACCTATGCGCTGTTTCTGCGCCAGCACATGAGCTTCGGTGGCATCGTTACCGCGCTGCCGAAATATGCTGCGGTCGCACTTGCGCTGGCATCCGAGTTCCTGGTGATCGGCTTCTTCGCCATCGTCGCGTGGTACGGCAACGCGGTGCTCGCGGCCGCCAAGTGGGATTCGCTGCTCTCGATCCGCTGGATGACGCTGGATATCGTCCAGTCGATCATACCCGTTTCCGCCGTGCTGATGATCATCGGAACCTTCCTGACGATGCCGCGCGCTCTCAGAAATGCCGCAGCAGGCATCGATGCCGACCACGCCGAAATCGAACAGGCCATTGCCGAAGCTGAGCGCGAGAACGCGTCCGCGTTCGGAAAGGACGACCACAAATGATCCTTCTTGCAACCACAGTCGCCCTGATCACCCTAATCCTGATCAATGTGCCGATCGCCGTCGCCATCGGGATCGTTGCCGTGGGTGGACTTGTCCTGACACCGGGCGGCGCCACGCTCTACGATATGGCGATCGCGCTTTACTCCGGCTCGACTTCGTTCCCACTGATCGCCATTCCGCTGTTTATCCTAGCTGGAAACCTGATGAACACCTCGGGCATTTCAGTCAGGCTCATCAACTTCGTCACCTCGCTGATCGGCTTCGTCCGCGGCGGCCTTGGCATGGTCAATATCGGCGTTTCGATGGTCTTTGCCGAAATTTCCGGCTCCGCCGTCGCCGATGTTGCAGCCACCGGCACAGTGCTGATCCCCGAGATGAAGAAACGCGGCTATTCCAGAACCCTTGCCGCGGCAATCACATCCTCGTCAGCGTCGCTGGCCATCATCATTCCGCCGTCGATCCCGATGATCCTCTATGGCGCGATTGCCGAAACCTCCGTGCTCAAGCTGTTCGTCGC
Source organism: Rhizobium sp. 'Codium 1' (assembly GCF_020889605.1). NCBI lineage: Bacteria > Pseudomonadati > Pseudomonadota > Alphaproteobacteria > Hyphomicrobiales > Rhizobiaceae > Rhizobium > Rhizobium sp. 'Codium 1'. The sequence continues at coordinate 19,393 of NZ_JAJGPW010000010.1, forward strand.
CGGTGTCGTGCCGGGCGTCCTGGGCGGTGTCCTGCTGATGGCGGTCACCTACGTGTTGGCGGTTCGCTATGATTTGCCGCGTGCCGAAGGCTTCGACCTCTGCCATGTCTGGAGGTCGTTCAAGGAGGCCATCTGGGCACTGCTGATGCCGGTGATCATTCTTGGCGGCATCTTCTCCGGTGTGGTGACTGCGACCGAAGGTGCTGGACTGGCGGTTCTCGCCGCACTGGTCATCGGCATCTTCATCTACCGCGATCTTGATGTCACGCGGCTGCGCAAGGTGATGCTTGAAGGGGTCAGCCAGACCGGCGTTGTGATGCTGCTTGTTTCCACATCGGCGGCACTCGGGCTGTTCCTCACCCAAGCGCAGGTCCCGCAACAGTTGGCGCAACAGATCACCGAGCTTACGACAAACCCTCTGATCGTGCTGGCGCTGCTCAATCTGCTGCTTCTGGTGCTCGGCATGTTCCTGCACGGTGCTGCAGCAATCATCCTGGTGGTGCCGGTGGTTATGCCCCTGGTCAATGCCGTCGGGATCGACCCCGTGCATTTCGGCATCATGGTGACGCTCAATCTCGCCATCGGTCAGCAGACCCCGCCCGTGGCCTCGGTGCTGATCACCTCATGCTCGATTGCCAAGGCCGGGATCTGGGAGACCTCCCGCACCAACCTTCCGTTCATCGGCGTCCTCGCCTTCATCCTCTTGCTGGTCACGTATGTGCCGCAGGTATCTCTCGCACTCACAGGGTTGATCCAATGACCGACCAGAAACCACGTATTGCCATCATTCCCGGAGATCCCTCCGGGATCGGACCGGAACTGATCTTCAAGCTTTTGGCTCAGGAGGGCGTCAGGGACGCCGCCGACATCGTGCTGATTGGCGATCAGCATGTCTGGCAACAAGGTGCCCAGCAGGCGGGAATGACCGTCGACCTAGCGCAGATCGATGAGGCAGGGGTCGAAACGCAGGAGGGGCTGAGCTGGCTTCCGATGCAGACCATTGCTCCGGAGGATGTAAGAATCGCGGAAGTCACCGTTGCAGGCGGAGAGTGCAGTCTGCGTTGCCTCGACAAGGCGCTGGACCTGGCCATGGCGGGTAAGGTGGACGGCGTCCTGTTCGGCCCCTTCAACAAGGCGGCTTTGACCAGTGCAGGCCTGAACGCCGAGGATGAACACCGCTACATAGCCCGCCACATCGGCTTCAAGGGTTATCACAGCGAGATCAACGTTCTCGACAATCTGATGACCACCCGTGTCACCAGCCATATCGGTCTTCGCGACGTCGCTGAACGGATCACGGCGGAAGCCGTGGAAAAGGCAATCGGTCTCGCAGAGGACACCTGCCAGCGTGCCGGCAACGCCCGTCCGCATATTGCCGTTGCCGCCCTCAATCCGCATGCCGGCGATAATGGCAAGTTCGGTCGCGAAGAAATCGACATCCTGCAGCCCGTCGTCAAAGCAGCACAGGATAAGCAAAAGCATGTCACTGGGCCGTGGCCATCGGACACTGTGTTCCTCAAGGCCCAACGTGGCGAGGTTGATGCGGTGGTCACGATGTATCACGACCAGGGCCAGATCGCCATCAAGCTGATGGGCTTCGACCGTGGCGTGACCGTGGCCGGCGGCCTGCCAATTCCTGTCGCCACGCCTGCCCATGGCACCGCCTTCGACATTGCCGGCCAGAACAAGGCAAATGTCGGCGCCACCCTGCAGGCCTTCAACCTGCTCGTCCGCATGGCCCTTAATCATCGCGCTAACCGCGCCGCCGCTTGACAAGGAAACGCACATGACCAAGATCAAATCTGTCCGCACCCGGGTCTGGAACTGGACCGGCCCGACTGTGCCGCCCACCGGGAATTTCTGCACAAATGCGTCCGATGCGCTGTGGCTCAAGGGCGATGCGATGGCGTCGTTCCGCTTTCACCAGTGGCTGACCTGCGAAATCGAGACTGAAGACGGCACCATCGGTATCGGCAATGCGGCGCTCGCGCCGACCGTCGTCAAGAAGGCCATCGACGACTGGTATGCCCCTCTGGTGATCGGCGAAGATCCGTTCGATTACGCCTATATCTGGGAAAAAATGTACCGGCGCACCCATGCTTGGGGCCGCAAGGGCATTGGAATGACAGCAATTTCCGCCATAGACATCGCCATCTGGGACCTGATGGGCAAGCTGGTGGGCAAGCCCGTGTTCAAGCTGCTTGGTGGCCGGACCAAGGAAAAGATCCCGGTCTACTACTCCAAGCTTTACGCAGGCCCGGTCGAGAGCATGCAGGCCGAGGCCGAAGAAGCCATGAAGAACGGCTACACGGGTTACAAGTCGCGCTTTGGCTACGGTCCCAAGGACGGCATGGCGGGCATGCGCGAGAATCTCAAGCGCGTCGAAGCCTTGCGCGAAGTCATCGGTTACGACAACGACCTGATGCTCGAATGCTACATGGGCTGGAACCTGGATTACGCCAAGCGCATGCTGCCAAAGTTGGAGAAATACGAGCCGCGCTGGCTCGAGGAGCCGGTGATCGCCGATGACGTGGAAGGCTATGCCGAACTCAACGCCATGGGCATCGTGCCGATTTCGGGCGGCGAGCACGAATTCAGCGTGATCGGCTGCAAGGATCTGATTGACAAGAAGGCCGTCAGCGTCTTGCAATATGACACCAACCGGGTCGGCGGCATCACTGCGGCACAGAAGATCAACGCCATCGCCGAGGCTGCGCAGATCCCTGTCATCCCGCATGCAGGCCAGATGCACAATTATCACCTGACAATGGCCAACACCAATTGCCCGATCAGCGAGTATTTCCCAGTTTTCGATGTCGAGGTGGGCAATGAGCTGTTCTACTACATCTTTGAAGGTGATCCGGAAGCCGTCGATGGTTTCCTTCAGCTCGACGATGACAAACCCGGTCTGGGGATCACCATCAGCGACAAGCATCTCTCGAACTTCGAGATCGTGGAATGACCCGTTACACCGGTATCTGGCCCGTCGCACCCACACCATTCCACGAGGACGGAACGCTCGACCTCGAAGGTATGAAGCGTGTTCTCGATTGCCTCATCGACCAGGGTGCCGATGGCATCTGCATCCTGGCGAACTTCTCCGAGCAGTTCCTGATTTCGGATGAAGAACGCGCGTTTTTGACCCGCGTCAGCCTCGAGCACGTGGCTGGCCGCGTGCCGGTGATCGTGACGATCAGCCACTATGCGACACAGATTGCCGTCGAGCGGGCGCGTTTTGCAAAATCGCTCGGCGCGAGCATGGTCATGATGATGCCGCCCTATCACGGTGCGCTTCTCAAAGGCACGCCCGAGCAAACCTTCGAGCAGTTCCGCATGGTAGGCGAGGTGGGCATCCCGATCATGGTGCAGGACGCGCCGCTGTCGGGCGTTGAACTACCGGTGCCGCTGCTGGTGCGCATGGCCCGGGAGATCGAGGAAGTGCGCCTGTTCAAGATCGAATGCCCGAAGGCCGCCAACAAGCTGCGTGCGCTGATCGCCGAAGGTGGAGACGCCATCGAGGGGCCGTTTGATGGCGAGGAAGGTATCACCCTGCTGGCTGATCTCGACGCCGGTGCGACGGGGTCGATGACCAGCGGCATGATTGTTGATCAGATCAAACCGGTCATCGAGAAGCACCATGCCGGCGACATTGAGGGCGCCACTGCAGCTTATGGGCGGGTGGCGATGGCCATCAACCATGAGAACCGGCAATGCGGATGGCAATCCTGCAAGGCGGCCATGGTCGAGGGTGGCGTCATCCGGTCCGAGTTCTGCCGACATCCGATCCCGCCGCTGCATCCGGCAATCCGCCAGCGAATGATCGACCTGTTGCAACCGCTGGAGCCCATGGTGCTGAACTGGGGCCGTTAGTCCAGGACGCGCAGAAGCGTCCGGCGCTGCTGCCATAACCACATTCAGCAACACACCCTCAGAGCATTGTCCTGTTAGTCGGGCGGTGCTGTGAAGCGCGGCGCCCGGACCCGGTCTGGGCGCGCCGCAAGCCAAACGAGATTGAAATACATGTCTTTTACTCCTCACGGAAAGCACTTGATCGCCGGCAACTGGATTGCAGGCGATGCGACCTCCGCTCGGAGCCCGCTGATGGCCCGGCGCACGAATTCAGCATCGGCACCGCGGAGCTGATTGACCGCGCCTGCATTGCGGCAGAAGACGCCTTCTGGACCTATGGCTATTCCACGCGGGAGGCGCGCGCGGAGTTCCTGAACGCAATTGCAGACGAGATCGAGGCGCGCGGCGACCAGATTACGGAGATCGGCACGCAGGAAACAGGTCTTCCTGCCGGGCGGCTGCAAGGTGAACGCGGCCGCACTGTGGGCCAGCCTGCGAGCACCAACTTTGGTGCGACCTCGGTTGGTACATTGTCAATCCGTAGGTTCCTGCGGCCTGTTTGCTATCAGGACATGCCGGAGGCGCTGCTACCTCGATAGCCAACGGAAATAGCTAAGGTTTCGGACGCAAGATATTCACAATTTGCTCGTCAGCGAAGCTGTCATCGACGCAAATTGCAGGGAATGGCGGCTTCTCACCGATTCAAGGCCTCTGACCGGGCAAAAGCGAACGACCGCTTTCGGGTTGGGTCGAGAGCTGCACAAAGACCGAAATGACAGCGCAAAGCGGGAATCATTACCTTTATGTGGCGGTGAGCGGAACGCGCAGCACGTTCCGCCAGCCCCTGCTTAGGAAAGCCGGGGGGCGTGCAGGTCCGCAATGCGGCGTGCGCATAACTGCCAATTGCCTTAACCGTGGTTGCGCGATAGGAAAGCATACCTTTTCTATCAACTTTCAACCGCATTAGGACTATGAGCGCACAGACCCAACGCCAGATCGCGTTTTTCCTGGAACACAGGTCGGCATTGGTGGACTATGCCACCCGGCTGCTGGGATCCCGTGATCAGGCAGAGGATATCGTGCAGGACGCCTTTCTGCGGCTGAAGCCTAGGAAATCGGATGACTATGCGCCGCGCCAGGTCCTGTCCTATTTCTACAGCATCGTGCGCAATCTCGCTCTTGACCAGATGAAGCGCCGTACCATCGAGACGCGCGGCCGAGAGGTCGATCCGCCGTTCTGGATCCTGCCGCAGGAACAGGGCACACCGGAGGAATCAGTTCTTTTCGCAGATCAGGCAAGGGTTGCCTCGCAGACGCTGGAGGAATTGCCGCCAGAGACACGCCGCGCGATCGAACTCTACCGGATCGAGGGCTGGACGCTGGAGGCAATCGCCGGCGAGCTGAAGATTTCAGTCGCGACGGCCCACCGGCTGATCCGCGCCGGCATGGTGAAGATAGCCCTGTCGCTTGACCGGGGGAGCCATTGAAAAATGTCGAGGCGCACGTGAAAAAGGACATCCAGCCAATCGTATATCCAGCAGGCACAGATAAGTTCGCTCACAAGACGGACACATCGAAAGACCATGCGCAATGCCGCCTGGGCGCGCGTGCGGAGCAACCAAGCAACCAGGGAACAGCCAACCGGTGAGTGTCACGGATCAGCCAGAACAGCGGGCCACCATGCTCCTCGAAGAAGCGATGGACTGGTTCATGCTGTTGCGCGACACGCCGGCAGACCCCGCGCTGATGGCGGCCTGGGGAGACTGGCTGCAGGCGTCAGAAACCCATGCCGCGGCCTGGACACGGATCTGTCGCACCTGGGCAGCCCTTGGCGATCGCCCCGCAGCCTTGCCGGATGTCGCGCTGCAGAGCACACGGCCCTCGCCTGCATCGCAGGTTTCACCGATCGGTTTGCGCCTGTCCAGCCGCAGCCTTCGGCTCGCAGCGGCCTGCCTGATGTCCGCCGGTCTCGTCGTCGCCCTGTTCGGCCCGGCGCTGCAGATCCGCCTCGAAGCCGATTTTCTAACGGGCGCCGGCGAAACACGGATCGTGACGCTGGCCGACGGATCGCGGGTGACGCTCGCGCCCTATACGGCACTAGCGGATGACGTCGACGGGACGGCGCGGCATGTCCGACTACTGGCCGGCGAAGCCTTCTTCGAGGTCGAGCGGGATGCCACCCGACCCTTTGTCGTGGATGCACAGGACGCCTCCGTGCGGGTGCTGGGCACAGCCTTCAGCGTGCGCGACACAGGCCATGGCACGCGCGTGGAACTGGCACATGGGTCGATTGCGCTACGCCCTCAGGGGGTAGAGAACGGCACGGAGCTGACGCTTGCGCCCGGTGACGTCGCAACAGTCGACCGCAGGGGCGGCAAAGCGGAACTGAGCCGGGTCGACCCCGCCGATATCGCACTCTGGCGCGAGGGACGCCTGTCCGTCACCGATCAGGCGCTCGGGGATGTCGTGGCGCTCATCCAGCGCCAGCATCCAGCCTGGATCATGCTGCCGGAAAGCGACCTCGCCACGCTGCGGGTCACCGGCCTTTATGACCTGAGCGATCCAGACCGGGCGCTAACGGCACTGGCTGCCGCCTTCGGTCTTCAGGTGCGGGCGGCGTCTCCCTATCTGCGCATCGTCTCAAGTCGCTGAAATAATCGCTGCAATTCAGTATCTTGATCAATATTTCGCGAACCATCGCAAAAAGATGAATGCCGCCTGAAAAACTTGTCACTTTCACTCGTATTTAATCTCGAACCCGGCTTAAGCCGGTTGAGTATGGGGACGAGTATGACAGTGACAAGACTTTCTGCGGATCGCGGCGCCTTGATCGGGGCACAGTCGCGCCGCCTTATGACCACAACCGCCTGCGCGTTTGCGCTTCTGGCCGGACCTTTCACGATGCCCGTCGTGGCGCAGACGGCGCCAGTGAGTGCGGCGACCCGCGCCTATGTCATTCCGGCACAACCGCTTGCCAATGCGCTGAGGGCCTTCGGCCGCCAATCCGGCCTGCAGGTTTCCCTGCCGGCAGAGGCGGCCCGCGGCGCGAATTCCGCTGCCGTCTCCGGGACGCTTTCGACCGAAGCTGCCCTCTCGCAGCTTTTGTCCGGCACCGGACTTTCCTGGCGCATCAGCAATGGCACGGTCGTCGTCGGCGACCAGTCTTCTGGTGTCACCGGTGGCGCGCCTGCAGCCGATGGTTCAACAGTGATCGGTGAGATCAATGTCACCGGCCAGCGGGCCGAGACCAGCGTCAGCTCCGTCAACATCGGTGCCGAAGAACTCGCAGCGCGCAATCCGACCAGCGTCGCCGACGTCTTCCGCGACGAAGCGGGGGTGAGCGTCGGAAGCTCGATCCCGACCTCGCAGAAGGTCTATGTCAACGGGCTGGAAGAAACGACGCTCGCAGTCAGCATTGACGGCAGCCGTCAGAACAACCGCGTCTTCCATCATAATGCCACCAACCTGATCGATCCATCGCTGCTGAAGGCCGTCGACGTCGATGCCAGCATCGCACCTGCCGATGTAGGCCCGGGCGCTCTGGCCGGCTCAATTGCCTATGAGACGAAAGATGTCAAAGACCTGCTCACGCAAGACGGCTTCGGCGGCATGGCGTCGGAGACCTATAATTCGAACAGCAATACCTTCACCACCGGCATTGGCGGCTGGGCCATGCAGGATGGCTTCGAGTTTCTCGGCTTCCTGAACTATGGCAAAGGCGGCAATTACGAAGCAGGAAACGGCGATGAGGTCCGTGGCACCGAGACAAACCTCCTGAGCGGCCTCGGCAAGCTGGCCTATGAGGCCGAAAGCGGCGATCGCTTCGAGATCAGTCATGAGCGGGTGCGCGACGACGCAGATCGGCCTTACCGCGCAAATGCCAGCGTGGTCACGACCGGGCGTCCCTGGGAGCCGGCCTATCGCAATTATAAGCTTGAACGCGACAATACCGTCTTCACCTATGCGGATACAACGCCGGAAGGCTGGTGGGACCCAACTGTGCGGCTGGCCTACAGCCACAGCTCGGTCGAAACGCCGATCTTCTACAATGCCGGCGGTGGCGTGGGCGCTTCCTATGACGGACAGGGCGAGAGCGGCAGCCTGAACGGCAAGTTCGAGAACAAGTTCACGCTGGAAAACGGCAACATTGTCGCCGGTCTGGACTTCTACAGCGACAAGATCGAACTGGAGACCGCTAGCGAGCCGCTCGGATATACGGAGGACGCCTCCGAACGCGCGCGCAACGTCGGCATCTATACACAGGTGCGGATCGAGCCTGTTGATGCCATGCGGCTGTCCTTTGGCGGACGCGCCGACAAGCAGTGGTTCGAGGGCACGACGGGCGAGAAGTGGGACCATGCCGGTCTCAGCGGCAATGCGTCCGTGGAATACGACCTGACGAGCTTCCTGACGGCCAAGGCCGGTGCAAGCCATGTCTGGGCGGGTATTCCGCTTGCGGAAGCCTTCATCATGAACCCCGCCTGGAACTATGGCCTAGAGGGGCCGGAGGTGACGACTGCCAACAACGCGACCGCAGGGCTCGAATTCCACCATGACGGCTTCACTGCCGAGGGGAGCCTCTTCCGCAGCATGATCCAGGATGCGCGCGTGGCGAAATGGGCTGCTGCGCGGGCCAACCAAAATTATGACGTCGAGACCTGGGGCTTCGAAGTGGGGGCAGGCTATGACTGGACCGACGGCTTCATCAAGGTGAAGTACACACGGGTGAATGCGGAAATCGATGGCTTGCCGGCCGATTCCGACACGGGCAACTACCTCACCACACCGGTTGGCGACATCATCACCATTTCAGCAGCTCACACCTTCAGCGACTGGGGCCTGACAGTCGGCGGCGACATGGAGTTTGCACCGGAATTCGAAGACGGCGCGAACACCTATGTGGCCTATGAAGTCGTCAACATCTACACAGAGTGGAAGCCCGAACAGCTCTCTCACATGACGTTCCGCGCAGAAGTGCAGAACCTCTTCAACGAGACCTATGCGAGCCGCTCCACCTATGGCCAGGAATTCGGCAATGTTGAGCCCCTATACGAGCAGGGCCGCACCTTCCTGCTATCAGTCAAGGCGACCTTCTGATCCCGAAAGACATTGCTGTTCGTCGCGAGACCGGCGGAGGGCGACCCATGACCATCTGACATCAGGAAGAAACGAGCATGTTTATTCGCCCCATGACCCGCCGCGCACTGATTACCGCAGGCCTCGTCCTCGCCACCCTGCCGGCGCTTGCGCTCGACGTCGAGACCTATGCTGGCAAGGTCACCGTCGAGGAAACACCGTCGAAGGTTGCCGTCTTCGACATTGCAGCACTTGATACGCTGCTGGCGATCGGCGTGATGCCGGCCGGTATCCCGGAAAACCTCTATCTTTCCGAACTCTCGGACCTGAAGGGCAAGGCCGAGGTCGTCGGCGACATATTCGAGCCCAATCTCGAAGCCTTGAGCGCGCTTGCACCTGACCTCATCATCGTTGGTGGTCGCTCTTCCGGCAGGGAAAAGGAAACGTCGAAGGTCGCGCCCTCGCTCGACATGACCATGGACGGCATCGACGTGATTGACCAGGCGCGTAAGCGGGCCAAGACCTATGGTGCGATCTTCGGCAAGCAGGCGGAGGCCGAAAAGGTCGTTGCCGATTTCGACGCAGCGCTCGCCCGCGCCAAGGCCGCCGTTCAGGGCAAGGGCAAGGGGCTGATCGTGATGACCAACGGGCCGAAGATCACAGCTTACGGTATCGATTCCCGCTTCGGCTGGGTGCACAAGGCGCTCGACCTGCCAGCCGTCGTGGAAGACGTTGAAGCCGCCACCCATGGCGAGCCGGTCTCCTTCGAATTCATCGCCAAAGCCAATCCCGACTGGCTGCTGGTGCTCGACCGGGCCGCCGCCATTGGCGCCAATGACCAAAATGCCAAGGCAACGCTCGACAATGCGCTGGTCGCCGAGACCAAAGCCTGGAAGACCGGCCAGGTGATCTATTTGCCGTCGGCCGATTTCTACATCGCCGCCGGCGGATTGAAGGCTACCGAACGGGTCCTGGCCACCATCGAGGCCGCATTCTCCGCCAGCCAGTGATGTCTGCCAAACTTGAGACACACCATCGTCGCGCAATGATCGGCGCCGGGCTCTGCCTGGCGCTTCTCGTCGTCTTGAGCCTTGCGATCGGCGTGCAGGAACTGTCGTTGTCCGGCACCGAGGGGGGGATGCCCTTTGGCGATCTCATGGCCATCAGCCGGCTGCCGCGCACGCTTGCCGCCGTGCTCTGCGGCGCCGGGCTGGCGGTCGCCGGCCAGATCATGCAGACGCTGACGCGCAACCGCTTCGTCGAGCCATCGACCGCGGGCACCGCCCAGAGTGCAGCGCTCGGCATCCTGATCGTGACGCTCTTTCTGCCGGCTGCCGGCCTGGGAGTAAAAGCGCTGGTCGCCAGCGGCTGTGCGCTCATCGGCACGGCTCTGTTCCTCGCCACCGCGCACCGCCTGCCGCCGGAACAGCCGCATCTCGTGCCGCTCTTCGGCCTTGTCTACGGCGGCGTAGTGGGAGCGGCCGTCACCTATGTCGCCTGGCAAACCGATCTCCTGCAATATCTCGACATTTGGACCAATGGCGAATTCTCCGGCGTGCTGAAAGGCCGTTACGAACTGCTCTTCGTCGCCTTCGTTATCGTCGGTGTGGCCACCGTGATCGCCGACCGGCTGACAATCATGGCGCTCGGCAAGGACCAGGCGACCAGCCTCGGCATCGATTATCGCCGGATGACCCAGATCGGGCTGGTGCTGGTCTCCGTCATGTCGGCGCTCTCGGTCGTCGTCGTCGGGCTCATCCCCTTTGTCGGCCTCGTCGTGCCCAATCTCATCTCGCGCCTCTCGGGCGACAATCTGCGCGGCACACTGCCGCTCGTGGCACTCGGCGGGGCAATCCTCGTGCTCGCCTCCGACATCGCCGGGCGCGTCATGCGCTTTCCTTACGAGATCCCTGTCGGCACGGTCATGGGTGTCATCGGACCGGCGGTCTTCCTCTGGTTCATCCTGCGGGAGCGCCGCGATGCGTGACCGGATCGTTATCGGCCTTATTCTCTGTCTTGCGCTCACCTCCATCATCGCCTTCATGACGGTCAACCTGCGCGGCAATATCGCTTTTGCGTTGGAGCTGCGCGGGATCCGGCTTGCGGCGCTGGTGACCGTCGCGGTTGCCATCGCGCTCTCGACCGTCACCTTCCAGACGATCACCGGCAATCGCATCCTCACACCCTCGATCATGGGGCTGGACGCGCTCTACCAGTTCGGTCAGGCGGCCCTCGTCTTTGCGCTGGGCGGGCTGGGTTATGTCTCGCTCTCGCCGCATCTAAAATTCGGCATGGAAGCGTCCGCCCTGATGCTGCTCGCCATGCTCATCCTCTGGCCGGCGCTGAAAAGCCGGATGGATCTGACGCTGATGCTGCTCGCGGGTGTCGTCATCGGCGGGCTCTTTCGTAGCCTGACGAACCTTCTGGCACGGCTGATAGATCCGCAGGAATTCGCCGTGGCGCAGCGGGCGATGTATGCGAACTTCTCCGCGCCGAACACCGATCTGCTCGCCATTGCGACGCTCGTCACGCTCCTGGCCGGCGGCTTCCTCTTCTCGCGCCGCCATCTGCTGGACATCGCCGCACTCGGACGTGACACGGCCATCGGCCTCGGTCTTGACTGGAACCGGGTGGTGCTGGTGCAGCTCATCACCGTGTCACTGCTGGTCGCCGTCTCCACCGCGCTTGTCGGGCCCGTCACCTTTTTCGGCCTGTTGATCGCAGCGCTTGCCGAGCGGCTCACATCCTCCCGCAGGCACGCTTCCGTCGTCGTGGTTGCCATGCTTCTCGGCGTGATCGTGCTGGTCGGCGGGCAGACGCTGTTGCAGCACGGGCTTGGCCAGACCGGCACGCTCTCTGTGGTCGTCGATTTCCTCGGCGGCCTTGTGTTCATCCTGTTTCTGTTTGCGAGGCGAGCCCGATGATCGAAATCCAATCCGTCAGCCTGGATCGCGAGGGCCAGCGCGTGCTGGATGGCATTGATCTTGTTCTGCCCAGAGGCGGCCTTACCGCCCTGGTCGGCCCGAACGGGGCGGGCAAATCCACCCTGCTCTCGCTAGCCGCCCGGCTGTTGCCGCTGCAGCAGGGCTCCGTCACCATCGACGGGCTTCCGGTCGGCTCGACACCCGGCAAAACCCTGGCCAGAAAACTCGCGATCCTGAGGCAGGATATCGGCCCGCCGCCGCGCGTCAGCGTGCGCGAGATGGTCGAATTTGGCCGGTTTCCGCATGGCGGGGGGCGGATGACGGCGGAGGATCGGGCCATGGTCGAGGAGGCGCTCGCTCGTTTCGAACTCGAAGGCCTTGCCAACCGCTCGCTTGATCGGCTGTCCGGCGGCCAGCGGCAGCGGGTGATGGTGGCTATGACCTATGCGCAGGGGACCGACTATATCTTGCTCGACGAGCCCCTGAACAATCTCGACATGTATCACGCCCGCCAACTGATGCTGGAACTGCGCCGGCTCGCTGACGAAGCCGGCCGAACCATCGTCGTCGTGCTGCACGACATCAACCACGCATCAGCCAGCGCCGACCGGATCATTGCGATGAAGAATGGCCGGATCGCAGCCGACGGGACGCCTGACGCCATCATGCACACGGACGTGCTACAGGGGATCTACGATTTTCCCGTCGCGGTGGTTGAGGCAGGCGGAATGCGGTTTGCACTACACTACACGCAGCGCCCAGATGCGACAGGTGTGTCCGGCCCAACCTGATGGGTTTGAGGACCACACCATAGGTCCAAGGAACCACAAAACTCTGTTGCTGCCAAATGCTCGCCTCAGGCGGGAAGCATGCTGACGGCTGAGGACACTCCTGTTGAACTGCGCGGGAATGCGACCCCATTCTCGGCAGCAGTATCTAGCAGGCAGAAACGTTCAGAGTGAAGCGCCTACAAAGACGGTGGGTGTGTTGCCAAATCGCCCGGCAAAGCGAGTGTCCGCTTATGGAAAAGACCCTATTGCGGCCAAACGTCCGAACTGAAGGCGCATTCTCGCCACGGCAGCATTCGCTTCTAGCCGGACTTTTTCCTGTTGCGGCTAGCGGCCTCGACGGAATGACTGCCGTGTTTCCTTTGCAGAATCTGAAAAGCCAGGAGGCTTGTTTCTCACCCACGTGATGAATGTCCGCACCGCAGGGTCTTCCAGGATTGTTTTGATCGTGGAAAATTTCTTGGCGAGTTGAGCATCGGTAAAGATCGAATGGATCTGATCGTGGCATATACGGTGCAGGCAAACGGTTTCCTTTCCACCCTTGCTCTTGGGAACAAGATGATGCTCGTCTCTCTGATCCTCCGGGATGACGCGCTCGCACATCGGACAGAACACGGGCTCTGGCGTAGGCTCGTCCCAAAAAGCTAGCTCGTCTCTGTTCTTGCGGGCCAAGGCTCGATCTTTCCTGGTGGAGACCCCGGATGCTGTTCCCGAGGATGGGTGCTAGTGTCGTACGCGCACGCCAGTAGCATGAAACCATCAGAACCGTATGGCTTGTTTGAGGGCGCGAACCGGATCGGATCCTTCGAGGGGCTCACCGGAAAAAGGAGCGGCCCCACGACGTGTGGAGCCGTCCGCTTTCAGATTTCAGTTCGCACAGCTAGTTCTAATGCGTCCCCAATGTCGACGGGCGATCTTGGTATGGCCAAGTAGGATCTGGATCGCTCGAAGATTGCCAGTGGCCTTGTAGATCATGGCGGCCTTCGTTCGCCGCAGGGAATGCGTACCGTAATCCTCCCGACGAAGCCCGATCGCCGTCACCCACTCATCGACCAGTCGGGCGTACTGCCGAGTGCTGAGATGATCAGCGTGGTCGACGCGACTGGGAAAGGCATAGTCATCGACTGTTCCTCCCGTTGTGACCTTGCCCCGCTGAACTAATCCATTTTGAAGTAAGCTCTGGCCCATTGAGAGGACCAGAGAATGAAGCGCAACCGTTTCACGGACGAACAGATCATCGGCATTCTGAAGGAGCACGAGGCGGGTACGCCGGTCTCGGAGCTTTGCCGCAAGCACGGCGTCAGCGATGCCAGCATCTATAAATGGAAGGCCAAATTCGGCGGCATGGACGTGTCCGAAGCCAAGAGGTTGAAGACACTTGAGGACGAAAACACGAAGCTGAAGCGGCTTCTGGCTGACGCGATGCTCGACAATGCGGCTTTGAAGGACCTGTTGGGAAAGAAGTGGTGACGCCCGCAGCAAGGCGGAAAGCTGTCGTTCATCTGATGGGTCACCACGAGATGAGCGAACGGCGGGCGTGTAAAGCCATGGGCTTTTGCCGAATGACAATTCGTTACGAAACCAGGCGCAGTGACGATGATCGTCTTCGCGAGCGAATGAAAGCATTGGCGCATGAACGCCGCCGCTTTGGTTATCGACGCATCCACGTGCTGCTCAAACGCGAGGGACACCGTGTGAACCACAAGAAGCTCTTCCGGCTGTATAGGGAGGAGAAGCTGACGGTGCGCAAGCGCGGCGGCCGCAAGCGAGCGATCGGCACGCGAGCACCAATGCTTGTCCCGATGACGGCCAATGACCGCTGGTCGCTGGACTTCGTGTCGGATCAGTTCAGCGATGGCGCAGGTTCCGGGTGCTGACGATCGTCGATGATTGCACCAGGGAATGTCTGGGCCTCGTCGCCGATACATCGCTCTCGGGTCTTCGGGTTGCTCGCGAGTTGGATCGGATCATCGAGAAGCGTGGCAAGCCCAAGATGATCGTTAGCGACAATGGCAGTGAGTTCACCAGTAACGCGATCCTGCAGTGGGCAGACCAGGTCAAGGTGGAGTGGCACTACATCGCGCCGGGTAAGCCGATCCAGAACGCCTTCATCGAAAGCTTCAATGGCCGACTGCGGGATGAGCTCCTGAACGAGACGCTCTTCTCGTCACTGAGCCATGCCCGATCAGCGCTCTCAAGCTGGCGTAGCGACTACAACGATCATCGACCGCATTCCGGCCTTGGCTGGCTCACACCAGCCGAGTTCGCTCAGACCATCAGCCCGCGACGTGATGCGGTGCTGCGCAGCCGGAATGGCTCCGCACCGCAACCCGCCGCTACCGCCCTAAATACAGCAACCCAAAACCGCCGGAGCGAACTCAAAACTGGATAAAACTTGGGGGCAAGGTCATGGCTGCCATGGAGGCAGCGCAAATGATGGAAGCAAAGTTCAAGGCAATGGTGGATCAGGATGTGCTGGCGCGTCAGCTGTCTGGTGAACTCGACACGGAGCAAAAACGCAAAAAGCTCCTAGACCGCTATGGTGAGGAGTTTACACGTAAATACTTAGCTTGGGAGGATTTTCGATTTTGGTTGGTTGCGGGGGCCTGATTGCACGGAGACTTGCGGTAAATCGCGTCGAGAGGGCTCAAACTAGCCCTTTGTGGGGTAGCCTAATGATGGAACAACGCAGGCCATCATCCCGCAGCCTCCAGTCGGGACCCTGGGAATTCTCGTATCAGGAGTTCCATCTGGCTGACGTCCTCAAGAAGGCAAGCTGTGGTTGAGAGCGCGTCTGCAACGGCCGCGGTGGGTGCCGAGATCGACACGGCGCGCCACACCGCCGGTGCAGGCATTCCGCTGACGGGGTCAAGAATGTGCCCCTGCCGTCCCGCGGCATCGAATGTCGTACCGAGAGGAGACGATGTGGCGAGAGCGCGTTGCCGCAAACCGACAAAACCGCCGGCTTCGGTTCGAACAGGCCAGTCGCCACCAGTCGGAGTGCCTCCAAGGGCACGGAATTCTCCCGTGTCGATCAGAACGTTCGTCAGGCCTTCTGCCTCCAGCAATGCAGCCACCCGGTCGGCGACATAGCCTTGGCCGATCCCATTCAAGGTCAGCGCCATGCCCGGTCGCAGGCTGATTTTCGCCGCATCCATCTCCACCTTGTGCCAGCCAACAAGCGCCTTGGCCACGGCGATTGCCGGGGCATCCGGCTGCCTGCCGCGCGCGGCGGCTTCGGCCCAGAGCGTCCAAAGCGGCTGCACGGTCGGATCAAACCTCCCGCCGCTGGCATGGTTCACGGCAGCGGCAAGCGACAGGCATTCCAGCAGTTCGAAAGGCGGCTCGGCCAGATGGCCCTCCCGGTTGAGCCGCGCCAGCGCACTATGCGCTCGGTAGAGGCTCAGAATGTCTTCCAACCGATCGATTTCGGCCAATACGCGGGCGGTGATCGCCTCCGCGTCGGGATGGTCGATCCGGATAGAAGCGCGTGCACCAAGCGCTTGCCCGGTCCAGAATTTCGAGACTTGCGGCGCGGCGCGTGTCACGGCTGGCAGAAGAGCCAAGGCAGCGGAAATCGTGATCAGTCGGCGGCGTGTTACGGGCATGGTTCAGCCTCCAGCTTTGTTGGACAGGGCACGCAGACGGTTTTGGAAATCGGTATTGTCGCCCTGCGGGTTCGGGTCGACAACGTCCTCAACCGGGGCCAGAACCATGTCGTCGGTGATTTCAGCCAGGGACAAGACACGACCGCCCTCGACGCGGGCAAATTCCTCGGCCTGTTGACGGCTCGAAAACGGAACCGTCTCCGGCGCCCCCATGCCCCCCTGGCGCGCCGATCCCACGACGAACAGCGCCTCGTCTATGGCAATCCAGTTGCCATCGCCCGGTTGATCCCAGGTGGCCCCCGTCGCCCCCATATCGTTCACATAGACGGCAAGGATTGGCGCCACCTGCTCAGGTCCACGCAGATAGGCAATGGCATCACGGACCTGGCTGAAGAACAGGGGGGCTGGCATGCCCTCGAGAAACACCTGCCCCTTGGGCCCAGCATGTTCCAGCAGGTTCATCTGGCAATAGTGGCCAAGCGTCTCGGCCGTCATGTCCTTGGGCGTCGTGTCCTGCGTGACCTTCTCCTGGCACCCGGCGAGCAATGCCAGAAAGCCGGCGATCAGGAGCGTGTGAAGCGGAAGTCGCATGGGCCATTTCATGGGGTCACCTTTCGAAAAGCGGCAAGCGCAAGCGCGATCGCCAGCAATGGCCAGAGGAACAGCGAAGCTGCCAACTGCCAGAGCGGGATTGCCCCCGCTGCGCCACCGATGCCGCCGGCGGCCGCGACCGCCTTAGCGGCAGACAGGTTGAAAACGCGGAAGGCATCGGCGGGGTTGGCCAGCAGGACGACGGGCAAGGCTTGCGTGGTAAAGGCACCGCCGCCATCGGTGACGATCAGCGCCAGCAGCGCCAGGTCGTAGAGCACGACGGCAACCAGCCACACCGCAATCGCAAGTCCCGCAGCACCGGAGGGGCGGCGCGCCAGTGCCGAGAGCGCATAGCCGGCGCCGAGGAAAGTGGCACCCAGGAGAACCGAGGACCAGATCAACCGGACCAGGGAACCGATCCCCTTGATCGCCGCCGGATCAGACCACACGGCCACCACCAGTGCTGCGCCATAGCCAAGGATTACAGCAAGCGCCAGGATCGCAAGATGCGCCAGAAGCTTGCCGAGCAGGATCTCAAGGCGCGAGACCGGATAGGTGAGAAGCAGCGGAAGCGTGCCGCGCTCCACTTCGCCAGCCACGGCATCAAAACTCATCAAAAGCGCAAGCAGCGGCACGAGATAAACGGCAAGTGAAGTGAGTGAGGCAACAATGACCGACAGCCGGTCGACGCCGACATCGCCGGTCGGCGCGGAACCTGCGGCGGCAAGCACGAGCGCAAATAGCATCATCATGCCGGTGGCGATCAGCACCCAGCGGTTCCGGAAGGCGATGCGGAACTCGCAAGTCGCGGTGGCGAGAATGCGCCTCATTGCCCGTCCCTCCGGCTGAAATGGCTGTAGATATCCTCAAGGCTCGGCGGGTTCACATCGAGATCGGCGACCTCGGCACTTCGCGACGTGATGCGAGCGAGAAGCGGCAGCTTTTCGGTCTGCGCGCAGGTGATGCGCAGCACTCCGTCGATGCCGAGGGATGCTTCCGGCAAGGCTGCGGCAAGCGATGCTGCATGGCCCTCAACCGGACGAACGAGGAGCGTGATTGGCAAGACGGCCTGCGCGCGAATGTCGGCAAGGCTGCCCTCGGCCACCAGTTGTCCGCCCGACAGGATGAGGATGCTGTCGGTACGCGCCTCGACCTCGGTAAGCGCGTGCGAGGACAAAAGGATCGTGGTGCCATCCGCCGAGAGACCATCAAGCAGGTCGTAGAAATCTCGTCGTGAGACGGGGTCGAGGCCCGAGGTCGGCTCGTCCAACACCATAAGGCGGGGTCGGCCAATCAGGGTCTGGGCAAGGCCCACGCGCTGGCGCATGCCTTTGGAATAGGTACCAATCCGCCGCCGCGCCGCATGGCCAAGACCTACGCGAGCGAGGAGTTCCGGCGCGATGCGGGGATCGTCCCCGCGAAGCGAAAGATAGTGGCGGATCTGTTCCTCGCCGGTAAGCGCGGGATGAAAGGCAACATTTTCCGGCAAATAGGCCACCTGCATGCGCGCAGCTTCCGAACCTGGCATTAATCCACAAACCTGAACCTCGCCGCTGTCGAACGGAATCAGCCCAAGAATGATCTTCATTATCGTCGACTTGCCGGCACCGTTGTGTCCAAGCAGCGCTGCGCGCTTTCCAGGCTGCAATGCCAGCGAGACCTGCTTCAGCGCCTCCACGGACTGGAAGCGCTTAGTGAGCCGAGAGATTGTCAGCGTCGGTGTCATCATAATTTCCTGTCGCCCATCGGCCCGTGGCCTCGGCTTCATGGCGGAGTATGTCTTCGGGAATTTCGATCGTCAGCGCGCGCATCAACGGGGCGCCGTCGCGCACCCCACCCGGCAAGGTGGCTGGAAAATCCCGCTGGCTCCAGCGCACAAGTTGCACGGCGGGCGAACCGATCAGAAGGCTTGCGGCAGGCTGCGACCACAGAATTTGGTCCATCACGTCGTTCGGGCGGTAGAAGCTGTCGGCGATGCCGTCGCCATTGAGATCGAAAGCCGGATGGTCGGACCAGAAATTTCCCCTCCCCTCATAGCTCCATTCCATGTTGCGGGTCCCGACATATTTGACCTGCTCGCGATTGGCGACGAAGGCATTGCCGGTCAGCACGTTCTTTTCCGAACCGGCAGTGAAATGAATGCCGATATGGCAGCCCTCAAAGCGATTATCCCAGATCAGGTTCTTGTGAGCGTTGTAGATGAACAGGCACTTCTTCGTGCGGCCGCGCACCAGATTGCCGGTAACGTCGGCATTGTTGGCGTAATTCAGCATCAACCCGTGATCACGGTCACCGAGGCTCAGATTGTTGAGGATCTTAGCCCTGTCGGAGAACATGATGGCAAAGCCGAGATGGTTCCCGACCGAGATATTGCCGGAAACCTCGGTATTGCGGGTATACATGAAATGCACGGCAAAACGCAGATCGCGCATGACATTACCACGATAGATGCTGTTGGAGCTGGCATTGGAGAAGATGCCGTCGCGACCGAAGCGGATGAGATTGTTCTCCAGAAGGGTGCCTGGGCTGTTCCAGACATAGATGCCGTTGCCGCGCTCGTTCATGCGTAGGCTGTCGGTGCCGATGATCTCATTGCCAGAGACCACCACATCCCGACCACCGTGCACATCGATGCCATGCATGTTGCCGGTGACGTACAACTTCTCGACCCGGGTGCGATCGGCCCCTTTTTCAATCTTTACGCCCGCGTCGAGGTCCTGGTTGATCCGGCCCGAGCCCGTGACTGTGAACCCGGTCAGATGGACATCGGCTGCGGTGATCGTCATCACGCTGCCCGAGCCCAGGCCATCGACGACGGCGCCGCGCGGACCGATGATGGCAAGGGACCGGTCGATGGTTACGGGGCCAAGATAGGCCCCGTCGGTCAATGTCAGGACATCGCCGGGTGATGCAACGGCGATGGCGGCCGCGAGACTGCCCGTACCCGGGGCGACCATGTACTCCTCCGCCGCAAGCGGCGAAGCAAGAACAAGACCGATCAGGACGACGGGTAGCCGCATGGCTCAGGCGCCCTTCGGTTCGACAAACATGCGCCCACGCATTTCCATGTGAAGGGCATGGCAGAACCACTGGCAATAGTACCAGTAGACACCGGCATTGGCCGCGACGAAGGTGACCGAGCTCGTCTGCTGCGGACCGATCTCGATCGCCACGCCATGGTTGCCCATGGTGAATCCGTGCGTCAGATCGTCGATGTCATCCAGATTGGTGACGATAACCGTGACTTCGTCGCCTTCCTTCACCGTGAAGCTCTCCAGGCTGAAGGCCGGAGCGACCGAAGTCATGTAGACGCGCACCTTGTTGCCGTCGCGGACAACTGCGTCAGTCCACTCATCGATGTTGACACCATCAGCCTCGGCCTGTTTGCGGGTTTCGGCCCACATCGCATCATTGCGATCCCAGGTTGAGCGAATGTTGGACAGGATCGAGGGCGCAACAGCGATTGCATCATGAGGCTCAGCAAATGTCGGGCCATCATGAACAAGCTTCATCTTGTCGCCGGAGATGTCGATCAACTGATCGTTTTCAGGCTTTAACGGCCCGACGTTCAAGAAACGGTCCTTAGAGAACTTGCAAAGGCAAACCAACCAGTCGTTGGAGGCGTCGAGCGTTTCTCCCATGACTGTCTTCAGGTGCCCCGGCTGATACTGGACGTCGATCTTGTCCTTGATCGGATCGACCTTTTCGCCGGCATAAGCCTTAATCGCATCCTCGATGTTCCACTTGGCGACCTGGCTGTCGAGGAAGAGCGAGGTATAGGCATTGCCGCGACCGTCAAAGGCCGTATGCAGCGGCCCAAGGCCAAGTTCCGGTTCGGCAACAACTGCGCTGCGCGGTTCTGCATTTTCATAGAACAGTGCGTCGAACTTGGTCACATCAAGCACCGTGACGGTCGGCGAAAGCTTGCCATTGATGCAAAGGTGCTTCTTGTCCGGCGCCATGTTGCAGCCATGTGGATTGTTGGCGATCGGGATGTAGCGGGTGAAGAGCGACTTGGCTTCCTTGCGACCATCCAGCACCTTGACGCCGTTGATCTCCTCGTATTGACCAACAGCGATGGCCTTTTCGATCTCAGCCAGATTGAAGATGACGACATGGTCCATTTCGGACTTGGTCATTTCTTCGAGATTCACGCCCATTTCGGAGTTGTAGCTGGTGGAGAAGGCCCACTTGCCTTCATAGTCGGCATCGCAGTTGTCAAGATTGCCCGACACCTTGACCTGCCAGGCAACGTCCCATTTTTCAGCGTCGACCGCAGTGAAAACGTTCACATAGGTCGAAACATCCGTCATGGTCGAACCATCATTGACCAGCGGCGCTTCGTCCTCGCCGTTGCAGAAGACGTAATTGGTCTTCGGCCACTTCTGCGGGCGCAGGCCGTGAATGCCTTTAGCATTCGGAATTTCCAGAATGGCATCGGTCTTCATGACGTCGCAGCGAACGCGTGCAACGCGGGTATTGGCCTTGTCGTTCATGAACAGATAGCGGCCGTCATACTTGCCCTCGGTGAAGGACATGTGGACGTGGTGCAGGTCGCCATTGTCATGGATCTTCTTGCCATTGGCGGCGAGCTGCTTCTTGGTCTTCTCTGTCATCGTCCGCTGATGGATACGGATCGATTCATTGGTTTGGCCCCAGCCGGTTGCCGAGCAACGGTTGAACACGGGAACACGCATCAGCTCGCGCATCGAAGGGATGCCCAGAATGCGCATTTCGCCTGTTTGCCCCGAGGACCAGAAGCCGTAATAATCGTCGAGCTTGCCGGGCGCCACGGAGCCGTCGCCTTCGGCAGCAGCGAGTGCCGGCGTCGCGACGACGGCAGCCCCGAGGCCGAGCGCGCCTGCCCCCATGCTTCCGGCCAGTACTGCGCTGCCGGCTGTGGCACTGAACAGCTCTCGCCGGCTCAGGCCTTTGGTTTCTTTCTTTTCCATCGTCGGTATCCTTCTTCGGTTAGACTTTGGCTGCGGATTGATTGATCGGCGCCCCGCCCGGACTTGCCGCGAGCTTTGCTCGCGACTTCATTTTCTTCATCACGACGGGACAGACGGTTTCGGACTGGTAGAGCACCTGACAGTGAAGGCAGTTGATGCACTCGTTCGGATTGATCTCGCCGGTCCTGTGGATGGCCTGCACGGGACACTGGTTGGAACAGGTCTGGCAGGGGTTGCCGCATTCGTGATAGCGCTTCAGCCAGTCGAACATGCGCATTCGGGCGGGTATCGCGAGTGCTGCACCGAGCGGGCAGAGGTAGCGGCAGTAGAAGCGTTCGACGAAGAGTCCCGCGACCAGAAGGGCGGCCGCATAGGCGACAAACGGCCAGGCGCGGATGAACTTCAGGATGATCGCCGTCTTGAACGGTTCGATCTCGGCCAGGTGCTCGGCCTGCTCGACACTCATCAGCGAGACCCCGAACAGGCCAAGGAAGATCATGTATTTAAGCGGCCACAGTCGCTCATGCAGCCCCCACGGCAGGGTCCACTGCGGAACATGCAGCTTGCGGGCGATCTGATTGCTCAGTTCCTGGAGCGCGCCGAATGGGCAGAGCCAGCCGCAATACGCGCCGCGCCCCCAGAACAGAAGGGCAGCCGCTACCGAAAACCACAGGATGAAGGTCAAGGGATCAAGTAGAAAGGCCTGCCAGGAAAAGCCGGTGACCAGACTGCCGAACAGGGCCATGAGGTTGACCACCGAGAGCTGGGCATTGGCATACCATCCGAGGAAAACCAGTGTGACGGTAAGGAAAGCGATGCGGAAGATATAGAAAGCTCTGGCATTCCTGACGGCATAGGTCTGGAAGAAGAATACCGCCGTCAGCACGAACAGCATCGTGCCGAGCACTGCGATCTCCAGCGTCTTGTCACGCCAGATGCGTTTCCAAAGATCCGCCTGAGCCGTGCCCTCGTCGCGGTCGGCGACAGCTGTGACTTCGGCGAGAGGAAGAGCCGCAGCCTTCAGATATTTCTGCGGCAGCTGATAGCTGAGATCAAAGGTATGGAACACCTTTTCGATTGGACCGACCTCGCGGTGCGCCAGAAGCTGGATGCGGAAGGGTTTGGTCGGATCAAAGCCGACATCGGCGGGGATGCGGAAAAGATCCATCTCGGCGAAGTCGGGCGCGCCGGAAAGTGCGATCCTGCCGAGCCGGCGATGATCGCGGTCGCGAAAGCGCACAGAAACATCGTCCTGGATCAGCACGATGCGGTCGAAGATGCCGCCGCGCACGTAGCCGGAGCCCTTGAACGAGTAAAGCCCTCTGCCGGCAACGGCGACCGCGTTTTCGCCCTCCTTCAGCCAGTCCCTAAGATTGGCCTCCTCGGCCGGCCCGAGCATAGCCTTGCCGATCGCCGGCACAGAGACGAGTGCTGCATGCATGTCGATAAAGGTGGTTTCCGGCGGCTCCGTCAGCGCCCGCTCGCGAGCCCGCGCATCGGCATGCTCGGCAAAAGCGGCATTGACCTGCACCACATCAAGCGACAGACGACGGATCGTGCCGTCGCCCTCCGCCTCGACCCAGTCGGCCGGCTCTGCGGCATCGGCATCAATCGTGAAGCGAGGGCCGGCCAGTTCGCTTTCCGGTGCCAGGCCGCCGAGCCCGAGCGCGCGTGCCACCTTCAAGCCTGATCGCACGATCGAATCGTCGATCACCATCACAGTGACCGTAGCACCCGAGATGATATCGACGTCATGCGCGGTGCCGCCCGACTTTGCCTCGGCAACAAGGTCGAGACCGGCATAGCCTGAAACCATTGCCTTGACCTTGGCCTCGGGAATGCCGATCAGGACGATGGGTTCGGAATGCTTGACCAACTGCACACCGATGATTTTCGCGTCGAGAGCAACCGCCACCAGCGTGTGGATGGGCTTGCCCGAGTATCCCGTCGTGCCGACGAAATCCGACGTCGCGAAGACCCAGCCCACAGTCTCGCCGCCCTTCAGCACGGGGGCAACCGCCAGATCCGCCCGCAGCGGGCCGAATCCATCAGCGCCCGGCACCAGGTCGGAGACCTGGGCAGCAGGCAAATACTGCTCCAGCACCGATGCCGCACTGGCGGAGACCGCAAGGCAAAGGGAAGCGCAGATCAGAAGGGCCACACGTAAGAGATTCATCCCAGATTTCCCGCATTTCGTCGCAGGAGCATTGGCGGCTTCAGGGAGATAGATCGTTGCGCCAGATCAAAGATGCAGCCGTTTCTCGAGTGATTGCCTGCAGCTACTGCGCGCGTCTGGATCAACAGCTGACACACGTAAAACCACGGTTTCACGACCTCCCCATCAACCTCTCGACTTCAATGGAAAAGAGTGACATCTGATGCGGAGGTGCCCGGTGACATGGGGGTTTGTCCTGAATTCTGGCAGCCAGCGACGGTAGCGAATGACGAACGAGAGCAGCGCAAACGCAGAGAAACCAGACCGCCCTGCCCTCGGAATTTCGCTGCGCATCCTTTCAGGTGCGCTCTTTGCTGTTATGGCGATCTTCGTCAAAAAGGTGTCGAACGATGTGCCGGTCGGGCAGATCGTTTCTCCGGTCCGCCTTTGCGCTCATTCCCCTGATTTTCTTCCTGTGGATGAGGGGGGAGTTTCCGAAAGGACTGGCCACGCGGCGTCCCTTTGATCACCTGCTGCGATCCGCGCTCGGGGCGGCGGCCATGTTTGCATCCTTCGCCTCGATTGCACGCCTTCCCCTCGCCGAGGCAACATTGTTGGGTTACCTGTCGCCCGTCTTCACAGCGATTGCGGGTGTGGTCATACTTTCGGAACCTGCAACGGTCTGGCGTGCCGGTGGCATGGTATTGGGGACGATCGGCGTGGTGTCGCTCGTCTGGCCCGAACTCGGTCCAGCGGCAACGGACGACACGCGCCTGATTGGTTTTGGCTTCGGCCTTCTGATGGGTTTGCTGACGGCTTTGGCCCTGATCATGGTGCGAAGTCTCAGCCGGACGGAAAGCCCGGGAAGCATAGCCTTCTACTTCGTCCTGGCTTCCATGGCTGGCGGGATCCTCACACTTCCGTTCGGCTGGACAACGCCGGGCCATGACGAATTGGCCTACCTTGTGGGAGCCGGCGTTTTCGGAGGCTTTGCCCATATCTCCATGACGCTCGCATTCCGCTATACCCAAGCCTCGCGTCTTGCGCCGTTGGAGTATCTGGCAATCCTGTGGCCGATCATGGCTGACCTCGTATTGTTCGGTCAGCCACTCGCGTCACCATTTCTCACGGCCCTGCCCCTGGTGCTCTCAGGCGCTGCCTTTGCGGCTCTCGAAGGCCGAAAACGACCTTGAACGATCTCCACAACAATGGTTGGCCGCGCCCGTGGAGGCCTCGCGCACACGCGCCACCGGCACGATGACGGATCCGGTTGCGCCCGAGGACAAGAACTCGGCTTCCACGCCGTAGACCGTGCGCAGAACTTGCTGGGTGACCACGTCGTCAAAACACCCTGCCCCCGCCAGCCCGCCTTTGCGCAGAAGCATGACGCCATCCGTATGGCGCGCCGCCAGGTTGAGATCGTGGATGGCGATCACCACCAATGCCCCGGTTCTTGTCACATACGATCTGAGGATTTCGAAGACGCGCAGCTGATGCGCTAGATCGAGCGCACTCGTCGCCTCGTCGAGGAGCAGCAGGCGAGGGGCACGCAGGAGACGCTGGGCAAGAAGAACCAATTGCTGCTGGCCGCCGGACAGCGCGTGAATGGGGCGCGAAGCGAGGTCCGCGATGCCAAAGGAACGGAGAATGTCATAGGCGCCCTCCTGAATCTCGGCGTTCACCCTCCATCCAAGCCTCTCATGCTGTCCCAGCAGGACGACCTCCAGAACCGACAGGCTGGCGCGGATCTGCCCATGTTGCGGCATGTAGCCAAGCATGCGCGGATCGACCCTACAACCGTCGAAGGTAATCCCCCCGAAATGGGGCACAAGGCCTGCGACAGCGCCGAGCAGGCTGGACTTTCCACTTCCGTTCGGCCCCACCAGGCCAATGATTTGTGCCGGAGAAAACTGAGTTGCGACATCCTTCAGAACAACACGATCACCAAACTGGACGCCGACCCGGTCAAAGACAAGACCTTCACTCACCTTGCACCTCCTTGAGTGCTTCGAGACAGGATCGCCGCAAACAGCATCGGAATACCCGCCACGGCGGTCACGATACCCACCGGGATCACCGCGGCCGGTGAAATGAACTTGCCGAGTACGGAAGCACCGACGAGGATGACAGCGCCTATGATGGCCGACAGCGGCAGCGCGAAGCGATGGTCCTCCCCCACCAGAAGCCGGCAGACATGCGGCGCGATCAGCCCGACAAAACCGATGGTTCCGACAAAGGAAACCGCCGCCGCCGTCAGGAGGGCAACGAGAAGGAAGGTTTCGCGTCGCACCCTTTCAACCGACAGGCCAAGACTGCGCGCATTGCCGTCGCCAAGCTTCAGCACGGTCAATGCCCAGCAATTGCGCGCCACGAAGGGCAGGCAAAACAGCAGTATCGCGCCACTGACCGACACACTGGTCCATGTTGCCTTGAGCAGGCTGCCGAAAAGCCAGAATACAATCTGCTGCAGGACCTCGGGCGACGCCAGGAATTGCAGCAGGGATTGGATGGATTGGAAGAAGAAGGAAACGGCAATCCCGCCCAGCACCAGGATTTCCGGGGAAGCGCCGCGCAAGGTTGCGATCAGGTAGACCAGCCCGCAGGCAACGAGCGTCATGCTGAAGGCGGCAGCCGGCACGACGAAATGATCCGGCATTGCGAAAGCGCCGCCGAAGGTGATCGCGAGCGCTGCTCCGAAGCCTGCCGCAGCGGAGAACCCCAGCGTGAACGGACTGGCAAGCGGATTGTCGAGGATCGTCTGCATCTGAAGCCCGGCGAGCCCCAGACAAGCCCCGACCACGACCCCCATGACGGTCTGTGGCATGCGTAGCTGCCATAGAATCGTTGCCGCCATCCTGTCCTCACCGGCGGGACCTGCAATCAATCCGTGGAGCACATCCCCAAGCGGCATGCCGGATGGACCCGTGACCAGGTCGAGCAGCATCAGACCGATTAATGCAATCGCCGACAGGCCCAGACCCCACTGCCGGCGTCGGGACGCGCGGCGATAATCGCCGCGCACGAATTCGACCTGACTGAGGACGAAGGTCATTGGCCGACAGCCCGATAGGGCAAGACGAAGGTGCCATCGGCTTCGATAGGCAGCCAGGTCTTGTAATAGTCCTTGAGGTTCTGCTCCGGATTGACATCCTTGAAGGCGTCAGGATGCAATTGCTTGGCGATGTATTGCGCAAAAACATAGTCGGACAAGGTGCGCGCGCCGCCGTGGTATATGGCATGAACATTGCCATTCTTTACTGCGGGAAGATCTGACCAGCCGGGGCGTTCCAGATAGGCTTTCATCCGCTCGCGGGTCAGTTCGTTGGATGCGCCGAAACCGACCGAGACCGACTGCGGCTTGTTCAACCATTCCGACCCGGCGAGGAAGATCATATCCGGCTTTTGAGCGAGAACATATTCGGGGCTCAGCGGACCCCAATTGCCGATCTGACCCTTGGCGATGTTCTCGCCGCCAAGCCTGTCGACCAGCGCTCCCCACATGCTGTCACCATAGGAGTTTCCGACCTCGGAAGGCCCCTTCTGAGCGAGTTCTACATAAACCTTCTTGTTCGACGGCCCGGCAGCCTCGACCCGGGCTGCGATATCCGCCATGGCATGTTGGTAGTTCTTCGCAAGGTCCTCGGCCCGATCTTGCGTTCCCATCAGGGCTCCGAGCGCCAGGGTCGAGACAACATGCTTTTCCACGGACTGGGCATTGTAGTCGAGCGTAACCACCGGAATACCTGCGTCATCGAACTGTTTGACGCTTTCGCCCAGCGCGTCATAGGACCAGGCGGCGAGGACGACCAGATCGGGTCTCGCCGCGATCACCTTCTCGATCGAAAAGCTGTTGTCTTCCGTGTTTCCGACATCGGGAATAGAGGCAAGTTTCGGAAGCGCCTTCTCGTAGGCCGAAAACTGGCTGGGCCTCCAATCTTTCCAGGGCGAGAGCGAAAGCGCCACCACCTTGTCGATCGCATCAGGACCGACGATGGCCAGGTAGTCTTCGTAGTAGAAGCCGAGGACGACCCGTTCGGGGGGGGTGGGAACGTTAACGGTTCGCCCCTTGACGTCGGTCACGGTGATATCGGCCATGGCCTGTCCTGCAAGAGCGATCAGGGCGCATGTGGTGCAAAGCAGCAGGTTTTTCATGAAACTTTCCTTTGGAGGGTATCACGGGTCGAGCTTTCGGTCCGTGAGGAATGACAGAATTTTGGAGCTGACTTGGCAATCAGGTCGGCACGGCGCCGTCAGCAATCGCTTGAAGTGCGGGAAGATCCAGAACGGTGACGATTTCGGGCTCCTCGAAATCGATCAGGCCCGCCCGTTTGAACCGCGTGAAACAGCGACTTACCGTTTCCAGCGACAGGCCCAACCAATCAGCCAGGTCGCCCCGTCCGAGATAGAGATTGAAGACGCGGACCTCGCTGCGCAGACGTTGCGGTCGAGCAAACCGCTCTGACAAATCGAGGATTGCACTTGCCACACGTTCAGGTGCCGTCTTGCGGCCCAGCAGCATGGTGTGTGCCTCGATGCGCATCATGGCTTCGCCGATCGCGCTGTAGATCTTGCCGATCCCGTCGGCATGATAGTGCTCGATGTGGCAATAGCTGAGCGTTTCGGCCGTCATCCGGTTCTTGTCACCGTGGGCAAGACCGACCAGTTCGCCGGGTCCGACGATGTCGACGATCTGACGACGCCCGTCGGCAAGGGTCTGCGAGAGGGCGATACAGCCCTGCGACAGCTTGAACTGGGGAGCAGACGGCTGCCCCTGATGGAAAAGGACAGTACCGGGTGCGACAAAGCCATGTTCCTTGAGGAACCGTGCCTTTGACGGATGTGGAGCGGGAATACTGGATTGCGAAATCGGAGTAGCGCTGACAGGGACGACGTACAACATGACGGCTCCGGAGTTGGCCGGTCATGATGCGTCGCATCTGCCGGCGATCGAACGAGATCGGTCCGGACGTCTGACGTCGAATTCGGACCGGATTCAGAGGGAATCCGGCACCGGAGGCGCACGCGGCGCAGTGTTCGGGGGGAAAAGACGCCGGTAGCCTGCGTCGTTTCGCACAGGCGCCGACATGTTGAGAGCAACGAGCATGCGCCGACCGACAAGATCGACCGGCACCGGCAGCAGCGTCGCAGATGCAATCAGGCAGGCTTCACAGGTGGCAACCCCGCCGTGATGCGCGATCCCGCCATCTTCGGTCGTGACACAAAGCTCGGGTACAGTGCCGTCCGGCAGAACATAGGCGGCAACGCCATGCGTTGCGGCATTTCCGACGCCTGACGGGGGCTGGTGTGCCATCCCGACCATGATGAGCAGCAATGCAAGGATGATCCGAATAGCTCTTTCCACGATGCCTATGGCCCGGTTTGCATTGTCGACTATCGAATGCCTAACATGCCATTGCAGCGAACTGTTTGACCTGGAACAAACATGCTGCAGAAAGTCAATGCGCGCTCGTGAGGTCTTGGGCACAGGCGGCTCTCGGGACGAATGCCGGAAGACAGCAAGCCTTGATCAGGGTGGGTTGTGTCCCACCCGGGAACGCTTCACATTGCGAACAACCAGGCCGACTGGCGGCTCAACAGCATCCACGCCTTGAGCCCCGGTATTCCGCTTCGCCTTGTCGTCTCCGTCCGCACCGCATCGACCAGGCTCCGGCACTGCCATTGCCATGTCACAGAAACTCACCTTCCTTGACAGCGGAGTGATCGGTCCGCACACTTGCCGCGAGGAAAAGGAGGAGTACCAGTGCAGCACAGCACCGAGACCACCATCCCGTTGTCCGCCTCCGACCGCCGTGTCCGGCGTCGATCCGAGATTGTGACATTTTTCATCCTTGCCTTTGGCATCTGGCCGATCCTCGCCGTGGCTGCCGTTGGCGGTTTCGGCTTCATGGTGTGGATGTACCAGATCATCGTGGGTCCACCCGGCCCTCCAGCCTAGCGAGGAGATCATGGTGACCATGCTATCGCGCCGAGCACTGCTTCGAGGCCATTTTAGGGAAGAGCCACGCATCCTGCCCCCGGGTCTCGTGCGGCCTGTTGCGGAGATCTGTCAACAATGCAGGGCATGTGTTGACCACTGTCCGGCATCGATCATCTCTCTGAAGTCGGGCATGCCCGCGCTCGATTTCTCTTTCGAGGGATGCGACTTCTGCGGCGAATGCCGCGATAACTGTCCGCACTCCGATGTTTTCTTCGAAGAAGACCTCACTTTCCCCCACACGGCACAAGTCCTGTCGCACTGTCTGGCGCTCAACGGCGTCGACTGTCAGTCATGCCGTGACCACTGTCCGGCCGACGCCATCCGGTTTCGCCCGCGAGCCGGCGGACCATGGCACCCGGATGTTGCACAAGACGACTGCACCGGCTGCGGCGCCTGTATCGGCCACTGTCCCACGAACGCAATTTCCATATCGGTAAGGAGTGGCCCGCATGTCGACGCACAATCCTGAACGCTACCATGTATCCAGTGCCGTCATCCTGACCTCGCCCGCAGCGGCTGACCGTCTTCTTTTAGCATTGGCAGAGATGCCGAACGTTGAAGTTCATGCCGCAGAGAAGGGCAAGATCGTCATCGTGATCGAAGGCAAGTCCAGCGGTGAAATGGGCGCGACATTGGCCGCCATCTCAGGTCTTCCGGATGTCATGGCGGCAAATATGGTTTTCGAGCATGCAGAGAATTTGAAGGAGGGTCCGATCAATGGACACAGAACTGACGCGGCGTAGTCTGCTCAAGGCCCATGCCGCCGCGATTGCAGCGGCCACCGCCGGCATCACCTTGCCGGCCAATGCACAGTCCGTTCCCGGTGGCGTCGGGTCCCTTGAGATCAAATGGTCCAAGGCGCCCTGCCGGTTCTGTGGCACCGGTTGTGGTGTCATGGTCGGCGTCAAGGAAGGGCAGGTCGTCGCCACACACGGCGACATGCAAGCCGAGGTGAACCGCGGCCTCAACTGCATCAAGGGTTATTTCCTCTCAAAGATCATGTATGGCGAGGATCGCCTGACCACACCGCTCCTGCGCAAGCGCAACGGGCAGTATTCCAAGGACGGCGAGTTCGAACCGGTGAGCTGGGACGAAGCTTTCGACGTCATGGCAGAGCAGTGCAAGAAGGTCCTGCGCGAAAAGGGACCCACCGCAGTCGGCATGTTCGGTTCCGGCCAGTGGACCATTTTCGAAGGCTATGCTGCCACGAAGCTGATGCGCGCTGGCTTCCGCTCCAACAACCTGGACCCCAATGCCCGCCATTGCATGGCGTCGGCCGCCTATGCGTTCATGCGGACCTTCGGCATGGACGAACCCATGGGCTGCTACGACGACTTCGAGCACGCTGACGCCTTCGTGCTCTGGGGCTCGAACATGGCCGAGATGCACCCGATCCTGTGGACACGCCTTGCGGACCGGCGACTGGGCCACGAACATGTAAAAGTCGCAGTACTCTCGACCTTCACCCACCGCAGCATGGATCTTGCAGACGTTCCGATCATCTTCAAGCCGAGCACGGATCTGGCGATCATGAACTATATCGCTAATCACATCATCTCGACCGGTCGAGTGAACGAGGACTTTGTCCGCGCGCACACGACCTTCATGAAGGGCGTGGACGATATCGGATATGGTCTTCGACCGGACGATCCGCTCGAGATGAAGGCAAAGAACGCCGGCGACCCGACCAAGATGGAGCCGATCGACTTCGACAGTTTCAAGGCCTTTGTCGCAGATTACACTTTAGAAAAAGTCGCCGAGCTGACTGGGTCCGATCCGGGCTTTCTGGAGCAACTCGCTGAGCTCTATGCCAATCCCGACACCAAGGTCATGTCTCTTTGGACCATGGGTTTCAACCAGCACACGCGCGGTGTCTGGGCAAACCACATGATCTATAATCTGCATCTGCTGACGGGGAAGATCTCTGAACCGGGCAACGGCCCCTTCTCACTGACAGGCCAACCATCGGCCTGTGGAACGGCGCGCGAAGTCGGCACATTCGCGCATCGCCTGCCGGCAGACATGGTGGTGACCAATCCGGAGCACCGACATCACGCAGAGGAGATCTGGAAACTCCCGGAAGGTCTTCTTCCTGACAAACCAGGATACCATGCCGTAGAACAGGACAGGATGCTGAAGGACGGCAAGCTGAACTTCTATTGGGTTCAGGTCAACAACAACGTCCAGGCGGCCCCCAATACCAGCAACGAGACCTATCTCGGCTACAGGAACCCGGACAACTTCATTGTCGTCTCCGATGCCTATCCCACGATCACCGCCATGTCTGCCGACCTCATTCTTCCGGCCGCCATGTGGGTCGAGAAGGAAGGAGCCTATGGCAATGCAGAGCGCCGAACACATGTCTGGCATCAACTGGTCAATGCGCCAGGATATGCGCGCTCGGACCTATGGCAATTGGTGGAGTTTTCCAAACGGTTCACGACGGATGAAGTCTGGACCGAGGAGATCTTGGCGCAGAACCCGGACTACCGCGGCAAAACACTTTTCGAGGTGCTGTTCGCCAATGGCAAGGTGGACCGATACCCCCTCTCAGAGGTGGACGCCGACTATGCCAATCGCGAAGCCGAAGCATTTGGCTTTTATCTCCAGAAGGGCCTCTTCGAGGAATATGCGGAGTTTGGGCGCGGACATGGGCATGACCTGGCACCTTACGACGTCTACCATCAGGAGCGGGGCCTTCGTTGGCCGGTCGTCGACGGCAAGGAGACCAAATGGCGCTACCGGGAGGGTTATGACCCATATGTCAAACCCGGCGAAGGGGTGCGCTTCTACGGCAAACCCGATGGACGTGCGGTCATCCTGGCTGTCCCCTATGAACCGCCGGCCGAATCGCCGGATGAGGAATACGATTTCTGGCTGGTCACAGGCCGGGTGCTGGAGCACTGGCACTCCGGTTCAATGACGATGAGAGTGCCCGAACTCTACAAGGCCTTCCCCGGCGCGCGCTGTTTCATGAATGCGGACGACGCCCGGAAACGTGGAATCAACCAAGGGGCAGAAATCACGATCGTCTCGCGTCGCGGCGAGATGCGGACCCGAGTCGAGACCCGAGGCCGGAACCGCATGCCGCCAGGCGTAATCTTCGTTCCGTGGTTCGATGCCAGTCAACTGATCAACAAGGTGACGCTTGACGCCACCGATCCGATCTCCAAACAAACGGATTTCAAAAAATGTGCAGTCAAGATCGTTCCCGTGGCCTGACAAGAGGCCGACTTGGTGCCGTTGCCCTGTTTGCAGCCTGTCTCATCGGCGGTGGCGTCGTCGCACAATCGGTTCCGCAATTGTCCGGCCCACCGCAACAGATGGAGAGCGTTCCGGCAAAAGCCTTGCCGAAATGGAATGTGGATGACGTGCGAAAGATGCGCGCCTATCCGGACCAGCCTCCCGTCATTCCGCACTCGATCGAGGGCTATCAGCTGTCGGTCAATACCAACAGATGCCTTTCCTGCCACAAGCGCGAGTTTACGGAAGGGTCCGGGGCGCCCATGATCAGCGTGACCCACTACATCACGCGGGAGGGGCAAATGCTGGCAGACGTCTCGCCGAGACGATATTTCTGCACAGCCTGTCACGTACCCCAGGCGGAGACAAGCCCCCTGGTCGGGAACACCTTCCGCGACATGAGCGACATGGGGGTCAAGCTGATGGGCGAGGAGCACTAGAGATGCAGAGACTCCGAAACCTGCTCTCATGGACATGGCGCATTCTGACGACGCCAGCGGCCACGCTCAGCCTGGCTTTCCTGACACTGGGCGGCTTCGTCGGCGGTGTGATGTTCTGGGGCGCGTTCAACACAGCACTTGAGCTGACCAATACGGAAGAGTTCTGCGTCGGTTGTCACGAGATGAAGAACAATGTTTACGAGGAGATGACGAGGACCGTACACTTCTCCAACCGATCCGGTGTCAGGGCGTCGTGCCCCGACTGCCATGTGCCCCACGAATGGACGGACAAGATTGCCCGCAAGATGCAGGCATCCAAAGAAGTCTGGGGCAAGATCTTCGGAACGATCAATACACGTCAAAAATTCCTGGATGAGCGATTACGGCTGGCCCAGCATGAATGGGCAAGACTGAAGGCCAACGACAGCCTCGAATGCAGAAACTGCCACTCCTCCGTCGCCATGGACCTGTCGAAACAGACGGAACGCGCGGCGGAGATCCACACGCGCTATCTCCTGAGCGGCAAGGCAACCTGCATCGACTGCCACATGGGCATCGCGCATGAACTGCCGAACATGCAAGGGATCAATCCTGGCTGGAAGGTGTCGGAAGAGCTGGAAGGCAAGGAGCTTCCCACCGCATCGCCGGTCGACGAGCTACGCGACGCAATCGACCGAGCGCATAGCGGTCTTCTGGCCGATGGCGGGATCTGATACGTGTGAGACCCGCCATCGAAACGGTTCACGAATAGCGACGCCGCCGGGGATCAGCCCCCCCCGGCGGCGTTGGCCAAGAAACATGTACTGGCGCGCGGCTTTACTGCGCCGCCGCAACGGCTGCATCAATCCGCTCGCGAGCCTTTTTCGGCAGCTTGGCGGCGTTGAAGGCGTCGAGATTGGCGGCCGGGGCATCCCCAACCAGAATGGCAGCCACCATGCCCATGCCGACATGGGGAGCGCATTTCACGCCATAGAGCCCAGGCACGTCGAACGTCACCTTGATTTCTTCGTTCATTTTGCCTTTGAACTCAGTGCCACCGTCCGGAAACATGCCCTTGATCACTTCGGCATTGTGGCCCTTGTCGGTCGGGATGAAGGTGACCGTGTCACCGGGAGCGATCTTCAGACCGGCTGGCTCGAACACCATGGGACCCTCAGCACCCTTGTTCAGCATCTTGACTTCGAAATCGGCAGCGACTGAAAGCGCCGGAGCCGAAACCAAGAGAACGGCTGCCATGATTACACTACGAAGTTCCATTTTCATCTCCTTACACAGGAACACCCTGTTCCGTTGGTGAAGAGATAGGCCAGGATTGCCGCGCCTTCTTTGCGCAATATCAAGTACGAGAACGCTTTACCTGATTATCGACGCTCGGGAAGCGATTCCGCCAGCGATGCCAGTTCTGCCAGATTGCGCACGAGAAGTTTTTGCCGGCCGCCTTCGATCAGCCCCCGGCTTTCCCAGGCACTGAATATGCGCGACACCGTATGCACCGTCGTTCCGGTCATTTCCGCGATGTCCTGCCGCGAAATCGGGAAATCGATCCGTATCCCCGCAGCCTCTGCGCGACCGGCTTTTTGAGCCAGCCGCAGCACGGTATGCGCAACCCTCTTCTCGACTTCCTGAGTGGACATCTCGCGAATGCGGACATGCGCCTCTTCGAGCCTTTGTCCGATCGTCTCCATCGCACTGACGGCGAGCCTGGGATTGCGCTCCACAAATCGCGGCCAGAGCTCTGTCGGCCAGGACAGAACAATGCTCTCGGCTGCGGCAAGGGCTGTACCGGGATAGTCGTGCCGCTGAAGTGCCTTTGCAAAGCCGAAGAGATCACCCGGATGCACGACTCGGACAATGATCTGCTGACCTGCACTGGTGACCTGGGTAACCTTGAGGCGACCATGCAGAAGTAGAAAGAAATAGGAGGCAGGCTGACCCTGTTCAAACACGGACTCACCGATCGGCAACCGCCTCGTCTGCGCGGGAACGAGCAGTGCGTCCAGCTCGTCATCCGTCATCTTGTCGAACAATGACAATGACTTGATGATCGTCCGATCAAGTTTCAAAACAGATCCCTCTCCCGCCACCAGCGTGCACCATCCGGCCTCGGGAGAGTCCAATAACGGCTGCAGCGGCGAGTGTCCAATGCGACGGGTGCAAACTATATCACAAGGCACCAATCGAAAAGAGCAAAGGAGCATACCAGCGACGATCTTCAACCAGCCGGAAGCCGACATGGTCAGGGGGAACTCCGACAGAGCAACCACCGCTTTTCGGGTCGCGGATGAACGAACTCAATGGCGATCTATGTTTGCCGGCGGCGATATAGACACCGCAGGCTTCGGTTGCGACTGACTGACCACCACTGACGAGATCGACGCGCCGGTTGCATGTGGTCGTCCATTCCCAGACATTGCCGGCAAAATCGGCAAGGCCATGCTCGTTCTCACCGAAGCTTCCATAAGGAAGTGGCTTCGGCTCCTTCGACCTCTTGCGCGCCGCCTCGCGCTCATAGTCGGCAAGCCAACGCAATGCCGGGTTCCTGTTGTCCGGATCTATGCCGAGAGCGTCATCAGGAAACTTGGTGCCAGCGGCAAAAGCCAGCTCGACGTCGCTCGGCAGGCGCCAGAGCCCGCCGCTCTTTTCCGAGAACCACCGCGCATAGAGTGTTGCGTCGTCATGGCTGACGCCCGTGGCCGGCATGTCCGGGCGCGATGGCGTGGCCGATTCCCG
Source organism: Rhizobium sp. 'Codium 1' (assembly GCF_020889605.1). NCBI lineage: Bacteria > Pseudomonadati > Pseudomonadota > Alphaproteobacteria > Hyphomicrobiales > Rhizobiaceae > Rhizobium > Rhizobium sp. 'Codium 1'. The sequence goes on from NZ_JAJGPW010000010.1 coordinate 55,747, forward strand.
GGCCGGGCAGGCACCATCGGCAACACAGGCGTCATAATCCTGTGTGCTCACCTGATACTTCATGATGGTGACCGGTGTCACCAGCGTTTCATCGGCCTTCGGACCGTCGACTGCATAGCCGGCACGATAATATTCACCGGGCTGACGATAAGCGAATGTTCCTGGAGCCACCGAGATGGTTTGCGGCGCGGTTACATCCGCGCCCTCCAGCCGCACGATGCCGGACTGAACCCCGACCGCGATCGACAAGCCGCCAATCAGAAAAAGCGGCAAGGCCACCGAGGCGATTGGGTTGAAATGTCTGGGTGTGTTGATGGCGCCGAACATGGCGATTTCCAACGAGCTTGAGAACAAATGTCCCGGGGCGCCCTGGCGGGCGCCCCGGACTGCGGTTCGATCAGCTTTCCGGCTTGACCACGGCGGTCATCAGGTCGTCGTTCCAGTCGCCGGTGACCTTGAAGTGAGCGGCCGCACCCTTTTCGAAGGCTTCGATCAGGTTGTGGTTGACATAGGCGTAGATGCCCGGCTGCAGGAAGGTGTAGTAGGCAGCACCCGCAGCACCGCCGGGAATGAACCAGGTTTCCTGGTCGAGTTCTGGCGGGTTGGCAAACTTGCCGGTCGCCCAGACATAGTCGCCATGACCACCGATCAGGTGCGGTCGCGTGTCACGATTGGCCTGCGAATGCAGGATCAGCACCCGGTCGCCGACTTCAGCGGTCAAGGCATTGTCGCCGGTCAGGGCTCCGACGGCTCCGTTGAAGACGATGTGGCTCGGGGTCAGCGTATTCATGACTTCGAGCACGTCCGAGTAGGCATCGCCGGCACTTTCGTATTTCTTGTAATTGCCGTCGGCATCCTTCGGCACATAGAAGTCCTGCTCGCCGACATAATAGACCTTGTCATAGGGCAGATCGTTGCCCTTGTGGTCCTTCAGGCCTTCCCGCGGGAGGACCATGATCGCGCCGTTCATGCCCGAGGTGACGTGCCACGGCACCATTCCGGGAGGTGCGCAGTGATAAACGAAGACACCGGCCTTGGTGGCTTTGAAGCGGAGCACCGCCTTCTCGCCCGGGTTGACCAGCGTCAGGGCACCACCGCCAAGCGCACCGGTTGCCGAATGGAAGTCGATATTGTGCTGCAGGCTGTTGGTGTCGGGGTTGATCAGCGTCAGCTCGACATAGTCGCCTTCATGAACGACCATCATGGGACCGGGGACAGAGCCGTTGAAGGTCATGGCATGGACTTCGGTCCCAGCATCATCGACGATGATCTTCTTTTCCTCGATGGTAAGCGTGAACTCGACGACCTTCGGCGCACCTTCTGCCTTCTGCGAGTGGGCATGGACGAAGGGCGGCGCAACCAGGTCGACCTTCACACGCTCCAGCTTGGCGATGTCAGCGGCAACGGCTGCGGCATTGGTCTTGATGTCGCCGCCTTCGGCGCGTGCCACAGTACCCGTCAGGACAGGCACAAGCGCGCTTGCAAAGACAGCTCCCGCAAGCATTGTTCTTCTGGTCAAATTCAACGCATGGGTCATAATCTTTTCTCCTTGTCATGCAGTGAGCGTTTCGCCCGATCTGTTGACATTGTTTTACTTCATGACACGCCGTTCTATTTGATCTGGAACAATGATCTCTATTCTTCGCGGTGCGACGTTCAGCCGCCGGAAAAACAACGGATTGATCGCGGCCAGTTGATCGAGATCAATTACTTTGCTCGACGAGTTCTTGAAGCAACATTTCCCGCAGTGGGTGGAGACCAGTTTCATGACGGATCGAGAAAAGTTGGCCATTGGCGGCATTCCACGCGGCCTTGGGCGCGATGGTCTCGTCCTGCTCTCCTACGGTTTCAGGCCATTTTATCTTGGAGCCGGATTATGGGCCATTGCAACGATGGCAGTGTGGATGTTCGCCCGCCAGGGCTGGCTCGACCTCGCAGACAGTTACGGGCAATCCGCCTGGCACGCACATGAACTCTTGTTTGGTTTCATGCCGGCGGTTCTGGTCGGCTATTTGATGACGACCGTGCCAAACTGGACGGGTCGCTTTCCACTATCAGGCCTGCCGCTTGCACGCCTCGTGCTCATCTGGCTTGCGGGCCGGGTCTCCATGCTGATGGTCGGCGACACGACGGCCCTGATTACACTCCCGATCGACTGGATATTCCTCCCACTCTTCGCTTTTTTTTGCCTGAGGGAGGTCTGGGCTGCAAGACGGATTGCGGATGCCAAACCTATACTCTCCGTTACGCTTCTTGCCTTTCTCAATGGCGGGTTTCACGCCGCAGCCATGACCGGAGGCGACGTGAGCGCCTGGGCACGGGCAGGTCTGTCCGTCTACATCCTGTTGATAGCTGCCACCGCCAGCAAACTCATCCCGAGCTTCACAAACAACTGGCTTGCCCAGGCAGGCAGGCCACGCCTCGCCCCGGGAAATCGCGTGGTCGACCGCTTCGTACTTGTCACCACGCTGCTTGCAGCGATGATGTGGACATTGGTGCCGTCAGGACTTCTTACGGCCATCGTGGCGGTTGTTGCAGCAGGCTCGCATCTGCTTCGCACAGGAGCATGGTTCAGGCCCGCCATACTGCGGTCATCCCTGATCACTGCCATACAGATTTCCTACGGGTTCATCCCTCTCGGGCTCCTGGGTCTCGGAGCAACCGCACTCGACATGCTCGACCCGATCACTGCAATGCATCTACTTGCCATCGGCGCTGTATCGGGAATGATGCTCGCGATCATGAACCGTTCGATCCGGCTTCACACCGGCCGGAATGGAAAGCTGTCCTGGCCTCTGCGATTGTCGGTTCCATGCGTGCTGCTGGCGGCAGGCATGCGCAGCAGTGCCGATCTCGTTCCCGGATTTTATGAGGCCCTGCTAGGGACCGCCGGTCTATTTTGGATCGCCGGTTTTGTCTTCTTCCTGTGCGATAGCGCAGGACTGCTATGTCACGTTCAGCGACAACCCGGCCGTCAGCCCTCGTCGCCGACGCGGATCAGCATGCGATAAGCACGCTTCGACGCGTCAAGATTGCCAACCCATTGGTGACCACGTTTTTCAAGCTCCGCTGCCAAGAAGCGAGATTCCTCGGAAAAAACCGCGAACAGAACTTCACCGGGTTCCATCAGGTCGATCAGCGAGAGAACCTTCTCCATCGGTGCCGGCGGCTCATGATTGGTGAGGTCGATCTGCCACAGGGGATCGGGCCACGCCGCCGCTTCTTCAGCCCCAAGGGAATGGAATATCTTTGCAGATGCTTCGATGGCCGGGGAAAACAAGACTTCCCAGTCGCCGCCATCCAACTCCTTGATCTCCGCAGAATAGCCGCGCCGCGCCATGACGCTCAAAAGGGGCACAGGTTGAAAGGTTGCCAAGAGCCGCAAGCCTTCGCCGGGCTCCAAGGACTGCACCGCCTCCATGATCGCGGGAAATGGCTCACCACCCTCGCGAAGAATGGGCCGCACGTCGAGCTCCCTGTAGTTGATCGCTGTCGACATGTAACCTCCCTGTTTGCGATTCCCAGGAACCGATCGCACCAAACGCACGTGGAGCGACCGAGGAATACCGACCGCTCCGACTCAGTTCAATGGCCACCACCGCAGTTGCAGTTGCAGCCTTCGTGTTTCTTCCGGCTAATGCGGACTTCCCATATTTCCGGACCGCGGGAAAGGTATTCCCAGCCGAACATCCCGTCATAGTGCATTTCGAGGTGGTAATAGAGCGGAACCGGATCATGATCGACGGTCAGGATCAACTGATAATCCGGGAGCAGAGAATTCAACATTCCGAATATGCGGGGATGCCGTTCCACGCGGGGAACTTCTCGCACATCGAGTTTGAGAACATGATCTTCGACAGCAGTCATTCGGTCGCTTTCTTCCATGGAGGTTTGCAGGGCGCATGCAGCTCGGCCGCACCACAGGACATTGAAGCGCTTGTGCGCGGACTTCGTTGTGCTGCGACAAGCAAAACCTAGAAAGCTGTGTTCCTCTTTGCCTTTCGACAACGAAGTGCTGGCGCGCGGCACTATCGTGACGGCACCAAACCGGAGCGATACAATGAACGCAGAGATAATCCGCCGTTACGGCGAAAGCCGCCTGCCCCGCTACACGAGCTATCCGACGGCGCCACGCTTTTCACCCAGCATTGGAGCAGGCACCTATCGTGACTGGCTGGCGACCGTTCCGGAAAGCGATCCGGTGTCGCTTTATCTCCACGTGCCCTTCTGTCGATCCATGTGCTGGTATTGCGGCTGCCACACCACGATTACCCAGAAGGACGCGCCGATCCTCGACTATCTCACTGTGCTGAAGCAGGAGATCAAGCTGGTGGCCAAGGCGATCGGGCGGCGACAAAGTGTGAGTGAAGTCCACTTCGGCGGCGGCACCCCCACCATCATGACGCCGGACGAGTTTCTCGACCTGACTGCCACTCTCGACAAGGCCTTCGACTTAGGCGGCGCCGCGGAGCTGGCCGTGGAAATCGACCCGAGAACCCTGACGCTCGAAATGTCCGAGGCCCTGGGCCAGGCGGGGATGACCCGGGCCAGTCTCGGCGTACAGAGCTTTGATCCAAAAGTTCAAAAGGCGATCAATCGCATCCAGTCGGCGGAGCAAACGGAAATTGCCCTTGCAAACCTGCGCAAGGCAGGCGCCACAAGTGTCAACTTCGACCTGATCTACGGTTTGCCACATCAGACCGTAGACTCTGCGATTGAAACTGCGCGTGTGGCAGCCGCCATGCGTCCGGAACGTTTCGCCGTCTTTGGCTACGCCCATGTACCGACCTTCAAGAAGCATCAACGCCTGATCGATACGGCAGCCCTTGGTGACGCGCATGAGCGGCACGCTCAGGCGGAAGCCATCGCGGCAACATTGTGCGAAGCCGGGTATCGCCGCATCGGTCTCGACCATTTCGCGCTTCCTGAGGATTCGCTTTCGATCGCGGCCGATCGCCAGGCGCTGCATCGAAACTTCCAAGGATATACGACCGACAATGCATCGACGCTTATCGGATTCGGTTCGTCGGCAATCGGACGCCTGGCCGAAGGTTATGCGCAAAATGACGTCGCGATCGGGCGATATGCGAACCTCATCTCGTCCGGTGAACTTGCCACATCGAAAGGCTACCGCCTTACACGGGAGGACCGCATCCGGGCCTGGATCATCGAGCGGCTGATGTGCGACTTCCAGGTGGATTTCGGCGCTATGCCGGATGGTTTCGACCTTCCGGACAAGAGCATCGGAAAGGCAAATCAGCCGTTGCAGACCTTGGTGGCGGAGGGCATCGCGAATTGGCATGGCGATACGCTAAGGGTCGATACACAGCACAGGTTCCTGGTCAGAACGGTGGCATCCTGCTTTGACGCCTATCTTGGCGAAACGGGTCGAACACACGCCACCGCAGCCTGAGGCAAAGCAGGGAAAACGAGAAAGCCCGGTCCGATCACTCGGTCCGGGCTTTCCCTTTGCGCGATCGCGGATCAGCGAACGAGCGCGCGGTAGATCTGTGGCAGGGCGGCCGGCAGGCGGCGGATATCGGGGACAACGGCAAAGCCGTGATGGCCGAAGACGGCGGGCACGTAGGTCTTTGCATCCTGATCGACCGTGACGCCGAAGACATGAATGCCGCGACGGCGCGCCTCGGTCACGGCGCGGCGTGAATCTTCGATCGCAAAGCGGCCTTCGTAGTGATCCACGTCATTCGGCTTGCCGTCGGTCAGAACCAGGAGGAGATGCTTACGGTTTGAGCGTTCAGCCAGCTTTGACGTGGCATGGCGCAGTGCTGCTCCCATGCGGGTGTAATAGCCCGGTTTCAGGGCCGCGATACGGTGGCGGACCAGCGCACTCATCGGCTCATCGAAACCCTTGATCGTCTCGACCCGAACCCATTCCCTCCGTCTCGACGTGAAGCTCAGGATCGAATGACTGTCGCCGCAGGCGGCGAGCCCTTCGGCCAGCACGAGCAATGCCTCCTTCTCCACATCGAGCACCCGCCGATCGTTAAACCAGGCGTCGGTGGACAGCGAAACGTCGACCAGCAAAGTGACTGCGAGATCATGCGCCTGCGGACGGCTCGCCAGATGGATCCGGTCCGAGCACTCGCCGCTGGCAGCAAGCTCGGTGCGGCTGCGGACGACGGCATCGAGATCGAGATCGGCGCCATCGACCTGCGCCCGCAGATTTTCATGACGGGGGCGCATCGCCTCGAACTGTCGCCGCACACGGCGGATCAGGGCCTTCATCTCCTCCGAAGCGATCTGCCCCGCCTCTTCGCTCGAGGCAGGACCTGCCACGACGCGGCAATGATCCTTCAGGTAGACGCCGCGGCGGTAGTCCCATTCCGGATAGGTGAGATCGGCTTCAAGCGCAGAGTGGATGATGGCCTCCGGCGGCAGGTCGAGGTCGAAACGGAACTTCGCCGCAGGCCGGCCCTTGCGTTCGCCGAGCACCATTTCGTCGAGCTCATCGGCGGCTGACGCATCGTGATCATCGCTGTCATCGGCGGGGCGGTCGACATTGACCATCTCCGCCATGGCTAGGATCTTTTCGAAGCGGTTGAGGATGAAGGGGCTGCGCTCGCCCTTGGCAGCGGAGTCCTTTTCGCGGATCGCCACATGGCGGCCAGCGGCTTGTGCATCCGCCTGACTGGAGCCGACCGGCTGGTCCACTTCCTGGCGGCCGGCCCATTCCTCCCTGATGACCGCCTGCGGCCAGAGCGGCACCGGCAGCATTGGCAAATAGCCGGGGGGCGCGGTTGCGGGAAGCTCAGCCTCGACGGAGAGCGGCGCGAGACCACCACCCTGTCGCAGGAGGTCGATCACCCGGTCTTCGAGCAGGCCCTCGACCCGGGGCAGCGAACCGCGCCGGCGTTCCGTCAACAGAGCGAGACACAGCCGGCGATAGAGATCAACAAAGCCGGGAAACGCGGCGAGAACGTGCCCCTGCAACTGCGAGGCTGCCTCCAGCATGGCAAGATCGGCCTTCAGCGGATCAGCCTGCGTCATCGGTTCGAGCGGCATGACGGCCATGGCGGCGACGAGCCAGACATAAAGGTCGCGATTGAGCGCCTGCTCCGGCATCAGGTCGAGAACCGGCGGCAGCATGACGCTCGCCTCGTCGCGCGCCGGATGGATAAGCTTTTCCTCGCCCAGGCCCAAGCGCTGGCGCAGCTTCAGGCGATGCTGCGAGGTCCGGCATCGCGCCGGGACCAGTTGCACCGTCTTTTCCCCGCCGAAACCGCGAAAGCAGACCGAGAGAACCGGCAGCATCTCGTCCAGCGTGACAGCTGCCTCGGGATAGCGTGGCCAGGTCCGGGTGTCGCCGGCCAGCCTGTGCCAGACACGGCCGACCGTCTCCTCAAGCTCCAGGAAATCCAGCATGACGCAACTCCTAGCGGATGACCGCTTGCGAGAGTTCCAGAAGAGCGGCACGCACATCCGGCTCGTCGGTCAGCGGCTCGATCATCGCGGCACGCACGGCGTCGCGTGGGGAGAGTCCGGCATCAATCAAGCTGGCGCAATAAACGAGGAGACGGGTCGAGACACCTTCCTCCAGATCATGACCTTTGAGTGCGCGCAGCCGCCGCGCCAGTTCGACCAGCGGCTCGACGGCCGAAATGGGTAGTCCGCTTTCCGCCGAGACAACTTCGATCTCACGGGCCTTGGGCAGAAAGTCGAACTCGATCGCAACGAAGCGCTGGCGGGTCGAGGGCTTCAGCGCCTTGAGCAGGCTCTGATAGCCGGGATTGTAGGAAACGACGAGCATGAAGGAGAGTGGCGCCGCAAGCTCTTCGCCCGTGCGCTCCAGCGGCAGGATCCGCCGGTCGTCGGTGAGCGGATGGAGGACGACGGCCACGTCCTTGCGTGCCTCGACGACTTCATCGAGATAGCAGACGCCGCCTTCGCGCACGGCGCGCGTCAATGGCCCGTCGACCCAGACGGTCTCGCCGCCCTTGAGCAGAAACCGTCCCGTGAGATCGGCGGCGGCAAGGTCATCGTGGCAGGACACGGTGGTGAGCGGCAGACCAAGCTTTTGCGCCATATGGCTGACGAAACGGGTCTTGCCGCAACCGGTGGGACCTTTGAGGAGAAGCGGCAATTGCCGCGTCCAGGCCGTCTCAAAGAGGGCGCATTCGTTGCCGAGCGGGCTATAGGCCGGGATATCCGACTGAAGATTGCGTGCAATGATGTTCATAGGTCTGATCCTTGAAAACTCTGGAAAAGGCCCCGCCGCCGGGAAAGTAGCGGGGCCGCTGTCTCACTCGGCAGGCTCGACATAGCCGCCGAAGGCAGGCTCTTTTTCCTTGCCCGGCATCAGCACGGCCCAGACAAACATCAGGGCGGAGACCAGCACGATGGCACCCGAGCCGAGGCGTACCCAGTAGAACAGTGCCAACTGGTCCTGCACGGCCATATAGCTGTCACCAAGCACGCGCTGCAGATGTACCTGCAGGACACCGGCAAAGGTGAGTGCGAAGGTCATGACCGACATGGCGGTGCACATCATCCAGAAGCTCGCGATCGACAGCCACTGGTTATACGGCTGGCGACCCCGCATTTCGGGAATGGCATAGGCCATGATCGCAAGGTTGAGCATGACGTAGGCGCCGAAGAAGGCGAGGTGTCCGTGCGCAGCGGTCACCTGCGTGCCGTGCGTGTAGTAGTTGACCGAAGACAGCGTGTGCAGGAAGCCCCAGACGCCGGCGCCGAAGAAGGCCATGACCGAGCAGCCGATCGACCACAGAAGGGCAGCCTTGTTCGGATGCTTGCGGCCGGCCTTCCAGGTCATCACGAAGGTGAAGATGACCATGGTGAAGAACGGGGCGACTTCGAGCGTCGAGAAGAGCGAACCGATCCATTGCCAGTAACCTGGCGCACCGATCCAATAGTAGTGATGGCCCGTGCCGAGAATGCCGGAGAAGAGTGCCAGACCGACGATGACATAGAGCCATTTCTCGACGACTTCGCGATCGATGCCGTTGAGCTTGATCATCAGGAAGGCGAGCACCGAGGCCATGATCAGCTCCCAGACGCCTTCGACCCACAGATGGACGACATACCACCAGTACATCTTGTCGAGCGCGAGATTGATCGGGTTGTAGAAGGCGAAGAGGAAGAAGATCGCCACGCCCCAGAGGCCGAAGATCAGAATGTTGGTGACAACAGTCTTGCGTCCCTTGAGCGACGTCATGGTGACGTTGAACAGCAGCATCAACGCGACAATGACGATGCCGACCTTGATGATGAAGGGTTGCTCGAGAAACTCGCGGCCTTCATGGATGCCGAAGAGATAGCCGACGACGGCGGCGGCAGCGGCGATCAGGAAGATCCAGAACTGCGCAATGGCGAGCTTCGGGCTGTAAAGCTCCGTCTCCGCCTCTTCCGGCAAGAGATAATAGGTCGCGCCCATGAAGCCCATCAGCAACCAGACGAGCAGGGCGTTGGTGTGGATCATGCGCACGATATTGAAGGGGAGGAGCTCGGAGAGCGTGTTGGGCAGGACATAGATCGTGCCCGCAACAACCCCGAACAGGACCTGGGCAACGAAGAGGCCAAGCGCGCCGTAGAAATACAGCATCGCGACCTTTTGGCTTTGATATTTCATGGTGATGTCTCCTTGGGTCACGAAGGGCTCAGCCCGCCTCGTTCGGCGGCCAGTTCTGCGTCTTGATCTTGCTGGTCCATTCGAGGAAATCGGCGAGATCGTTGATCTCGTCGTCGGTCAGGTTGAATTGCGGCATCTGTCGGCGACCTTCGACGCCGGAGGGCTGTGCGGCCATCCAGGAGCGAAGCGTCTCGCGGGCACCCTCATGGTCGTCCTGGCCGCCCCATCGGGTCCAGACATTGCCCAGTTCAGGCGCGAAATAGGCCCCCTCCCCCAGAAGCGTATGGCAGTTGATGCAGGAGTTCTTCTCCCAGACATGCTTGCCGCGGGCGACGCTGTCGGTCAGCGTCGTCTCGTCGGTCGAGGTCGTCCGGATGTAGTAGTGACTGTGGGCCGTGAGCCCCACGAAGATCGCAAAAAAGAAGATGGAGCCGCCGTAGAAAACGTTGCGCGCTCCGGTCTTGGTCAGGCGCTCTGCCATGCCTTTGTCCTTCCGTCTGCCGGGCGAATGACACCCGGCGCTGGTTTCCCCGCCTTGAAGGCTCCGGCGATCCCCTCGCCGGGTCTGCGGGATGCTTGTTCATAGTGAGTGGTGGGAGTTGTTCTTTGCGCTTCGGCAAGCAACGCAGCGAATCTTCAACCAATCAGGGCGACGGCCAGCGAGCGGGCGAGTGCGGCGGTCAGAAGGATGCACAACCAGCCGATGAGCGCGACCCGCATGGGATGCTGACCGCTCCTCAGCTCGAGGAAGTCGAGAACCACAAGCCGTCCCTTGGCAAAGGCAATCAGAAGAACTGCGGCGATCGGTATGATGGTAGCACCAGCGAGCGCCGCAACCACCGCGCCGCCGATCGCGAAGGTGATCAGCATGGCAAGTACGCCAACCAACTCCTCATGTTGTCTGCGGGTCATGACAGGCCTCACGCGAGATAGAGGATGGGGAAGATGACCAGCCAGACGAGGTCGATCACGTGCCAGAGCGTGGCGATCAGGATCAGGTTTTCCCGTGCCGGGCGCCAGGCAACCAGAAGAAGGGCAATTGCGCCAAAGAAGACATGCAGGAGATGGAAGCCGGTGATGATGAAGTAGAGTTCGAAGAAGGTATCGAGTGTCGCATCACCGGCGAAGCGGACCTCACCCCAATATTCGAAGAGCTTGATCGCCACGAAGCAGAAGCCAAGCATGGCTGCAATGGTCAACGGCCGTTTTACCGCCTCAAGATCAAGCCGATTTCGCATCGCCACTGCGACAAAGTACCCGCTCACGAGAAGGATGAGGGTATTGGCTCCGGCGATGCCGGGCCTCAAGTGCAGACGGGCGAGTTCGAAAGCTTCCGCCTCGAAGGTCGAAGCGACGAGAAAGCCGAGGATCAGGATGCCGAAAGCGATCAACTCGCTCCACACCAGGATCCAGAGCAGCAGATGGTCGTCCTTTGCCTCATCCTGGAGGCTCGTTCGCATGGCCATGGTCACATCTCCTTCCGGTCGGGATCGGTTTTAGAGAAAAATCCGAAGCGCTCTTTGTGGGAGCGCAAAGAAGACTGACGAAAGGCAAGGCAGACTGCGTTCAGAACAGAAGGAAATGATTGACATGACGGATGCACAGATCGGCCTTGTCGTTGTGACACCGGTCATCGTGGGCTTTGCCCTGATGCTGAAACGCATGGGCGTGCTGCAGGGCGGAGGTACGCTTGCCGCCGTTCTGGCGTCAATGGTCATCGGCGTCATCCTGTTTCTCGGCCAGTAGGGAGAAAACCATGGAAACGACAGGATCCAGCCTAACGGCCGCCGAGGTCAGGGCGCTTGAGGACAAGCACCGCGATCTTCTCATCCTCTGCCTGAGGCTGGAGGAACTGGCCATGGACTTTGACGCGGGTGAGATCCCGCGCGGCATCCAGAAGGTTGCAAAGCACATCGAACCGCTGGTCGCAGCGGCACACACTCTGGAAGAGCAAAGGTTTTACCCCGACCTCGAGCTGCATGCCGGCTCCTGCTTCGGCTCTCTTCTTCTCGATCAGGTCAAGTCCGAACATCGCGTCGACCGTCGCGCCGCCCGTGAACTGTCGCTCACTTTGGCCGCAGTCGCCCGCAAACGATGCAGACTGAGCCTGGAAACGGTAGCTCATATGGTTCGCGGCTTTCAGGAGGCGGTCCGGCGCCACATAACAGTGGAGCAGATATTGCTGCAGCAGCTCCTCAGCGTTGAGCCAGAGATGCAGACACTCCCATCATGACCGAGGTCATTCTCGCCCTTGCAGCTTTCCTTTTGCTGCATTCGGTTCCTGCCATACCAGGCATTCGGGGGAGGCTGACCGCAGCGCTTGGATTGCCTGTCTATCTTCTGGCCTATTCGGCAACGTCCGGGGCCCTCCTGATCTGGGTTCTGCATGCCGCCTGGAGCGCCGAATACGTCGAGATCTGGCAGCCGGATCCGCGGAGCGTCCTCGTCAATCTGGTGTTGTCGCCACTCGGACTCTTCCTTGTCACCGCTGGTCTCATCAGCACCAATCCGGCATCGGTCAGCGTTTTTCCAGGCGCTACACCCGGCGCGATAACGACCATGACACGTCATCCTGTCCTATGGGGTTTCCTCCTCTGGTCTCTTGGCCATGTCTGCGCAAACGGTGACGTCAGGTCACTCCTTGTATTCGGCGGCCTCGGCCTATTCTCGGCTGTCGGAATCCTCGTCGTGGAAAAACGCGCAAAACGCCGGATGGGCGACAAGTGGTCGTCAATCGCGCGATCGACATCGGTATTTCCCTTCATCGCCTTGTTCTCTGGACGCGCCGAGCTGCGTCTGGATCGACCCCTGCTAGCCGCGTTGGCCCTGACGCTCTTGACAACGACCTGGCTGCTCACGGGAGGGCATGCCGCGCTGTTTGGCGTCGACCCCGTCCTCGCGCTCGATCTCTGACAGCGATTGCAGGCACGATCAGGAGGACTTGCATTTCTCCATACAGGTCGCCGGCGCTCGACCTGCAATTCGCCTCGTTCCTTGCTCCATATCAAACAACCGGCGCGCGGCGGACGATAACATGAGCCACTAATTCATCTTTACGGAGAGCATGATGCCGAACCCAGGTGACCGGATCAGCAAGACAAAGAGCACTGAAGCCGACAAGGCCGGCTATGCACCGACCCGTCGCACGCTATGCGCGGGCATAGCCGCGACCCTTGCCTTGCCCTTCCTCAACAAGCGGGCGCGGGCTTCGTCACTGGACCAGCTCGTTCTCTATGGCCCTCCTGCCGGGCCATCGATCACGATGGCCTATGCGGTCGGCAAGGGGCTTCTACGCGATGTCGCCGAGAAGGTGGAGTTCAAGGTGTGGCGCACGCCCGACGAGATGCGGGCCGGCCTCTCATCCGGCTCGATGCAGGCCGTGGTCATGCCGACAACAGCTGCGGCGAACCTGCATACGCGCGGGCTTGGCCTGAAACTGGCCAATGTCATGACCAACGGTCTTCTCTACATCGTGTCGCGCGATGACAGGATCACTGCATTCTCCGATCTCGAAGGACAAAGCGTGACCGTGCCGTTTCCCAATGACACGCCGGAGCTCGTCTTTGACGCAGCACTGGCCCATCATGGAATGAGCGGGAAAGTCAAGGTGGAGCGGGCAGGCACGCCGATCGAAGCCGTGCAGATGCTGCTCGCCGGCCGCATCGATACCGCCCTGCTGCCCGAGCCGGCGGTCTCTGCCGCGATCTTCAAGGCCAAGACCGGTGGTCAGGCCCTTCACCGGGTGATCGACATGCAGCAGGAATGGGGCGCTGTGACCGCAACGGCGCCGGTCATGCCGCAGGCAGGTCTGGCCCTCGCCCACAGCTTCCTGGACGATCATCCGGAACAGGCGAAAGCGCTTCTTCAGGGGCTTGCGCAGGCGGCGGTCGAGGTGAATGCCGACCCGGCAGCGGCTGCAAGCCAGGCCGCATCGGCACTTGAACTGCCCTGGCCGGTGATCGAGGCTTCGATCCCCTATTCGAACCTCGTTGCCATTGCCGCGCGGGAGGCACGTGGATCGATCGAGGCTTTGCTCAAAGCCGTGGCGCAGAGCCACCCGGAAATGGTGGGCGGGCGCATGCCCGACGCCTCCCTCTATCTCTGAGGCCTGAGGATGAAGGGCCTCACAGATCGTGCGGGCAGGATTGGCCGCTTCTTCTGGTCCGGCTGGGCGGGTCTCGCCGGCCTTGCGGTCTTTGCAGCCGTCTGGCAGCTCGGCGCCGAGGCCTATGGCAGCTTCGTTCTGCCCGCGCCCGCCGCGACGATCCAGACCCTGTTGGGACTGGTCGCAGATCCCCACAACCGGCTGCTGGTACTCTCGACAAGTCTCAGGGCGCTCGGTGGCTTCTTAGTGGCGGCCGCGCTTGGGACCATTGCGGGCGTCATTGCCGGATATCATCCGGCAGTGATGCGCCTTGCGCGACCGCAGGTGACATTGGTGATCGGCGTGCCTCCCATCGCCTGGATCGTCCTCCTGATGATCTGGTTCGGCATGGGGGCCGGGACGGTCATCGCGACCGCGGCCATCGCCGCCTTGCCGCTCGTTTTCGTCGGTGCGGCCGAAGGCATTCAAACCCGAGACCGGGCGCTCGAGGACATGGCCCGCATGGCCGGCCTTTCCCCCCTCGCTCGCCTGCTTGAAATATCGCTGCGGCAAATGCTGCACGTCCTGTTTCCGGCTCTGGTTATGGCGCTCGGTACGGCCTTCAAGGCAGCGGTTATGGCCGAGCTTCTGGCCAATGCCGGCGGTATCGGCGGAGCCCTGGCCAATGCCCGCTCGGCACTCGATGTGGAAGCAGCCCTCGCCTGGATCCTCCTCTCGGTCATCGCTCTGATCGGCGTCGAATACGGGATTGTACAGCCCCTGCGGGCGGAAGCCGAGGCGTGGCGGGAAGCTGCCCAACCCTGGGGCGTTCGCCGATGACACTTCTCCAGCTCAATGCCGTCGGCCATGTCTTTCTCGGCCGCGCTGTTCTCGAGAACGCCAGCCTTTGGGTTGAACATGGAGAAATGATAGCCCTGGTCGGACCATCCGGCTGTGGCAAGAGCACCCTTGCCCAGATTGCCGCCGGGTTGATTATTCCACGCCATGGCCAAGTGACGCGAGGATATGACCGCAGCGCTTTCGTCTTTCAGGAGCCGCGCCTCCTCCCCTGGGCGACGGTCGAGGCCAATGTGGCGCTCGGCCTTTCCGGTCATGCGCTTTCGCGCGCCCAGCAGTCGGCGAGGATTGCGGATGCCTGTCGTCGCGTTTCGCTGGAAGAGAGCGACTGGCACAAGTTTCCATCACAGTTGTCAGGTGGCATGCGTCAGCGCACGGCGCTCGCCCGCGCACTCGTCGGCGATCCGGATTTCCTCTATTTCGACGAGCCCTTCACCGCGCTCGACGCTGCCTTGCGACGACGAATGCAGGACCTCGTCGTCACCACGGTTCTAAACAGCGGCAAGGGCGGGCTCTTCATCACCCATGACATACACGAAGCGCTGCGGATCTGCCACCGGATCGCGGTTCTAGATCGATACGGGCATGGAATTCTCGACTGCGTCGCCGTTCCCGAAATGCCCGAAACCCGCAGCGACGAGATGGTCTTCGAGATGGCTCGTCGGCTCGTTTGCGATCATCCGCTGTTTGCCGTGGTGGACGAGCATGACGAGCGGAGGCTGGCATGAGTGTGCTTCCAGCCATTCGGATGCTCCCCTCCCCCGATCTTGCCAGGGCCATGTCTGCCGACGGCCTCAGACTGATGTTTCCTCTCGCCGCCCTGCATGCAGCACTCTGGCCGTTTCTCTGGGTGGTGGTCTGGTCTCTCGATCTGCCGTTCGCGACCTCGTCCCTGCCGGGCCATTGGCATGCCCAGGAAATGCTTGTCGGCTCCTTCGGAGGTGCTCTCCTAGGCTTCCTGACCTCTGCTTTGCCGGAATGGACGGACACGCAGCGCCTGAGCGGCCGCCCCTTGTTCCTGCTTGCGGCTCTCTGGGCCGGCGCCCGTGTACTCGGCTTCCTCGCCGTCGAGAAGGGCTGGCTCCTCGGCCTCCTGTTCGATGAGGCCTGGATGCTGTTCCTGCTTGCCTATGTGCTGCGACTGGCGTGGATCAGAAAAACCACCGACCTCCTGGGGTTCACCCTCTTTGTGATCGCATATGCCACAGCTGCAGCATCGCTGCGGATTGCGATGGCCCTGGAGAGCTATGAGCTTGCGGAAAGCTCCATCAGGATACTCGGGCTTTCGCTTCTCGGCCTGCTCGGTCTCGCCCTTGCCCGCATCACCGTGCCGGTGACCAATCTGATCCTCGACCCGACGGAAAAGACCTCGCCCTATCGACCCCATCCGGGCCGGGTCCATCTCGCGGCGGGGTTGACCATGCTGGTGATCGTGGCAGAGGCAGCCACGCTCTCGGACGCCGTGCGCGGCTATCTGATATTGGCTGCCGGTGCAGCCTTTCTCGATCGGGTCGCCGAGGGGTTTGTGGGGCGCGAAGGCTTTTCGCTGGAACTCGGCGGCTTGTGGATGTCGAGTGCGCTCGCCGGCACCGGCCTTGTCACCTGCGGGCTCTCTCTTGCTGGCTTGCCATTGCCCTGGCTGGGTGGGCTGCATCTGGCGCTGATGGGTGGGCTGAGTCTCGGCGTCCTGCAGGTTCTGTCGATTGCGGGCCTGCTCCATACCGGTCAACCGCTGCGCTTCTCCCGGATAACCAGGCTGTCGATCCTGCTCCTCGTCCTGTCGGTGCTTGTGCGGATCCTGCCTGAATTCACCCCGTCCCTTGCCCTGCCCTTTGGCCCGCACGGCCTCGCCTCGACGCTTTTCTCGCTCTCCTTCTTCCTCTGGGCCAAGGCCTATATTCCTCTGCTCTGGTCGCCGGAAACGGTGGATCAGGAAAGGTGCTGACATGACTAAAATTCCCGGCCCCGCCATCCCGCAGCATCTTTTGTCTGGAGGCTTCCGCCTGTTCTTCCCGGGCAGTGCGCTTGTCGCCGCCCTGTCGATTGCTATCTGGGTCCCCTGGTTCCTCGGCTTCATGCATGTCCCGACCCTCTTGCCCCCAGTTGCCTGGCACCAGCATGAGCTTCTCTTCGGCTTCGTCCCGGCCGTGATTGCCGGCTTTCTTCTGACCGCCGTGCCGAACTGGACCGGCAGGCCGGGATTGAAGGGACTGCCCCTGTTGGCGCTGTTTCTTCTCTGGATCGCAGGGCGCCTGGCAATCGGTTTCTCGGAATGGACGGGCCTGCTTGGTGCAACGCTCGTCACGCTCGCCTTTCTGCCGGTGCTCGCCATCTTCGTTCTGAAGGAACTGGTCGCGGCATCGAACCGCCGGAACTACAAGATCGTCGCGGTGCTCGTCGTTCTCAGCGCAGCCCAGATCCTCTTCCATCGCGAAATCGAGCGCTACGGGCGGATCGAGATGTCCGACCGGATGGCCCTGTCGGCAATCCTCATCCTGGTATCCCTTGTCACAGGACGCATCATTCCAGCCTTCACCGGCAACTGGCTGAAGGCGAACAATCCGGGACGGCTGCCTCAGAATTTCGCCCCTTTCGATCTTGCCGTCATGATCCTTGCTGGCCTGTCGCTTGCAATGTGGGTCGCTGTTGCCGCCGGTTCGGAAGACCTCCGCGCACCCACTGGGCTGCTGATGATCCTCGCCGGAATCGCGCACCTCACGAGACAGGCCAGATGGTGTCCCGAGCGCACGCTGCGCGAGCCCTTGGTAACGATCCTCCATGTCGGTTATCTGTTCATCCCCTTGGGTTTCCTGCTCACAGGCCTTTCCATGCTCCTGCAAGTTTCAGGCTTTGCCTCAGCCGGCATCCATGCCTGGACGACCGGTGGCATCGGGGTCGTCACGCTGGCGGTGATGACGCGTGCAACCCGAGGGCATACGGGCCAGGCGCTGACGTCACCCCGCACCACGACCTGGCTGATCTATGCGCCGATTATTCTCGCGGCAGCGCTCAGGATACTGGTCGCGCTATTGCCTCAACACACCATGCTCTTGCTGCCCATTGCAGCATTCGCCTGGATCGTCGCCTTCCTGGGCTACGTGGTCTTCTACATGCCGCTGATCTTGCGGAAGGGATAGCAGGAGGGCGCGGGCGCGCCCTCACCCCCTCCACTCGGGGATCAAGGGTGTATCCGACAAACCGAGGAGGTCCACTGCGCGCGCCGCGATGTGGGCGACCAGATCCTCCACGGTCGCCGGATTGCGGTAAAAGGAGGGGACCGGCGGCATCACCACGCCCCCCATCTCGGTCACCGCCACCATGTTGCGCAGGTGTCCGAGATGAAGTGGTGTCTCCCGGGCGAGCAGAACCAGCCTGCGCCGTTCCTTGAGTTGCACATCGGCGGCGCGGGTGAGGAGATTGTCGGTGATCCCGGCCGCGATCGCCGCAAGAGAACGCATCGAACAGGGCGCGACAATCATCCCGGCCGTGCGAAAGGATCCGCTGGCGATGGACGCGCCGATATCGGTATCGGCATGGAAGTGATCGGCGAGGCCGATGAGGCGCCCCAGCGCCTCGTTGCCTGCCTCGTGGGCGATCGTCCGGCGCGCTGCATTGGTGACTACGAGATGCAGTTCTACGTCCTCCATCGCGGCCAGAATCCGGCCGACTTGAAGTCCGATCGCAGCACCGGATGCACCTGAAATGCCGAGGATGACACGCCTGCTCATGGGTGGCCTGCCGCCGTCTGACCTGGACCAAGTCCGAGCTCGCCCCACATGGCATCGACGCGCGCCGAGATTTCCGGCGTCATCTGAAGAATTCTGCCCCATTCCCGGTCGGTTTCGGGTGGAAGCTTGTTTGTGGCATCGAGCCCGAGCTTTCCGCCGAGCCCTGGTTTGGGAGAGGCAAAATCGAGATAGTCGATGGGTGTGTCGCTGACCACCACCATGTCGCGAGAGGCATCGAACCGGGTGGAAACAGCCCACATGACATCGCTCCAGTTTCTGACGTCAACGTCGGGATCGACCACGATGATCAGCTTTGTGTAGCTGAACTGTGGCAGCATCGACCAAAGCCCGAGCATGATCCGCCGCGCCTGCCCCGGATAACGCTTGTGGATCGAGACGACGATCGCCCGGTAGGAACAGGCTTCAGGCGGCAGCCAGAGATCGACGATCTCCGGAAACTGACGCTTCACGAGTGGAAGGAACAAGGCATTCATCGCCTCCCCGAGCACCGAGGGTTCGTCCGGGGGACGGCCCGTAAAGGTCGAGAGGTAAACCGGATTCTGGCGCATCGTCATCGCGCTCAGGGTCATGATGGGAAACGTGTCGACGGAGTTATAGTAACCCGTGTGATCGCCGTATGGCCCCTCGGGCGCGGTCTCATCCAGGGAGACCGTCCCTTCGAGCACGATTTCCGCGCTGGCTGGAACATCGAGCGGCTGGGTGAGCGCCCGAACGACACGGCTGCGCTTTCCACCCAAGACGCCGGCGAATGAAAGCTCGCTCATGGTCTCCGGCAAGGGCATGACGGCTGCGAGGATCGTTTGCGGATCAGCACCGATGACCACCGCGATCGGCATATCCTGGCCCACCGCCTGCCACTGTCGGAAATGCTTGGCAGCGCCGCGATGGGCAAGCCAGCGCGTGATCAGACGCTTTCGATCCAGCGCTTGCAGCCGGTAGACGCCGACGTTGACATCCTTTGGATCATGAGGTGAAGCGGTGACGACCAGCCCCCAGGTGATCAGCGGCGCAGGTTCGCCGGGCCAGCACCACTGGATTGGCAGCCGACCAAGATCGACGGCTTCGCCTTCGAACACGACATCCTGGCATCTGGCGTGTGACACCCGGCGGCACCCCAGGGCCATGGCCGACCGAAGCACAGGCAGCTTCTTCAGGGCATCCCGAAGCGAAGCCGGCGGTCTTGGCTCGCGCAATTCGGCCAGCAATTCCGCGAGATCGCCGATCTTGCCACCGCCAATGCCGTAGCCAAGTTCGATGCGCTCGCGCGTGCCGAACAGATTGGCGAGAAGGGGAACATCCGACGTCGAGCCGTCCGGCCGGACGGGACGTTCGAAGAGCAAGGCAGGGCCACCCTCTGCCAGGACCCGTTTGTGGATTTCGGTGATCTCATGGACGAGGCTGACTGGCTGCGAAACACGGACGAGCCGCCCCCGTTTTTCCAATTCACTCATGAAAGCTTGAAGGCCGTCGTAGCGACGAGGCGGTGCGTTCTGTGTCATGCCGACCGCTATGGACCGCGAATTCGGCTGCGTCTTTGCGCTGGAGCAATCTGGATCGCCGGGCGCTCCCCTAGGCTTGCGCCGGTTCAAACATCCGAATTGGCGCAATGCAGATTTCATCCATTCTGGCTCTCCCGCTGAAGGCCGTTCCGCTCGTGCCACTCGTGCCGATTGAACTCGTGGCGGGCCGCCTCTTCAAGCTCCTGCTCTCGGCCCATGGCGACATGTTCGAGCGTCTTGGCACATACAAGAGCAGCCGCTTTTCCTTTGTCCCGACGGACCTCCCCCTCGTTTTCCTGATCGAACCGGATCTTCAGCGCCTCAAGGTGGTGCGCAAGGGCGATGCCTTCACGGCGGACGCCGGCGTGGAGGCCCCTCTGGTCATGCTTTTGGCGCTCCTCGAGGGTCGCTGCGATGCCGATGCCCTGTTCTTTTCCCGCGACCTGAAGGTAATCGGGGACATGGAGGCCATGCTCGCCATGAGAAACGCGCTCGACGACTGCGATATCGACCTGCCGCGTGATCTCGCCCGGATCGGGGGACCGGCGGCGCCCATCGTTCACAGGCTGGCCGAGAAAATCCGCAGCCAGTCGCTGAAGGAGACGCCGTCATGGAACTGATCTGCCCGGCCGGAACACCAGCCGCCTTTCGGGAAGCCGTCGATGCGGGCGCCGACGCAGTCTATTGTGGTTTCCGCGATGAGACCAATGCCCGCAATTTCCCCGGCCTCAATTTCAGCCGGGACGAATTGCGCGATGCGATTGCCTATGCCCGCAAGAAGGGCTGCATGACCTTCGTTGCCCTCAATACGTTCATGCGGGCCGGTGACGAAGAGATCTGGTATCGCGCAGCAGCCGACGCGGCGAAGCTCGGTGCCGATGCGCTGATCCTGGCCGATTTCGGCCTCATGGCGCATGTCAGAGATCACTATCCCGAGCAGCGCCTGCATGTCTCGGTCCAGGCGTCTGCTTCCAATCCCGAAGCGATCAACTTTCTCGTCGAGGCCTTCGACGCAAAACGGGTCGTCTTGCCGAGGACGCTGACGATCGCCGACATCGCCCGTATCGGGCGCAAGGTCAAATGCGAGATTGAAGTCTTCGTCTTCGGCGGGCTCTGCGTCATGGCCGAGGGACGCTGCTCGCTCTCCTCCTACGCCACCGGCAAATCGCCCAACATGAATGGCGTCTGCTCGCCGGCCAGCCATGTGCGATACCGGCAGGAGGGATCGGACATGGTATCGGAACTCGGCGACTACACGATCAACCGGTTCAGCCAAGGCGAGGCCGCCGGCTATCCGACACTGTGCAAGGGGCGCTTCGACATTGGCGATGCGCGTGGCTACGCCTTCGAGGACCCTGTGTCACTCGACGTCATGGGCGAAATCGAAGCCTTGAAGAATGCCGGCGTATCCGCCTTGAAAATCGAGGGGCGCCAGCGCGGCAAGGCCTATGTCGCCGAGGTCGTCTCGACGCTGCGCCAGGCGCTCGCAACCGATCCCACAGGGCGCGGCCCCTTGCTGGCCCGTCTCAGAGCCCTGAGCGAAGGACAGAAGACCACGGTCGGCGCCTATGAGAAGCGCTGGAGATGAGCATGAGCAAACTGACATTGGGACCCGTCTACTATCTCTGGGATGGCCCGAAATGGCGCGATTTCTATTTCCAGATCGCGGACGAAGCACCGGTGGATCGCGTGATTCTCGGCGAGACCGTGTGCTCCAAACGGCAGCATTTCACTGAGCCGCATCTGGCAGATGTGGTGGAACGCCTGGAACGGGCGGGGAAAACCGTCGCCTTCTCGTCGCTGGCACTCGTCACGCTGGAGCGCGAAAGCCGTAGCCTGAAAGAGCTGATCGAGACAGCCGACCACCCCATCGAGGTCAACGATCTCTCCGCCGTCGGCCTGATCAACGGTCGTCGGCACCTCGTCGGCCCCTTGGTCAATGTCTATAACGGCCCCACAGCGCGCCTCCTGGCACAACGCGGGGCGGAACGCATCTGTCTTCCGCCCGAACTTCCCTTCAGTTCGATTGCCAGGATCGCCGCCGATGCG
This sequence comes from Rhizobium sp. 'Codium 1', assembly GCF_020889605.1. Lineage (NCBI taxonomy): Bacteria > Pseudomonadati > Pseudomonadota > Alphaproteobacteria > Hyphomicrobiales > Rhizobiaceae > Rhizobium > Rhizobium sp. 'Codium 1'. Next base: position 77,593 of record NZ_JAJGPW010000010.1, read on the forward strand.
CCTGATGTGGCTCTCGAAGTCATGGTGTTCGGCCGCATGCCGCTCGCCATATCGGCCCGCTGCGCCCATGCCCGCTCCAAGGGCAGGATCAAGGACAATTGCCAGTTCGTCTGCGGCGAAGAGCCGGATGGCCTGCCAATCAACACCCTCGACCGCCAGTCATTCCTTGTGCTCAATGGCGTGCAGACCATGTCGCATACGTGCCAACTCCTGCTCAGCGAACTGCACGAGTTGCAGGAGGCCGGGGTCAACGCCTTCCGTCTCTCGCCGCAGGATTGCGACATGGCGCGTATTGCCTCCATTTTCCAGAAGACCTTGTCCGGCGGCATGGAGCCCGAGGAGGCCGCCGCGTTGATCGGGCATTCCTATCCCACAGCTAGGTTTTCAAACGGCTTTCATCACGCGCGAGAGGGAGCGGCCTGGGTGTCGCGGGCCAGAAACACTCCCCAAGCCCTCTGACATCGCGCAACGCGCTGGCGGCATGTTGTTTGCGACAGCGCAACGACCCGATCGGCCATCCCGACCATGTTCTCCCCAAACTGAAAACGCATTGAAGCGCAGGTGAATTCGATGGAACTCAACGCAAGCCAGACGGTCGGAAAGATCGCCACATCCCTCCCCGGTGCAGCCGCACTGTTCCGCCGACACGGCATCAGCTTCTGCTGTGGTGGTTCTGACAGCATCGCGGCTGCGGCCGAAGCTGCAGGACTTTCACCGGAAGCCCTGGTTGCTGAATTGCTCGGCCTCGTCAACGCCGCCTCGACGGAAGCACCGGACGGAACGGTCGATCTGATCAATCACATCAGGACACGCTACCACGACACCCACCGGGCGGAACTCATCTCGCTGATCCCGCTCGCAGCCAAGGTTGAGCGCGTGCATGGCAATCATCCCGATGCACCGATCGGACTGGCGGATCTCCTCGAGCGCATCCAGGGAGAACTCGACGACCACATGCATCGCGAGGAGATTTTTCTCTTCCCGCTCATGGAACGCAGCGACCATCAGGTGCTGACGAGACCCATCGAACAGATGCGCCAAGAACATGACGTTAAGGCACAGCATCTGGCGGCACTCGAGCACGTGACCGGCGGATTTCATCTGCCAGAAGGCGCCTGCAATTCTTGGCGCGCGCTCTACACAGGCACGAAGAAATTCGCGGACGACCTCGTCCAGCACATGCACCTGGAAAATGAAGTCCTGTTTCCACGCTTTACTGGCGGGACCCTCTAAAACAAATCTATTGAGGATGAGGGATCATGCTGAGGAGCCAGACGCCGAACCAAAGTATAGACCGCGACAGGTTTGTTCCTGCGGTCGTCTTTAGATCGCGGCGTGAGCGAGTCTGTGACACCGTCTGCGACATGCATGAATGCGTGATCAGTGGCTGCGCCGGACCCGAGACGGCCGCCTATCTCATGGACCGGCTGCTGTTACTTGATCCTCGATACACAGGCGAAAGGCGATGATCGGCCCCTCCATGCCATCCGCTCAATTGCGCCTGGAGTTTGCGCGTAAATGTGCAGTGACGAATGACCGGGTTTGAGATTGGTAAGAGGCGCGAACAAGGTGCCGCTTTATGCGCCTTATGGAACAGAAGCTGCCAGTCCGCTCCCGGCCCATTCCAGCCGCCAACCGCGAAATAGTTCATGTTCTCCTGTTGGCGCTTTCCGAACAGGGCGAGCGGACCGGCAGGTTCCGGGCAAACGCCAGAATATGCCACAGGCCAATATGAGGGCGCCAAACTGCTTTCCCGCCCGTCATTGCCTCACCCCTCATTGAGGATTTCGAGCACCACATCCCCATCAAGCACCTGCTGTTCGAACAGCACCGCCGTCAACCGATCAAGCTTATCCCGGCTTCCGGTGAGCAGATCCAGCGCCTTTGCCAACGCCTTCTCCAAGCGCGCATGCACCCGAGCGGCCAGATCCGAATGCGCATCGAGGACTGGCGTCGGATCCTTGTCGTCACGGTAGAGCAGCGGCTGCACCGCCCCAAAGCCGAGACTGCGCTCAAGGGCCAGGGCAAGCCCGGTCGCACGCGCGAGATCACTGTCGTCTGATCCGGCCGAACCAACTGAGACCGAACAGAAGACAATTTGCTCTGCCGCCCGCCCGGCCAGCAGCATCGCCAGCAGGTCCTCGCGATAGCTCAGCGTATCACTGCCGGACCTCTGGAAAGCTAGAAGACTGTACCCGCCATCGGGCATATCGATTGTGATCCCCTGGATCGGACCAAGCTTCAGGGCATGATGGACGATCGCATGGCCCGCCTCGTGGACCGCGAAGCGCCAGCGTAGATCATGCGGAAGCTCTGGTCTGTTCATGCGGATGCCGTCTTCCAGATCCTTATATCGGATAGACCGCTTCTGCCGGCGGGCGACCTGCCGGGCCTCGCGTACAATGCGCTCGACATCAGCACCCGTAAGCCCCATGGCACGGGTCCCCAGACGCTTCAGGACCGATTGAACGTCGCTATCGATTGAACCCGTATTAGTCATGGGTTGATCCGTCATTGGCTCCCTCCATTCAGCGCTGCTTGTTGACTTAGGCTGTCCTCCGCATCCGGGGACGGCTTGGCGATCTCAGGTTCCTCCTTGGTTGGCACCTGCCCCTCGGCGACCAGAACGTTCAGATCTTCGCCAAGATGATGCCGGAAGATTTCGACCAGCGTGGCGGTATCAGGCCTAGGGATCTCGATGTGGGTTTCCAGTCGCCCGGAACGTTTCAAGGCCTCGTCGATCTGCTCCGGTCGGTTGGTGGCGCCGACGACGATGAGGCCTTCGCCCTTCACCGCTCCATCCAGCAGTTCGAGCGCCTTGTTGACCACGCCATTCCAATAGTCGGAGTAGTCCCTTTCCGCCGGCTGGCGTTTTCCAATGCCGTCAATCTCGTCGATGAAGAGGATCGCGGGAGCCACGGCACGCGCCTCTGCAAACGTCCGGGTCATACGATTGAGCACGTCGCTCAGATGGGCACCCTGCAACCAGGTCGATACCGAACTAACGACGAGAGGCACCTGGAGGCTGTTGCAGAGCGCCCGCGCAAATGTCGTCTTGCCGGTCCCGGGCGGTCCGGAGAGCAGCAGCTTGGTGCTCATGTCAGACCAAGGCAAGATCGAGGCGCGGTAGTCATCGAGATCCGCCTTCAGATCGAGCGCCCAGGTCTTCGCCTTGCCGTATCCAGGGAGCGTCTCGACCGCGAGGCTCGGTGGGCTGCCGTCTTCGCTCCAAGGCTCCGGCTGGATCACCTCGGCACCAGACGGCTTGTCGCGTCGCCATCCTCCGCTACTACCGTCTTGCCCCGAGGCGGACGTGTCGTGGTTCGCCTTGCCTGGCTTTTGCTTCGACGCCTTGGACCCACTTGAAGAGCCGTCGCCCTCATCGTCATGACTTTCCCCATCGCGCGCGGCGATGCGATTGCGCTCAGTGAGCGACGCAAGAATTGCAACGACTTCAGCAGCGCTGCGCCCCGGTCTGAACGCGAGCACGACGTCATCGATGGTGAGGTAGTGTACATCGTAGGCATTGGTCCACCGATCGAGCGGCAACCTGCCGCCCGGTCCGTAGACAGCTTCGAGCATAAGGGCGAGGAAGGGGTAATCGAGCCTCCCGCCGACCAGATTGATATCCGCGGCGATACTGATGTCGTCCGGAACACCTTTCGCATCTTCGCAGATAGCAACAACGGGATAATCACGCCGCAGCGCGTTGAGGAGGCGACGCTGCAAATTGCCTCCGGCCACGCGACGCAGGAGATGTCCAAGCAGTAGAACGTAGGTTCTCCCTGGGCCTTCATCGCCGGCGATGGTCACGTCGTCATAAACATACTCACCATCGAGACCTTTAAGATCGCCACCGGGTACAAAGCCCGGGACTTCGATCAGCCGTCGGATTGCGGGTTCGAAGCCGATGATTGGCGCATGCAGTGCGATCACCGGAGCCGGCATCGCCGCCGCGCGTGTCACGGCAGCCAGGGTCACACGGGCTCTCTCAATCGTCCGGGCAAGGACGATCGCCGCGATGATGTTGCTGACGAGGGGTCCTTTGCCCGCTTGGCCAATGAGGCTGAGGGCATAGGCGCGGTTTGCATGATCAGCGTCGGACAGACGCTCACTTTTGGAACCGGACTTCCGCCGAGATACCGACCGCAGACCCGCGGGCACGGAGGTACCTTCGAACAATCCAGCCGTTGGCTGCAGACAGTCGCCAAAGTGCCGCCGCACCCAGGCGAGATCCTTCTCGCGATCGCCGGTGAGGTATGAGGTGTCAAACACGGGCATGTAGCGCCGGACCACGTGACCGCCGATCTCGATGGCCTTGACGTCGAGCAAACCGTTGCGCAGCGCATTGCGCCTCGCTTCGCGCCGGGCAAGCTGTTCAAGGCGGTGAACAAACAAACGGGCGATCTTACTCATCAGTTTTGCCCTCCTCAGTTTCGGCAATAATTGCCAAGTCGGACTCGGCTGGTGTCAGCGCCCGCAACGCGCGTTTCCTGAGGGTGCCCGGTTCCTGCCTGGGACGCTCGTGAACCCGGCGACGCTGGCCCTGCATTTCAGCGTTGCGGCTGCGCTTGGCGAGCCAATCCATAACCACTTCGCAGGCTGGATCGCCCCGCTCGATATGGATTAGCAGGTGGGCCATCACGCGAGGCGGCACGGTGCCAGCCAGTCCGTCTTGGGTTCGAACGTGGCCAAGTGCGAGGCCGATCGCGACGGCAGGATCATCGGCGGACAATTGATTGACGGGAGTGCTCCGGGTGCGGAGCAAGGCGTCGTGGGAGCGGTGGCAATCGAGAGTCGTCGGTCGTGTATTCGGGGTGACCGCTTCGCAACGCATGCGCGGCAGCCCCTCCGGCTGGGTTTCGGAAGACATGGGAACTCCTTGGCCGAACCGCATCGGGGTCCAGCGCAATCAGGGAATGGGAATGGTGTGGCAAGTCACAGGCGCGAAGCCGTCGAGGCCAACGCCCACAACCCGACGGTAAGCGTCTGGCTGCAGCGTTCAGATCATCGAGTGGATCGGGTCAGAGCGCCCCAGGGCGTCTGGCATAGCCGATGCGGAAGAAGACCGGGCGCGGCTCGTCGTCATCTATGGTATCGACCCGCTCGAAGCGCTCTTCGTCCCATGGGCCGCGAAGCGGATCCTCGTCAAACGACTGGGCCGCCATCTCTTCCTCGAACGTTCGGCTCGGTCCGTTGAGATTGATCCGTGGTGGCTTGGGCGTGATCAGCGCGGCTTCAGTGTCGCCTACGACTTCGACGATCCGCTCATCCACCCCAATAGCCTTGCGCGCTTCGACCTCAAGAAGCTGCTGCACCCGGGCACCGAAGCGACGGCGCAGTTCGGCCATGCACGCAGCGGCACCATCGATTTCCAGGAGGTCATCGATTTCGGAGAGAGCCCAGATGCCGGTAGCGTGATCGCTTGGTCGGCTGGCCCCATCGACGATTGCGACTTCGACTGTATCCACCATCAATCGCTTTTGCGTCTTGTAAAGCCAGTCGGGCAAGACCATCGCCGCGGCCATCATCTTGGTCTTCAACTCCTCGAGCCGGCTTGTGTCGCCATAGGACGCGAGCGATCGCTTGAGGTCGAGGATGTATGCCGTGTGTCGCGCGCGGTTCACCACAATCAAGTCCGGCGTGTAGCTGCCCTTTGCCGGGGACTCGCAATCGAGCTTGATGCCGTCGAGGCTCGACCAGTTATTGCCGGACACTGCTTCAAGCGCGGCCTTGACCAGCGGCAGTTTGAGGGACTGCATCAGCACCAGCACGTTCGGGTTCGCTCTCGCCACCCGTTCGAACGCGTATTCAAGAAGCTTGCCTTCCCGGAACGACACCGCACGCACCAGCGAGGCGATGTGAACGTAGTGCCCCAAGATCTTGTCTTCAGCCGGTTCGCCGTCCATGATGGCGGTGATGGCGCGATCGATGAGCACATCGAGATCGGCTTCAACATCCTCAAAGCGGACGAGGTGTGGATGCCGACGCAGCGCGGCGGGCTCGCGGATCGGCGCGGCAATGGCGTTTCGGCCGAAGCCGAACGGGCGCGGGCGGGAGCCTGACATGGCCGATGCGCTGGCGTTGACGAGTGAGTTGAGAACTTCCCCATAGGGAACAGAAGCGGTATTCGTGCTCATAGCCCGATTCCTTCTAACCAAGGTTGACGGTCAGGCCCTTGTCGATGTGTCCAGCATCGGCTTGGGCCGCTTGTTCCGGCCATCCGGAACTTCCCCAACCTGGCAGGACCGGGGATCGGGCTCAAGGACCTTGGCAGTCAAAAAGAGAACGAAGCCGGTACAAGGTTAACGGCGGGCTCACGAACTCCGCAGGACGCCCCTGCCCGTCGCCGAATGCCGGCGGCCAAGTTCGCTTCCTGCCTCTCAGGCAACCAAACAAAAAAAGGGCCGACAAGCGGCCCCAGGGAAGGTTTGGGAGAAGGCAATGTTGCCGCCTTCCCGATCTAAACGCCGGTCACATCGACATCACAGGCGAGGCCACCTCGTCGAGGTTTTCGTCTTCAACCTCGGCCTCGCCCTCAAATTCGATCTCGACTTCAACCATCTCGGACGTGTCGATCGACGGAACCGCTTCGAGCAACTGGCGGCCTGCGACATCGTCATTGCCGTCGACAGCGTCCTTAACGTCGGGGCCGGTCAGCTTTGCTTTCCGATCCTTCGAGATCGCCCAGGACAGGACGGGCACGGCTTCGCCCTCGAGCCACTTGCGCAGGTCGACCATCTTCGGCCACCGCTCTTTGTCGGACAGTCGCGTCAGCACGGCCTCGACCCGCGCCCATTGGCTGCCATTGGGGAACATCACAAGGCTCTGGTGCTCGCTCCTCGCCTCAGACGAACCGACGAAGTGCGTCAGATTGCGAAGCTCGTTTCGAGCGGTACCTGCCGACAGCATAAGCGCTTCCTGCAGCTTCTCTTTATAGAGCCGCTTGGCTTTCAAAGCTGCATCCATGACCCCGACGATTGTCTGAAGCCGGGCAAGGAAGATCTTCTGCCCTTCGCGGGATTTGAGAGCAATCAGCGCCTGAAGTCCGCTCACGCCGCCGATGTCATAAGGATTGACGCGGGGTTTCTCCTGGCCATCAGACAGGATGGCCCTGGCATCCGAGACCCGGACCTGACCGTGCTCCTCGGCAAGCTTCAGCACCTGGCGGATTTTGTCCGGCTCCGCATGAGCGATCGTGAACAAGACGGTCGAGCTCACGTTGAGATCGATCATCTCGTCGCGGAACGCCTCAAGGTTCCGCGAGACGGCAATGAAGCCGGTCGCCGTGCGCGCAGCGATCCCGCAACGGCTATGCACCCATTTCGCGAACGTCGGGCCCTCCAGTACGTCAGCGACTTCATTGAGAATGTCGCCGATCAGGAAGGTCTGCTCCGTCGAGCGGCGACCGAGCTCGAAGATGCGCTCGGCCTTGTTCTCGAGAAGGCCCTGAAGCGCTGGATCGATCTTCAGCTTTTCATATGTGAGGGAGGGGGTGGCGGGGGCCTTGGGCTTGGTCTTGGTGGTCATCTGACACTCCGGTTACTAGCTACAATCATCCGACACGCAAAGGCATCGGATGAAGCTATTATCGTCACGATTATCAATCGATGCAAATCGCACCTAGAATCACACCAAGCAAAAACCATGTAATTCCACCACAAACCAATTTACAAACCGCAATAAATACTTATTAATAAATTTGGCATTAAATATACTAATCGATTGATCAAACAATCTTAATTACAACTCCGACTTTATTACATCCGTCAACAAGCAGACCAACGTGCATTTTCGCGGCCAGGCATGCCCCATGCTCGCTCGACGGCCACCTCCCATTGGGACGCAAAAAGCACTTTTTCCACGCAGAGGCTGTTCGAAGTATTTTGCAATCACCGAAGGTTTAGCCGCCAAGGGCTACGGAGACGGCTAAAATGGCTCACTTGAGCCTCACAAGGCATCACGCGTTTTCTCAAAGTGCCCATGCATCGAGACAAATTGCGCTCATCTGATTCCGAACTTTGGACATCCGATTCAGAACACCGGAACGGCGTTTCCACAAACGCCGTTTGCATTGATCCGGGCGTTACGGCGCGCCTTGCCTCGCCGACCGGTTCAATCGGACTTGGCAAGGTGATCGATCTGTGGACACGAACAGCATTGGCCACCGGTCGCTCTCGTCATTCATCACCGCTTAAACTCTCGCCGATAGCCGTGGCGACTGATGTAGTCGTTTCGCGCAGGGTTCAGGAGTTCCGATGAGTAAAACAAGCCATGTTGCAGCCGACCGGGCCGAGACCCTGGAATCCGCGCTCAGAACCATCGAGGCGATTGACCAAACCGCTCCGCTGGCGCTCATCGACATCGGGATTGCGCTTTCGGAAGTCTTTGACGAGATACCAACATCAAAGGTGCTGTCGTCCATCGCAGAACGAACCGGTATCGAGGGGGCCGTTATAGAGCGGGCTTTGTACGCCGGTTCAGTGCTTGGTCCCCACCGCACGAGCCTTGAGCGCATGGGCGTATCTGCCGACGTGGTCGCCGCTCTCGCAGTGGGTGAAGAGCAGGACGTCGACCGCGGGGTTCAAGCGCTCCAAACCTACCCCGGGATTTCTCTGGTCAACCTGCAGATCCTGATGGACCCCTCCAGTGAACAAAGTGTCTATCAAGCGCCTCATCATGCCCTGCTACGGTTCGATATGGCGAGCATGGAGGAGCTGGCAGCGATGAAGACACGCAGCGGGTTTCGCATCTTCCGAGAGATGGTCAGCCGCATCATTCAGTTGATCAACCGCCTCGAAGAGGTGGGCTTTAACCACGAAGAATCCGAGGCCATCCGGAGCCAATTGCGTATCGGCGGCGAACACCTGGAGACGATGATCGGCAACCTGATCCTGCTGCCGCATCCGCTCGCCTCAAGCCCAAGCCACATCTTTCCAGCATGGCCGCCTCAAGCGTCTCCGTGGAACGAGCTTCTTGATGGTCTAGGGGAGCTCTATGATATCAGTGAGAGCTCTAAGCCTGACGTTGTCAAAGTGCGCGCGATGATGCAGCAGCTTCTGGGGTCGCCGCAGCAGCCTTGATCCTGCCGGTGGCGCAAGAGCGCTCGAGCTGTCTCAAAGTGCAGGCAAATCATCCTGCCGCCATCTCACATCGAGACAAATTGCGCAGCAGCGATTCCGAACTCTGGACATCCGATTCAGGATAGTAGAATGGCGTTTCCACAAACGCCGTTTGCAGGAATTAAGTCATCTCGACCTGCCGCACAGTGCCCACAACTTGTCTCAAGTTGCGCATTCCTGATTCAGAGTTGAGGATTTCCGATTCATCAACCGGGATTTTCGATTCAGCCGCGAACGCGGTTGCTGCGCTCATGCCGGTCTGGCATGCAGGCCACCTGTTGGTTTGAGGGGACGGGATGACACGCAAATCGGAGGAGATCCGCAATCGCGAACAGCGAGAGCGTCAGCAGCGACTGCGCGATGCCGACAGGAAGGCAAGGCGCCCCAATCGCGACGATGTCGCCCGCACGGCTCTCTTCATGATCATTTCTGCGATGGCGGAACGTCGGGCGGAGGCCGAACTCGATGAGCTGCAGGATCGCGTGGTTGCTCTTCTGGTTCGCCAAGGCTTCGATGAGCGAGCATCGGATGCCGTATTCGATGAGCTTGCCGCCAAATACCGCACGGGCGAGTGGCCTTTTCGTCGGAAGGTTCACCTGGACGAGGCAGACGGTGCCGAACTTGAGGATTGATTAGGTTTCTCGCCTGCCCTTATTCGGTACCTCTTGGATGCGCTATCGCGCATCGTCTTTCACAAACCCCGTTTGCAAGATCTGACACATTCCCCCCGTTACTTCATAAAACGGCGTTTGATTCTGAATCGGATTTCTGGAGGGTTTCGGCCTATCCCGGGCGACCGTCGTATTGTTGCGCGCACGCAACACTGCCCTATCTAAGTCAACGGTTGCCAAGCCGTTAACAACTATGAGCTGCCGGTAAAGTGCTCAAACTTCTCAGGCAAAGGCGCTGTCCCATTTTGAGAATCGACCGGATTTTGCTCAAGCTGCATCCATCTAGCCAACAATTACAGGTACTTGCGTGATCGCAACTCCTGTGTTCTCTGGCTGGTAGCAGTGTTCAACCCAGGCCAGTCCAAGGAACGGAAAGGAGGCGCCCATGTTCGATTACGGCCATGTCACTGGCGCCGTTATGCCGCCGTCAGGAGACCCAGAGTGCCAGACCACGCCCGAGTTCGGGGTCTGCACCGGCCGCATGCCCGAGAAGGCTCTTGGCGCAGATTACCGTCGAATACGACGGCGAAGATCTGTGCACGAAAGGAGCCACTATGCTGCATGCACCCCAATCACCGAGCGGGACGTTCAGGTTCATCTATTCCGAGGATGACAACCGGCGGATCGAGGACTACCACCGGCAAAACGAGGCGGCGGTAGACCGTTTGCTTGAGTTGATCGAGCAAACACCCGGCGTTGTGCGGGACGGTTACCACGTGTTCCGGAAGGCGATCTGGGTGACCGTGACCGATCAAGGTTTCACGGCATCGCCCAAGCCGCCACGGCGCAAGGAGCTTGGCGGCCCAGGAACGTATGTTCAGTTCGAGATCTGCGAGCGCCGTATCGGTGAGCGCTCGGTAGAGGCCTTGACCCTTGCCCACACCGTCGGATGCATGCGCATTGGCGACCTGTTGTCGATGAACAAGCGCCTGGCCGAGATCGATCGTGAAGCGGCCCGTGTGCTGTTGCTGGAATTCGTATCCGCTGTCCAGCGTCAGGTCTACTCGACGGCGCACCACCTGACGAAGCCGGCCCCCCAACCGTAAGCACACGCGAAGCGCCAGGTCATGACGACCTGGCTCTGGCCGGGGCTCCCAAGTCGTCCCGGCCAGGCTAAGCATGTCTCTCACGCGCAATCTGTTTATGTATGAGCACCAAATGACCAAGAAGGTTTTGTTCTACGCCCGCTACTCCACGGACCGCCAGAATGAGGTCTCGATCGAGACCCAGACGGAACTCGGCAAAAAGTTTGTCGCCGACAGGGACTGGAAGCTGGTCGCGACTTACTTCGACTCCGCAATCAGCGGAACCTCGTTCACCTCCCGCCCCGGCATCCAGCAGCTCCTCGCGCATGTGAAGCGCGAACACATTGATGTGGTACTCTGCGTCAACGTCGACCGCCTGTCGCGCGATGTGGAGCACACGTCGAAGATCCTGAAGGATCTGAACTATCACGACTGCGCCATCTGGACTGTCGAGGCCGGCCGGGCGGTCACAGATATGGAACTGCACATGCGCTCCACGATGAGCCATGAACTCGTCGAGCAGGGCCGGACACGCACCCGAGAGGGCATGAAGACGGCCGTTCGCAAGGGAAAGGCAACCACATGCCTTTCCTACGGCTATAAGCTTTCTCAGCAGCGCGATGCCAATGGCGATCGCCTCAAGGGGTTGAGGGAGATCGATCCGGTCAAGGCCGAGATCGAGCGTGGGATCTTCAAGGACTATGTCGATGGCGTCTCACCGGCCGCCATTGCACAGAAGCTGAACGACCTGGGGATCCCGGGTGCACGCACCAAATACTGGCGCGACACCACCATCCGGGGCAGCGTCACTGACGGGACCGGCATCCTCAACAACTCCCTCTATGTGGGGAAAGTCGTCTGGAACAAACAGAAGTTCCGCAAGGACCCGACGACAGAGCGGCGAACCTCTCGTGCCAACGACAGAGACGAATGGGAGTTCAGGGACGAGCCAAAGCTTCGCATTATTTCGGATGAGATGTGGGAACGGGCAAAGCAACGCCAGGCCGAAAGCCGGGAAGAGTTTGACCGGCACTCGACAAACCGTCTCAACGCGACGCACCGTCCGGAATATCTCCTAAGCCGAATGCTCCAATGTGCCGAGTGCGGCGGACCTTACGCGATCAGCGGAAAGGATCGCTATAGCTGTACCAACCGCAAGAAGCGCCTGCCAATCGATGAGCTTGACGGGGAATGCTGCGCCAATAGTAAAACGATCACCCGCCATGAACTCGAAGAGCGAGTCTTGAACTGCCTTCCGGTCGCGTTTTACTCGATCGAGATCTTCGACCGGATTTCGAAGAAGATGATCGCCCACGAGGTAAGCAAACTGAAGAGTGCGCCCTCCCGCAAGGCGCAGTTGGAGGCTGAACTCGCGAAGATTAAGGCGACGCAGACGAGCCTGATGCAGCAGATCCAGGACCGGCATGCCGAAGGCCGGCCGCGGCTTGCCATTCTCGACGACCAGCTCGACGAACTTGAGCT
>NZ_JAJGPW010000011.1:0-40733 GCF_020889605.1 Rhizobium sp. 'Codium 1'
CAATTGTACGGTCGGCAATGACCAATGAAAGAAATAATATTTTGATGAATCTCAAAATGCATCTGGAGAAGCGAAACTTAACCACATTAAGCTTCGGGTAATTTGAAAGGAAACGAAAAAACATCAACGACAGTGGCAATTCTTCACAGAAATTCGCCTACGGACATGCAAAAAGCATTGGATGTGAATACTAAGGCCTTGCAACCGTCGCCAGCAGAGCACATCATTTTTGGTGCATACAATTGGGAGGGGTACATGCGCCTCAGGACTGTTCAGATCAAGAACTTCAAACACATCTTGGACTCTTCTGAAGTCGAAATAGACGACAAGATCACATGCCTCGTTGGCAAAAACGAATCTGGCAAGTCGGCCTTTCTCGAAGCTCTTCGTCGCCTCAAGCCTGCACAGGGTGCAGTCAAGTTCGACTCGGCCAAGCACTACCCCGCTTGGCTTGAGAAAAAGCACCGTCGAGAAGCCAAGGCCAAAGACGAAGACCTAGACGACACCTTTCCTATTGCCGCGACTTTTGAACTTGAGAAAACGGATCACGACGCTGTCGAGGAAGTCTTCGGCCCAGGCGTACTGACATCAACGGAATTCACGTACAAACGGCGCTACAACAACAGCCCCCTCTCGGTGTTCGACACTGATGAAGCGGTTGCAGTGAAGAACTTCCTTGGGACCTACGATCCCGACAAGGAACTGGCTACCGTTCATGCATGTACGAATTTTGAAGAATTGCGGACGGCAATCGACGCTTACACGGACGGCGACGATGAAGACACAGCTGAACTGAGAAAAGAGCTCGTAGCCCATTTGGAGAAAATGCTTCCGAAAAAGGCACCCATGCGCACGGTTATCGCGAGCAAACTTGCAGAGCGCGTTCCAAAATTCTTCTACTACAGTGAGTACAGCAGTCTCCCCAGCAGGGTTCCGATCAGGAGGATTCTCGATGCGGACCCAGAAACTCTAGACGAAAATGAACAGACGGCGTTGGCGCTATTGCAACTAGCAGAGTTCGAGAAAGATCATCTGCTCGACAGTGACTATGAAACGCGTAAAAGAGAGCTAGAGAACACCTCGAACGAGCTCAAGCGGCAGGTTCTGACATACTGGTCCACGAACATTCATTTGAATGTGATGATGGACCTAACTCAAAAGCAAGTCCCTAACGGAAGCGGCTACAGTTCAGTCATAGACGAACTGCAGGTGCGAATGTATGACGACAAGCACATGCTGTCGTTGCCGTTTGACGAGAGGTCTTCTGGATTCAGGTGGTTCTTCTCCTTCCTCACAGCGTTCTCTCGCTATGAGTTCGACAAGACGCCAATAATCATCCTCCTCGATGAACCCGCCCTGAGCCTTCATGCAAAAGCGCAGAAGGACTTCCTCCGCTTCATAGAGGAACGCTTGTCGGAGCGGTGTCAGGTAATCTACACGACGCATTCACCCTTTATGATCCAACCGAATAAGATTGAACGAACGCGTCTGATTGAAGATAAGGGCATCGAGAGAGGAGCTGTGGTCACCGCAGACGTTCTCACAACAGACCGGGACACCCTTTTTCCCCTACAGAGCGCCTTGGGATACGATATTGCGCAGCACCTGTTCATAGCCAAGGATAACCTTGTCTTGGAGGGACCTTCGGATTTCATCTATCTCGACACCATCTCCCAACACCTGAGATCCCTCGGTCGTAAGGGCCTGAACGAACGTTGGTCGATGATGCCCATCGGCGGGGCGGATGTTATTCCTGCTTTTGTTGCGCTTCTCGGAAACCACCTCGATGTAACCGTCCTCGTCGACTCGCGGAAAGAAGGCCACCAAAAGCTAACTGCTCTGGCTAAAGCCGGCTTCCTTACAGACCAAAGAATAATCGCTGTCGGAGAGCTAACTGGAACCGCCATGGCCGACATCGAAGACCTCTTCGAAACCGAAGACTATCTCGGATTGTTCAACGGCGCTTTCGGCAAGCAGATTAAAAAGTCTGAATTGAAAGGCTCCGACCCGATCGTGAACCAGATTGCTCGTATCATTGGAGAGAGGCGCTTCGATCACAATAAGCCAGCAGATTATCTCCTGCGGTCCAAGGACAAGGTTCTTGGAAAGCTTTCGGAAACAACTTTGGCGAACTTCGAGAAGCTCTTTATCAGGATCAATGAGACCCTAGCATAAACATTTGGTGGTTCTGAATTCGTGAATGAGGTGCAATGATGAGTTCTAGTCGCGGTTATTTCATTGGACAGATTGTTGATGAACTTTCTGCGATAGCGCATCAGGTCGAAATGCGAGGAAAAATCGGCGACCTTGCCCTAAACAGCCTATTAGAGAATTTTTTTAGAGACATCCTGAACACAGTTCATAATTGGAACCTAGCGAATCTGAACAAGCATCGATCCAATGAACCTGGCCTCGATCTTGGAGATATTTATTCAAAAGTCGCAGTTCAAGTTACGGCCACAGCGAGTAGTCAGAAAGTAAAAAAGACGCTTGAAAAAGTCACGAACGAACATTTACTGCAATACAATCGCATTATTATTCTAGCGATTGGTAGCAAGCAGGGGAGCTACACCCTGGACACACCCGACGTCGCCAGGATCGGCTTTAGTGAAGCCAACATCTGGGACATGACGGATCTCATTCGTGATGCGGTCATGTTGCCAATTTTGAAGCTTCAGGATTTACATCGGCTGATCATGGCAGAGACTGTCAGAATCCGAGTAGAACTAGAAGTGAGGGGCGAAGACGGAAAGTTTCCTACTAGCCTTGAAGACTATGTAGAGCCGAGAAGTGGCGTCGTTTTGACGGACGGTAGTCTGTTCGTAACCTCAGCAACCGCGGAAGAGATTTATGGTGACGAGACGGAGGCAGCGGCGAGCGATTTGAATGGCTTTGCTGACGCGCTTTCGGAACTGCCAAGAATCTCTCGAGAGTTCCTAGCATGGATGCTGAGTTGGAGAGAGGAGCGCCCTGGTGCAGGTGCTTGGGGATACCATGTAAATGCTGATCAGATAGATAGGCGCTCAAAGTACGGTGACACAGTCGGCGAATTGAGGTTTCTCGCAGACCGTCGGTTCATCTCATACGACGAACCAGAAGATCATGAATATCACAAATCAGGTTACTGGAGGTTTCATTTCCCTGGAGCCAAGAGAGATGGGTTCGACGGAGCGTTCCTTGATTTTTTGAAAGATCGCCAACTGGAGCCAAAAAGTGTCATCGTTTCGTTGGACTTTTCAGTCTTCGGGAACACGCCCTGAACCCAGCTAGGGCCCCACCTTCTGCTGAGATGTCAGATAAATTCGTGCCAAATCCGATGTGATGACTAACCGAGGGTATGCCCGCACTTGAGCAGGGTGAAGCGCTGTTAATCGGTGATGCAGTCATCATGCCCTGCGTCGTATACGTCCAAAAGTGTGAACCCGAACCGGCGTCCTCGGACATAAAGTATCTCACGCTTTGGAAAGAACAGTGGAAGGACATTGATTTCCAAAAACGTGCGGACAGTTGGCGCGGTTAAAAGACTTGCAGCCGTAACCGAGGCTTGCTCAAACTGCCAACAAGAGATTTCGGATTCTCCAGGGTGGGGCATAAAGCGTGGAATTTCTCAGACGACGCGGCTTCGTGAGCCTGGCCACGGCGCTGACATTGCTGGCGGTGGGCTACCTTGTTCTGTTCGAAGGGACGTTGTCGTCTTCGGGAATAGTTAAGGCGTTAGCCCCAGAGGTGCAGGCAGGACTTTATCAAACCGCGGTGGCTGGCCTTCTCGCGCAATCCAGTTCCTTTTCCAATTGGTCTATAGCCCTGATGGTTGCCTGCTGGGTTGTTTTGGTAAATGACGGAAAGCGATCTCAGCTAGTAATTTGCATATTCGTCTTCGTATGCGGCGCTTCGCTCGCATCACTGTTTTTCGGGCAGCTTCTGCATCAGTCGGTGGTCAACGATATTCGCATAGGTCAAGATCCCCTAGATAACTCTTGGTCTTGGATTATTATGACTTGGCAATATTGGGCAACGCTGTTGTCTGCATTACTCGTAGCCGGTTCCATTATCTGGAGGCACCTGAATGATTAAGCCGGTCATGCTTCTGCTCCTATCTTTAGTAGCTACACCAGCGCTATCGAGCGAAGCGGTAGTGCAATTAGACATGCCAGGCGATGGCCAAGTTCGCCTCCAAAGAATTGAGGGAACACAGATTATTGCCGACCTATTCGTTGGTTTGTTTTCTGACCACGTTGTCCTCCCCAGAGGCACATATCGTTTGCAGTTCTTGGACGATAAAACATCCCCTCCAGCGATTGCTTATTGCGACATCCAGATTTCCGACGATGGTGAGGTCATTGAGCGTGCTTTTGAAGTGCCGCTCGTATCCGCGGTCTTCGGCAATGGCAAAGCGCGCATAGAGCGAGTTGATCCCAATTTGGTCACAGATGCCCGTGTGGTAAAACTTGTCATCGACCAGTTCCCCGCAACGGGCGAGATCGCATACGTACCACCAATTTTACGCGCGACAGCTTGGACGGTTCCACAGGCGGGCGCAGAGAGAGTTAAGGTCAAGCTAGACAGTGAGCCTGGCAACGCTGAGGTCTGGTTCAACGGTACCCGAACTGAGTTCCGGACAAACGTGGAGTTTTTTGTTCCTGTGAATAAATCAGCCAATTCCACAGAGAGCTTGCTCATTAGACGGACCGGATATGCGAACGTCTTACTCCGACTGCGCCCCGATGATGATCCAGCGACCTTTGAAGTCAAACTGAGAGCAATAGAATGAAATTTGTCAAATTCGCTTTGGCAGCTGGCGTTATTTTATGTCTACAAATTCAGCCAGCCGATGCGAAGAGGATGACGTTTGTCTCGACAAGCAATGGCGGGAACTGCAACGAGTGCGAGTTTATCGTCGCAGACGGCGATATCTCCATAGACTCAGTAGATGACTTTCGCGAAGTCGGAGGCGCAAGAGTTCTGATTAACTCCAAGGGAGGAAGTCTGGAGGGGGCGATTGCGCTCGGAGAGGAGTTTAGAAGGCGTGGAGTAGTCGTAAGTGTCTACAAGGCCGAGCAAAGAGCAGGTTCATCTGTCTACGATGAGGAGCCCGGTGGAGAATGCCTGTCGGCCTGTGTTTACGCTTTCTTCGGCGGGGTGAAACGTGAAGTGCGGGATGGCTCCACCCTCGGAATCCATGCGTTCGCAGGTGACATAGCAGAGACCAACGTAGACGCACCTGTATACACCCGCCTCGAGTTGACGGCAGTTCAAAGGCTAACAGGTGTTCTTCTTGAATACACCCAAAGAATGGGCATTGATCCCCTCGTCATAGATTGGGCTGCTAAGCAAGATAATAGCGGCATGCGCATACTTACAGGCGATGAGATGCGCCTACTAAGAATTGTATGGGACCCAGTACGCGCTCTCCCTTTGCGCCTTGAACCATACAAGAATGGCGTTCTGGCACGTACTGAAACCGCTGATACAAGCGGTAAGGTGACATTTGTTTGCGTCGGCAGAGACCTGCGACTTGTCTTCGCATCAGAACTTCCACCGCCATCACCTGGACTGGGAAAAGTTGACGGCATAGGGAACCGCGATTCAGATTCCATGACCCTGGCCCTCAAGGTCGATGAAGACGATTTTGGCGATTGGGTTGATACCACGTATAAGTTTTCACAAGATGGCAATATCGGGTTCGCGACTATCAAAATCGACAGAGGTCTCTTGAGCCAGATAGTCGAGGCAAAGCTGGTAGATATCTCTATCGGTCAAACTAGGGGTGCAAAGCAGAGCGTCTTGATAAGATTTCCAACAGACAACTTGGAACAGATCGCCAGCCTACTTGGAAGAAATTGCATCTAGCGATCTGTTGGCTTCCTGATGTGTGGGGTGGCGGACTCGAACCGCCTCTACGGCCTCTTGGCTGACGCTAAGTTTTCACACACCTTCATGTCGATGTCGTGTTCCCCGACCACCTGGCCCCACAGAACCTTAAGGGTATTCACGACAGTTTTGAGCAGCGTATTAATGATTATCTCCGTCTGAGCATTGTTAGTTTGAAACCATTCAAGGCAGAGCCAGATGACAAAGGAACACGCCCCGACATCTCCAATGCTGAATCCTGAGGTCACTAGCGCCGAACCAGGGATTAGACTTTCAGGATGACGCGGGCAGATCGACAAATCAAGGATGCAACTATTCTAGATCGGGATTGCGGCTTGCACCCTCAAAAGTGTTGGCAAGTCGCGCCTGCCACTTGGCCGTGAGTGAAGGCAGGCGTATTTTAGACCTCAGGTAAAGACGGAGATCCTGAGTGACAGCACGCGCATTCATTTCGTATTCCCACGTAGACGAAGCCTACCTTGAGCGCCTTCATAAACATCTTTCCGTTTTGATGCGTGAAGGCCTTCTCGAAACCTGGACGGACCACGCGATCAATCCAGGAGCGGCCCTTGACCAGTCGGTCATGGAGGCCTTGGGAAGCGCGCAGTTTTTCATCGCTCTGGTTAGCCCAGATTATCTCGCCTCGAACTACTGCTACGAGAAGGAGTTTGCCGAGGCCCAGCGGCTTTCAGATCAGGGCCAGCTTCACATAGTGCCGGTGATCATTGAGCCGTGCGATTGGCTCAACTCCCCGTTCAGAAAGATCATGGCGCTGCCGAAAGACGGCAAGCCGATCTCAGAATGGACAAACGCAAACGTCGCATTTCTTGATGTAGTCACGGGCCTGAGGCGATTGATATCAAGCCAAAAAGCAAGCGAAGTCCGACCTGCGGCATCCGCATTTGGCACCTCTGCCCATGCTCGTCGGATTAAGATCAAACAAGAATTCGACTCGATCCAGCGCCAGGATTTTGCCGACCAGTCTTATGCCGATATCCGCGAGTACTTTGAGCGTTCTTGTTCGGAGTTGGATGGGATTGAAGACTTAAAGGCAAGGTTCAATTTGCTTTCTCGTCATCGACCGGAACAGCGCAAATCCAGCAGCGAGAACGATCCCCAGGCCGAGGCCGAAGAGGCCGCCGCCGAAGGCGCCGGCCATCAGCAGAACCTTGCGGCCTGGACCATCGGGCGCTTGCGCCGGGAAGGCTTCGGCGACGATGCGGACATTGCTTGAGTAGAGGCTCATCTCGGCCGCCGTCTCCTCGCTGCGCTTCAGCACGGCCTCGTAGACGTCGCGTGCGGCCTTGGCCTTGCGCTCCAGCTCGCTGAGTTCGATCAGCGCCGTCGAATTGGTGGTCTGGGATGCCTTCTGGACATTGAGTTCCTTGAGGATGTCGGCCTCTTCCTTTTGCGCCGACTCATAAGCACTGCGCGAAGCGACCACCATCCGCTCGAGTTCCAGGCGGATCTGCCGCTCGATATCGCCGAGCGACGCCTTGGCCGACTGCAATTGCGGATGCCGCGGCCCGAGGCGCTCGGTCAGGCTGCTCACATTGGCCGAAAGGCTCGCATATTGATTGCGGAGATCTCCGAGCGTTCGCGACGCCGCCGCGTCACCGACGAGAACATCATTGATGTCGAGCCTCGACACGGTGTCGAGCTGCGCCTTGGCCTCGATGATCTTCTGTTGTGCGGCAACGAGCAGGTCGTCGAGCGACTGCAGACGCTTGTCGGCGATCTGGTCACCACCCACGGCGAAGAGATCGTTCTGCGAAGTGAAGGCGCGCACCTCGGCCTCGGCGGTGATCACCGCCTTGCGGAGCGCCGTCAGCTGGTTGACCAGGCTCGTATTGACGCTTCCGAAACTGTCCTCGGCATTGACGCGGCTGTCCTTGAGATAGGCTGCAACCAGCGAATTGGCGATCGCGGCAGACTTTTCAGCCTCCCTCGTCGTCACCTTCACCTGAAAGATGAACGTGCCCTCCTGGCGCGACACCAGGATCTGCTTTTGCAGGTTGGTGATCACCTTGTTCATGTCAGTGGCGGCATTGTCCGAGGAGCGATCGAGAAACTCGGGATCCGACATGAGCTTCAGATTGCCGGCGACGGTCTCCAGGACTGTGCGGGATGTGATGATCTGCGTCTGGCTGTCGATCGTCGCATTGAGCACTTCCGGCGACGTCGCCCTGTCGTTCTCGACGAGTTCCACCGCAAGCTTCTGCGGATCGAAATAGAGCGTCGCGGTCGCGCTGTACTTTTGGGCCAGCAGCGTCGTCATGGCACCGCCTGCGATCGCGCAGACGATGGCACCAGCAAGAACCGCCCTGCGATACTTCCAGGCAGCGAGCGCGACGAATTTCAGGTCGATCACCAGCGGCGTATCGGGCGCGGCCGCCAGCGGCTGCACGGCTGCCGGGCGCTCGTCCGGCGCGGGCTCGTTTACCGGGTCGCGATGTGCATCCCCCCGGACAGTCTCTGGCGCGTCATTGCCGCCCGAGAGGTCCCAGCCAAATCGTTCCCGGGCCCGCTGCTCGATATCATCCATGGTGAGCGGCCGGCGGGACTGCGGCTCACGCACCTCGCGCTCGTCGACGGACGTGCCGAGATAACGGCGCAAGCTGACATTCCCGCCACCGGCAGGAGACGTTGGCTGTGCGTCCGCCTCACGACGCCCAGGTTCGAATTCGCTCATCCCTCGCGTCAGATCTTTCACGATTGGCTTGCCCATGCATGTAGAGGTCCAGCGGGGGCTTGCGAGCCGCCCGTTTCTTGCTGAACTATGAGTATTTACGGTTAATTAAGTCTTATCCAGCGGGCGGAATACGCAGGCATGCCCCCGGATCTGTGGCATCGGGTTTGAGAGCCGGTAGAAGCACGGAAAGCTGGGCACGATCGCCCTCCGCTGTCGGCTGGATATTGTTGCCCTCCTCGGGCGACCACCAGTCCCCGCCGGCCCAATAGGTCCAGCCGAGCCAGACGTCGGAATGGCTCGCCATGTGATCTGTCATCCGCGTCAGACCGGCCAGGCAGTCTGCATCCTTTGATCCGCCGAACTCGCCGAGAAAGGCGCGCTTGCCGTGGAGGCGCAGCCAATCCGAGAGTTTCTCCATCCCGTCGACCGCCAGGTCCGCATTGACGCAAGCCTCGTTCGTGCCCGACAGATCCTTGTCCATGTACTGGTGAACTTCAAAGGCGTAATTGTCGATCGGATCGATGATGCCGAGCATCGTCATTGCATTCGATCCCTGGCCGAAATCCTCAGGCCACGTCACCACGCCGCTCCAGTGGGTCCCGGGCACAAGGATGAGATTGCGCGCGCCGACGGCACGAATGCCGGCAATCGCCTGGTTTGCCGCATCGAGCCAGACGGCCGGCGCAATGTCATGCGGCTCGTTCATCAACCCGAAGCCGATCCCGTCCTCATTGGCAAATTCGGCCGCAAGCCGGATCCAGAATTGTGCGAACTGTCGCGGCGAGACCTCGGCCGACCCGATGTTATTACCCGAATAATAGCCGAAATTATGCGGATCGAGGATGATGAGGAAACCCTTGTCCCTCAAGCCCGCGACGCTGGTCTTCAGACGTTCGAGCTCGGTACGCTCGAAGGCCTCGCCCAGCCGCGGCTGGAGGCGCTCCCACTTGAAGGGCAAACGGACGGTATCGAACCCCTTGTCGGCGAAGTAGGAGACCGTGGAGGCCGAGGGGTAAGTGAAGTTCACCCCCTCGACACCGTCGAACTCGCCATATTCGGCGCCCGAAATATTCAATCCCCGGAAGCAGAGATCGGCGGGCCCGGCAGAGGCAGAGCTTGCAATAAACCCCGCCAGCAGGCCTGACAGAACAGCGCGACCGCGCCGCGAATTCACAGCCTCCAGATACATGTCGGTGTCCCATCTCATACGTTTCTGACCTTTGCCGGCCGAACGAAACGCGGCAGGTTGCCCGATGACAGAATGCGTCCGACCGGAACCTCGAAGAGAAAGTAGCTGGCAAGGCCAACGGCGGTGGACATGGCCATCATCAGCACGACGAAGAGCGTGTCGCTCTGAAGCGTGCCGATCACCCAAGGGTAGATCATGCGGGAACCCGCCAGTGTGAAGATGTGGGTGAGATAGATGGAATAAGAGGCATCGCCGAGTAGCCTCAGCCAACGCCAGGCCTTGAGATCCGGGATGCGGATCGCGGTGGAGAAAAAGATGATGAGGGCTGCCGGCATGCCGATCGTGATCAGGCGCGGCAGATCGAAGTCGTTATAGTCGTTAAAGACGAGCACGCCAAAGCCGAGTGCTACGCCGACAGCGACGACGGGAGCGGCAATGTGGACCCCTGCCTTATAGATCCGGCCCAGGACCATGCCGGCGACGAATTCGAAGATCACCGTATCGCCATAGAAACGGGCAGCCGTGCTCTCGGGGACAAGATTGGCGACGAGAAAGACGCCGCCGATCAGCGCCGTGACCGCCACGATGCGATGTCGCACCGGCACGAGCAGGCAGAGGCCGAACAGGAGGTAGAAATACATCTCGTAGTTCAGCGTCCAGCCCGGCACGATGAGCGGCGCGATCATCTCGCCTGCCGGGTCGGCCGGATGGAGCCACGGCAGGAAAGCAAGCGAGGCAAGAATATGCGGCACGTCGAACTGGGTGGTTCTGAGGATCTGCGGAACGATCAGGGCGACGAAAGCGGCAGCCAGCGTAACGGCCCAATAGAGCGGCACCACGCGGCGGACACGCTTCCACCAGAAGTCGGCAACGGACTGCGGCTTGTCCGACGTCGTGATCCACATGACGAAACCGCTGAGAACGAAAAAGAGATCGACGCCACTCTTGCCGAAGAGACCGTCCGTGATCGGGGCATCCGGATTGAGGTTCTCCAGCTGCAGGATCGCATGGAAATAGACGACGAGAAGAGCTGCGATCGCCCTGATATACTGCAGTTGAACGCACATGAGGAATGGCAATCCGTCGGACGGAGGCGTGGACCGTGGATCGGTTATAGCCTGGGACGCGTCAGTTTGTCCCCGCAGACCTTGCAATGCGGTTAATGGGTTTCCGGCTCGGCAACGCGCATCTGGCCCACAAGCAGCCAGAGAAGTGCCGCCACCTTGATCGAGAAGATCGCCGTCCCCCCGATCATCATGTTGAGGAAGATGAAAATGCCGAGTGCGAAGGCGCAACGCTTCTGCGCCGCGGTCTGCCCTGCCGGATAAAAACTGACGAACAGCCAGAAGGCCACAAGCCCGAACACGGTGCTGGCATTGATCACATAGATATAGCCGCTATCGGCAAAGCTTGCGACATTGCGCGCATCGAGCGCCAGCAGCTCGATGAAGTCGAGGCTGAAAAAGCCCTTCATGGTGAGCACGATCCGTCCATCGAACGTGTCGCCGCTCGCATCCGGACGCATCAGGTAGACCAGGGCCCCGGCGATGATGATCGCAGGCATGATCAAAGGCCTGATGCCGTTGGTGGCCTTCGGAAACAGGAAATAGCCGAAGAGGCAGATGAGCGAGAAGGCCAGCATGCTGCGCGAATCATTGGTCAGCAGGATGAAGGCGACCGTGACGAGGATCAGCACGCGGTCGAATCGCGTGACCTGGCGGAAGCGGCTGACGAGATAGACGCACAGCACGCCGGAGAAATTGGCAAGCGAGACCTGTTCGAGAAACAGGGACGAAGTCCGGTGGTCGCTGAGCCCGAACGAGAACCGCCCGGGAATATTGATCGCGTTCTGAAAGATCTTCGCCCCGCCGAACGCGATCTGCTCCAGACCCCGCGTATTGGTGAAATAGAGCGCCGGATAGAACAGGTCCTCATAGAGGCTGGTGAAGAAGATCTCGACCAGCAGAACCGAGAGAATGAAGAGGCAGCACACCCGGAATACAAATGCGAGACTGCGACCGTCGGTCGTCATGCCGAGCTGGCAGAAAACCGCGATGACCAGCACGTTGCGGAAAAAATCCACGAACAGCATGCCATTGGCGGCAGAGGTATAGAGCATGACCAGCGCAAAGAAGCCGACCAGCGCAACAATCGGCAGCGCCTCCTCCGAAAGACCGCGATAGAGCAGATAGAGCAATGTGACGAAGAGGAGCGTGATCTCGACAAGCGCGACATGGGCAAAGCCGAGCGGCATCACATGTGCATTGATGATCGCGAGAAAGCCATTGTACATCACCGCCAGGGGCACCACGACGCGCACGAGCCGACCGTGCTGCCGGACGGGCTCGGATACAGACCGCGTCTGCGGATCGTGAAGGGTGCCGATATTCATGGACCAGAGGTAACCGACTCGCGGCATGGCGAGAAGTGGAATGCCGAGTTGGCTTCGAGGTTAACCGCGCCTTTATAGGTAATAATAGGACACCCAGGTTGTGCTCCAGGCCTTTATACGAGCCTCACTTACCGATCAGGGCTGAAGAAGGCCCTACCCTTGAGAATTGCGGCAATAGGTGGGACTCTCGACCAGGTGGCCAAGCGCTACCGGCGTCTTCAGATACTCGGCTAAGTCATGTTGTCAAAAGATAAAAACGGTACTTAGAGAGGGTGCAATTGAGATCAAATTCGGCGCTCCGGCAGAGTCGGACTTCGCTGCCAATGCCCTCCCCATTGATGGCTGAACGCAGACTTGAAGGCTCAAAACCGTGATCGCTGTTCGCCCAGGCCAGTGCTGCATCATCAGCATCGAAGGGCTACTAAGCCATGGGTGAAGACAGTCTACGGATATGGCGAGCGCGGTGGTCAGAATCACGCATGCGGATGACTGAATCAATCAGCTGATTTCAAGCGGTCGTCCCGCAGCGCAAAATCCTAAGGACAAGAACCTATTAATGACTTCAGCTCTGGCGATCGCTGACAATTTACCGTAATGACCCGGGCATTGAGTTTCGTAAGTCCAGTTCGGGCCAACCATCATGCTTTTGAAGCGAACATGCGACATCGCGGGCGTCCTGATGGCGCTGATCATCTTCGCCATACCGATGGTCATCGTGGCGTTTGCCGTGCGCTCCACATCCCAAGGACCCGCGCTCTACTGGTCGCAGCGCGTGGGCCGCGACAATCGCCTGTTCTCGATGCCGAAGTTCCGCACGATGAGGAGCGACACGCCCGTCGTCGCCACGCATCTTCTCGGTGACGCCTCACGACATCTCACGCCTATTGGCAGTTTCCTGCGTAAAACGAGCCTGGACGAACTTCCGCAGCTCTGGTGCATCCTGAAGGGAGACATGAGTTTCGTCGGCCCTCGTCCGGCACTGTTCAATCAGGATGACCTCATCGCCGCGCGTACGGCTCAGAATGTACACACGCTTCTGCCGGGGCTCACAGGTTGGGCTCAGGTCAATGGGCGAGACGAGCTGGCGATCCCGGACAAGGTCGCACTCGACGCAGAATATCTCAAGCGTCGAAGCTTCCTTTTCGATTTGCGCATTCTGGGCCTGACCGCCATAAAGGTCGCAGGCGCAGCCGGCGTCCAGCATTAGTGAGTTAAACGGCAGGATCATGCTAGCTTCCGAATGGATCAACCAGCCTCTGGTCAAGCGCATCAGAGAAAAGATCATCAAGACACCGCGCTTCTGGAAGCGGGTCTTCATGATCGGCCTCGACATCATCGCACTGATGATTGCCCTATGGGCAAGTTATGCGATCCGACTGTCAGTCTGGACGCCGGCGCTCACAAACGAACGCCTCATCCTCGCGGCATTCGCGCCCGTGGTGGCTATCCCAATATTCATCAGGTTGGGCCTCTATCGATCTGTGATCCGCTACCTGCCGGAAGCCGCAATCTGGACCATCATCAGGGCAATGCTGATCGCCACGATGAGCTGGGTCATCATTATCTTCCTGATGGAGATGGCCGGCCAAGGCATTGTTCCCCGCTCTGTGCCGTTCCTCTACTTCATTCTTGGAACGCTCATAATCGGGGGCATGCGATTTGCCGCCAAATGGATCCTTGTATCCGGCACCGGCCTGCGTCGTGACGAGGAGCCAACCTTCATCTACGGCGCAGGTCCTGCCGCCGCTCAACTCGCACGAGCACTCCGAGGCCATGGCAATCGCTATGTCATGGGGTTGATCGACGACGACCCAACAAATCAGGGGCGCGATATCGGCGGCTACCGTGTGTTTCCATCCAGCGACCTTCCGTCGTTGATTGATCGTTACGGTATCACGGAAATCGTGCTCAGCATGTCGTCCATACCGATGGACAAGCGACAGGCGGTGCTTGGCCGCGTGACGGGTCTTGGCGTGAAAGTGCGTAGTCTACCGGATATTTCGGACCTGGTGGACGGCCGCTATATTGTCAGCCAGATTCGCGAGATCGAAATCGACGAATTGCTCGGCCGCTCTTTCGTGCCGGCTGACACGGAGTTACTCGATCAGGCGCTGGCCGGCAAGATTGTCATGGTCACGGGTGCAGGTGGGTCCATAGGTTCGGAGCTGTGTCGCCTCATCATCCGCCGCAAACCGGAAAAGCTCATCCTTTTCGAAGCAAGCGAATATGCGCTCTACCGCATCGAACAGGAACTGTTAACCGCAGGAAACACTCTAGTCGTCCCGGTCCTTGGCTCCGTGACGGACGCCAAAACGGTTGAGCGCGCCATCCGGACCCACAATGTCCAGGTCCTCTATCACGCTGCCGCCCACAAGCATGTCCCGCTTGTTGAGGCGAATGTGCTGGAAGGCATCCGCAACAACGTTTTCGGGACATTGACGGTAGCGACCACCGCCGCTCAGCAAAACGTCGAGAGCTTCGTGCTGATATCATCAGACAAGGCGGTTAGGCCGACCAATGTCATGGGTGCAACGAAGCGCTGGGCTGAACTCGTTGTGCGGCAGATGGCGATTGAAGCGCGAACGAAACCCGAAAAACAGGTATTCTGTGCCGTCCGCTTCGGCAATGTAATCGGATCAAACGGTTCAGTCGTGCCGCTTTTTAAACAGCAAATCGCTAAAGGCGGGCCGGTGACGATCACCGATCCGGACATGACTCGTTACTTCATGGCGATCCCCGAAGCCGCAGAATTGATCGTCCAGGCCGGGGCGCTTTCGGCCGGGGGCGATGTCTTCCTACTGGACATGGGCGAGCCCGTTCGTATCGGAGACCTCGCGGAAAACATGATCCGTCTGGCGGGATTCAATGTCCGAGACGCCAACAATCCGGACAGCGGCATAGCCATCGAAGTCATCGGCAAACGCCCCGGAGAAAAGCTCTTCGAAGAGCTGTTCTACGACCGAAGCAATGCGCAGCCGACCCGTCATCCGAAAATCATGCGCGCCGACTCGACGGCAATTGCCAACTACGACATCGCCGCTTGGTTGCGGGAACTTGAACATGCGATTGCCGCTGAAGGCGAAGCGCAGGCTAGGGCACTTCTGTTCGCACTGATCTCAGAAGAAGAATTACCGCATCCGACTGTTGACCATGTCTGAAGGCAGCAAGACGACGTGCTGGTTCGCATGGTCATCGTTTGATTTGGAACGCGGCGAAAGGCGAGAAAGTACGTTCAAGTCTTATTGGCCGCACATCACTTGAGTGACGACCCGTAGGTCACATACCCCAGGACAATGATACAGCGCAGCGGGCATCGTCGGATCGACGGAAATGGAGCAGACGTTATGGGTACGACCCTGGTGACCGGCGCCTCGGGCTTTGTCGGATCGCACTTCATGGAGGAGATGAAACGACGCGGCCTACCAGTTCGCGGTGTCACCCGGGGAACGGTGCCGGGCCTGATAACCATCAAGACCTATGGACCCGAAATGAACTGGAGCAACTGCCTTAAGGGGGTAGACACTGTCGTTCACCTTGCGGCGCGTGTTCATGTCATGCGGGAAACCGCATCTGATCCACTTTCCCTGTTTCGGGAGGCAAATGTTACAGCCACGGTCAATCTCGCCCGACAGGCGGCAGGGGCCGGTGTACGCCGCTTCGTGTTCGTAAGTTCAATCAAAGTAAACGGAGAGCGCACCGAGCCTGGGAAGCCATTTACCGCCGGCGATCCACGGAACCCGCAGGACCCTTACGGCATTTCGAAAGCGGAAGCTGAAGTGGCGCTATTGGAGTTGGGTCGGCAAACCGGCATGGAAATCACCATTATCCGCCCTCCCCTTGTGTATGGGCCGGGGGTGAGAGGAAATTTCCGCAGCTTGATGAAGTGGGCAGCGAGCGGGATGCCGTCGATCTTTGCGGCCGTGAAGAACAAACGGTCGTTTGTGCATGTCGAGAATCTTTGCGATCTGTTGATCACAGTGCTGGATCATCCAAAGGCCGGTAACCAAGTGCTTTTGGTCAGTGATGGGCAAGATCTTTCAACACACGAGTTAATCGAGAAACTGGCCACGGCAGCAGGACGTCGGCTGAAAAGCATTCCGGTTCCTTCAGCGCTCCTTCGCTGCATCGGTCCACTTTTGAGGAGAGAGGCTGCGATCGCCCGGCTAACGGACAACCTTCAAGTCGATATTGAGCGGACCTGCAGGCATTTGGAATGGTTCCCACGCAACGTCGCTACCAGTATACATGATCACCGAATGATAAAAAGGCCGATGAACACCGCGGGGTAGACATCCCTAAGTAATGCGAACCAGTGATCACAAAATTTGGCTAATGACATGCCCGCGAATAATCGAAATTCCCGCTAGTTCAAACTTGGGTGCGCATTGGTGCTCATGTCAAAAACCAATGTTCTGCCGCTATATGGAGTGAAATTTGACCTCAGGTAGCGATGCACCGCTCGTTGAAAGTGTACGCGGGAAGCAACGATTAAAATTGTTTTTGTTGATGAAGGCTTATCGCCTCCTCCAGCAGATTGAGCAGCTTGGTGACCAATCTACCTCGATCAAACTCGACCTGCGCGTAGGCGCGCCCACTTTCTCCCATTCGCTGCCGCTCCTCTGTCGACGTTTTAGCGAACTTTTGAATTAATTCTGCCAAACCTTCGCTATCTCCCGCAGGGCACACCATTCCCGCGCCTGCTCGCTCGATCACATCAGCGCCCTCGCCGTCCAGCATACCGAGAATGGGTCGGCCGGCAGCCAAATAGGATTGCACCTTGCCAGGAATCGTCATGCTGAATGTTGGGTCTTTCTTTAGGCTGACCAGCAATACGTCTGCCATGGCATAAAAAGCAGGCATACGTTCTATGGGATAACGCCCGACCAGCAAGACCCGATCATCTAGCCCCCTTGCTTGGACTTGCTCAGATACCCAAGCTGAACGGCGACCGTCACCGACAATCACCCATCGGATCTCATTAAAGTGTTTCAAACGGTCAGCCGCATCGAGGATCGCCGGGAAGTCCTGCGCGTCCCCGACGTTGCCGGCAAAGACAATATTGAAACTTCCTGGCGCCTTTGGAATCTCTGGAACGGGCTCATCCACTTGATGCTGGTAAAGGTCTTCGGCCCAACTCGGGAAGTAACGCACCTTGCTGGTGTCGTCGCAGTGGCGTGCAATGGAGGGTAGGAAGGAGCGTGACTGTCCCAGTACCAGTGTGCATCGATTGTAAATGAACCGCACCATCCCAGCTACCGCGCTCAGAGCCACGGGGTGTCGGATCACCCCTACAGCGGCCAGTGTCTCGGGCCACAAATCCAGCGCCCAGAACACCACCGGACAGCGCTTGATGCGACCTAAGAATACTGCAGGAAAGCCGACCGTCACCGGCGAAGGTTCGAAAACGAAAATTACATCGGGGCGGTAGCCGCGCAACTTCCAAGGTGCGAACAAGCTGGCTCCCAGCACGAAGCTCAGATAGTTGAGGGCAAGTCGCAATGATCCGCTACCTCGCGCTAACATCGGCACCCGATGGATCGTTACCCCGTCGAACCGTGCGAAGCTGGCCGGGCTCTGAAGGTATTCTGGAAAAATTTCTCCCGCGGGGTAGTTGGGACGCCCTGTGAGCACTGTGACTTCGTGATCGCGCGCATTCAATTCGCGCACCAGATCATTGATACGAAAATTCTCAGGCCAAAAGTACTGACTGACGACAAGAATCCGCAAATGTGCCTCAGTAATTCTTCCAAACAACGCGGTTTACGTAGTCTGTATAGCTATGAATGATGCGAACCACCTTGTCGCTGACGTTGGGCATGCGGTAATCCGCCACTATCGGCAGGCTGCGGTCTGCACCACGCGACTGTGAGGCCAGAATGGCCAAGCCCTGGCGTACACGGTCCACCTCCAAACCCACCATCATCACGGCAGCTTCCTCCATTCCCTCCGGACGCTCATGGGCTTCTCGGAGGTTTAGCGCAGGAAAGTTGAGAATGGAGGACTCCTCATTGATGGTGCCACTGTCGGATAGGACCGCTCTCGCCTGCATTTGCAGGTTTACGTAGTCGTGAAAACCCAACGGTTTCATGAGGCGGACCATGGGATGGAATATAGCTCCAGTTGCATCCACCCGCTTTTGTGTACGCGGGTGAGTCGACACAACCACTGGCAAATCATGCTCTTCAGCCAGAGTGTTCAGCACTGCCACGAGTTTGGTGAACGACTTTTCTGAGTCGATATTCTCTTCGCGATGGGCACTAACCACAAAATACTGCTCGGGCTGCAACTCTAATCGGTCCAATGCGTCAGAAGCCTGGATTGCAGGAAGGTAGTGGTGAAGCACCTCATACATTGGACTACCGGTTTTAATGACTTGGTCCGGCGGCAGTCCCTCTCGCAGCAGATAGTCGCGAGCAATGCTGCTGTAAGTCAGATTGATATCCGCAGTATGGTCGACGATGCGGCGATTGGTTTCTTCCGGCACACGCTGGTCAAAACAACGGTTGCCCGCTTCCATATGGAAGATCGGGATCTTGCGTCGCTTGGCAGGGATTACAGATAAGCAACTGTTAGTATCGCCCAACACCAACATAGCTTCGGGCTGCACTTCTGCCAACACGCCGTCCACGGCAGTAATGAGATTACCAATTGTATTGGCAGCGCCAGTGCTGCCTTCGGCGCTGTTCAAGAAGTAGTCGGGCTTTCGTATGCCCAAGTCCTCAAAAAACACTTGGTTCAGTTCGTAGTCGTAGTTCTGGCCGGTGTGGACCAACACATGGTCGCAATGCAGATCGAGCGCCGCAAGTACACGCGACAGGCGAATGATCTCCGGCCGCGTACCCACGACCGACATAACTTTCAGTTTTTTCACAAGGGCGCTCATAGCGGGCACACAATGGTATCAGGGCGCTGGCGTTCAAACACCTCATTGGCCCAAAGCATCACGATCATTTCGTCATAGCCTATGTTGGTGATGTCGTGCGTCCAGCCCGGCGCGGTTTCCACGATTTCGGCTTTCTCGCCGCTGGTCGTCAACTCATGGGTTTCGCCAGTGTGCATCTGGCGAAACTTGAAGCGGGCCTGCCCTTTAATGACCAGAAATTTTTCAGTTTTGCTGTGGTGATAATGTCCACCGCGTGTAACACCAGGATATGCCGTAAAGTAGCTAAACTGCCCGCAGTCAGGTGTCTTGAGCATCTCTGCAAATACGCCACGCGGATCTCGATACATCGGCACCGAGTAAGCAAAGGCTTCGGGCGGCAAATAGCTCACATACGTGGCATACAGCGCCCGGACCATCCCGCTGCCCACACGCTCGGTCATCAGGTTTTGACGGCTATCCCTAAATGAGTGGATCAGTCGGGCCACGTCACCCACGGTAGTCGTGTACTGGGGAGCCACCACCTCAAAGCCATCATCATTTGGCACCGCATCGGCACCATCCATCAAGCTGATAAAGCGCCGCACGACGTCGTCCACATACACCAAGGTCAAGCGGGCAGTGGGATCATCAACTCTAATGGGCAGATCGCGAGCCACGTTGTGACAAAACGTTGCGATGGCCGAGTTGTAGTTAGACTTGCACCACTTTCCAAATACATTGGGCAGCCGGAAGAGGTGCACAGGCACCCCATGCTGACGCTGCAGGGCAAACAAGGTGTCTTCAGCAGCCCGTTTGCTTGCGCCATAGGGGTTATCAAGTGCTGCCTGGATAGATGACGAAAAAACTACGGGAATTCTACGGCCGGTGGCGCTGAACACGCTAGCCACCGCTACACAAAGCTTGGCCGTCAAGTCGGCATTACCCACAGCAAAATCTGCCGTTTCGCGCGGCCGGTTAACGCCCGCCAAATGGAAAACGAAATCCACACCATCCAGCAATTCGGGTATCTGAGACGATTCTTGCTCACGCGTAAAACCGACAACCTCCACGTCAGCGCGCTCTGCCAGATGTAGCCTAAGGTTTTTGCCGATAAACCCATTGACACCGGTGATGAGTACCTTCACTGAATTACTCCTCGGCTACCGCGTGCTCACCGCGGGAAATCCGTTGCATGAAGTCAAGCTTCAACAGCAACTGCTTCATACCCTCCACATCAAGTCGCTGAGTGTTGTGTGAGTTGTAATCTTCACCATGGGCGGTCTGCGTTAGCTTCTGCTCACCCTGATCAACGAACTTGGCGTAGTTCAAGTCGCGGCCGTCCGCCGGCACCCGGAAATAGTCACCCAAGTCCTCAGCGCTGGCCATTTCTTCACGGCTCAGAAGGGCTTCGTACAACTTCTCGCCATGGCGGGTGCCCATGACATGAACAGGATGATTAGGTCTATTCATGATCCCCAA
The DNA here is from genome assembly GCF_020889605.1 of Rhizobium sp. 'Codium 1'. NCBI lineage: Bacteria > Pseudomonadati > Pseudomonadota > Alphaproteobacteria > Hyphomicrobiales > Rhizobiaceae > Rhizobium > Rhizobium sp. 'Codium 1'. Next base: position 20,486 of record NZ_JAJGPW010000011.1, read on the forward strand.
TATTGCCCTAGCGAGCACATCAACAGTTGCAGCAGGGGCCTTCTGAACAAAGATATCACCGTTGTTGCCATGCTCGAATGCATAAAGCACTAAATCAACCGCGTCAGCGAGCGTCATCATGAAGCGGGTCATTGACGGGTCGGTAATGGTGATGGGTTTGTCACCGAATACCTGATCAACGAACAACGGAATTACCGAACCGCGTGAAGCCATGACGTTACCGTAGCGCGTCCCGCATATCACGGTTGATGAGGCCTCCAGATTGCGGCTGGCCGCCACCATGACCTTCTCCATCATGGCCTTGGAAATGCCCATGGCATTTATGGGGTAGACCGCCTTGTCGGTACTCAAACACACCACACGTTTGATCCCTGCGGCAATGGCGGCCTCCAGTACATTTTCGGTGCCGAGCACATTGGTGCGCACGGCCTGCATTGGGTGAAACTCGCAGGACGGCACCTGCTTCAAAGCAGCGGCGTGGAACACATAGTCCACGCCCCGCATGGCTTGCTCCACACTCCGCAAGTCGCGCACGTCGCCTATGTAAAACTTGAGTTTAGGATGCGCATAGCGTTTGCGCATGTCATCCTGCTTCTTTTCATCGCGGCTGAATATCCTGATTTCCGCTATATCAGTATCAAGAAACCTCTTCAGTACGGCGTTGCCGAAAGACCCAGTTCCCCCAGTGATCATCAAACGTTTTTCTTTAAACATACCTGATCACTCACACAAAAAATTGCTGTTACGTCTTGGGTCGCGCAATCGCCTCATTGGAGGCCCTCCGTGACCTCAGTGAAAAGGCGCCGACTATCGTCCACATCCTCTGGACGGCAAATGCGTTTCGCGGCAAATGCACGAACGTCCGCAGACAGACGACGATGTTCTTCACTACTCATTCGCATGAAGCCGTCAATCGCATATGCAAACCCTCCAACATTGTCGAGCGTCAACACCCACCCGGCACCGCCATCCACGACATCATACCACGGGGTCCGATCACTGAGCAGCACGGGCAAGCCCGCAGCCAATGCCTCGGCTATGACATGACCGTAGTTTTCTCCACGGGTCGGAAAGAAAAACAATCCGTGGCTGGCCAGAGCATCAGGCACTTGCGCCGGCGCCAATGCCCCATGGAAAACCACTTTTACATGCGAGGGCAAGCCGGCAATCAGGGTTTTGCACTCGTCCCAATAACCCGCATCTTCGATGGTTCCGTAAATATGGAAAACGGCGGGCTCTTGGCATAGCGAAAGCGCCTTCAGAGCAAAGTCGAGATTCTTCTTGCGGGAAATTCGTGATAGGAAAACGACATCTCGATTACCTCCTTCTTTGCCGCGATCAGACGCTGAATGGGTAACCAGATCGCATGCCACATGCACCTGTAGCGAAGCACGCCCATCAGGGAAAATTTTAACGATATCCTGTTTCTCTAGTTGCGTACTCGCATGCCAAACCACGTCTTTATACAACCGAAGAGTCTGTGATAGCTTCAGAAACACACGTTTCTTGGCGGATTTCAGTTGCAATGCCCCAGGAGAGAGCTCTCCCCGCGGCCCGACAATCACGGGCCCTTTAAAGACCCCCAGTTTGGCAAGCATCAGAGGCACCAGGGAAAAGGCCGGATCGAACAGGCTATTCAAATAAACCGGCGCCTTGTTAAATTTGCGTAGCTCCTTGAATAGCGACCACGCACCGGACAAGCCCCCACTGCAGTACCAGACACGGGCCTTACCCACTGGTACCCAGCGGTTAAAAAGCACGCCGGGATATGGCTTCCGATCGAGCAGATCATGGTTGCTTGTCACTATATGAAAATCGAACTCGTCACCCAGCAATTCGACCATGTTCGCAAGCGAGCGAAGCGCCCCTCCTGCTTCAAAGCCAGGCAGATAATGATGAATGAATACGAGCACAACGCGTCCCGTCCTCCGACCTGGACGCCTCGAGTCATTTTCCATCTGTTACCCCAAGCAATTCACCCCAGACTCTTAAAAACTTTTTGCCTGATTCCATCTCGGAGAAGCGTTGCAAAGCGGTTTGCCGTGCTCCGAGCCCCAAAGCTCCACGTATTTCGCGATCTCGAACCAGTAGCTCCAGTCGAGTTGCGAGCGCGCGAGCATCTCCGACCGCCACAAGAAATCCGTCGCAGCCATCGGTGACGATCCCTTCGGGCCCGCCGCATCGCGTCGCGACAACAGGCGTTGCACATGCCATTGCCTCAACCAGCACCATGCCAAATCCTTCCTCGTTGGAAGATAGCGCCAAACATATGGCCCCCTGATAAAGCGCCCGCAGTTCGTCCTGACTTGGAGATGCGCGAAAACTCACCCAGTCGCGAACACCAGCGCGCTCAACCTTTTCCCAAAAAGCTGCATCTGGTGCGGTCGCACCCGCAAGCACGAGGCGGATATCCGTACCGACAGCATCACGAACGAGGATGAAGGCATCCAAAAGCAGCTCTGGATTCTTCCGGCTGTCACCTAATCTGCCAACCGACAGGATGTAGTCACTCTCAAGCCGTTCGCTCGACGAAATGGTCGACGGCGCGAAAAAGTCAGTGTTTACGCCAGGAGGTGCATCGATCACATCACTTTCGGGCTTCCCAATGCCGCGGATTGCGAACTCGCGCATAAGTGGGTTCATCACCATGAACTTGTCTGCATGAGACACAGCGCGCACGTCAATTCTGTCAACAAGGAGGGTCATGAAACGCCGCCATAACGCCTTGGCGCTGTGCGGACTCTGCAGCAAGGTGGAACGCTCCCACAGGCAGCGAGTAGCAGCCCAATTGACAACTGGTACCGTATTCGAAGCAACACTCGCACCCCATGCAGGGAAGCCGCCGATTACCTGCACCAAGTCACAATCTTCCAGCAGGATAGAAAGAGCACGACGCGGGCGGTAACGCATGAACTCGAATTCACTCAACCAACAGCCCAGGTGCATGATCTTACGCCCGCGCCACTCCCGCGATTCGGTTCGCACTCCACGAAACCAAGTGGCTGGCTTACAAAGCCGTACACTCGTCGGATCTGAAGCTGAAGTCCCCAAAGAGATGATCCGGCACTCATATCTGTCGCTCTGTTCGATCAGATGCACCACCATTTCAACGATGGACTGTACGCCACCATGTTCACTTAGGTCAGGCGCAAGCACCGCGATGCGTTTCTTTGTTCTCATGAGTCTCAATATTCACTGCGTCCGCACCAGAAATTGCTGAACGACACGTCGTATCTCAAGCGTATGACGTTCGAAGAGGTACCAGAACCCCCAAGCGACCACCAGCAGAAGACCAAGCCAGCAAAAGTAAATCGCCAGTCCATACGGGTTAGGGACAAGCCGCCCATTACCAAAAAACGTTCCGCCGATGAGAAGCACCAGCGGAAAGTGAATCAGGTACAAAGAGTACGACATTTCTGACAAATGATAGGCGCCTCGCGATAGGAGCGTATCCAGCAGGGAAGGCTGCGCCTTGTTTGCGACCGCGACAAGCAAGAATATCGTGGCGCCCCCCATGACGAGATCGACCTGCGCGGGGGCGTACTCGGCCTTCCCCAGCCACCGCGACACCACGGTCCCGCCCGCGAATATCATGTAGCCTAGCCATACCGGCACCCAGATCCGGCGCTTGCTCCGCTTCAAAACAAACACCATAGCGCCACCAAGCCAGCACAGAAAGCCAACGCGTGCCGTATCGGGAAGAACTATGAGAATGAGCCCAGCCACCAGTAGCGCTAGCCCCCTTGTTCCTATTCGATGCGAACCCAGAACTCCTCCGAAACCGATCAGCAGCAACGGGAAAAGCATGTAGTACCAGAATTCGAAGGCGAGGCTCCACAAGGGATCGTTACTGCCGAATACAGGGAGAAAAATCTCCTGCAGGAACAGGAGGTTCCCGACGAATGCTCCCACGCCCAAAGAATAGTCACCCCCAGGCTGCGGCCCCATATTCCAAGTCGTCGCATATTCGCCAGACAAAACACCAGGTGCCACGCTCGTCACATGCAGATCAATTGCAAGCGTGAGCACAAGCGCCGGGACAAGCACAGCCCACAATCGTATCAGTCGCGCGGAACCATACTCGCGCCATGAGAACGCAACTCCCCGTGCCAGCAGTGAGCCACCGACAAAGTAACCCGACAGAACGAAAAAGACGATGACCGACTGATGCCCCAGGCTGGTCATCAAATAAAATAACTTTTGTAAGATAGAAGTGTTCAACACATCCTGAAAATTTTCGACACTAACGGCCCGCAAATGATTGGCACACACCAACAATGCGGCCCCGCCGCGGATGAGATCGAGCGAGGATTCGCGTAGACGCGTCTGAGCTATCTCGGCCCCGCTCATGCATCCCTCCTGCTTTCCGACGTCGCTTCCATACCATCCACAATTTGCTCAACGCATACACTGCCAACAGGTTGGCCTGGTTCTCGGTGGCGCCTCAGCACCTCACGTTCATGAAGCCGAACTCTCACTTGGTGACCGAGAAGGCTGCGCACCTGGCCCGACTGCCAGGCTTGTCTTGTTCCTTGCACTGCTGGATCATCGTGTTCCCTTGCCCAGAGGCATATGACAATTGAGATCCAGACGTTGGCGCGGGGCTTTTTACGTTTCTAAACACCGCACAGAGTCCAAAGAGGACCTCACTTAGAAAAAGCTTCCCAAAATTTCTACTCGGGGCGCGCCTTTCAATCGCTCTTCGACAAAAAACCTATCACGGATAAACAAAGTATTTCCGGAAGTTATGTTCTTACCATCAAGATCGATAAGCGTTCGGCTGATTGGGTTGTATGAATACGTTTTAAATCCGCACTTGAGCATCAACGCAAGGATTTCTGATTCGTCAAATCCATAGCGGCTACCGCTTCCATTGAGTTCCATAATGACAGCATTTAGGCTGGGGTTCTTCAATGTTTGACGCGCTCCTTCTAGAACAGGAGTCTCATATCCCTCAACGTCAATCTTTATCAGTGATGGGAATTGACCGGTCAAGGCGGCATCCAACGCAGTAACATTGACGGTTACTGTGTTCTCATAGCGCTCACCCGACGCAACCACATGGTTAGTTGTGTCGCTATCACTCGTGAAGGCAATCGTTCCCTGCCCTGCACCCACACCACTATTCACGCTTTCAACTTTGTCACCCAGATAATTTATATGCAAGTTCTGGACAAGTTTCTCGTAGGTGCTTGGAACCGGCTCGAACGCAATGCCTTTCGCACCAATAGCTGCACAAGCCAGGATAGTATAGGATCCGACATTCGCACCAACATCGACGAACAAATCTTCAGGCCGCAAATAGTGCAGCAGAAAACCCATATCCGCAAACTCATGAAGCCCGGTGTAAACATTTCCGGTTAGTCCGGTCTCCCCCGTTTCAACCAGAAACTTTGACTGATTTACCCACTCGTACACAATTGCGCCGGGCACAAGACGGCTACCTATCTGCCACTTTGCAAAGCGGAGGATGGATCTGAGTTTGTGCTCTCGGTTGAGCGGATGATCCAAGATGAATTTGATAGTGGTGAGAAGCGACATACCGATTCCTTAGTTATTCCTATCCCGACAACCGAACAGCGCTGCCTCACACTGATTATCGCTATTTTACGACTTCCTCACGCGCAGTGGAAAGAGTCGAGAGTCCCATATATTCTTTCCCGGCAACAGAAACAGGCGCCCGAAATAGTAATAGGCTATACACAACGCCGCCATCTTCAGGATTGTGGCAATCAGCACAGGAACCGGACTCTCAAGTCCATGCAACATGATGGGCCAGAGTACGGCATAGACTATCCAGGGCAGTCGGCGCTTAGACTCGCTGAGACATGCAACATGCCCGTAAAGCATACCGGTAAAAAACATGCCAGCGCTCGCCCCGATGACGCCCCAATGCAGAAGCAAGTCACCCACCAGCGAGACGGCTACGCCGGTGACGAAATCATCCGTACGAATGATTGAATAATAGCGCCCCAACGCATTCCCGTCGGAAATGGCGTATTCAAATCCCGGCACCTTAAGACTTTGGAGGAGTTGCTCGATGATGCCTGACCCATAGGAGAAACCCGGATCACTGGTAATGGCGGACACGACAAAAGACACGCTGACGCGGTTGACGAGAAACGTTAACGGGGCAGAGAAACTGAATTGATTGGTGGGATCATCAAGGATGAGCACCTTCAAGTACACCTTGAGATACACCAGTAGCACCAGCACGAGCCCCAACCCGACAATCCGCAGACCGTCCATCGGACGATAGCGCTGGCTGATCGCCAGATGCATCATCAGCGGAAAGATGACGAATGACGTCGCACCGTTAATGGCCCCGTTGACAAGATAGGCCAACAACACCACCGGATAATAGCGCGCAACTCGCCGAGCCGAAGTTCTATTCTCATAATAGGCGATTGCGAGAAATGGCAGTGCGACCATATGAAACCAGTTCAACGACTGAAAAAACGTCGCCACGTCACTGAAGAATCCGATCCGCGCGCTACTGACCTGGATATCGCCGCCGAGCACAATTCGAAGCAACTTGAATGCAAAGCCGGTTAGAAAGATAACCCAGAATAGCCGAACGACGTTCGGGCTGCGCCAATCGAGCTCTTCCGTGCCACTGGTCAATCGCGGCAGGCGGACCTGCCCTCCCAACAGGAAGCAGATATAGGCGACCGCGCTCACCGCAACGGATTCCAGCGTGAACGTGGTCGCCAGCGGAAAATACAATTCGCTTTCGATGGTGCGCACCAACGACGAGTGCGCGAAGACACTTAGCAGTAAAGGCGTGATAAAAAGCTGAACGAAGAGATAGATCTTCGCCACGCTCATCAGGTTCAAATAATCTCTCAGCGCTGTCATCCCTCTGAAAACTTATCGGGAAGCCATCCTCAATCACTGGCCTTGGCATTGCGGGGCCAAAACCTCCAGGCGCCCAAAAACATGACCCCTGCCATTACCAGTAAAGCGCTCCACGGATTAACGTAAAGAGGCAGCAGAACTAGCACGAGCGCGGCTTGGGCGCCAAGATATCGGGACGCCTCCCCCCACGCATTGCGCCGAAGCATCCATGCAGTCAGGACAATCATTGGAACCGATTGGCCGAAAATCAGACCTCCAATGAACCCCTCGAGACCAAACCAGACTCCGCCAAGGTAAGCCACACCAAGTGCAATCATATTCACCGGCAACTGCACCCTGGCATAATCATTATGGCGGTTCGTCGCCATGAGCAGATTGCCCCCGAGTGTCCAAGTGTTGGTGAAAATGACCAAGGCTCCCATCATCAGCATGCTTTGGGTTTCGTAGGGCAACTGCTTGCCCAACCAGAGTGCGAACAACTGGCTACCGAAGAGCTGAACCGAGCCAAGGAACAGCAACCCTGCCAGTGTGCTGGCAAGTAGGATCGTGCGGAACAGAGCTTGAAATCGCTGAGTTTCGCCTTTGCTATGCAGCCGCGTAAATTCAGGCCAAGCTGAGTGGGCCATCATGCCCAGGAACCGGGAGACCAAATTCGCTATCGTCCGCATGATTGAGAAAACCACAACCTCAAGCGGTCCCATAGCCTTTGCCACCACGATCACGCTACCTTGGATCATAACAGCCATCGCCAGCTGGATCCCCAGGAAATGCAAGCTCGGGGACCACGCGTCTTGCAGAATACTCATCTGAGGGTGGATAGGCCAAAACAAACGCACGCCTGCAGGCATGCGACGACGCAGATCAAAAGCGACCAAGGCAGATACGACGAACAAGCCCACGACCTCGGTCAGCGCCATGAGCAACATTCCACCGCTTGACATCAATACTGCCGCACCAGCGATCAATTGAACGAGCAGCATGAGATTGCCATACATCACACTCGTTGCCTGAGCCCCCGTAGCTCGATAGACCCCCAACAGCAATCCGAGCGGTAATGATGCCAGCACGCGCAGGCACATGATGATCAAGACCCAATAAACGACATCCGTGTTCGTTCTTTGAATACCTAGCCAGCTGGGAATGAATGGCGCGGTCAACACCGCCGCCGCCAGGCTCATCAGCACAGCCGAGGAAACGCCGAAGAAAATGAGACCGGTCGCAAATATTTTTTGGAAATCCCCTAGCTTTTGTTGGGCCCAGGCTTCAGTCATGCGGTTAACGAAATACAGCTGCCCCCCCAAGTCGGCCAATCCAAACCAACCGGCAACAGCAGTCAGGATAAGCCATTCCCCATAAGTCTCGGGACCCCAAGCAGCCAAAAACAGCGGAACCAGAAGAAGCCGCACTGCTACATTAAGCAATTGTCCAACCCCCTCCGCGCCGATTGCGCGAAGAATGCGTCCCCGCATGTCAGACTCGCCGGTCATGCATGCACCTGTGATCTAATCGACGAGACGAGCCTGAGGCCATAATCCCTCCAGCCGTAACCTGATTCAACAGTCTGTCGAGCCTTCACACCCATTTCGCGGCGGAGTTCAGGCTGTTCATATAAATAGCGGAGCCGTTCTGCGATCACTTCCGGGGCTCCCACCGGCACGACGAACCCGTTGACGCCGTCCTGCACTAGGTCTCGCGCCCCTACATTTTCCGTCACGATCACCGGTAGCCCGCAGGCCATAGCCTGAGCCACCACCATACCAAAGCCGTCCTCTAAAGAGGCAAGAACAAACACAGAGCTCTGCTGATAGAAATCATTCAGCTCGAACTGCGGCACCGGTTTGAGGAATTGTACCCGCGGTGAAAGGAATTTTTCAGCGACAGTCTCGATTTCGCTACCTTCGAGTGTGCCGCCCACAAACCACATCTGCGCATCGGCGGCTTTAAAATCAGCAAACGCACTCAAGGCTGTCACCACCCCCTTGCGAAGGTTCACCGCACCGACCTGGATCACACGAAAGACATCGTCCCGCTTCAGTCCAGGACGGAACGCGCTTAGATCGACCCCGCAGGGATTAACGAAGATCTTCTCTTGTTGGACCCCAAACCGAAGAAAGCTGTCGCGTGCCGCGGTCGAGAGCACATACACTCGTTCCGCACATTCGTACTCCCGATTTTCTTTTTCGATCACCCAGTCCTGGACAATCGGCAAAGCTCCCCGAATGCCCCAACGCCGAGCCTCTTCTTGCAATATCGAATTGCTGCCTTGCAAATGGAAGCTACCGTGATCCACCGCGCAGGAAATATTCTGCTCGCGGCAATATTGCAACGCTTCAAGACAGAAAGACGAGAGCCCAATGAAGAAATCGCTGTCGTTGGGAATGTAGTTTGCTAGTCGTTTAGAAAACTTATTATGAATGAGTTCGTCAGCGTAGTCCTGAAGCGCGGCAGGGAGCAAACGGCGCGACCTCACGTAACCTTGGTTGAGGACGCCCTGCAACAATAGGGAGTGGACTTTGTCTGCTGGAACACCAAAGTGCTCGGCGTGGCTGACTGGATAATCCGTAATGAGCCGATGAAGCACGCCGAGGCTGGCCAACTCGCGTGCCTGGTCAAAAATATGAAATCGCCCCCTGCAGGACGTGACAACCTTCAATGGGTCTGCAGCAGCGCTCTCTCTGTCAGAAATACCACTCACGATGAGCGTCGGTAGATAATGGACATGCCGGAGGCGATCAAATCATGCTCGTCCACGTCCCGGAGGGGGCTGCGATCAAACTCGGGATGTTGAAGGCAAGCGACCGCAGACGGATCAATGATCTCGGACACGAAAATTCGTTCGAACCCCGCCGCGTCGAGGTATTGAAGATACTGCACCGGCTTCAGGCGGCTGAACAGATCGTTGTCGATCCACGTTCTCCCATCGTGCTCAGAATGCTCCTGAGACCCCAACCCGTCGAGATAATGGCGGTAGGCGGCTCCCTCCATGGTCAGGTGATTGAAGCCGGACAGTACGGAATCGTATCCCGACACATGGTCTCCACCCCAGCCGTACCACAGTGGCCCGAAGGTTGCATAAAGCACGCCACCGGGTTTCAGAATACGGTGGAACTGAGAAAGCACCGTCTGCAAGTCCCGAACATGCTCGAAAACAGCGTCCGAACTGATTAGGTCAAAACTTGCATCAGGAAACTGGCTGAGATCTTCCAGGTCTCCCTGAGCGAAAGACACATCCACCTCAGGAGCCACCGTTGAGAAGCGCGACTGCCACATCTCCCATGCTTGACGGTAGGAAAACAGGTCGAGCCCCATAATAGACTTCGGACCCAGCCGAGCCCATGATTCTACGTCTCGCCCGGTACCACAGCCAGCAACCAATATGCGCGCGAACTGGATCGGGACAAAGCGGGCAACACGTCGGCGATGTCGCTCGTAATCGTTGCCCCGCTGACCCCACAGGTACAAATCGGCATCAATGCTTGGATGGCCGTATCGGGCCTTCAGCCGCGGATGATTCCAAATGTTGTACAAAGGGTAAATATAGGCGCGGATCAGTCGTTTGACTGGCTCAAGCCGACTAGACGCAGGCAAACTGTACCCGGAAGGCGTGTGATCTCCGACAGGCAAGTGGCTCATGATTGTCCCTGTGCAGCCAGACGCGCGATGCGTCTGTGGATTGCTTGTATACTGGCTGAAGCTGCGCACTATCAGGTCAGCGAGCGCTCGGCAAGATAGATGCGCTTAAGGCTTTGCCACTCTCCCACGCTGAATGCGGCCTGCTCGATCAACCATGCCCAGCAAAACGGCAGCGTATCACGCGCGCCCAGTGGAGAAACACGGGCGTAGCGAAAGCAAACCCAAAGCATCGGGAACAGCGACAGCGCCATGAAACTGTTTTTTGCAACCCTAAGTGCGGCACGGACCAAAATGCGGCTGAAACTCCATTTCTGAAGGAACCGGCGAACCTGGGGACTACCTTGCCCGCGCCCCTTGCGAATTGCCCAATACTCGCCGATGGGAGCCGGCGCCACATGAGTAACCACAATGTCCAGATCGACTTTCTTGCGAGCGCCGAGCTTGCGGAGCTTCTCTCCAAAGAATCCGTCCTCGCCCGCACAGATGGGAACCGCGAAACCGGTGGGAAAGAGGCCTGCGCGGATCGCCATCTCGCGGCGGCATGAAAAACCCTCGGTCCACTCCAGGAGGTTCGGATCTTGGCCGTAGAACAGCGCGATGCCGGAAGACTCGACATAGCGTGCAAACAGGTCGTTCATGTTTTCGACCACAGAGCGCACTAGGACGTAGTCTGCTCCCGCGGCGTAATGAGGCTCGATGCGCTTGAAGAAATCAACCGGCAGGTGAGTGTCAGCATTAAGAACGACCACCACCTCTCCTGTCGCCGCCATGATGCCGAGATTTCGTGCGCCGCAACGCCCTTCGCGAACTTCGGGCCGGATGAGTTTGACACCCTTGTCCGCATAGGAACGAACGATCCGCGGCGTAGAATCTGTCGAATCATCGACGACGATAATCTCAAGATCCGGCCAGTCGAGCGTGACTAAGCTATCGAGCGTCCTCGCAATGTCGTGCTCTTCGTTATACGTGGGGACCACGATACTGAAACGCATGTGCCCTCCCCTACTCCAGCTCAGATAAGCCCAGTGCCGCTCTCAGCCCTTGGACATTTTCACGGATACCCCAATGCTCAATGCGTTTTAGGCTCTCGGCCTGCATTGCCGCGAGGCGCTCCTCATCTAGACATGAGTTCAGTGCGACGGTCAGAGCGGGTGTATCGCCTGCCTTGAGCACATACCCATTCTTGCCGTGTTCGACCAAATCAACTGCACTGCCCACTTGGTCTGTGGAGATGATGGCGCAGCCGGCATTCATCGCTTCATTGATCACCAGTCCCCAAGTTTCGTTGATGGAAGGCAAAACGAAGATGTCTGCCAGAGCATAGAAGGCCGGCAACTCACTTTGGTTTCTGAAGCCTAAGAATCGAACATCGCCAAGTTTCTGCACTTTAACCTCGGCCTCGAGCGCTGCCCGAAGCTCGCCATCGCCCACGTAGAGCAGATAGGGCCGAGGCTCAGGCAACTGGGCATAAGCCTGCAGTAGCTGGTCCGGAAACTTCCGACGCATCAGCTTGCTGGCGTACAGGATGACGGGGCGATCCGCGTCCATTCCCAGCTCGGCCCGCAAAGCGGAGACATCGGTCGCCTCTGCCTTCTGCCGGAAGTGATCGTTATCCACACAATAGGGCATGCTGCCAATGTTCTCAGCCTTGAAGCCCCGGCGCAGATAGAAATCTCGATTTCGGGTCCCGATAGCGAGACACTTATCAACGTTCGACAGCAGGCAGGAAACGATCGCCTCGCGCACCTTGCCCTTTAGCCCTTTTGACGACGCCACATGGTCTGTCGCCTCGCAACGCATAAGCACCTGCAAACCTGCACGCTTGGCCAGCCATGCCGCCTTGAGCATTCCGTAGTGCTGCCAGCCTTGCACCAACACGGCATCAAAGTTGTCCTTGTGGAGGCGCTTGTAAAGTCCGCCGACACGCGGCTCGAAGGCCTTGATCGCACTGACCTGCGAGCCCGTCCCCGGCAAGAACTCTGAGTGATACCCCTCCAACAAGGGCGTATCCCAATGAATAGTTCGATTGAACTCTGGATCGACAAAGCTCCGCGTCGAAAAATCCGAAAAGAACAACGCGGTCAGTTCGATGTCGGGGCATGTAGCAATCTGACGCAAAAGTGGCGCCTGGTACTGAATCGGGTGCGTGGATATCCACGCCAAACGAACTTTTTTCATGCTTGTCTACGCCATCTCATCAATGGACGCTCCAGAAGAAAAACAACAATCAATGAGACTGCTGCTGTTACGCAAAGCAAACTGCCGTACCGAAGGTAGAAGTCCTCGAATGCCGATGCATTCAGCGCCCACGCTGTGAAGATGCCAGCGGGTCCATGCATGATGAAGATCGGATAACTCGCATCACCCAGCAAAGCAGCTACTCGTCGATTGCGCACCCCAGGATTCGGCTGCTCTTCCTTCAACAACAGCAGCGCAAACAGCAACGCCAACAACCAGTAATATTCGGCCAAAACAGTCGCCGGAACGACTAGATAACAGGACATGAATATCATTACCCACAGGTAACCAAAGCGCGTCATCATACGAATGATCGGCTGACTTAGGAGCGCATAGCGGTAATGCCAAGTATAGGCCCCAATAAGCCAGTAGCCCCAAAAGAGGCAGACGTCATTGGTGAGTACCCAATCGGTCGCCACAAGCTGCGGCCAAAGCAGTATAATCCCCAGGAAGACCAACGGCAGATTTTGCTCTCGGAAAAACCGGATACGGATTGCCCATAAGCAGTAGTACCAGACCTCGAACGCAACCGTTGAAGTCGCCGCAAATGAACCGAAGGTGCCTAAGCCAAGCAAAACATTCTGCATCAGCAGGAGCTGGCCAAGAATAGTGGCCCAATCGCCGGGCAGCCAGTATGCCGGCCTGGTTCCCGGATTGAACAGCGATGTACCTGCGTACTCGACGGTCAGTGCTGCTGCAAAACCAAAATAATACAAGGGCGCAATCCGAGTCGCTCGGGCCTTAACGTACCGAGCGACGCCCTCGCCTCGCTTCATCATGCCCTCGACAGAGCTTTCGATCAGAAAGCCGCTGATAACGACGAAGCCTATGACCCAATTGGTGCCGAAGAGCGAACGAGGCACGTCCAGCCATCCCGTGGCATCGGAATTGAGCCGCGCCATGTCATACAAATGACCAAGGGCGACGAAGATGGCAAAAGTGCCCCTTAGGTAGTCGACCCTGACCAATCTTCCAGAATATGCGGTCGAAGACAGCGGAGATGCATTTTGGATGCTCATGTCGCATTAGCCATCAAAGCTACCACCTGCTCGACCGATTGCGCGGCCTGCCAACCCAACTCTCGGCGAATTTTCGATGGGTCAGCTTCAGTGCGTACGATGTCGAACGGTCGCATGAATGCCGTATCGCTCACAACATGCTCTCGCCAGTCGAGACCGAAGTGGGCGAATGAAAGCTCCACGAAATACTGCAAGCTGACGGTTTTACCAGTCGCGATCACATAGTCAGTGGCGCTCGGAACTTGCAACATGCGCCACATAGCGTCAACGTAATCAGGCGCCCAGCCCCAGTCTCGCCAAACATCGAGATTGCCAAGATGCAGTGCCTGTTTATCTCCCTCAGCAATTCTTCGCGCGCCATCCACGATCTTGCGCGTCACGAAATGAGCTTCTCTCAACGGGGACTCGTGATTGAAAAGCAAACCCGTGGCTGCGTGAAGCCCAAAGCACTCACGATAGATACTGACTTGCCAACGAGCCGCAGCCTTGGCGGCCGCATACGGATTCATAGGTGCCATATTTGTGACTTCGCTAATCGCGCCATTGACTGCACCGAAGCATTCAGCCGATCCAGCGTTGAAAAACCGGGTGTCGGGCGCATCGCAACGGATCGCCTCAAGCCAATTGTTGACGACAATCTCGATACTCTTCCAAGTCTCGTAGGGGCGCGAAAAAGACGCTCCGACAGAACTCTGGCCTGCCAGATTGTAAACCTCTGTCGGTACAGCCGCAGCAAGTTGGGCGCGGACCGAATCCAGACACTCGGGATTGAGTTGCACAAGGCGAACACGCTCTTCGATACCAAGTCGCGCCAAATTGTTCTTTGGCGGCAAGGGGAGCGCACGTGTCGAGCCATGCACTGCATAGCCTTTCGCGAGCAGATGGGCAGCAAGATAAGCGCCATCTTGGCCCGTGACGCCACAGATGAACGCGACCTTAGCTTTCGCCGCGTGTGGGCTAGGGTTCATCACCTATTTCCAGACTACCGCGTAAAGGTTGCGGGTCAACAAACTGTCGCGGCGTAATTCCCCGGTTTCAGCGGCATCCATGAACTGAAGCACGAGGCGGGTAAGCTTCCATGCAACGAACCTTATGGCGCTTTTCACCCCATGCACTCTGGGCGCGCACTCGTGGCAAGTGAGATGGCTAAACCCCGACGCGAGCATGAGTTGCTCAAGGGAGGAGCGCGTGAAAGCGAGTTCGTGCGTGAAGTCGCCATAGCGGATCGCACCGACGAATGGCGAAGCACCATTTGGGGCGTGAATGATCCAGCGACCGCCCTTCTTCAATACGCGATGGACTGCATCAACGAAATCGATCAACTCGTCCCTGGTGAAATGCTCGATCACGTCGAAAGCCACAATCCCATCCACCGACTCCGGAGGTAGCGCCGCCAATGTCGAAGAGAGATCGCCTTCAGTCACCCCCTCGATGCCCAAACGTGCGGCAAGTGCCACCTGTTGCGCAGAAACATCCACACCACGCATGGCATGGTACCCGCGCTTGTGGGCGAAATGAACCAGTGTTCCGTGTCCACAGCCCAAATCAATTATCACGGATGATTTGTCGGGCGGGAAGTAGCTATCGATCACATGCTCCATGGTCGGACGTCGTCCTTCCATATCGCCGACACTGCTCAGTCGGGAAGTCTCGCCGGATGCAGTAACGTATTGGCCGTAAATTCGGTCTCTTAACTTGCTCATTCTCTTCCTCACAGAGCAGGCTGCGTCTGCAACTAAACACTCATCGTGTGTGCTGATGTCACGTCAGAGCGTCTGCTCAAAATAGGCAATAGTCTTCAGGAGACCATCCCTCAATGCCGTAGTCGGCTCCCAACCCAGAGCTTCGCGGGCCAGGGTGATGTCGGGCTTTCTCTGTCTGGGGTCGTCGGAGGGCAACGGCCGGAACTCTATGCGGGACTTGGACCCTGTGAGCTCAACCACCATCTCAGCGAGCGAACGAATAGTGAATTCAGTTGGGTTCCCGATGTTAATGGGCCCGGTCACGTCATCGGATGTGTCCATGATGGCCAAGAAGGCACTGATCAGGTCATCAACGTAGCAGAACGATCGCGTCTGGTTCCCATCGCCGTAAAGAGTGATCGGCTCTCCACGCAAGGCCTGCACGATGAAATTCGACACCACGCGCCCGTCATTCGGGTGCATCCGAGGCCCATAAGTGTTGAAAATCCGAGCAACCTTGATAGTCAGATTGTGCTGCCGTCGATAGTCGAAGAATAGCGTTTCCGCACAACGCTTGCCTTCGTCATAACACGAGCGCATCCCGATTGGGTTTACACGACCCCAATAATCTTCTGTCTGAGGATGGACCTCAGGGTCCCCGTAAACTTCGCTGGTGGACGCCTGAAAAATACGTGCACGAAGGCGCTTGGCCAGCCCAAGCAGATTGATCGCACCGTGAACAGAGGTCTTTGTCGTCTGGACGGGATCAAACTGGTAATGAATCGGCGACGCTGGACAAGCCAAGTTATAGATATCGTCCACTTCCACGAAGAGAGGAAAAGTCACGTCGTGACGAATAACCTCGAAGTTCGGGTTGTCGAGCAAATGTGCAATATTGCGTTTCGTCCCGGTGTAGAAGTTGTCCACACACAGCACATCATGCCCGGCGTCAAGCAAGCGCTCGCAAAGGTGCGACCCGAGGAATCCAGCTCCGCCTGTAACCAGAACGCGTTTTGTTCTGACATCGTATTTCATTTCAACCACCGAATCTTTTCAACTACTTGATGTCACTGCTGCGAGAAATT
This sequence comes from Rhizobium sp. 'Codium 1', assembly GCF_020889605.1. NCBI lineage: Bacteria > Pseudomonadati > Pseudomonadota > Alphaproteobacteria > Hyphomicrobiales > Rhizobiaceae > Rhizobium > Rhizobium sp. 'Codium 1'. The sequence goes on from NZ_JAJGPW010000011.1 coordinate 37,001, forward strand.
CACATACCCGCGGAGTGTGGCAATTCCATACCGTGCGACTTGAGCAACGCGTGACGTTTCGCGATCACAAGGTCCTCGCGGACCATCTCACGCACCATCTCTTCGAAGGAAATGCGCGGCGACCAGCCGAGCTTTTCCTTGGCTTTGCTCGGATCGCCAAGAAGGGTCTCGACTTCGGCAGGCCGGAAGTAGCGCGGATCGACGGCCACAATGACCTGCCCAACCACGACACCAGGCGCCTTGTCGCCCTCGACGGCAGAAACAATACCCTTCTCATCCAGACCCTGACCATCCCATCGCAAGCTGATGCCCAGCTCTGCTGCGGCAGCGTCTACGAAGTTGCGGACTGAATACTGCTTTCCCGTCGCAATGACGTAGTCTTCGGCCACGTCTTGCTGAAGCATCAACCATTGCATTTCGACGTAGTCACGGGCATGCCCCCAATCGCGCAGCGCGTCTAGGTTGCCCAAATAGCAGACCTTCTCAGTGCCGATTGCAATGTTGGCGATCGCCCGAGTGATCTTTCGTGTAACGAAAGTTTCTCCGCGACGAGGTGACTCGTGGTTGAAGAGTATGCCGTTACATGCATACATATCATAGGCTTCGCGGTAGTTTACAGTAATCCAATAAGCATACATCTTAGCGACGGCGTACGGGCTGCGCGGATGGAACGGGGTAGTTTCCTTCTGCGGCACCTCTTGGACCAGACCATAGAGCTCAGAAGTAGAGGCTTGATAGAAACGAGTTTTCTTAGCCAGCCCGAGCAGTCGGATCGCCTCCAGCAAGCGCAACGTACCGACAGCATCCACATCAGCTGTGTACTCAGGCGCCTCGAACGAAACGGCCACATGGCTCATAGCGCCTAGGTTGTACACCTCATCCGGTTGAACCGTCTGGATTATCCGAGAAAGCCCCGAGGAATCGGCCAAATCACCGTAGTGCAGAAACATCCGCGCATCTGGATCGTGCGGATCTCTGTAAATGTGGTCAATACGATTGGAATTGAAAGATGATGACCGACGCCTGAGGCCATGCACCTCATACCCCTTCTCCAGAAGAAATTCCGCTAGATAGGAACCATCTTGTCCAGTTATGCCAGTGATTAGTGCTTTTTTTCTCATGTTACTCGCCGAGGACTGGATTTCAATTTTTAGGCCGATTTGGATTACTCGGGGCGCTTGTAAATCCCGAGTACAAATGAAAACAACGTGCCAAATACTAGACCACCCAAAACGGAGGCCACGATCAGAAAATACAACGAAGGAAAAACCGCTCTTTCGGCAACATTGACTGACTGAGAAACGACGGTATGCGCCATCAACGGCGGCACCAGGTGCGCAAGCGTTAATTGTTGCGCCGAGCAACGGCCCAACAAATCAGCAGACTCGCTCTGATTTCCACTCTCCGCGAGGCGATTGCATTCTGCCAACATCTGTTGGCGTGAAGCAAAAAAATCGTTTACTATTTTTTCATGCTGAGCAACCTTGAAGGAAATTAGCCTTTCCAACAAAACGCGAGCACTTTCCTTCGACGTGGAAAAATTTTTAAATTCGACCATATTTGATTTCGGAGCCCATTTTATGGAAAGCGTCCCAGAAAATTCATTTTTCTCTCTGTCACTTACACTATCCACATTAAGTCCCTCAAAGACAGGCTTCAAGAAACTCTCCTGCTTCATCATGATAACGAGATCCTCGATTGGCTCGATTGGAACAATACTGAAGCCGTCGTGAACCCATCCAATTCTTACTGTTGCATTTGCCTCGAAAAGCGGCGGGCGACGAGCATCCCAGACGACGCTCACGACAGTCGCAACCAAAGTTAAACCCAAAATCCAAAGCCAACCGGCGCGAGCCGCCCGAAGCAGGTCCGAGTACACGATGACACGTTCAGTTTTTTCATCGCTGGCTAAATTCTCTGTGCTTCGCATTTCGTCGGTCATGAGGGATCAATCCTGAAAATTCGCCAGTACCACAAGGCTTCGCACTGACGCGGCCAAATTTAGCAGCAAACCGTACCATGCCGTCTTCGCCAACAGAGCGACCAGCTGCACCTCAATAATTTGCAGCAAAATATTGCCCGACTTGGCTGGGAAATGAACCTTGGCCAAGGGATCGTAGGTAGATTGACGTCCGGTTAACAGCATCTTTGTAGCACGGCAAGTGATTTCGGCCGCACCCGTAGTGACTGCCTGCGCTCGACATGATGATTTGCCAGATGTCTGTTTTCTTCACTAGCGGGGCTGCCTGCAGCCGCTCGGTGCCCGCGCCTTTTCCTCGGGAGCTGCGCTGTTCCCCGAAAACTGACGGGAATGTGGCACCCAACTCAAGTTGGACGAATGTCGAAGCTATTGAACATGGGGGCCGTTCCGCAGCACCGCTTAAGCTAGAGGCATCCCTCCATTTTTTCGCCAATGCCGAAGCCCACTCGATGACGCATAGTGCACTTGTCCTGCAAATCGTTGACCATACCGGAGCTCTTTGTTCCGGCTGCGTTCTATTTACCTTGCCGGAGCATGGTGTCCGGGCTAAGTCGGGCGCGTGCCGGATAGTCAAACGATCTCCGTAACTTAAGCGGCCCTCGCTGGTGCTACCAACGCCGAACGAGGGCCTGACCCACAACCTTAGTGAGAAGGAGTTGGGCTATGAAGACCTTTATCCGCTTCGCTTCAATCATGGAAGCACTCCCCCTCATGGATCCTGTTGATCCCCGTTTGGATCATACCGCGGCAACCAAGCGCTACGCCTTCGCTGGCTCCGGTTCACCGGCTGCGTTCGCGCAGGCCTGATCGGACAATTCTGACATCGCCGCAGTTGTGATGGTCGAGCGCGCCGTCTGGCGTCCTCAGCCGGGCAACCGACTGGAGCCCGCTTCCCACGGAACGATGCGATGTCCTGCTGGCTCAGCCCGATCAAAGTCCCGTAGGCAAGATCATGACGACGCAGCACGTCGATCCGCTGGGTCTCCTGGACGGATTCGCGCTTGGTAGGAGAGATCTCGCGCTGGTAACGTACCAGAAGTTGTCCGAGCGTCGTGCCTTCGAGGATCTTCGTGTCTGGGGCAGCACCAAAGCGATCGACCTGGGCTTCCAGATCGCGCGCCCACTTCTCGGCTTCCTGCTCGCTGTCAAAGGACTTGCACCGGGGTTTCATGCCCCGCCGGCGCACCTGCGCCTGCCAACGTCTTCTGAGCTTCCGGATCGTCGCCATGTTACCTCCAATCGATGTTGAAGTTCACGCGTAGGATGCCCCTGTGGTGGTGCCAAGGATTTTCCCCGGCGCCTAACTCAACTGGTCTGCCTTTGAAGCCGTGACGACCCGGAATCCTCGAGCAAATATCTATCTTCGCACTATAGAAGCGACAAGCTCGGTATGAACCGCTCCGGGTTTTCCGGAGGCCATTTCGTTTGAGTTATGCGGCCATAGCTGGCGGGTCCAGCATGGCGTAATACTGCTCCTCGGCTTCGGCTGGCGGAATATTCCCGATGGGTTCCAGAAGGCGACGGTGGTTGAACCAGTCGACCCATTCGAGCGTGGCGAACTCCACGGCTTCGAAGTTTCGCCATGGTCCTCGCCGATGGATGACCTCGGCCTTGTAAAGACCGTTGATCGTTTCGGCGAGAGCGTTGTCGTAACTGTCGCCAACGCTTCCGACAGACGGCGAGCGAAGGCATCGATCACGAACGCGACGTAAACGAAGCCCTGCCAAGTAGCCACATAGGTGAAATCGGAAA
>NZ_JAJGPW010000012.1:0-20421 GCF_020889605.1 Rhizobium sp. 'Codium 1'
TGTTTATTATAGGTTTCTCTTTTTTTTGTTTTGATGGCCTCTATCCCAACAAGGCTTTTGTTCAAAGTTGGGGACGAAAAGACTGTACCGGTATTCATCGCTACAGTGATTTCTGTTTTTGGTATAACAGCGCTAGCTTTCATGATTGGCTTTACAAGTGGGGAGGAAGGAATTGCTCTACTGATATGGCTGTGCGCCCATTTCGGCGCGTGGTGTTGCTTGGTTGGCTACGCAATTCATCGTCGTATGCAGTCCGAATAGGGTTCTGAACGCAGTCGTTCGCGGCAAGCACGTTTGACGTCGGTGACAATTGAAAGAGGTATTGCCATGTTAGATGCCGTATCCGAAGCCGCCAACGACGAGCGAGAGTTCTTAAAGCGACTGGTGATCGCCCACGCGGACATCCAGCAGGCTTTGAGTGCGATCACCTTCTTGGGCGAGGAGGTCGATGAGGAAGCGAAATACACGAAAGTGGAGTTGAGGCGCATTAAGTGCTTCAAGACCGCGTTCATTGTCGCGTATGGCCGTGCCTTCACGAGCAGTAAAGGCAGATACGACAAGCTTTCCCTCAAAAAAATTGGAATTCGTCTTACTGAACCCGAGCGCGAATTACATGAGTTGATTATTCAACTTCGGCAGAAGGTATACGCTCACTCTGATGAAGACTATGCGCATGTGAGGCTGGATGTGTGGACCATGGATATGCCAAGTGGGTCCTATGCCGTTCCTCATATGCAGTTCGACCATGGCCTCGAGTTCGCAAGCTTTTACAAACGTGACGCCGCTATCAGCCTAATGCGAAAGATAATGCATGGGCTATTCAGAACGGTCCAGGCGCTTGCATCCCGCCAACCTGAAACGTCGCTCTATGTTCAGCCATCAGCGAAAGATCCTGAGCCGGATTGGAAGGAAGTGGCCGTACAGGTCAACCAGGTCGCAATCGTAAGGTCATCTGAAGAGCTGTGATGTCACCTCGGATGGGGTAAGGTTCGTCAATCGCAGTCCGTGTATCCAGAAGTCATACAGGTGTGTGCTTTGCGCTCAGCGTCAGAAATTTGGACTTTATCCATTTTTTGTTCAAGCCAATCTCGGAAACTGCGCGCTTCTTCATGCCCGTTGGCAGCCGCAACGTTTGCCCAGAGATGTGCTCTGACGAGATTTTTCGGAACTCCTTCTCCTGTGTTATACGTGACCCCAAGATTGTATTGCGCTTTAGCGTGACCTTGTTCAGCGGCTAGTCGATAAAGTCGAACGGCTTCTGATATATTTTTCGGAACACCTTCTCCAAGATCGTACATGACCGCGAGTCCGAATTGGGCGTCTGAAAGACCCTGTTCAGCGGCTAGACGGTAAAGCCGGAACGCTTCGGACGGATCTTTTGGGAGCCCATCTCCATGATCATATCTGAAACCGAGGTCATATTGGGCTTCAGCGTGGCCTTGGTCGGCGGCAAGCCGGAATAGTTTAATGCCTTCAGACTCGTTTCGAGGAACCCCTTGTCCCAAAACATAGATAACACCCAGTCGATACTGTGCATCTGCAAGTCCCTGATCAGCCGCGAGACTAAGAAGCCGAATTGCTTCTAATGGGTCTATGGGAACGCCATGCCCTGAAACATATTGTAAACCAAGGAAGTACTGGGCCTCGGCGTGACCTTGATCAGCGGCAAGACGAAAATATCGGGCTGCTACCGACGGGTCTGCGGAGACCGCTTCTCCACCAATGTGCACAACACCGAGGCGGTGTTGGGCGTCTGCCAGGCCCTGTTCAGCGGCAAGTCTGGTCCACCGAAGCGCTTCTGACATGTTCGCCGAGACTCCAGAGCCTGTCGCGTATGAAACAGCAAGGCTATACTGGGCTTTAGCTAGACCTTGTTCGGCGGCGAGACGGAACAGTCTCACCGCCTCTGCGAAGTCTAAAGGCATGCCGTCTCCGCGAGTGTGCATAACTCCGAGTTTATATTGGGCCTCGGCATTCCCTTGGTCAGCTGCGAGGCGATAAAGTCGAGCAGCTTCCGACTTGTCTTGGGAAACACCGTCGCCACTTTCGTAAATCTCACCTAGCGAGGTTTGTGCAATATCTGAACCTTGATCAGCGGCAAGGCGAAGAAGTCGCACTGCTTCTGATTTGTCTTGGGAGACGCCGTCGCCCGTATAGTATGAGATACCTAGAAGAACTTGTGCTTCAACAGCGCCTTGGTCAGCCGCTAGGCGGTAGAGGCGGACGGCTTCTGATTTATCTATTGGGACGCCTTGGCCGCGATAGTACATTGCGCCAAGTCTTGATTGCGCATAGGCGTCGCCGCTATCGGCAAGAGCCTGAAACTCTCGAGCGGCTGTTTCGTAATCCCCACGACCGTAAGCCGCCATCCCAGCATCATAGTCCTGTGCAGATACCGTTGCTGGTGCGAGCAACAGCACTGAAGTCAAAACAAAACTTCTGAATGCGGAAATCTTCATAGCCAAAACACCCCTGCTTGAAACAAGGGTAAGTTGCGACATGACCGGCGGCAAACGGTGACGTTCCGAGTAGGCGTCTGCTACCCGAAATACCCGACCGCTGCCGACAGGAAATCCGCCGCCTCTTTCACCTCGTCTTCGCACCGAACAACCTTCACGAATACGGATGTCGGTTCGTCAACGTGATGACAGCCAAGGTCATCAAAGAGACCGCTGATGGGGGCCTTGTTTCTCTCAAACACCTCCCAGCGCCGCGGTGTCTTGGTCGGATCAAGTTCGAACAAGAGCTTGAAACCGTCATCATCGAGCAAATGAACATCGAGCGTCAGCTTCCTGTTTGTACTGCGGATGGTCGCTCCATCAGGTGGCACGGTTTCTGGTACCGCCAGGTTTGGACAACACTCTGCCACCTGCGTTCGAAACGATCGCCACATCTCGTTGCTGGCAACAGAAGGGTGGTCGGGGTCAACCGATAATCCCACGGCCTGCCTGACGAGTTTACGCTCAACAAATGTGTTGATGTGTTCGTTGCTAAAACTCGGGATCACCTTCAAATCAGCCAGCAAGGTCAACACTTCATGGGGCTGGCAACCGAGAGCATGTCGATAGATTTGGTGGTTCGCATATTGCTCATGGAAAGCCATCACATCAGATCGCGAAAGGCAGTTCTTGATGCCGGCTTCCACAAGTACACCGATTTCCATCAGGCGCTTGAGCCTGACATGAGGCACCCCCAACAGGACGGATGCTTCACCCACACTGATGAGCTTAAGGGCGGCATCGTTGGCGAGGATGCGATTTCGCTCGGGGCGGCGGTTGTCAGCGATGACCCGCAGGCTGGAGAGTTTTACGCCAGATGTCTTGTCTCGCCAGGATGAAAGCTCACCACTCATGAGTAACGACAAGACGGTCGCGACATCGAGCTTGTTCTGATGGGCATAGCTGCGCAGGGAGACGCTCTTGGTCCCGGGTTTCGTGCATGCTGCAGACAATACCTTGTGAATTACCGCTCGGACCTCGGTCGCCCGAAACAAGCGCTTGGTGCCTGAGGGGCGGTAAAAGGTCAGGTGGCCATCTTCTACAAGGCTACGCCATTCCCAGCTGGAAAGGCCTAGCTGGCGGTCGACATCTGCCGTTGTCAGAAGTCCTTTAATCTCGTTGCGGACAACATTCTTCTGCTCGCTTGTTAACTCCCAGGAAGCACCCGTCATAGGGTCCAGACCCATGGCACGATTAAGCTTGATGACGCCCGCAATATCCCAGCCGAGTTCCTCTGCCAGCGGCTTCAGAGCTTTTTCAGCAAAGAGGTCACATGGATCTTTCGGGGCCTTCCGACCGAAATGGCCAACGGTCTCGAAAGCCGTGTTGGAGGCCTCCTGGATGACATCCCAGATGCTGGCCTCGGACGTGTCGATCCGATTTTTAAGAGCGATATGCGCCCATCCCATCGCCTCGAGCTTGCCGGCTTTTTTCAGGTCATTGTTGACATTGTCCGTGAACCAGCTGCGCAGGCACTGGATGAGATGGTCGAGGTTATAGGCAAGTGCCTGCATGCCGAATTCGGCGTCATCGGTCAGTTCGGCCGGTGCCGTTTTGGCATATGGATTTCGAAGCCATCGGCCCAGGAATTCACAGACGCCGATAACGTCGTAAAGTAGTACCTTGTCCAGCAATTGGCGCGTCTGGGCGTGTTTATCTGCCATGCGCTCGAGGATCAGGTGTTCGAGAGAATCCTGAGGTTTTACCGACCGCAATGGAAGGTGTCGGGCAAGAATGTTACCCTTGGTGTCGGTGCTGATGTCACTCCACCACCAGCCGATTTCCTCACCAGCTTCATCAGTCTCATGCAAGGTTACCCCGTGATCAGGGCATGTTCTGAATGATACGATATCCCACCATGCGCGGTGATGACCAGATTGAGCAAGGCAACCAGGGCAGAAGCGGCGGGTTGAAAACGACATCTGTCGTTGACGCAAACGTTGGCCAGCGAGATCGTGCCAAGCCCCATCCGATGCCGCACTGAAATGTTTCAGGCTCTCTTTTTTGGGGTCGGGAATGGGTAGGTCCAGCAGGACATCAATTGTCTCTTCGGGGCCTAATACCCTTCCGTTCAAGCCAATTTCATTCGCATAGATAACCGCACTCGGCTGGCCCTCGTTTGCGACCAGCCGCAGAAAATAGCCATGGGCTGGCTCTCCGAACTCAGGATGCAACGACCAGCTTGAGAATGCATATCGACCGCCAAAGAGACCTGCCAATGTCACGACCTCCGAAAGTATTGACGGGTGTCGTTGACACGACCGAGTAACGTTGATGCCTGACGGAAATGCTCAAGGAAGATGCCGCTCGAGTTGGCATTCATCGCTAGCGCAGATGCCTCCCGAACAAGGTTCATCACCCGTCCGATCGAGCCGCCTGTAAAAGCATGAACGTCAGCTGCGACCACGACACTGTCAGCCAGTACCGAAGGTTGACGGAAGGGAAGGCGAGCATCGATCTTGCTCAGGAGAAGACGAAACTGGTTGAACTCTTCACCCTCATCACCCAGAGGCGCGAGGAATTTGTGTTTAAAGCCACCACGTCCTTCGATGTAGTCAATTCCAGCCACTACAGTTCGAACCTCGTCGACACCCACGAGCAGAACATTGAGAGTTTTCATGTCTGCAAGATCTTTCAGAAGGCTCAAGAACCCTTGAACCTGAGAGCGGGTTCTCTCGAGAAACAGGAACTGTGCGTCATCGAGAATGATGAGTTCCGTTCGTACGGTCTCTAGGCGACGAAGCACCATGTTCACCCGAGCCTGAGTTTTTTGCAGGGATCGAGCGAAGACCCGTTCTCGCGGCGATCGTGTCCGTCAACGACGACGGAGTTGTCTGGCTGGTCGCGGTAACGTGGATGACGCGATAGGTCTCACCAAATTCATCTGGTTCGGGGTTCTCGATGCCAGAGGCATAGAATTCGCAAATCGTTGACTTGCCGACACGAGAAGGTCCAAGCAAGCCTCCAATTGTTCCCTTGCCATGAGTTCCGTTCTCGAACGGGAAATGGAAACGGCGAATGAAATCCTCGCCCGCTTTGAACAACGGGTACTTGTAGAGAAGGCGCTCGATCATCGCCTGACGTTCATGGACGGGGCGAGATGCCGCCGCCTCACGTTCTTCTGCAGTTCGAAATGGGATCTCGTGAAATCCAGCCATATCAGTCCTCCCAATCATCATTTTGAACTGCAATGTCATCGATAGACGGAACGCCAGGGTGACCGAATTCATCGCCATCAGGCGAGGACAGGGACGGTGTTTCACCCTGATCGAAGATCAGCCGGTCATTTGTGTCGAGATCGAAGTCATCCGTCTCCTTAGGCGTTTTCGGAGCAGGCATACGCGCCCTTGCCAGCGGCGACCGAGGTTGCTTGCGCTCGACCTTGTTCGGGTGGGCAAGGTTCAATCGTGCGCCTTGTTCTTCCTCCGCCAGGATGACCGGCCGAGAGAACTCGATGCGCGAGGATTGTTTGGCAAGGAAGCGGGCAAGCTTTGTCGCGGTCCCATGCTTTTTGCGGCGGTTATGAACGTCAACGAGCGTTTGAGTAAGCTCCGCTTTTGCTTTCATCAGACGAGTGGCATTGGCCGCCTCGGTTGACTTTTCGCGGTAATGTTTAACGATCATCCGATGTTGCGAAAGCGTCAGTCCGCGGGCGTATTCTGCATACGCTCCAGACACTGGCACCTCGATATGTTCACCGAGCGCACCTGGCACTTCCACCCAGATCCGGCTCATGTCTGAGGGATCGCGCGTTGCACGGTATTTCGTCCCGTGAAACTTGCCTTGACCACGCTTGTGGCTGGCGCTCAGTTTCAGGGCATTCAGCTGGGCCGACTGATATTCAAGACCCCATCGCACAAGTCCGCTGTCGGTGATGCCAACTTCCCTTGCTTCACCAGCAAGTCGTGCAAGGATCGTGTAGTCCTGGATCGGACGGGCAGGCATGCTTGAAATTCCAGCCTCCCACAGGTCGGCCGGTACCGCAGCGGTGCCAGGAACTGGACCGAGGCCAAGGTGCGGTGTCTGATGGTCGATTTCTGCAAAGTAATAGGCGAGAAATCCGTTCAGCTCGGCCAGTTCGATGTGTGGCAAAGCCAGGTTTTTGTCATCGTCATATTTCTTGCGTTCATCTGGCGAATTGGTCGTTGTCCCTGGAAGCTTGTGAATAAGCTGGATGTTCAAAATGCCGAAAAGTCGTTCCAGCGCCCCTTTTTCCCACGGATGTCCAGGACGATAAGCAACAGTCTGCATACCGAGTTGGCGTGCCGCGGCCTTGATGTCGACGCCGATCAGGTGCTTAGCGTTGTCGACACCAAGTCGAAGGGGCAACCCATGATAAGGATAGCTTTCCACGGACGCAGGAAGGCTTTCCGGATCTTTCGGTGAGATTGCGTGCAAAAGGCCGTTGAGGAATGTTTCATAAGACGGCGGCCCAAAGCTTACATGCCAGCCAGTCTTGGTCCCCGAGAAGCGGTCCCGAAAGATGAGCAGATCAGGTCGACCAAAGGAGATGCCCTCGCCGAAAACCACAACGTCCAATGTCGTGTGGTCAACATCGACAATGTCGAGAACATGTCGCGGGCGTAGCTGTGTTAACCGATCCGCATATTTGCGATCAGCATACTCGTCTCCATAGCGCAACCCGTCTCGCGTATAGCGATCAACTTCTGCCAGACGACGCTGGATCGTTCGGTCAGAAAAGACAGGGTCAGCAACCCCCTCGGATCTGACCAGATTGGGAAACTCGGAATATCTCCCGTCAGGCCGTGACCACGCGTAGAGAAGTGCCTTCACGTCATGCCAATTGCCGTTGATGGAAATCGCTTCCTCTACGGCTTCCCGAATTGCAGCCTCTGCCGAACCTGGCTTCCGCTTCGAGCGGTTGCCAGGTCGCGCCTCGTCGGCGACCGCGGCAAGTGGGTCGAAGTTTCGGTCGATACGGAGCTTCTTCATCTTGTCATAGATTACCGAGATCGAAGGAGGGGCTTCCCCTCGCAAAGCGGCTAGGTCTTTGACTGCTTGGGTAAGGATCTTTCTGGAAGGCTTGCCATCGTTCTTGTCGACAAGGTGCTTCTCGGCAACTTCGATATATTCAAGATAGCGAGATGCTTTTTCGGCAGGCTTGCCAGTGAGGCTCAAACCGTATCCAGGGGTTCGCCCGTGCTCGCCCTCAGGTGCGACTGCGCTGACGGGAATGATGCGACCGCGCTTCTGCAGATAGTCGATCTGCCAGTATGTCAGGTGAAGCTCGAGAGCCTCTGTCGGGGCATGCAGGCGAACAACTTTCAGAGGCTGTTCGCCACCAAGTTTGACCCATTTCTGAACCTGATACGGCGTGTATGTCAGCCGACGCTCATCGAAGATGTTGTAGACATCGTTCGTTCGCATATCAAAAGGCTGAACCGCTGCCGCTCTCGGCGGTGTTTGCGGAATGTCGTCTTGAGTAACTCGTCCTGGAAAAGGGCGAATGGTTTCAAATCGCTCCATACCCATGATCAGGCTCCTTTCAGCTTGCGCCGACGCACTTCGGACGTGCCGGCAAAAATCCGCGACAAGTCGATGTCGAGTTCGCCCGAGATGCACATCTGCATGATCGCTGCGAAGACGAGATCGTCACCCTGATTGAGATATGATGCGATGAGGTCACCAACCTCATCGTCTGCCAGACAGGCGTTCCGAAGCTCTTTGATGGTTGACGGAAACTGGCAATACCGAAGCGATTGGAGAACCAAAGAAAGACCTGCCACATCCGCAGCCGTCTGCTTATGCCGCCACATGACCTTGAGATTCTGAAACAACGGATTGGCCAGAACACACCGTTCGTCATGGACGGCATACAGGCATCCCATGGCGTTTTCGCAGTGGCGTTTTAACGCAAGCGTCCGTCGTTCAATCCAAGGATTGGCCTCCTGTTCGTTGCACGGAATGTAGTCGATGAAGATGATCTGCCCGCCACGCATACGGGCGGCCACATCAGGAACATGGGCTTTCTTGACGGACTTGAAGTCCGTGATAGGCGACAGATACTCGATCGACATCGGGTATGCCGAGATCGCCTCCACCTCTGGGTCGGTATCCAGGTGAATGAGGCCGTCAGCCATCAAGGGCAGGCGTGCAAAGACCTCGAGTTGGGCACACTTGGTGGTCGGAAATGTAACGGGCAAGGTCCGATACATGGTGCCCCATTTTGGTGCCCACAACGGACTGTGAGCTACGGTGAAAACTTGCCTGGGGACGCCACGAATGCCAAAATCCCAGTTCTCCATGTCTCACACCTCCCAGGAAGAGGGGGTGTCAAATCCACCCAGTGAGAGGACGGACGCGAGGATGTCTTCGGGGAGCTGGCAAAGCTCACGAAGTGACGACGGCTTGATCGCCACTGCTGTTTTCAGCAGTTCAAGAGTGTTGAATACCATCTCGGTCTCCATTCCAGCGCAGCCCTTGGCGCAAGTGTTGACGGTCTGAACAGCGGTTCAGAGGGCTATCTCGGAGACGATCTGGAATGGAGATGCAGTAACGCTCGCGCTGACGCACGAGGTTTGGTTGGAGGTCAGAGCGTGACATGACAAAGCAGCGTGTACGTCACCGTTATTCGCGGTTTCGCGTTGCATATAGAGCTTGCCAGCGATGTGATGTTTGAAATTCATTCGGGGCTCCTCAACATCGGAAACATGACCTTACCCATGTCGCGGAGTCCTCCCTTGAGAGGTCCACCTCGAACCCGAACCACCCCTTTTCGGGTGATGCGGAGAACCAGAAGCTAACCTTCTGGCCATGAATAAATTCAAGTTGCCGACGGGACCATCCCGAGCGGTTCGAAGGAAAAAGGACAGGTGCCCCATTTCCAGACATTCCAGGATCTAGATATAGATCAAGGATCGCCTCTACGCCCCGGATACCGGTTAAGTTTTAAGAATTCGTAAACAGGACGCAAAAACGCGTCTTTTGTTAACTTTTCGCCGACCGCCTGCATTTCGGCAGCCGGCACGCCCGAATGGTGGCTAGCTGGCAATGCTCGCCATGGACATCTCATGTGCATGGAAAAGGTCTCTGACCTGATCGCCAGACACGATCTCTTCGACCATGAGCTGAGATGCCAGGTCTTCCAATTTCCCAAAGTGTGCTTCGAGAATGTTGATCGCCCTGTCGAGCTGGGCCTTCAGTCGCTGATCGACAAGCTTTCGCAAAGCTGGGTCGGCCAACCTCATTCGCTCGAGACCTTCATCTCCGTTGCCGAGTTCAACCGACAACGACGACCCCAGGCCAAGATGCCTTTCAATCCGAGTTGCGATGTCACTCGCCAGAAAGAGGTCGCTACTGTGAGCGCCACCTGCACCAGAGCCGTAGCATGAGAGCATGATGTTTTCCGCCGCGATGCCACCCAGCAGGAAAGCGATCATGTCGTTGAATTCGGCAACAGTTGTCGACGGCTTCTGTGGCAGTCTGATCTGATTATGGCCCGCGTTTACAGACCCCTGGCCGACCTCTCGTTTGACACGGACAAATCTGAGATCACCCACTTTCAGCGCAACCGAGATCAGAGCATGACCTGCCTCGTGAACTGCCGTGCGCCAACGAGCCTCATCCGTCAGTTTGACTGTCGGCGGCAGGGCCTGAAGCAATACCGCTTCCGACATCGCGACCTTCTGTCTACGAGTAATCCGTCGAGCCTCACGAACAAGTCGAGCAAGATCGGCACCCGACCAACCTTCGGTGAAGTCCACGACATCGGCCAGGTCCCCTGCAAGAACATCCTTCTTTGTGTGATGTCTGATGATCGCGGCCCGAGCTTCAGCGTCAGGCAACGGGATCTCGACAACAGTTTCAAGACGGCCCGATCTTAACAACGCTCGGTCGATGCCCGAGGCATTGTTTGTTGCGCCAAGGACCACAACACCTTCACGACCTTCAGTCGGATCAAGGCATTCAAGGAGTGTGTTGATAACTTGGCGACGATAGTCGACATGATCTTGATCGCCAGCGGCATCACGATCTCCGAATGAATCGAATTCATCGATGAAGAGCAGGCAGGGCTTCTTTTTCTCTGCCTCGTCAAACGCCGCTCTCATCGCTTTCAGCATGTCACCAAGATGGCCTTTGGCTTGCCACCTCCCAGCCGATGCCGACACAAGCGAAAGTTCACACTGGTTTGCCAAGGCTTCTGCATATGAAGTTTTACCGACACCCGGAGGGCCGACAAGCAGAGCGCCTGTGTCAACATCATCCCAGGTGATATTGCCTGCTCGCCAGTCGTTGAGATCCTGAGCAAGTTGCATGCCCCAGTCCTTTGCTGGCCCATAACCTGAAAGGTTTTCGAGTTTTGGGCCTGACCGTTTGACCTGTTTTTTGTTCGGTTTTGCTGTCTCTTCCTGCTTAACCTTTTTCAACTGCGCAACAGCTCTCAACAATGGTCGAGCCTGGCGAACTGCGGAAGAGACATCCCGCAGTGACGAGGCCGCCAAAGTTTCAGCGATGGCTTGATTCATACCGTGCATCGAGAGGTTTCTCGCGGCCACAAGGTAGTGAACTGCCCTCGGAGTCTGAACCTCGACCATGAAGTCAGCTGCCCTAATAAGATCATGAGAAAGTTCAGTCGCGTCTTCTGCGATGATGACCACCTGACGAAGGTTTGCGAGGCGCTCGAGCGTTCTGTTGGTATCGATCGGACCCATTGGCGTTGTCAAAACCGTAGCAACCTCTTGGCCATGTTCGTCAACGCGATGGGTTGAGCCGATGAGGGTTTTGACAGCCGATTTGAAATAATCGTCTGTGTCTTTTGGCACGACGATGATCGCGAAAAATGCAGGCATGTTGTCGCGCAGATAATGCCTGAGCGCTTGCCTTGCGACGCACATGGTTGCCGCAACGGCAAGGGTGGGGCGAGAGGCCCTGGAATGAAGGGTGTAGGACATAGTGATCTCCTGAAACGACGGGGAAAAACGGCTGGCTATGGGGTCAACGCGCTATTCTTCGGACTGTCGTTTCAGGCCCGATCGGTGCCTCATCGAGATCGATTTCGACGTATCTCGACAAGATCAGGGCCGAGATACCAGAGACTGGGCTCGTCTCGGAAAATGCTTTCAAGCATTCTACCAGCGGCATGCTGCCGAACTCATCAAGAGCCGTCAGCAGTCTCAATCTGTCAGCAAGCGTCACCGTGCAGTCGGCATACCGAAGGAGGTCCTTGGCGTTCTTCAATCGGAAGCCGTCATAAACTTCTTCGCGAGCAAGCACGCGGTAAGACGAACCGACTTCGGATGCGGCTTTTGAAATGTTGTCGATGCTGACCGGCAGACGCCGGTCAGGGGCGTCGATCAACATCGAACGGCCATCTTCGTTGAAAACATGGAAGTCAGGAACATGTCCTTCGGTGCCGCATCTGATCGACAGCGACATGCATCGCCAAGCCGTCACAGACGGGTTCACGTCGAGAATGCATGCCGTGTCTCGTGACACCTGGGATCTGAACATGGCAGGACCCTCGCACCGAACAGTGCCTCTCGGAGGAAACTGTCTGATTGCGCCAAGGGAACGGGTCGCACGAAGGGTTTTCGCTTGATTAGCGATGCTCATCTTGCCTCCAACGCACAGCAAACAGCCGCCGCGGGATTGCGACGGACAGGTTCAGGCTGTGCGTATGAAGATGAGCTTGATCTGATGCATGGGCCGACAAATAAAGATCGTTTTTTGAAAGTCAACACCCGGTTCTGAAAAAAGTAATCATTCAGGTGCTGCTTGACAAAAAACTTTTGTTCGCTATGTGTTCCTTCGCGCGTTCATGATGAATGCCTTACGGACAAGAACCATGACAGTTCAAGCGACCTCTATATGAAGCATATGACCGCAGGCTAATTGGCCCGTTGAATGTCCATATGCAGGAGGGATGTCCCATGTTTCCGAAAATCGATTTTCGAATAGCGTGAAGGCCCAAGGCCGACCTCGTTCATCTCGTCATCAACCTTTCAAGCCTCGTGAAATCGCGCACGAGGACAGGAGACTTCTGTCAGGAAATTCAAAACACGCCTTAACTCAGACTTTGTCGGCACGATCGCTGACCTGGAAGACTACGGCAATCAGCCCATGTCCGTCCGTGAACTCATGGACGAATTCGACGGGTGGCGAATGCGCCCAGACCTAGAGGGGTTGGTTGCCATCTGAGGCAGGCGTAATGCCCGACCAATAAGGCCAACACCACATATGGCTACCGTGACGGTTGCAAATGCCGTCACGGTCAATAAAGTCGGCGTGGCAGAGGGGTGATGTTTTGGGGGGCGGGTTGGAGCAAAGTCGATCAGAGGCAGACAAGAAGGGTGGCCACGACATCATCGCGTGCGTTGCGGCCATTTTGCTGGTTATTCCAGCGTTCTTTACCGCAATGATCGTTGCTTATATCTACACGTTGCTACTTACTTTTGTTATCGGTGAGGGGCATTGGATTCCCTATTTCTACGAGGTCTCCGTTCTTTGGTTCCCAGCCCTTTTGCGCGGAATGATCACTGGAGTTCTCGCGCTCACCGTAAGTCGATATTTCTTTCCGCGCTCTGATGTCAAATTCGTCGCTCTAGCTGTCTTCGCATTCTGGCTACTGACGATATCCGCTCTTTTGTTGATGAGCGGATTTATGCAGGGGTTTGATTTGAACACCGTCGGCGTAGTTTCACTGGTGATCGGACTCGCCGTTGGTCTGCGCATCGTTGCCACGTAACCGAGCGTGAGGAATCCGATCGGAAACCAGCCGAACATCAGAACATTGTGCGCGATCCTTGCCTCCAAACCGTGAAGGCTGAGTTGCAAATGCCGTAACGGATACTAAAGTTAAGGTGGTGCTAGTGTGGGGGCGGCGCAGGCTATCGGAGAGCTGGCTGTTACGTATTGGGTGGGGTGAAATGCGTAGATTTTTACGGCGTCTCGCATTGTCGAGTATGTTTGCGGCCACAGCTTTGCTCGGGAGAGCTGAGGTGGGGCACGCACAGGCTCAGGATTTCGCTCCCTTCTTCGTGTTGAACGATCTGCCGAACGTGATCGTCCTCGATGGTGAGATTGATTTCAGAACACCCTTGGCTTTCAGGCGCGCTTTGACCGCAAATCCGCAGGCGCATACAGTGGTGCTAAACAGTGGAGGTGGCTCAGTTCAGGCGGGTTTGCTGGTCGCTGAAGAAGTTTACGACCGGGGCATGAACACCATCATTCTTCCTGATTTCCAGTGTCTCTCGGCCTGCTCATTTGTGTTTCTCGCGGGCCAAGCGCGGATTGCAGAAGGCAAGCTGGGTGTTCACCAGATGTCAGGTTCTGATGACATCGAAGCGGCCCAGCTTAACTTGTCGGACGTTCTCGAGACGCTGGCGAAGTATGGGGTTTCTCAAGAGGTTATCACTCGTATGCTTCGAACGAAGGCTGAAGATATGTACGTCTTCACCCCGCAAGAAGTTGCCTCGCTTGGGATCACCCGTGCAGGAAAAGATAGCGCTCAGGTCGCTCCTTCGTTGCCACAAGCGCCCAGCATGGTTCCCAGTCAACCATCGTCACAGCAGGACGAAGCAAAAGCCAAGGCGTTCGTGTTGGGGCTGATCCTGTCTGGTTCTTTGCCCACGAACGATCTGATCCAGCTATCCCAGAACGCCTATGCCGAGAGCGTCCAATTCTATGGCAAGCAGATCACTCGCCGGGAAGTTCTGGCTGACAAAAAGCAGTATGCTGATCGTTGGCCCGTCAGGGTTTCCAGTGCTCGACCCAACACGATCAGAACGAGTTGCAACGTGGCGACCTGTCGGGTGACCGGCATTTACGACTGGCAAGTCTCGAACCCTTCAACGAAAAAGCGTCTGAGTGGGGTCGCCAGCTTCGACTATACGGTTGATATGAGAGGCTCTGGCTATCGTGTTGTCGCTGAAGAGGGAAATGTTATTGAGCGGCATTCGAGATGACATCCAAGTCGCGAATGTCATGCTAGGGCTTTGCAAGAAAGCTGGATGTGGGCATCTAGAAGAAGTGAAATGACTATCGATATGTCACTCAACGCCGCACAGAGCAGAACCTTAGCCGAGGTCGAGTTGTTGGTGCTTCGGAACGTAGAGGCGTCTGCTTCTCCTCCGACTGAATTCGAGGCAGCAACACTAGCAGAAGTCATGGCACTACCCCGTGTCCTCGTCACCCGGCCTCCAGAGGACCAGCTCTTAAAAATTGGTATGCGACGGAACGAGTGTCATGCGAACTGCGCTATGCAGGCCACGAACGATACCGAAGGAAGAAGTCGCCACGTCACTGGTTGGTATGTCAGTGCCTCGTCCCTTGTTCTGCATTCGGTGGCCGAGATCGAAGGCCAATGGTTTTGCCTGACGCCGCAGATCGTCAGAGGTCCCGACCAGTTTGAGTTCGTTCCAGATGAAGCAATCGAGTGGCGTGACGCTATCAACGGGATGTCGCGAGAACCTTACCGTAAGGGCGAAAGGTTGCCCGAAACACTTCGCAGATATCCCGATCTGGAAGTTCAGATGAGCCACGTTTTTAGATCTCTAGTGGCGTCTGGAATGTCTATCATCGCGGCTCGAGACATGGTTGATGTGACATTTAAGCAGAAGCTGCTCGATGAGCAGGCGCTTCAGGTAGACGCTGTTCTTTGAGCTCAAAGGGGAATGATCAGGCCTGCTGCAACTCTGCTTCCGAATCGCGGAGTGGTGTGGCATTTTGCAATCATGCCGATTGTAGATGAAGTTTCTCTATTAAAATTACTGGAAAGCGGCCAGATCGACGCACTCTCCGTCGATACCAATATCTTCGATGAAAAAGCGCTCCAGCTGAACGGCGCGGCGTTGCAAGCCATCAGCAGTCTGTCTGCTTTGCATTTCGATTTTCTCCTGTCTGGTACGGTCGCACGCGAAATTCGACGGCATCTTTTGCGGTCGACGACGGATTCGTTGCGTGGAGCAAAAAAGGCGATCGGGGCTGCGTTGGCAGCCTTCGACACAGACACCCCTACAAGGGATGACATTATCGCCATGATATCTGGTGGGCAGACAGCTGAAGAAGCTGCCGCCAAGCGGTTCAACGACTACATTCGAAATACCAATTGCCAGGTTCTCGATGATACGGCGTTGGTAGATACGGCCACCATATTTGACGCATACTTCGCGAGTGATCCTCCTTTTGGAACTGGAGCCAAGAAAAGTGAGTTCCCAGATGCGCTGGCCCTGTGGGCCCTTGAACGGATTGCGGAGCAACGAAACAAGGGAATCATTGTCGTCTCGAAGGACGGCGACTGGCTGACCTTTTGTAAGAAGTCGACATACCTTTACCTTGTCCCCGACATCGAGCGCGCTCTTTCGCTTATCAATCAGCCTCCAGTCATACTCAGGGCTGCGTTATCCAAATGGCTTGCCGAGGACTACGACGCTAAAGAAGAACTCCAGGATTGTCTCACCAACGAGGTCGAGAAACTGGAATTTATGGTACAGGGCAACGCTACGTCTGGAGAAATGGAAGCCTATGCAATGGCTCCAATGTTGATCGGCACGGGTTGGCCTGAAGTCACCGAAATAGACGTGCTTGAGATTGTAACCACGGATGGGGATCAGACCTCCGTTACGATTAGCCTGCCTCTCTTGCTAACACTGAAAGTGCCCATAGAAGTCGAGTTTTCAGTTTGGGACAGCATTGATCGGGAGTCGCTGAGCATGGGCGGCAAATCGATCGAATATGAAGAAGAATTCGATATAAGGGCGACGGTCGACCTAGCCGTTCAAGGTTTGGGAACTGACAATGAAAAGTTTAAACTCGTCGGATTTGGGCTTGATGCGAGCTATCTGGAAGTCGACTTGGGCGAAGTAAATGTATTTGAGCCTGAAGACTACGACATCGAAAATTAAGAAATTACAGACCTCAGGTCCCCGTTTGAGCTGAGTCCAAGCTAGTCTGGCGATGAGTCCGGGTTTTTTGGCGAGAGTCCGGCCTTATTGTGCGAGATGGACAAATGGTGGGCCCGGAGGCTGAGGCATAATCAAGCGTTTTCAGATGGTTAGGTGCCCCGCACCTGTAGAAATCTGCCATTGATTTCGTTTTTGAATAGCTAGCGTACCCCGCACCACTCTCGAGAAAGGCTCGAGGGTGACTTTCAGACTAGCTGCCCCCGCGAACCATCGGTTTGCACAATCACGCCAATTAGCTGAGCGGCTTGAGAAAGTCGGTGCCGACGTGTTCGTCTCGGATAGAGATCGATATCTCCTGCTGCTGCAGGATGCTCCTGGTGAGGTCATCGAACTCGGGCGACCCACCCGTGGATCGCGGATGTTCAAGGTAAATGCACGCCGCAGGAACATCCCGGTGGTGCGCGATTTTGAAGCGTTTGCGGTTGATATAGGGCTCCAGGATTGTATATTCTGGTGTGTAGGCATCCCTAACGCGAAGGTGAGCTCAGAGGCTCTGGAAGCCGGTCTCAAAGCGTTCAACTCGCTTCTGAATACCCAATTAAGCGAACTTCGGAAACGATGTTCTTTCGAGCTTCTTCTTCTCACGATTCATCCGCGTTTCGATCCCGTCAGCGGGCTTTTTGACCTCCACGCGCACTTCATAGCACGCATACCGCCTGCTGCGCGGGAAGCTGCAAAACGTCGGCTGACTGCCAAATTCTCAAAGGTGGACTTGCCTGATTACCCTATTCGCAAGGCCGGTGCGGTAGCTACCTACATGCTCTGGGGCATATGGCGAGAAAGCGAGATGCTTACGTGGCCAGATGACGCGCTTGCTGCAGCATGGGGACTGAGCCGCAAGCGCTGCCGCTTGTTTCGGGCAGGTGGAGGTTTCGCTAAATGGAGATCTGCGGTGCGTCCGATTACATCGAAGGCGAACTTGAAGCCCTGTGCGGATATCGTAGCTGCTAACAGGAAGGAGACGGCGCACTCACCCCGCCGTGAACCGACGACTGACCGGATACTAGCTCGGGTACTCGTTCGGTACGGCAGTCGCCGCGTCGCGGCTTTGCTATGCGAGAACCGCACAACGGCAGGCACCGAAGCTAGCTGCCCATCCGCTGTTCGCTCCGATGAATATTCTTCAGCGAATAGCGTCGTAACTCAGGAACGGGAACCGCTCAGAACCTGTTTGTCCGTCCTGTCTGCACAACAAGGAGAAATCGACAGTCGCGGCACTGGCGAGATAGCATCACGAAGCAGAAGGCTGTGCCGCGCATTTTGGGCTTTGGCAAGGATTCGAGGACCTCCATCATCTCGGCGATTCCTTGCTGCGTACGACGATATTAAAAGTGGCATGAAACATTTTTGCGTTCGGGGTGGCTGACAAGGCCTTTCAAGGTATAAAGTGCTAATAAAGCCACAAGCTCTCGCATTTGCGCGGTCCGAACAGACGGTTGCTTGCTATCTCATCGCAAGGATTCAAGTTTGGCTCCGTGCGGAGTCAGAATTCGGCATGGATCGCCGGGGCTAAGCATTGTTTTTCAATGGCTTTCCAAATGTCTCACGAAGAAATAAGCGGCGAAGACCGTGGGTTCTCTGGCTGATCCAGTGACCTCGAATCCTTGAGATGTTCAGCCTTCAAATCAAAACGTAGGCTCCAACCTTGAGGAACTTTGTTCCAATCCTTGAAGCTATCAAGGACTAAAAATATAGACAAATCAATGCTTTGATTCATTATTGAGCTGCCTCCGATGACGACGGAAGCCGATCGGGCATCATGCCCAAATATGATTGGAGTAAACCGTGAATAGCGACAGCCTTTTGCACAACACTTACCTCAACAGCCTCACCACTTCATGGAAAACTGAGCCAGCCTCCAGACCGTCACCTCTCCGATGTTCAGCGCGGTTTTCGAGCGGAAACCCAGTTGGATCTTCACAATAGCGAGGATTGCTGGGCTGACGAAACAGCAGGGTCGTTCGAGGAACGTCACCACCAGTTGCCTCACGGCTGTTTTGCTGCCAGCCAGCCTGACCAACTTCTTCCTCCACCGAATAGTTCGTTACCATTGAAACGGAGATGGTCGCCTTGCTGCCTACTCGCAACCTCGTTCTGAATCTCGCCCGGAGCAATCGGCTCGCCTACGCCATCGTGTTACCCAATCAGGACCTAGCACTGACGGAGCGCCTATATCGAAGGATAATCGCCAGGCTTTCCGATCCGGAAACCTTCGAATTTGTCTGGAAGGAACCAGGTATCCACATTGATTCCGAGGAGCTTACCCACTATCCGCACGTGGAGGCCGATGAACTCACGGATATCTCAACCTATCCGCTGCCTCACGAGCACGTCTGGATCGAGACCGCTGTGAAAGACCCTTTCGGCGGGCCGGATCGCATGTATATCTGGGATCTGCAGCGGACGAAAAATCGGAACGGGTACAACGCAATCCCATTGGTGTTTGTTGACGGGAAGCTGTGTTTCCACGGGTGTGAAATCGACTTTCATCCGGACATTGTCAACGATAACGGAACTCGCGGCGCATTTGAAATGTGGTGCCATTTTCCGGACTACGAGAAGACGTTCGATCCTCTCGAATTTCAGGATCATGCTCTCATGCTCGGACGCTTCCTGCGGCTGCTCTGCTTGCCCAAAGTACGAATTGAGACCACCAATCCAAATGAAAAGAGCAACGCTCGCCGCGTGAAGCGGGGCCAGACCGCTTTTGCTAAACGATCTATCGTCAGGATCGACCCCGAGGCGATTCATGAAGGATTATCGAAGGGCACAGTGAGAGGGGGGCACGCCTCTCCGCGTCCGCATCATCGGCGTTCGCACGTCCGCCGCCTATCGAACGGGAACGCCGTACCGGTTCGCGAGTGCGTAATCGGAATGTATTTCCGCGATGGGCCGCCCCCGCCGCAGACGTTCATTGTCGATTGAACGGACCGATCATGCTCGAAGAGAACCATCCGGTGCGATATGGCGGTAAAGCGTCTGCCGCGATACCGCCAATTCCCGGCATAGCTCAGCAACAACAGTTTGTGGATTTGCCATTGCCGCTTGCGCCAGCCGAAGTTTTGCGCTGGTCATTTTTGGCTTTCGTCCGCCTACTCGCCCTCTGGCGCGGGCTGCCTTCAGCCCCGCCATGGTTCGCTCGCGGATAAGTTCACGTTCGAATTCGGCTAGGCTGGCAAAGATGCCGAACATTAGCTTGCCTTGCGCCGTGCCGGTGTCCACGGGCATTTGCCCAGTGAGCACGCGCAAGCCTACGCCGCGTTTCGACAAATCATCGACGGTGTCGACCAGATGTCGCATGTCTCGCCCGAGGCGATCAAGCTTCCAGACCACCAGCGTATCGCCTTCGCGCAAGGCCTTGAGGCAAGCTTGAAGGCCGGGCCTGTCGTCTCGCTTGCCAGTCGCGAAATCATCGTAGATGCGCCCAGCCTCAACGCCAGCATTCAACAGGTCGTCCTTCTGAAGATCGAGTGTCTGGCTACCGTCCGATTTCGATACGCGAGCGTATCCGATCATTTCGCCCATTGGCCCCTCCGGTGATTTAAACGGTCGTTTCTGTAACACAAGGATGGGGGACAGGATCTTCGGCTGCAAGTTGTCATTTTTCCCGTCGCTAAATCCATGTTTCTTAAAGGGGTAGGCTCTAAACAACCGGGAACAGGATAGATGGAGTAATTGCAATATGGATGACTGGCGCTATAGCCTAATCGAGGACCTGAAATTTGATTGCGACAATGAAGAAATCGACTGGTCTGTGAACGACGACAGATCTGCACTGGGTAAGCATTTTCACTGGTGGGAAAAGACAGTCGAATCGATCTGGCTAAGCAAACATCTGACCACAAATGCGAGCATCGCACCTTTGGCGGGAGCGATGGAGCGTCTTTTAGGTGATGCTGTATACAGCGAAGATGACGAGTATCTCATAATAGAATTCAAGGCTTCAAAAGAACGCTCAGAATCAGAGATAAAAAAATTTCGTAAATCATCTATAGAAAAAT
>NZ_JAJGPW010000013.1:0-17936 GCF_020889605.1 Rhizobium sp. 'Codium 1'
GTTCAGGTTGAGCTGATCGTTCCGATCGCGATGGAAGAAAAGCTGCGCTTCGCGATCCGCGAAGGCGGCCGTACCGTCGGCGCCGGCATCGTCGCCTCGATCATCGAGTAAGCATCTCCCGCAAGGGTGAATGAGAAGGCCTCGCTGGAAACAGCGGGGCCTTTTTCTGTTGAGCGGGAAGCAAGGGAAAGGTTGGACGAGCCCGGCCGAAAGCCCTGTCAGGCCCTTTCGAGAAACTGCTCTTCGGCCAACCGCAGCAGATCGGTCACGAGATAGCCGTTGATCGTCATGCCGGTGAGGTCGCATTCGGCGATCGTGGTGTCGGCGAAGCTCGCAAAGCGGATCGTGCTGCCGTTCAGGTCGACATGGGTGAGGCTGGCAGCATGCATGACGACGTTCTCGATCACCGCCGCATTCATCGCCACATTGCGGACCACCATCTGGTCCGCATTGGCGTCGGTGATCAGACAGCGCCCAAGGTCGACATTGCTGAAAACAGCCTCTTTCAGAGAGACGTCGGTGAAGCGGGACTCTGTCAGGTCACTGTCGTCGAATTCCGAGCCGGGCAGGGCGGCATTGCTGATACGGATCATGTCTGTCCTCCGCGGGAGCCTTGGGGAGTATCAGTCAAAGCAGGAAACCTGGCAAGCGCAAGGAAAACGTCGATATCAGCCGTATGTCTGCCGGAAATCCCGGCGGGCCGGATGTATGGCTCTCATGCGCGCCGGTCTCCTGCCTGGCACCTAACGGAGTTGCGTTGGAAACTGACCTGATTCGTCAGGTGTGGTCGGGGCTGCGGCGCACGCATGGGCACCGCAACACATGGCGCGGACATGACACGCCGTCACTGTGCATGGCCCGGCTGGTGTCGCTCGCTCGCTCTCCCGCTGCCAGCGCAGCAGAGGAGGGCTCCTGTGTCTGGAGCGCCATCGCCTTGGCGAACGACATGGCGATTCGCGCCGGCCGCGCACTCGGCATGCAGGTCCACCCACCTCGCGGCGGCGAATTGACATTGCGCGAGGCTACGTAGCCGATGCGGGCGCAGTTTAACCGCCGCTGCGGCTGCAGGGCGAGGCGAGCGACAGCTCGTGCGATACCGCGCCTGCCGCGCTTGACCTTGCGCTGGATGGGCGTCTGCGGCCGGCATCAGCCTGGAGGAAATCCTGTCCGATCCCGCCCATGTGCCGGCCGTACGCATCCATGCGCGCGTCGAGTGGCAGTAGCGAGCGATGCCATTGACGGCTTTGGGGAAAAGCAGAAAAAAGACACTTGCCATTCCGGCGCTCCCGCCTTAAAGGGTGCTCCATGCCTCGGACGGAAGCGTTTCTGTCCGATGTAAGGCTTAGGGGTATAGCTCAGTTGGTAGAGCGGCGGTCTCCAAAACCGCAGGTCGTCGGTTCAAGCCCGGCTGCCCCTGCCAAGTCGCACGGCGCGCCTTAGGGCTGCGACGCGCAATGAAGATGTGGCAAAGCCGAAAGAGTGCTGGAGAAGATTTCCTCTTGTGAAAAGGGGAATCGCTCTCTATGTAGAGTTCAAACAGACACGCGGTGCGTGGGGCTGACGAAGGTCGGCTTTACGCGCCGTAAATCCGTGGGCAATAAATGGCATCCAAGGGTAATCCATTCGCGTTTCTGCAGCAGGTACGCTCTGAGACGAACAAGGTAACGTGGCCCTCGCGCCGCGAGACCATGATTTCGACGCTCATGGTCCTGGCGATGGTGTTTTTCGCTGCGCTGTTTTTCTTCGGCGCTGACCAGCTGATCAGCTGGTTGCTCGGCCTTGTGCTGAGCGTTGGCAATTAATCGGGCGGAGACGAACATGGCGGCACGTTGGTACATCGTCCACGCGTATTCGAATTTTGAAAAGAAGGTCGCGGAAGACATCGAGCACAAGGCGCGTCAGAAGGGCCTTGAGCATCTCTTCGAGAAGATCCTCGTTCCGACCGAGAAGGTCGTCGAGATTCGTCGCGGTCGCAAGGTGGACAGCGAACGCAAGTTCTTCCCCGGTTACGTGCTGGTGCGTGCGAACCTGACGGATGAAGCTTATCACCTGATCAAGAATACCCCGAAGGTTACGGGTTTCCTCGGTTCCGACAACAAGCCGGTTCCGATCCCGGATTTCGAGGCAGAGCGCATTCTGGGCCAGGTCCAGGAAGGCGTGGAGCGCCCGAAGTCTTCCGTATCCTTCGAGATCGGCGAACAGGTTCGCGTCTCCGACGGTCCTTTCGCTTCCTTCAACGGCATCGTCCAGGACGTGGACGAAGAGCGCTCGCGCCTCAAGGTCGAAGTGTCGATCTTCGGTCGCGCGACCCCCGTCGAGCTTGAATACAGTCAGGTCGAAAAGGTCTGATTGCACGAGGGGAGGCAACTCCCCGACCCGCGTGGGAGGATGGCGGTCTTTAGCCGGACCGACCAGACGCACCACGCAACCGCAGCCGCCAGCTGAAGGCTGGCATACTGGATCGGGCAACCGGTCTGAAATGAAAGGCAGAGAGTAATGGCTAAGAAAATTGCAGGCCAGCTCAAGCTCCAGGTCAAGGCAGGATCGGCAAACCCGTCCCCGCCGATCGGCCCGGCACTTGGTCAGCGTGGCATCAACATCATGGAATTCTGCAAGGCGTTCAATGCCGCCACGCAGGAAATGGAAAAGGGTATGCCGATCCCGGTCGTCATCACCTATTACCAGGACAAGTCCTTCACCTTCGCAATGAAGCAGCCGCCGGTCACCTACTGGCTGAAGAAGGAAGCAAAGATCACCTCCGGCTCGAAGACTCCGGGCAAGGGTGCGAAGGTCGGTACGATCACCAAGGCGCAGGTCCGCGCAATTGCCGAAGGCAAGATGAAGGATCTGAACGCCGCCGACATCGATGGCGCAATGCTGATGGTTGAGGGCTCTGCCCGCTCCATGGGCCTGGAAGTGGTGGCTTGATCATGACTAAGGTTGCAAAGCGTATCCAGAAGAGCCGCGAAGGCATCGATCCCACCAAGCTGATTGCCCTTTCGGATGCAATCGTTCTGGTCAAGGAGCGTGCCACCGCAAAGTTCGACGAAACCGTCGAAATCGCCATGAACCTCGGCGTCGATCCGCGTCACGCAGACCAGATGGTCCGCGGCGTGGTCAACCTGCCGAACGGTACCGGCCGTGATGTTCGCGTCGCCGTCTTCGCACGTGGCGCCAAGGCTGATGAAGCCAAGGCCGCTGGTGCAGACATCGTCGGCGCCGAAGACCTGCTGGAAATCGTCCAGGGCGGCAAGATCGACTTCGATCGCTGCATCGCCACCCCGGACATGATGCCGCTCGTCGGTCGCCTCGGTAAGGTTCTCGGCCCGCGTGGCATGATGCCGAACCCGAAGGTTGGCACCGTGACCATGGACGTCGCTGGCGCCGTCAAGGCATCCAAGGGCGGTGCTGTCGAATTCCGCGTCGAGAAGGCTGGTATCATCCATGCCGGCATCGGCAAGGCATCCTTCGACGCCAAGGCTCTGGAAGAAAACATCAAGGCATTTGCCGACGCCGTCATCAAGGCGAAGCCGGCTGGCGCCAAGGGTAACTATCTGAAGCGCGTTGCTATCTCCTCGACCATGGGTCCGGGCGTGCGCATCGAGCCGTCGACGGTCACCGTCTGATTATGATTTGACCGGAGCCTCGCGCTCCGGTCCAACACGTTTTCGGCCTTTCGGGGCCGGAAATGCCTGGGTGTCAAATCCAGGCACTCCTGTCCGAGATTGTGGGCGGCCTCAGGGCCTTAATATCTGCCTGCATGAGACGGGTAAGATCCGTTTTTAAACGTCTGATGACGTCTTGAAGTTCGGTTCGAGCCTTATTCGCCTTATGGTTGGAAATCATTCCTTCCAGAGGGGACAGGATCCTCAAGCGTCGCTCGGGGTCCGACATGTTGGATCCCTTGAGGCAAAGGCAAACCCGGTGGGGCCTGCAGGATTGCGGTCCCATCAACTGGAGACAGACAGTGGAAAGAGCGGAAAAACGCGAATTCGTCACAGAACTGAACGAAGTCTTCAAGGCTTCCGGTTCGGTTGTTGTGGCCCACTATGCTGGTGTCACGGTTGCGCAGATGAACGATTTTCGTTCGAAGATGCGCGCTGCTGGCGGCACCGTCAAAGTCGCGAAGAACCGCCTGGCCAAGATCGCTCTTCAGGGCACGGAAGCCGAAGGGATCACGGATCTCTTCAAGGGCCAGACGCTGATTGCATTCAGCACTGACCCGATTGTGGCTCCGAAGGTCGTCATGGAATTCGCCAAGACCAACGACAAGATCGTTGTGCTCGGCGGCGCCATGGGAACAACCACCTTGTCCCCCGATGCAGTCAAGTCGCTTGCGACCCTGCCTTCGTTGGACGAACTGCGTGCAAAGCTGCTGGGCATGATTCAGACCCCGGCTACCCGCATCGCAGGTGTTGTGGCAGCACCGGCAGCTCAGCTTGCTCGCGTGTTTGCGGCCTATGCAAAGAAGGACGAAGCCGCGTAAGGCGGTTTTTCGCTGTTCAAACCCTAATCGTTCGTTTCGAACCGAACATCTATAAGGAAGTACCATCATGGCTGATCTCGCAAAGATCGTTGAAGACCTCTCTGCTCTGACCGTTCTGGAAGCTGCTGAGCTTTCCAAGATGCTTGAAGAAAAGTGGGGCGTTTCGGCTGCTGCACCGGTAGCCGTTGCTGCTGCTGGCGGCGCTGCTCCGGCTGCTGCTGAAGAAGAAAAGACCGAGTTCGACGTCATCCTCACGGATGCCGGCGCGAACAAGATCAACGTCATCAAGGAAGTCCGCGCCATCACCGGTCTCGGCCTCAAGGAAGCCAAGGACCTCGTCGAAGGCGCTCCGAAGGCTGTCAAGGAAGGCGTTTCCAAGGCTGAAGCCGCTGACCTCAAGAAGAAGCTTGAAGACGCCGGCGCCAAGGTCGACGTTAAGTAATATCGGAATGCGGCGGGAGAAGGTTTCCTTTTCCCGCCGGTTTCCTCCGGACACATTACCCAGGGACCGTATGAAAACGGTCCCTGGGTAATGGGTTCTCAAGAGGATGGTCTCGACCCGCGCGCCCGGCAAACCGGCCGGCCGTCCGGATCTCGAGACGAGATTGAGTGATCCATTTATTGACGGAGCCGCCTGGCCAGCGGTCACCGTCTGTTGCAGGCCCGGGTGCAAACTGACAAGGAGCGACGATGGCTCAGACCCTTACCTTTAACGGTCGCAGGCGCGTACGCAAGTTTTTCGGAAAAATTCCAGAAGTCACAGAAATGCCGAACCTCATCGAGGTTCAGAAGGCATCCTATGACCAGTTCCTCATGGTCGACGAGCCGCAGGGCGGCCGTCCCGACGAGGGGCTTAATGCCGTTTTCAAGTCCGTCTTCCCAATCACCGACTTTTCCGGTGCTTCGATGCTGGAATTCGTGTCCTACGAATTCGAACAGCCGAAGTTCGACGTCGATGAATGCCGCCAGCGCGACCTGACCTATGCCGCACCGCTCAAGGTCACCCTGCGTCTGATCGTGTTCGATATTGACGAGGATACGGGCGCACGTTCGATCAAGGACATCAAGGAACAGTCCGTCTACATGGGCGACATGCCCCTGATGACGAACAATGGTACCTTCATCGTCAACGGCACCGAGCGCGTCATCGTCTCGCAGATGCACCGTTCGCCGGGCGTCTTCTTCGACCACGACAAGGGCAAGAGCCACTCGTCGGGCAAGCTTCTGTTTGCCGCGCGCGTCATCCCGTATCGTGGTTCCTGGCTCGACATCGAATTCGACGCCAAGGACATCGTGCACGCCCGTATCGACCGTCGCCGCAAGATCCCGGTGACCTCGCTGCTGATGGCGCTCGGCATGGACGGCGAAGAAATCCTGTCGACCTTCTACTCGAAGTCCGTCTATGAACGCGACGGCAAGGGCTGGCGTTTCCCGTTCAATCCGGAAACCCTCAAGGGTGCCAAGGCCATTTCCGATCTCGTCGACGCCGACAGCGGCGAAGTCGTAGTCGAAGGTGGCAAGAAGCTGACCCCGCGCCTGCTGCGTCAGCTGTCGGACAAGGGCCTGAAGTTCCTGAAGGCATCGGACGAAGACCTGTTCGGCAATTATCTCGCCGAAGACCTTGTCAACATGTCGACCGGTGAAATCTACATGGAAGCGGGCTCGGAAATCGACGAGAAGACGCTTCCGCAGATCCTCGAGTCCGGCTTCGAAGAGATCCCGATCCTCGGCATCGACCACATCAATGTCGGCGCCTACATCCGCAACACGCTGTCTGCCGACAAGAACGAGAACCGTCAGGACGCTCTGTTCGACATCTACCGCGTCATGCGTCCGGGTGAACCGCCGACCATGGATTCGGCCGAAGCCATGTTCAACTCGCTGTTCTTCGATTCGGAGCGCTACGACCTGTCGGCCGTTGGTCGCGTCAAGATGAACATGCGTCTCGACCTCGACTGCCCGGACACCGTCCGCGTTCTGCGCAAGGACGACATCCTGGCCGTGGTCAAGATGCTGGTCGAGCTGCGCGATGGCCGCGGCGAGATCGACGACATCGACAACCTCGGCAACCGTCGCGTTCGCTCTGTCGGCGAACTGATGGAAAACCAGTACCGTCTCGGCCTGCTCCGTATGGAGCGCGCGATCAAGGAACGCATGTCGTCGATCGAAATCGACACCGTCATGCCGCAGGACCTGATCAACGCCAAGCCGGCTGCTGCCGCCGTCCGCGAATTCTTCGGCTCCTCGCAGCTGTCGCAGTTCATGGACCAGGTGAACCCGCTTTCGGAAATCACCCACAAGCGTCGTCTTTCGGCTCTTGGACCGGGTGGTCTGACCCGCGAGCGCGCAGGCTTCGAAGTCCGAGACGTTCACCCGACCCACTACGGACGTATTTGCCCGATCGAGACGCCGGAAGGCCCGAACATCGGTCTGATCAACTCGCTTGCCACCTTCGCACGGGTCAACAAGTATGGCTTCATCGAAAGCCCGTACCGCAAGATCATCGACGGTAAGGTGACGATGGACGTCGTCTATCTCTCGGCGATGGAAGAAGCCAAGTACTACGTGGCGCAGGCCAACTCCGAGCTGACGGCCGATGGCCAGTTCGTCGAAGAGTTCGTCGTCTGCCGTCACGCTGGCGAAGTCATGCTGTCCCCGCGCGACACCATCAACCTGATGGACGTCTCGCCGAAGCAGCTGGTTTCGGTTGCGGCTGCTCTCATTCCGTTCCTGGAAAACGACGACGCCAACCGCGCCCTCATGGGTTCGAACATGCAGCGTCAGGCCGTGCCGCTCCTGCGTGCCGAAGCCCCGTTCGTCGGGACCGGCATGGAGCCGATCGTCGCCCGTGACTCCGGTGCTGCCATCGGTGCCCGTCGCGGCGGCGTGGTCGACCAGGTCGATGCGACCCGTATCGTTGTGCGTGCAACGGAAGATCTCGATCCGGGCAAGTCCGGCGTCGACATCTACCGTCTGCAGAAGTTCCAGCGTTCGAACCAGAACACCTGCGTCAACCAGCGCCCACTGGTGACGGTTGGCGACATCGTCAACAAGGGTGACATCATCGCGGACGGTCCGTCGACCGACCTCGGCGATCTGGCGCTCGGCCGCAACGCGCTCGTCGCGTTCATGCCGTGGAACGGCTACAACTATGAGGACTCGATCCTCATGTCGGAGCGCATCGTCTCGGAAGACGTCTTCACCTCGATCCACATCGAGGAATTCGAAGTCATGGCCCGCGACACCAAGCTCGGTCCGGAAGAAATCACGCGCGACATTCCGAACGTGTCGGAAGAAGCGCTGAAGAACCTCGATGAAGCCGGTATCGTCTACATCGGTGCGGAAGTCGCTCCTGGCGACATCCTGGTCGGCAAGATCACCCCGAAGGGCGAAAGCCCGATGACGCCGGAAGAAAAGCTTCTGCGCGCCATCTTCGGTGAAAAGGCATCCGACGTTCGTGACACCTCGATGCGCATGCCTCCGGGCACCTTCGGGACCGTCGTGGAAGTTCGCGTCTTCAATCGCCA
Source organism: Rhizobium sp. 'Codium 1' (assembly GCF_020889605.1). Taxonomy (NCBI): domain Bacteria; kingdom Pseudomonadati; phylum Pseudomonadota; class Alphaproteobacteria; order Hyphomicrobiales; family Rhizobiaceae; genus Rhizobium; species Rhizobium sp. 'Codium 1'. The sequence goes on from NZ_JAJGPW010000013.1 coordinate 8,014, forward strand.
CGGCGTTGAGAAGGACGAGCGCGCGATGGCCATCGAGCGCGAGGAAATCGAACGCCTCGCCAAGGACCGTGACGACGAGCAGGCGATCCTCGACCGTAACGTTTACGGCCGTCTGATCGACATGCTGCGTGGCCAGGTCTCGATTGCAGGTCCGAAGGGCTTCAAGAAGGGCGTCGAACTGACCAACGCCGTCGTCTCCGAATATCCCCGCTCGCAGTGGTGGATGTTCGCGGTCGAGGACGAAAAGGTGCAGGGCGAACTCGAAGCGCTCCGCGGCCAGTACGACGAATCCAAGTCGCGCCTTGAACAGCGCTTCATGGACAAGGTCGAGAAGGTCCAGCGCGGTGATGAAATGCCTCCGGGCGTCATGAAGATGGTCAAGGTCTTCGTCGCTGTGAAGCGCAAGATCCAGCCGGGCGACAAGATGGCCGGCCGTCACGGCAACAAGGGCGTCGTGTCGCGCATCGTACCGGTCGAGGACATGCCGTTCCTCGAAGACGGCACGCATGTCGACATCGTTCTGAACCCGCTCGGCGTGCCCTCGCGCATGAACGTCGGTCAGATCCTCGAAACCCACCTTGCCTGGGCTTGCGCCGGCATGGGCAAGAAGATCGGCCAGATGCTCGAGGACTATCGCAAGCACCTCGACATCACGGATCTCCGCAAGGAACTGACGGAAATCTACGAGTCCGAAGCGCATGACGAAGTGAAGCACTTCGACGACGACGCACTCGTCAAGCTTGCTGAAGAAGCCAAGCGCGGCGTGTCCATCGCCACGCCGGTCTTCGACGGTGCGCATGAAAGCGACGTCTCCGCGATGCTCACGCGTGCGGGTCTCAACCCGTCGGGTCAGTCGGTTCTGTACGATGGTCGTACCGGTGAAGCCTTCGACCGCCAGGTCACCGTTGGTTACATGTACATGATCAAGCTGAACCACTTGGTCGACGACAAGATCCACGCCCGTTCGATCGGTCCTTACTCGCTCGTCACCCAGCAGCCGCTCGGTGGTAAGGCGCAGTTCGGCGGTCAGCGCTTCGGGGAAATGGAAGTCTGGGCACTCGAGGCTTACGGTGCGGCTTACACCCTGCAGGAAATGCTGACGGTAAAGTCGGACGACGTGGCCGGCCGTACCAAGGTCTACGAGGCGATCGTCCGAGGCGACGACACCTTCGAGGCCGGTATTCCGGAAAGCTTCAACGTTCTCGTCAAGGAAATGCGCTCTCTGGGCCTTTCCGTCGAACTCGAGAACTCGAAGCTCCTGACGGAAGACGGCCAGCTGCCCGACGCAGCCGAATAACGGTTTGACAAAGGCGTGCGAGGCTTCGGCCGCGCACGCCATTCCCTGATCGCCCCGAAGGCCAATGTCGGGACGGGAAGGGGAGTCTCGCCGCATTTCGCGGTTATTGTCATTTCAGGGTCCGGCGCGGCATCCCGGGATTTCGCCGCGACCAGGACCCAATCGAGGGCTTCTAGCCCCATAAGGAGACAGGCATGAACCAAGAGGTCATGAACCTTTTCAACCCGACAGTGCCGGCTCAGCACTTCGACTCCATCCGGATCTCGATCGCGAGCCCGGAAAAGATCCTGTCGTGGTCCTACGGCGAGATCAAGAAGCCGGAAACCATCAACTACCGCACGTTCAAGCCAGAGCGTGACGGTCTCTTCTGCGCGCGCATCTTCGGACCGATCAAGGACTACGAGTGCCTGTGCGGCAAGTACAAGCGCATGAAGTACAAGGGCATCATCTGCGAAAAGTGCGGCGTCGAAGTCACGCTGTCGCGCGTTCGCCGCGAGCGCATGGGCCATATCGAGCTCGCAGCCCCGGTTGCCCACATCTGGTTCCTGAAGTCGCTGCCGTCGCGCATCTCGACGTTGCTCGACATGACGCTGAAGGATGTCGAGCGCGTTCTCTACTTCGAGAACTACATCGTGACCGAGCCGGGCCTGACCTCGCTCAAGGAAAACCAGCTGCTCTCGGAAGAAGAGTACATGATGGCCGTCGACGAGTTCGGCGAAGACCAGTTCACCGCCATGATCGGCGCTGAAGCCATCTTTGAAATGCTGGCCTCGATGAATCTCGAGAGGATCGCTGGCGATCTGCGTTCCGACCTGGCTGAAACCACGTCGGAACTGAAGCAGAAGAAGCTGATGAAGCGCCTGAAGATCGTCGAGAACTTCATGGAGAGCGGCAACCGTCCGGAATGGATGATCATGAAGGTCGTGCCAGTGATCCCGCCGGACCTGCGTCCGCTGGTTCCGCTCGATGGCGGCCGCTTTGCGACGTCTGACCTGAACGATCTCTATCGTCGTGTCATCAACCGTAACAATCGTCTGAAGCGCCTGATCGAACTGCGCGCTCCAGGCATCATCATCCGCAACGAAAAGCGCATGCTGCAGGAATCTGTAGACGCGCTGTTCGACAACGGCCGTCGTGGCCGCGTCATCACCGGCGCCAACAAGCGTCCGCTGAAGTCGCTCTCCGACATGCTCAAGGGCAAGCAGGGCCGCTTCCGCCAGAACCTTCTCGGCAAGCGCGTCGACTATTCCGGCCGTTCGGTCATCGTGACCGGTCCGGAACTGAAACTGCACCAGTGCGGCCTGCCGAAGAAGATGGCGCTCGAACTGTTCAAGCCGTTCATCTATGCCCGTCTCGACGCCAAGGGTTATTCCTCGACCGTCAAGCAGGCAAAGAAGCTGGTTGAAAAGGAAAAGCCGGAAGTCTGGGATATCCTCGACGAGGTCATCCGCGAGCATCCGGTTCTCCTGAACCGCGCACCGACGCTGCACCGCCTGGGCATCCAGGCCTTCGAACCGATCCTGGTCGAAGGCAAGGCCATCCAGCTGCACCCGCTCGTCTGCACGGCCTTCAACGCCGACTTCGACGGCGACCAGATGGCCGTTCACGTGCCGCTGTCGCTCGAAGCTCAGCTCGAAGCCCGCGTCCTGATGATGTCGACGAACAACATCCTGCACCCGGCCAACGGTGCACCGATCATCGTTCCGTCGCAGGACATGGTTCTCGGCCTCTACTATCTTTCGATCCAGAACCAGAACGAGCCGGGCGAAGGCATGGCCTTCTCCGACATGGGCGAACTGCACCATGCGCTGGAGAACAAGGTCGTCACGCTGCACGCCAAGATCCGTGGCCGCTTCAAGACCGTCGATGCCGAAGGCAAGCCGGTTTCGAAGATCTATGAGACCACGCCTGGCCGCATGATCATCGGCGAACTTCTGCCGAAGAACGTCAACGTGCCCTTCGACATCTGCAATCAGGAAATGACCAAGAAGAACATCTCCAAGATGATCGACACGGTCTACCGCCATTGCGGCCAGAAGGACACGGTCATCTTCTGTGACCGGATCATGCAGCTCGGCTTCACCCATGCCTGCCGCGCCGGCATTTCGTTCGGCAAGGACGACATGATCATCCCGGAAACCAAGGCCAAGATCGTTGGCGACACCGAAACGCTGGTCAAGGAATATGAGCAGCAGTACAATGACGGCCTGATCACTCAGGGCGAAAAGTACAACAAGGTCGTCGACGCCTGGGGCAAGGCAACCGAAAAGGTCGCCGAGGACATGATGGCCCGCATTAAGGCCGTCGAGTTCGATCCGGAAACGGGTCGCCAGAAGCAGATGAACGCCATCTACATGATGTCGCACTCGGGTGCCCGTGGTTCACCGAACCAGATGCGCCAGCTGGGCGGCATGCGCGGCCTGATGGCCAAGCCGTCGGGTGAAATCATCGAGACGCCGATCATCTCGAACTTCAAGGAAGGCCTGACCGTTAACGAGTACTTCAACTCGACCCACGGTGCCCGTAAGGGTCTCGCAGACACCGCTTTGAAGACCGCGAACTCCGGTTACCTGACCCGTCGTCTCGTCGACGTGGCCCAGGATTGCATCGTCAACCTCGTGGATTGCGGCACCGACAAGGGCCTCACCATGACGGCGATCGTCGATGCCGGTCAGGTCGTTGCCTCCATCGGCGCCCGCGTCCTTGGTCGTACCGCTCTTGATGATATCGATCATCCGATCACGGGTGAGCGCATCGTCGATGCCGGTCAGATGATCCTCGAGCCGGCTGTTGTGGAAATCGAAAAGGCTGGCATCCAGTCCATCCGCATCCGCTCGGCACTGACCTGCGAAGTCCAGACGGGCGTCTGCTCGATCTGCTACGGCCGAGATCTCGCCCGTGGTACGCCTGTCAACATGGGTGAGGCCGTCGGCGTCATCGCGGCGCAGTCGATTGGTGAGCCGGGTACCCAGCTGACCATGCGTACCTTCCACTTGGGCGGTACCGCGACCGTGGTCGACCAGTCGTTCCTGGAAGCCTCGTACGAAGGTACGGTGCAGATCAAGAACCGCAACATGCTGCGCAATTCCGATGGCACCCTGATTGCCATGGGCCGCAGCATGGCGGTGATGATCCTCGACGAACGTGGCATCGAGCGCTCCTCGCAGCGTGTCGCCTACGGCTCGAAGGTCTTCGTCGACGACGGCGACAAGGTGAAGCGCGGCCAGCGTCTGGCCGAGTGGGATCCTTACACGCGCCCGATGATGACGGAAGTCGAGGGTATCGTGCACTTCGAGGACGTCGTCGACGGTCTCTCCGTGCTCGAAGCCACCGACGAGTCGACCGGTATCACCAAGCGTCAGGTCATCGACTGGCGTTCGACGCCGCGCGGTGCCGATCTCAAGCCGGCAATCGTCATCAAGGATGCGAGCGGAAACGTTCTGAAGGTTGCACGTGGTGGCGAAGCCCGCTTCCACCTGTCCGTCGAAGCGATCCTGTCGGTCGAGCCTGGTCAGAAAGTCTCCCAGGGTGACGTGCTTGCACGTTCGCCGCTGGAAAGCGCCAAGACCAAGGACATCACCGGTGGTCTGCCGCGCGTTGCCGAACTGTTCGAAGCCCGTCGTCCGAAGGACCATGCCATCATCGCTGAGATCGATGGTACGATCCGCCTCGGCCGCGACTACAAGAACAAGCGTCGCGTCATCATCGAGCCGGCGGAAGACGGTGTCGAGCCTGTCGAATACCTGATCCCGAAGGGCAAGCCCTTCCACCTTCAGGAAGGCGACTACATCGAAAAGGGTGATTACATCCTCGACGGTAACCCGGCTCCGCACGACATCCTGGCGATCAAGGGCGTCGAGGCACTCGCCTCGTACCTGGTCAACGAAATCCAGGAAGTCTACCGTCTGCAGGGCGTTGTGATCAACGACAAGCACATCGAGGTGATCGTTCGCCAGATGCTGCAGAAGGTCGAGATCACGGATTCGGGTGACAGCCACTACATCGTGGGTGACAACGTCGACCGGATCGAACTGGATGACAACAACGACCGTCTGGTCGAAGAGGGCAAGAAGCCGGCTTACGGCGATCCTGTCCTGCTCGGCATCACCAAGGCCTCGCTGCAGACTCCGTCGTTCATCTCGGCCGCGTCCTTCCAGGAAACCACCAAGGTTCTCACGGAAGCCGCGATCGCCGGCAAGACCGACACGCTGCAGGGCCTGAAGGAAAACGTCATCGTTGGCCGTCTGATCCCGGCTGGTACCGGTGGTACCATGACGCAGATCCGCCGCATCGCCACGTCTCGCGACGACCTCATCCTCGAGGAACGCAAGAAGGGCACGGGCGCAGATGTTGCGACCCCGATGCTGCAGAACCTCGCCGGCGAAAGCGCTCCGGCCGCCGAGTAATCGGCGACAAGGGTTCCACACGATCAGAAAGGCCGCCCGGAGCAATCCGGGCGGCCTTTTTCGCTTGAGGGGGCCGTGAGGGTGGCGGAGCTTGGCAGGGACGCTGCCACACGCGGTCGAGCCCACGACCCCGTGCCCTCGCGTGCAAAAAGAATAAGGCCGCTCGGATGGCTCCGGGCGGCCTTTGATGGGAAATCTCTCTGTGCGGAAACTCAGGCGAAGCGGATGATCGCCACTTCCCCTTCGAGTGCACCCTGATAGGCCGAGGCATGCGGCTCCTCGTCCGGTGCGCCGGTGATCATGCCGATCTGGTCCAGGTCGGCTTCCAGGAAGCCTTCTTCCGAAAGCGCGTTCAGCGTCAGCCTGACGGCAGTATCGTCGTCAGGGGCCGTCAGCATGACATGCAGGTCGATCGGTTGCCCGCCCTCGGTCTCGTAGGCCTTGGCGATCACGATGAACACCATCGGCTCGTCGCGGTTGTTGTCATTGTCGGGACTGGTAATCATGGCGCCTGGTCTTCCTGTTGTGGCGTGTCGATTCTCTGGCTGTGGCCGATTCGACCAGCCGGGAGGGCTGTTGACCCTTCATCTCTACCTATCTAGAAGTTTCCCGCCGCAAGCCAAGCCAAATCGTCTCAGGGCTGGCATTTTCCCGTGCCGAAACGCCGAGACTCCCGCTCAGACAGGGCGCCAGGGGCAATAATTCGCAGATGTGACTTGACGTTAAGGGGGGAAAACAGTAGTACCCCGGCCATCGGAGCCCATGTGAGACCGGGTTGTTCGGGACGACGCGTCCTGAAGTTCGTCTCAAACAGGTCTTCAAACGCACGTTGACGACAAGAATGCTGCTCGCACGACGCACTCCCGCAGTGCGTCCTCTGTCTTTTGTGGTCCATCCGCGAAAACGGGTCGGGCCACATTTTGCGCATGAAGAAAACTGTGCGGCCGCCGCCGGAAACGGCAAACCACCAGGGCCTGAAAGGGCTTGAGACTAGATTTTGCAAGGGATGGGTATATGCCTACCGTAAACCAGCTGATCCGCAAGCCGCGTCAGGCGCAGGTAAAGCGCAATAAGGTTCCTGCTCTGCAGGAAAACCCGCAGAAGCGCGGCGTTTGCACCCGCGTTTACACGACGACCCCGAAGAAGCCGAACTCGGCTCTGCGTAAGGTCGCAAAGATTCGTCTGACCAATGGCTTCGAAGTCATCGGCTACATTCCGGGTGAAGGTCACAACCTGCAGGAACACTCTGTCGTCATGATCCGTGGCGGCCGCGTAAAGGACTTGCCGGGCGTTCGTTACCACATCATCCGCGGCGTTCTCGACACCCAGGGCGTCAAGAACCGCAAGCAGCGCCGTTCGAAGTACGGTGCGAAGCGTCCGAAGTAAGCTTCGGCACTTCATCAATCAGATACCGGCGCTGCGCGAGGTTCTCCGCGTTCTAAAGCGTCCCAACCGTTGAGAGACAAATAGTATGTCCCGTCGCCATAGTGCAGAAAAGCGTGAGATCAATCCGGACCCGAAGTTCGGCGATCTCGTCGTCACCAAGTTCATGAACGCCATCATGCTTCACGGCAAGAAGTCGGTCGCGGAAAGCATTGTTTACGGTGCCTTCGACGTCGTTCAGAACAAGGCCAAGGCTGAGCCGATCGCAATCTTCCATCAGGCGCTCGACAATGTCGCGCCGCATGTTGAAGTCCGTTCGCGCCGCGTCGGTGGTGCAACCTACCAGGTCCCGGTCGATGTTCGTCCGGAGCGTCGCCAGGCCCTCGCCATCCGTTGGCTGATCACTGCTGCCCGCAAGCGCAACGAGACCACCATGGTCGATCGTCTGTCGGGCGAACTCATGGACGCCGCCAACAACCGCGGTAGCGCCGTCAAGAAGCGCGAAGACACCCACAAGATGGCCGATGCAAACCGCGCCTTCTCGCATTACCGCTGGTAATCCACCGATCGAATATTGAAAGGCAGTCCGTTATGGCTCGCGAATATAAAATCGAAGACTACCGCAACTTCGGTATCATGGCGCACATCGACGCCGGCAAGACCACGACCACCGAACGCATCCTCTACTACACCGGTAAGTCTCACAAGATCGGCGAAGTTCATGACGGCGCAGCCACCATGGACTGGATGGAGCAGGAACAGGAGCGTGGCATCACGATCACCTCCGCTGCCACGACGACCTTCTGGAAGGGTCGCGACGGCAAGATGCGCCGCTTCAACATCATCGACACCCCCGGCCACGTCGACTTCACCATCGAAGTCGAACGTTCGCTGCGCGTTCTCGACGGTGCAGTTGCTCTCCTCGACGCCAATGCCGGTGTCGAGCCGCAGACCGAAACCGTGTGGCGTCAGGCTGAAAAGTACAACGTCCCGCGGATGATCTTCTGCAACAAGATGGACAAGACCGGTGCTGACTTCTACCGCTCGGTAGAGATGATCAAGACCCGTCTCGGCGCCACCGCCGTTGTCATGCAGCTGCCGATCGGCGCAGAGTCCGAATTCAAGGGCGTTGTCGACCTGATCGAGATGAATGCTCTCGTCTGGCGCGACGAGTCCCTCGGCGCTGCCTGGGATGTCGTTGAGATCCCGGAAGACCTGAAGGCGAAGGCCGAAGAATATCGCGAAAAGATGATCGAGACGGTTGTCGAGATCGACGAACAGGCGATGGAAGACTATTTGAACGGCATCATGCCGGACAATGACAAGATCCGTGCCCTCGTTCGTCGCGGCACCATCGACGTCAAGTTCCACCCAATGTTCTGCGGTACGGCTTTCAAGAACAAGGGTGTACAGCCCCTGCTCGACGCCGTTGTCGAATATCTGCCGTCGCCGCTCGACATTCCCGCGATCAAGGGCATCGACTTCAAGACCGAAGCCGAAATCGAACGTCACGCTGATGACGCCGAGCCGCTCTCCATGCTCGCGTTCAAGATCATGAACGACCCCTTCGTTGGTTCGCTCACCTTCGCACGCATCTACTCGGGCAAGCTCGAAAAGGGCGCGTCGGTTCTGAACACGGTCAAGGACAAGCGCGAGCGCGTCGGCCGTATGCTGCAGATGCATTCCAACAGCCGTGAAGACATCGAAGAAGCCTTCGCAGGCGATATCGTTGCTCTGGCCGGCCTCAAGGAAACCACGACGGGTGACACGCTCTGCGATCCCCTGAAGCCGGTTATCCTCGAGCGCATGGAATTCCCGGAACCGGTCATCCAGATCGCGATCGAGCCGAAGTCGAAGGGCGACCAGGAAAAGATGGGCCTCGCGCTCAATCGCCTCGCTGCCGAAGACCCGTCCTTCCGCGTCAAGACCGACCAGGAATCCGGCCAGACCATCATCGCCGGCATGGGTGAACTTCACCTCGACATTCTCGTCGACCGCATGCGTCGCGAGTTCAAGGTCGAAGCCACCGTCGGTGCTCCGCAGGTTGCCTATCGCGAAACCATCACGAAGACGCACGAAGAAGACTACACGCACAAGAAGCAGTCCGGTGGTACCGGCCAGTTCGCGCGCGTCAAGCTCATCTTCGAACCGAACCCGGATGGCGAAGACTTCAAGTTCGAATCCAAGATCGTCGGCGGTGCTGTTCCCAAGGAATACATCCCGGGCGTCCAGAAGGGTATCGAAAGCGTTCTGTCTTCGGGTCCGCTCGCTGGCTTCCCGATGCTCGGCGTCAAGGCCACCCTCATCGATGGTGCCTTCCACGACGTAGACTCCTCGGTTCTCGCCTTCGAAATCGCCTCGCGTGCCTGCTTCCGTGAAGCAGCCAAGAAGGCTGGCGCACAGCTGCTCGAGCCGATGATGAAGGTCGAAGTCGTCACGCCGGAAGATTATGTCGGCGACGTTATCGGCGACCTGAACTCGCGTCGTGGCCAGATCCAGGGCCAGGAACAGCGCGGCATTGCGATCGTGATCAACGCTCACGTCCCGCTCGCCAACATGTTCAAGTATGTCGACAACCTGCGGTCCATGTCGCAGGGCCGTGCACAGTACTCGATGACCTTCGATCACTACGCACCGGTCCCGTCGAACGTCGCCGCTGAAATCCAGGCAAAGTATTCCGGTCAGAAGTGACCGGGATACCCCGCCCGTCCAATTGAATTGTGAATTTCCCCTGACGGGGACCAGAAAATGGAGAGCCGAAAATGGCAAAGAGTAAGTTTGAGCGCAACAAGCCGCACGTCAACATCGGCACGATCGGCCACGTCGACCACGGCAAG
>NZ_JAJGPW010000014.1:0-2500 GCF_020889605.1 Rhizobium sp. 'Codium 1'
TACAAGTCACATTGGTTGCGGGGGCAGGATTTGAACCTGCGGCCTTCAGGTTATGAGCCTGACGAGCTACCGGGCTGCTCCACCCCGCGTTACCAGCGTAAATCCCGGAGGGATTTATCGCGACAGAGCAAACTCGTAAGAGTTTGCGTCTCTACCGGTGCAAATCCGAGGGGATTTGCGCCCTTTTCGGCATTGTACCAAGCAAAAAGGGCCGCTTTCAGCGGCCCTTGGATTCCGGCAGGGCCGAATGCGTGATTTGAGAAGATTTTCAGGTTCGAATTCGAACCGGACAACATTGCCTTTAGCAGACCTGGCAGCGACCTACTCTCCCGCGTCTTGAGACGAAGTACCATTGGCGCTGGGGCGTTTCACGGCCGTGTTCGGAATGGGAACGGGTGCGGCCACCCCGCCATGACCACCAGGTCGGCTAAGGGCAATGTTGTTGAGAAGCTGGTGAGGTCGCAAACCGCATGCGGTTTATCGCGAGAACCTCTTTTTGATGAACACGTATTTGGCATCATCGCCCGGTTTTTCCGGGCCGATGAGCATGGTCAATGAGAACGATCAAGCCAATCGGGCTATTAGTAACGGTAAGCTTCACTCATTACTGAGCTTCCACACCCGTCCTATCAACGTGGTAGTCTTCCACGGCCCTGATAGGGAATACTCGTTTTCAGGTTGGTTTCCCGCTTAGATGCCTTCAGCGGTTATCCATTCCATATATAGCTACCCTGCTATGCCGTTGGCACGACAACAGGTCCACCAGAGATATGTCCATCCCGGTCCTCTCGTACTAGGGACAGATCCTGTCAATATTCCTACACCCACGGCAGATAGGGACCGAACTGTCTCACGACGTTCTGAACCCAGCTCACGTACCGCTTTAATTGGCGAACAGCCAAACCCTTGGGACCTGCTCCAGCCCCAGGATGCGATGAGCCGACATCGAGGTGCCAAACAACCCCGTCGATATGGACTCTTGGGGGTCATCAGCCTGTTATCCCCGGCGTACCTTTTATCCGTTGAGCGATGGCCCTTCCACACGGGACCACCGGATCACTATGACCGACTTTCGTCTCTGCTCGACTTGTCAGTCTCGCAGTCAGGCGGGCTTATGCCATTGCACTCGACGACCGATTTCCGACCGGTCTGAGCCCACCATCGCGCGCCTCCGTTACTCTTTCGGAGGCGACCGCCCCAGTCAAACTACCCACCATACACTGTCCCGGATCCGGATGACGGACCGCGGTTAGACATCCATGACGATAAGGGTGGTATTTCAAGGATGGCTCCACGGAAACTGGCGTCCCCGCTTCAAAGCCTACCACCTATCCTACACATGCCGACACGAATGCCAGTGTAAAGCTATAGTAAAGGTGCACGGGGTCTTTCCGTCTGACCGCAGGAACCCCGCATCTTCACGGGGAATTCAATTTCACTGAGTCTATGTTGGAGACAGCGGGGAAGTCGTTACGCCATTCGTGCAGGTCGGAACTTACCCGACAAGGAATTTCGCTACCTTAGGACCGTTATAGTTACGGCCGCCGTTTACTGGGGCTTCGATTCAAAGCTTGCACCTCTCCTCTTAACCTTCCAGCACCGGGCAGGCGTCAGACCCTATACGTCGTCTTGCGACTTCGCAGAGCCCTGTGTTTTTGATAAACAGTCGCTACCCCCTGGTCTGTGCCACCCCATCATACTTGCGTATAAAGGGGTCACGCTTCTTCCGAAGTTACGCGTGCAATTTGCCGAGTTCCTTCAACATAGTTCTCTCAAGCGCCTTGGTATACTCTACCTGACCACCTGTGTCGGTTTCGGGTACGGTCTATACGGTGGAGCTATTTCCTGGAACCGCTTCCCCGCCCAGACAATCCAATAAGTCTGAACGAGTTACGCAATCCGTCACTACCACCAGGCCCACGAATATTAACGTGGTTCCCATCGACTACGCATTTCTGCCTCGCCTTAGGGGCCGGCTAACCCTGCTCAGATTAACTTTAAGCAGGAACCCTTGGTCTTTCGGCGAGGGGGTCTCTCACCCCCTTTATCGTTACTCATGTCAACATTCGCACTTCCGATACCTCCAGGGCCCCTCACGGGTACCCCTTCACAGGCTTACGGAACGCTCCGCTACCACGTGGATAAATCCACATCCTCAGCTTCGGTGCATGGCTTTAGCCCCGTTACATTTTCGGCGCAAAGACCCTTATTTAGACCAGTGAGCTGTTACGCTTTCTTTAAATGATGGCTGCTTCTAAGCCAACATCCTGGTTGTTTTGGGATCCTCACATCCTTTCCCACTTAGCCATGACTTGGGGACCTTAGCTGGAGGTCAGGGTTGTTGCCCTCTTCACGACGGACGTTAGCACCCGCCGTGTGTCTGCCGACTAGTACTCCCAGGTATTCGGAGTTTGGTTAGGATCAGTAAGACGGTGAGTCCCCATAGCCCATCCAGTGCTCTACCCCCTGGGGTATTCGGTCGACGCTCTACCTAAATAGA
>NZ_JAJGPW010000015.1:0-1056 GCF_020889605.1 Rhizobium sp. 'Codium 1'
AGCGCCGGAAACTACAGCGAGAGCTGCAGCGGAGCCGAGAAGAAGGCTCTTGATGTTCATTATTGACCTCCAGTCAATTATAGAGGTCACGACGTCTCTACGACTGGAAAATCACGCATTTACAGTCGCTTAGGATGTTTTGCGATTTTGCTGATGATGGCAATCCCTGACGGATCGCACTCAATGTCACTGTTTTGGGGGCCCACCGTCGCCGCGCCAGGCACGAAGACGAGCTGGCGAAACCAGGCGTGCGAAGGCCCCGTGTGAAGCTCAATCGATCATGTCAGGGATTATCGTGATGGCGGAGAGGAAGGGATTCGAACCCTCGATACGCTTTTGACGTATACTCCCTTAGCAGGGGAGCGCCTTCGACCACTCGGCCACCTCTCCGGTGCCGCCTGATTATTTGCTTGAATCAGTGAATGCAAGGCCTTTTCTCGGCTCTGCACATTTTAGCGTCCGGCATATTCCAGATGTCGAAGCACGCTTCTGCAATCGACGAAATGCGAATCGCGATTCCGTCGAGACATGATTCTGTCACTTGCCAGGCCTTCTCAGGTCGAAATTCACTGCTACGCCTCGAAACCGTCTGATCGAACAATGCATCCGGAGGGCGAGAGCAGATGGTTCGGACTGCAACTTTTTGCGGAATCCTGTGTCAAAATGGGAAGCAAGAGGCCTTTGAGGCCCTGGCTCTCCGGGTGACATCCCCTCAATAAGCGCCGGTTTTGCTTGGCTTTTCTTAACGAAACCTAAATGAAGTGAGGGCTGGCATCACGACTTTGTGGCCTTTCAGCAACAGGCCGGGTGGAAGGGTGGCCGCTTTTTCGCCTTTCCGCTCATTGGTGATTGCATGACCGGTGCGGTTTTGTATTTTCAACCTCGGAAGCGAGGCGGTGGATCGTCCGTCTTCTGAAACCGACGGGGATGGGGCAGGGAATGCTGTCCTTCAGCCAAATAACCCAGACCCATACGAAACTTGACTGGAGGTCAATAATGAACATCAAGAGCCTTCTTCTCGGCTCCGCTGCAGCTCTCGCTGTAGTTTCCGGCGCT
>NZ_JAJGPW010000016.1:0-1011 GCF_020889605.1 Rhizobium sp. 'Codium 1'
TCATGCAACTCGTAGGACAGGTGCCGGCAGCGCCCAACAGTCCCCCGGCCACGGGGCCTGCCACCATACCCACGCCGAAACAAGCGCCCTGCACCATTATGTTCCGGATCTGCATCGCAGGATGCTGCTGGCTACCCTGTGGAACACCTACATCTGTATTAACGAAGCGCTAACCGTTTTTATCAGGCTCTGGGAGGCAGAATAAATGATCATATCGTCAATTATTACCTCCACGGGGAGAGCCTGAGCAAACTGGCCTCAGGCATTTGAGAAGCACACGGTCACACTGCTTCCGGTAGTCAATAAACCGGTAAACCAGCAATAGACATAAGCGGCTATTTAACGACCCTGCCCTGAACCGACGACCGGGTCGAATTTGCTTTCGAATTTCTGCCATTCATCCGCTTATTATCACTTATTCAGGCGTAGCAACCAGGCGTTTAAGGGCACCAATAACTGCCTTAAAAAAATTACGCCCCGCCCTGCCACTCATCGCAGTACTGTTGTAATTCATTAAGCATTCTGCCGACATGGAAGCCATCACAAACGGCATGATGAACCTGAATCGCCAGCGGCATCAGCACCTTGTCGCCTTGCGTATAATATTTGCCCATGGTGAAAACGGGGGCGAAGAAGTTGTCCATATTGGCCACGTTTAAATCAAAACTGGTGAAACTCACCCAGGGATTGGCTGAGACGAAAAACATATTCTCAATAAACCCTTTAGGGAAATAGGCCAGGTTTTCACCGTAACACGCCACATCTTGCGAATATATGTGTAGAAACTGCCGGAAATCGTCGTGGTATTCACTCCAGAGCGATGAAAACGTTTCAGTTTGCTCATGGAAAACGGTGTAACAAGGGTGAACACTATCCCATATCACCAGCTCACCGTCTTTCATTGCCATACGGCTGTCTCTTATACACATCTCCGAGCCCACGAGACACTCGCTAATCACGTATGCCGTCTTCTGCTTGAAAAAACAAATGACGCGCCGCATGGGATGATTG
>NZ_JAJGPW010000017.1:0-959 GCF_020889605.1 Rhizobium sp. 'Codium 1'
CACGTCGAGTATGAGACGCCGAACCGCCACTACGCGCACGTCGACTGCCCCGGCCACGCCGACTACGTCAAGAACATGATCACCGGTGCAGCGCAGATGGACGGCGCGATCCTGGTCTGCTCGGCTGCCGATGGCCCGATGCCGCAGACCCGCGAGCACATCCTGCTCGCCCGTCAGGTTGGCGTTCCCGCGATCGTGGTCTTCCTGAACAAGGTCGACCAGGTTGACGACGCAGAACTTCTGGAACTCGTCGAACTGGAAGTTCGCGAACTCCTGTCGTCCTACGACTTCCCCGGCGACGACATCCCCTTCGTCAAGGGTTCGGCTCTGGCTGCCCTGAACGACAGCGACAAGAAGATCGGCGAAGATGCCGTTCGCGAGCTGATGGCCGCTGTTGACGCCTACATCCCGACGCCTGAGCGTCCGATCGACCAGCCCTTCCTGATGCCGATCGAAGACGTGTTCTCGATCTCTGGCCGTGGTACGGTTGTCACGGGCCGCGTCGAGCGTGGTATCGTCAAGGTTGGCGAAGAAGTCGAATTCGTCGGCATCCGCGACACCAAGAAGACGACGGTGACCGGCGTTGAAATGTTCCGCAAGCTGCTCGACCAGGGCCAGGCTGGCGACAACATCGGTGCGCTCGTCCGTGGTATCCAGCGCGACGACGTCGAGCGTGGCCAGGTTCTCTGCAAGCCGGGTTCGGTCAAGCCGCACAAGAAGTTCATGGCAGAAGCCTACATCCTGACGAAGGAAGAAGGCGGCCGTCATACGCCGTTCTTCACCAACTATCGTCCGCAGTTCTACTTCCGCACGACGGACGTGACCGGTATCGTGTCGCTTCCGGAAGGCACGGAAATGGTTATGCCGGGCGACAACGTCACGGTTCAGGTTGAGCTGATCGTTCCGATCGCGATGGAAGAAAAGCTGCGCTTCGCGATCCGCGAAGGCGGCCGTACCGT
>NZ_JAJGPW010000018.1:0-739 GCF_020889605.1 Rhizobium sp. 'Codium 1'
CTCGTGGGCTCGGAGATGTGTATAAGAGACAGGGAAACGGACCGCGGGCAGCAGGGTCATCAAGGCATGGTGATGGAGAACGCTGTGGCGTTGCCGGCGCCGGACAACGTGATAATTTTATGACCCATGATTTATTTCCTTTTAGACGTGAGCCTGTCGCACAGCAAAGCCGCCGAAAGTTCTCACTCACTCAAGATGTGTATAAGAGACAGTCGAACTTCACTGACACCCTCATCAGTGCCAACATAGTAAGCCAGTATACACTCCGCTAGCGCTGATGTCCGGCGGTGCTTTTGCCGTTACGCACCACCCCGTCAGTAGCTGAACAGGAGGGACAGCTGATAGAAACAGAAGCCACTGGAGCACCTCAAAAACACCATCATACACTAAATCAGTAAGTTGGCAGCATCACCCGACGCACTTTGCGCCGAATAAATACCTGTAACGGAAGATCACTTCGCAGAATAAATAAATCCTGGTGTCCCTGTTGATACCGGGAAGCCCTGGGCCAACTTTTGGCGAAAATGAGACGTTGATCGGCACGTAAGAGGTTCCAACTTTCACCATAATGAAATAAGATCACTACCGGGCGTATTTTTTGAGTTATCGAGATTTTCAGGAGCTAAGGAAGCTAAAATGGAGAAAAAAATCACTGGATATACCACCGTTGATATATCCCAATGGCATCGTAAAGAACATTTTGAGGCATTTCAGTCAGTTGCTCAATGTACCTATAACC
>NZ_JAJGPW010000019.1:0-456 GCF_020889605.1 Rhizobium sp. 'Codium 1'
AAAAAACTAATCCTGTTACCAGTGGCTGCTGCCAGTGGCGATAAGTCGTGTCTTACCGGGTTGGACTCAAGACGATAGTTACCGGATAAGGCGCAGCGGTCGGGCTGAACGGGGGGTTCGTGCACACAGCCCAGCTTGGAGCGAACGACCTACACCGAACTGAGATACCTACAGCGTGAGCTATGAGAAAGCGCCACGCTTCCCGAAGGGAGAAAGGCGGACAGGTATCCGGTAAGCGGCAGGGTCGGAACAGGAGAGCGCACGAGGGAGCTTCCAGGGGGAAACGCCTGGTATCTTTATAGTCCTGTCGGGTTTCGCCACCTCTGACTTGAGCGTCAGCAACGCGGCCTTTTTATTTTTTAGATGTGTATAAGAGACAGCCTTCGTCGTTTCGACGGAAGGCGGCATGGACATCGAAGCCGTTGCCCATGACACGCCTGAGAAGATCCACACGAT
>NZ_JAJGPW010000001.1:0-1087402 GCF_020889605.1 Rhizobium sp. 'Codium 1'
TCCGTCCAGCCGATCCCGGGTTCGATCACCTATGACAACGCCACTGTTCAGCTGGAAAAGGCACCTGTTGGTTCGACCTTCTTCCACACGTTTGCAAACGGTGACGGCCGCGATGTCCACGAGATCTACAAGGTCAATGCCGACAAGACGGTGACCCTCGTCAACCGCACGGTTTCCAACGCTTCCTGATCCAAGGGTGCGTGGTGGGCCTCGGGGCTTCGGCCCCGGGGCCTTTTTTCGTTTGTAGGGACGTTGTGAAAGACCTTCCGCCCGGCCCGTTCAGTGAGGACGTTCGACCACCTCGCCTGCGGCATCCGCAAGGCTCGTGGAGAGCAGTACGGCCCGGGTCTCATCGGCGACGCGCGCAAAGACGCGGCGGATTTCGCAGTCGGTCTCGCCGTCGCAATCCTCGCAGCGGCGATAGGCGGTGAGTGACAGGCAGGGCAAAGGTGCCACGGGACCATCGATCAGCCGCAACACCTCACCATAGGTAATGTCGCTTGCCGGCCTGAGGAGAAGATAGCCCCCCTGCTTGCCCCGGCGACTTTCGACCATGCCGCCGCGCTTCAGGTCGAGCATGATCTGCTCGAGGAATTTCTTCGGGATCTTCTGCTTGTCGGCGATGTCGGGAATCTGGATCGGCTCACCCGGCTCGGCGCGGGCGAGAAGCGTCAGCGCCCTCAGCGCATATTTGGCTTTCTGTGTGATCATCGATCGTCAGCGCCTGCCAGAAACGTTCCAAAATCCTGGTTCCGGCCATAGCGCACTTCAACCAGTCGTTCCAAGGGCCATTTCCGAGACGCAGGACGAATTGCCGCGATTAGCGCATAGGAGAGAGATATTTGCTCTTTGTCTGCGGCTCGGCGAACGTCGATTTCTGTCCGCACCGCTGCTCTTGCCAGATAATGGCGAGACTGAGCAGGGACCCCAAGATGACTGTAGACACTTCCACAGACCTGGCCAGAGCACTGGACCAGCAACTCGCATCGGCAAACCTCACCGAACGCCTCCGCATCGTCGCCGGCCTCGACGGCCGCGTCGTCTTCACCACCTCGCTCGGCATCGAGGACCAGGTGATCACGGCCGCGATCGGACTATCCGGTCTGCCGATCGACGTGTCGACGCTCGAGACCGGTCGCCTATTCAAGGAAACTGTCGACCTGATCTCCGAGACCGAGGACCGCTTCGGCATCGCGATCAAGCGGTTTCATCCCAGCCAAGACGATATCGATGCCTATGCGGCGAGATACGGATTGAACGGCTTTTATGAAAGCGTCGAAGCCCGGCATGCCTGCTGTCATGTGCGCAAGCTGGTTCCGCTGGCGGAGGCGCTTGCCGGCGCCCGCTTCTGGATCACGGGCTTGCGCCGCTCCCAATCCGGCAATCGGGCGGCCACGCCCTTTGCCGAATATGACGCCGAGCGCGACCTGATCAAGGTGAACCCGCTGGCCGACTGGTCGCTCGACGACATCAACGCCTATGTCGAGGCCGAGAGCGTTCCGACCAATCCGCTGCACCGCAAAGGCTACCCCTCTATTGGCTGCGAACCCTGCACCCGGGCGATCAAGCCGGGCGAGCCGGAACGCGCCGGCCGCTGGTGGTGGGAGAATGACGAAAAGCGGGAATGCGGGCTGCATGTTCCGGAAGCCGCTTCATCCGCGATCCCGACGCCGGCCTGACGGCTGGCACGATCCCGCGCACAGCAAGACAGAGATTTCGGGCCACAGCCCAGGGAAAGAAAAGAAGACCATGCACGTACACGCCTCCGAATTCGATCCGCATTCCAAGGATCCCGTCACCAAGCCGCCGCTCGATCCGCATCTGAAGGCGCTTGAGAACGAAGCCATCTACATCTTTCGCGAAGTGGCGGCCGAGTTTGAAAAGCCGGTCATGCTCTATTCGATCGGTAAGGATTCGTCCGTCCTCCTGCATCTCGCGCGCAAGGCCTTCTTCCCCGGTCGCGTGCCTTTCCCGCTGCTGCATGTCGACACGGGCTGGAAGTTTCCGGAAATGATCGCGTTCCGTGACGCGACGGCGGAAAAATTCGACCTCGATCTCATCGTGCACACCAATCCGCGCGGCAAGGAAGAGGGCATCGGCCCATTCAGCCACGGCTCGTCCCATCATACCGACGTGATGAAGACAGAAGCACTGCGCCAGGCGCTGGATGCCGGCAAATACGACGCGGCCTTCGGCGGTGCGCGGCGCGACGAAGAGGCCTCCCGCGCCAAGGAGCGCATCTATTCCTTCCGCACGCCCGATCACAAATGGGATCCGCGCAACCAGCGGCCGGAGCTGTGGAACATCTATAACGGCATGGTCCGCCGCGGCGAGAGCGTACGGGCCTTCCCGCTGTCGAACTGGACCGAAGTCGACATCTGGCGCTACATCCAGGCCGAAAACATCGAACTGCCGCCGCTCTATTATGCGAAGAAGCAGAAGTATGTGGAGCGCGACGGCATGCTGATGTGGGCCGAAGATCCGCGCTTCGAGCCGCTCCCCGGCGAGCAGATCCAGGAAGGCATGCTGCGTTTCCGCACGCTCGGTTGCTGGCCGCTGACCGGCGGCATCCGCTCGCAGGCGACCACGCTCGACGAGGTGATCGCCGAACTCGAAATCGCCACCGTCTCCGAACGCCAGGGCCGCGCCATCGACCGCGATCAGGCCGGATCGATGGAAAAGAAGAAGCGCGAAGGATATTTCTGAGATGACTGCAGTTGCCAACACCGCCCTCGCCTCCCCCGCTCCCGAGGCTGACACAGCACCGGCCACGCGCGATAGCCGCCCGCTGCGTCTGATCACCTGTGGCTCTGTCGACGACGGCAAGTCGACGCTGATCGGTCGCCTGCTCTGGGACACCAAGGCGGTCAAGGAAGACCAGGCGGTGACGCTGCGCCGTGACTCGGGCCAGCAGAACGATCTCGGCCTGCCCGATTTCGCGCTGCTGCTCGACGGTCTGCAGGCAGAGCGCGAACAGGGCATCACCATTGATGTCGCCTATCGCTATTTTGCCACCGACCGGCGCTCCTTCATCGTCGCCGACACGCCCGGCCACGAGCAGTATACCCGCAACATGGCGACCGGCGCCTCGACGGCGGATCTCGCCATCCTGCTGGTCGATGCGCGGGCCGGCCTGCTCGAGCAGACCCGCCGCCATGCCACCATTGCCTCGCTGATGGGCATCAAGCAGTTCGTGCTGGCGGTCAACAAATTCGACCTGGTCGCCTACGACCGCGCCGTGTTCGACCAGATCAGCAATGATTTCAAGGCACTGGCGCTGTCGCTCGGCGTGCGCCAGGTGACCGCGATCCCGATGTCGGCGCTGAAGGGCGAAAACGTCGTCTATTCGGCACGCTCGGTGATCCCATGGTACGAAGGCCCGACCCTGGTCGAGACGCTGGAGCTGGCGACGCTGCGCTCCGGCCAGTCGACCGGCTTCCGGCTGCCCGTCCAGCGCGTCTCGCGTCCGGGTGAAAGTTTCCGCGGCTATCAGGGCACGGTCGCCGGCGGTGCGGTAAAGCCCGGCGACAGCGTCGCCATCCTGCCCTCCGGTCAGGTGGCGAACGTCAAGCAGATCGTCACCTTCGACCTGGTGCGCAATGCCGCCGTCGCGGGCGACGCCATCACGCTGGTGCTCGACCGGCAGGTGGACGTGGCGCGTGGCGACATGATCGTCTCGCTCGATGCCCAGCCGCAGACGGGCCTTGCCTTCGACGCCCAGATCGTGGCGCTGCAGCCTGACGGCATCGTGCCCGGCAAGCGCTACTGGCTGAAGGCCGGCTCACGCCGCCAGCGTGTGCAGGTTGAGCCGGCACAGCAGCTCGACCTCAAGTCGGGCAAGTGGCAGCCGGCCGAGATGCTGCAGATGAATGCGATCGGCAAGGTGCAGCTCGCCTTCGACGAGGCCGCGATCTTCGACCCCTACGACGTGAACCGCGGCACCGGCGCCTTCATCCTGATCGATCCGGATACCAACAATACGGTCGCCGGCGGCATGATCACGGCCAAGCGCACCGAGCTCGGCGGGCTGAACGCTCATGAGGGCCGCGTGATCCTGTCGCTGCCATCCGATCTCGCCGAACAACTGCTGGCAACCGAATTGCTCGCCAGCCGTCGCGACGAAGTGGAGACACGCCGCGTGACCACGGCCATCGCGCGTGCGCTTCTGGACGACATCGACGGTTGAGACGGCATTGCAACGCCGACCCAAAGCGGCCCGCCTTGCGCGGGCCGTTTTTATGCGTTGATTCCATGGGCCGGCCGGGTGTGCATCCCAAAAGGCAGGTGAAGCCCTTTGCGGACATGCTGAAGGCGGCGCTGGACAGCGAGGCGGGAGGACAACGAGACCGCGGATGCTGCCGATCGCAGGAACCGGTCTGTCTGCATGTCTATCGGCTGAGCGCATGCAATGGCCACCGCGCGGGGCGTGCTTGATCTTCGGGCGGAACTCGCCGCTTCCAGACCAGTCGGCTTGCCCTCGACGCGGGCGGCGAAGCCAAGTGTGCCGTTCACTCGGACGGCGGATTGTCGTCGTGGCAGAAGAGGTGCGCGCGCTTGCCCTTCGGCAAACTCACCCTTCGCGGGCGGTCGAGCCGCGCTCGATGAGCTGGAAGCCGAGATCGACCAAGGTCGGCGGGGGCATGCCGCTACCGGCGGCACGAATGATCGTGTCGGCGGCGCGGTAACCGATTTCATAGCGGGGGACACGCACGGAGGTAATGGCCGGGAAGGCGAAACCCGCATATTCAAGATCGTTGAAACCGCATATGCCGAACTCGGTCGGAACGGACAATCCGCGGCGCTGGCATTCGAAGAGCGCGCCGAGCGCAATGTCGTCGTTCTGACAGAAGGCGGCATCAGCGTCGGGATGTTCACTCTTGAGACGTTCGAGCAGTTCGCAGCCGAGGCCGACACTGCTGCTGCTGTCGACCGACAGGACCAGTGCCGGGTCAAACAGGCCCGCCTCTTCCAGAACCGTCTGATAGCCTTCCAAGCGGCGACGGGCGCGGAAATCCGAGCCGCTGCCGAGCATGGCGATGCGACGATAACCCTTCGCGATCAGATGACGGGTGGCCGTCTCCGCTGCCAGCCGGTGATCGATGCCGATGACCATGTCGGACGGCGGCCGGCTGATATCCATGATTTCCACGACGGGACAGGGCGCGGATCGGAGAAGCTCGTCGATGGCAGGATCCGGCATCTGACCGACATGGATCAGCCCCGCCGGGTTCTGCGAGACAAAGAAGCGCAACTGCCGAAGCTGATCCTCGCTGTTGCTGTCGGAACTCGCATACTGGATGCGAAGGTCGGAGGACCGGACGCGATCCTCGATTCCCCTGATGACAGCGACGAAGACGTGACTGGCGAGACCGGGGGAAATGACGCCGACAAGGCCGCTGTTCTTGCTGGCGAGCGCCCGGGCGGCGAGATCGGGCACATAGCCCATCTCTTCGACAATCCTGAGGATCGTATCACGCAGATGCGGGGAGACTTTTTCCGGATCGCGCAGCGCCCGCGAGACGGTGATCGCGCTGACACCGGCGTTCTGCGCCACATCGGACAGGGTGACCTTGTCCTGACGCTGTCGACGCTTTCTCATTCCTGGCGCCATACCCTCCGAACCGGTTGGATTTCATTTTTTCGGTGGATCAGGCGCCTATCGTATCGTCCAACGCCGAGTGCCCCGACAACAATTCAAGATAACCTAATCTTCTTGTTGCAGCAATGGTTTGCAGGCCGTCATCGGAGAAATCGGGCGGTCTAGTGATGCGTGTTCAGCATCACTGTTTGTCGCAGATACCAATTTCTGAGGTTCATCCCCGTCTGCATGGTCGAGCCGCCAGCGGCGGCCGCTCGCCCTCAGGAGAGCGAAAGTCTTTTTGCAACAGGGGATTGGTCGGGATTTAAGCTGGTCGGAGTGAGATGATTCGAACATCCGACCCCCACGTCCCGAACGTGGTGCGCTACCAGGCTGCGCTACACTCCGTGACCAGCGGCGCTTCTATAGACCAGTGATTTTCGTTGTACAAGCAGGGAAACGCAAAAAGCGGCGAGAAATTTGAAGAATTGATGACGGACCGGCGCATGCCGATGATAACATTCCAGATGAAGCAATGTTCAGGCACGAGAGACGGCTGGCGGGGCGGTGCCGCATGCCTTGTGGGAGGCGCTCGCCGGAGTGGCCGTTGCCGAGAAGACACCGGGCGAAAAATTGCGCTGGTAACCATCTCCCCTCCGTTTCACGCCCGGGCGTTTCGCAGTAAAGCAGTCGTGGGCCGTGTGCGGCAGGCGGCATGGCGACCATGGTCGCCGCACAGACCTTTCATGGGGTTCGAGGGACACTGACAATGACTTTGCTGAAGAGCACGACAACAGGACTGATCGCAGCGTTCTGCCTTGCAGCCGCCGGCTGCACGACGACTGGCGGTGTCCCGAAAAACGAGATCGAAACGCGCTGGAACGGCCAGCAGGCCGGTACCTTTTTCGCCAAGTTCGGTCCGCCGGTCTCGGATACGGCGGCGGGCGCATCGACGCTCTACACCTGGCGCGGCGGTTTCAACACCCGCGTCGTGCCGGCGACCTTCGAGGATCTCGGCGACGGCAAGAAGGGCAAGATGCTGACCCGTGCCCGCACCGAGTATCTGCGCTGCGAAGTCCAGCTGACGGTGTCATCCGACTATATCATCCGCAGCGTGCGTACCGTCGTTGACCGTCCCGGCATCAATGGTGGCAAGAGCTATTGCGCGGAGTTCCTGACGGCCGGCTGAGTTCGAGCCGGCAGACCTGCAGTTCCCGAATTGAAAGCCTCCCGCCGACACGGCGCGGAGGCTTTCTCATGTCTTCAAATCGAATTGGGATGACTTCCAGTCGGCGGATCGCAGATGATCCCGCCATGGGGCCTCATGCCCATCAACGCGCGGTTGACGGCGTAAACGGGAGAGCGCCGTGGATGACGCTCTCCCCGATACGCAATACAGAAACCGTGCGCTTCGCGACGCATTACCTTGGTGGAAGCGCATTCTTTATAGAGAGATCAAGGTTAACAGTTGGCTTACAAGCCGAAGAATTTATGGTTAATTTTCAGTGACCTAGCCGGCCCGGCACAAGTTCGTTGGCAACGGCTCCCAATCCCGTGAAAAGCCTTGAAAACCAACGCTTCCAGCGTTTCGTGATCATGTTCTCACTTGACGATGTTCTTGTTTTGTTCAAGATCAAGGCCATGACCCAGACAATCGACACCCTCGGAAAAGCCCTTCGCCACAACATGCTGGTGGTCGCCACCTGCCGCGAATGCCAGAACCAGGGACGCTTCATGGCGAAGGACCTGGCGACCTTTTATGGACACGGCCGCGACCCTTTCTCGCTGAAATTTCGCTGCACCCATTGCGACACGCGAAACTGCAAGGTGACGATCATGGACAACCCCTATGACCGCACGCCGGAAACCATCGTCTGGCGACCCGTCAAGGTGAAGCTGTGAGCTGTTCAGACGGGCCATCGAACTTACATCCGCCTGAGGGGGGCGTCAGGGCAGATCGGGATATCCGGCGTCGGTCGCTGTCCGTTCATGCTGAAGCAGGAGGTCGTAGGCGCTTTCCTCCAGCACCACGACGTCGGTGAGGCCAAGGATCGCTCGCGCCTCGGCGAGTTCCGGTTTCGCAACCGCAGCCTTCAGGGCGTTCCGAATGGAAGCGACTTCACCGTAACTCGCTGAAAGCCGGGTGATGAAGGGAAGATTGGGTCCGGCAGGGGTTTGCGTCAGGATGGAGAGCCCCTCCAGGCGCCCCGGTGCGTGGCGGCGCAGGAGATCGTAGGTGATGCAGTCGATCGCTGCCAGATCCGCCTTGCCCGCGCGAACCGCCTCCATGCTGGCCAGATGGCCACCGGTCTCGGTTACACTCGAGAAGAAGGGTTTGCCACCCGCATGGGGGGCGACGGCAGCACGCAGGAGATTATAGCCGGAATTGCTGCCCCTCTCGTTGATCGCGACAGCCAGGCCCGCGCAGGCGGCGAGACTGGGCGGGGCCCCCTCTTCGCGGACGACGATGACGCTGCACATGGTCGGCCCCTGACAGCCCGGTGCTTGATAGACAGGGGTGGCAACGAGACGCACGCGGCCCCTCAGATGCTTGACGAAGGGAAAGCCGCAGGTCTGGGCGAGCAGCAGACGCGGGTTCAGCCAGGCGTCATGAGGCGCAATATCCTCGTCGAGCGTTTCTGGCACTCCGGGGATGCCGTCCTGGCGCAGGTGCTCCCGCAGGAAGGCCCAGAAGAGACGCTGCGCCTCCACCACGACAGCGGGGGCGACATACATTGCGAGGCTCGCAAGCCTCGCCTCTCCCACCGCGCTCAGGAATACCTCGGATGGGTCGGCCCATCATGCTTGTGGAAGAAATAGCGGCGGGCGACGTCGAAATAGCCGCGATAGACGAGACCGCCGTTGAGACGGACGAGGAAATCGCGATGTTTCTCGTAGAAGCGGGGCAGCATGTACCAGGGCAGCGCCGGCACGCGGTGATGCAGGACATGCAGGTTGTTGTGGAGAAAGAGCAGGCCGAATAGCGGCGTGCGCTCGACGATGGCCGTGCGCTCCTCGTGGTCATCGGCAAAGCGGTGTTCGGCATAGGAGCGCAGGCGCGAGAGCGCCGTGCCGCAATAGACGAAGCCGAAGAAGAACAGCAGGAAAGGCATGTCGCAAACGGCAAGAACCCACCAGAGCACGACCAGGACACCCAGCGCATGGCCTGCCCAGAGACGCCGGCTATCGCCCTCGCCGCGGATCACCTTCACGGCCTCATGCCAGAGGAAGGAACCGAGAATGATGGCGGGGCCGACGGTCAGGCGGCCGGCAAGCGTGAGGTTGAATTCGCGCAGGCCGCGGCCGAACCAGCCGAAGCGCTCCCAATCCTTGCTGGTGAAATAATAGGATTCCGGATCCTCGATCGGATCGGTCAGATGCTCGTCACGGTGATGGGCGAGATGGCTCTGCTTGTAGACGTGATAGGGCAGCCAAAGCGAGATCGGCGGAACGCCGATCGCATCGTTGATGAAGACATGGCGGGTCGGGTGGTTGTGAATCACCTCGTGTTGAAGTGAGCCATGCCAGGCAATCAGCCAGGCGCCTGACGGCACGAGGATCCAGATTGGAATGTCGCGCCAGAAGTAAGTGAGGCCAAGAAAGCCCCCGTAGATCAGAAAGGCCAATGCGACGGTCGGCCATTCGATGCGCGCGATGCGCGGTATTGCGATCTCACCCTCGGCAAGATGTGCCATGCAGTCCCCATGTGGCTATCCCCATGGAACATGACACTAGCTGAATTTCAAGCGATTCGCTGAAGCAAATGCGCCATGTTCCGCCGCGAAACGAGCAGGATAAGGTCCATTTCTCAACCGACGTCACAGGATGCCGGCATGCCCGCCTTCATCACGACGCGCGATGAGGCAGGTACCACGGCGAGACCTGCTGCGGCCACGATGGCTGCTGCGAGCGATGGCAGGCTGACGGGCGGGAAAACGGCGGTCTGGTCTGCGACCCGAAATGTCCAGCCAGCCGGATCGCCATGCGATCACCGGGGCGCATTTACGGTACATCAGCAGGTTTCATCCTGGCGTCATCTGTCCATGGCATAGGACCCCGATGACCCGGAGAACCAAGCCTTGCCGCGCCTGACGCTCAAAGCCATTTCCAAACGCTTCGATCGCTTCCAGGCGCTGGATGCGGTGTCGCTCGCCATTCCCGACGGTGCCTTTCTCGCCCTGCTCGGGCCGTCCGGCTGCGGCAAGACAACGCTTCTGCGGCTGATTGCCGGGCTCGAGGTGCCCGATCACGGCGAGATCCGCTTCGACGAGCATGTGGTGGCCGGGAGCTCGGCATTCGTGCCGCCGGAACAGCGCCGGATCGGCATGGTCTTCCAGTCCTATGCTCTTTGGCCAACCATGAGCGTGCGCGGCAATATCGAATTCGGGCTGAAGGTGGCGCGGCTCACTGCAGAGGAACGCGCGGCGCGGATCGACGAGGTGCTCGACGTCGTCGGCTTACGCGGCCTCGGCGACCGCCGCCCGCACGAACTCTCGGGCGGCCAGCGCCAGCGGGTGGCGCTGGCCCGTTCGCTTGCCACCCGGCCGCAACTGATCCTGCTCGACGAGCCGCTTGCCAATCTCGACGCGCATCTGCGCGAGACAATGCTTGCCGAATTCCGCCGCATCCACAGCCTGACGGGGGCCACCTTCGTCTTCGTCACCCATGACCAGGACGAGGCCATGGCTGTCGCCAGCCATGTCGCGGTCATGGACCGGGGCCGGCTGGAGCAAGTCGGCACACCGGAAGAGCTCTATCGCCGGCCGGCTTCGCCCATGGTCGCCCGCTTCATCGGGCGTGGGCGGACCTTGCCGGTCAGGGTGGTCAGGTCCGAAGGCGGCCAAACCCGGGTGATGCTCGGTCAGCAACTTCTCGACATGCCGGGGGACGCCCCCGTCGGGTATGGCTGGCTCTCGTTCCATGCCTCGGATCTCAGGCGCGTGGCCGAGGGCGGGCATCTCAAGACCGAACTCGTCGGCCAGGTGTTTCAGAACGGCGCCTTTCTGAGCCATTGCCTGCCGAGCGAGATCGATGGCGACGTGGTCAGCGTACCGCTTGCGGAGCGGTTGGCGCCCGGCACACCGATCGAACTCGCCTTCACCGGCGGCTGGGTGATCGGCGATGGCGACACCGGCCACGGCGCGGTCGATGTCACGGGAAGATCATCGGCCTGTCGTCCGGCCGTCATCTCGCTGCGCTAGGCGAAAACCGCATCTGCCCCTGCGGCAGCCTCTTCCCCCATCGTCCGGGCCGGTCGCCTTGGTGGCGCCCCGCCCTTTCAACGAGGTTTCCATGTTCATCCGCACGCTCGTCGCCACCACCTTCCTTGCCGGTCTCGCCTTCCAGGCCGCAGCCGAAGACACAATCACCGTCTACACCTCCCAGCCGCAGGACCAGATGACCCAGGTCATCGAAGCCTTCAACGCCGACCATCCGGAGATCAAGGTCGAACTCTTCCGCTCCGGCACGACCGAAGTCATGGCCAAGCTGCAGGCGGAATATGCCGCCGGCAACAGCCCCGCCGACGTCATCCTGATCGCCGACACTGTCGCGATGACCCAGCTGAAGAACGACGATCGCCTTCTCGCCTTCACCGATGCCCCCGTCGAGGGTGTCGACCCTGCGTTCATCGATGCCGACAAGACCTTTTTCGGCACCAAGGTGATCACGACCGGCATCGTCTACAACACCGATCTGGTGAAGACCGCGCCGACGAGCTGGAACGATCTGCTGGAAGCCGATGCGGCGAAAAGCCTGATCATGCCGAGCCCGCTCTATTCGGGTGCGGCCGTCATCCATGTCGGCACGATGACGCAGCAGCCGGACTTCGGCTGGGCCTATTATGAAAAGCTGGCAGATGCCGGCGCCGTTGCCGGCCAGGGCAATGGTACGGTCATCGAGGCCGTCGCTCGCGGTGAAAAGGCCTATGGCATCATCATCGAATACATGGCGCTCAATGCCAAGAAGAAGGGCTCATCTGTCGATTTCGTCTTCCCGACAGAGGGCGTAAGCTCGATCACCCAGCCGGTCGCCGTGCTCAAGGGGTCGGATACGGTCGACGCCGCCAAGACCTTCGTCGCCTGGCAGCTCTCCAAGACTTCCCAGCAGCAGGCAGCCGCGCAGGGCTATTTCCCGATCCTGCCCGAAGTCGCCCAGCCGGAAGGTTATCCGGCGCTTGCCACGCTGAAGATCCTGCCGACCGACAGCGATGCCATGCTGAAGGCTGATACCGAGAACAAGGAAAAATTCGCCGACCTCTTTGGCGGCTGATATCTCGATGCGCAGACCCGCAATGGCCAGACTTCAAACCGGCCAGCAAGCTTCGGGAGGCGAGCATCTGCTCGTCTCCCTTCTCTTCCTCTACGTCACCGCAACGACCCTCTGGCCGCTTGCCCGGCTGTTCGCCAGTGCCTTCCAGCCCGGCGAGGACGGCACGCCGCTCGGGCTGATGATTGCAACACTTTCCAGTCGCTCGACGCTGCGCGCGCTCTCGGGCACGCTGCAGACCGCGCTCTTCTCCGTCGTCGTCTCCACCCTGCTCGGCGTGGCCCTCGCCTTCGCCGTCAGCCTGCTCAAGCTCAGGACGCGTGTGGCGCTGACCTTCCTCATCCTGATGCCGCTGATCGTGCCGTCGCAGACCATGGCGCTCGCCTGGATCGAGCTCTTCGGCGCGCAATCGCCGATCCTCAAACCGCTCGGGCTCGCCCCCCCGCCGGGTACCACCAATCCGCTCTACTCGACGGGCGGGATCGCGCTGGTCATGGGCATCGAACACATGCCGCTCGTCTTCATCGCCGTGCGCGCCGCACTCCGGGCCCTGCCGGCCGATCTCGTCGAGGCTGCCCGCATTCTCGGCATTTCGCCACGCCGCATCGGAACCGGCATCGTTCTGCCGATCGTCATGCCCTCGGTTCTGGCCGGCAGCCTGATCGCTTTCACGGCCGCGATCGGCAATTTCGGCGTTCCGGCGCTGCTCGGCATACCCGGTCGGATCTCGGTCCTGACGACGCTGATCTATCAGCGGCTCAACGGCTTTGGCCCGGCCGCCGCCGGTCAGGTGGCGACGCTTGCGCTGGTGCTTGCCGCGATGGCTGCGCTCGCCATCGTCCTGCGCAATGTCTTGACGGCGCGCATCGCCGTCCCGCTGCCGGCAGGCGCGCCCCTTCTGCCCCGCCGCCCTGCGCCGGTGGTCGAGATCCTCTTGTGGATCCTGGTGCTGTTCCTGTCTCTCGTGCCGCTCGCGGCGCTGACCATGACCGCACTTCTGCCCGCGATCGGGGTCGCCTTCGGGCCGGACACCGTGAGCCTTGATCAGTTTCGCGCCGTGCTCGCCAACGATACCGTGCGCCGAGCCTTCGCCAATTCCCTGATGCTCGCCACCGTCGCCGCCGGGATCTCGATGCTGGTTGCCGTGCCGCTCGCCTTTCTGTCGGTGCGCCGCAACCATCCGCTGCTGCGGCTGCTCGACATCGTCATCGAAGCGCCCTGGGTCGTTCCCGGCACGGTGGTGGCGCTCGGCATGATCCTCGCCTTCCTCAAACCACTGCCGATCATCGGGATCTCGATCTACGGGACAATGGCGATCCTCGTCACCGCCTATCTCGCCCGTTTCCTGCCGCTGGTGCTGCGGCCGGTCGCCGCTGCCGCGCAATCGGTCGATCCCTCGCTGGACGAAGCCGCGCGCGTGACCGGCGCCGGGCTTTCCCGGCGGATCCTGTCGATCTTTCTGCCGGGTATCCTGCCGGCCGCCGCTGCCGGCGCGATCCTGGTGGTGATGACCGCCCTCAACGAACTGACGCTTTCGGCCCTGCTCTGGTCGTCCGGCACCGAGACGATCGGGGTGATGATCTTCGCGCTGCAATACGAAGGCAATTCCACCGCCGCCGCCGCCGTCGCGGTGCTCTCCACGCTTCTGGTGCTCACGCTGGCGGCCATCGCCACACTGGCCAGCCTGAAGCTGCCACGGGGCACGCTGCCCTGGATGGACTGAGGAGCAGACAATCGGCCAAGGCCGGCGTCGTCGGGACGGACATTTGAACAGTGGCTGGGGCGCCAGGACCCCCAGAAAGCCTTTGACAACCTCATGATATCGTTGATATTGCACCACTATTTACCCTCAGAGGTGGGGGCAGAAAGGTGGGGGCAGAGGTATGGGCGGGATGATTTTAGGCGGCTGGCCGGGTGATAGGCGATACCTCATGCAGAAGGTGGCGCATGGCGTCTGGTATGTGTCGGTGGACGTTCCCCGTGAGTATCGCGAGACCCTAGGTCGCAAGCGCATCATTCGTTCTCTCAAGACCCGCGACCTGAAAACCGCACAGGCTCTCCGCTGGGGTGTGGTCGCAGAAATCAAGGGCGAAGTGCAGCGCAACGTGGAAGCCTCGACAGGCCAGCCCGACGCCAATCTAACGGCATGGGCAATGGAGGTGCGCGAGGAAATACGGTCAACACCAATCGCAGCCCGTGAGACGCGCGAGATGCTAGCGGCGGCCCTCGACGCCAAGACAGATGAGATTGCTTCACGACTTGGCCCGGACACTGCCCGGCAGTTCCATCAGATTGCCACGGGCAAGGCCGACCCCATCACGACACATCTCGACCGCTACCTCGACAAGGCAGGAATGGCAGCTAGGACCAATGCGGACGCCCGCACGGCAGTCAGAGAGCTAGACGGTTGGCTTGCCGAAGCGAACCGCCCACAGACTGTTCAGGCCCTCGACAGCCGTACCGCTGGGGAATTCCGCGACCAGTTCCTTGTGCCGGTCAAAAAGGACACGCGGACCATCAACAAAAAGATCAGCCTCCTATCCAGCTACTGGAGATGGTTGATCAAGAACGGCGTCTTGAATAGCGACACGCTAAACCCTTGGGGTGGCAAGTCGCTGCCAAAGGTGAAGAGCTGGCAACAGGGCGAAGATAGTGAACATGAGCCACGCGCCTTCACAGAAGACGAGATGAAGGCACTCCTAGCTGGCGATGCCGACCAAGACCTTGCCGACCTCATGCGCATTGCGGCCCTGTCTGGGATGCGTCTTGAGGAGATTGGGCAGCTTCGCGTCAAGGATTGCGAAGGCGGGGTCTTCAACATCCGTAAGTCGAAGACCAAGGCTGGTATTCGGAAGGTTCCCATTCATCCCGGTCTTGCGGCTATCGTCACACGGCGGACCAAGGATGCGAAAACGGGCGAGACCAAAGGCCCCGAACTGTTCATCTTCCCAGACTTCCCAGACAGTGGATGGGATGGCGCGCGTACTATGGCCGTCTCAAAGCGGTTCGCCACGTATCGCCGATCAGTTGGGGTCGATGAAGTCCCAGAAGGCCAGAAGCGGTCGCGGGTCGATTTCCATTCGTTCCGCCGCTGGTTTGCGCATGAGTGCGAGATGGCGGGGCATCATGAAACCTTGGTGGCGCGCGTCATGGGCCATTCGAAGGGCGTCAACATCACGTACGGCACGTATTCCAAGGCACAACCGCTGGAACTAATGAAGGTATGTGTCGAGAGCGTGAAGCTTCCGATTGCATAGCGGCGGGCGACGCTATCTACATGAGGTCACAGCACTGCTGAGGGTGACAAGAATGGACAGCCGCACGAAGTCCCCCAAAGAGGAAACGTTATCTCCGCGCTTGCGGAGCCTGAAGGCCGCTCTTATCGACGCCATTCCTTGTGCACCTGATGAAGAAAAGGCGCGGGCAGATTTGGCCAGCGAGCCCCTAGCCTACGTGATCAAGCATTACATGGCGTGGATCGACCGGCTAATCTCAAAGCGGCCCCGGCGCGTTGAATTCGCATCCGATTTCTGGAAAGACGCGCTGCCCGACCATTTACTGCCCCGCCTCGCGGATCTGATGCAGGTATTCACAACAGGCGAAGACCTGTCGCCTTATCTCTCGCGATATGTGCAAACTCACGGCTATGTGCAGCAACTCAGCAAGAAGCGCAGGGGTCCTGCTTGGGCCGATGGGGGCAGCGGGTCGTTAGATTTCGCCGTCAACATGTTCGACATTCACCACTTTCACTTCACCCCCGCACATGGCGGCAAGCGGAAGGGACAGTCGGACGCCCTACTGTTTGCATCAGTCCATCGCGATAACGTCCGCTTTCTCATGGTTGGAGACCACAAAAGCTTTGACAGCGAAGCCCTGCGCAAACGGGCAGCAGCCGCCAGACATGCAGAAGGAATGGCCCTGAAGGGTGTGACGGCCGATCAAGGTTTACCAGATGACATCGGGCATATGCTGCGGCGCGGCCTCATGGTCACCGACACAGTCCACGGTGAGGCGGTTCCGCTGGGCCTAACCGCACTCGACGGCACCTCCTTGTGGACGGTACGCCACGTCAGCAAAGTCATGGGACTTTTGCACGACTATGACGCCAAGTTGGATACCCCAACAGGACGCTCCGAGTTCGCAAACTTGATGAACGTGGTGGATGATTTAGAAGGGCTGAATGGCAGTTTGTCCATGGCGACTTCTGCCTAGTTAGCCGCAGCGGTGTGGCCTACGTCTTCTTTAAGTGGATGCGTTGAACGTGCTTGCCTAACGCACCGCCTTGCGCCATATCGCTAACGACTTCATCAAGACCACATGCGGCGGTCTCATAGGACTAGCCATGCCGCATTATCAGGGTCCCGTCTCTCAGCTCATTTGTCCGGTGAGAAGGTCAGGGTCGTTTGCATTCGATGCAAGCTCCAACGGCAGTACGACGGCACGGCGATGGTCTCACGGGTCGGCCCTAGGGTCTCGCTTCCCGATCTGCTCACACGCAGTGCCGTGGGCCTTGGCTGCGACCTGAACATTGCCCCGACCCCCAACGGCATTCGTTGCGCTCTGCACTATGAGCAGCCTGGGGAAGGGCTAGAGGGGCAGCGGTAGGAAGGCCCCCGGATGTTTTTGGGGTGGAGCATACTCGAGACCCTATCTCTGATCAGATGCGCGCGGCTTCCCCCGTGACCCGGCCCCGCTCCTCTATCCCTCAAAATGCTGGATCCGCATCGCCTCGCACATTCCATCGAAGCCGGGGAAGAGAGATGCTGCCGTGATCCCCATAAACCTGAGTTCTTTCAGCACGCTGTTGCGCTCGGAATAAGGAAGATCAAAGACCCTGAGGTAGTCATGAGATGTTTGCTTTCCCAGCTTTTGTAGGTACGCCTCTACGTCATCTACCGTAACTATCGCCGAAAGTGATTGCTGAGGCGCGGATCTCGGGTTCTCAAGTGCCAGTGGTTCCAACAAAGAGAAATGCGGTGGAGTGTAGACCAAAGAATTGTACTGCGGAAAATCCTTTCTCCACCTCCGCGCATCAAACATGAATATGCGTACGCGATCTTCTGAGGCAGACGTTTGGCGCGCATGTCGAAAAGCGAAGTAGGAAGCAACATAGGGGGAATGGGTCCAATCAAGCAGTGGCGTAGGATAACCATGATGCTGAAGCAAGTTCATGAATGCTGCATAGTGGTTATCATCGGTCAGATCGAAATACGTGCTTGTTGACGTAGATATTGCCCGGTGAAGCCTTGGAATATCGAAGTTTATGTACGTGAGTAGAGACTTGCGATTAGTCCTGTGGAATGAACTCCGCAGCCTCTTTTGGACAGGCTGACCCCGGAATATGTAACGGTCCACCTCCAGGCCCCCAACCAATTTCTTGAAGCTGTCCCAGGTCACTATCTCCGCGTCCGCGCTCAACTCGCTGGCGTCAGTGGATTGGCTTGCTGGCAGGATCACGCTTTCGGTCGTTTCTGGTCCATCATGGAGTTGGGCAAAGGCCTCGACAGTTAGGGTTCCGTTTTCCTCTTTCAGAGACAGCTCGATAGCTTGCGGCCAGCGTCGATCTGGATGGTGCCGTTTAAGTTCCTCGATAGGAATCACTGCGGCACGTCCATATTGGTGGAAGGTAAGGCCGACCTTCTGCCTGACGATTGGACCCTCGGTATCGCTGGAAAAATAGGCCACCGCCGCAATGCCGAGGTTGGGTGGATAGAGATAGATCTGGCCCTCATAACCTGTCCCACGTCTATCAATCTCGACAACGATTACCTCCCCATCGCCTGTCATGTCCTGCCATTGTCCCTGCATTGTATCCCCCACATTCATTTCATTCATGAAACCACTATCGAGTTGACCGCTCAACCTGGACCTGTTGCCTCTGTTGACAGATCCACCAGATATATCGCATTACGTTTCTGTCAACGTCCGTTGGCTTTCATGTAAGGACCGACCCGATGACTTCTCCGTTGTTTGTCTCCTACCTCCGCGTATCCACCAAGGAGCAAGGCCGCTCTGGTCTTGGCCTCGAAGCCCAGCGTGCAGCCGTCGCCGCTCACATGGCCAGAGAAGGCGGCGAGCTAGCCCGTGAGTTCATCGAAGTGGAGAGCGGCAAGCGGAGCGACAGGCCCCAGCTTGTGCAGTCCTTGACCTTGTGTCGGGCCTTGGGTGCTCGTCTGGTCGTGGCCAAGATAGACCGCCTAGCCCGTAACGTTCACTTCGTCTCCGGTCTTTTGGAAAGCGGCGTGGACTTCGTCGCGGCTGATATGCCCAGCGTGAACCGGATGACCATTCACATTCTCGCAGCGGTCGCCGAAGAAGAGGCCCGCGCGATCTCGAAGCGGACCAAAGATGCACTGACCGCAGCCAAGGCCCGTGGGCAGAAGCTCGGTGGAGTGAGGCAGCACAAGGCGACAGGCCAGACCGTCATGACACTGACTAGCGAGACCCGCAAGAAGGCAACAGAAGCGCGTAAAGCCAAGGCCAAGGCAGCGGCGGGGAGCCTCGTCCCATTGGTCGAAGAGATCCGGGCAGGACTTGGCGATGCGGCCTCTCTCGGGGCCATCGCCAGGCAGTTGACCGCGATGAAGGCCAAGACCCCTAGCGGGAAAGGCTCGGCTTGGACAGCAGTGCAGGTGCAACGGCTTTTGGCTTATCTGTAGATCGGGCGCCCGCGATAGTGGCCCGCTGCGGACTGCCCGGATTGACCGGCATTGTGTGGCGAGGAATACTGATGTTCTCAGCGGAAAGTTGCATCGCCCTGCTTGACAATTTGGTTCGACCTCATTTCTTTGGAACAATTCAAAGTTGAACGGGTGGGGCGGATGAGGCTGGTTTCGTTTTCTGTAGAGAATTATCGCAGCATCACTACCGCGCGCAAAATTCCCATCTCAAATTACTCTCTGCTGGTCGGCGCGAATAATGAGGGTAAATCCAACATCCTCCATGCGCTTAAGCTTGGTATGGACGCACTGATCAATTGGCACCTGAGCGTAGTCAGAACAGTAGATGGCAGGATAGTAGCCAGTCGAGCCAGAAGAATGACCAGTTACGATTGGAAAACTGACTATCCCGTCGGAAGGCAGCAGAAGCATCAAAATGAGAAGACGAAGATAACGCTAGAGTTTAGCCTAGACGCTGGAGAAATATTAGAGTTTAAGCAAGATATTAAGAGCAACCTAAATGGCACGCTCCCCATATTGCTCGAGTTTGGTCGCGACGACACGTACGATGTATCTGTTCAGAAGCCAGGAAAAGGAAAAGATACTTTAAATAGGAAGTCGACTAGGATAGCGGATTTCGTCTCCAGGCGAATAAGGTTCGAATACATTCCGGCGGTTCGGACGGCGAGCTCGGCCAGTCGTGTTATCAATACGCTACTCGACACAGAACTAAGGGCGCTTGATGACGACCCAATGCTACGGCAAGCACTAGATCAAATTGAAGCACTACAGAAGCCTGTGTTTGATGCCCTAGCCGAAACGATCCGGTCTACAATTGCTGGGTTCTTGCCAACGGTGAAAACCGTTAAGCTGCAAACGAGACGGGAAGCGCGACAAAGCGCCCTGAGGCGCGACATTGACATAATTCTGGATGACGGCAACGAGACGAAGCTTCAGCGAAAAGGAGATGGCGTTCAGAGCTTGGTTGCGTTGGCAATAATGAGGCACGCATCGGAGACTACCAGTGCTCACAAAAGCACGATAATCGCCATTGAGGAGCCCGAGGCGCATTTGCATCCAAGTGCAATTCACGAACTAAAGTCGGTGATTGAGGACCTCTCCGAAAGCAATCAGATCGTACTATCCAGCCACTCCCCAATATTTGTGAACGCAAACAACCTGACAAACACAGTAATAGTTAAGTCAAATCGGGCTAAGTGTGCTGAGCACGTTTCAGAAATTCGCGAAGCGTTGGGAGTAAGGTTTGCAGACAACCTTCACAATGCCAGCCTCGTGTTGCTTGTTGAGGGGACCGACGATGTGAAGGCGTTGAGCGCCATATTGTCTGCTCGAAGTGCCGCTGTCCGATCAGCGTTGGCGAATGGCTACATCACATTTGACCATTTGTCCGGCGCCAGTTCCCTCTCCCAAAAGGCATCGTTCTACAGCGCCGCTGCATGTCGGATCTTATCTTTCCTCGACGACGATGACGCAGCACGTAAGGCAGTTGAGAAGGCCCTGGCTGCAAAGTCAGTTAAGATATCCGAAGTTACCCTATGCGCAGTCCCACATTTAGAAGAAAGCGAGCTTGAGGACATTTACGACAAAAATGTCTACCAGAAAGCGTTCATCGAAGAGTTCGGAGTTGACCCAAAATCTAAGCCTAAAGGTAAGGGCAAGCTAAAGTGGTCCGCGTCGATGGAGAGAGTTTTCAAGGAAGCTGGCAAGCCCTGGTCTGATAATATCAAGCAGTCTTTGAAAAACTGGTTGGCCGACTATGCCGCAGACAATGCAATGTCGATTATCAAAGCTGAAATTGCTGGTCCTTTGGATGCTTTTGTCGCAAGTGTAGAAGCCCGCATTGAGCCTGGCGCCTGAATTTACGCTTCAGAAGACAGTGCATTTTGAACGCTTGAGCAAGTCTCAAGTCTGAAGGAGAACCGAACCGATGGAAGGGCGCCGCAGCGTGTTCAACCCGGTCATGTGGGCTTCAATATACTGCGCATTAGAGTGGGAGTTTCGCTTGAAGTCTATCCGGTTTATGTTTGCACTTCTTGGCGCATTTTCGGTTGCTAACCCTAGTTGGGCCCTTTCAATTTCAGTGGAGCAGATAGACGCATCGAATTCTTTTGTGTTGGTCTCTGGTGTTTTTGAAGCTGCTGCTGATTTGACGCCATTCATTCAGGCGGTTCAACGGGCGGGCGGCCGAGGCGTAACGGTCGTTTTCAATTCACCGGGCGGGAACCCGTCAAAGGCTATCGAGCTTGGACGGCTGATCCGGTCGCTCGGCCTTTCCACACTACAGCCCCGCTCTCTGGAATGTGTCTCGGCATGTGCTCTAGCTTTCATGGGAGGCGTCTCACGGGTCGCTGAGACCGGTTCGATAGGCGTGCACAAGTCGTCTTTCTCCGACGTATCCGGCATCTCGGTCGATGACGCCGTCTCGTACATTCAACAACAGACCGCCGAAACCATCGCTTACCTAACCGAGATGGGGATTGACCCCGGACTTTTGCAGCTGTCATTGCGATACGAGCGAGACGACATGAGATATCTGTCGAAAAGCGAGATGGCGCAGTACAGGGTCATTACGACTGAGCTAAGCGCTCCCCAAACGTCTATGTCGGTCGAGCCCCGAGCTCCGAGCGCGCCAAATCCGCCGCCGACGGCAGGTGCAGCGCTTCCAGACAACCGTTTAGCAGCGGATGATACTCGTTTTACAATCCCTCAGGCGACAAGCGGAGTGCTCAGGGTACCCAAAGGTAGAGAATTCCTACGAGCTGCCGAGGATCAATCTGCGGCAAAGTTAGTGGCGCTCAACAATGGTGAGCCCGTCGAGATCGTGGGTGTGGGTGAGCGCTGGTACCGTGTGAACGTTAAGGGCCGGACAGGCTACCTTCACCACAACTGGGTGCGGGTCGACCAGTTCCTTCAGAAGCCTTTCGGGGATCGCTTCATTCAAGTGAAGAGCTTTGACAACTTCGAGGAAGCGCAGAGCTACGTGAAAAGCTCGCAGCTACCGCTAGTGGCGTTTCTCGCGGCAAACAAATGGTATGCGATTGCCCTTGAAGACACTTTGCCTGTTGAGAAGGCCACCAAACTGCTTAAGGGGCTCAAAGAGCGATCGCTCGTACCGGACGACGCGTTCGTTACCGTTGGCAACACCTACGTGAATGAGGTCTGCTGTAAGAGGTGAGCGACAGATCAAGGGAGCTTTCCGCTCTTGGTCTGAGTGTTCTTTCTCCGCTGCACATACGGGGCGGGCATCCATGGTCATACTATTCTTACGGGTCCCATAAGTGCTCCTCTCTCTCCCTCTCTCTCCCCTCTCCCTAGGCCCCTGCTATAGGCCATCCTCAGGAGACTATAGGCCCTTACAGAAGACCATGAGAGGTAGGGATACTAATGCCTAATACCTTCAAAGCCGCATTGTCCATGGCCCTCTTGCCGACTTCTAACGAGCTGGCAGGGATGAGAATAGCGTCGTGGATCGGGAGGGCGACAACCCCGTCAACTCGCAGCATCTCAAGCGCCGTGATTAGCGTCTCGCTTTCCAGATACTGTATCTCTCCGATCCGACCAGCCTTGAACAGGTGAGCGATGCCTGTGTGATACTCTTCGATAAGCCGGACCGCATCTTTCGGCTTGATTCTGGACCTGACTATTGATCCGGCCACTCGATGTGCTCCTTCCGCGTCGTCTAAGCTAAGCTTCGCAGCGGCATCGTGGATCGATTGAGGCCACCTGACGGTTGACTGACCTTGCGGCTTTGAGAGCAATGCGTTGAACAGCATCTTCACGTCGGCCCGGTACCCTTCCAGTCCGGGGATTGCATAAAGATC
This sequence comes from Rhizobium sp. 'Codium 1', assembly GCF_020889605.1. Taxonomy (NCBI): domain Bacteria; kingdom Pseudomonadati; phylum Pseudomonadota; class Alphaproteobacteria; order Hyphomicrobiales; family Rhizobiaceae; genus Rhizobium; species Rhizobium sp. 'Codium 1'. Next base: position 22,347 of record NZ_JAJGPW010000001.1, read on the forward strand.
ACCAGAAGGAGGTCGCGACTGAGCGAGACGGTATGCAATATGAGCGTTCATCGAACTGAAGTCGATCTCGGCAAGGCGCTGGCCGTCAATCCTAATGCCAGCTCGGTCGGACTTCCTCATGTTCTGCCAGAAACCGCCGAAAAGACGCCCGCCGCTCTTGAACCAAAGGCTTTGGTCTTTGTCCTTCAGTGCGGCTGAGACGAAGAAGTATCTTCGGACAGAGGTGCTCTCGTGTCCCGTTGCAATGGTCGTCTGGTCGGGCGCCTTTTCTAGCGTGATTTTCGCAGTCTGAAGGTGAGCATTGATTGCCGCTACTTGCTGGCTCAATGCGGCTGCCTCGTCCGTTGGTCGAAACTCACGCCACTGCCGGACCTTTGCGCGAGTGCCCTTGAAGGCGCCGCTTGTCCACTCGGTTTCGCTTACCACAAGCAGGGGCTCGTCGGTGGCCCGCTCGTATGCAATCTCATCCGGCGGAAGGTATTCTACTAGCGCTGCAAACTTGGCGGTGGGGCGAATGCTCGGTGCTTGGCCGCGATGGCCATTAGTTGGAATTAGGCCATCTTGCCGGTCGATCAGACCGATCTCTTCCAACAGGCTCGCCAACGCGTTCCAGGGCTTACCGAAGGCCTTGCACTCGTAGACTGACGCCTCTGTCCGCCCGTTATGATACGCCACTGCAAGCCATCCACCTGCTCTTGGTGGATCGATAGTCGCCTTCACTAGGTTAGCGACGACGCAGCGAACCAACCGGTCAAAGTTTCGCTGATCCATGGGCCTACGTGTCCGCTTGCGGATCTCTACCTGTTCAATATTCGCAAGCATCTCGCTGGCAAACGTGTCCAGTCCGCTGCCCGATTTAGGAACCAGCCACTCATCCAGAAGCTCTAGATCAGGATAGGTCTCAGCGGGCGGTTGACGAACGAGAAGGTGAGCTTTGCTAGATGGGGGCATTTCACTTCAACCTTGATAGACTGCCATCATCATTGAGGACGTAGCGGCGCGGCGCCCCTCCATCCGGGTCAGATGCGAATAGCGGCAGCGGCGCAGCAACCTGAGGCGGTTTGACGTCCTCTGCTAGGCGGGGCTTTTGCTTCACACGGACGCTTTGAGGATATGGAGCCACGGGTTTTCCGGAGTGCGCCGAGATGAAGGCCGCCACATGCCCTCTCAGCGCGCCCCATTCGCTCTCAGACAGCGACTGAGCTGCCTCCGCAGCGCTCTGCCCTAGAACCCTCAAGACGCGCCCCTCGCTGCTCACAAACGATCTGAGCACGATTGGCTGTCCTCCTTCTCTACGAGGTGGCCAGCGTCGTACCGATCCCCCCGCCAGTCGAATCAGCAGCTTGGCCGTTTGAACGTCTCGATACTCTGCTCCGCTGGGTGCGCGCCCTGCTGAGTGGTCGTGGGCAACTCGGAGCCAGACCGCTAGGATTGCTGCGGCAATGATCTTCGGATCGGTGTTCAACTCCGCAAAACGACCCCAAATCGCCGCAGCCTTCACCTCAGCATTCTGACGGACGACTTGCCGGATCGGCTGTTGGGTACCTCGTGCGATCAATCCGCTGACAAAGCCAGTAGTCAAACGGGCGCCGAGCGACCCTTCGTTCTCGGACAACCAGTCCCACGCTGCACGCCTGTGGGCATTTAGATCGGATGCCTTATAGGTGCCGAGCCATGCGCAGCCATGCCGCCGAACCCTCTCTAGATGCGAACGACAGAGACGACCGAGAGCTTCTCCTCTCAACTCAGCGACAGACGCACCGCAGCCAGGAACAGAACATTTAGTAAGATGCAAATGAGAGTTCATCAAACGACTTCTAGAGTATGGGCAGCGCAGAAATTGAGCCGAAGTAAATTAGGGGCGGAATGCGCAACGAGACTTCACAACATCGAAACCCTGGTATCCCTTAATCAGCATAGCCGAGGCGACTTCATCAACGGTACGCGGGTTGTTCGGACCGATAATCACCGATTGGATGGCCCGCGATGCATCCCAGACCCCGCCACGCCGTCGCCCGAAAGGTTTAGAGAAGTAGGGAACCTGCACTCCGTCCCGCTCCCTCAAGAGGGGGTCGGCTGGATATAAGAACGTCCCATCACCAAACATTCCGACAGGGAAGCTTGGCCCTCCTTCGAAGTCGCTCGGCTTCGCCATGCTAGCAAAGATCAGCCGCACCTCGTTCTCATGCCGCCAGCTATCCTCCTTCACCGCCGTTATTCTACACAACAGATTTGTTACAGGGTCGACCTGTTTCAGAAAATCGTCAGGATGCCCCACCAACGGCGCCGCAATCGATTTAATCTCGTCATGAATCGAGTTGAAACGATCAGGATCTTCGTAGGTGACCTTCTGCACCCTTAGGGTCATACGGTTGAAAGCAGTCGGCCTGAAAGAGATGCAGTATCCGCGTCCACGGTCTGTGTACTCCTGCCACATTGGTAGCCTGTCGCCTTGCAATGAAAGACTGAAGGAATACATGCCAAAACGAGGCCGAAGCCGTTGTAATGCGGCTGAGATCTGCTCGTAGGCAACACGCCATTCGGGTCTGTTGGATTCGTTCTCGATTAATTCCGCCAAGGCCCGATCAGCTATCTCGGCTAGCTGAAGCTCTTTCGGATCGTTGGCGTGCTGGAGGTCGCTGAGCCAGATCTCGCCGCGATCGGTTATTCCCTCGAAACCGCCAGAACCACAGTAATGATAAAGCGGTGTGGTTGGGCGAAATTCCAGAAATGCCATTTTGTAGACGATGCCCCCGCCCGATTAAGGCTTACGCTATAACTTCAGTTATACCGCAGCTATTGCGGGCGACGAGCCGCCACCAACACCAAATCTGACGTTTCCACGAAAAACAAGCCATCGGCTTACCTCGGCTAGAATCAGCAAATGGGGTAGCCAAAGGAAGTGGAGGGGCAGAAAGGTGGGGGCAGAGATGGGGGCATTAAGCAAGCCCTCCCCTCAGAGAGCACGGATAAGCGTCTGTAAAAAAACAACAATTCAAAGCATCAGAATTCACGAATGAACTGTGGCTGGGGCGCCAGGATTCGAACCTGGGAATGCCGGTACCAAAAACCGGTGCCTTACCGCTTGGCGACGCCCCAACAGAATGCGGGAAGCAAAAGGCTGCGCCGCAAATCGCCGCCTGATTAGCAAAGCGCAGGCGGGGCGGCAACACCTGTTGTCGGGGGAGCTGAAAAGTTTTTGACGGAACGATGCGGACGCGTCTCCGTTTCCTTCACATCCCCAAGGCAACGAGACACGAAAGGACATCCGCATGCCTTCCATCACTTCCGCCCGCATCCTCATTCTCGCCACCCATGGCTACGAGCGTTCCGAGCTGCGCGTGCCCCTGGAACAGCTGACGGCCAAGGGCGCCACGGTGAAGATCGCCTCGCTCGAAAAGGCCCCGATCAAGAGCTGGGACGAGAAGAACTGGGGCGATACCGTCGATGTGGATCTGACGCTCGAAGACGTTGATATCGACGATTTCGATGCGCTGGTCATTCCCGGCGGTCAGATCAATCCCGACCTTCTGCGCAAGGAGCGCAAGGCGGTCGACCTGGTCAAGACCTTCCTGCATTCCGGCAAGACGATCGCCGCGGTCTGTCACGGTCCGTGGCTCCTGATCGAAGCCGGCGCCATCAAGGGCCGCAAGGCGACCTCTTTCGTTTCCATCAAGACCGACATGATCAATGCGGGCGCCGCCTGGCGCGACGAGGCTGTCGTCACCGACCAGGGTATCATCACCTCGCGCAATCCCGGTGATCTCGATGCCTTCGTGGCGAAGATCGTCGAAGAGGTCGAGGAAGGCCGGCACGAGCGTCGCGCGGCCTGATCGATCGGCTCGCATCTGAAATCAATCTGAACATGCCCGGCGGGTGACCGCCGGGCATGTTCCTGTCTGCGTCCTGCGAAGGCCTGTCCACGATCAACACGTTACAAGGGAATGCAAGTAGCGTGGCAAAGGCGCCGGCCGGTGAGTGGTTCCCTCGCAGGTGAGCGAGCAGGGCTGCGGTGACAAACGCGGCGCGCTGTGGAATAGGCATGATCACGCGTCTTGCAGCGCAAGGTCAGGTCACGGACATGAAGAAGCAGAAGCAGCCACACAGGAAGACGGGGCGCAACACAGCCGGCAAGGGACGTCCTGCGAAATCCGGGCCCGGCAATCCGGCGTCCAGCTCTCCCGCTCTTTCGGCGGAGGCTTCGCCTGCCCTTGCCGCCATGAACGGGAAGGTCCCGGGCCCGGGTGAGCTCTTTCGAGCCGGTGTTCGGACACGAGCCTTCAAGGTGGCGTTTCTCTTCTTTCTTCTTGGCGTGGCGACCGTCGCGGCGTCGCTCGTCATTCCGCACGAATTCGCCTTCTTCGAGCTTGGCTATCTCTTCACGCTGTCGATCTACGACCTCGTGCTCGCCATGCTCGGACTGTCCGTCGCCATCGGCATGGCCGGGCGTCGGAGCGAGGTGCTGTCGATTGCGCTCGCCTTCGTCGGCGCCGTCACACCCATGCTTCTCTTCTTCGATCCGATCTTCCATACGATCCTGCAAAGCCCGCTCGGCCACGAGCTTTTCCTGATCGCGCCTGTTGCCGTGATGTTGTCCGGCCTGACGCTCTGGCTTCCGGCCGGCATGCGCCGCTTTGCGGCGCCTTTGGCCGGTGCCGTCGTCGGCTTTTCGCTGTCGCTCTTCATCGGGCTCGACGACTTCGGCATCGGCATCAAGGAATTCGCCTCATCCGCCGTGCTTGGCGCGCTCTGGATCCTCATGGTTCCCGGCCTGATGCTGCGGCCGTTCCGCGGCGCCTGGCTCACCATTCCGGCCCGCATCATCGGCTCCTGGCTGATGGTGATCGCCGTCATCGTCACCGTCTCGCTCTATGTGCCGTTCAGCCCCGATGCGCCGCCGCTTCCCGACCCGAACCTGCCGGAGGACGGCATCACCCTCGACGTCCCCGCACTGTTGCCGCTCGATCCGGCGATCGAGGAAGGGCTGATGGACCTGCCCGCTGGTTTCGACGGCGCACCGCCAGACGGCGGCGAACCGGTGCCGGACATGGATGACAATCCGCTTCTTGGAGGCGGGCGCAACCGTGCACCCTGACAATCGCAAAGCTTTGCTTATCGACGCCCTGCGCATGAGCCGTTACAACCGTGGACGAAACGCCTCCTGATTCCGGTAGATCCGCATGCATGTCCGCTATGACCGTCCGGTGTCCCGGTCCGCCTTTCTCGCGCGGCGCATGGCGCTGTTTTCGCTGGGCATGCTGGTGGTCGTGGTGCTGGCCCATCGCTTCGGGCCACTCGCGACGCCAGATTTCGTCCTGCTGGTGCTGGCATGTGCCCTGCCGGCGGCGCTTTCGGTGCCGCTGGCGCTTCTGGGGCTGGCGCGGCTTTGGCAGATCGGGGCCCTGGGTGGGGTCGCTGCCGTCTGGGCGTTGATCTATGCTGCCCTGCCGCTCGCGCTGCCGGGTTACGGCTATTATCTCTACGTCACCAAGCCGCAGCTCACCGAGGTGGCGACCGATCTTCTGGACCGACCTGCCTGGGTCTCCGTGCCGGCGGCGGAGCAGCATCTTCTGCCGCGCCCCGCCCTGCCCGAGAATGCCGATGCAGCGCAGCTCGCCGCCTATCCCGGGCTCAATGGTCGCCGCTATGAAGGGGCGATCGACCGCGTTTACGACGCGGTGCGCAAGGTGGCGGCGGCGAACCGGCTGGTGGTGACGGCGAGCCGCGGGGAGGAATACGGCCTGCCGGCGCTGGAGCTTCGGCCGACGACGGGGACGGGGATCGAGGGAGACACGCCCGGTTCCTCCGAAGAGGCTTTGCCGGAAAGCGGTCCGCTGCCCACCGCCCGGCCAGAGCCCAGCCTATTGGTGCCGTTCGACGACGGCGAACCGGAAGGTACGGCACGACTTCAGTTTTCGACCCGTACGCTGGTCTTCGGCCTTCCCTTCGATGCGGTGGTGCGGCTGCGTGAAGAGGCCGAGATGACGCTGGTCGACATGCGCGTGGCCGCCCGTTACGGCCAGCACGATCTCGGCATCAGCGACCGCATCGCCGAGGATTTCCTGCATGCGCTGGATGCAGAGCTTCTGGGCATTGCCGGGAACTGAGGGACCTCTGGTGCCCGTTCCCTTTTGGCCGCGTGCAGAGGACTGGCCTTGGGCCTATTTCCCTCAGCCCGGGCGATACTCCCCTGAAAGCTTCGGCGGACCATCCGTTACGATCAGCCCCTTCTCCACGAGATCCTCCAGATGGGCGAGCACGGACAAGGCTGCTGCCCCATGCAGGCGGGGATCCGTCGAGGCATAGATGACGCTCACCATGTCGGCGATGCGCCGGTCTCCCTTGATGATGCGCTCCAGTACCGCGCGTTCGCGCATGCGCCTGTGGGTGCGGAGTGCCCGGACGAAAGACTGGGGGGCGGTGACCGCTCCGCCATGGCCGGGCAGATAGAGGCGATCATCGCGCTCCAGCAGCCGGTCGAGCGAGGCCATGTAGTCGCTCATCGCGCCATCGGGCGGGGCGACAATCGAGGTGGCCCAGGCCATGACATGGTCGGCGGAAAAGAGAATGCCGGTCTCTTCGAGGGCAAAGGCTGCGTGGTTGGCCGTATGGCCGGGCGTGTGGACCGCGGTCAGGCGCCAGCCATTGCCATCGACCGTCTGCCCGTCGGCGAGTGCGATGTCGGGGACGAAATCGGTGTCGGCGCTTTCGGCAAAGGGGTTCTGTTCGCCTTCGAACAGCGGCCGCGAGGGACGATGCGGGCCTTCGGCCACGATTACGGCACCGGTCTTTTGCTTGAGGCGGCGGGCCAGCGGGGAATGATCGCGATGGGTGTGGCTGACGGCGATGTGGGTCACTTCGCGACCTTCAAGCGCTGCCATCAGGGCTTCGAAATGCGCGTCATTGTCCGGGCCGGGATCAATGACGCAGACAGAATTGCGGCCAACGATATAGGTGTTGGTGCCGTGAAAGGTAAACGGGCTCGCATTGGGTGCGGTGACGCGCTGAACGCCCTCGGCCACCGGCACTGCCATCCCGTGCAGCGCCTCGAACTCGGTCACGAACTGCGGCACCGCCTGCTCGTCTGTCTCGCTCATTTGTACTCGATCTCGATGAAACTCATCGGCTGGTCGCCGCCATTGATCACATTGTGTTCGACGCCGGCATCGCGGCGATAGGCCTCGCCGGCTCTGGCTGTGACGCGGCGCTCACCGGAGGCATCCTCGATCAGGAAATGGCAATCGGTCAGCGGCACGACGACATAGCCCAGGCCATGAGTGTGATGGCCGGTCGCAGCACCCGGCTCGAAATCCCACCGGATGATGCGGGTGACGGCATCGTCGAGAACGCTTGTCGGGATGGCGGGCGGGCGGGCGGAATAGCCGGGCATCTTGGATCTCCGGGTGGTTTGCAGGAGTGCGGCCGCAGACGGGCACCGCGCCGGCATTGCGACCCTAGCTTTCGCCCCGTCACACGACAACAACGGAAATGCGAAGGCAAGGATGCGATCGTTGCCCTTGCGCTTTCCGGCAGGCGCTGATTGCGGGGTGATGCTGACAGGCGCCAGGGGACGGCGCTGCCGCTCGCCCCTGCCCGTCTGTGGCGCCTGCTTGACCCGGCGGCAAAGGCGTCCCCAGCCCTCGAGCTGACGCCGCGAGATGGACGTCCGTCTCAGCGCTTGCGGTGTCCGTTCGGCAGGTTCTCCTTCAAAAAGTCCGCAAAGACCCTGACCTTGCTCGGCAAATAGGCCCTGCTGGGATAGACCAGCCAAGCCGCCGTTTCAAATGTGGTGGCGGTCACCCTGTGCCGGGGGAAGACGTCAACGAGTTGGCCCATCGCAATCGCGTCGTCGACAAGCCAGTGTGGCAGCAATGCCGGGCCCAATCCCAGGAGGGCGGCGGCAAGCAGCGAGCCGGCCGGTGAAAGCGTGATGTCGCCGGCGATCGGCACGCTTTCGTCTCGCCCCTCCTCATCCCGGAACAACCAGGTCGTGCGGTAGGCCCGGAGAGTGAACAGCAGTGCTCGGTGTTGCTGCAAGTCAGTTGGCACCTTCAAAGGCGGATGCGCGCCCAGATAGGTCGGGCTCGCGACGACGCGATAATATGTGTCCATCAGCTTGGCCGCGATCAGATCCCCCTCCACGACAGGTCCAAGGCGTATCGCGACATCCATGCGCTCGCTGACGAGATTTACATTCTCATCGGTGAATAGGAATTCGATGCTGATATCGGGAAAGCGCGCCCGAAAAGCAGGCAGCAGCGGCAGGATGCGCATCTGCCCAAAGGTCACGGACGCGGTAACCCGCAAGAGGCCGTGGGGCGCACCGGAAATCTGGCTGGCCGCTTCCCGCGCATGACCGAGTTCCTCGATCAACGGTTCGAGACGGCCAAGATAGAGATCGCCAGCCTCGGTCAACGCCATGGAACGGGTGGTGCGTTGGAACAACCGGAGCCCCAGTTCCGCCTCAAGCTCGCTGATTGCCCGCGAGATCGAGGACGGATCGACATCACGTTCTCTGGCCACCGCTGCAAACGAGCCTCGCCGGGCGACCGCCACAAATAGTTCAAGGGTCTTGATGTCCATTGATGCACAATTCGCATGAATTTCGTGAATACCAATAGGTTTATCCGGAAACCGCCAATCAATAAACCAAGCGGGCGGACTTGCCGCAAACGATCTTTCAAAGGATACCCGCGATGGCCACCTTTACCTCCTATGACATCGACACCGCACCAGAGGCTTCGCGCGACAGGCTTGCCGACGTTCAGAAGTCCTGGGGCTTCGTGCCCAAGCTGCACGGCAACCTCGCCGAAAGCGCACTTGCCCTCGAGGCCTATGACACGCTCTTCGGCATGGTTGCATCAAAGGCAACGATGACCCCTGTCGAGGTGCAGGTCGCATATCAGGCGATCAACGTCTTCCACGAATGCGAATATTGCACGGCCGGCCACACCTACCTTTCCCGCATGGTGAAGATGGACGAGACCGCCATCGCCGCGCTCCGCGATGGCAAGCCACTCGCCGATGCGCGCCTGCAGGCCCTCCGTCTTTTCGCCGAAGCGGTGGTTCGCGACCGTGGTCGTGTCAGCGACCGCGCTGTCGACGACTTCCTTGAAGCGGGGTTTACAAGGGCGAACGTGCTGGAGGTTGTGACGATTGCGGCCACCAAGACGATTTCCAACTACACCAACCACATCACGAAGACCGAGAAAGAAGCTTTCATGGCCGACCCGGCTCTCGCATGGGTTTCGCCCTCCAACCGCACACGGGCTGCCTGAACACCTCTAGGAAGCGCGCCTACGCGCGCTTCCAATTTCATCGAGAAGCGGGATCGGATATGTCGAATATAGCTCTGCTTGGATTGGGTGCCATGGGTTCGCGAATGGCCATCCATCTCATCAACACAGGTCACAGTGTCACCGTCTGGAATCGCGACGGCACGAAAACAGCCGCCCTTCGCGACCAGGGTGCGCATGGGGCGGCAACGCCTGGGGACGCGGCGCTTCACGCAGACTTCGTGATTTCGGTGCTGACCGATGACGCGGCCACCCGTGCGGTTTGGACCGACCCGGACATCGGCGCGCTGAATGGCTTGAAAGCAGGCGCGACAGCCATCGAGTGTTCCACCACCACGCCCGCCTGGGCGCGCGAACTGGGCCGCCTGGTCGAAGCAAAGGATGCCCGATTTCTCGACGCGCCCATGTCTGGCTCACGCCCACAAGCCGAAGCTGGCCAGTTGGTCTTCATGGTCGGCGGCGTACAGGCCTGTTTTGAGATCGCCAGACCCATTCTTGAGTGCATGGCCGCCAAGGTCATGCATGTGGGTCCGCACGGCAGTGGTGCGGTGCTGAAGCTTTCGATCAACGCGCTCTTTGCCGCGCAGTTGGCCAGTCTCGCCGAAGTGTTGGGGGTTCTGTCGCGCCATGGCTTCGAGGCAAGGCATGCTGCAGACCTGATTGGCCAGTTCCCGATCATTGCTCCGCCAATCGCGGGGGCGGCGAAAATGATGGCAGTGGGCGACATCGACCCGCTTTTCACCATTGACCTCATGGCGAAGGACCTCGCCTACATGATCGAGACGGCCACCGTTTCGCATGCGACGGTTCCGAGCGCAGAATTGGCATTGGCCGCCTGTCGAATGGCGCAGGCGCGCAGCCTTGGCCAGGCAAATGTCACGGCATTGGCCGCCCTCTACAAGTGAGCGGGGTCCAGCAGCCGTTTGGCCATGGCGTCTGACGCTGCTGAAGGGCTTCCAAGGCCGGGGTCGGTAGCCAGCCCCATTCTCCGCCGTCGCCCCTCACGCCCTCGCCTTGATCGCCGCCTGCGCCGCTGACAGCCTCGCGATCGGCACACGGAACGGCGAGCAGGACACGTAATCCAGGCCGACATCCTCGCAGAAGTGGATCGAGGTCGGGTCGCCGCCGTGTTCGCCGCAGATGCCGAGTTTCATGTCGGGGCGGGTGCGGCGGCCGCGTTCGGCCGCGATCCGGATGAGTTCGCCGACGCCGTCGAAATCGAGCGAGACGAAGGGGTCCTGGATGATGATGCCTTTCCGCTGGTAGGTCGGGATGAAGCGGGCGGCGTCGTCGCGGGACATGCCAAATGTGGTCTGTGTCAGGTCGTTGGTGCCGAAGGAGAAGAATTCGGCGGCCTCCGCGATGATATGGGCGCGGATGGCGGCACGGGGCAGCTCGATCATCGTGCCGACGAGATAGGAGATTTCGAGCTTTGCCTCGCCCATGACTTCGGTCGCGACGCGGTCGATGACGGCCTTCACATAGTCCAGCTCGGAGCGCAGGCCGACCAGCGGCACCATGACCTCGGGCACGACCGGGGCGCCGGTTTCACGGGCGGCGGCGACCGCGGCCTCGAAGATGGCGCGGGCCTGCATTTCGGCGATCTCGGGATAGGAGATGGCAAGCCGGCAGCCGCGATGGCCGAGCATGGGATTGAACTCGTGCAGCGCGTCGATGCGGCGGCGCATGAAGCCCGGCTCCAGCCCCATGGCATTCGCCACTTCCTCGATTTCCTCGTCCGACTTGGGCAGGAATTCGTGCAGCGGCGGGTCGAGCATGCGGATCGTCACGGGAAGCCCGTGCATGATGGTGAAGAGCTCGGTGAAATCAGAGCGCTGCATGGGGAGAAGCTTGTCGAGGGCTGCGCGGCGGCCGGCCTCGTCTTCGGCGAGGATCATCTCGCGCATCACATGAATGCGCTCGCCTTCGAAGAACATGTGTTCGGTACGGCACAGGCCAATGCCTTCGGCACCGAAGGAACGGGCGGCGCGGGCGTCGCCCGGTGTGTCGGCATTGGTGCGCACGGTCATGCGGCGGGCAGCATCGGCCCAGACCATCAGCTGGGCAAAATCGCCCGAGAGTTCCGGCTGGAGCATGGGCACCTCGCCCTTCAGCACCTGGCCGGAGGAGCCGTCGATGGTGACGATGTCGCCTTTGGTCAGCGTGACGCCAAGGCCGATCAGCTTTTCGTTGCGCAGGTCGACGCGCATGGTGCCGGCACCGGAGACGCAAGGGATGCCCATGCCGCGGGCGACGACCGCCGCATGGCTGGTCATGCCGCCACGGGTGGTGAGGATTCCCTGGGCCGCATGCATGCCGTGAATGTCTTCGGGGCTGGTTTCGACGCGGACCAGGATGACCTTGCGGCCCTCGTTTTCCGCCTCCACGGCCTCTTCCGCCGTAAAGACGATGGCGCCGCTCGCCGCCCCCGGCGAAGCAGGCAGGCCGGAGCCGATGACATGGCGTTCGACACGCGGGTCGATGGTCGGGTGCAAAAGCTGGTCGAGCGAGGACGGCTCGATGCGCAGCACCGCTTCCTGTTCGCTGATCAGGCCTTCCGAAACCATGTCGACGGCGACCTTCATCGCGGCCTTGGTGGTGCGTTTTCCAGCACGGGCCTGCAGCATCCAGAGCTTGCCACGTTCGATGGTGAATTCGAGATCCTGCATGTCGCGGTAATGCGATTCGAGCCGGTCGCAGATCGCCTGGAATTCCGCGAATGCCTCGGGCATCAGCTTTTCGAGCGAGGGCTTGTCGGAGCCACTGTCGATACGGGCGGCCTCGGTGATCGATTGCGGCGTGCGGATGCCGGCGACGACGTCTTCGCCTTGCGCATTCACCAGGAATTCGCCGTAGAGTTCCCTGGCGCCGGTCGAGGGGTTGCGGGTGAAGGCGACACCGGTGGCTGACGTCGAGCCGAGATTGCCAAAGACCATGGTCTGGACCGTGACCGACGTGCCCCAGGCCTCCGGAATGTTGTGCAGCAACCGGTAGGTCTTGGCGCGTGGGTTCATCCAGCTGGAAAAGACCGCCCCGATCGCGCCCCAGAGCTGAACATGCGGGTCCTGTGGAAAGGGCTCTCCCAGTTCCTGCTCCAGCATGTCCTTGTACAGCTTGACGACATGCTGCCATTCGACAGCGGACATTTCCGTATCGAGTTCATGACCCAGGCGGGCCTTCTCGTCTTCGAGGATCTCCTCGAAGACCTCATGGTCCAGCCCCATGACGACATCGCCATACATCTGGATGAAGCGGCGATAGCTGTCCCAGGCGAAGCGGGCATCGCCGGAGTGGTGGCCGAGCGCTTCGACGGTGTGGTCGTTGAGGCCGAGATTGAGGACAGTGTCCATCATGCCGGGCATGGAGGTGCGCGAACCAGACCGTACCGAGAGCAGCAGCGGATGGCTGGTGTCCCCGAAGGCGCGGCCTGTGGCAGCCTCGATGCCGGATATGCCCTGCAGCACCTGGACCTTCAGGTCGTCACACAGGGTCTTCTCGTTCTTGTAGTAGAGGCCGCAGGCATCTGACACGATCGTGAGGCCGGGCGGCACCGGCAGACCAAGCGCCGCCATTTCGGCGAGATTGGCTCCCTTGCCTCCCAGTTGATCGATCTCGGTCCTACTCCCCTCGGCCACTCCCCCGCCGAAGGTGTAAACCCATTTGCGCATCGCCCTCTCCACCCGAACAGGCTTGTTTTTCCATCGTTTACAGCAAATGTGACGGATTGGAAACGTCACCCGCTCAAGATTATGCTGCGATGCATCATAATTGCGGCAGTTCGGACCGAACAGGCTCACCACCCTTGTGGCTTTTCGTCAGCATCCGGGATGCTCGAGGCGCCGACAGCCGACGGCTCGTGTGCGCTCCGGCAGATGCGATCCTGTGGAAGATTGTAACGGCTCATCACGCATTGCGATGAACCGTCACTTAAAATGACCGGAGAATGCGCTCCGGGATGATGCACTGCGGCTCAGTCTTTGCTAGTGGGCATGCACGCCAATTGTAATTTGGAATCAAAAATGACACTGACCAGCCCGGTTTCCCTGACTGAGATCCCGCACAACAACCTTTACCGCCAGGGCGACGTCTTCGTCCTGTTCGGCGAATTGTTCGGCCGCGGCTATGTCACGGGCCTGCTCGATCAGGCCAAGAAGGCCGGCATGGAGATCATCGGGATCACCGTCGGTCGCCGCGACGAGAACAACAAGCTGCGTCCGCTGACGGAGGAAGAACTCGCCCAGGCGGAAGCCAATCTCGGTGGACGGATCATCAACATCCCCGCCATGGCCGGCTTCGATCTCGATGCGCCCGAGGGCGAAAAGACGCCGACCGACCTTCTTGCTTCGCTGACGCTGGAAAACTGGGAAACGGAAAAGCTCGACTGGGCGCATATCGAAAAATGCCGCCAGGTTGGCGTTACCCGCTTCCAGAAGGCGGTTGCCGATATCATGGCCGAGCTGGAAGGCATGATCGCCGACGGCAAGAACGTGCATTTCGCCCACACCATGGCCGGCGGCATTCCGAAGGCGAAGGTCTTCCTCGTTCTCGCCAACCGCATCTACAAGGGCCGCGGCGCGCGCCACATGTCCTCCCAGGTTCTGCTCGACAGCGATCTCGGAAAGCTGATCCTGCAGAACTTCGACGAAGTCTCGGCCCACACGTTCCGCCACCTGATCGAAGGCAGTGCCGCGATCCGCGCCCGCATCGAAAAGAGCGGCGGCCAGGTGCGTTATTCGGCCTATGGCTATCACGGCACGGGCATCCTGATCGGCGACGAATACCGCTGGCAGACCTACACGAATTACACCCAGGGCTATGCCAAGATGAAGCTTGAGGCGATCGCCGAGGAGGCTTTCGCATCGGGTATCAAGGCGACCGTGTTCAACTGCCCCGAGATCCGCACCAATTCGTCCGACGTCTTCGCCGGCATCGAACTGCCGCTTCTGCCGCTCCTGAAGGCGCTGAAGAAGGAAAACGGCGGCGCGCGGGCCGAGAAGGTCTGGGCTGATTGCCAGAACCTTCTGGTCGAGGGTGCAACCATCGACGACGTGCTCAAGAAGATTGCTGACTTCCAGGCCAGCGACGTGATGATCCCGTTCTACGACTTCAACAAGTGGCCAATGCCGAACAGCCAGGGCCAGTCGGACATCACCATCGGCACTTCGCAAGAGATCGCCCAGATGCACAAGGACGGCAAGGCGCTGATCTCGGACTATCTGAGCTTGCTCGTGGTCGAGGCAACCGGCGCGCTGATCTTCGGCGAAGTGGCTGATCCGTCGGCGCCGGTGCTGTGGCTGAACCACGACATGGTGGCGCGGCAGATCAATTCGGCCGGGTGAGCGATTAAGGCAGTCGCCAGTCGCGAACAGGATTATGCCGGGAGCCTTGCTTCCGGCATTTTCGTTTTTTCTCTGTCGTCATGCCGGGCTCCGTCCCCGGCATCCGCCATCGTCAGACATGGTGGGCCGAGCGGCGCAGATCCCAGGCCCAAGGCCGAGCATGACGATGTTGTCGAGCCGCCCTCCCGCCGGTGATTGATGCCAGTCAGGTTGACGCGCCCGATTGCCGACATTTCCCGAGGCGAACCGATCGCGGACCCGGACGACTGGACTTCCGCCTTCGATACTGCCACGCCGTTGGCTGGTCATCAGACAAGCCGAGTCATGCCGATGCATTTCCAGCCGCAATATCGCGTCTATATCGCCTTTTTCCTCTTCGCCATGTCGACGGGCTCGCTGTTCTCGCGGCTGCCCGATCTGCAGCTGCAGCTCGGCGTCAACAAGGCGGAGCTGGGGCTGACCCTGATCGGCATGGCGATCGGTTCGCTGATTTCGCTGACGCTCTCGTCGCCAGTCATCGTCCGGCTCGGCTCGCGCATGACGCTGGCGATCACACTGCTCGGCGTGATGACGCTGCTCTCCGTCATCCCGCTCCTGCCGTCCGCTCCCTTCGTCTTTGCCACGCTCCTGGCTGTGGGGCTTCTGGCCGGTGCACTGGAGATCTGTCTCAATGTCGAGATCGGCCGCATCGAAGCGCAGGCGGGCTTCGGCATCATGAACCGCGCGCATGGCTGCTGGAGCCTCGGTTTCTTCGTCACTGCGATGACTGCCTCGCTGGTGCGCCAGGCTGAGGTGACGATGCAGGTGCATATGCATGTTTTGCTCGGGCTGATGTTCGTCATCGGCGCGGTCACGATCGCGGGCATGAAGAACGCACCTGTCCTGACCACAGCCGGAGCCGAAGCCAAGGCGCCGCATTTCGCGCTTCCGACGCTTTCGCTCTTGCCACTCTGCATCATCGGCACTTCGGCCTTCCTCATCGAGGGGGCCGGCATCGACTGGTCGACGATCTACATGGAAGAGGTCTTCAACGTTTCCCCCTTCGTCTCTGGCTCCGCGCTGACGCTGTTTGCCTTCTTCATGGCACTCGCCCGGCTCACAGTCGATCCGGTTGTCGATCGCTGCGGCGCACGGCTGGTCGGGCGGGTTCTGCTTTCCGTTGCCGCGGCAGGGATCGCCCTGGCCTGGATCGCGCCCTCCCCTTCGCTGGCACTTCTCGGCTTCGCGCTGATGGGCGCCGGTTGCAGCGCCGTCTACCCGATGGCCGTCTCGGCCGCCGCCCGGCGGACCGACAGGCCGGCCGTCATCAATGTCGCAGCGATCGGCCAGATGGCCTTCGTCGTCTTCTTCCTCGCCCCGCCCTTGCTCGGCTTCGTGGCTGAGGCGTTCGGCATCCGCAATGCCTATCTCGCCTGTCTGCCGCTGGTCTTGGGATCGATCTTTGCGAGCGGTTCACTTCCGGTCGGCCCGGCTCGCCGGGAGAAGGTTGCGGCCTGATGCGTCAGCGCGTGAGGAAAGCCAGTTCCTCCGGCGTCGGATCGCCGAAGATCTTGATGCCGAGCTTCGCGTCCGACACGTAAAGCAGCGCCCTCTTGCCATCCTCGGAATAAAGCACCTTGAGCCAGCTGCTTTCGCAGGTCCGGGGCTCGCAGGCGCGGAAGAGCTGCATGCGCTTGTCTCTGACCTTCACCTCCTCGGAAGCGAGCGCCACGTAACGCGGCTGGCGCACCAGGGCGCGCACCCAGAACGGCAGCCCCGGCTGCCCCTTGATCATCTCCATCAGACTGTCGCGATGGGCAGGCGACGTCGCCAGCACGCTCGGCAGATAGTTGCCGGCAAGCGAGGTGGAGAGCTGGGCGTGGAGGGGGGCAACGCCAAGGCCCAGCAGGAGGCAAACGGTGGTGAGGTAGATTTTCACACCAGATCCCTTTCGCGCAGCGCCTCCGCCGTCTGCAGGTCGACGGAGACGAGTTGGCTGACACCCTGCTCGGCCATGGTGACGCCGAAGAGGCGGTTCATGCGGGCCATGGTGATGGGGTTGTGGGTGATGATGACGAAGCGGGTCTCGGTGGAGGCGGCCATTTCGTCCATCAGGTTGCAGTAGCGCTCGACATTGTGGTCGTCGAGCGGTGCATCGACTTCGTCCAGCACGCAGATCGGCGCGGGGTTGGTCAGGAAGACGGCGAAGATCAGGGCCATGGCGGTCAGAGCCTGTTCGCCGCCCGACAGCAGCGTCATGGTCTGCGGCTTCTTGCCCGGCGGGCGGGCGAGGATTTCGAGGCCGGCTTCCAGCGGATCGTCGCTTTCGATCAGCTGCAGTTCGGCGGTGCCGCCATTGAAGAGGTGGGTGAAGAGGCGCTGGAACTGGGCGTTGACCACGTCGAAGGCGGCAATCAGTCGTTCGCGGCCTTCGCGGTTGAGGCTCTGGATGGCGCCGCGCAGCTTGCGGATTGCATCGATGATGTCATCGCGTTCCTTGATCAGGGCGGCGAGCTTGTCCGACAGTTCCTTCTGCTCTTCCTCGGCGCGCAGGTTGACGGCCCCCAGACGCTCGCGCTCCATCTTCAACCGGTCGAGATTGCGCTCGACCTCGCGCAGGTCGCCGATCTCGCTCTGATCCTTGAGGCCCGTCAGGCGGAAGGCCTCGTGCGGCTCGACGCTCAGTGTGTCGCGAATGCGGGTTTCGGCTTCGATGCGCCAGTCGCGGGCGGAAACGAGGCGTTCTTCGGCGCGTCCGCGCTTTTCTCTGGATTCGGCGAGTTCGGCCAGGGCTGACGCCGCCTTCTGGTCGGCCTCGCGCTGGCGGGTTTCGGCCTCGATCAGGCGATCGGCGGCGTCGCGGCGGTCCTTCTCTGCCTTGTCGAGGGCAGTCATCAGGTTGCGGCGTTTATCCTCGAATTCGTCGGGCGCCATTTCAAGATCGGTGATTTCCTCGCGGGCTTCGGCCTCGCGCTCGCGCAGCGTCGCGATATGCTCCTCGGCCGATTTTGCCCGGTTCTGCCAGTTCTGCTTTTCCTGGCGGATGGAGAGGATGCGGCGGCGGCGCATCTCGTCTTCGCGGGCAAGCCCCTCGAAACGGGCGCGAGCTTCGGCGAGCAGGCCACGGTCGCGTGCGACGACAGCTTCGGCGTCGCGGAGGCGAGTGTCGAGGGCGGAAAGGTCTGGCGTTTCCTCCATCTCGATGCGGGCGGTTTCCTCCTGCTCGACAATCTCCTCGATCTGGGCCTTCAATCCGTTGACGGCCTCCTCGATGACCTCGCGGCGGCGGATGAGATCTCCCGAGGCGCGTTCGGCCTGGGCAAGGGCGTCGCGGGCTTCGGCGAGGCCTCGGACCGTCAGGCGGCTGCGGTCACGGGCATCGGTGAGGCGAGCCTCTTCAGCGCGAATGGAATCGGCGGCCTCAGCCAGACGGTCTTCGGCCTCGACCATCTGATCGCGGGCTTCCTCGGTCTCGATCTCGATCTCGGCAAGCCGGTTCTTCTGGGCGAGACGCAGGGCGGCGGCGCTTGGTGCATCGGCCCCGGTGACATGGCCGTCCCAGCGATAGACGGCGCCGTCGCGGGTCACAAGCCGCTGGCCGGGGGCGAGTTCAGGCATCAGGGCGAGCGCATCGGCTTCCTCGACGACGCCGATCTGGCGAAGCGCCCGGGTCAGTGCTGCCGGTGCCCGGACATGCGTGATCAGGGGCTTGGCACCCGACGGCAGGGCCGGATCCCCTGCCCCGTCGCCATTGCCGTGCCAATGGGCGGGGGCCGTGGGATCGAGGGCGCTGTCGAGATCGTCGCCGAGGGCGGCGCCGAGAGCGGTTTCATATCCGCGATCGACGGAGAGTTCGTCGGCGACAGCCGGGAAATCGCCCGTGGTCGTGCTCGCCAGGATCCGGGCGATGGTGCGGGCTTCCGTCTCCAGCCCGTTGACGCGGGCGCGGGCGGCTTCCAGCGGCTGGCGCAGATGACCTTCGGTACGGCGGGCCTCGGTCAGCGCGGCTTCCGCCTCCATGGCTGCGCTCTCGGCGTCGGCGACAGCCTGTTCGGCGATCTCGACCATTTCGCGCTTTTCGTCCGGATCGGGCAGAGCCGCAATGCGGTCGGAAATCTCGGAAAGCTCGCGGGAGGCCTCCGACACCTGACGCTCGAGCCTTGCACGACGCTCGGTCAGATCGCGGATGGCGCGTTCCAGCTGATTGCGGCCGGCAGCGGCTTCGGCACGCTCGGCGGTGAGACGGGTGAAATCGCGCTCGCTGTCGGCAAGTGTCGCGGCAGCGGCCTCAAAGGCGTCCTTCGCCTCTTCGGCAAATCGCCCGGCATCGGCGAGGATATCCTCGAGCTCGGCCTCTTCCTCGGCCAGGCGATTGATGACCTCGGCGTTTTCGGAGACGAGGCGCTCCTCGCGGCGGATGTCCTCGTCGAGCTGGGCGAGACGGCGGGTGAGTTCGTCGCGGCGACGCAGGATGCGGCTTGCTTCCTCATCAAGCTGCGAACGGGCGATTTGCAGTCGCTGCAGCGCTGCCGCACACTTCGCCTCCTCCTCTCGCAGTTCCGGCATCTTCAGGCTCGCGACCGCCTGGAGCTTGGCAGCCTCCATCTGATGGTTCGCCTTCTCGGCAACCAGAGACATGGCCTGGTTCAGCGCGCTTTCCGCCTCGCCCTCGGCCCTCTTCGCCTCTGCCCAGCGGATGTGCAGCAACATGGCGTCATGAGCGCGAATATCGGCCGACAGTTGCTTGAATCGGTTGGCCTGGCGGGCCTGACGCTTGAGGCTTTCGATCTGGCTTTCGAGCTGGGCGGTAATGTCTTCCAGCCGCTCGAGATTGGTTTCGGCGGCGCGCAGCCTGAGTTCGGCCTCGTGACGGCGGGAATGCAGGCCGGAAATGCCGGCGGCCTCTTCGAGCAATTGCCGACGCGCCTGAGGCTTGGCCTGGATCAGTTCGCCGATGCGACCCTGTCCGACCATGGAGGGCGAGCGGGCACCGGTCGATGCATCGGCAAACAGCAGCTGCACATCCTTGGCGCGGGCTTCCTTGCCGTTGATGCGATAGACCGAACCATTGCCGCGCTCGATGCGGCGGGTCACCTGGATCTCGTCGGCATCGTTGAAGGCGGCAGGAGCCGTACGGTCGGAATTGTCGAGATAAAGGCCGACCTCGGCCGAGTTGCGGGCCGGGCGATTGCCGGAGCCGGAGAAGATGACATCGTCCATCCCGGACGCACGCATGTTCTTGTAGGAATTCTCGCCCATGACCCAACGGAGTGCCTCGACGAGATTCGACTTGCCGCAGCCGTTCGGCCCGACAATGCCGGTCAGGCCGCGTTCGATGACGAATTCGGAGGGTTCGACGAAGGACTTGAAGCCGACAACGCGAAGGCGGTTGAATTTCATGGCATCATCCCAGGCAGGACGGCATGAAAAACGGGCGCACGGATTTTCCCGGCGCCCGTCGTCAGAACGGAGCGTCGATCAGAGCAGGCTGTCGATGAGGGCCGACATGGAGTCAACCGACATGTCCCCCGAATAGGCCTTGCCATTGATCAGGAAGGTCGGAGTCGACTGAACACCGAATTCCTCAGCACCGCGATCGCGGACTTTCGACACATCACCGGCAAGCTGTGCGTTCGTCAAGCAGGCGTCGAAGGTCTCCTGTGTAAAACCACCGAGCTTTGAGAGCTGCAGCATGGCGCCACGGACGTCGCCGTCACCAGGAGCGGCCCAGGTGCGCTGCTGCTTGAGCAGCATGGAGACGAAGGGGAAGTACTTGTCTTCCGTGGTGCAACGGGCGAGCATGAAGGCGGCGAGCGAAGCGGTGTCCTGCGGGAAAGGGAATTCGCGCAGCACGAAATAGACCTTGCCGGTATCGACATACTTGGTCTTGATCGCCTCGAAGGTGTTTTCGTGGAAGTTTGCGCAATGCGGGCAGGTCATCGACATGTATTCAATCACCTTGACCGGCGCATTCGGATCGCCAAGTGCCATTTCCTTGAGCGGGCCCGGCTTCAGGGCCTCTTCCATATCGACATCGCGATCGGCGGTCGGGATCTCGGCGGACGTGGTCGAGGCCGTGGTCTCGTTGCTGACGGCCGGTTTGGCTTCAGCGCTGGCGGCCTTGTCTTCTGCGTCGCTGCAGGCGGTGAGCGCGAAGCCGACGGCGGCGATGGCAATGCCGCCGAGCAAACGGCGCTTGGTGATCGAGAGTTCGGAAGTCGACATGGGTCAGTTACCTGCTTGCAAGTGTCTTGGATGGGTCCACCGTTATAACGGCAAAAGGCGGCAAACAAGGCAGGGTCCCCCGCGAAAAATCAAAGTTCCGTGACCTTTTGCCGCCATTTGCCACGCGGGCACGGGGATTGGCGTTGAGCCACGACCGGATCGGCGGCCCGATCTGGTCTTCGGAACGCCGTTGGGGAGGCATCCGCGCATCGCATTGCCAGAGCACATCCGGGCGGATAACAATTCGAGCCTCGACCGGGCGACGCCAGGATTGCCACCAGGCTTGGCCGGATCGAACGCATCCCTTTCCTTCGAACAACAGTTTGCCTTGCATTAAAAATTTTTGACCGTTCACAATTCGAGTTTGTTTTCAGATGGTATTGCCGAAGAGCCGGGGCGGATTTTTCCTCGCCGCACACACGTCGGGCATGGCTGTTGCCGCGCTTTGCCTGGCCATGCCGGCACTCCCGGCCATCGCCCAGCAATCGCAGAATGTCGCGCCGCAAACGGGCAATGCCTCGCTGGCGGGGATCCAAGCCCAGCGCAAGGTTCTCTTCGAGCGGATGATGGCCGCCCCAGACGAGCTCGACACGGCCTTTGAATACGCCGCCCTGTCGTCGCAGGCAGGTGACCTGGAAGGCGCGATATCGACGCTGGAGCGCATGCTGATCTATGCGCCCGGTCTGCCCCGGCTGCAGCTCGAACTCGGCGTGCTCTACTATCGTCTCGGCGCCTATGAAACGGCGCGGCAGTATTTCGAGGGCGCCAAGGCTGCAGGCGAGGTCCCGCCGGAGGTTTCGACAAAGGTCGACCAGTATCTGGCGGCGATCGAGCAGAAGGGCGCGCGATCGCAGCTTTCGGGCATGATCAGGACCGGGTTGCGCTACCAGAGCAATGCCAATGCGGGTCCCTCCAATTCCACCGTCACATTGAACAGTCTCTCCTATACGCTCGATGATCTGAGCGTGGCAGCCGAGGACTTCAATGGCTTCGTCAACGGCACACTTCGCTATCGCCACGACACCGAGATCCAGGGGCTATCGCTGGAAGCCGGGATTTCCGGCTATGCGGCGGGATATCGCAACCGCGACACGCTGAACACAGCAGCCATGGAGGCCTATGCCGGCCCGGTCTTCGATCTCGGCCGATTCGGGCTGGACGACCGGTCGATCTCGCTGATGGTGTTGACCAGCGGCGTGCTGATCGAGGGAGAACGCTATCTTGCGTCTGCCGGGATCTCGACCAATTTCGACTGGCAGGCAACACCGCTCGACAGTCTCTCAGCGAGCCTGCAATTTCGCCACGAGACCTATTCCAACACCACCTCGCGCCAGACCGCCGACCTGCAGACCGGCAACCGTTTCGACGCGCAAGCCTCCTGGTCGCACAACCTTGCCGAAGATTTCAGCCTCACCGGCCGGGTGTCCGCGACACGACGCGATGCCGAAACGGGTTATCTCTCCTTCAACGAGGTTGGTGGCGCGATCTCCGCGGCCTATCGCCATGCGGCGCTGATCGGCGCTGGACCGGCCTGGATCATCGGGCTGGAGGCGGCAGTGGCGGGTCGCGCACATGACGATCCCGACACCATGATCAATGTGGCCGAGCGCCAGCGCGACACCGAATTCAGCCTCAACCTTCGCCAGATCACGCCGTTCAACGAGCGCGTGGCCCTGGTGACAGAGGGTGGCTACCGCAAGGTCTGGTCGAACTACGACATCAAGGCCTTCGACACCATATCGCTGTCGATCGGCGTCCAGGCCGTCTTCTAGGAGCATGACGATGAAAACGAAGAAGCATCATGTCCTGCTCCTGGCCTCCGCTGCGCTGCTTGTGCTTGCGACGTCTCCTACGCGGGCAGAGGCTGACGTCGCGGGCGTGACCGCAGCTGTCAATCCGAAGGTGACCGCCTTCGATGGCACGGGCAAGCCAAGGCTGATTTCGCTCGGCGATCCCGTCATCCGCCATCACCGGATCGAGACCGGCAGCGGAGGCCTGGTGCAGATCCTGCTCGCCGACGGGACTTCCTTCACGATCGGGCCGAATTCCTCCGTCGTGATCGATAGTTTCGTCTACGATCCGGAGAAGAATACGGCCTCGCTTGCCGCCACCATGACCAAGGGAGCGCTGCGTTTCATTGGCGGCAGGGCCTCCAAGGCCAGCGGCAATGTGAAGATCGACACGCCGATCGGCACGGCCGGCATTCGTGGCGCCGTGGTCGACATCAATCTCAACGGGCAGACGAGCAATGGCGAGCCGCTACCGCCGCATATGACGCTGGTTTATGGCAAGGAAGTACGGCTTAGCGGCCAGGGCGCACCGCAGCGCCTGTTCAAACAGGGCTTCTCGATCATCGCCGGCGACGGCCAGCCGCGCATCCAGCGTACGCCACCGCAATGGGTGAGCGGGTTCCAGCAGGCCCTCGCCGGGCGCCCCGGGCAAAGCGGGGGCGCGAACAACAGACCGACGAACCAGACAGTCGCCACCAGCACTGTCGCCCGAAGCAATTCGGCGCATTTGCCCTCGGAGAATACGATCCCCGTGCCGCAGCCGCGGCCGGTTGTGACGACGCCGGTCGGGAACATGTCGGGTGATTCGCAGCGGGATGTGGGTCCGCGGCCGCAGGTGCCTGATGGTGGCGGACTCGCCGTTTCGGTTCTCTCGCCGGTGGAAACAGACGGTGGTGACGGAGGGCCCGGCTCGAGCGCCGTCAGGCTGGAGCAATTGCGCGGCACACTGAGCCGTAGTGCGGGCGGCACGCTGACTGGCACCGACCGCGCGGGCAACGACGTCACTTTGCCCGCACTCCCATCGGCCAGTGTGCTGACGAAGCAGTCCGTGACCGGGGCGGTCAACGGCACGATGGCCAGCGGGACGGCCTATACCGGGAGCAGCGGTTTCTTCACCTACATGCTGAGCGCCGGGAGCGCCGAACCGCATGCCGTCTACGTGGTCGGGGGCACGCCGGCAGATGCGCGCAAGACGCTCTCGACAGAGGAAATCCTCTCCTATGTGCTGGAGCCGGACCTTCTCGCCGCACTGATGAACGGGGACGGCCAGACCATACCCTTCACCGGCAGCTTCATCGACAGCGGTGAAGCCGTGGCCAGCGATCTGCTTGCGGGCGGTGTGAGCGATGCGAGCGGCGATGTCGCGGGTCGCGCGCTGCAGGCTTCCCTCGTCATCAATGGCTCCGGTGCCGGGCAGACGAGCGCCATCAACATCCTGAGCGGCAGTTTCGACGCTTTGCCAGACGGTGGTTACGGGCTCGTCGCCTCGACGGCCGGATCGAGCCGGACCGATGCAATCGGCGGCGCGACCAATGGACAGGGCAAGGCCGCAAGCATCGGCTCGACGGCGGGCAAGGACCATTTCCTCGGCGCCGACGGCGAATATCTGGTCCTCGCCGCCGGTACGATCGGTGAGACGGGAAGCGATTTCGCAACACCCGAATTCAAGGGATATGAGCAGGTTCATGTGGCGAGCCGCGACGATGCGGAAACGACCGGCGCGCGCCGAACCTTCGACGAACAGACCATGACAGGATTTTCGTCGGGTGTCGCAACAGCCGGGGGAAACAGCACGGTCGCGCGCGGCAGTACCAACCTCACCTTCGACGCTGAAAAGGGCACTTTCGAGGGCCGTATCAGCACAGGCAGCGACGACAACTTTGCCAAGTTTGATGACGACGGCGACAGAAGCTATCTCTCCGATCAGCTGATTGCCGGCAGCAGCGCCAAAGACGGCTCCTACCTGGTCTCGTCGGCCGTCGTGCCGGCGACGATCTTCGACAGTGGCGACAGCTCCGCGATCTGCAATGCCTGCGAATTCATGACCTGGGGCTGGTGGGGCCGCAATGTCCATGGCGAAATCAACCACACCGTCCATCTCGGAAACTGGATCATCGGCAAGCAGCCTGAAAACAGCGCGATCCCCTCCTTGGGAACCGCCACCTATAACGGCAATGCGGTGGGGACGGTCGTGAATGGCAGTGCGCAATACATCGCGACCGGGGCGATGACCTCGACGATGGACTTCGGTTCACGCACCGGCACCGTTGCGGTCTCTGGCTATGACAGCAAGACCTTCAGCGCCGATGTCAGCTTCGGCAATGGGGCGGCCACCTTCAGCGGCAGTTCGAGCAGCGGTATTGCGACAAGCGTCACCGGCGCCTTCGCGTCCGACGGGACGGATCCGGTCAAGGGCATCATGGGCAATTTCACGGCGACAGATGGCAACTGGTCGTCGACCGGCATCTTTGCCGGCAGCAAGTAAGTGCGGGTCATGAGCGAGCCCCGCACGCCACTCCGCCGTCTGTCCTCGTCGCAGCGGCGCAAACTGGGCATAAGCCTCATTGGTGCGGCAGCGCTGGTTGCCGTGATCACTGCCCATGCGGCGCTCGCCCCACAGGCCTTCCGCCTCACGGCACTGGTTTTCGATGCCTACCAGGCGGCAAAGCCACGTGCGGCGACCGATCCGCCGGTGGCGGTCATCGACATCGACGAAGCCTCGATCCGCCAGCTCGGTCAATGGCCGTGGTCGCGCCGGACCGTGGCGGAGATGGTGACGCGGGCAAGCAGCTTCGGAGCGGCCGCTATCGGCTTCGACATCGTGTTTTCAGAACCGGACAGAACGGCGCCGGCACGCCTCGTCGAGGAGATGCGGCAACAGGGTATTGCGGTGGAGATCGATTCTGACCTGCCGGACCCGGACGCCCTTCTGGCGGCGGCGGTGGGCTCGAATGCTGTGGCCCTCGGGATCGCGCTCAGCAACGAGACAGTGGCGCCGGCGCCGGACCCCAAGGCAGGTTTTTCCTTCCTGGGCGCCGATCCACGGGCGCGCCTTCCTTCCTTTTCGGGCGCTCTCTCCAACCTGCCCGAACTGACCGAGCGCGCGACGGCAATGGGATATTTCTCCTTTCCACCTGCCGCCGACAACATCATCCGCACTTTCCCGCTCGTTTCGAAGAGCGGCGACAAACTGTATCCGGCGCTGTCGATCGAGACACTCCGGATCGCGCAAAAGTCGGGCTCCTTCGTCCTGCGCTCGGCGGGTAGCGAGGAAGGCGCGGCAATCACGGATCTCCGGGTCGGGGCGCTTGATGTACCGCTGTCTGCCGATGGCGAGATCTGGATCTACTATTCCGGGCTACCGAACATGCCGATCATTTCGGCGGCCGATCTCTTCGATCCGGCCAAGGCCGCGAAGATCATGGGGCAGGTTCAGGGGCGCATCCTGCTGGTGGGCACGAGTGCCACGGGACTGCGCGACATCGTGGCGACGCCGGTCGATCGGGCGATGGCCGGCGTGAAGGTGCATGCGGAGATCATCGACCAGATCGCGAGCGGCGTCTTTCTGCAAAGGCCGGACTGGATGATCGGCGCGGAACGGGCAGCGGCGGTCGCAGCCGGCCTTCTGCTGCTTCTTGCTTTCGCAACCGCCACTCCTGCCCTTTCGGTCCTGACCGGCCTCCTGCTGATTGTGCTCGTTGCCGGCGGCTCGTGGCTCGCGTTTGCGAGAGCCTTGACGCTCTTTGATCCCTTGTTGCCGATGGCAGCACTCGGCGCGGTGCTGCTGACAGCCCTGCCGCTGCTGCTGATGCTCACCCACCGCGAAAAGCGTTTCGTGCGTGAGAGCTTCGGGCGTTACCTCTCGCCGACACTGGTGGAGCGGCTCTCGGAAAACCCGGAAGGCCTGACGCTCGGCGGTCAGGACCGGGAGCTGACCATCCTCTTCTCCGACATCCGCGGTTTCACTACGCTTTCGGAGAGGCTGACGCCGACCGAGCTCACGGGGCTCCTCAACAATTTCCTGACGCCGATGACCGACGTTCTCCTGAAGCGCGAGGCGACGATCGACAAATATATCGGCGATGCGGTCATGGCCTTCTGGAACGCGCCGCTGGACATCGCGGACCACCCGCAGAAGGCCTGCCTTGCTGCGCTCGACATGGTCTCTTCGCTGGAACGCCTCAACCGCGAGAGCGGCATTGCGCTGAAGATCGGCATCGGCCTCAACACGGGCATGGCCTGTGTGGGGAACCTCGGTTCGGATCAGCGTTTCAGCTATTCCTGCCTCGGCGACAGCGTCAATCTCGCCTCGCGCGTCGAGGGCATGAGCAAGCATTACGATGTCCCGATCCTGGTGACGGATGCGGTTCGGACGCGAACGACAGGCTTTCTGTTTGCCGAGGTTGACCGGGTGCGCGTCGTCGGACGGCAGGCACCGGTGACGTTGTTTGCGCTGATCGGGGTGGCGGACGAAGTCTTAGGACAGGTCCACGACCTGGTTCGACGGCACGATGATTTCATCGCCGCATGGCAGGCGGGCGAACTGTGCGTCGCACGAGAGAGGCTGGAGGTCCTGCGGGCAATGCCGACGAATGCCCTGTCCGGCACGCATGCGCTCTACGCCGAGCGCCTTGCGGACCTGCCCGAGACTGCATCGGAAGGCTGGGACGGCGTGTTCACGGCGAGCAGAAAGTAGTCCCGTCACGCATTCAACGCCTGGCCCATCTGGCTTGCAAAGTGAAGGGGCCTGGCGAAACCCGCCGGCGAGGGATCGGAAACCCTATTTGCGTTTTGCCTGCAGTACAGCGGTGCCCAGCCGTTCCACGGCGCGGCGGAGGTTTCCGTCCTCGATCCCCTCCATCATCGCTTCCAGTCGTCGGGCCTTCTCGCCTTCGAGCTTTCGGATCCGGGGTCTGACGCTCGCGGCCGAGACGGGTTTCTGAACGATGCGAACCTGACCGATCGCGGGATAGCCGAAGAACCCGTTGATGCGGGCGATCAGTTCGCCCTGGGCGTGGGAGAGGAAAAGCGCCCGGGCACCTTCGCAGGCAATGGTAAGCACACCCGGGCGGTGGCCACCATCCTCCGGCAGATCGGAGCGGCGCGGCCAGGCGATCTTTTCCGGCCGCGTACAATCAGCGAAATTCTCGCCGACGATATCCTCCCAGGAGCCGAGGAGAGCCGTATTGATGCCGGCGCGCCGCGCCAGAACGGGATCGACGATCCCGTTGGCGATCTCGGCGATCTGGTTGGCACCATAGCGGTTAGGCTGATCCTTCGACATCGTCACTCGCTTTCGGCGTGGCCGATACGGCAATCACCATCCCGCCCCAGAGGAAAAGGGCATTGTAGATACCGTGGCCAAAGATCTGGTTCACCATCCCCCCCCATACATAGACGAATATCAGCATGATCGCCATGAACAAGCGCGGGCGGTACAGTTCATCCGGCGGACAGCGCCAGGCAATCCACACGGGCGACAGAAGCAAAAGCACCATGACCACGAGACCGAGGATACCATTGTCGAAGGCAGCCGTGATGAAGCCATTGTGCCAGTGATTGTAGTCGTAGCCGAGGAGGCCGATGAAATGGCGCCTATTCTGGAAGCCGTGGCCGGCAAAGGGTGCGTCCATAACGCCGGCCAGACCATGAACCCACATGGTCAGCCTCTGGGTGTAGGAGTTGCCGAGCGCGGCAGCATTGTCCCGCTCGACATAGACGGCCCAGAGATCGGCAAAACGGTGCCAGCTGTCGGAGAAATAAACGCCTAACCCGGCCAGGACCAATACACCCAGGGTAACGGCACCGATCTGCCAGATCGTCATGCGGTTGCGGAAGAAGAACATCCAGAAGAGCGCAAGTCCTACAATCGGCACCGGCATGATGCTTTTCGTCTGCGAGAAGAGCACGCACAGGAATCCGGTACAGAAACCTGCAGCGGCCAACCACCGGTGACGCTTATCGGGATCATTGAGCCCAAGGAGTGCGTAGCAGGAGAAGATCGCCCCCATCGCAGCAAAGGGAATAGCATTGCCGGTGCCAGCTTCGGCCCGCATGTCCAGAACGAACCCTTGATAAAATGCGATGGGAAAGGTCACGAGGCCCCAGGCTGCCGAGGCGATCCAGACCGTGCGCAGAAGGCGTTCGCCAGGCACGACCGCGAGCCGCGCAGCGACGAAAAACGGCAGGACGAAAATGATGTGTTTGAGGGGCTGGCTCCACTCATTACCGGTCGTGGGGAAGTAGGTCCCATAATGCAGCAGAAAATAGGCGAGCTGAATGAGGAAATAGATAGCCGATAGGGCTACGAACAAGCCGATGGCGCCGTCCAGTCTCGGTTTCAGGGTACCCGTTGCCATGTAGACCAGTGCCAGAGCTGCAGATGCGATGAAGGTCAGATGCATCACGGCGTTGTCGATGGCCGACAGGCTCAGGATCACGAAGAGAGCCAATACCGTATTGCGCTCAAGGGCAGAGGATTGTAGCTGCATGGAATCTCCGGAGCATCACTGACGGGTCTTCACCGTCCGCTGCCCGGTCTAGACGCATCGGGGTTGCCGTTCAACCAATGAAGCAAGAAATGAGCGCTACACTGCTCGCCTGGTATGACCGGCATCACAGGGAACTGCCCTGGCGGATCTCGCCGGCCGCAGCGAAGCGTGGCGCAAGACCTGATCCCTATTTTATCTGGATGTCCGAGGTGATGCTGCAGCAGACAACGGTTGCGGCGGTTAAGGCGTATTTCGCCAAATTCGTGGCCCGCTGGCCAACCGTGAAGGATCTGGCGGAAGCGCCCAGCGAGGATGTCATGGCTGCCTGGGCGGGGCTCGGATATTATGCACGGGCGCGGAACCTGAAGAAATGCGCGGAGGCCGTCGCCTTCGCGCATGGCGGCGTCTTTCCCGACACGGAAGAAGGCCTGAGGGCACTGCCCGGAATCGGTGACTATACATCCGCCGCAGTCGCTGCGATCGCCTTCAACCGGCCCTCGGCCGTGATGGACGGCAATGTCGAGCGGGTGATCTCGCGGCTCTTTGCGATCGAGGCACCGCTTCCGGGGTCGAAGCCGCAGATGAAGGCAAAGGTGGCCGAGTTGACACCGACCGATCGGCCAGGCGATTTCGCCCAGGCGATGATGGATCTGGGGGCGACGATCTGCACGCCGAAGCGTCCGGCCTGTGCGCTCTGTCCGTTCAATGAGGTCTGTGTGGCGCTGGCGACGGACGAGCCGCAGCGCTTTCCGGTGAAGGCCCCCAAGAAGGCAAAGCCGGTGCGGCTGGGGGCGGCCTTCATCGCGGTCGATCGCGCGGGCCGGCTTCTCCTGCGCAAGCGGGTGGAGAGCGGGCTACTCGGCGGCATGACGGAAGTGCCGACGACGGACTGGAGCTCCCGGCAGGACGGCGAGACGGGCCTGGATTCGGCCCCCTTCCCGGCCGACTGGCAGACGGCAGGGGCAATATCCCATGTCTTCACCCATTTCGAGCTCAGGCTCTCGATCTTCCGGGTCGGGCCGATCGACGAGCCACCCGGAAATCACGGTTTCTGGGTGCCTGTCACCGAACTTGATGGTCAAGCGCTGCCGACTGTCATGAAGAAGGCAATTGCGGCGGCTATCCCAACCGCCTTTTCAACAGCCAAGGGTTAAACCATGACCGAAATCCGCCATATCGTCTTCGACATCGGCAAAGTGCTGATCCACTATGATCCCGATCTGCCCTTTTCGCGGATCATCCCCGACCGGAAAGAGCGGGCGGATTTCTTTGCACGGGTCTGCACCCATGACTGGAATATCGAACAGGATCGCGGTCGCAGCTGGCGGGACGCAGAGGCTTTGCTGATCGCAGAGTTTCCGGAGAAGGAAGCGCATATCCGCGCCTTCCGCAAACACTGGGCCGAGATGGTGCCGCATGCCTATGAGGACAGCGTCGCCATCATGACCTCGCTGATCGATGCCGGCCGCGACGTGACCATGCTGACCAATTTCGCCGCCGACACCTTTTCCGAAGCGCGCAAAATGTATCCCTTCCTGAACCTGCCGCGCGGTGTCACCGTCTCGGGCGAGGTAGGTCTGATCAAGCCTGATGTGGCGATCTACGAGCGGCATGCGGGGGATTTCGGCCTGTCACCGGCGCATTCCCTCTTCATCGACGACAGCCTGCCCAATGTCGAAGGGGCGCGTGCTGCCGGATGGCAGGCGGTGCATTTCACCGGGGCGGAAAAGCTGAAGGCGGATCTGGGGACCCTGGGTGTGATGGCCTGAAAAGGCACTGGCGCGGGTGGAGTTGGCGGACCCCTGCCCGCGCCAGATCGATCCCTAAAGATCGAATGCAGCTGAATTAGGCGCTTCGACTTGCTCGAAGCTGATCACAACTGCATGATGTTGTTCTAACATTAATGATTGAGAGCAGGCCGGCGCAGGCAAACGCCCCGGCTTTCCTTTACTCAAGACCGCCCATGCGGCTGCGGATGACCGAGCGCAGGTCGTCGATCGGCTTCAGGGCGCCCTTTTCCTCGACATGCCAGAAGGTCCAGCCGTTGCAGGCATCGAGCCCTTGCACCTTGGCGCCGACGCGGTGGATGGAGCCGGCGTCGCCGTTTGCCGTCAGCGTGCCGTCGGCGCGGATGATGGCGGAGTGGCGGCGCTTGATGTCGGTCAAAACCTGGCCGGGCTTCACGAGGCCTGCTTCCAGCAGCACGTTGAAGGCGACGCGCGGTTCGGCCTTCTTGCCGGTCATGACCGTCAGTTCGACCTTGCCCAAAGGCTCGACGGCAGCGATGCGGGCCGAAGCTGCATCGATGTAATCCTGCTCGCGCTCGATGCCGACGAAATGACGACCCAGACGCTTGGCAACGGCCCCCGTCGTGCCAGAGCCGAAGAAGGGATCAAGCACGATGTCGCCGGGTTTCGACGAGGCCATCAGGATGCGGGCGAGAAGCGCCTCCGGCTTCTGGGTCGGATGAACCTTCTTGCCGTCGTCACCCTTCAGCCGCTCGCCACCCGAGCAGATCGGGAAGAGCCAGTCGGAGCGCATCTGGACGTCGTCGTTCGACGCCTTCATCGCATCGTAGTTGAAGGTGTAACCCTTGGCCTTCGGATCGGGCGAGGCCCAGATCATGGTTTCATGGGCGTTCTGGAAACGACGACCCTTGAAATTCGGCATGGGGTTGGTCTTGCGCCAGACGATGTCGTTGAGGATCCAGAAATTGAGATCCTGGAGCGTGGCGCCGACGCGGAAGATGTTGTGGTAGCTGCCGATGACCCAGATCGTGCCCGTCGGCTTCAACACGCGACGGCAGGCGAGCAACCAGGCGCGGGTGAAAGCGTCATAGGCTTCGAACGAGGCAAACTGGTCCCATTCGTCGTCGCAGGCATCGACGACCGACTGGTCAGGACGATGCAGGGCACCGCCGAGCTGCAGGTTATACGGCGGATCGGCAAAGATGACGTCGACGGATTTGTCGGGAAGGGCTTCGAGGGCAGAAACGCAATCGCCCTTGATGATGCTGTTGACCCAGGCCAGTGGGTCGGACGAACGGCGGAGTTCGGCAATCGGAAATACAGAAGCCATCGGTTACTCACTCTTACGCTGACGCAGCACGGGATGTGAGGCTTATGGTTACCGAACTTGGTTACCGAAGGGTGAAGAGGGCGTGAGAATTTGTGCGGGGGGTGAAAGCGGAGGCGTCGTGTCGGGGCGGCACATCGTTCCGCTTTCGTCACCGCCCCGCATCCCAGGCCTTCACCACTGCCTTTTTCGCCTGTGCCCGCCAGACACGGGTAAGGTTTTCGCGGGCCCATTCGATATCGACCCGATCCGGGCGGGCCAGCACCATCGGATAGGGTCGGTGGTGATCCGTGGTGAAGAACGTGTCCGGGTCCATCTCGATCAGGTGGTCGCGCTCCTCGAAGGGGACCTTGAAGACCGGACAGTCATGCGTCGGGTTCCAGAACAGCATGGCCTTGCCGTTGACCTTGAAGGACACGGCGTTCCAGGAGGTTGTCTCTTCCGTTGTCGGCAGAGCGAGGATGATCTGACGGAGTGTATTGAGAGTGATCATGGCGGGGCCTCCGGCGCGTAGTCTGCCAGAGGTGGCGGGACCTGTCATCCGCTGCGGAGACGCCCGGTGTCCGGCGCTCCGCCGGGCCTTTTTCCTGCGAGCGGGGCGATGGGAATGCGGCCGGCCTCAAGGCGCGACGCGGATACCCAGATAGCCGCCATCGGCCACGGAATCGCAAAGGCCGGACCATTCGCAGCCGGAACAGGCTGTGCGGATCTCGCCGGTGGCGAAGGTTTTTCTCAAGTGCGCGAGCAGTGCTGCGGTCGGAGTGATCCGGGCACCCAGGGCAAGCGACCTGCCGATGAGGCGTGCGACCGCCTCCGTCGCGGCCAGATCGCGCTCGATGACGCCTTCCCCATGGCAATGCGCTTCGGAATCGGCCGCAAGCGGGCCGCAAATGTCGTCCGGCCCCGCCACCAGCTCGATCTCCTCGCCGGCGGACAAGCGGGCGGCGATCGCCTCGTAGTTCTTGACGAAAGCCAGAGAATAGCCCTTGCCGACATAGGTCAGCATGCAGAGCAGGTGGTGGGCGCGGAGCCGGACGGTCATGTTAGCGTCAGTCGGATTTCAGGATCTCAGATGTCGATGGGCTTGGCGCTGTGGCGGGCGAGCGCCATCAGCAGAGCGGCGGCGAGCGCGGATTTGAGCACGGCACCAAGGATGAAGGGGGTAACACCGAGCGCCATTCCCTTTTCGGCACCGATGAGCCAGGCCAGCCAGGCGCCGCCGATGGCGAGGCAAAGCAGGTTTGCGGAGAGATGCGCGACAAAGCTTTTCACCACGCGCTCGCCCGTCCAGCCCTTTTCAGCGAGCAAGCCGGCAAGAGCCGCAACGATCGGGAAAGCGGCGAGATAGCCGGCCGTCGGACCGACGAAGGGGGCAAGACCGCCGCCGCCACCCGCCAGCACCGGCAGACCCATCATGGCTTCGCCCAGCCAGGCGAGCACGGTCAGGGCACCCAGCCGCCAGCCGTAGAGCACTCCGATCATGGTGATGGCGAAAGTCTGGAGGGTGATCGGCACCGGCACCATGGGCACCGATATCTGCGAGGCGAGAGCGAGCACGCCCGTCCCAAAGAGGAGGAGGACGGCCTGCACGGGAAGCGAACGGCCGGATATGCCGAGCGGATCAAAACCATGGGCGGCGGGTGCGAGAATGGTCGTCATAGGCAATCTCCATTTTATAGATAATTTCAAGCCACGAGAATCATTTTATCTATGGAATCTTAAATTGCCAAGAAGACGTCAGTGGAATCTCGGGACAGGCCAGCCGAATTGAAGCCGCGCGCGCAAAGCAGCAGGCGGATTCGCACGCTATTTCCATTTTTATCTATAATTTATGGACGGCACGCCTTGGGCGCCCTTCACCTGCAAGGGGAAGCGGACATTACCCGACGATTGCGAAGCCTTCGGTCTCGGCACGACCTGGCACAGGCAAGGGCGCGCGGCCGATCCACTGCACATGGCGCTCGAGGATGCGAGCGGCTTCGGTCGCATCGCCGGCTTTCAGCGCTTCGAGGATCGCGCGGTGGTCGTGGTCCGTGCGGGCTTCCCAGGTGGCGCGCCAGGCGACGAAAAGGAAGCGGGCGGAGACAGCATGCAGGTCGTCGATGACTGACAGTAGTCGCGGCATGCCGCAGGTCGAGATGATCAGGCGGTGGAAACGGCGGTTCGCCTCTTCCCAGGTGCGCACATCCTTGGCGTTGTCGGCATCCGTGGCAGCCTCTTCGGCAGCGGTGAGCACGTCCGGCGTGAGGTTCGGGGCTGCGTGGCGCAGCGCCAGGACTTCGAGTGCGGCGCGCATCTCCGCCACTTCCCGTACCTGCTTCAGGTCGAAGCTTGCGACACGCACGCCGCGACGGGGGATGCTGACAACGAGGCCCTGCGCCTCCAGCCGGCGGAAGGCCTCGCGCACCGGCACGTGGCTTGCGCCGAATTCCTCGGCGATATGGTCCTGGGCAAGGCGCGAACCGGGCACGAGTTCGCCATGGATGATGCGCTCCGCCAGCGCACGGCTGATGCGGCTTGCAATCGTGTCCTCGGGAGAATCTTCCGGCTTCTTCGGCATGGGATCCTGCATAGTCAGCAGGCGGAGGCTTGTCGAGGGAGGACAGCTTTGCGGCCGGTCGGTCGATGGCTTGCAGCCGGCGAAATGAGGCGCGCCCTGCCCAGCCTTACCCATGCCTGTCCCGGCTATCCTTCGGTGCCTCGGCGCGATCGTCGAGGCCGTAATCGCGCAGAACTTCGGCAACGCGCAGGCGATAATCGGCAAACACCCCGCCACGGCCAGCGGCCTGGGCGGCGCGGTGTTCTTCGGTTTCGCGCCAGCGGCGCACCGCCTCTTCGTCGCGCCAGAAGGAAAGCGACAGGAGCTTGCCGCGCGTCGTCAGGCTCTCGAAGCGCTCGACGGAGAGGAAACCGTCGGTCGCCTGCAAATGCTCGCGCAGTTCCCCGGCGAGATCGAGATAGCGGTGGCGCTCGCCGATGAAAGGCACCACCTCGAAGATCACCGCGATCATGGCTGCACCTTCGACGATGCCGGATGCGAGACGTTCTTGAGGAAGAGCCGATCCTCCGCCAGGATGAATCGGGCGTTTTTCGCAAATTCGTAATTGGCCCTTCCGAGCGGATCGGCGGCAAGTCGCGCGCGATACGCCTCATACGCCGCGAGATTTTCCATGTTGTAGATGCCGTAGGCCGTCGTCGCCGAGCCCTCATGCGGGGCAAAATAGCCGACGAGATCGGCGCCGCAGCGCGGGATCGCCTCGCCCCAGTTGCGGGCATAGGTGGCGAAGTCGTCGCGGCCGAAGGGGTCGATGCGGTAGCGGATGATGCAGGTGATCATGGATGGATCCTCGTTTCTTGCGAGGAGAGTCTTGCCATACCGCCGGCGGGTAATGCTTCGATCGGGGTCGAAGTCTCCCACGCGTTTTCTCACCCTCTACAGTTCGACCGGGACCGAAGCATTGTCTACACTGGACATGCACAATGTTGGCGAACAAGGAGAAAAGATCATGGCGGAAGGACCGGACATTTCACGCATTGCCGCGCTGATCGGCGATCCCGCGCGCTCGAACATGCTGCTGGCACTGATCGGCGGCAAGGCGCTGACGGCGACGGAACTCGCCGGGGCGGCAGGCGTGACGCTTCAAACCGCGAGCTCGCATCTCTCCAAGCTCGAAGAGGGTGGGCTTTTGTCCCAACGCAAGCAGGGGCGGCATCGCTATTTCGCGCTGGCCGACAGCCATGTCGGGGCAATGATCGAGAGCCTGATGAGCTTTTCGGCAACGCGCGGCCATCTGCGGCATCGCACAGGGCCGAAGGAACCAGAACTGCGCAAGGCGCGGATCTGCTACGATCATCTGGCCGGCGATTTTGGCGTGCGCATGCTGGACAGTCTGGTGGCGCGTGGAGCGATCCGGGCGGAGGACGAGGCGCTGACGCTGACGGCCGAAGGCGACAGGCTGCTGCGAGACAGAGGGCTCGATATCGGCAGTCTTCGAGCGAAACGA
This sequence comes from Rhizobium sp. 'Codium 1', assembly GCF_020889605.1. NCBI lineage: Bacteria > Pseudomonadati > Pseudomonadota > Alphaproteobacteria > Hyphomicrobiales > Rhizobiaceae > Rhizobium > Rhizobium sp. 'Codium 1'. The sequence goes on from NZ_JAJGPW010000001.1 coordinate 58,546, forward strand.
AGGCCCTTGTGCCGGGCCTGCCTCGACTGGAGCGAAAGACGCACCCATCTCGCAGGCGCTCTGGGAGCGGCATTGCTCTCGCATTTCCTCGACGCCGGCCTTGCACGGCGGGTGGAGGAAAGCCGGATCATTCGTTTTTCACGCGACGGCGAGCGGCAGTTTCTGATGCTCTTTCCCCTGCCCGACTGACCGATGCAAGCGGACCGGCAGGCCTTGCAAAGAAACCGACCATACGGTATCTTTTAGTGGACACCCACACCTGGAGCCGCGTCATGACCCCCACGCTTACCGCCTATGGCGCGCTGGCCGCAGCCATCGTGCTCGAAGTCATCGGCACGACGCTTTTGCAGAAGTCCGCGCAATTCACCAAGCTCCTGCCAACGGCCGGCATGGTGATGTTCTATGTCGCCTCCTTCTATCTCCTGTCCCAGGCGCTGAAAGGCATGCCGCTCGGCATCGCCTATGCCATGTGGGGCGGGCTCGGCATTGTTTTGACCGCACTGATCAGCGTCTTTTATCTCAAGCAGAGCCTGGATCTGGCGGCCCTTGCCGGTATTGCGCTGATCGTGACGGGCGTGGTCGTGATGAACACGCTGTCGAGCACGGTGTCGCATTGATGGCGGGCGCTCCCTCCCCGACCGACGTCGCGTCCTCCGCCTATCATCGCAAGAAGCAGCCGGAGCAGGTGCGCAGGGCGCTTCTCGATTGTGCGGCCCAGATCGCCGCGGAAGACGGGGCAGCTTCGATTACCATCCAGGCGGTGGCGACAAGGGCCGGCGTCACCAAGGGCGGGCTCCTGCACCATTTCGACAGCAAGCAGGCGTTGCTCGCTGCCGTCTTTTCGGATCTGCTCGACAAGATGGACCAGGAGATCGACCGGACGCTGGCGGATGATCCGGTGGCGCGCGGGCGCTTCACGCGAGCCTATGTGCGGGCCTGTTTTTCCGACCGATTGCTGGGCGACCGCAGCCTGTGGGGCGCCTTGTCTGTTGCGATCGTCTCGGAGCCGGCGCTGCGCTCGCTCTGGTCTGCCTGGCTGGATGACCGCATGGCGCGACATGCCGAAACGGACGACGATCCCCATCTGATCGCCGTCAGGCTCGCCGCCGATGGTGTCTGGCTCGCCGACATGATGGAGAAGACGGGCGGTCTGCAGCGCTATCCTCAGGATTTCGAAGCGGTTCTGCTGGCAATGGCGAAAGCTTGAGCGCCCGGTTAGGCTCGCCGATCCGCCGACAGGCCCCCGCGATGCGTGAGATGCGATTGTCCTTGCCCTCGTGATCGTGTAGGGAGCGGTCCTCCCCTGGACCACATGACGGATGTTTTCATGAGCGGCTTCGACCTCACCCTTTTCGATTGCGACGGCGTGCTCGTCGATTCCGAGATCATCGCGGCCAAGGTCGAATCGAAACTTCTGACAGAGGCGGGATATCCGATCTCGGTCGAGGAAATGGGCGAACGCTTCGCCGGCATGACCTGGAAGAACATCCTGCTGTCGATCGAAAAGGAAGTCGACATTCCCCTGTCGGCGAGCCTGATCGACAAGTCGGAACAGTTGCTCGACCAGCGGCTCGCCCGCGAGGTGAAGGCGATCGAGGGCGTACAGTATGCACTGGCCCGCATAACCGGTCCCCGCTGCATCTGCTCGAATTCGTCCTCGCAACGCCTCGACATGATGCTGACCAAGGTCGGGCTCAAGGAATTCTTCGCGCCGCATATCTATTCGGCCAAGGATCTAGGCGCCGATCGCGTCAAGCCGAAGCCGGATATCTTCCTGCATGGCGCAGCCCAGTTCGGCGTGAGCCCGGGCAAGTGCCTCGTGGTCGAGGATTCCGTTCACGGCGTGCATGCCGCCCGTGAGGCGGGCATGCGTGTCGTCGGTTTTACCGGCGCATCGCACACCTATCCCTCGCATGCCGACAAGCTGACCGATGCGGGTGCGGAAACCGTGATTGCCCGCATGCAGGATCTGCCGGGCGTGATTGCCGCGATGGCGGAATGGGACGGCGTGTTCTGAGCCGAGCCGGGTTTTCGATCAGGTCCTGACCGTCAGTGCCCCGGGCAGGATTTCGGCGACGAAGCCACCCCGGATCGGGGCCTCTCCGTCGACATCAACCGGGAACCTTGACGGATCCCGCGGCCTCACCTCGACCCGCCTTGCCTTGTGGAAGCTGAGGAGCGGATGGCCGACATGGCCAGCCTTGTGCAGGCGGGCGAGCAATTTCAGAAGGCCGATCACCTTCTCCTCGCGCATCACCGCCACCTCGAACATGCCATCGGCGACATCGGCCCCGGGCGTGATGTGCATGCCACCGCCGAACCAGCCGCCATTGGCGATCGCAACCAGCGCCAGCCGTCCCTGATGCACCAGCATGCCGTCGACCAGAACCTCGAAATCATAGGGGCTGTAACGCAGGATCGCCAGGGCCGAATGGACGAGGAAGCGCAGCGGGCCGTTCAGGATGCGTGCCCGGCCGGGCGCATTGACGGCATCGATGACCTCGCCGGAAATGCCGACGCTGGTGATATTGACGAAATGGCGGCGCTGCTCCGTGCCGGCTGCATCGCGAGAGATGAGCAATCCGGCATCGATCCGGCGCAGAGGTGCGCTTGCGATATGCTCGGCGAGTGCCATGGGATCCGTCGGCAGGTTGAAGTTGCGAATGAAATCGCAGCCCGTGCCGATCGGCAGGAAGGCAAGCGGCATGTCCGGGCGGCTCGATCCCAGCACGCCATCGACGACGTCGCTGATCGTGCCATCGCCGCCGGCGACCAGAACGAGATCATAGGGGCCGAGGGCCAATTCGCGGGAAAGCTTGCGGGCATCGCCGCCGGAGCGGCTCTCATGGATCTCGAGGTCCGGGAACCGGGCGCGAAAGGCGGCAAGCAACGGCGTCCATTGCTTGCGGCCAGACCGGCCTCCCGCAACGGGGTTTCTCACGACTGCAATTCTCAATCAGACCTCCCCTTGGGAGCCATTCCTTGCGGATGCCTCCCACTCCCCTGCCCGAACAGGCTGCAGAACCTGCGCACGCAAGCCACGTCCCGTTACCAGCCGATAGCTAGCACTCCTGGATTGATGAGAGCAAGGCAAGGCGGCGGGCGGCCCGATGCGTCGCACAGCCCGAGAGACGGCTGATCAGGGCTGCCGTCGACGATGTGTCGATGCGGTATGGCGTTCCGTCAGGCGGGGCTGACCGAAGAGCTTTTCGCGAAGCGGTCCCTCGCGATATTCCGTCTTGTAGAGGCCACGCTCCTGCAGGCGTGGCACGACAAGCTCGATCATGTCGTCGAAACATTCCGGCACGACCGTGCGAGAGAGGTTGAAGCCATCGACCCCGGTTTGTTCGACCCAGTCCACCAGCCACTCGACCACCTGATCGGCGGAGGCGACCAAGGGCTGCTGGCGGCTGCCGAGCACCATCTGTTCGATCAGCTTGCGTTTGGTCCACGCAGGACCTGCGGCCCGGTCCATGGCCTTGATGTTGGAGGTGATCGCCTGGCTCTTGCCCGTTTCCACCGGTTCGTCCATGTCGAACTTGTCGAAGTCGATGCCCATGGAAGCGGCCGCATGGGTCAGCGCTGCCTCGGAGCTGACGTACCGCCTGTAATCCTCGAACTTGTCGCGTGCTTCCTTCTCGGTGCGGCCCGTGACGATGGTGGCGCCGAGGAAGACCTTGATGTCGTCGCCATGCCGGCCGAGGGTTTCCGCCCGGGCACGAATATCCGTGACGATCTCGCGCACGCCATCCTTTTTCTGGCCATTGACGAAGACGCATTCGGCATGGGTGGCGGCAAACTGGCGGCCGCGCGGCGAGGAGCCGGCCTGGTACAGTACCGGCGTGCGCTGTGGCGAGGGTTCGCAGAGGTGGTAGGCGTCGACCTTGTATTGTCGTCCATGATGGTGGACGGGATGGACCTTGCTCGCATCGGCATAGACCTGTGCCTGCCTATCGGCGACGACGGCCTGATCCTCCCAGCTCGCCTCCCAGAGCTTGTAGACGACCTCCATGTATTCGTCGGCGAGATCGTAGCGGTCGTCATGGGCCATCTGGCCGTCCAGCCCGATGGCACGCGCCGCGCTGTCGAGATAGCCGGTGACGATGTTCCAGCCCATGCGGCCGCCGGTCAGGTGGTCGAGCGTCGCCATGCGGCGGGCAAACAGGAACGGCTGTTCATAGGTAAGATTGGCGGTGACGCCAAAGCCGAGATGGCGGGTGACCGAGGCCATGGCGGGGACCAGCATCATCGGGTCGTTGACCGGCACCTGCACGGCACCGCGCAGGGCCGGCGCGGGGCTGCCGCTCAACACGTCATAAATGCCGACGACATCGGCGAGGAAGATACCGTCGAAAAGGCCGGCTTCCAGGCGCCTGGCATAGTCGGTCCAGTAGGCGAGGCTGTTATAGTCCATCGACCGGTCGCGCGGATGGGTCCAGAGGCCCTGCTGGATATGGCCGATGCAGTTCATGTCAAATGCGTTGAAACGAATCTCGCGTGTCACTACGGTTCCCCCAGCCACGGCAAGACAAGCTCACGGCTTGCCATTGCCTCGTCCTCTATCGTATTCTTTCGTCCACTATAGAAGACGCAGGCGCGCGTTTTGGCAAGGGCACAAATGACCGGGACCACAAGACTGGCTGAAACCTATGACGAGGGACGACAGGCGCGGGCGATTGCGGAGCGCGTCCGGGCGGAGCGTGACACCAGGTCCTGGTCGCTGGCCGAGCTTTCGGCACGGTCGGGTGTTTCCAAGGCGATGATCAGCAAGGTGGAGCGCTGCGAGGCAAGCCCGACGGCCTCCGTGCTCGGCCGGTTGTCCGGAGCCTTCGGACTGCCGCTTTCGGTGCTGCTTGCCATGGCGGAACGCGAGGGCGACCGTCTGACCAGGCGGAGCGAACAGCCGCTCTGGGTCGATCCAGAGACAGGCTATACGCGCCGCACGCTTTCGCCGCCAAATGGCGGGCGGCTCGAACTGATCGAGGTGGTCTTGCCGGCGGGCGTGCGTGTCCCCTACCCGGCGTCCGCCTTCGGCTTCCAGCACCAGCAGATCCATATACTGGAAGGGGAACTCGACTTCATCGAGGGACCGCGAAGCCACCGGCTTTCGGCTGGCGACTGCCTGCAGCTCAGCGCGCCCGAAGACTGCGTCTTCGTCAACCGCAGCGACAAGGCGACGCGTTATCTGGTGGCACTGACGGGGCGAGGCTAAAGTCGAAGGATCCTGGCTCCGGACTTACTTCTTCTTCGGCTGTTCGAAGCCGACATAGACGCGCGTCATGCCGGAAACATTGCCGGGTATGGTGACGGCGCGGCTGTAGACGAACTGGGCCGGCGTGTTCACGTCTGCGATCGTCACGGGATATTGTTCAAGTTCGTTGGACACTTCCTGGCCGCCATCGATCACGGTGATGCGGACGGGCAGATTGATCGTGCCGGCCTTGCCCTGGGGACCGGAGACGAGGCGACCCTGGATCAGTGCGTTGACGGTGAGAGTGGTCTCGGTGCGGGAGCACGAGCGCGTCGTGTCGGCGAGCGACGCCTGGAAGACGACCTGTTCGGCATCGCCGTCCTTGCCACGGGCATAAGAACGGTAGGAGGCGGTGCCTTCACGCAGCGAAATCTGCGGGCAGAAGCCCTGCACGAAAGCCTGCTGGTCGGTGGCGACTGCGGGCGTGGCTGCGGATGTTGCCCCTGCCGGATCGGAAGAAGAAAGGCCGAGGCTGCTGCCGAGACCGCCGGCATTGCAGCCGGAGAGAACCATCATCAGCGAAACGGCGACAACGCCGCGCGACACGTTTACAGACACGAGACTTCACCTTCCGCATGCTCGGCAGATCAGCCGAAAAACAGTCAAACTTGAGGCTTTTCAGCGCCCTCGCGGATGGTCTATAGCAGCGACCAAGAGAAAAATCGATTGGGTAGCCGGCAATTTGAGTCAAAATTCGATTGCTTCGCAACAGCCAGACCACGGGCTGCCATCCGCAGGGCCAGGAAGGATTGCCGGGCTTGCGAAATCCTGCCCTCCGCACTGGCGCAAATGGGCAAACCTCTTTATCGGAAACGCCATAGATTTGGCGGCGCTTCGGCTCCGACCATCTGAACTATAGGGATAAGCGACGTGGAATATATCTCGACCCGCGGCGAGGCCCCGAGCCTCGGCTTTTGTGACGCGCTTCTGGCAGGCCTTGCCCGCGACGGCGGACTTTACGTCCCGCGCGAATGGCCGCAAATGTCGAAGAAGGCGATCCGGGGCCTGCGTGGCAAGTCTTACGAAGATGTCGCCTTCGAAGTGCTGCTGCCCTTCACCAATGGCGAAATCGAGCCACAGACCTTCCGGACGATGATCGACGAAGCCTATGCGACCTTCAAGCATCCGGCAGTCGCACCGCTCGTCCAGACCGGGCCGAACTCCTTCGTGCTCGAACTCTTCCACGGCACAACCCTCGCCTTCAAGGACGTGGCAATGCAGCTGATTGCCCGGCTGATGGACCATGTGCTCGAGAAGCGTGGCGAACGGGCGACCATTGTCGGCGCCACCTCGGGCGACACAGGCGGCGCGGCGATCGACGCCTTTGCCGGCCGCGCGCGGACCGACATCTTCATTCTCTTCCCGCATGGCAAGGTGTCGCCGGTGCAGCAGCGCCAGATGACCTCGTCGACGGACAAAAACGTGCATGCCATCGCCGTCGAGGGCAATTTTGACGACTGCCAGAACCTCGTGAAGGCGATGTTCAACGATGGAGCCTTTCGCGACCGCGTGGGGCTCTCTGGCGTCAACTCGATCAATTGGGCGCGCATCATGGCGCAGGTGGTCTACTACTTCACCTCGGCCGTGGCTCTCGGCGCTCCCGATCGCAAAGTCTCCTTCACCGTGCCGACAGGCAATTTCGGCGACATATTCGCCGGTTATGTCGCGAAGAAGATGGGCCTGCCGATCGACAGGCTGGTCATCGCCACAAACGACAACGACATTCTGGCGCGCACGATGAAGACCGGCCGCTACGAGATGAAGGGTGTCTCGGCCACGACGTCCCCCTCGATGGACATTCAGATTTCCTCCAACTTCGAACGCCTGCTGTTCGAAGCCTATGGCCGGGACGCCTCTGCCATCCGGTCGTCGATGGACGGCCTCAAGCAGTCCGGCGCCTTCGAGATCCAGCCGGAGGCGTTGAAATTGATTCGCAAGGATTTCCGCGCCGGGCGTGCGACGCAGAAGGAGGTGGCGAAGACCATCCGCGCCGTGCTCGACGAAACCGGCTATCTGCTCGACCCGCATACCGCCGTCGGCGTGCATGTGGCGAAGAAATTCGAGAAGCCGCAGAGCCCCATGGTGGTGCTTGCCACCGCCCATCCTGCCAAGTTCCCGGCGGCAGTAAAATCGGCCTGCGGTATTGACCCCGCGCTTCCGGCGTGGCTTGCTGATCTGATGGACAGGGAGGAGCGCTTCGAAGTCCTGCCCGCGGAACTCAAAGCCATCGAAAGCTTTGTCAGTGACCATGCGAGAGCTGTCAGGTAGGAAGCGCGGAAAGACGAACCATGAATGTTGAGTGCACCCGGCTTCCATCGGGTTTGACTGTCGTAACCGAGAACATGCCGCATCTGGAAAGCGTGGCGCTCGGAACCTGGATCAAGTCCGGATCGCGCAACGAGACGGAAGCCGAGCATGGCATTGCGCATCTGCTCGAGCACATGGCGTTCAAGGGCACGAACCAGCGTAGTGCCCGCCAGATCGCGGAAGAAATCGAGAATGTCGGCGGCGAAGTCAACGCCGCGACTTCGACCGAGACCACCTCCTATTACGCCCGCGTCCTGAAGGACAATGTCCCGCTTGCGGTCGACATCCTCGCCGACATCCTGACCGACAGCGTCTTCGACGAAGAGGAACTGGAGCGGGAAAAACACGTCATCCTGCAGGAAATCGGGGCTGCCGACGACACGCCGGACGACGTCGTCTTCGACCGCTTTTCCGAGCAAGCCTATCGCGGCCAGACCATCGGGCGCAGCATTCTCGGCACGCCGGAGACGGTGAAGTCCTTCTCGAGCGACCAGATTCGCGCCTATCTATCGCGCAATTACACGACGGACCGCATGTTCGTCGTGGCCGCCGGCAAGGTCGATCACGACGCCTTCGTCAAGCAGGTGGAGCAACGCTTCGCCTCCTTGCCGACGAAGCCGTCCTCGACTCCGGTGATGGATGCCGCCCATTATACCGGTGGCGAGACGCGCGAGGAGCGCGATCTCATGGACACGCAGGTCCTGCTCGGCTTCGAGGGCAAGGCCTATCACATGCGGGACTTCTACTGTTCGCAGATCCTCGCCAACATCCTGGGCGGCGGCATGTCGTCGCGGCTCTTCCAGGAAGTGCGCGAGATCCGAGGTCTCTGCTACTCGGTCTATGCCTTCCACTGGGGCTTTTCCGACACTGGTATCTTCGGCATTCATGCCGCGACCGGCGGCGAAGACCTGCCGAAACTGGTGCCCGTCATCATCGACGAATTGCGCAAGGTCTCCGACCATATCGACCAGCAGGAGATCGAGCGCTCGCGGGCGCAGATCCGCGCGCAGTTGCTGATGGGCCAGGAAAGCCCGGCCGCACGCGCCGGCCAGATCGCCCGTCAGATGATGCTCTACGGCCGCACCATACCGAACCAGGAAATGATGGAACGGCTTGCCGGCATTACGACCGAGCGCCTGACCGATCTCGCCGGACGCCTGTTCTTCGACACCACGCCTACGCTTTCGGCGATCGGTCCCGTGGATCACCTCGTTCCGCTCGACGATATCAGGGGCGCGCTCAACTCGCAGCCAGCGGGCATCCGTAAGGCCGTCGGCTGACTGTCGCGGACACAGAACTCGACCGGCGGAGCCCTCCGCCGGATTTCGCTCGGGGATTGACGATGACGCGCTCGGTCTTTCGGTTTCTGTCCCGGCAGTCGGACATGCCGGAGCTTTACGGCGAACGGCATCTGCTTCGCCTGCCGCGGTTTCGCGATTTCGAGCCATGGCACCAGTTGCGCCGGGAAAGCCGCGCCTTCCTGCAACCCTGGGAACCCACCTGGCGCAGCGACGAGCTGACAGAGCGAGCCTTCCGACAGCGTGTCCTGCGCAATGAACAGGAATTTCACTCCGGCATGGCAGTGCCCTTCTTCCTGTTCGACCGGGAGGAAAACACCTTGCTGGGCGGGCTTACCGTCGGCCTTATCCGCCGTGGAGCCGCTCAGAGCTGCATGATCGGGTACTGGATGGGCGAACGCCATTCGCGACAGGGCCACATGTTTGCCGCACTTCAGCTGGCTATTCCCTACATCTTCGGGCCGCTCGAGTTGCACCGTATCGAAGCAGCCTGTATTCCGGACAACGTCAACAGCCTGAGGCTGCTCGAAAAAACGGGATTTGAGCGAGAAGGTCTTTTGCGCGACTATCTGAAAATCAATGGAGAATGGCGCGACCATGTGCTGTTCTCCCGGATCGCCGCCCCCAAGGCGCGGAACGGCAAGACGTCCTCATGAGCATATTTGAACCCCTTTCGCGCGCCGCGCCTCGCCTGGCCGCCCTGTGCCTGGCTGCGCTTGTCGCATTGTATGTCGGCTTTTCAGCCTCGGCGGCGCTGGCGGTCGAACCGGTCAAGATCGCGCGCGACGACAATGCCCTCGACCTCACGGCGACCACGGAAATCTATACGAATCAGGGCGAGGCCTTCCAGGTCTCGACCGCCGCCGGTGCGGATGGCATCCGCCGGCGTATCGAGGTCCGCTCGTCTACCGAGGGACATCAGGGCGACTGGGCGGTCTTCGCTCTGGCAAACGTCTCGGAAGAACAGCTGGAGCGCGTGATCGTCGCACCGCATTTCCGCCTCTCCGGTTCGAGAATGTTCTGGCCGGACCTCGGCTCGCAGCGGATCATGGCCATCACACCCTCGGAAGGCTTTGCGCTCGACCGTGTGCCGAGCGCGGATGCCGATGTCTTCCGCATCACGCTCAATCCGGGCACCGTGATCACCTTCGTTGGCGAACTCGCGACGCCGGAACTGCCGCAGATCTATCTGTGGGAACCCGACGCCTACAAGGACACGGTGAACGCATTCACCCTTTATCGCGGTATCGTGCTCGGCATTGCCGGGCTGCTCGCGGTCTTCCTGACCATTCTCTTCGTCGTCAAGGGCACGTCGATGCTGCCGGCCGCCGCGGCGCTTGCCTGGGCAGTGCTCGCCTATATCTGCGTCGACTTCGGCTTTCTCGAAAAGCTGATCACCCTTACCTCTTCCGACATTCGAATATGGCGGGCCGGCGCCGAGGTGGCACTCGCCTCCTCGCTCGTCATCTTCCTCTTCACCTATCTCAACCTCAATCGCTGGCACGTGCATCTCGGTTATGCGACGCTCGCCTGGATGCTGGGCCTCACCGTGCTCTTCGGGGTTGCGATCTTCGACCCCTCGATCGCCGCCGGCATTGCCCGCGTTTCCTTTGCGCTCACCGGCGTCGTCGGCATCGGCCTGATCGTCTATCTCGGCTTCAACCGCTACGACCGCGCTGTGCTCCTGGTGCCGACCTGGGTGCTGATTCTGGTCTGGCTGTTCGCCGGCTGGATGACTGTCACCGGCCAGCTCGACAACGACATCATCCAGCCGGCACTGGGCGGCGGTCTGGTACTGATCGTGCTTCTGATCGGTTTCACGGTCATGCAGCATGCTTTCGCCGGCGGTGCCTATCAGCAGGGCCTGTTCTCCGATCTGGAACGCCAGTCGCTGGCGCTGACCGGTTCCGGCGACACCGTCTGGGACTGGGACGTGGCGCGCGACCGCGTCGTGACGAGCCCGGATGTCTCGCTCCGGCTCGGTCTGGCGCCGGGCACCATGCACGGCCCCGCCCGCAACTGGCTGCCGCGCCTGCATCCCGACGATCGCGACCGTTTCCGCGCCACGCTCGACGTGCTGCTGGAACATCGCAAGGGACGCCTCAGCCACGAATTCCGCATCCGCGCCGAAGACGGTCACTTCCACTGGCTGAAGATCCGCGCCCGGCCAGTGCTGGGTTCGAACGGGGAGGTCATCCGCTGCGTCGGCACGATCATCGACGTGACCGAGCAGAAGAACTCCATCGACCGGCTGCTCGTCGATGCCATGCATGACAACCTGACGGGACTACCGAACCGCGAGGTCTTCCTCGACCGCCTGCAGGCGATCCTGTCGCTCGCGCCGACGTCGGAAAGCGTTCGGCCGACCGTGCTTGCCATCGACATCGACCGCTACAAGCAGGTCAACGATGCGCTCGGCATCGCTGCCGGCGACAACATCCTGATTGCCATTACCCGCCGCCTGCGCCGTCTCTTGAAGCCGCAGGATACGCTGGCGCGGCTTTCGGGGGACGAGTTCGGCCTGATCCTGGTGTCGGAGCGCGACCCCGGCAAGATTGCCGACTTCGCGGATGCCGTGTCCAAGGCCATCATGGTGCCGCTCAATTTCGCCAACCGCGAAATCAACCTGACGGCCTCGATCGGTCTCGTCTCGTGGGTGGACCAGCAGGAAAGCTCGGCAAGCCTGCTCGCCGATGCCGAGCTTGCCATGTTCCGTGCGAAACGCGCCGGCGGCAACCGCGTCGAACCCTTCCGCCCGGCCTTTCGCACCGTCAGCACCGACCGGCTGCAGCTCGAAACGGATCTGCGGCGCGCCATCGAGCGCAAGGAGCTGTCGATGGCCTACCAGCCGATCGTAAAGCTCACAAATGGCGAAATCGCCGGCTTCGAGGCGCTGATGCGCTGGGATCACCCGAAGCGCGGCACCATTTCGCCGACCGAATTCATCCCGATCGCGGAAATGTCCGATCTGATCGAGCCACTCGGCATGTTCGCCCTGGAGCGGGCGGCGACCGATCTTATGGACTGGGAGCGCCTGACGGGCGAACTGCCGATCTTCGTTTCGGTCAACCTCTCCTCGGCCCAGTTGATCTCCAGCGAGATCTACAACGACGTGCGCGCGCTTCTGGTGAAGACCCAGTGCGATCCGAAACGGATCAAGCTGGAGCTGACCGAGAGCGTCGTCATGGAAAATCCGGAACAGGCGCGTCTGATGCTGGAGAAGCTGAAGGACACCGGAATCAGCCTGGCACTCGACGACTTCGGCACCGGTTATTCGTCGCTTGCCTATCTCACCCGCTTCCCCTTCGACACGATCAAGCTCGACAAGGCGCTCGTCTGCGACCAGTCGGACAAGAGATCCGTTCTCCTGCGCTCGGTCGTCTCGATGGCGCGCGGGCTCGACATGCAGGTGGTGGCCGAGGGCATCCAGACCGACCAGGACGCGGCCGACCTCGCGATGATGGGCTGCGACTTTGGCCAGAGCTATCTGTTCGGCCCGCCGCTCGGCTCGGAATCGGTGCTGAGACTGCTCAAGGAGCGCTTTCCGCTGATGAAGCGGGCGTGAGGCGGAAGGGCTTCACGTGCGCTGGAAGGCGACGTGAAGGCCAAGTCCGACGAGCATCGCGCCTCCTGCCCTTTGCAGATTGCGCTGCAGGGATGAGATCCGCGCCAAACGTCTGGTGACGGTGCTTGCCGCCATCACGCAGGTGATGTCGGCGACCGTGAACATCGCATTGACCGCCGTGCCGAGAATGACGAACTGCAGCCAGACCGGGAAACTCGCGGCAGGATCAATGAACTGCGGCAGGAAGGCGAGAAAGAAAATCGCCGTCTTCGGATTGAGCACCTCGACAAACATGCTTTCCACGAAAGCGCGGCCAGCGGACTTCTGCGCCACCAGGTCAACGGGCGTTGCGCCAACCGCCCGAGCCACGCGGAACATGCGAATGCCGAGATAGATCAGATATGCAGCCCCTGCCAGCTTCACCGCCAGATAGAGCGTCGGGACGACATGGAAGAGGACAGACAGACCAGCGGCTGCGGCGACCACATGCACGTAGCAGCCGACATGAATACCTGACGTCGCCATCAACCCTGCGCGGCGGTCCGCTGCAAGCGTCCGCGCCGCGACATAGAGCATCGCGGGGCCCGGGATGAAGGCGAAGACAGCCGTGGTGATAATGAAGGCAATGAGGATGTCGGTGGAGGGCATGGCCTGGGTCTCGATCGGGCCGGACCGGGTGGTCCGACACGAGGAGCATGACCGCCCTCTCTCAGCTTGCAAGCGGAAAGTACGCGACCAATGGATCTATCCCTCAAGCGTGTCCTGCATCCGTCGACAGCATGGCCGGATTGATCCCCATCAGGGCCAGCGCGCGATCATATTTGTTTTCGAGGCAGCGGTCGAAGATCAGATCCTCGGTGGCGGCGCAGTTCAGCCAGCCATTCTGGGTGATTTCCTCTTCCAGCTGACCCGGGCCCCAGCCGGCATAACCGAGCAGCATGGTGGCGTGGCGGGGACCGCGACCATCCGAGATGGCGCGGACGATGTCGAGCGTCGCGGTCAGCGAGATGTCGTCACTGACGGGGATCGAACTGTCGGAGAGGTAGTCATCGGAATGGAGCACGAAGCCGCGATTCTGCTCCACCGGACCACCGCACTGGATGGGGAAATGACGGGCGTGATCGGGCAGCATGATGGCGTCGTTGCGGTCGATCAGTTCAAGATGCAACAGCAGGTCGGCAAAGGTCACCGATTGCGCGCGGTTGATGATGAAGCCCATGGCCCCGGCATCCGAATGGGCGCAGACATAGACCACCGCGCGGGCGAAATTGCCGTCCGCCATGCCCGGCATGGCAATCAGCAGATGCCCATCCAGCAAACCGCGTTCTCTCAGACTGGTTTTCGACGACAATGCCATGCCCGCCTCCCTGGTTTGCCCCTTGGGCAATCGGCTTCACGCGTGGTTCAGATGTGGTCTCCCCTTCAAGATGGGGCAGAAGCGGGTTCCGATCAACCCAAAATGATGACCATGAAGCAAGCGTGACTGGCCAAGGCCACAGTGATCATCTAGAGCCGGTTTCATGATCGCCAGAACAGAAACGCCCATGTCTCTCTCCCGCCTGCTGAAAATCATCCCACGTGGCCGCCCGTTCGCGGTCGCGGCGGCTATCGGTCTCTTTTCCCTTCTGCCGGCCGCGCCGCTGATGGCTGCGAGCAGCGAATGGGCGGTGAACGAGGGCGGGCGGATGCGGCTGATCCTTCTGCCTGAGAGCGCCGACGGTCTGCGCCAGGGGGCGTTGGTGATCGAGCCCAAACCGGGCTGGATCACCTATTGGAAGGAGCCGGGCGATGTCGGCATTCCGCCTGCCATCAAGCCGGCACAGGGGGCGTCCTACAGTCTGGAGAGGCTGAACTTTCCTGTACCAAAGGTCCTGATGAACGGCACCATGACCGACGTGGGCTACGACAAGCCGGTCACCCTGCCGATCACCCTCAAGAATGCACCCGATACGTCCGGGGTGACGCTCAATACCTTCATCGGGGTGTGTCAGAATATCTGCATACCCTTCCAGGCCGATCTCACAGTGCCGCCGAATGCGGATGGCGAAAGCCATGCGGCGGAGACGGCGCTCGTCGAAGCGGCGCGTGCGCAGGTTCCGCCCGGCCCTTCAGAGGATTTTCGTGTGCTCGGACACACCATGAGCGCTGATCGCAAAGAGCTTGTGGTTCGGGCGATCCTACCCGAGGGCCAACCGACACCGGAGGTCTTCATCAGCGGGCCGAGCGGCCATGTCTTCGTCAAGGCGCATGCGTCGACCGGGGACGCGGGCGAAACAGTACTGACCATACCGATCGGCAAGCTGCCGAAGAAATACGAGCTGGCCGGCAAGCATTGGGGCATCCTGATCGTCAGCGGCCCGCGCGCCATGGAAACCACGCTTGCCTTCGACTGACCTCAACCTATATTCGCGTCACTGCCGCACGGAGGGGTTCCGGGTGGTGCAAAGCAAGCGAGGACGACATTTATGACCATTGCCATCGGCGACAAGCTGCCTCAGGCGACCTTCAAGGAAAAGACAGTGGACGGCCCGGTGGAGATCACCACCGAAGATCTTTTTGCCGGCAAGAAGGTTGTCGTCTTCGCCGTGCCCGGCGCCTTCACCCCGACCTGCACCTTGAACCATCTGCCTGGCTACCTGGAGAACCGTGACGCGCTGATGGCGCGTGGCGTCGACGATATTGCCGTCGTGTCTGTCAATGACTGGCATGTGATGGGTGCCTGGGCGCAGCATTCGGGCGGCCTTGGCAAGATCCACTTCCTCGCCGACTGGAATGCCGCCTTTACCAAGGCACTCGGCCTCGATGCCGACCTTTCCGCCGGGGCTCTGGGTCTGCGTTCCAAGCGCTACTCCATGCTCGTCGAGGACGGCGTGGTGAAGAGCCTGAACATCGAAGAAAATCCAGGCCAGGCGACCGTGTCGTCGGCGGCCAAGATGATCGAGCAGCTCGGCGCCTGAGCGCGCTTCCCGTCATTGTCGATCAGGGAGGCCCGGGACAACGGGCCTCTTTTCTTTTCCATGACCTCTCGGTTCTGCTCAAACTCTCTCCTCGTGAGCCTCAACTCTGCGTTGCTCCGATAACTCATGGGATTGAATGAACACCGCTACCACTAGCCACAGAAACGCTAGACGAGCGGATACACCAGCAATAATGTCACCCCATTCATTCAGGGACATGCAGCGGACGGGACCTGCGAATTCTTGGGGAAGCGGTGATAGGTACACGAACGCTACAGTAAGGAGAACTCAGAGGATACTGCCCGCCCCCGCCCAAATGATGACAGCTGGACGCTCTTTCTCCGCAGGAGCCTCATTGCCGCTCTCAGTTTCGCCAATGGCCATTAGCCCACCATCTCCCATTGCAAAGCATGTCAGCTTGGCACGAGGCAGAAGAGCAGCACAAGAAGGAAAACTGAGAGCTTGAACCGGACGACATAGCCGGTCGGGGTCGCGAACTCGAACAACATAGGCGCACCTTTCCTTAAAAAAAAGAGGTGCGCTGCCCGCTGCCGCATTAGAGCGCGGTTGAACGGAAAAGCAAATGCGAACGGCTTAAATACAGCGAAAAAGTGAGCTAACGCTATATGTTGTGGCGTTACATTGTGTATAGCGTGAGGTAGCTCAGGGTTGATTTCACCAGATATGATGGCTTGGACAGTTGAAAGCAGCCACTTGCCGTTCATTTTTGGGCGAGTTTCCACTTCACAAGACCCGGAAAGCCCACTCCGCACACTTCATTGAGCCTGGCCACGTCATTTGAGCGTCCACACGTGGATTCGAAGTGTTGCCGAAGCTTGAGAAATGTGTGTTCAGCACCGAATCGCTGCACGAGGCCAGCCTTCGCGTACCGACCGGCACGGCCGCACTTGCTGCATGCGACCTCAAGTTTCTCGTAGGGGTATTCATCCGGCCGCTCATTTCCGGCTTTATTTTCAGTGGGCGAGATCGAAGACGAGGATGCCGGCCAGACCGCCATCCGTCGCGCTGACAATGCGCTCACCCACTTCCACATGTTTCGGATGCTTCAGATAATAGTCGCGGACCATCTCGTCCTCGAAGGTGACGATGAAGCCGTCATTATAGCCACTGCTCAGGCCTTCCGGCGACACGTTCGAGCCGGACTTCACCTCAAGCATGCCCGGCACCACGTCCTTCAAATCGGCGATCGCCGCATAGATCGCCTGCTTCTCGCCTTCCTGGACAGCGGCCTTGAAGCGCAGGAATACGCAATGCTGGATCATGGATGTCTCCCGTCGGTGATTTTGTGGCGAGCATAGGGAGAACGGGCGAAAGGGCAAGGGCGGTCGCGCCGCCCCTTCTCCCTCATCCGCTCACTTCACCAGAAGCGACCGCGTGACACCCGACGTCTTGAAGGGCTCCATGCCGCGGCGGGCGAGTTCGTCGGCGCGTTCGTTTTCAGGGTGGCCGGCATGGCCCTTGACCCAGTGCCACTTGACCTTGTGGCGCTGATTGGCAAGGTCGAGCGCCTGCCAGAGCTCGCCATTCTTGACCGGCTTCCTGTCGGCGGTCTTCCAGCCGTTCTTTTTCCAGCCGAAGATCCACTTGGAGATGCCGTCCATGACATATTTGCTGTCGGTGTAGAGATCGACTTCGCAGGCATCCTTCAGGGAATTGAGCGCCGTGATGGTGGCGAGCAGTTCCATGCGGTTGTTGGTGGTATCGGCCTCGCCACCGAAGAGTTCCTTCTCGGTTTCGCCGTAACGCATCACGGCCCCCCAGCCTCCGGGTCCTGGATTGCCCGAGCAAGCGCCGTCTGTGTAGATTTCGACATGTTTCATGCGATCAGTCCGTATTCCGAGGCATTGGTGACGGCGCGGTGGAAGCGCAGCTTCTTCAGATATTCGAGCGGGTCCTTCTTCACCACCAGGGCACCTGCCGGCGTTGTCAGCCAGTCATAGAGGCGGGTGAGGAAGAAGCGCAGCGCAGAGCCGCGACACAGGATCGGCAAGGCCTCGATCTCGGCAGCAGAGAGCGGTCGCACCGACTGGTAACCCTCGATCATCGCCTTGCCCTTGGTGATATTGTAGGCGCCATCCTTCTCGAAGCACCAGGAATTCAGGCAGATCGAGAGGTCGTAGACCAGCAGGTCGTTGCAGGCGAAATAGAAGTCGATCAGCCCCGACAGCGTATCGCCGAGGAAAAAGACGTTGTCGGGGAAAAGGTCGGCATGGATGACGCCCGAGGCCAAATCCTTCGGCCAGTGGGTGGCGAGGAAGTCGAGCTCGGCGCCGATCTCGGTTTCCAGCCCTTCCTCCACCTCGTCGGCGCGGGCTTCGGATTTCGCCCAGAGCACGTGCCAGCCTTCGAGCGAAAGCGCGTTCGGCCGCGTCAGCTCGAAGCCCTCGCCGGCGATGTGCATCCTGGCGAGGGCTGCGCCCACTTCGCCGCAATGCTGCGCTTCGGGCTTTCTCAGCCACATGCCCTCGAGGAAGGAAATCAGCGCGGCCGGACGGCCGGAAAGTTCGCCCAGCAACGCCCCATCCTTGCGCGGCAGGGGGAGCGGACAGTTGAGCCCGCGCTCGGAGAGATGGTGCATGAGCCCGAGGAAGAAGGGCAGATCGTTTTTGTCGACCCGCTTCTCGTAGAGCGTCAGGATCAACGGGGACTTGGACGTGTGGAGCAGGAAGTTGGAATTCTCGACGCCTTCGGCAATACCCTTGTAGGAGGTCAACTCGCCCGCATCATATTGCTCGAGAAAGGCCTTCAGATCGCCTTCGGAAATGTCGGTATAGACTGCCACAGCGATTTTCCCGTGCTGCTTGGAATGAAGCTGAACGCATAGCGCGCGGGATCGGCAAGTGCCAGTCCTCAAGCGACATCCGGCACAGGAAATGGGCGAAGAGAGGATCGCGACCTCACCTCGCACACATATGCCGGGTGCCGGTTTTTCGCTTGCGCCACACACCAGGGGCCTGCCGGGGCGCAGCCCCTGGCGATACCGACGACTACCTTGCCAGTGCGGCTGCGGCAAAGAAATCTTCCGGCCCCTCGACTTCGATCAGGCGCTTTCGTTCGATCTGCCAGAAGCGGTTGCCAATGGCGCGGACGAAACTGCGGTCGTGCGAGACCAGCAGGCAGCTCGCCTGATGCTGCATCAGTTCGCTCTCCAGCGCCTCCTGCCCCTCGATGTCGAGGTGGTTGGTCGGCTCGTCGAGGAGGAAAAAATTCGGCTCCGCAAGCCTCAGCACCAGCATGCCGAGCCGCGCCTTCTGGCCGCCGGACAGGCGACCGATCGGGCGCGCCTGCATGTCGATGCTCATGCCCGCACCAGCCAAGAGCGCCCGTGCCCGCTGGTCGCCGATATCGAAGCGGTGGATGATCGCCTGCATCGGCGTGTCGTTGTCGCGGAGATCGGCAAGCGCCTGATCGCCGTAGCCCAGCACCAGCGATGGCGTCGCCTTGATGCCGTCCTGGGCGATCTCGGGCATGTCGATCGCCTTGCGCAGCATGGCGATGAGGCGGGTCTTGCCGACGCCATTGGCGCCGAGCAGGACAATCCTGTCGCCCTGGCAAATGAACTGCTTGCCGGTGCGAAACAACGCGGTGCCATCGGGAGTAAGCACTTCCGCATCGTCCAGCGTCACCAGAACCTTGGCATGGGTACCGCGATTGGCAAGCCTGATGGCTCCGGCCGAGCGTTCGAGATGAGCCGGTTTGGCTGCATCCTCGAGCCTTTCGGCCCGCTCGCGCAGTTGCTTGGTCTTCACCACCAAAAGGTCGCTGCCGGAATTGATGCCGATATTGTTGAGCTTGGCGGCCTGCTTGCGCAACTGATCTGCCGTCTTCATGTCGCGCTCGTAGCGACGCGCATCGGCCGCGTCCGCGTCCTCCAGCGCCGAACGCGCCCGCGAATAGGCAAGCGCGAAGACTGGCGACTGCTCGGCCCGCAGGAAGACGGTGCGGTTGGTGACGGAATCGAGAAAGGCGCGATCATGACTGGCGAGGATCACCGGCACGTCGCGCGGCAGTGCATTCAGCCACGCCTCAAGGGCAGCGATCTTGCCGAGGTCGAGATGGTTGGTGGGCTCGTCCATCAGAAGCACGTCCGGCTCGGTGACCCAGACGCGCGCGATCAGCGCCATGCGCTGCCAGCCGCCACTCAGTGCCTTCAGCGGTCGCTGGTGGAATTCAACCGGTACATCGAGTTCACCGAGCACCACATCGACGCGCCAGCTCTCGCTTTCGGCCTGTTCCGGCGAAAGCGCATCCAGCACAGCGTCGTAGAAGGTGAGATCCAGCAGATGCCGCGGCACGTTCTGCTCGACATAGCCGATGGTCACACCGCGCGCCCTGGTGATCTCGCCTTCGCTCGGATCAAGCGTACCGGCGATGCAGCGGAACAGGGTCGACTTGCCACGGCCATTGGCGGCGGCAAGGCCGATGCGATCGCCGGCATTGACGACAAGGTTGAGGTTGGAAAACAGCGGGCTCGACAGGGTGACGCCGAGATTACGGATATTGATCAGGGACATGATGGTTCTCTGGTCTTGCCGCGCGACGGTCCGGACAGGCCTTTCGCCGTGTTCGATGGATGTCGCTGCGGTCTAAAAAACATGCAGGGCGCGAGCCGGAACGGCTTGGCGCTGCGGGCCATGAGGGGCAGACCAGGAGAAGGTGTCGCTGAGAAACGGTCTCTGATCAGCCCTGCAAACGCATTTGCAGGGCCGGGACGGGACCACGTTGCCGGTTGAACCGGAAATAATGATTGTGCACGGGATCCCTCCTTTCATTTTACCGTAATGACGAATCTACAGGATGGCCGGGGTGGAAGGCAAGATACCCAGCTCAGTTGCAGCGCCTCAGCCATTCACCCAGGCCATGTCCTCGCGGGTCAGTTCCACATCGCGCAGTTCCCGGTTGACGAGGAAGTGCTCGTTTTCTTCCGCCGTGATCGCCAGTTCCACATTGGCGTCGAAGCGCTCGCGGAAGGCCTCGATGATTTCGTCGACGATCACCTCCGGAGCGGAGGCGCCGGCGGAAATGCCGAGCGTGCGGATCTCGCCGATTTCGGCCCAGTCGATTTCGGAGGCGCGCTGCACCAGCAGAGAGCGGGTAGCCCCTGCCCGCAGGGCCACTTCGACGAGACGCTTGGAATTCGACGAATTCGGTGCGCCGACGACAATGAAGAGATCGCAACCCGGGGCTGCGTGTTTGACCGCTTCCTGGCGGTTGGTGGTGGCGTAGCAGATGCTGTCGGCAGAGGGCGCGGTCAGGTTCGGGAATCGCGCCTTGAGCCTGGCAATGACCCCGGCGGTGTCATCGACCGAGAGCGTGGTCTGGGTGACGTAACCGAGATTGTCAGGATCGGCGGGCTGATAAAGATCCGCTTCCTCGACAGTCTCGACCAGCGACACGGAGCCCTCCGGAAGCTGTCCCATGGTGCCGATGACTTCCGGATGGCCGTCATGGCCAATCAGGATGACATGGCGGCCGAGGCGCTGGTGGCGCATGGCCTGCTTGTGCACCTTGGACACCAGCGGACACGTGGCGTCGAGATAGAAGAGATTGCGGCTTGCCGCATCTTCCGGCACGGATTTCGGCACGCCATGGGCGGAGAAGACGACCGGCTGCTGGCGGTGTTCTGCGGGGATCTCGTCGAGTTCCTCGACGAAGATGGCACCCTTTGCTTCCAGACCTTCGACGACGTACCGATTGTGGACGATCTCGTGGCGCACATAAACCGGCGCGCCGTAGCGCTTGAGAGCCAGAACGACGATCTGGATGGCGCGGTCGACGCCAGCGCAGAATCCGCGCGGGCCGCAAAGCCTGATCGTCAAAGGGGGGCGGTTCAGGTGCATGTTCATCGGATCAACCGGCAATCAGGACAGCAGATAGGGCGAGAGCTGCGGGGAGCGCCTGGATGACGAAGATCTTCCGCGAAGCCGTTGCACCCCCATATAGGCCCGCGACCAGCACACAGCCAAGAAAAAACAACTGGATCTGATAGCCAAGGCCAAGATCGGGGTGCATCAGGCCCCAGATCAGACCGGCAGCGAGGAAGCCATTGTAGAGGCCCTGGTTTGCCGCCATGACCTTGGTCGCTTCTGCCTGCTCAGGCTTCATGCCGAAGGCGCGGCGCCCGGTCGGGGTGGTCCAGAGGAACATCTCCAGGATCAGAATATAGATGTGTTCGAGCGCGACGAGCGCGACCAGCGTGGAGGCGAGATAGGACATGCAGTTTCCTTCGCGACGGCGGTCTCTTCACCGTCTTCATCCGGAACTTCTAGCGGAAAATATTCGGCGGCTCTATCGGGATTTCCGACGGACGAGGCCCGCAAGCGCCACCGCGACCAGCGCAAGGGCAAGGCCGTACCAGGTAATCACATATTGCAGATGGTTGTTGGGCAGGTCGATCTGGGTCACGCCACCCTTTGGCAGACCGCCTGGGACCGGCGTCGAATCGGCATCGAGGAAGAAGGGCAGCACGCGCTCGGCCGGCAGGCCAACGGATGCGGCCATGCGGGCGCGATCCTTCCAGTAGAAGATATTGGCTCTCTCGTCATTGTCGGGCACCAGCGAAGACGGCTTTTCCGTGAGTTCCGCCCGGGCGAGACCTGTTACCGTCTGCTCACCCTCAACGAGGCTCTCCGGACGGGTTGCAGGATCCTTGCGGTCATAGGGGACAAAGCCCCGGTTGACGAAGAGGTAGCGCCCGTCAGCAAGTTCGAGCGGCGTGTAGAGGTAAAAGCCCGACTGACCCTGGAACGTCGCGAGGAAATGGCGTTCCTTGTCGTTCAGATAGCGGCCACTTGCCATCGCATGGCGATAGTCGACCGCATCGCCGGATGCCAGCAGGCGTTCCAGTTCAGCGATATCGACGGGCGCAGCGGTGCTGCGTTGCTGGATGTCGGAAAGAAGAGCTTCCTTCCAGTGAAGCCGGCTGACCTGCCAGGTTCCCAGTGACAGGAGGATGATGAGCGCTATTGGGACAAGTACCAGGGCAGCCCAGAAGCGCCAGGTGCGGCGCGCCCCCTCAGTCTCTTTGCCCATCCGCGTGTCAGCCACGGTCGATCACTCCGGGAGAAGCATTGTGCTTGTATTGCAGGGCGATCAGCAGCGCCTTCAGGAAGCGCATGAGCCAGAGGGTGAGCGCCACTCCGAGCGGGGCGAAGACCAGGATGTGGAGCCACATCGAGGGCTGGTAGGTGAGTTCCACCCAGACGGCAAAGCCGACGACCAAGAGGTCGGCGAGAAGAATGACGAAGATCGCCGGGCCATCGCCCGCGTCCACCCAGGAGAGATCAAGGCCGCAGGAATTGCAGCGTGCCTTGGGCTTGGTGAAGCCGTCAAAGAGCTTGCCATTGCCGCAGCGCGGGCAGGACGCGGTGAGTGCTGCCTTGACCGGATCTACCGGCGGAAATTTTGCATTGTCTTCGGCCATTGGACCTCTCCTCGAAGGTATTCCCTATCACCGCCAACCCTTAGCGCATGCGAGGGTTCCCTCACAGCGCCGGATCGTCGCAGGCCGGAAAGCACAAAGGGCGGCTTGCGCCGCCCTTCGATCGAAACCTGCCCGGATCAATGGGCGAGCGGTGCACCCCAATCGCCCCAGATATAGATGGCGAAGAAGAGGAACAGCCAGACGACGTCAACGAAGTGCCAGTACCAGGCGGCAGCTTCGAAGCCGAAATGCTGCTGCGGGGTGAAGTGGCCGGCGAGCGCACGGAACAGGCAGACGATCAGGAAGATCGTGCCGACCAGAACGTGGAAGCCATGGAAGCCGGTCGCCATGAAGAAGGTCGCGCCGTAGATCGAATTCTTGAAGTCGAACGGCGAGTGCATGTACTCGTAGGCTTGGACGAACGAGAACAGGATGCCGAGCAGAACCGTCAGGACGAGGCCAGAGACAAGGCCCTTGCGATCATTGTGGAGCATCGCATGGTGGGCCCAGGTCACGCAGGTGCCGGACAGGAGAAGGATGACGGTGTTGTAGAGCGGCAGGTGCCAGGGATCGACGACCTCGATGCCCTGCGGCGGCCAGGTGCCACCGGTAAACTCGACGCGGCTCGCCTGGATCGCTTCGTTGGCGAAGAGGCTGGCGTCAAAGAAGGCCCAGAACCAGGCAACGAAGAACATCACTTCAGACGCGATGAACATGATCATGCCGTAGCGCAGATGCAGCGAGACGACACGCGTGTGGTGACCATCATGCGCTTCCTTGATCGTGTCTGCCCACCACGCGAACATGGTGAAAAGCACGATGGCGAGGCCGATGTAGAACACCCAGGGGCTGGCGAAGTTGAGGCCGAACATGTTCAGCGAGCCGCCGTTCAGGTAGCGCATGTAGCCGACGCCGCCGAAGGTCAGCAGGAAGGCGCCGATCGAGGCCAGCAGCGGCCAGGGGCTCGGATCGATGATGTGGTAGTCGTGGTTCTTCTGGTGCGCTTCGGCCATTTCAGCAATCCCCGAATGTCAATTTCATTACGAGTTCCGGCGAACCGGATCCCTCTCACAGTTTCGGCTGTCCCTTGTCTTCCCCGACCGACAATGCGGCCACCGGCTCCTGATCATCGCGCGGATAGAAAGTGTAGGACAGGGTAATCGTTCCGATGCCCTTTGTCTCCTCCGCCTCAACGATGGCGGGGTCGACGAAGAAGACGACCGGCATTTCGAGTGTCTCACCCGGCTGCAACGTGGTCTCGGTGAAGCAGAAGCACTGGACCTTGTTGAAGTAGGCGCCGGCTTCGCCGGGCGTGACGTTGAACACAGCCTCGCCCGTGACCGGATGCGGCGAATTGTTCGTCGCGGTATAGGTGATCTGGACGGTTTCGCCGATCTTCGGCGTCACCTTCTTGTCGACCGCCTTGAAATCCCAGTTCAGGCCGGCAGAAGCATTGGCGTCGAAAGTGACGTTGATGGTGCGATCGAGCACGAGGTCAGACATCTGCTCGACGCGCTGGGTCGTGCCGCCGTAGCCGGTGACCTGGCAGAAGAGCTGGTAGAGCGGCACCGCCGCATAGGCCATGCCGACCATGGCGCCGACGAAGACGACGCAGGCCGAAGCCACGCCGACATTGCGGCGGCTGGATTGCTTGATATGGTCGTTCGGTGCGGTCACGATCTCTGCCTCGTCAGCCCACGTTGCCGATCTTGATGATGGTCACGACATAGAAAATCACGACCAGAGCTGCGAGCACGACGCCGAGGGCAATGTTGCGGCCACGGCGCGACTTACGCTGCTTGTCGTTGAGTTGAACGGTTTCCATTACAGGGCACCTCCGAGCGAGCCGACAACCGGCGCGAGGTAGAAATCGACCATCAGGGCCGCGAATATCGCGAAAAGATAGAAGATCGAATAGGCGAAGAGCTTCTTGGCCGGCACCATCTTTTCGTCGCCGTCGGCCATACGCCAGACGGCGATGGAACAGTGCACGAAATAGGCGCCAAGCAGGCCGGCGAAGATGCCGTAGCCGATCGAGGCCAGACCCGTGAAGGTCGGCAGGATGCCAGTGATGGCGGTGAGAACGGCATAGACGGCGATCTGGCGCTTGGTTGATGGAATGCCGGCAACATTGGGCATCATCGGCACGCCAACCGAACCGTAGTCTTTCATCTTGAACAGCGCGAGCGCCCAGAAATGCGCCGGCGTCCAGAGGAAGATGATCATGAACAGGATGACGCTGTCGAGGGATACGCCACCGGTGACGCAGGCCCAGCCGACCATGGGCGGGAAGGCGCCGGCCGCACCGCCGATGACGATGTTCTGCGGGGTCGAGCGCTTCAGCCACATCGTGTAGACGACGGCGTAGAAGAAAATTGTGAAGGCGAGCAGGCCGGCAGCGAACCAGTTGACCGCCAGGCCGAGAATGCCGACCGAAAAGACCGAGAGCACGAGGCCGAAGGCGAGCGCCTCATGTGCTGTAATGCGGCCGGCCGGGACCGGGCGGTTCGCGGTACGGGTCATGATGGCGTCGATGTCGGCATCGTACCACATGTTCAACGCGCCCGAGGCGCCGGCGCCGACTGCGATGCAGAGGATGGCAATGAAACCAAGGACCGGGTTGATCTCGCCCGGCGCGAGCAGCAGGCCGGCCAGCGCCGTGAAGACGACGAGCGACATGACACGCGGCTTGAGAAGCGCGAAGAAATCGCGCGGACCGGCTTCGGAGAGGCGCACCTCACCTTCCATGCCGAAAACGTCGCGACTGTCGATAACCGTCATATTCTCGAATTCCGTCTTGCTTGCTGTTTTGTCAGGCGCCGCGATCCCGTCGACCGCGGCGCCCGAACTTTTCTCTCAGTGAGCCTTCCGGCTTACTTGACCTTCGGCAGCTGTTCCCACTGGTGGTACGGCGGCGGTGAAGACAGCTGCCATTCCAGCGTGGTCGCACCTTCACCCCAGGGGTTGTCGCCGGCGACGCGCTTCTTGGCAAAGGCTTCGAAGACACCGTAGAGGAAGACGAAGACTGCGAAGGCCGAGATGTAGGAGCCGACCGACGAGACAAGGTTCCATCCGGCATAGGCATCCGGATAGTCGATGTAGCGGCGCGGCATGCCGGCAAGGCCGAGGAAGTGCTGCGGGAAGAACACCAGGTTGACGCCGATGAACATGATCCAGAAGTGCAGCTGTCCGACGAACTCGTTGTACATGTAACCCGACATCTTCGGGAACCAGTAGTACCAGCCGGCAAAGATCGCGAAGACGGCGCCGAGCGACAGAACGTAGTGGAAGTGAGCCACGACGTAATAGGTGTCATGCAGCGAGCGGTCGAGACCGGCATTGGCGAGCTGAACGCCCGTCACGCCACCGACGGTGAACAGGAAGATGAAGCCGATCGCCCAGACCATCGGGGTCTTGAAGGTCAGCGAACCACCCCACATCGTCGCGATCCAGGAGAAGATCTTGATGCCGGTCGGCACCGCGATGACCATGGTTGCGAAGAGGAAGTAGCGCTGGGCGGAAAGCGACAGGCCGACCGTGTACATGTGGTGTGCCCAGACGACGAAGCCGACGGCACCGATGCCGACCATGGCATAGGCCATGCCGAGGTAGCCGAAGACCGGCTTCTTCGAGAAGGTCGAGATGATGTGGCTGACGATGCCGAAACCGGGCAGGATCAGGATGTAGACTTCCGGGTGACCGAAGAACCAGAACAGGTGCTGGTAGAGGATCGGGTCACCGCCGCCTTCAGGCGAGAAGAAGGTCGTGCCGAAATTGCGGTCGGTCAGCAGCATGGTGATACCACCGGCGAGAACCGGAAGCGACAGCAGCAGCAGGAAGGCGGTAACCAGAACGGCCCAGGCGAAAAGCGGCATCTTGTGCAGCGTCATGCCGGGGGCACGCATGTTCAGGATCGTCGTGATGAAGTTGATCGCACCGAGGATCGAGGACGCACCGGAGACGTGGAGCGCGAAGATCGCAAGGTCGACCGCCGGGCCGGGCTGGCCTGAGGTCGCGAGCGGCGGATAGAGCGTCCAGCCACCACCGACACCGTAACCACCGGCCGGGCCTTCGACGAACATCGACAGCACGAGCAGGAGGAAGGCCGGTACGATCAGCCAGAAGGAGATGTTGTTGAGGCGCGGGAAAGCCATGTCAGGAGCGCCGATCATGATCGGGATCATCCAGTTGGCAAAACCGCCGATCAGCGCGGGCATGACCATGAAGAAGATCATGATCAAGGCGTGCGCCGTGGTGAAGACGTTGTACATGTGCTTGCCGCCGTCGATGGCAGCATCACCTTCAAAGCCGTAGACCATCGAAGCCAGACCATGGAAGATCTGGATGCCCGGTTCCTGCAGCTCCATGCGCATGGCAACCGAGAGGGCACCGCCCACGATGCCGGCCATGATCGCGAAGATCAGGTAGAGCGTGCCGATGTCCTTGTGGTTGGTCGACAGGAACCAGCGGGAAAAGAAGCCCGGCTTATGGTCGTGATGTGCGCCATGCGCGTGTTCGTCGTGGGCAACAGAGCCAGCCATTGACCTCACTCCTCTCAGTTCGTGATGTTTTCAGCTGTCTGGACGGCGGCGGGAGCGCCGTCGACAGAAGCCATGAGAGCGCGATTGGCGCCGGACAGATCGGAGGTCGCAGCCTGCAGCCAGGTCGCATACTGCTCGTCGGAGACCACACGGATCGCGATCGGCATATAGGCGTGGTCCTTGCCACACAGCTCGGAACACTGACCGTAGTAGAGACCTTCACGGTCCGCCTGGAACCAGGTTTCGTTCAGCCGGCCCGGGATCGCGTCGATCTTGATGCCGAAGGCGGGCATGGCGAAGGCATGGATCACGTCGGTCGGTGCAGCCGTGACCAGCATGCGCACGGTCTTGCCGACGGGCACGACGACTTCGTTGTCCACAGCCAGCAGACGCGGGTAGCGTGCGACGTCTTCCTTGCCGGCAGAGGCGCGGTCGGCGTCCTTCAGCAGGTAGCTGTCGAAGGAGACAGCCTGCTCGCCTTCATACTCATAAGACCAGAGCCACTGGGTGGCCGTCGCCTTGATGGTGATATCAGGATTTTCCGGCATCTTCAGCTGATAGGTCAGCAGGTTGAAGGACGGGATCGCGATGGCGAAGAGGATGAGGACCGGAGCAACCGTCCAGACGATCTCGATCGCCGTGTTGTGGCTCGTCTTCGACGGCACTGGATTGGCAGCCGCGCGGAACTTCACGACCACGAGGATCAGAAGAATCAGAACAAAAATGGTGATCGGAACGATGAACCAAAGTGTGTACTGCTCGAACCAGCTGTTGAACTCCATAATGGAGGTGGCTGGTTCCTGCATACCCATCTGCCAGGGCTTCGGCTGATCGGCGAAGCCTACAGAAGCGAAAAGCAGACAGGCCAGAGCGGCCAATGCTGCATAGGTTCTCTTCATCACGGTTTGGTCTCCCACAAGCGCTTGATCCACATCAAACCATAGCGCAAAAATCATGCTAGTGTCGCCGTTTCAAATCACAGATTGGCCGTAATCGCAATACGCCCGCGCGAAAGCCGGTGCGGCATTTTTGCGCTTCATCAAATACATGCACCGAGATGCACATGCTTTTCCCCGATGAGGCCGAAACGGGGGTATGATTGCACCGCCACACGAAATTTGCGGTCCCAATTATGCCGCAGTCGGCCTTAAAACAGGCGTCGGGGCTTCCCATTTGCGCACCCCGGCGACAAGAATGTCGGCAATGATTCGTTTTCCAGAGGTTTTCATGGATCTGCCTAGACTTGCCTGGTCCAGCCTGACCGCGAGCGCCGTTCTGATCGCCGCTCTCGCGACACCGGCACTGGGCCAGCAATCCCAACAACAGCCGGGCTCAGTCCGTTCCAATCATGGTGCGTGGTCGGTCATCTGCGACAAGCCTGCCGGCGCGTCCGAAGAGCAGTGCGCGCTGATGCAGAACGTCATCGCCGACGACAGGCCGGAAGTCGGACTTTCCGTCGTCGTCCTGAAGACAGCCGACCGTCAGGCACGCATTCTGCGGATCCTGGCCCCGCTCGGTGTGCTCCTGAAGGATGGAATGGAGCTGTTCGTCGACGGCAACAATATCGGCCGTGCCTATTTCACCCGCTGTTTCTCCGAAGGCTGCTATGTCGAAGTCGAAATCGACGAGGAGCTGATGAAGATCCTGCGGGCGGGCAAGGCCGCGGTGTTTGCGCTGCGCGAATCCGCCGATCAGGACCGCGTCGGCATTCCGATCGAACTCGCAGGTTTCGGCGAAGGTTACGACACGCTGCCGTGATCGGCCGGTCGCCGGATCGTGATGATTTTATAGATAAGGGGTGAGTCCGGCGGGCTTGCCCCTTTTTCGTTGCGCGCCTACATGCAAGAGCCAGTGCCCAAGGAGACATGCATGACCCAGGACCTTCTCTCCCTCTTCGACTGCGACGAAGTTACGCTGACGCGGCGCGTCGCGGATGCGCTTGATGGTGCGGATGACGGGGAGCTCTTCGTCGAGCATGCCCAGGCGGAATCGCTGACCTTCGACAATGGTCGCCTCAAGGGAGGCTCCTTCAACACGGACCAGGGTTTCGGACTTCGTGCCGTGGCCGGTGAGGCCGTGGGCTATGCCCATGCCGGCGAATTGTCGCTGTCCGCCCTCTCCCGTGCAGCGGATGCCGTCGGTGCCGTGACCCATGGCCATTCCGGCTCCTATGCCGCAGCACCGCAGCGGACGAATTCCAAACTCTATGGCGACGGCAATCCGATCGGCTCGCCCAGTTTCGAGGAGAAGGTGAAGCTGCTTTCGGAGATCGATGCCTATCTGCGCGACAAGGATCCCAAGGTACGTCAGGTGACGGCAACGGTCGGTGCAAGCTGGCAGGTGGTGGAAATCCTCCGCGCCGACGGGCACCGGGTGCGCGACATCAGGCCGATGACCCGGATCAACATCTCCGTCATCACCGGTGACGGCGACCGGCAGGAAAGCGGCTCCTTCGGGGTCGGCGGCCGCATGGGCTTCAATGATTTCCTGACGCAAGAGAGCTGGCAGCGCGGGGCCGACGAGGCGCTGCGCCAGGCACTGGTCAATCTCGAAGCCCAGGAAGCGCCTGCCGGCACGATGGACATCGTGCTCGGCAATGGCTGGCCGGGCGTCATGCTGCACGAGGCCGTCGGGCACGGACTGGAAGGCGACTTCAACCGCAAGAAGACCTCCGCCTTTGCCGGGTTGTTGGGCGAGATGGTGGCAGCCCCCGGCGTTACCGTCGTCGACGACGGTACGATCAACGACCGGCGCGGTTCGATCACCATCGACGACGAAGGCACGCCATCGGCCTATAATGTGCTGATCGAAAACGGAAAGCTGGTCGGTTACATGCAAGACCGGCAGAACGCGCGCTTGATGGGCATGAAGGCGACCGGCAATGGCCGCCGCCAGGGCTATGCCCACCAGCCGATGCCGCGCATGACCAACACCTACATGCTCTCGGGCGACAAGAGCCCGGAAGAAATCATCTCCTCGGTGAAAAAGGGCATCTACGCCGTCTCCTTCGGGGGCGGCCAGGTGGACATTACATCGGGAAAATTCGTCTTCGGCTGCACCGAGGCCTATCTCATCGAGAACGGCCGTATCGGCGCTCCGGTCAAGGGCGCCATGCTGATCGGCAACGGGCCGGACGCGATGCGCCGGATCTCGATGGTCGGCAATGACTCGAAGCTCGACACCGGCATCGGCAATTGCGGCAAGGCCGGCCAGTGGGTGCCCGTCGGCGTCGGTCAGCCGCATCTGCGGATGGACCAGATCACGGTGGGCGGCACCAAGGCCTGAGGGCGAACGCGCTCGTCCCGGGAGACGCCGTCGGCGACTGGCGGACGAGCCGCGGCTTTTGATCGGTTTCGATATCGCCTACTGACGGCCCTTCGGGCGCGGACTAAACCTGTGCCGAGGGTCGATGACATCCTGACTCGCCTCGCGGCGGCGGGATGTTGCGTCTGTCCTGCGACGCAATTGATTACCCGCGCGCCGGCATCAGCACGCAGTCATAGCGCTGGCGCACGAGCTTGTCGCAGGCGGCGCGGGCTTCTTCCTTGGTCTCGAAACCGGTGAAGCGGGCGCGGTAGAAGGTGGTGCCATTGCGGGTGACCATTTCGGTATAGGTGTCGAGATCCTGCAACGGGCTGCCGACCTTCTGTCGGGCCTGCGAGAGAAGATCCATGGCGGCCTGGGCCGACGTGGCGGCGGCGATCTGGATCTGCCAGTGGCGTTTGGCGGTAATCTGAGGCGCGCTCGCCGTCTGCTGGGGATCGACCGGGGCGAAGCGGGTTGCGGGGTTGGCGACCAGTTCTGCAGAGGAAACCGTCGATGCCGCATAGGCCGATGCCGTGCCGGGCGTCGACACGCCGGTGGCGCCGGCCATGCCCTGTACGGCCGCAAGTGCGGACTGGCGCGAGGCCGGAACCGGCACCTCGTCGCCGAGGCGGGCCAGATCCATCTGCACGCCGGTGGAGCG
The DNA here is from genome assembly GCF_020889605.1 of Rhizobium sp. 'Codium 1'. Taxonomy (NCBI): domain Bacteria; kingdom Pseudomonadati; phylum Pseudomonadota; class Alphaproteobacteria; order Hyphomicrobiales; family Rhizobiaceae; genus Rhizobium; species Rhizobium sp. 'Codium 1'. The sequence continues at coordinate 89,876 of NZ_JAJGPW010000001.1, forward strand.
CGAGACCAGCAATTGATGGCCGGACGAGGCCTTCTTGATATTGGCGTCGATCAGACGCTCCATGATCTTGTCGCGGCTTGCTGCCGTGCGGCCACCCAGGACCACGCCGATCACCCGACGGCCATCATGTTCGACAGCGCTGACGAGGTTGAAGCCCGAGGCATTGGTATAGCCCGTCTTGATGCCGTCCATGCCCTTGTAGCGATACATGAGATTGTTGTGGCCGGTGATCGTCTTGCCGCGGAACTTGAAGCTCTTCGTCGCGAAAAGCGCGTAGTCCTCCGGAAAGTCCCGCATGAGGGCGACACCAAGGGTCGACATGTCGCGGGCCGTGGTGAACTGCTGGTCATGCGGGAGGCCAGACGCGTTGAAGAAGGTGGTGTTCATCATGCCGAGCGCGCGGGCCTTGCGCGTCATCAGGGCTGCAAAACCGTCTTCGCTGCCACCGATCTTCTCGCCCACTGCGGCTGCCGCATCATTGGCCGACTTGACGATCATGGCGAGCACGGCTTCGCGCACCGTGATCGAATCGCCTGCCTTGACGAAGAGCTTGGTCGGCGGGCGCGAGGCGGCATGTTTCGAAAAGGGAACCGGGCTGTCCCAGCTGAGCTTGCCGGCCTTGATCGCGTCCAGGACCATATAGACCGACATCATCTTGGTCAGCGATGCCGGATGATTGAGTTCGTCGGGGTTTTCGGATGCCAGAACCTCGCCGGTTCGGGCATCGAGGAGAAGCTGGGCACTGCCGGCATGGGCTGTTGTCGACAGGGAGAGGATCGCAACGCAAAACGATAACGCGATCAGCAACTTGCTCATGAAAACTCCAATGCGGCCCGGATTTCAATGCTGACAGGGGCTGGCGGAATTCGATCGATCCGCCGTCCTGAGCCCGAGCCCCTATGGCATGAATGGGGCGACAATCAGCCGATCGGAATCAAATGCAACCATCAGTCCACAGAAGGTCGCCCGATTATGGTGAAGGCGAGGTTAATTCACGGGGCAAAAGCTCGCAGTGTCCCCTTCCCCGCCCGCCGGAATGCCTGGCCAGAACCGCCAGCCCGGTGCGCGGGCGACGACTGCGATCGTCAGATCAAATTTTTGGCGGCGCCATGGCTTTACCTCAACTTCGGTTGAGGTTGTAGCGTGAACGGAAATCGCATTTTATCCGCATCCCGCAGAAAGAGTTCCTTCATGACCGATACCGCGACCGAGAGCCTCGCCGTCACGCCCGCAATTGCCGCAGACGGCACGGGGGGAGTGGATTCAGCGGCCGTGGACGCCGGAGGCTGGCTCGATCTTTTGCAGCCCGCCCATCTCGCCACGACCCTGATGCTCAGCATGGGGGTGGCGCTCTTCGCGTTCAACGGCTTCTTCGTCTCGACGGTCCTGCCGAGCGCGATCGCGGAGATCGGCGGCGGCCACCTTATCGCCTGGTCGGTTTCGCTCTATCTCATCGGCTCGATCATCGCCGGGGTGACGGCTGCCCAGCTGAAGCAGCGCTTCGGCGCGCGCCTTGTGCTGGTCGTGGCGACGCTCCTCTTCATCGCCGGCACGATCGTTGCCGCCATGGCGACATCGATGGAGCAGGTGCTCCTGGGGCGCGTCGGACAGGGGCTTGGTGAAGGCGTCGTTGCGGCGATCTGTTATGCGCTGATCCCGGCACTCTTTCCTGCCAGGCTGGTGCCCAAGGTTTTCGGCGTGGAGGCCCTGGTCTGGACCTGTGCCTCCTTTGGCGGGCCATTTGCGGCCGGCTGGATGGCCGAGAGCTTCTCCTGGCGTATGGCCTTCCTGATCAATGTGCCCCTCGGTCTGCTTTTCATCCTGCTTGCCCTCTTTACGGCAACGCGGCGCGAAAGGGTTTTCGAGGGTTCGAGCATACCGGTTTCACCGCTCGTCCTATTGTCGCTCGGCATGCTGATGGTGCTGTCCTCGGGCGTCGTTGGACAGGCCCCGATATCAGCGGCGCTTGTGTTGCTCGGCCTTGCCCTGCTCGGCTTCAGTGTGGTCAAGGACCGGGCGTCCGCGTCCAGCCTGATGCCGCACAGCGCCTTTGGCTTCCATTCCACCGTCGGCACCGGCCTCTGGCTGGTGCTGCTGATGCCGGTCGCCCAGGCGACAAGCAGCGTCTACTTCGTCTTCGGCCTGCAACACGGTTTCGGCTTCGGCCCGATGGCGGCCGGCGGCCTGGGGGCTGTCATGGCGATGAGCTGGAGCCTCGTCGCCGTCCTGATCGCCCATATCGGGGCGGGGTCGGCGCGGCGGCGGGCGATCGAGGCGGGTCCCGCCCTGCAATGCGGCGGGATGATCCTCGTGGCACTCGGATTTCATCAGGGATCGCTGGCGCTCCTGATTGCCGGGCAGGTCGTGGTGGGTGCGGCTTTCGGCGCAAGCTGGGCGTTCCTCAGCCAGATGCTGATGGAGGCGAGCGCGGCGGAGGAGCGTGACAAGACTTCGGGGTTGATCCCGACGCTGCAATCGGCAGGTTTTGCGATCGGGGCCGCCTTTGCAGGACTGGCCGGCAACAGTCTCGGCCTGGCGGAGACATCAGGCAACGAGACGACCAACTCCGCATTTGCCGCGACCTTCCTGATCCCGGTGCTGTGGACGGTGCCGGCCGTGCTGCTTGCCAGGCGCTCCACCCGGCTTGCCAGGGAGGTTTCGCGGCTTTCCGCATAAATTGAGGTGAAGTGTTGAACCTCGCTTAAGGGTTCGGGGCTAGCCTTCCGGCCATTGTGACGAATGGAATTTCAGGCAGGCTATGGCGGTGCGGATCAAACAGAGGCTGAAACGGACGGTGATCAGCGCCGGGCTGGAGGCATCCTTCCTCCTGTCGCGGCTCGGACTGGCCGGCGGCCTGAAAGGGCGTGGCGTGATCTTCACGCTGCATCATGTTCGACCGGAAAACGCAGCCGATTTCGATCCAAACCGGCATTTGGCCATCACCCCCGAATTTCTCGATGCGGCGATCCGGACGCTTGCCAAGCGTGGCTATCGCTTCCTGCGGCTGGAAGACGTACCGGCAGCCCTTGCCGAACCGGAGGGTTCGGCGCCGTTCGCAGTCTTCACCCTGGATGACGGCTTCCGCAACAATCGCGACCATGCCTTGCCCGTCTTCGAGCGTCATGGCGTTCCCTTCACCATATTCGTCTGCAAGGGACTTTCGGAGCGCAGCCACAGCATGTGGTGGGAGACACTGGCAGCTCTCATTGCGGCCCGGAGCCGCGTGGCGCTTTGCCTGCCGGCCGACAGGATAGACATGGATTGCGGCACCACACGCGCCAAGACCGAAGCTTTCGAGGCCGTGGCGCGTTGCCTGATGGCCGGAGACGAGGCCAAAAGCATCGCGCAACTCGACATGGCGGCCAATGCCGCAGGCATCAATCCGCATGCGCTGGTCTCCGAAGCCGTCATGGATCGCGACGAACTGACGGCGCTCGCCCGCCATCCGCTTGTCTCCTACGGCGCCCACACGGTCAGCCACCGTGGCCTTGCCGACCTGAACAACGACGAACTGCTGCAGGAATATACCGAGAGCGCCGATTATGTGGCCCAGATCACCGGCAACCGTCCGGTGGTCTTCGCCTATCCCTATGGCGACGCCCGCAGCGCCACGGTCCGCACGGCAGGTTATGCCGACTGGGCGGGCTTCAAGCTCTCGGTGACGACGCGGCCGGGCACGCTGACACCGGCCTCGCTGCAGACGCCGCAGCTCCTGCCCCGGATCTCCCTCAACGGCCTCTACCAGAAGCGTCGCTATGTGGAGGCACTTGCCTCCGGCCTGCCGTCAAGGCTTGCCGGCGGCTGAGGCCCCTGCCCGATCAGGGATACATCCGAAGCTTCGACCAGCCCTCCCCGTCACGCCGAAACTCTATGCGGTCGTGCAGCCGGAATTTGCGGTCGTGCCAGAACTCGATCGAGCGCGGCATGATGCGGAAGCCCGACCAATGCGGCGGACGGGGCACGTTTCCGAGCGCATATTTCGCGGTATATTCGGCGACCGCCTTTTCCAGCGCAAAGCGCCCTTCGAGCGGTCGGGACTGTTTCGACGCCCAGGCGCCGATTCGGCTGCCGAGCGGGCGGGACTGGTAATATTCGTCAGCCTCGGCATCGGAAACGACCTCGACCTCCCCCCTCAGGCGGATCTGCCGGCGCAGGGATTTCCAGTGAAAACACATGGCCGCCTTTTTCTGGCCGAGAATTTCCTGTCCCTTCTGGCTCTCGAAATTCGTATAGAACACAAAGCCTCTGACATCGAACCCCTTGAGAAGCACCATACGCACATTCGGCAGACCATCCGCATCCACGGTGGCCAGCGCCACCGCATTGGGATCATTGATCTCCGCGGCTTCGGCATCCTTCAGCCAGGTGGCGAAAAGGGCAAAGGGTTCGCTCTCTTCGGTGAAGTCACCAGTTGTTAACCCGATATCTGACATATTGTGTAAAATGCTCCCGATATGCATATTGGCCGCCGATGACGAAGCACTGGATCGTAGGCCCCTTGGAAGACATAGCAAAGTCGGTCGAGCGTACAAAGGGTTGGTGCATGCGTAGAAGCTCGATCTTGCTGGTCATCGCTGCGACACTTCCGCTCAGTGGATGCTTCGGCTCAAGCATGGACCTGTTCGGTTCCGACACCGTCGACAATTCGATCTCCACCGCAACCGTCAGCAAGGCCGGCAATCCGACCAGTCACTCCGACGAGTTGACCGTGCAGAGTGCCGTTTCTTCGGCCGATCTTTCCAAGACCGATGGCAAGCCCCTTCCCTGGGCCAATGCGACGACCGGCAGCGCCGGCGTCGTGACGGCGATCCAAGAGGAGAAGGGCAATGGCGTGATCTGCCGCAACTTCTCGACCACACGCCATTCATACGAAGGCATCGCCTATTTCTCGGGCAAGACCTGCACGGCAGGAACCGGCAACTGGCAGCTGATGAATTTCGACCGCCAATCGTAAATGCCGGGTCCATTTCGGTCGCATTCGAAAGATTTGCTTAAGCAAACTCGAAGAAATAGGCCTCCGCGCCACCCCAATACGTAACGTTCGATTAGCAGTTCCTGTGCGACCCTTCCCGAGATTGCAGCTCCCGGCCTCGCATGAATGCGGCCGGATGACAAAAATTTTCGCGGACGGGGCGCCATGAGCAGGCCTTGCCGCATGAGGTGTGTTGGTGTCCTCGATGCGTGATTTCTATTCGATTCTCGGCGTGAAGCGCGATGCCGGCGCTGACGAAATCAAATCGGCCTGGCGCACGAAGGCAAAATCCGTGCATCCGGACCAGAACCGGGACGACCCGCACGCGCATAACCGTTTTGCGGAAATCGGCCGCGCCTATGAAGTGCTGAAGGACCCGGCCAAGCGAAGCCGGTATGACCAACAACGCATGAAGGTCGAAGCCTTGGAACGCGAACAGACGATCATGCAGCAGCGCAATGCGGCGCGCGAGGCCGCTGAAAAGGCGAAGCAGGCCAGGGCGAATGCCGAACGCGTGCTTGAGGAACTGGCGCGGGCCGAAGCCGAGAAGGCCAAGGCAGATGCCGCCCAGGCGGCCAAGATGAAGGCAGCCCAGCAGCAGACCGCTGAAGCCAAGCCCCAGCAACAGGCGGGCGCGAAGGCGGAGACCGCAACGGCTGATGCTGGCGACAAGCCCGCCTCCGCCGGAAGCGCTGCGGGATCGGCTGCCTCTGCCGGTGGCACCGCATCGGCAAAGCCCGAGGGGCCCGAAGAGACCGTCTCGCGCATCTTCGGCGACAGCCCGGAGGCTGCGGCCGCCGCCGAAAACCTGCGCCGCGAGAAGGAAGCCGCAGATCTGGCAGAGGGCATCCCACTCAAGCCGGCCGCCTCGCCACTGCTCGCCCCGATCGAACTTTTCAGCTCGCTGGTCCGGCGCCTGCGCGGCGCGCCCCCCGCCCTGCCGGAAAAAGCCCCCGACATCTTTGCAGAGGCCGTGGCCACGATTGCCGATCTCCTCGAGCAGAAATCCGTGTCGCTGATGCTGAACGATGGACGCGAAGTTCGCGTGCCGCTCGAAGGCGTGACGGAAGGCCATGTCGTGCGCCTGAAGGCCCAGGGCCTGAAGTTCCAGGGATTGCAGCGTGGCGACGTGCTCGTGACCGTCCGCGTGCTCAAGGCCGAACGGTTTATCGTCGACCAATTCGACCTTCGCACCGTCCTGCCAATCACGCTTGAAAACGCCGTCCTCGGCTGCGAGACGCAGATCGAAGGACCTGACGGCACTATGGTGCAGCTCACTGTGCCGGCCTGGTCGAACTCCGATCAGGTGATCCGCATCGATGAGCTCGGCCTGCCGAACAGCGAAGGCGGACGCGGCGCACTCGTCGTCGAGCTTCGCGTCATGCTGTGGGAAAAGCCGGACGAAAAGGTAACGGACCTCATGCGCCTGATGCGCGAGGGGCTGTACATCTAGCCGGGTTCTCGATTGCCTCGACCAGGGCTTTTGCGCCTGACATGCGAGGCATTTCCAACGACATGGCGATTGTCGAGGGACCGACCGACGGATGTCGGGCTGCAATCTTGAACCATGGAACAGCCTATGCCATAGGCTCGTCAAACGAATGTCTCAAAGGATCCCGATATGGTTCAAGGTTCCGGCCTCATGGCAGGCAAGCGCGGCGTCATCATGGGTGTCGCCAATAACCGCTCGATCGCGTGGGGTATCGCGAAGGCCTGTCGCGACCAGGGCGCCGAGATTGCGCTGACCTGGCAGGGTGACGCTCTGAAGAAGCGTGTCGAGCCGTTGGCAAAAGAGCTCGATGCCTTCCTCGCCGGCGATTGCGACGTGACCAACCTCGAGAGCATCGACGCCGTCTTTACCAATATCGAGGCTCACTGGGGCAAAATCGACTTCGTCGTGCATGCCATCGCCTTTTCCGACAAGGACGAGTTGACCGGCCGCTACATCGAGACGAGCCGCGACAACTTCGCCCGTACCATGGACATCTCCGTCTATTCGTTCACGGCCGTTGCCGCCCGCGCCGAGAAGATCATGAACGATGGCGGCTCGCTTTTGACGCTGACATATTATGGTGCCGAGAAGGTCATGCCGCATTACAACGTCATGGGTGTCGCCAAGGCCGCGCTCGAGGCATCCGTGCGGTATCTCGCCGTCGACATGGGCGGGCGCGGGATCCGCGTCAACGCGATTTCGGCCGGCCCGATCAAGACGCTCGCGGCTTCCGGCATCGGCGACTTCCGCTATATCCTCAAGTGGAACGAGTATCACTCGCCGCTGAAGCGCAATGTGACGACAGACGAGGTCGGCACCTCGGGCATGTATCTGCTGTCGGACCTGTCTACCGGCGTCTCGGGCGAAGTGCATCACGTCGATTGCGGCTATCACACCGTCGGCATGAAGTCGGTGGATGCGCCCGACATCGTCCTCGGCAAGGACTGACACCGGAGACTGCGCCGTGCTTATCTACATGATCCGTCACGGCCAAACCGACTGGAATGCCGAAGGCCGCATGCAGGGCCAGAAGGATATCGGCCTCAACGAGATCGGCCGTCAGCAGGCATCAAACAACGGGCGCAAGCTCGCCAAGATCCTCGGCGCCCATGCCGGGGATTTCGACTTTGTCAGTTCGCCGCTCGGGCGCACGCGCGACACGATGCAACGCGCGCGGACCGCCATGGGCCTGCCACCTGGCGAATACCGGCTCGACGAGCGGCTCAAGGAACTTTCCTTCGGTGACTGGGAAGGATCAACGCTACCGGAACTGGCCGAGGTATCACCCGAGCGCGTCGCCGAACGGGCGCGGCAGAAGTGGGGCTTCATTCCCCCTGGTGAAGACGCCGAAAGCTATGAAATCCTGTCCTGGCGGATCGGTGCGTGGCTGAAATCGGTCGAGCGCCCAACCGTGTGCGTGAGCCATGGCGGGGTCATCAGAAGCTGCTTTCGCCTCATTGGCGAGGTCAGTGAAGACGAGGCCTGCGAGATGAACATTCCGCAGGACCAGATCCTGAAAATCGACCGGGATCAGAAGCAGATCAGCTGGCTCTGAACGCAGGCGCGCCCGCTTAACTTCGAATGCGACATCGCGTTACGGCAAGACTTCCAGATCGTCGACGACGCGCTTTCCGTCCACTTCCGTGTAGAAGACGATGACCTTCTGGCCCGGTTCCAGGCCTTCGAAGTTGAATTCCGCCGGCACGGCATAGGTCTTGCCGTCGTCGAGCACCAGGCTCATGCCATCGATGTTCACATTCTGGATGGTCGCCTCGACATCGGCACTGCCGGCGAGGACCGCGACGGGCGACAGGAAGCTTGCCGTTGCAAGAAGCAAGGATATCAAGACACGCATCTGAACCACCTTCGACCAAATCACTGCTGAAAACCTCTCCAAACTAGCCTCCCGAATGTGGCGGAATTCGCCCGCCATGATGACAATTCGATGAGAATGTGGACCCGAATGCCAGCGAGGATCAAGCCGCAAAGAGAGGTTATCCTTGACCCAATTCGGTTGTATCTCCTGGTCAAGACACACGTCGAGCAAAGCAAAGGTGAGGCGAAATGCCTTCCCCTCCCGAAATTTTAAATTAACCGGCAGCCCATAGACTTAGCCGAGTTGATGATCAGGGGATAATTACATTTGCGCGACTTGACGAGGATCCTGCGTGCCGAGAGCAAATGGGGCAGGGGCACGCTCTGGCTTATCGGAGGCGCCTTGCTCAGTGTCGTGATCGTTTCCACGGGGCTGATGATCGACAGGCAGACGGCAATTGCCGAGCGCGGTCGCATTGAACATGCCGTGCTCGACCGCCTGCGGCACGTCAAGTCTCAGATCGAGGCGCAGATCCTGCGTGACACGGATCTGGCACTCTCCATTGCCGACGATATTGCCGACGACAGCATGATCTCGCCACCCGAAGTCAACCGGATGATCGCGCGCGCGCTGAAGGACAATTCGCATATCCGCTCCATCCGCTTCGAGCCCCTGAAAGATCCCGGCCGCATGGCCTTCGCGCCGGCGCTCGACCAGAACGAACGGACATTCGTCATCGACACTCCTGTCCCGCCCCTGCCCTGGCAGGCACAAAAGGAGTGGCTTTCCCTCATCGTCACAATCGACGGCAACCGCTTCTTCGACGATCACAAACTCCTGTTGGACGACGATTTTCGGGAGCATGCAGAATACGAGCATACAGAACACGACCATACGAAGCTCGCGGTGACACTGCCTTCGGCCAGCGGCGGAAACCTCGTCTTCGGGGATCCGTCGACCTTCGACGACATGCCGGTGACGCTCGCTGTCACCGAAGGTGGTCTGGACTTCCAGATCTTCGGCGTTCCGGCCAATGGCTGGGATGCGACGATGAACCGGATGTTGCCGAGCCGCCTGCTGGTGCTGGCGGGTGTCGTCGCGATGATGATCTCGGTGCTGCTCGCCATCTACCTGCTCAGCGAGCGCAACCTGAACATCGCACGGCTGCGGGCCCGCGAACAACGTCTGCTCGAATTGTCGGAACGCTTCCATCTGGCGCTCGAGACCTCCAATACCGGCATATGGGAAATCGACCCCGTCACCCACGCGCTGATCTGGGACAACCGCAGCGCCGGCTTGCATGGCCTGCCTGAAAGCCTCGCCGATGACGAAGACAGGCTTGCCGATTGGTTCGCTTCGCTGCATGCCGATGACATCGGCAAGGGCGAGCAACTCTATTTCGACTGCGTCGTCGCGGCCACAGCCGACCGGTGGGACATCAGCTACCGGGTCCCTCTATCCGACAAGAGCTTTCGCTATCTCCGTTCCGTCGGCGCACGCACCCTTGATGGCAGCATCACCGGGATCGTCTGCGATGTAACCACCGATACGCTGATGACCCAGTCGCTCAGCCGGGCGAAGGAAAACAGCGACATCAAGAATGCCGAACTCGAACTCGCACTCGAGGAACTCTCGAGCCGCGAGCACCAGCTGGCCGAGGCCTCGCAGAGGCTGGATCTTGCCCTCGGCTCCTATAATTGCGGCACCTGGGAGGGCGATCCCGTGACCCAGACCGCGATCTGGGACGAGCGCATGCATCAGCTGTATGGCGTACCCTTCACCGACAAGGCGGTGAACGAACATGTCTGGCTTTCCCGCCTTCACCCCGACGAGCGCCGCGACATCCAGCTCGCCACAAAACGGGCCGTGACACTCGACCAGATCATCAACACGACCCAACGGGTGGTGCTGCAGAATGGCGAGATGCGCTACATCCGCTCCGTCGGCCAGCCGCATGTCGGCCGCGACGGCAAAAAGAAGCTTATCGGCATCGCCTTCGACGTGACGGCAGATGCGCTGCTCGCCGAGCAGCTGCGCAGCGCCAAGGCGGAAACCGATATGCGCAATATCGAGTTGGAGCTCGCCAAGAACCGTATCGAATTCAACGCTCTGCACGATCCTCTCACCTCGCTCGCCAACAGGCGCAAGCTCGATCTCGAGCTTGACAAGCTGGGGCGCAGCGGCGAGCGGCCGACGACCAAATTCGCCATCCTCCACTTGGATCTCGACCGGTTCAAGGAAATCAACGACACGCTCGGCCACGCAGCCGGAGACGCGATGCTGGTGCATGCCTCGCGCATCCTGATGAAACACGTACCGCGCGGCGATCTCGTCGCGCGCATCGGCGGTGACGAATTCGTCGTTCTGGCCCGCCGCCAGACCACCGTCGAGGAACTGGCGACACTTGCCGGCAAGATCATCGAGGAGATGCGCCTGCCGCTCGACTTCGAAGGCTTCGATTGCCGCTGCGGCGTGTCGATCGGGATCGCACAGGCGCAAGGACCTGCGCCCGATGCGCGCAAGGTGCTGATCAACGCCGACATCGCGCTTTACCAGGCCAAGGAGAAGGGCCGGAACTGCCACGAATTCTTCACGCCCGACTTGCAGGCCAATATCGTCGCCAAGAAACGCATGGCCGACGACATTCTCGCCGGCTTCGACCGGGACGAATTCGTCGTCTACTACCAGCCGCAATTCGAAGCTTCAAACATGCAGCTCTGCGGCGCAGAAGCGCTGATCCGCTGGCGCCACCCCGATCGCGGCATTCTCGCTTCCGGAAGCTTCCTCAAGGTTGCCGAAGATCTGAACGTCATGGCCCGGATCGACGAACTGGTGCTGCAGACAGCGCTCAAGGACCAGATGCGCTGGACGGCGCTGGGCATGCAGGTGCCACGCATCTCCGTCAATGTCTCGTCCAAGCGACTGCACGACGACAATCTGATCGAACAGCTGAAGGGTCTTGCGATATCGCCCGGCTCGATCTGTTTCGAACTGGTGGAATCGATCTTCCTCGACGATAGCGACACGCTGGCCTCGGACAATATCGAGAAGATCAAGGCGCTCGGCATCGACATCGAAATCGACGATTTCGGCACCGGTCACACCTCGATCGTCAGTCTGTTGAAGTTGAAGCCGAAGCGGCTGAAGATCGACCGCCAGCTGGTAATGCCGGTCACGGTGCAGCCTCAGGAACGCAGCCTGGTGCGCAACATTGTCGAGATCGCCCGCTCGCTCGGCATCGAGACCGTGGCAGAAGGCGTGGAAACGCAGGAACATGCCGGCATTCTGCGCCAGCTCGGCTGCGACTATCTGCAGGGTTATGCCTTTGCCAAGCCGCTCTCCTTCGAGGATTTCACCCGCTTCGTCGATCGCCTGCCGCAACGCAAGGCCTCGTGAGCGGCAGGAGGACAGAGATCATCGCACCTTCGGTGACACTGTGTTGTCGCAAAACAGCGGCGCCAAGCGCAAAAGCGCTTCACAGAAAATGCCGATTTGCTCTATGAGTGACGCCATCCAAGGCAGGTCCAGACGGGAGACGTTCCCGATGGCGAGAATGGGACGGTAAGTCAGGCATGTCGCACAACACCTTCGGTCATCTCTTCCGCGTCACCACCTGGGGCGAAAGCCACGGACCGGCGCTCGGCGCGGTCGTCGACGGCTGCCCTGCGGGTGTTCGGTTTCGGCCCGAAGACCTGCAGGTCTTCATGGACAAGCGCAAGCCCGGCCAGTCACGCTTCGTGACCCAGCGGCGCGAGGACGACATCGTGAAAGTGCTCTCCGGCGTCATGCCACAGGAAGACGGCTCGATGATCACGACAGGCACGCCGGTGTCGCTGTTCATCGAGAATACCGACCAGCGCTCGAAGGATTACGGCGACATTGCCAAGCGCTATCGTCCCGGCCATGCCGATTATACCTATGACCTGAAATACGGGATCCGCGACTATCGCGGCGGCGGCCGCTCCTCGGCGCGCGAGACGGCTGCCCGTGTCGCGGCCGGTGCACTCGCACGCCTTGCCATGCCTGGCGTCACCATTCGTGGTGCACTGGTGCAGATCGGCACGCACAAGATCAATCGCGACAACTGGGACTGGACCCAGGTCGATCAGAACCCGTTCTTCTGCCCCGACGCCGCGATGGTGCCCGTATTCGAGGACTATCTGGATGGCATCCGCAAAGCCGGATCCTCCGTCGGCGCCGTGATCGAGATCGTGGCTGAAGGCGTGCCGGCCGGGATCGGGGCACCCGTCTATGGCAAGCTCGATCAGGACATCGCCTCAGGCCTGATGTCGATCAATGCGGTCAAGGGTGTCGAGGTCGGCAACGGCTTTGAGGCTGCCGAGATCACTGGCGAGGAGAATGCCGACGAGATGCGGATCGGGGCCGATGGCAAGCCGGTCTTCCTGTCGAACCATGCCGGCGGCGTGCTGGGCGGAATCTCGACCGGCGAGCCGATCGTCGCGCGCTTCGCCATCAAGCCGACCTCGTCGATCCTGACGGAGAAGCGCTCGATCGATTCCGATGGCAAGGAGGTGGACGTGCGCACCAAGGGCCGGCACGACCCATGCGTCGGGATTCGCGCAGTGCCCGTCGGCGAGGCGATGCTTGCCTGCATCATTCTCGATCATATTCTGAGAGACCGTGGCCAGAACGGCCGCACAAGGTGAGGACGATCCCATGAGCTATGACCAGAAGCGTGTCGTGGAGGCAATCCGGGCCTTCGAAGCCGGCGAAATCGTCGTGGTCATGGATGACGACGACCGCGAAAACGAAGGCGACCTGATCGTCGCTGCCGTCCACTGCACCGCCGAGAAAATGGCCTTCATCGTGCGTCACACATCGGGCATCGTCTGCGCGCCTATGCCGAAGGAGGAGGCCAGGCGTCTCAATCTGTCGGCCATGGTCGCCGAAAACGACAGCGCGCATACCACGGCCTTCACTGTTTCAGTCGATTTCAAGCATGGCACGACGACCGGCATTTCGGCGGATGACCGGACGCTGACGGTCCGCAATCTCGCCAACCCGAATGTCGGCGCGAGCGACTTCGTCCGTCCCGGCCATATTTTTCCGCTCGTGTCGCGCGAAGGCGGCGTCCTGATGCGGTCTGGCCATACGGAAGCGGCCGTCGATCTGTGCAACATGGCGAACCTGCCCCCGATCGGGGTGATCTCCGAACTCGTCAATGACGACGGCACCGTGATGCGCGGTCCGCAGGTTTCTGCCTTCGCCGAGAGCCACGGCCTGAAACAGGTCTCCGTTGCCGATCTCATCGCCTATCGCCAGCGCAAGGAGACGCTGATCCAGCTGGTCTCCAAATTCGATGTGCAGACACCCTATGGCCCTGCCAAGGCCCATGCCTATTCCCTGCCCTGGGATCCGATGCAGCATGTGGCACTCGTATTCGGCGACATCAGGGACGGCGAGGACATTCCGGTGCGGCTGCATCTCGAAGATGTCGGCCGCGACGTCTTCGGCACCGATCGCCAGATCGACGGCTTCATGAAGCGGATCTCGGAAATGGGTCGCGGCGTCATCGTCTATCTGCGCGAGGGATCGGTCGGCGTCGGCGTTTCCACCACCGCGCGCACTGGCAAACACGATCGCGAGGCGCATCAGGAGGCCCAGGTACGCGACAGCGAATGGCTGGAAATCGGACTGGGCGCGCAGATCCTCAAGGATCTCGGCGTCACCTCGATCCGCCTCTATTCCTCGCGTGAACGCCACTATGTCGGGCTGGAAGGGTTTGGCATCCGAATTGCCGCGACCGAGATTGTGTAGAATATTTTCCCGGATGGGTTGCGAAAATTTACTTTCGATTAATCAAGACCGGCGATAGTCGCGGATGTAATCATCATCCGTTCATGTGCGGTGTTCATGCCAAGTCTACTTACCAATACGGCCGCCATTTCGGCACTGGCCAACCTGCGCCAAATTTCGCATGAACTCGGGATCAATCAACGCCAGGTCTCCTCCGGCCTGCGGGTGCAGCAAGCTTCTGACGATGCCGCCTATTGGTCCATCGGCACGACGATGCGGTCGGACAATCAAGCACTTGCAGCGGTTGAAGACGCCCTGGGACTGGGTGCCGCAGCTGTCGACACAGCCTATGCCGGCATGAGTTCGGCCATCGAAGTCGTACAGGAGATCAAGGCAAAGCTGGTTACAGCGCGGGAAGAAAGCGTCGACAAACTGAAGATCAACGAGGAGCTCGATCAGCTCAAGGAGCAGATCTATTCCATTGTCGAATCGGCGAGCTTCTCCGGGCAGAACTGGCTCCACAGGATCGACGCAGCAGACGACGCGGACAAGCAGATCGTGGGCTCGTTTACCCGGAGCGGCAATTCGGTCTCCCTGCAAAATCTCTCTTACGGGATGAGCAATCAGTGGGGTACCAACCATCTGATTGATGAGAACTACCACAACGGCATCCTGACCAATGTCGAATTCGCACGCGACCTCGGCACGGCAACCGAGTGGGTGCTGCTGAGCGGCAAGAACCATGACATACATGAAGACATGATCCTTACAGCCGATACCTCCGCGCAGGATATCGACGAGATGGTCAGTGTCCTGGAAATGATGCTCGGCGCGATGGCCGATGCAGGCGCCAAACTGGGTGCGATTTCCCAGCGGATCGAGATGCAGACAGAGTTCGTTCAGGTGCTGCAAGATGCCGTCGACCGCGGTATTGGGCGCCTGGTCGATGCGGATTTGCAGGAGGCCGCCACGCGGTCGAAGGCACTCGAAGTCCAGCAGCAGCTGGCGACACAGTCACTTTCCATCGCCAATTCGGAACCTGACATCCTGCTGCGCCTGTTCCAGTGACGGGGCTTTCCTGGACGATGCAGTCCGCAGCAATTCCGGATGAACTCAGCCTGCAAGCGGCCCCTCAACCATCGGCACCGGTTTTCCCTTCCATGTGAGCCGCCAGACGTCGCCCTGGCGCACCGACTGGACGGCGGCGGGGCGCAGGATGGCAAGACAGGTGCCGCCAGTGTGGCGGACCGACGGATAGATGATGCCGTTCAACCCGGCACGTCGTGCTTCGAGCCCGAGGCGATTGCCCTCTGGGTACCCGGCCGCCTTGTCGGGCGCGAGGGCCGGATGATGTGGCTGGATCCTCAGGTCGAGGAAGTCGCCCGACAAACTGCAGAGCATTTCCGCATAATCGGCCACCGCTTCAAAAACGCCTGTGCGTGACAGGAATTCCGTCATGTGAAAGGCGATTTCGGCAAGGCATGTCTCGACGCCGAGCGCGGCATACCAGGCGCCACGCGTCTCACCGTTGAAGCGATTGGGTTCGCGCGGTTTGGCATAGGCGAAGCTGGCATTGATGAAATGGGCATGCGGCACGTCATAGACGAGCTCATTGGCCGCGAGGCCGGAGATGCCGGTGGACTGAGCCTGAATGCGGGTCGACGTTGCCGCCTCGATTTCGGCCAGTTCCGCGAGCTCATCCGCGTTGTCGGCAAGCGGCGCGAGCACGGCTTGCCGCAGCCGCGCGGTCGAGACGAGGCGCACCGTCTTGGGATAGGCGAGCGTGCTCACCGGAACGCCGGCGACTTCCAAGTCAGAGCCCCCCGCGCACGGCGTCGAGATAGCGACGGACCTCTAGCATATGCGGAATGCCGCCCTCGATCATGGCGGTGACCGGCGTGCGGCGGTCGAAAAGCGGGCCTGTGTTTTCGAGCATCGGCCAGCGGTCGGCCATGGCATCGACGAAGAGCAGATGCAGCGCCTTGTAGATGCCTGTCAGGGCCGAAATGCGGGTCATCTGATCCTGGCTCAGCGTCTTCGTCACACTTTCCGGCTTCAGCCGCTCCCAGGTACTGACGGAGACCCCGAGCAGGGCTGCCGCCTGCTGGCCGGTCAGGTTCCAATGGGTCACGATGCGGCGATAAGCCTTCAGTGCTGTCGCCGACAGCCGTTTGCGATCGCCCTCCTCGGAGAAGCCGGGGGACGGTTGAGTGCGGGTCGAGGTTCGTTCGGCGGCGCTGCGCACGTTTGAACTCCTTCAAATGACGTTAGGATTATAGGTCATTTGACGTTTTGCGCAATGTTAGCGCGGCGCTGTGGCCCGCAGTGGCGGCAACATTCCATGCCACGGGCCTCGGGACGCATGCCGATCGGGTTCAGACTACCTTTCGCGCCATGCCGACCGAGCGGGGTGCGGTCTCGTCGAAACCGAACTGGGCGTAGAGGCGGTTGGCCGGAACGTCAGCGATCAGGCTGACATAGGCGGTCTTCGGCAGGGTCGCGATGAAGTCGGAGAGTGCCGTCATGATCAGCTTGGCAAGTCCCCTGCCCTGATGATCCGGCAAAATGGCGATGTCGGTCACCTGGAAGAAACAGCCGCCATCGCCGATGATCCGGCCCATGCCAACCGTCTCGTCGCCCAGCATCAGGCTGACGCCGAAGATGGAATTCGGCAGGCCTTTTTCGGCGGCTTCCCGGGAAAAGGGCGTGAGGCCGGATTCGAGCCGCAGGCGCATGTAATCGTCGATCGCAGGCACGCGCGGATCGATGCGGTAGGCGCTGTTGTCGGTCACGTCCCAGGTCCTTCTCTTTGGAATATACAGTCCGTCATCCGAGCCAGCCGGGCTGGCGGCGCACGGCTTCCATGCCGGCGAAGCGGGCGACGCGTTGCAGTTCGGCGTCGAGTTTCTCCAGGCGTCCGACACTCGGCCTGACGCCCGGTTCCAGCCAGAGGCGGCGGATGTCGAGCACACCCTCCTTGCGCTCGGCCTTCATGTCGATGCGGCCGATGAGACGGTTACCCTCCAGCAGCGGAAAGACGTAATAGCCATATTGCCGCTTCGGCTCGGGTACGAAGACCTCAATGCGGTAGAAAAAGCCGAAAAGGCGTTCGGTGCGGTTGCGGTCACGGATCAGCGGATCGAAGGGTGAGAGCACGCGGATGCGGGCGGGCGGTTCCGGGGCATCCACAAGCGTGGCGATCCTGTCGGCAAAGGCGAAGGAGGCGCGCTGTTTGCCGTCCACGGTCTCAACCAACACATCGTGCAACTCGTCGCGATGGGCTGTGACCCAAGCCTTCGCCTCCTCGGGTGTCACAATATCGAAGAAGGCGGCGATTTCGCCCGAGGTGGCAAAGCCGAGGCGGGTGAGCGCCGCGCGGCAGGCCCAGTCGACGAAGGTCTCCTGGTCAACCTCCCGGGCATGATGCTCGGCGGGAATGACCCGCTCGGCGAGGTCATAGACCTTCTGGAACCCCTCGCGGCGGGCGATCGCCAGCTTGCCCGTGTGCCAGAGAAACTCAAGCGCGGTCTTGGAGGGATGCCAGTTCCACCAGCCGCCGGACTTGTGGTCCTCGGACTTCACGTCGCGCGCCATGACCGGGCCGTGGTCGCGGATGCGGGCATAGGTTTCCTCGAATGCCTGATCGAAACCCTCGCCCTGCCATCTGGCCCAGTTCTGCCGGATCCGCTCTTCGCGGCGGACGAAGCGGTGTTTCCAATAGGGAAAGAAGGCAGAGGGAATGATGGAGGCGTCATGCGTCCAGTGCTCGAAGAGCGAGCGGTCCTTCTCGGCCAGATGGGCGAGATCCTTCGGTTGGTATGTCTGATTGCGGGAAAAGAGGATCTGGTGATGCGCCCGCTCGACCCACTGGATACTGTCGATCTGGACGAAGCCAAGGTCGTGGATGAGGTCATAGAGCCCCTGACGTCCCAGCGCCTTTGTCGGCGAGCGGGACAGACCCTGCCGTTCCAGGAAGATTTTTCGTGCCAGCGTATTGGGGACCAGAATCGACATTCAGGGAGGCTAGGTCATGTTCGCGGTTTGTTCAATGAGCAGATAATTGTAGGTTGTGGATTGGCGGCACGGCGTACGGCTCGGCCACACCGCCATTGTCATCGAGGAATGGGCGGGGGAGACATCTGGCACTGCCCACCGCACCGGTCTATAGCATCACCCATCGCCGTCAGGAGATCCCACATCTTGCACATCCATTTCGACCAAGCCGAATTGCGTTACGGCGACCGTGTGGCCCTGAGGGCCCTCACACTCTCGCTGAGCGAACCACGCATCGGCGTCATCGGGCTGAATGGCTCCGGCAAGACGAGCTTTGCCAGACTGATTGCCGGACTTGCGAAGCCCTCTTTCGGCAAGGTCACGCTCGACGGTCTCGATACCGTAGCCGACGAGAAGGCGGCGCGGGCGAAGACCGGCTTTATCTTCCAGAACCCCGGACACCAGATCATTCTGCCTGTTATCCGGGAGGATGTGGCGCTCGGGCCGAAGTCGCGGGGGCTGGCTGCGCCCGAAGTGGAGCGGCTGGTGGACGAGGCTCTTGCCCGCTTCGGCATCAGCGATCTCGCCGTGCGGCGGCCGCATGAGCTGTCTGGCGGAGAATTGCAGCTGGCCGCCCTTGCCGCCGTCTGCGTCAACCGTCCGGAGATGGTCATCTTCGACGAGCCGACGAACCAGCTGGATCTGAAGAACCGCGCCAAGGTTAAGGCCGCCATCGAAGGACTTGTCGAACAGGCGATGGTTATCAGCCACGACCTCGACCTCGTCGAAGACTTCCCTCGCGTGCTGGTATTTCATGAAGGCACGCTGGTTTTCGACGGCGCGGGCGAGGACGCGATCGCGCGCTACCGGGAGATCGCCGGATGCTGACAAGCCTGCATGTGGAGGGCAAAAGCCTCCTGCATCGCATCCCGGTCAAGCCGAAGCTCCTTGGCCTGATGGTCTTCGGGCTCGCGCTCTACGTCATCGACCAGCCGCTCGTGCTCACGGCCATGCTCGTTGCGACCGGACTGCTCTATCTCTCCACAGGCGTCGGCCTGTCGGAAGGACTGCGACGGCTCAGACCCGTGCTCTTCACCATCGCCTTTCTGGCGGCCATCAATTTGCTCCTCCTTTCGCCGGAGGAAACGCTCGTCACAATGCTCAGGCTGGTCGCCATCCTCTTCCTCGCGGCGGCCGTGACGGCTTCCACGACCATTGCCGACTTCATGGCAGCCGTCACCGACCTCGCCCGACCACTCGAGCGGCTGGGACTGATGAAAGCGGCCGATCTCGGCCTCGCACTCGGGCTCGTGCTGCGTTTCGTGCCCGAGATCGCCCAGCGCCACGAGGCACTGAAAGAGGCGCATGTGGCGCGCGGCATCCCATTCAAGCTCTCGCGCATGCTCGGGCCCCTCATCATTTCGACGCTGAAGGATGCCGATCGGATCGCCGAGGCAATTGACGCGCGGGGAATTCGGGGCCAGTAAAAGCCATTCAGCTTTTGGGGATCCGTTCATGACCACCAGAGACCTCGTGCTCGCCGCTCTTTTTACCGCCATCATCATCGTTCTCGGCTTCCTGCCGCCCGTGCCGATCCCGCTTCTGCCGGTTCCCATCACGGCGCAGTCGATGGGCGTCATGCTGGCCGGCTGCATCATCGGCGCCAAGCGCGGGGCACTCGCCTATGCGCTGCTCGTCGTGCTCGTCGCCGTCGGCCTGCCGGTGCTTTCGGGCGGTCGCGGCGGTCTCAACGTGCTGATGGGCCCGACCGGCGGCTATATCTTCGGCTGGATCATCGGCGCTTTCGTCACCGGGTTCCTCGCTGAAATGCTCGTGCGCGAAGGACAGTCGGCCACGAAACAGATGGCCGGATTCTTCGTCGCCAGCGTCGTCGGCGGCATCGGCGTCGTCTATCTCTGCGGCATGCCTTGGCTCTCGGCGGTCGCCGGAACGCCCTTCCCTGCCGTGCTGACCGGCTCGCTCGCCTTCATTCCAGGCGACCTCGTCAAGGCCGCGATTGCGACCCTTGCGGCCCGCGCCGTGATTGTCGGGTATCCTCTGTTACCAGCCCGGGCGTGAGCGGGAGACCCACCGTTCAGAGACAGGAAATGCCACCGTCGAGGTGGCATTTTCCTTGTGCATGCAGCAGGGGACGGTGGCCGCTCCTTCCGGCCGATCTTCCGCGCCTGCGCGCATGCCGTAGGTCGCCGGTCAGCCAGCTCCGATCGGCGGCTGCAGCGATCACCCATCCGGCACGGCAGGAGCGGAGGAACCTTTGACCGGTCCCGCCTGGGCATCATGACAAAAAAGCCCGCAGCTTGCGCCACGGGCTTTTCCTTCACCTGAACTCAAAACGATCAGGCTTACCGGTCGTCCTCGACATCTTCGACAACGTCCGTCATGGGGCGGTCCGCACCGTCCGCATGTTCGTGATGCCATTCGCCCTCGGCATCCTGCCAGCTGATTTCGGCGTCGCCATCGGCGAGCTGCTGGGCGCCGGCTGCGTGCCGGGCGGCTGCGAGCGCCTCGTCATGGGTCGCGTAGGGCTCGGAATAGACGTCGCCCAGGCGGTAGGCGTAGCCCTCATCATGCTCGACGACGTGGTAGGTCACCTTTGCCATGGTGACCTCAGTTCCAGCGCCAGCGGCTATCGCGGGCCGACGGGGTCGAATTGGCGAGCAGGTAGCCAACCACGCCGCCGACAATGCCGAGCGTGATGAGGCCTGCGGAAGTGGCGGCAGCCGGATGACGGCGCACGACGCCAGCAACCGTATCCGCGCCTTCGCGGGCGTAGTCGGCCACGACATGGGCCGTGCGGGTGGCACCATTGACGACGTCTGACGCACGATTGCGGACGTCGTCGCTGTCATAGCCGGTGACGGAGGAAGCCTTGCGGCCTGCCTCGTCCAGCGCTTCGGAGGCGCGGTTGCGAACGTTGCGGCTGCTGCGGCCCGCCTCACGGCTGATCATGTCCTTGAGATCGTTCATCTGTTCGCGCAGTTCACGAAGTTCGGACTGGAGATTGGAAGAGGCCATGGTGATTACCTTTCGATTGTTCGGGTTCTTGCCGAAGAAACGTGGTGCATGGCGGATGGTTCCATCTGCATCATGGCGCAGGGACGCTCGAACGAAAAACGCCCGGTGCTGGGCACCGGGCGTCTGCGATCATATTATGCGCAACAATTACTTCGTCGCGGCTTCGTACATTTCAGCCACGTAGTCCCAGTTGATCAGGCTGTCGACGAAGGCTTCGAGATACTTCGGACGGGCATTGCGGTAGTCGATGTAGTAGGAGTGTTCCCAGACATCGACGCCGAGGATCGGGGATGCGCCGTGGATCAGCGGGCTTTCGCCGTTCGGAGTCTTCGCGATTTCGAGCTTGCCGTCCTTGACGGAGAGCCAGGCCCAGCCGGAGCCGAACTGGGTCGTGCCGGCTGCAACGAAATCGGCCTTGAACTTGTCATAGCCGCCAAGATCGCTGTCGACGGCTGCCTGCAGCTTGCCCGGAAGCTTGTTGCCGCCGCCATCCTTCTTCATCCAGTTCCAGAAGTGGATGTGGTTGTAATGCTGGCCGGCATTGTTGAACAGGCCGGCATTCTTGCCATGGGACTGCTTGACGATCTCTTCCAGCGACAGGCCTTCCAGACCGGAATCCTTGAGGAGATTGTTGCCGTTGGTCACATAGGCCTGGTGGTGCTTGTCGTGGTGAAACTCGAGCGTTTCAGCCGACATGAACGGCGCCAGCGAGTCGTAAGCATACGGGAGGGCGGGCAATTCGAAGGCCATGGTGAGATCTCCTTTTGGCAAATAGATTGCGTTTTGGCAGGTGACGGGAACATAGGTGCGGAACATGGGCGAGGCAACCTTTGCGCTTCCAGAATCAGGCCTTGAAGGGAAAGAAATGTCTTCTGCTTTCAGACCTGGGCAACCCGGCATTGCGTCTCATCTTCTCGCCGCCGCTGCCCTGCTCTCCCACCCGCTGTCGTCCAAGGCATCCGCCTTGTGCGACGACGTCTTCGGCAATTTCGCAAGAGCTGAGCGTGGCCGTCAAACCCCTCTGATACCGAGCTATGGTGTGGCGATCCTGACGGGCACGGCTGTGGGGGCTGATGCAGCGCTCTGCTCGACCTGCGTCCCCTGAAGACGTCAGGCCTCGTAAATCTCGGGCTCGGGCAGGCCTTCGATGCTGAAGCCGAATTCGGCGCGGGCAATCTTGCATTCCTCGTCGCCGGGCATGCAGGTGCGGCAGACATGTGGGCGCACGTGGTAGACGGCGCAACCGACATGTTTGCCGACTTCGCCGGTCAATGCCGCGCAGCGTCCACCCTCGAACTTCATGCCACTTTCGTCTTTTGCGATCATCGTTTCCGGGATGGCGGCGATTTCCTCGTCGCTTTCCAGGGAGAAACGCGGCCAATCGGCCGAATAGGCGCAACAGGCGCCGCAAGCCTGGCAGTCGAAGATTTCGGGGGGCGAGGTTTCGAGCATCGGCGTCACGCCCGCGATGCGCGGATGCGCATGAGGTTGAGGGCGAAGAAACCGGTGAAACCAAGCATCAGCATGCCGACGAAGACAGGGCCGGCATCGACCGAGACCAGATCCATTGTGAGCCCCGTGGCGCCGGAGCCCGTGGCACTGCCGATCGCGTAAGCCAGCGCGAAGACGGCGGCACCCGAGACGAGAAGACCGCCTCGGAAGCGCTCGCCGAGCAGTGTCAGCGCTGCCGTATAGAGCGAAAAGCTTGCCGCGCCGAGGATCGAGATCGTGATCAGCAGGGCCGCCTGTGATGTCATGAAGGGCAGAACCAGGAAGGCAGCAGCCGTGATCAGCGATCCGGCGACGGCAATCACCGGGCGCGACAATCGGTCAAGCAGCCAGCCGACGAAAGGCTGGGCAAGCGCAGTCGGCAGCGCCACCATGGTGACAACGAAGGCCGCAAAATTCTGGCTGTACCCACGCTCGACGAAATAGAGGGGAATCATCGAGATCGCCGCGATGTCCGAAAAGCCGAAGGCAACAACCATCAGCGTCAGCACCGGCGCGAGTTTGACGAAGGTGAGCAAGCCGCCGGCCTCCGAGGCTTCAGGCCGGGTGCGGGCGTAGCGGCCGAGCATGACCGAGGCAAAGGCGACGAGCGCGACATAGGCCGCCGTCAGCGCGAAGGCGAAGCCGTCCTCGATGCCGACAAGCGGAATGGCGAGCGGGCCGGCGGCAAAGCCTGCACACATGCCGGCGCTATAGGCGCCGGAAACACGACCGCGCAAGCGATCCGGGCAAGCGGTGTTCAGCCAGGCTTCGCTCACCGTGTAGATGATGCTTGTGCAGAAGCCGAGCAGGAAGCGGGCGACGAACCAGATCCAGAGCTGGTCGAAGGTCGAGAAGGTGGCGAGCGCTACCGACACCCCGAGCAGCGACGCGACGATCAGCCGGTCGCCGCGCATTGCCTGCGTCAACTTGCCGATGATCAGCGTCGAGGAAGCAAGCCCGAGTGCAAAAACCGAGGCGTTCAGCCCGGCCATGCTGGACGAGACTCCCCGGCTTTCGAGGATCAGCGCAATCAGCGGATAGGTGAGCCCCTGCCCCACCGCAAAGGCGGTGACGCCGAGAATGACGACCGCGATCGCTGCCCAGTCGGGCGCGAAGTCGGGGACGAGTTCCGTGGTCTCTGCCGTCTGCATGGGGCCTCCGCAACCCATGGAAGGGTCTGCCAATGAGGCCCCGGTCTAACCGGGGGATAGGGGGAAGTCCAGAGAGGGTCCTGAGGTTCAGAGGTCTGCCAGCATCTTGCGTCTGACGAGGTTTTCGCGTCCAGTCGCATCGCCGCACGTTTACGCTCCAACGGCTGGCCGTAAAACTTTACCTCATCCTTCGGTCGCTACAGGAGAGCAAGCCATGCTCAGCATTCTCAACGTAAATTCGCTCGTGCATTGGGAGGAATGCGAAATCCTTCGGCGCGAGGAGTTCATCCGCCATTTCTCGAAAGGGGTCAGGGCCTTCCTTCGTTCTATCAATCCCGCTTGGGACATGCGCCGGGTCGAGGCACCAACGCTCATCCCCTGCCACATGATCTCCGACGCCTATGAAAACGCGGACATATCGGTTCAAGAAAAGATCACTCTGAAGTAGGCCGAGCTTGTCCTCCGACCGGAGACAACGCCATCAACTGACGCATACATGACCCCCCTTCTTCAGAGCCCCCCTCGGAGCTTATGCACTGCCGTTTCATCTGTCGTTATCGACACATAAATTGCGGGCCCGTCTTAAAGACCAAAGGGATCAGAAGCGCTTGATCAGCGCCAGACGCAGATTGTGCGACTTGAAGGCAGAGCCATAGGAAAAATCATCATTGCCATCGCCGTTGAGATCGGAACTGCCGCTGGCAATGTCCGGATAGTAGCTGAACACATAATCGCTGCGCAGCACCCAGCCATCGGACACCATGTAGCCCACGCCAATGCTGCTTGAAATACCGTACGCGGTTTTGCTGTCTGAGAATGTCACGCTGTTGCCGCCACCCCAGGTGTCGGAATATTGATGGTTCATCTTGAACCGGCTGACCGACGGACCGGCGGACACGTAGAACTGGAACGGGCCACTGACGTAGCCAAGCTTGGGACGAAGGCTCAGCAGAAAATCGGATTCAACGGTGGTCCGGGTGGTGAGAGTCTCGGCCGGCTGGGTATCGTAATTGATGGGACCGGCAGATTGGGTTTCTGAAAACCCCATGAAGGTGAGATCACCCTCCAGACCATATGTGATGTTGCCGGACTGGAAATCATATCCCGCCAACACGGATCCGGTCACGTCCTGACCGCTTATACGCCGCTGCAGGATCGGGTTGAGTTGATTCCGGTCGCTCGCACTCCCCGCATCGACGAAATAGCCGTTATAGACCACACCGGTGTCAGGTTTGGCTGCACTGTCAGCACCACCGAGTGCCAGGCCGAGATAAAAGCCCTGCCAGTCCGTGTTGGTAGCCGGGTCCTCCGCCATTGCAGGGGATACAGAAAGCACAGCCGCCCCAATGCCAGAAAGCAGCAGGGCTTCAACGCGTCCGAACAGCATTATAGTTTTCCCCAGAGAATCAGTTTTTTACAGTCAAGTCATCCTCAAAAAACTCACACGGCCGGGTTCATTTTGCAACACTGAATTGTTCCGATCTCATTCTGGTTGTGCAAGCCTATACCAGTTCCCAGGAGAGCTTGGCCCAGCCGATCCGAATAGGAGAACCGTTCCGTGAAATCGACAAAGTGGGCATTCAGGGCATAGAAACCGATCACATCGCCGGCCTCAGAGGTCATCACATAGACGCGCACATTTTCGGCCTTGGAGCTTCAGCCCGCCGCGATCACGCCCGGCACGTCCTGGCCCAGCGCTGCAAACACCGTCTTCAGAATGCCCACCGCATCCAATCCGGCCTTGGCATACATGGTTTCGGGCTTGGCCTGGTCCATCCAGACGTCAGGCAGGACCAGCGAGCGGACCTTGAGGCCGTTGTCGAGCAAGCCCTCATTGACGAGGAAATGCATGACATGGCTGCCGAAGCCGCCGACGGCGCCTTCTTCGACGGTGACCACCACCTGATGGTGGCGGGCGAGCTGGCGGATCAGATCGTGGTCGAGGGGCTTGGCGAAGCGGGCGTCCGCGACGGTGGTCGAAAGGCCTGATGCGTCGAGGTCTTCGGCGGCGAGCAGACAGTCGGCCAGACGCGTGCCGAAGGAGAGGAGCGCCACCTTCGAACCCTGCTTGACGATGCGGCCCTTGCCGATTTCGAGGATCTCGCCCCGCTCGGGCATCGGAACGCCGACCCCCTCGCCGCGCGGATAGCGGAAGGAGATCGGGCCTTCGTCGTAAGCTGCGGCCGTGCGGACCATGTGCTTGAGCTCTGCCTCGTCGGCAGCGGCCATGACCACGAAGCCCGGCAGTGCTGCCAGGAAACCGGTGTCGAAGGAGCCAGCATGGGTCGGGCCGTCCGCACCGACGAAACCGGCGCGGTCGATCGGGAAGCGGACCGGCAAGCCCTGGATGCCGACATCGTGCACGACCTGATCGTAGCCGCGCTGCAGGAAGGTTGAATAGAGCGCGCAGAAGGGCTTGAAGCCTTCCGCAGCGAGACCGGCTGCGAAGGTCACGGCATGCTGTTCGGCGATGCCGACGTCAAATGTGCGCTCGGGGAAGAGCGACTGCAGCTTGTCGAGGCCGGTGCCCGAGGGCATGGCGGCGGTGATGCCGACAATCTTCTCGTCGTGGCGGGCTTCCTCGACGAGTGCATCGGCGAAGACGGCTGTGTAGGCCGGCGCATTGGGCTTGGCCTTGGCCTGGGTGCCGGTGATGACATCGAACTTGTTGACGCCATGATACTTGTCGGCCGCGGCTTCTGCCGGCGCATACCCCTTGCCCTTCTGCGTCACGACATGGATCAGCACGGGGCCCTTGGCATTGTCGCGGACATTGCGCAGCACGGGCAGAAGATGGTCGAAGGAGTGACCATCGATCGGGCCGATATGGTAGAAGCCGAGTTCCTCGAACATGGTGCCGCCGGTGACATAACCGCGGGCGTGCTCAACGGCCCGGGTGATGGCACGATCGACGGTCTTGCCGAGATAGGCTGTCAGTTTCTTGCCGAATTCACGGATGCCCATATAGCTGCGGCCGGATGCGAGGCGCGCGAGATAGGCGCTCATTGCGCCCGTCGGCGGGGCGATCGACATGTCGTTGTCGTTGAGGATGACGATCAGCCGGGCGTCCAGCGCGCCTGCATTGTTCAGCGCCTCATAGGCCATGCCGGCGGACATGGCGCCGTCACCGATGACGGCGATCACCTTGCGGTCGGTCTTCGACAGTTCGGCAGCAACCGCCATGCCGAGGCCGGCGGAAATCGAGGTGGACGAGTGGGCAGCGCCGAAAGGATCGTATTCGCTTTCCGTACGCTTGGTGAAACCGGACAGGCCGTCTTCCTGGCGCAGCGTGCGGATCCGTTCGCGGCGGCCGGTCAGGATCTTGTGCGGATAGCACTGGTGGCCGACATCGAAAATCAGCCGATCGTCCGGCGTCTCAAAGACCTTGTGGATCGCAATGGTCAACTCGACCACGCCGAGTCCAGCCCCCAGATGACCACCCGTCTTCGACACGGCATCGATCATCTCGTCGCGCAGTTCGCGCGCCAACTGCGGCAAATCGCGGTCGTCGATGGCCTTCAGGTCTTTCGGAAACTCGACCTGGTCCAGCAGCGGCGTATCGGGCATGGATGTCACGGGCTCTTGCCTCTTCAACTCGTTCGGGTGCGCGATAGCATCCCAAGACGAACTGGGCAAATATCCGACACCACGCTGTTATATAGACGTCAACGGCCCTCCGGCAAAGGCACGAACTCTTCTTCATCGCCAGGAACGATGTCAAAACGGCCAGTTCTCCACTCTTCCTTGGCCTGTTCAATGCGCTCCTTGGACGACGAAACAAAGTTCCACCAGATATGTTTCTTCGTTTCCATGGCCGCCCCGCCGAAGAGCATGACGTGGCAGCCTGCCGCGCCGCCGATCAGCGTGATTTCGTCGCCGGGGCGGAAGACCAGCAATTGGTCCTGCGCAAACCGGTCGCCGGCGACCTCGATCTCGCCCGAGAGAATGTAGAGCGCACGCTCCTCCTGACCGGCATCGAAAGGGAAGCGGGCGCCGGGTTCGAGGCTGAGATCGACGTATAGCGTTTCGGAAAAAGTCTTCACCGGCGAATGCAGGCCACTCATGGCCCCGATCACCACACGGCCGCGAGCGCCCCGGTCGTTGAATGTCGGCAGCTCGCCCCTGGCGGTATGGGCAAAGGCCGGGTCCATCTCCTCCATCTCGTCCGGCAGCGCGATCCAGGTCTGCAGACCGGACATGGAGAGCGGATGGCCGCGCAGGTTTTCCGGTGTGCGTTCCGAATGCACGATGCCGCGGCCTGCGGTCATGAGATTGATGTCGCCGGGCGCAATCACGAGTTCGGTGCCGAGACTGTCACGATGCTTGATTTCGCCGTCGAAGAGATAGGAGACGGTTGAAAGGCCGATATGCGGATGCGGGCGCACGTCCATGGCCTCGTCCGCCTTCAGGATCGCCGGCCCCATCCGGTCGAAGAAGATGAAAGGGCCGACCAGCCGGCGCTTGACAGAGGGAAGCGCGCGGCGCACCGAAAAACCGCCGATATCGCTGGAGCGCGGGATGATCAGGTGTTCGATCGCGTCGCAGGCAAAGGCGTCACCGGGGACAGGGTCATTTCCGGGAAAGAAGGACATGGCGAAACCTCTTCGTTCAATCCGGGCAGACTAGCAGGTTCGTGCCCCCGTGACAGGGGCGATGGGCCCTGGCGGCCGTTGACGCTGTGTCTTCAAGGCGATGGATCGACGGGCTTTGTGTCTGCGGCACAAGCCGAGAGAATGCTCTCCTCGCCCGGTGCAGCACCGAGCGTCATGCAGCCGCCGGCATGGCAGAGCGTCCAGCCGCCAGACGTCGCGCCGGAGGCGGCGAGGCGCAATTCTGGAATGGGCGCGAGCGAGGGCTCCCAGCGCCACCAGCCGTCATCGAGCACCGCCCCCTCGCCCGGCTCCATGCCGGCGCCGGATCCCTTGACGCTCGCCTGCCGGAGCTCAAGCCCGGCACGCGTCACCGCCCATTCCTCCCGCCACTCGATCTTCTCGACCGAATGAACCCAGGACAGGGAGAAACTTGTCGCCGGAATCGTCAGCACCGTGGCGGCGATGGCGATGCAGAGGCTCATGGTGTCTCTGTCTTGGGCGGCGTCGTTGCGGCGTCCCCGGCGACCTTGCCTGGGAATTTCCAGACCATGAGGGCAAAGAGCAGGACGAGTGCTGCGCCGACCTCGTCCGTGATCGGCAAGGCTGCGACGAGGAAGAAGGCGGCGGCGGCCGCCACGAGCCGATGCAGCAGCGGCAGGGGCCGGTTGAGGTAACCAATCACGGCGACACCCCAGAGGCCGATCGAGAGGCTGGCCTTGATCACGATATAGACGACGGCGAGCGGATAGCCGATGGCCGCCGCGAGCGGGCCTCCATCCTGCAGCATCAGGGCCGGCGTGTAGACCGCCATGAAAGGAATGACGAAGCCGGCGGCTGCCACCTTCACCGCCTCGAAGGAAATGCGCAGGCCGGATTCTCTCGCGATCGGGGCGGCCGCGAAACAGGCCAGAGCCACCGGTGGCGTCAGGTCGGCGAGAATGCCGAAATAGAAGACGAACATGTGGCTGACGATCAGGGGCACGCCGAGTTCGAGCAATGCGGGCCCCGCGATCGAGGAGGTGATGATGTAGTTGGGGATGGTCGGAATGCCCATGCCGAGCAGGATGCAGGTGAGCATGGTCAGGATCAGCGACAGGAAGAGGCTGTGCTGGCCAACGGCGACAACGAACTGTCCGAATGTATTGGCAGCACCGGTCAGTGTCATGGTGCCGACGATGATGCCGACCACGGCACAGGCGACACCGACCGGCAGCGCCGTCTTGGCACCATCGGCGAGGCTGTCGACGCTGAGCTTGAGGGCTGCGCGACCGCCCTTGACCAGGAAGTTCCAGGCAATCAGGATCAGGATCGCGACCAGCACGGCGCGGAAGCCATATTGGAAGAAGGAGGCCCCGGCGAGCCCGATGCCGATCCAGAAGATGGTGCGCACCGCCGTATTGGACATGCCGATGGCGATCGAGCTGCCGAGGATGAGCAGCAGGGTGAGCGCCAGACCTGCGGTGCCGGCGAAAAGGGGCGTATAGCCGGAGAAGAGGAGCCAGACGAGAGCAGCAAGCGGCAGCAGCAGATACCATTGCCGGCGAATGGCGGCGAGCGGCGACGGGAGATCCTTTGGATCCAGCCCGCTCAGGCCACGCTTGCCCGCCTCCAGATGCACCATCCAGAAGACCGAGGCGAAATAGAGAATGGCGGGGATCAGCGCCGCCTTGACGATCTCGGCATATTCGACGCCGAGCGTCTCGGCCATGATGAAGGCGACGGCGCCCATGACGGGCGGCATGATCTGGCCGCCCATAGAGGCGGTCGCCTCGACCCCTCCGGCAAAAGCGGGGCGATAGCCGAAACGCTTCATCAAGGGGATGGTGAACTGGCCTGTCGTCACCACATTGGCAACGCCGGAGCCCGATATTGTGCCCATCAGGCCCGAGGAGATGACCGAGACCTTGGCCGGGCCGCCACGCTTGTGGCCGACGAGGCCGAGGGAAACATCGGTGAAAAGCTTGATCATGCCCGCCCGTTCCAGGAAGGAACCGAACAGGATGAAGAGGAAGATATAGGACGACGACACATAGGTCGGCACGCCGTAGATGCCTTCCGTGCCATAGGCCATGTGGTCGATGACCTGAGCAAAGTCGTAACCGCGGTGATTGAGCGGCGACGGCAGGTATTCGCCGAACAGGCAATAGGCGAGGAACAGGCCCGATATGATCGGCAGTGCCGGTCCCATGATGACCCAGGCACCGATGAAGACCGTCGCAATGGCGACGACGCCGACATAGATGTCGAACGGAACGAGATCGCCGGCGCGCAGGATCAGCGGCTCATATTCGACGAACTGGTAGACGGCGACGGCGACGCCTGCTGTGGCGAGAGCCCAGGCGCCGGCCGTGTATACGGCCCCCTTGCGGATGTTTGCGGCAACCAGCGGAAAACCGAGGAGAAGCAGGAAGGCGACATGGGTGGAGCGGACGAGCTGGCTCGGCAGGTCGATGAGATGCGCCGCAGTCGCAATCTGGAACAGCGAGAAGAGAACGGCGATGCCATAGAGCATCTTGCCCTCGACCGTTGCCGGGAAATGCTGCTCATGGGTGTTCGGTTCATGCGACAGTGTCTGGTCCGCAGTGGTGGCGCTCATGGGTGTCCGTCCGAAGGATAAGCCGAGGGGCAAAGGACCGGGCGGCATGGTGGCCGCCCGGTCCCTTCAGGAAACATAGAAGCTTAAGAGGCTTTCCGCCTCACAGCAGGCCCTTTTCCTTGTAGTAGCGTTCGGCGCCCGGATGGAGCGGGATCGGCATACCCTTGGTGGCATTCTCCAGAGTGATGTCCTTGGCCGCATTGTGGGCCGCCTGCATGTCGGAGAGGTTCTCGAAGAGCTGCTTGGTCATCTCATAGGCAAGATCGTCCGAGACGTCCGAATGGGTCACCAGGAAGTTCACGACGGCAACCGTTGGCACGTCCTCCGTCTGGCCTTCATAAGTGCCGGCAGGGATGGTCGCCGCAATATAGGGGGCGCCAAGCGCTGTCGCGACTTCGGCAGGAACGGAAACCAGCGAAACCGCCAGCGAGGTGGACAGATCCTTGAGGGACGCAACGCCGAGGCCGGCGGACTGCAGGGTCGCATCGAGCTGGCGGTTCTTGATCAGCTCGACCGATTCGGCAAAGGGCAGATATTCGGTCTTGCCCAGATCATCATAGCTCATGCTCGCGGCGTTGAGGATGGCACGGGCGTTGAGTTCGGTGCCGGATTTCGGCGCACCGACCGAAAGGCTCTTGCCCTTGAGATCGGCCAGCGAGGTCACACCCGAATCCTTGGTGGCGACGATCTGGATGAAATTCGGATAGATGGCGGCGATGCCGCGCAGCTTGTCGAGCGGCGCCTTGAAGCCGGCATCTGCATTGCCTTCCGCCGCCAGCTTGACGCTGTCGCCAAGCGAGAAGCCGATTTCGCCCTTGCCCTGCTGCAAGAGATTGAGGTTCTCGACAGAGGCCTTTGTCGCCTGCACCTGGGTGCGGACATCCGGGATCTTGTCGCCGTAGATCTTCGACAGCGCGACACCCAGGGGATAATAGACACCGGAGGTTCCTCCGGTCAGCACGTTGACGAACTGCTCGGCCCTGACGGACGCGGCGCCGAATGCGACAGATGCGGCAACGGCGCCGGCGAGCAAAGTGCTAAGTCTCGAAAAATGCATGAGTGTCCTCCCAAACAACATTTGCAGTTGCGACATCATGGGGAGGCGAGTGAGGGGCGTCAACCTCGGATTTGATTGTCGGCCCGCATCTGTGCACGAGTGGGTCCGTCAATGTCACTCCCTAACCGGGATTGCAGGCCAACCCCGATGTGGCGAAGCACCACATTGGTTCGCATGCGGCTTATCTGCGGGTTCTCGGCCGCAAGTGGCACGGGTGCCGTCACAAGGCGTGACGTTACGGGCAGTGATGATGGCCTCGTATCGAGCGGGCGTATCAGCGCGCGCCCTCGATCGTGGTAGTCCTGTGTTTTTTCTCGTCACAGGGCTTGAACTCCCCGCGGGATCCCCCATTTGCGCCTCTGCGGACCGGGCCCCTCTGACGACGGATTACCCTCGTGATGTCGGACCGCATCGAGCAAGCTCGATGTCATGCCCGGACCGGACCCCTCCTCTGCGAGACCGCACGCGCGTTGCATCGAGCCCGGTCAATGCAACAGAGGTCAGACACTTGGAACTCCTGCTCATTCTCTTTCTCGGCAAGCCACTCTGGATGTGGCTTCTCTTTCTTGCGCTGGTCGTTGCGCTCCTGGTCTTCGACCTGGGCGTTCTCAACAAGGACGACCATGAAATCGGCATTGCCGAAAGTTTGAAGCTTTCGGCCATGTATATCACGCTGGGCCTGCTCTTTTCCGGCTTCATCTACTGGCAGATGGATACGACTGCGACCGCCCAGTATCTGACGGCCTTCGTGGTCGAGAAGACGCTGGCGATGGACAATATCTTCGTCATTGCCCTGATCTTCGGCTTCTTCGCCATCCCGCGTGAATACCAGCACCGCGTGCTGTTCTGGGGCATTCTCGGTGTCATCATCCTGCGCGGCATCATGATCGGGCTTGGCGCCACGATCGTCGACCAGTATCACTGGGTCCTCTACTTCTTTGCCGGCTTCCTGATCCTGACGGGCATCAAGATGCTCTTCGTGGCGGACAAGGAGCACAAGATCGAGGAAAACGGACTGATCCGCTTCCTCAAGCGCCGGATGAACGTGACCGATGCGATCCACGGCCACAACTTCGTCGTCAAGAAGCAAGATCCGGTGACGGGCAAGATCAGGCGTTTTGCAACCCCACTCCTGCTTGCACTGGTCATGATCGAGATCGCCGACCTCGTCTTCGCGGTCGACTCGGTGCCGGCGGTGTTCACCATCACCACCGATCCCTACATCGTCTACACCTCGAACATCTTCGCCATCCTCGGCCTGCGCGCGCTCTATTTTGCGCTGGATGCCATCCTGCATCGCTTCGCCTACCTGAAGTATGCGCTGTCGGTGCTCTTGATCTTCATCGGTTCGAAGATCTTCATCGCCTGGGGCATGGGCTGGGAGAAATTCCCGCCGGAATGGTCGCTGGGCGTCACCTTCCTGATCCTCGGCGTGGGCGTTGCCTACTCACTGTGGAAGACCGGCAGCGGTGGGCGGCCGCCAGAGCCCAAGGCAGTCGACGTCAGGAACCCGGCGGAATAAGTCCGCCTTTTCGACACCGACAACGACGAATGGCCCCGCGAGGGGCCATTTGCATTTTATACTGTGGCGAGATGACGGCGCGACAAATGCGCCTGCAAATCACGCGCCGTCGAGCGGCTCGGCACCGGTCGGCTTGCCGGCGCGGTCGAGGCGGATCTTTTCGATGCGGTTCTCGGCAGCGGACAGCAACTGCTCGCAATGCTTCTTCAGCAGCTCACCGCGCTCGTAGATGGCGATGGATTCGTCGAGTGCCACATCACCGCGTTCCAGGCGGGCCACGATGCTCTCAAGCTCGGCCACGGCCTTTTCGAAGGAATAGCCGGTGAGATCGGCGGGAACAGTGGCGTCGGACATACTCAACCCTTCATCAGTCTCAGAATGTGCAGGCCCGCCGATTCGGCGAGGCCTTCGAGATCATAGCCGCCTTCGAGCAGGCTGACGACCCGGTTATGGGCGAAACGGTCGGCGACTTCGAGCAGCCTGCCCGTCGCCCAGTCGAAATCCTCGCCGACCAGATTGATCTGCGCCAGGGGATCGCGGTGATGCGCATCGAAGCCAGCCGAGATCAGAATGAAGTCAGGCGAGAAATCATTGAGCGCGGGCAGAACGCGGCTCTTGAAGGCTTCGCGGAAATGATCGGAGCCAACATTCGGCGAAAGCGGTGCATTGACGATATTGCGGTGTTTGCCCGTCTCGTCCTTGGCACCGGTGCCGGGGTAAAGCGGCATCTGATGGGTGGAACAGAAGAGAACCGACGGATCGTCCCAGAAGATGTCCTGGGTGCCGTTGCCGTGGTGCACGTCCCAATCGACAATTGCGACGCGCTCGACGCCGTAGGTCTTCTGTACATGCCTGGCCGCGATTGCGACCGTGTTGAACAGACAGAAGCCCATGGCCTTCGTCTTTTCGGCATGGTGGCCCGGCGGACGGCCGGCAACGAAGGCGTTGTCGGCCTTGCCTGTCATCACGTCGTCGACTGCCGCAATCGCCCCGCCGATCGCCGTCAGCGCCACCTGCAGGCTTTTCTGCGAGGCGTAGGTGTCGGATTCCAGCTGGTTGATCTCCCCCTCCTCCTCGGGGATCTGACGCATCACCGCAAGGAGATGCTCCTCGGGATGTGCGAGTGTCACCATATCCTCGTTCGCCTGCTGGGCCTCGATCCGCTCGAGGCGGGCGAAGTTCGGATGCTCCAGCGCGATGTTGAGCGAGCGCAGCCTGTCGGCCCTCTCGGGGTGGCCCTCGGGGGTATGGTGTTCGAGGAAGATCGGGTTCTCGTAAAGACGGGTGGCCATGGGCATCCTTCCTGGGTCGAGCCGAACATAATGCGCCCGGCCGTCATCTTCCACCTTACTTTCCCGGTTTTACCCAGCCCACTGGTGCAGCAAGCCGAAGGCGGCACGGACCGAGACCTTGTGAAGCCGGCTGCTATGCCGTTAGATGCCGCTAACACCTAGATAAACCGGGGAAGAGCATGGACGAGATGGAACGTGTGGAGGTGAGCACGCTGACGGTTGCCTATCGCGACATCGGTCCGACGGGCGAAATGCGCGCTTCT
Organism: Rhizobium sp. 'Codium 1'; assembly: GCF_020889605.1. Lineage (NCBI taxonomy): Bacteria > Pseudomonadati > Pseudomonadota > Alphaproteobacteria > Hyphomicrobiales > Rhizobiaceae > Rhizobium > Rhizobium sp. 'Codium 1'. The sequence continues at coordinate 124,906 of NZ_JAJGPW010000001.1, forward strand.
GCCTATGTGATCCATGCCGAGGAGGCCGTGCGACACTTCTGGCGCTATCGCCCGCCGCTCGAAGACGAGCCAGTCTACAGCCCGACCAAGCTCGAGATCCGCCTGCACCAGCCGCTCCGGTTCGAGGACGAGGTGCGCATGATCGTCCAGGTCGACAAGATCGGCGGCAAATCGGTCGGCTTCGAGGTCGCGATGGAAAAGGACGGACAGACGATGGCCGAGGTCGATCTCACCTGGACCGCACGGAATGGCGAGGGTGGCGACCCGGTGGCCCTGCCGGAGGACATCCGGGACTGGCTCTACAGGTATGTGCGCTAGCGCTTCGGTCGGCCGAGAGCAGGCGATACGCCAAACGAATGAAGCCCCCCGGGCCCGAAACCGGGGGGCTTCCATTCCCTACAGGCCTCGAGGAGGAGGACGGCCTGCAGTCTCGTGTCGGAGCGCGCTGCTTGGGAGGGAGGACCGCATCGCGCCGGCCAGTGAACATTAGAATAGATTGCTTAATGTATCACTAATAAAACTCTGAATGGATGAAACATTGACTTGTGCGGACAAGTCTCGAGACGGAGCTGCCAGGCCGAGCCGGCAGCCCTTCCCCTGCTCCGGGCCTGCCAGACGCGAAAAACACTTGCGCGCTGCGGCCACAAGCATCATTGACGGGGCATGAAGAAGCTCCCAGAACCCCAGCGCCTCGACCAGCTCCTGGTCGCCCTCGGCCTTTTCGCCAGCCGGTCCCGCTCTCGTGACGCCATCCAGCGCGGCACGGTGAAAGTGGATGGCAAGGTGGTGGCCAAACCCAGCCTCGTCTTTGCTGCCACGCACCAGTTCGATATCGACGATCCGGCACAGGACTATGTCTCGCGCGCGGCATTGAAACTCGACGCCGCCCTCGACCATTTCAACCTCTCGCCCGAGGGCTGTCACTGCCTGGATGTCGGCGCCTCCACCGGCGGCTTCACCGAGGTGCTGTTGAAGCGCGGGGCTGCCCATGTGACAGCAATCGATGTCGGCCACGATCAGATGCATCCGCGATTGCTCAGTGATCCGCGCGTCACCAATCTCGAAGGGTTGAATGCGCGTTATCTGGAACCTGACGATTACGACGACCAGCCCTTCGACTTTCTCGTTTCCGACGTTTCCTTCATCTCGCTGAAGCTGGCGCTGGCGCCAGCACTCGAACAGGCCGAGCCAGGGGCGCATTGCCTGCTGCTCGTCAAGCCGCAGTTCGAGGCGGGCCGTGACGCGATCAGCAAGGCAGGCCTGCTCAAGGAACCGGAAACGGCACCGCTGGTTGCCGCCGAACTCGAACGCTGGCTGACGGAAGACATGGGCTGGACGAGCCTCGGCCTCATCCCCTCCCCGATCGCAGGCGGTGACGGCAACGAGGAATTCCTGCTCGCCGGCGTGAAGCCTCTCGATGCCGAGAGGGGCGAGGATGACGATGGTGATCTCGAAGACGATCTCGACGCCGAAGGAGACGCCGAATGAGCGCTCAAACCGTTACGATCGCGAGCCTCGGCGCCAAAGGAGACGGGGTGGCGCATGGTGCCGATGGTCCGGTCTTCGTGCCCTTCGCCTTGCCCGGCGAGACCGTTTCCATTGCGCGGGTGAAGAACGAGGGCACGATCATGTCGTTTGGCACGACCTCGCCCGATCGCGTCCAGCCCCCTTGCAAGCATTTCGGTCCTGATGGAGTGGGTGGCGTATGCGGTGGCTGTTCGCTGCAGCACATGGCCAAACCCGCCTATAATGGTTTCAAGCGGCAGCTGCTGATCGATGCCCTGAAGTCGAAGGGAATCGCGGCGCCGGTCGGCGAAATCTTCGAAGCCCATCCGCATCAGCGGCGCCGCCTCGTCTTCACCGCCCGTCGGCGGGAACAGGGCCTCGTCATGGGCTTCATGCAGGCGGAAACCCACCATGTCGTGCCGGTGGAGGAATGTCCGATCGCGTCGGACGGGCTGATCTCCCGGCTGGACGCAATCAAGATCATCGCCAATGCCTGCGGTGCCGAGCACTTCCGCATCACGGTGACCGAGACGACCACCGGTCTCGACATCTCGCTCGACGGTTTGCGCGGCGGGCTCGGTGACCAGGAGCGGCGCGCTGTCACCAATGCGGTCATCAGGCTCAAGGACATCGCCCGCGTTTCGGCCAATGGCGAAATCGTCATCGAGCCCCACAAGCCGCTGCTCGACTTTGCCGGCGCCCGGGTCATGTTGCCGCCCGGTGGCTTTACCCAGGCGACCCATGAGGCCGAAGAACACATGGCGGCACTCGCCCGCGCCCATATCGGCAAGGCGAAGAAGGTCGTGGACCTCTTTGCCGGCGTCGGCACCTTCGCGCTCAGGCTCGCCCGCGCATCCTCCGTGCTTGCCGTCGAATCCGACGAGAGGGCGGTGAAGTCGCTCGATTTCGCCGCGCGCAACACGCAAGGGCTGAAGCCGGTGACCGTCGAGCGGCGCGATCTCTTCCGCCGTCCGCTGATGACTTCCGAATTCAAGGGGTACGACGCCGTGCTCTTCGACCCGCCACGCGCAGGTGCGGAGGTGCAATGTGCGGAACTGGCCAAATCGCAAGTGAAGAAGATCGTTGCGATCAGCTGCAATCCCCTGACGCTTGCCCGCGACCTCTCCATCCTGATCGCCGGCGGCTATCGGGTCGACCATGTCACACCGGTCGACCAGTTCCTCTGGTCGCCGCATGTCGAGGCCGTTGCGACGCTGAGCAAGGGATAACAGGGAAGATCCATCCTCCGCGCTGATGTCGTGGAGGATGGTTGATCGCGGGGCTACCGGCCGGCCTGCACCTGGTTGAGGCGCAATCCCGCATGGGCGGATCTCGTGCGCCTCGTCGGAAAGATCAGCCGACCGGCTGAACGGGTGGGCTCAATAGGTGAGCAGCGTGCCGGATCCCGTGACATTGGCGCAGCGGCAACGGCCACCGACACGGCCGGCCTTGGCCGGGCAAGACACCTGACCGCCGCCGCCGACATTGCCGGACTGATCGACAACACACACGTAGCGCTGCGGGCGCGGGCGCGTCGACTGCTTCGGCGTATTCTGGGTTTCACTGATCACATCATTGGGTTCGTTGATCTGGACATCGGATGTGCCGCCGATCGGCATGGTATCGGCGGCCGAGACGGAGATGCTGAGGAAAAGGCTGAGTGCGACACAAAACAAGCGCAACATGACGACCTCTGATGAGTTTTTGAGAACTCCGACCGCGCTCGCCACGGTCGCGTGGATGTAACCCGAACGCCGCAGTCGGCGCATGGTTGCAGACATTAGCGGCAAAGACTGAATGCAGGCTGAACCAGTCCCGAACCCGGAAAAGGGAAACGGCGCCACAGGGGCGCCGTTTCGATACTGTCACGACAGGTGCTTCGATCAGGCCGCGCGGCGATGGCCGGAGGATATGCCCGAAGCGCGGTCGTCGATGCGGAACTGGTTGAGCAGTGCCGTGAGGGCTGCTGCTTCCTGGGCCAGGCCGTGGCTTGCCGCCGTCTGCTCCTCGACCATGGCGGCGTTCTGCTGCGTGCCCTGGTCCATGGTGTTGACCGCGGTGTTGATCTCCTGAAGACCGGTCGACTGTTCACGCGAGGCCGTCACGATGGCATTCACGTGGCCGTTGATCTCCTGGACTTCGCGGACGATGACGTCGAGCGCCTTGCCGGTTTCGTTGACGAGGTCGACGCCGTGCTTGACCTGATCGCCCGAGGCGCTGATCAGGGCCTTGATCTCCTTGGCGGCAGTCGCCGAACGCTGGGCAAGTTCGCGGACTTCCTGGGCGACGACCGCAAAACCCTTGCCGGCGTCACCGGCACGCGCGGCTTCGACACCGGCGTTGAGGGCGAGCAGGTTGGTCTGGAAGGCAATTTCGTCGATCACACCGATGATGTTGGAGATCTCGCCCGAGGACTTCTCGATGCCCTGCATGGCATCGACGGCCTTGTCGACGATCTCGCCGGACTTTTCCGCACCCGCACGGGCGCGGCTCACCAGTTGGCCGACTTCTTCGGCGCGGCGGGCGCTGTCCTTGACGGTGGTGGTGATTTCCTCGAGGGCCGCCGCCGTTTCTTCGACCGAGGCTGCCTGCTGTTCGGTACGGCGGGCGAGATTGTCGGCGGAAGAGCGGATCTCGGTGGCGCCGCTGTCGATGGCGCGTGCGTTGCGGCCGACGGTCGCGAGCGCATCATGCAGCTTTTCGACGGAGGCATTGAAGTCGACGCGCAGACGATCAAGGTCTCCGGCGAAGGGCGTTTCGATACGCGAAACGAGGTCACCATTGGCAAGACCGCCCAGTCCCTCGGCCAGCGAATGCACGGCAAAGGAAACCTGCTCGGCCTCACGCATCTTGGCGGCTTCGCGCTCGCGACGCTCCTGTTCCGTCATCGTGCGGGTTTCATCCGCCTCACGCGCCAGACGGCCACGCTCGATGATGTTGTCACGGAAGACGGCGACGGCAGCGGCCATCTGTCCGATCTCGTCCCGGCGCGCCGTGCCGGGGATCTCGGCCGAGACGTTACCACCGGCGAGCTTGCCCATGACGCCGGTCATGTCGACCACCGGACGGACGACGAGGCGCGACAGCAGCATGGCCAGCACACCGATCATGGCGACGACGCCGATGAACGTGGCCACTGCAGCGGCCGTGCGGAACTCGCCGACCGCGGCGAAAGCCAGATCGCGGTCGATTTGAACGCCAAGATACCAATCGTCGCGCGGCAGGCCCTTGATCGGCAGGAAGGAGACGAGAACATTCGCGTCAGCGACAGCCGTTTCAGTGATGCCGGCGCCGATGGCAGGCGTGTTGGAGGGGAAGGCATCCTTCAGCGTCTTGGTGACGAGGTTGCCGTCGCGGTGTACGAGGATCGTGCCGTCCTGCTTGACGAGGAAGGCCGAACCCTTGCCACCCATGTCGATGGAATTGACCATGGAGACGAGCGAGGTCAGCGAGAAATCGGATGCGGCGACACCGTAGAGCTTGCCGTCCTTCTTGACCGGAATGGCCGCACTGATGATCAGATTGCCGGTCGAGGCATCGGCATAGGGGTCGGTCAGGACCATCTTGTCGGCCTTGACGGCGTCCTGGTACCAGGGGCGCTTGCGCGGATCGTAACCGTCCGGCAGCGACTGGTTCGGCACGCTGGTGAAGACGCCCTGCTCGTCGCCGACATAGGTCGTCATGAATTCGCGGATCAGAACGGGATTGTCAAAGGCTGCCATGATGCCCGACGCATCGGGCGCCTTGGCGGCGGCATTGCCGGCAAGCTCGGTCAGCATCACGCGTGCGCCAAGCCAATTGGCGATGCTCTGCGAGGCCTGGAGACCGGAACTGTCGATCTCGCTCTTAACGGCAGCACTCGTTGCGTCGCGCTGGAGACTGTCGATGTAGAATGAGAAACCGGAAAGGGCGGCAACCACCACGAGGGAGGCAACCACCAGGATCTTGGTCATCAGGTTGGAGCTGGTCTTCACGATAAGGTCCTGCAAAGCACCGCGCGTCGGTTCAGCGCGGCAACGTCAACGGCATTTGGGGATCACGGCACCGTCATGGTGAGGAAGCGGTGGATGTGCCGCTTCCTCAAATGTAACAAGCAGGATTTAATGGGTACTTAAGCGAACGCCGAAAAGCAGATATCCCCTCCGGCCCCGGCGTTGCCTCATCGCCCCTTCATGAACGCTTCGAAGGCGGTGCGGGCTTCCGTGCTTTTCAGCTGGGCGACGAAGTGGACGAGCTCTTCCTGCATGCGGGTTCGCACCTCGTCCGGGCTCCCCTTGACCAGGGCGCGGGCGATCCTCATCGCGGCCGGCGGCTTGGAGGCAAGCGAGGATGCGAGCTTCAACGTTTCGGTCTCGACCTGATCGGGAGCAACCACCTTCCAGATGAGACCGGCCTCACGAGCCTGTTCGGCGGAGAAGCCTTCGCTGGCGGCGAGCATTGCAAACGCACGCTGGTGGCCCATGACGCGCGGTGCGATGAGACTGGAGGCGGCTTCGGGGACCAAGGCAAGGTCGACAAAGGGCGTCTTGAACAGGCTGCGGTCAGAGGCCACAGTCAGATCGCAATGCATGTTGAGCGTCGTGCCGATGCCGATCGCCAGGCCATCCACACCCGAGACCAGCGGTTTGGTGACCTCGGTCAGAGCCTTGAGAAGGCCGAAAGCGGCCGGTTCGCCGACGGCACCGGCCATGGCGAAGCCCAGGAAATCGGCCATGTCGTTGCCGGCGGAGAAGCAACCTTCGGTGCCGAGGAAAACCATGGCGCGGATGGTGTCATCCTCTTCGCCTACCAGCAGGCCTGCCGTCAGCTTCTGATACATGGCTTGCGTGATGGCATTCTTCTTGTCCGGACGGTTGAAGCGCAGGACGAGGACGCCGGGATGGGCTTCCGGGCGGGAAATCTGGATGTGATCGGTCAAGGGGTTCTCCTTCTTTTCTCCCCAGCGGAGAGACATGCCGAGCGATTGCGAGGCGATGAGGGGTTCTCGCAAGGATTTGCCGTCCCCTCATCCGGTCTTCGGCCACCTATTCCCCGCTGGGGAGAAGAGGACGCGCGGCCCGCATCTTATGCAAACATCAGTCGAGCCGCTTCCAGGCTTGCCGCACCATTGACGACACGGTCCTTGAGTGCAGCCGTCTCTGCGATCAGGTTCTCGGCGGCGAAGCGGCAAAGAGCCAGGCGGTTGTCGCGGCCATGGTCTTCGTCTGCGAGAGCGCCCTTGGCGAGATAGATGCCGGTAAGCGCCAGGCCGAAGAGGCGCTGGTAGGGTGTGGCACCGGCGAGCACTGCCGATGTGTTGCCGCTGGCCAGCTGCGAAAGCAGCCACTCGGTGGTGTCCTCGAGATCGGCGAGGCACGCGTCAAGGCGGGCGGCGGTTTCGCCGAAGCCTTCGAGATTGGAGGCCCGCACTGCATTCACCACCTGCTTCAGTTCGGTGACGAAACCGCGAACATGGTTGCCGTTGGAAAGCGGCAGCTTGCGCGTGACGAGGTCGGCGGCCTGGATGCCGTTGGTGCCTTCGTAGATCGGGGCGATGCGGCTGTCGCGCCAGAAGCGGGCAGCGCCCGTTTCCTCGATGAAGCCCATGCCGCCATGAGTCTGGATGCCGAGCGAGGCGACATCGACGCCGGCGTCGGTGGCAAAGCTCTTGGCGATCGGGGTCAGCAAGGCAGCGCGCTCGGCCCAATGGCGGGCCTCATCGCCTTCCGCGTGGTGGCTCATGTCGGTGGCATGGGCGCAAACGTAGCAGATGGCGCGCGAGCCCTGCGTCAGCGCCTTCATGGTCACCAGCATGCGGGCGACATCCGGGTGATCAAGGATCGGCGACATGCCTGATCCGGTCCAACCCGGGGCCTTCCCCTGCGTGCGGTCCCTGGCGTATTGTACGGCCTTCTGGGTGGCGGCTTCGCAGATGGCGACGCCCTGCATGCCGACGGCGAGGCGGGCATTGTTCATCATGGTGAACATGCAGGCGAGGCCCTTGTTCTCCTCACCGATGAGGTAACCGATGGCGCCCGGCTCGTCACCGAACTTCCCGTCACCATAGATCATGGTACAGGTCGGCGAGCCGTGGATGCCAAGCTTGTGCTCCAGCGAATGACAATGCAGGTCGTTGCGGGCACCGATCGAGCCGTCGTCGTTGACGAGATATTTCGGCACGAGGAAGAGCGAGATACCGCGGGTGCCTGATGGCGCGTCGGGAAGGCGGGCGAGAACCAAATGGATGATGTTCTCGGTGATCTCGTGCTCGCCCCAGGTGATGAAGATCTTCTGGCCGAAGATGCGGTAGGTGCCATCATCGCGGCGCTCGGCGCGCGACTTCATGACGCCGAGGTCCGAGCCTGCATGGGGCTCGGTAAGATTCATCGTGCCCGTCCATTCGCCGGAAACCATCTTCGGCAGGTACTTCGCCTTCAAGTCCTCGGAGCCGTGGGCTGTGACAGCATCGACGGCACCCATGGTCAGGGTCGGTCCGAGCGCAAAGCCCATGGAGCCGGAATTCCACATTTCGAGCGCGGCGACGTTCAGCATATGCGGAAGCCCCTGCCCGCCGAAGTCTTCCGAGGCCGTCAGAGAGTTCCAGCCGCCTGCGGCCCAGGCGCGGTAGAGATTGTCCCAGCCATCGGGCACGATGACCTTGCCGTCGACCATACGCGCGCCCTGCCTGTCACCGATCTCGGCGAGCGGCGCGACTTCATCACTGGCAAAACGGCCGGCTTCGGAGAGGATGGCATCAACGAGGTCGTCGCTCAATTCCCCCAGCTTGCCGTCTTCGATGGCCTTGGTCAGACCGGCGACGTGCTTCAGGGTGAAGGCGATTTCTTCTACGGGCGCCTGGTACATGACGTTCTCCTCCAACTGGCGTATGCTCTCGGCCACGCCCAGTCTCCACCCAGGAAGCGCGGCACATTCTCCATTCTGGCTAATTGATTTTTACGTAAACGTCAAATCTTTTGCATGCGGCAGGAGGTCTCGTCCACGGTTCGAAGCAGGTGAAGCGGAGGCACCGGCGACGGCCTGAACAAACGTGTTCAAGCGCGACAAAGAGGCGCCGGCTGACACGTCCATCGCGGGCGGAGCAAACTGAGCGGGAACAAGGACTTACATCACCCGAGACCCGACATTTTCCAGCGACAGCGAAGATGCAGGTTCCCCGAACCGCTGCCTGTCCCCGACATCGTCACATCACTGTTACCCCTGCTGGCTAGTCCGAAGGTCGACTTCAACCCAAAGGAGGCTTCGCGATGACCGAGACCGAGACCAACACCAATCATCTATCCTGGGACGAATGGGACGAACTGCACAACCCGCCGCCGGCCGTGACGGATTTCGACCGTGTGGTCGAGCGTGCCGTATCGCGCCGAGGCTTCCTCGGCATTCTCGCCATGGGCTCTGCTGCCGCCGCCATGGGCTCTGTGGGCAATCTGATGTCTTCGACCTCGGCCGTCGCGCAGGACGCCGCTTCGCGCTTCCCGTTCAAGCCGATCGCCGCCCAGACCGACGCAACCGTGCATGTTCCGGAGGGCTATAGCTGGAAGCCGCTGGCCAAGTGGGGCCAGCCGCTGTTTTCCACCGCCTCCGACATCGATCCGTTGAAGGGTGTTTCGCTCGAGAATTCGGACAAGGTCTTCGGTGAAAACACCGATGGCATGGAAGCCTTCGCGATCGGCAATCATCAGGTGATCGCGGTCAACCATGAATATGTCAACAACGAAACCAACCTGCCGCACGCCCCGGAAGGCATGCCGCAGTCGATGGACGACGTGAAGATCCTGCAGAACCTGCAGGGCGTGACCGTCATGGAAGTGACCGAAGCTGCAGACGGCTGGCAGATCGTTGTCGACAGCCCGTTCAACCGCCGCATCCACCACAACACGCCGATGAAGCTCTCCGGTCCCGCCGCCGGCTCGGAACTGGTCAAGACGGCTGCCGATCCTGCCGGTGTCGACTGTCTCGGGACCTTCAACAATTGCGGCGCCGGCCGCACGCCCTGGGGCACCTATCTCACCTGCGAAGAAAACTTCAACGGCTACTTCGGCTCGACCAATGCCGACTTCGCAATGCCGGATGACTACAAGCGGTACGGCATTGTCGCGGAAACCCGCTACGGTTACGAGAAGTTCGATGAGCGCTTCGACGTTTCGAAGAACCCGGCCGAGCCACGCCGCGCCGGTTACGTCGTCGAAATCGATCCGTCGGATGCGTCCTCGACGCCGATCAAGCGCACAGCACTTGGTCGCATCAAGCATGAGAACGCCGCCGTGGTCGTTGCCCGTGACGGTCGCGTGGTCGTCTATATGGGCGACGACGAGCGGGGCGAGTTCCTCTACAAATATATCTCCAATGGCATCTACGTGCCCGGCGGAGACACATCCAAGCTGCTCGACGAGGGCACGCTCCATGTCGCCAAATTCTCCGACGAAGGCACCGGCGAATGGCTGGCGCTGACGGAAGAGACGACCGGCATGAAGATGGACGAGATCTGCGTCTTCACACGCCAGGCCGCATCCAAGGTCGGTGCCACGACCATGGACCGTCCGGAATGGGTCGCGGTCAACCCGGTCGCCATCGAAGCCTATTGCGCGCTGACCAACAATTCGAACCGCGCCGTTCTCAAGGACGGCAAGATGCGGACGAATGCGGGTGGCGACGTGATGGAGCTGAATGCCGTCAACCCGCGGGAAGGCAATGAGTTCGGCCAGATCGTGCGCTGGTATCCCGAGAACGACGATCACGCCGATGGCAAGTTCAAGTGGGACCTGTTCGTCATGGCTGGTAATCCCGACGTGCACAAGGAAGGCCCCTATGCCGGCTCGTCCAACATCAATTCCGGCAACATGTTCAACTCGCCCGACGGCATGATGTTCGACAGCACCGGCCTGCTCTGGATCCAGACGGACGGTGAAGATTCGAACGAGGGTGACTTCGTCGGCCAGGGCAACAACCAGATGCTGGCAGGCGACCCGGCAACGGGCCGCATCGAGCGCTTCCTGACCGGCCCGAAGGGCGGCGAAGTGACCGGCATGACCTGGTCTGCCGACAAGCGCACCATGTTCGTCGGCATCCAGCACCCCTCCGCGCCGTTCCCGGATGGCGAAGGCAAGCTGCCGCGTTCGACGATCGTCGCGGTCAAACACGATGGCAATGCACTGATCGGCTGATGTCGGACCACCAGGCAGGGCGGGACGACCGCCCTGTCGTCTTGCCCACATGAGAAGACCGCCGATCGGAACTCCGACGGCGGCCTTTTCATGAACAGTTGAGATTTCGGATCAGGCGGCGAGGCGCTGGGCGTTGCGCGGGATCTCGACGTCGATCTCGAGGATTGAGACGTCCTCGTCGCGGTCCATCTTGATCTGGACCTTGTCACGGTCGAATTCGACATGCTTGGCGATCACAGCCAGGATTTCCTCACGCAGGATGGCGACCAGATCGCTTTCGAGCGAGGCCCGTTCATGGGCCAAGAGGACCTGCAGTCGCTCGCGCGCCATCGGGGCGGAACGCTGCTTGCGGAACAGGGAGAAAATGCTCATGCGGCCCTCCGCGCGAAGATCTTGTCGAAGAGGCCACGCTTCTCGCCAGGAATGGTGATCGGAACGGTCTCGCCAGCCAGACGGCGGGCGGCGTCGAAATAGGCAAGTGCCGGGGCGCTGCGGACATCGGCCAGGGTGACCGGAGCGCCGATGTTGGAGGCGCGAAGCACGTCCATGCTTTCCGGGATGATACCGAGCAGCGGAATCGACAGGATCTCCAGAACGTCGTCGACCTTCAGCATGTCGCCGCGCTGGGCGCGGGCGGCATCGTAGCGTGTGAGCAAGAGAAACTTTTCCATGCGCTCGCCACGTTCGGCCTTCAGCGTCTTGGAATCGAGCAGACCGATGATGCGATCGCTATCACGCACCGAAGAGACTTCGGGGTTGGTGACGACGACGGCCATGTCGGCATGGCGCATGGCAAGCGTTGCACCCCGTTCGATGCCGGCTGGGCTGTCGCAGATGATCCAGTCGAAGTATTTCTTGAGCTCGTTGATGACCTGCTCGACGCCTTCGGCGGTCAGGTTATCCTTGTCGCGGGTCTGCGAGGCGGGCAACAGGAAGAGCGTTTCCAGCCGCTTGTCGCGGATCAGCGCCTGGGGCAGCTTGGCGTCGCCCTGGATGACATTGACCAGATCATAGACGACGCGACGTTCGGCGCCCATCACCAGATCAAGATTGCGGAGACCGACGTCGAAATCGACGACGACAACCTTTTCATTGCGCTGCGCGAGCGCTGCACCGAGAGCGGCCGTCGAGGTGGTCTTGCCAACCCCGCCCTTGCCGGATGTCACGACTATAACCTTGCCCATTTGGTTCTCCTGTCTATCCCCGCTCAAGTTCACGTCATTCTCTCTGTCATGATGGCATCCCCTTCCAGCCAAAGCTGAACTGGATGCCCCTTCAGTTCTGGATTCATATCGTCGGTCATCGCGTAGACGCCATCGATCGCCACCAGCTCGGATTCGAACTTACGACAGAAGATCCTTGCGTCGGCATTGCCAACGCATCCGGCGAGCGCTCTGCCGCGCAACGCGCCGTAAATATGGACGGAGCCGCCGGCAATCACCTCGGCGCCCGACTGGACCGATCCAATCACCGTGACATCGCCCTGGGTGTAGATCACCGACTGACCGGAGCGGATGGTTTCGCGCACGATCATGGACGGCGCCGAAACCGGGCTCTGCTGTACCGTCACCTGTGGCGGCGCCTGCTCGGCGGTTTTCTTCTCCGCCTTACGAGAAGGCTTCGCATCCGAAATTTGCGGCGCCTCCTCGCGTGGCACTTCGTAATCCGCGGCTGGTTTGCCGCCTTTCAACTGCGGCGGCATACCCGGTTCGACCAACGAGGGGCGACCACCCTCGATGCCCATGATCGAGACGTTGCGGGCGCCAAGTTCGGCGATCAGCGCCTTTAGCTGCGGGCGGTCGATCTCGATGTCGGAAACATCGAGGACCACGGGACGGCCGAGGAAGAAACCGGCCGACCGGGCCGCGAGATCGTCGAGCCGGACAAGCCAGTCGTCGAACGGCGGATCCGGCGTCAGGACGACGGCCAGGAAAGATCTTCCCTTGATGCGGATGGAGCGGGGTTCGGTTAGCACTTTGGTCATCTATGTAAACAAATCGTTGATGACAGAAGTACCGCCGATTTGGTTAACAAATGGTTAACGCGCGGATTTTGCCGTTAGGAAACAGGCGGATCGGAGACATGAAAAAGCCGCCCGCAGCAAAGGCCGGGGCGGCTCTATATCAACACATTCCAGCGTCCCGCTTAGAGCTGGCGCTGTCAGTTCTGCCGCTTAATAATAGGGCGACAGGCACTGGCGGCGGGGGCCGTTATACGGCTGGAAGGTGTTCGAACGGCTGTCGTAGGAACGATAGCGGGCCTGGCACCAGCTGTAGTGGCGCGGATTCAAGCCGGCCGCGCGCGGCGCTACCGGAACCGCCCGCGGCTGGGCGATCGCACCGCCGATGATGGCGCCGGCTGCAAATGCTGCGAGTGGATACCAATAGCCATTGCGGTAGCGGTAGCCTGCACGGCGCTCGCGATAACCGCGATGGCCGTTCCAGTAGCGGGCGCGCTCGTAGCGATCATAGCGGTCATAGCGGCGCTCGCGGTACTGCACGTTGGTGGCATCGGTTGCAGCTGCGATCGGCGCGACCGGGCGGATGATCTGGGCCTGAGCCGGGACCATGCTTGTGACGGCCAGGATTGACGCGAGCGCGGCGACGGCGGTTGTCTTCAATGCAGTCATCATGGTGGTTCTCCCTGCATGTTTCTCACAGTCGTCAGGAGCGGGCGACACCCGAGCCTCGACCTTGAAGCGTAAGTTAGTAAAGCCAGCCTGAACTCAAAATTAACATGCCGTTCATGCTCGCGCTCTGCGCGTAACGGTTTCGTGACCACTCTCGCGCGCAAGTTTCCGTCAACGGTAAAAGCGGGATATTGTTCCATCCAATGGCAAAACGCCGAAAGGGCGGCGCCAATGGCGACCGCCCTTTCTCGATGGCTGCAAGGCAATCATGCCTTCGGCTCAGGCCTCGATCTCGATGTCGCTCTTCGGTCGCGAACAGCAGGCGAGAATGTAGCCTTCGTCAATCTCGTCGTCGAGGATGCCGCCATTATGGTCCATTTCGACCTCGCCCGAGAGCTTCATCACCTTGCAGGTGCCGCACAGCCCGGACTCGCAGGCCGCCCCGATGCGCACGCCAGCGGCACGGGCTGCCTGAAGAACCGTGTGGCCGGGCGCGCAGAGACCGTCCCTGCCCGACATGGCGAAGGTGACCTTCGTCGCCTGCTCTCCATCGGCGTGATCGGCGACAACAACCAGAGGCTCCGCCTTGACCGGCTGGAAAGCCTCCTCGTGATATTGCTCCATGTCGAAGCCGGCGCCTTCGAGCGCTTCGCGCACGGTCGCCATGAAGGGCGCCGGGCCGCAGCAAAAGACTGTCCGCTCAAGGAAATCAGGCGCGAGAAGTGCGATCTTCGCCTTGTCGATGCGACCCTTCAGACCCGACCAGAGCTGACCCCGGCCGAGCTGCTCGATGATGAAGCCGAGCTGGAAGTTCGGCATATCGCGCGCCTTGGCTTCCAGCTCCCAGCGGAAGATGATGTCGTCGGGCGAACGCGCGCAGTTCAGGAACGTGATGTCGCTGTCGGGGGCCCGGTCGCTCAGATCCCGCGTCATCGACATCATCGGCGTCACGCCGGAGCCGGCGGAAACGAAGAGGTATTTCTTGCCAGGATGCTTGGCGTAGGAGAAGTCGCCAAGCGGGCCGAATGCCTTCAGCGCCATGCCAGGCCGCAGATTGTCGAACATCCAGCGCGTGCCGATACTCTCCTTCTGCGCCTTGACCGTCACGGCAACCGTATAGGGCCGCGACGGGCTGGACGAGAGGGTATAGGTGCGCATGACCGGCTCGGGGCCGACCGGAATTTCGAGTGTGACGAACTGGCCGGGCAAATAGCGAAACCACAGGCCCGGCTTGCTGGGCCTGAAGGTGAAGGTCATCACGTCGGCGGCCTCAGGTGTGACGGCGACGCATTCGAGCAGATGCTCCCGGTCGGACCAGGGGCGCATCTCATCGACGTGGCGGTACTGGGTGATGGCGATGTTCATCTCATGCCACCACAGACAGACGGGCCTTGTCGCCCTGGAGCCGGTTGATCATGAAGGTCGTGTACCAATCGACGAATTGCATGACGCCACCCTCGTGCTCGACGGAATAGGGACCAGGTTCATAGGCGGGCGAGCGAATGCCAAAGGCATTTTCCTCGACGATCGACCGGTCCTGATCGTTCGTCATTTCCCAGACATGGGTGAGTTCCTTGAGGTCGTAGTCCACACCTTCGACCGCATCCTTGTGCACGAGCCATGTGGTGGTGACGGCAGTTTCTTCGGCAGACAGGGGCGTCACCCGGAAAGAGATCGCATGGTCGACGAGGATGTGGTTCCAGGTCGAGGGATAGTGGAACAGCAGCAGGGTGCCGATATGCGAGGTGGAAACGTCGTCAGACAGCGGCCGGCGGACAGCGCGCTTGCCGGACAGAGTGTAGCTCTCGGCATCCTGGATCAACGGCATGCGGGCCGTGCGGAACTGGCCCGACGGATCCATATTGAAGGCGCTCGGAAGCCCGGCAGCCTCGCAGCGCTGCCAGTGCTCGGCGATCACGGGATCGTCACCGGCGCCCTGCACGCCGGTCGCTGTCGGGGCTTCCGGATAGGTGCGGCAGAGTTCCGGATGATTGCCGGCGCAATGGTAGCATTCGCGGTTGTTTTCCCAGACGAGCTTCCAGTTGCCCTTTTCGATGATCGTGCTGCGATGGGCGACCTTGGCCTCGGAAAGCCGGTGCGGCTTCATGTAGGGCTCGATCGAGGCCCGGACCGGCGCGAAATCGGCAGGCTCATTGGCGAGGCAAATGAAGATATAGCCCCCGACACTTTCGCAATGTACCGGCTTCAGGCCAAATTCGCTCTTGTCGAAGGTTTCGCCCATCTGACGGGCAAAGACGAGCGAGCCGTCGAGGTCATAGGTCCAGTTGTGATAGGGACAGACGAGCTTGGCAGAGGCACCGCGATCGGAGGTGCAGACGCGGTGGCCGCGATGGCGGCAGGTGTTGTGGAAGGCGCGGATGACCTGATCCTTGCCACGAACCAGGACCACCGGATAATCGCCGATCTGGGCGGTGAAATAATTGCCGGCGCGGGGAATCTCGCAGTCGTGGCCAATGAACAGCCAGTCGCGATACCAGATCTGCTCCATGTCGAGCTTGAAGTAGTCCTGGTCGATGTAAAAGGGCTGCTCGAGCGAGAAGCCTTCGCGGCGATTCTTGAGCTGGCGCAGCATGTTGGCCTGCAGGTCCATGTCGTCCTCGTTTGCAAAACCCGGGGGAGAAGAGAGCACAGCCCGTCACCGCCTTGAAAAGACGCTGCATGGCTATCTCCGGTCGCCCTCCGCAACCTCAAATGTCCATCTGCCAAGGCTGGTTTCCGGGCTCAGGAGTGGTCCATTCGCGGACCGCGTCGGCGCCTTCCCAGGGTCGCCCCCAGTGGCCTTTTGCCATAACGCATTCTCCACCACCGTTGCGGGGGCAGCGCCGGATTTCGACCGGCTTCCCGATTTCCCACCCTCCCTAGCAGGGCAGCACCTCGAGCTTGACTTGCATCTAATCACACGGCGCAGACGCGCGCTGCACTGCGAAACGACACGGCCCAAATCGTTTGCGACATGGAGCGAAGTCGTTGTGGAAACGAAGATCCGGGGAATTTTCCATTGTTTTCCAAGGCCTGCAGCAACGGACTATATTTCGCCTCTGAAAGCATGGCGCAAACGGGCGACTGAGATCGATTTACAATATTTGCGCTGCGGCAAGCCTCGCGAAATCTCGACCCGATAGAATACCGTCAAATCATGATTAACCATGCTGCGTTAAGCTCAAACAATCAGTCCGGGTACAGTCAGAGCGTCAAGATGCAGAAACTCAGATACTACGCGGCTCCCAAAGCAGAAACAAAAGCGGCGCCGCCCACCAGGGCAGTCCATACCGAGTTCCTGAGGACCGGTCGGATCTCGCGCAGCCGCGAGGATTGGCTGCCGGACGAGCGGCGCTATCTTTCCTATGAGGAAGTCGCAGCACGCACCGGACGCCGGCTGGAACGGGCCGCCGAGACCACCCATGAGCGGATCAACGCCTTTCACCACTCGGTGAAGTTTCCCAAGATCATCTTTCATCGCACGCTGAACGACAGCCCGCATCTGGGCTATTGTCACGTGACGGCGGCGCGCACGAACTTTGCGCAATATGCCGATGTGAAATGGGCTTTCTATATCGCCAATTTCTTTGCAGAACTCGGCGGCGAAGACGTCTTCTTCGAGCAGATCAAGCAGAATTACGGACGGATGTATTTCGCTGTGGCGATCAAGCCGGAAGCAGAGAACAAGTCGATGACCATCGACCGCTCATTCCGCGACAATGGCCTGCTCTTCCAGACCATCGATCCAAAAGAGGCGCTGCGCAATGTGCTGATGCTCGGCGCAAGAAACGCCGAGCTTCGAAAGATCATCACGACGCTCTGAAAGACGAGGCCTGGACCTCAGGTTCCGAAACCGCCGACCGGCTTTTTCTTGTAGAGCAGCCAATCCTTCGAGACATAGTCGCTCGCACCGTAGATCGTCACCGTGTCGCCGCCGGCCGTCTTGGAGGTGGCCAGCGCCTTTTCAGCGAAATTGGTGAAGTCGAAGGCATTCGGGGCCTGCTCGGAATAGCAGATTCCAAAGGACATGCTGAGCTGGCCGACGCGGGCGCCACTCGAAGAACCGACGAAATTCGTGGCCTTCAGCTTGGCCCGGACGAGATCGACCACGCGGCTGATCTCCTCCTGATCCGACGTATAGAGCAGCAGGCCAAAGCGGCCGGCATCGAAGCGGCAGGCGAGATCGCCACCGCCAGACACGGCTTCGAGCACCTTGGCGACCTGCATCAGGAAGCGCTCGGCGACCGCCGGACCCATCTGTTCCTGGATACGCGCATAGTCGTCGATCTCGCCGATCGCGACGCCGCAGAGAACGGGCATTTCGGGGTTGGCATAGATCTTGGCGACGGCCTTGTTGAAGGCGCGGCGAGACGCGAGGCGGGTGACCGGATCGACAAATTTCGCGGCTTCCGCCTCTTCGGCTTCGCGCTGGAGGTCAGCGAGCGATGCGGTCTTGTCGACGACGGCGCGGACGACATTGCTGTTCTGGTGGGCGCGCTTCTCGGTCGCCGCCTTCAGCATCTTGATCGACTGGCCGAGCGGCGTGCCTTCAAGGTCGGCCTCGGTGAGGATGCTCTTCGACGCATGGCCGATGACGCGGCCGTAATCGGTCAGGGAGATCTTCTCCTCGTTGAGCAGGCTGATGAAGTTGCTCATCTCGGCGCGAACCTGGCCGTTCTGACGGCTCAGCAGCCCATCCTCATGCTGGTGCGGCAGGTATTTGCGGCCGAGTTCGTCGAGGGCTTCCTGGGTCTTGACCTTGCCGAGCGCGATAAATTCGCGCACCAGTTCCGGATTGCTGCCAGAATAGGCCTCGTAGACCAGCTCGTAATTGCGCGGCAGACCGTCGATGCCCATCTGATGCATGGCGGTTGCAACGCGGAGCGCAATGCTGGCGGCCGGATTCTTGACTTGCTGCATCTGTCCACTTCCCCGAGTGAGGCTCTTTCGTCTCTTGAGCGAACCATAGGCGAAGTTCTCTTTCTTTCGGTTACATCGGTGGTTAAAAATTGAACGGTTTCGCCATCCCATAAAAAATCAGGGTGAAACCGGCGGGCTAGCTGCGTCGAAAAGAGGTTTGCCGCCTGGCTTCACACGGGATATGCACGGGCAAAAGCGACTGGAAGGCTCGGACAAATGGCGCGGATCATCCCGATAGAAAGCGGAACGGACGAGGAGAAGGCGCAGGCCATTGCGGCCGCAACGGACGTGCTTCTGCGCCACAGGCCCGTCGCCATCCCGACGGAGACCGTCTATGGGCTCGCTGCCGACGCCACGTCAGCGGCGGCGATCACCTCCATCTACGAGACCAAGGGACGGCCGCGCTTCAACCCGCTGATCTGCCATATGTCTGATCTCGACATGGCCGAGCGCTATGCCGTCTTCGACCCGGTCTCACGGACACTGGCCAGTGCCTTCTGGCCCGGTCCGCTGACGCTCGTGCTGCCACTCAAGGCGGATGCCGGCATTCATCCGCTTGCGACGGCGGGGCTTGATACGGTGGGCATTCGGGTGCCGGTCGGCTTCACCGCGGAGCTGATCCGCAGCCTGGGCCGGCCGCTCGCGGCGCCGAGCGCCAATTCCTCCGGGCGCATCAGCCCGACGACGGCTCAGCATGTCGAAGCCGATCTCGGGCAAAAGATCGAGGTCATCATCGATGGCGGCCCCTGCCCCGTCGGCGTGGAATCGACCATCGTCAAGGTGGAAAACGGCGAGATCCATTTGCTGCGCCCCGGCGGGATCGAGGCCGAGGCGATCGAGGCCGTCACCGGCAAGACGGTCATCCGCCTGAAGGCCTCCGGCACGGCGGCGATCGAAGCGCCGGGCATGCTCGCCTCGCATTACGCGCCCAATGCTTCCGTAAGGCTGAATGCAACCGGGGTGGCGCCGGGCGAGGCCCTGATCGCTTTCGGGCCAGGGGAGATATCCGGTTCTTCGGCAGCAAGGGCCGTGCTCAACCTCAGCCCCGGCGGCGATCTGGCCGAGGCTGCGAGCAATCTCTTCGATTTTCTGAAGCGTGCGGATGCCAGCGGCGCGACGGGCATTGCCGTTGCGACGATCCCGTACGAGGGGCTGGGCGAGGCGATCAATGACCGGCTGATGCGGGCGGCGGCCCCTCGCGGTACGGAAGGATGACTGACATGACCGTGAAAATGAGCCTTGCCGAACGTTTGCGTGCCTTCGTCGACATCGTCGGCGAGGCCAATGCGCTGACCTCGGCCGAGGACATCAGACCCTATCTCACCGAGAACCGCGGCCTCTATCACGGCGCCTCGCCGCTTGTGCTGAAGCCGGGCTCGACTGCCGAGGTTTCGGCAATCCTCAAACTCGCCTCCGAGACGGACACGGCGATTGTGCCCGTCAGCGGCCGCACCGGGCTCGTCGGCGGGCAGGTTCCGCGCGACGACGGCGCGGATGTGCTCCTCTCGCTCGAGCGGATGAACCGCATTCGCGAAGTTGATCCGGTCGCCGACGTGATCGTCGCCGACGGTGGCGCTATCCTTGCCGACGTGCAGAAGGCGGCGGAGGCGCATGGGCGGCTGTTTCCGCTGTCGCTGGGTTCGGAGGGCTCCTGCCGGATCGGCGGCAATCTCGCGACCAATGCCGGAGGCACGGCCGTGCTCGCCTATGGCAATATGCGCCAGCTTTGCCTCGGCCTCGAAGTGGTGCTGCCGACTGGCGAAATCTGGGACGGCCTCAGGCGGCTGAAGAAAGACAATAGCGGATACGACCTGCGCGATCTCTTCATCGGTGCGGAGGGCACGCTTGGCGTGATCACCGGCGCCGTTTTGAAGATGGTGCAGCGTCCGCGCGGGCGGCAGGTAGCCTATGCGGGCCTCGCTTCACCGGAGGCAGCCCTTGCCCTATTTGAGAAGGCCTCGCAGCGCTGCGGCTCGGCGCTGACAGGCTTCGAGCTGATGCCACGCATCGGCGTGGAATTCACCACCAAGCATATTGCAGGCGTGCGCGATCCGCTTACCTCCATCCATCCCTGGTATGCGCTTATCGACATATCGACCTCAGACTCCCCGGAAACAGCCGAGGCGATGATGCAAGAGCTGCTCGCAGAGGCGCATGAGGCCGGCCTGGTCTCGGATGCGGCGATCGCCAGCTCGATCGCGCAGCAGGACGCCTTCTGGCACCTGCGCGAGAGCATGTCTGAGGCGCAGCGCCCCGAGGGCGGATCGATCAAGCATGACGTCTCCGTACCCGTCTCGCGCATCCCGGACTTCCTGGCCGAGGCGGATGCCGCCGTGCATGCGCTGATGCCGGATGCCCGGATCTGCGCCTTCGGGCATCTCGGCGACGGCAATATTCACTACAACATCAGCCAGCCTGTCGGCGCCGACAAGGCCGAATTCATTGGCCGCTGGCGCGAGGTGAATGGCGTGGTGCATGCGGTCGTGCATCGGCATACCGGCTCGATTTCGGCCGAACACGGCGTCGGCCAGCTGAAGCGCGACGAGCTTGCCGCGAGCCGGCCGGCGATCGAAACGGAGCTGATGCGGCGGATCAAGCAGGCCTTCGATCCGACGGGCATCATGAACCCCGGCAAAGTGATCAGCTGAAACCATGACCGGCTCCCCTCGCCTTTCACTGCGCATCGATCTTGCCAACGGCGCCCGGCTCGGGCCGGGCAAGGCTCAGCTTCTGGGGATGATCGAGCACCATGGATCGATCCGGGCAGCGGGGGCCGCGCTCGGCATGTCCTATCGGCGCGCCTGGCTGCTCGCCGACGAGATCAACCGGATGTTCCGGGAGCCGTCGATCTTCACCCGTCACGGGGGCAAGAGCGGCGGCGGGGCGGGGCTGACCTCGTTCGGCGAAACGCTGCTTGCCGCCTGCCGGCGGATGGATGCGGAAAGCCGAAAGGCGCTGGCAGGCGATCTGGATTGGCTGGCCAGCGTCGAGGCCGCGGATTTCGTCCCTGCGGGTCGCAAGGGCGACGACGAAGGCTGAGGACGGTGCGGAAGGCTCAGTCCCGGGCTTCCCGGTAGAGGGCGTCCGAGGCGATGGACACGGTCTTGAACAGAAGATGGACCGTCTTGCCGGGCGCCAGTGCCAGCTGGCGCAGGGACCGGCGCGTGACCTCGGCGACAATCATCTGGCCGTGGCAATCGACGGTGAGCGTGACAGCAGCGCCCGCGCCCTCTTCGATCGCGACCAGGTCCCCGGACAGTCGGTTGAGCGCCGAAAGACCCTCGACCCGCTCCGTCGCGACGACAATATCCGATACCGGCACGAAGACGCGGACCCGCGTGCCGAGAGCGAGGCTTGTCCGGCGCAGGAGAAGCGGCCCGACGGCGGATCTCGCCTCGGTCAGGCCGTCTTCCGGATGATGGGCGACGATTGCCGCCTCGATGAAGTTGCCGGCCGGAAGGCCGCCGGACGCGTGCAGGACGGTAGCCAGCGCTTCGTCGGGGCGACCAACAGCGCTCGCCCTCCCCCGGTCGAAAGTGACGACCGCCGTCGCAAGCCTTGCGACTTCTTCGACCGAGTGGCTGACATAGAGGATGGGCACGCCGAAATCGTCGCGGATGCGCTCGATATAGGGCAGGATCTGCGCCTTCAGGGCGCCATCCAGGGCTGACAGCGGCTCATCCATCAGAAGCAGTTTCGGGCTCGTCATCAGGGCGCGGCCGAGAGCCACACGCTGTTTTTCGCCGCCCGAGAGATGGACCGGACGACGGGCGAGCAGGTCGGTGATGCCGAGCAGGGACGCAATGCGGTCGAGATCTTCGCGCCGCTCGGCGCGCGGCAGGAGGCGCTCTCCGTAGCGCAGGTTCTGCAGCACGGTCTGATGCGGAAAGAGGCGTCCCTCCTGGAAGACATAGCCGATGCGGCGGCGATGCGGCGGCAGGAACGTGGTGCCGTCGCCCCAGGTCGTGCCGTTGAAGTGGAGGCGACCTTGCGTGGGACGAACGAGGCCGGCGACGATGTTGATCAACGTCGTCTTGCCCGAACCGGACGGGCCGAAGAGTGCGGTCAGGCCTTGCCCTACGGTCAGGTCGGCTTGAAGGGTGAAATCGCCCTGACGATGATGGATCGCGAGGTCCAGCATCAGACAGCCCCGACGCGCGCGGCGATGCGCCTGGAGAGGAATTCGGAGGCGATCAGGGCGCCAAGGGAGAGGACGATCGAGATCACCGTCAGACGCATGGCGGCGAGGTCGCCGCCGGGGACCTGTGTATAAGCGTAGATCGCCGAGGCAAGCGTCTGGGTTTCGCCGGGAATGTTGGAGACGAAGGTGATGGTCGCGCCGAATTCGCCCATGGACTTGGCGCAGGCCAGGATGGCGCCGGCGGCGATGCCGGGCAGGATGAGCGGCAGAGTGACCGTGAAGAACACGTAAGCCGGGGGCGCGCCGAGCGTGGCGGCGGCGGCTTCCAGGCGTTGATCGACGGCATCGAGCGAGAGACGGATCGAGCGGACGAGGAGCGGAAACCCCATGACGGCCGCAGCCAGCGCGGCACCCGTCCAGCGGAAGGAGAAGACGAGGCCGAAAGCCTGGTCGAGGAAGGCGCCAACCGTGCCGCGACGGCCGAAGGTGATCAGCAGCAGGTAACCGGTGACGACGGGCGGCAGGATCAGCGGCAGGTGGACGAGGCCGTTCAGCAAGGCCTTGCCCCAGAACTCCCGGCGCGACAGCAGCCAGGCGACCAGCAGGCCCAGAGGCAGAGAGAAGACCACGGCGACGGCCGCGACCTTCAGGCTGAGGAGCATCGCGGTCCACTCTTCGGACGTCAGGGTCAACAGGGGCATCCCGGATATTTGGATAGAGGCGCGCTCAATTGGTCTTGGCGAGCACGGTGAAACCGGCTGCGGTGAAAATGGCACGGGCGTCCGAGCCCTGCAAGTAAGCCAGGAAGTCGGCCGCTCGCGGGTTTTGCCCATCGGTCGTCAGGGCGGCCGGATAGACGATTGCGGGATGGCTCTCCTCCGGGAAGCGGTCGAGTATCCTGACGCCCGGATCGACCTTCGCATCGGTCTCGTAAACGATACCGAGAGGCGCCTCGCCGCGCGAGACGAGCAGCAAGGCGGCGCGGACGTTTTCGGCCTGGGCAATCCTGTCCTTGAGGCTATCCCATAGGCCGAGGCTTTCGAGGGCCGCCTTGCCATAGGTTCCGGCGGGGACGGCAGCGACATTGGCCATGGCGAGGCGCCCGTCTCCGAGCAGCGCGGCAAGCGGGAAATCCGGGGCGATCTTCGTGGTGATGGTGGCATCGCGCGGCGCAACAAGCACAATCTGATTGCCAAGCAGATCCATTCTCGTATCCGTCCGGATCATGCCCGCCTCGTCCAGATAATCCATCCACCTCAGGTCTGCGGAGAGGAAGATGTCCGCCGGTGCCCCTTTCTCGATCTGGCGGGCCAGCGCCGAACTGGCGGCAAACGAAAACCGTATGTCTTCACCAGTGTCGGACCTCCAGGCTTCCGAGATCTCCTCGAGGCTTTCCTTCAGACTGGCGGCGGCGAAGACGGTCACTGGCTCCTCCGCCCGTGCGCCGCTCACGATTGCCCCCGACAGGCAAAGCGTCATCATCAGCAGCGCAAGTATCGAAGTCTTGAGGGGGCGGGCCATGCCATGCTCCGAGCGATGTATCCATTGAGATATATCGATAGCGAAAAAGAAACCCGCCGCCAAGCAGCGGGCTTCCGAAAGACATGGGATCAGGCCTTGAGTTGCGCCAGGCTCAAGAGGAGATCCGCCGAGATCCCGGCGGTGCCTCCGCTCAGGATGGACAGGGCCGGGCTGTCATAGGTGGCGTATTCGGTGTCATACATGGCCGCATAGCGCTGGAGGAAACGTTCCAGCTTGGCCGGATCCTGCAGATCCGCCAGTTCCATGTCCTCCTCGATGATGCGCGCCTGCTGGTCGACATCCATATTGGAGAAGTCGTCCGTATAGCCAAAGGTGGTGCGGAAGACCGCCATGAGCGCGTCGTCGGCGATAAGGCCATAGGCATCGGTGATGGTCGGTGCGGTGCGCTGGAAATAGAGTGCGACGCGCACGGCTTCGTTGCTCTCGCCTTCCGTTTCTTCCAGTGTCTGGCGCAGGTACTTGTTGACCGTTTCCAAAGTCTCGCCGCGCTGCTGGACAGTGCCGATCGTTTCGCGGGTGAGATTGCCACTCGCATCGAAATTGAAGGAGGCAACGAGCTCAGCCCAGCGGCTGTCGGACTGCAGGTTGACGAAGCTCTTGGAACTGGACAGGTCGGATGCGAAGATCTGCTTGAGGAAGTCGTCGGTCACCTCTGCCGGGTCGAGCCCGAAGGCGCCAATGACCACGTCGATAACGTCGCGATCCGCCAGCAATTCGCTCACGGTGTCGATCGACTGGATCTTCTCCTGGTAGTTTTCCGCCTTCTCGGTCGCCGTCTTGCGGACCTCGGTCTTTTCCGGCTCCTCCAAGAAACGCACCTCGTTGATCACATACTGCTTGGCTATCATCGTCGCTGTCAGCGAATTATGTGCCTGCAGGGGCACGGCGGCGTTGCCTTCGCTGTCGAAGTTGAAGAGCTTCGACATTTCGATCAGGCGGCTATCCTTCGACTTGTTGGCATAGCTGTTCGGATCGGTGAAATCGCTTGTCAGAGCCTGTCTCAGCTCGCGCACCGAGAATTCATTGCTCTCGAAGCCGAATGTGCGCTGCAGGATGAGGCGTGCGGCCGTGTCAGAAAGCAGGTCATCGACGTTTTCGACCTTGGCCATGTTGGTCTTGAACAGTTCGGTCAGCGCCTCCTTACGCTCCGCATCGGCATCGTCGTAGAAGGTCGAAAAGCCCGAATGGGTCGATGCGAGCTGCGTCGATCCCTGGGCGCTCATGCCCGCGTCCACCGTGCCATCGCTGGCGAAGTTGAACTTGCCGGCAATGGCAACCCAGGCATCGCCGCCATTGGTGGCAGCGTAGCTGCCCGGATCGGAGGTGTCGCTCGTCACGATCTGCTTGAAGGTCGAGGCGCTCATGGAGCCCAGCTCGAAAGCGGTCCTGACATAGGTGAACAGGCGGGTGTCGGCGGTCAGCTCATCGACCGTGGTGATGGTCGAGATCTTCTGCTCGTAATAGGCACGCTCGCGCTGGCGATAGTAGTCGGTGACATAGATCTGCTCTTCGTCGACATAGAGCGAGACGGTGGCCTCCTTCTGGGCTGCCGTCTGGGCCGTCGCGCCCGAGAGTGTGCCATCGGTGTTGAAGTCGAAGGCTTGGGCCAGCTTGAGGAAGCTCGCCGCATTGGCCGTACCATTGGCGACCATCTGGTTGACGTAGCTGCCCGGGTCGGACGTGTCGCTGGTGAGGATTTGGGTGAGATGATCCTTGGTGTAATAGGTGCCATCGATGCCGTAGGCATCGAGCGCGAAAGTCATCAGGCGGCTGTTGTTGACCAGCCCGCTGACATTGGTGATCTTGTCGATCATCGTCTCGTAATAGAAGGCGTCCGCTTCCAGCGTATCGCTCTGAGCCGTCAGCGAGGCCTCGTATCTCTCGAGAAGAATCGCCTGCTGGGAATCCGTCTGCAGATCTGTCGCTTCCGTCGAGAACTGGAAGGAGGCGGCGAAATTGCGGTAGCGCTCATCCGTCAGCTGGTTGGCGAAGCTATCCTCGTCCGAAAGGTCACTGTCCAGCACCTTCTTCATGAAGGCCTTCGCATAGGTCATTTCTTCCAGACCATGGGCCTTCATTGCATAGGAATAGAGCTGGTAGTCGTCGAGGAACTCCTCGACCGAAGAGACCTTGCCGATGTTCTCCTTAAAGTACTCCGTCTGGCGCGCCACGAGCGGGTCGGACACCGTGCGTTCAAGGCTCGCCTTGATGTCGCGATTGACGAGGTTGTAGCTCAGATAGGTCGAAACCATCGGGATTCCCATACAGAACGGAAGGCGCGCGAATCACAGCATGACGCAAAATCCTTGCCTCAAGCTTTACGAAACCATGAAGAAGCGATGATTTGGCAAACGGGCATTCCGGCACTGGCGACAGGACCATTGCCAGAGCGTTTCGCCCTGCAACACTCCGAGGCGAGTTTCACCATTCTGAAACCTTAGCCGGTACGACAAAACTAACCATCTGACGCCGCAAGGTTTTTTTTACCGCGATTTTTAAGCTGTCTCCAACAGCGGCTGGCTATGTTCACCCCACAGAGGACGAAAAGTCCCAACAGACGAGCACATGACGCGCTCTCGGGTAAAACAAGGGTAGCATGAAGATGACGAACACGGTTTTGAAGCCAGCATGGGCCGGCGCCACTCTGCGACTGGATCCTTCGCGGTTCCCCCAGCAAGTGACCTATGCTCTGCGCGGCGCCCTCGGCGACGTCACGATCACCATCGACGAACGCGGCGCCGTCCTGCGCAAGATCCTCCCCGGCAGCGGACTTCCGCTCTCCTTCGCCCTTCCTGCCCGCGCCTTCAAGGGCGTCGCAGCGCGTGCCATCGACCACGGCGATGGCGAAGTCACCGTGACGCTGGAACTGCATCACGACGATCCGGAACTCTGCATCCCGCTGCTCGTCGCCCATGATCTCTGCGATATTGCCGCCGACTGGCGCGGCTGGGCAGAGGCCTTCCGCATTCCCATGCTGATGGTGGAAGCCGACGGCATTGCCCGTCCGCTCGAGGACCATCTCGGCGATGTGCGCACCAGGGAAACGCAGCCGCGTCGCCGCCATTCCTATTTCGCAGAGCGTCGCCCGCGATTCCTCGTGCGCCGCACCACCGGCAAGCTGGGTGTAAGCATGAAGATTTCCGGAAAGGAAATCATCGCAAGAAGCTGATTTCGTCCCAGGACTGGACAGACAAGAGGCCCGGAAGGCAACTTCCGGGCCTCTTGCGTTGCAGCTTCATCCATCGCGATCGTTCCGAAACGGTGCAAGATTTCACCCGCACCGGAGCCGGCTCGAAATGGCTCAGGCGAAGGGAATGGCCGCAACCAATCCCAGAAAAATGATGAGGCCGACGCGGCTGTTCGACTTGAACAGCGCCAGGCACTGGGCGCCATCGTCGATGTCGAGCACCTTGATCTGCCAGGCGAAGAGGCCCGCTGCGACGAAGAGGCCAATGATCGCCGGGAAGGCTGCGCCGGCGGACAGGAATGCGGAGAGAAGCAGAACAAGGGTCAGACCATACAGGCCCATCAGCCAGATCTTGGTGTCGCGGTCGAACAGCCGTGCCGTCGAGCGAACGCCGACAAGCGCGTCGTCCTCCCGATCCTGATGGGCGTAGATCGTGTCGTAACCGATGGTCCAGGCGACCGCGCCGACATAGACAAGGACCGCCGCCAGGGAGAGACTGCCATGCAGGCCGGCCCACCCCATCAAGCCGCCCCAGGAAAAGGCGAGCCCGAGGAAAAGTTGCGGCCAGTCGGTGAAGCGCTTGGCGAAGGGATAGATGGCAACGGCGGCAAGCGACAGGATGCCGAGCAGGATAGAGAAGCCGTTGAAGCAGAGCAGCACGCCAAGCCCGACCAGCGACTGCACCACCATGAAAATCTTGGCGTTGCGGCGCGAGATGCGGCCTGACGGCAGCGGCCGCGATCGGGTGCGGGCGACCAAGTTGTCGATGTCGTGGTCGACGAGGTCGTTATAGGTGCAGCCGGCGCCGCGCATGGCGACAGAGCCGACAAAGAAAAGCACGAGGTGGAAAATGAAGAGCGGGACATTCAGCCGGCCTTCGGCGGCGAGCGCGTTTGCGGCGAGCGCCGAGGACCAGAAGCAGGGCCACATCAGGAGCTGCCAGCCGATCGGGCGATCCCAGCGGGCGAGCTGTGCATGCGGCCAGAGCCATCGCGGCAGGACGCGATAGACGAAGTTGTCGGAGGGCGCGTCGATGACGCGATCGATGTTCGGATCGGCTGTGTTCATGCCCTGTTTGATAGAGCATGGCCGGCCTCAAGAAAACCGCCCAGCCCTAACGGGACCATGAAAATCGGCTGCGGCCTTTCGTCAGTCGAAGCTGACGCCGAACTTGTAGCTGGCAGATACGCCGAACATCAGCTGGTTCTTCGAACCTCGTTCTTCGACGAGGCTCGAATCGGCGACGGGACCCGCAAGGCGCTTGTATTCGGTGAAAGCGCTCATCGAGATCTTGTCTGTGGCCTCCCAGGTGATCGCGCCGCCGGCACCATAGGAGGTGAGGCCGCCATCCGGATCATACTGGGCGAGGCCAGATGCTGCGGACTCGGCTGCGTTTACGCCATAATAGGTCTGCGTGTAGCCGCTCGTGGCCAGGGTCATGCGCGGGCCGGCCGAAACACGCAGGCCCGGAGCGATATCGGTGAAGGCATCAACCGCGATATCGGCAACGAGTCCGTCATGAGCGCGGATACCCTGGCGAACCTCGGCGCGGGCACGCATCCAATCCGTGACATAGACATCGGCGAAACCACCGAGTTCGCCGCCCCAATCAACGTCGGACAGTCCGCGCAGGGCGGCGTCGTCACCGGCATCGCGGCCCCTCACGAACTTGCCGACGATGCCGGCGCGCAGCACGTCGGTGTCATAAATCGCAAAGCTCGGATTGTCGTTGCGCGAGGAAAAGCGCGGAGCCCCGCCACGGCCAACCGAAATGATCGGCGAAAAGAAGTACTCGTTGTCCTTGGCGCCTTCGAAAGTCGGGGCCGAAATGCCGGCGCCGCCGAGCGTCACATACCAGTTGCCGGAGAAGAAGCCCTCAGCGCATGCCGGCGAAGACGTGACCGCAACGGACGCGGCGAGAAGAGCGACGAGACGCACCTTGTTCATAATGACCCCCAAGAAAACGCAGAACACTTGACCCGCAGGCCGCGATCTCAACTTCATTCAATATTTCAGGAATCCGTTACGGGATCTTTAACCACGTGCGACCGCCCAGGTCTGAACCTCCCACCCGCATCAGCTTCGTTGATCGGTCCATCATTCAAGTTTCTGAATCCGCGACGAAATCTGCCTTTTCTTCGCATTGACGGCATGTTGCCTGAGGATTCCCGTCTCCGTGACGTGTTTCGCCTTGACCTTGCTGCCGGCTGCGACTTTGCTGCAAGGCAACGAGAACAGGAGACCATCATGGCCGTCGACACATCCGCGCGCACTCCCACCTTCACCTATGTTGACGGAGACTGGTTTACCGGCAATCCGCCACTGATCGGACCGGTCTCGCATGCGATGTGGCTGGGATCGACGGTGTTCGATGGCGCGCGCTGGTTCGACGGCATTGCGCCGGATCTCGACCTGCACTGCCAGCGCGTCAACCGCTCGGCCGAGAACATGGGCATGAAGGCGACAGTCGCTGCGGAAGAGATCGAAAGACTCGCCTGGGAGGGCATCGCCAAGTTCGACGGCCGGACGGCGATCTACATCAAGCCGATGTATTGGGCCGAACACGGCCAGATGGGCTCGGTCGTGGCGGCCGATCCGGAGTCGACCCGGTTTGCGCTCTGCCTGTTCGAGGCGCCGATGCACACGGCAAAACCCTCGTCTCTGACGCTCTCACCCTTCCGCCGGCCGACGCCCGAATGCGCGATGACGGATGCGAAGACCGGCAGCCTCTATCCGAATTCCGGCCGCATGATCATCGACGCCCGCAAACGCGGCTTCGACAATGCGCTGGTGCGCGACATGAACGGCAATGTGGTGGAGACAGCGTCTTCCAACGTCTTCATGGTGAGGGACGGCGTGGTCTACACTCCGGCTGCCAACCGCACCTTCCTCGCCGGCATCACCCGCGCCCGCATCATGGGCCTGCTCCGTCAGGCCGGCTTCGATGTGCGCGAGGCGACGCTGTCGGTCGAGGACTTCATGAATGCCGACGAGATCTTCCAGACCGGCAATTATTCCAAGGTCGTGCCGGTGACGCGTCTCGACGACGTGCAGCTGCAGGAAGGGCCGGTGACGCGCAAGGCACTGGAGCTTTACATGGACTGGGCAAAGTCGACGGCCGGCACGGACGGCTGAGGGCAACGCTGACCTTCCTCCCGTCCCGGGCCGCTTGATCGCGGCCCCTCGCCTCTCTATCTCTCGCTGAGCTGAATGTTCCCATTCCCGGAAGGATCTCCCTTGTCCGTCTTCAACAACCTGCCCTCCCCGCCCGCCGTCGCCAAGAAGCCCGTCTCCGATACCCGCCACGGGATCACCAGAACGGATGATTATGCCTGGCTGCGTGCCGACAACTGGCAGCAGATGTTCAAGGATACCTCGATCCTCGACCCGGAGATCCGCTCATACCTGGACGCCGAGAACACCTATATGGAAGCGGCGATGTCGGACACGAAAGAGCTGCAAAAGGTGCTCTTTGCCGAGATGAAGGGACGCATCAAGGAAGACGATTCTTCCATTCCGATGAAGGACGGCCCGTTCGCCTATGGTTCGGCCTTTGTCACCGGCGGCGAGCAGCCGCGCTACTTCCGCATTCCCCGCGACGGCGACCCGAAAAATGAGAGCCTGCGCGACCTGCTACTCGATGGCGACAAGGAAGCTGCCGGCAAGGATTATTTCCGCCTGTCAGGCATCGACCATACGACGGACCACGCCTTCGGCATCTGGGGTTATGACGACAAGGGCTCGGAATATTACACGCTGCGCATCCGTGATCTCAAGACCAAGCAGGATCTCGACGACGTGCTTGAGAACACCGCCGGCGGCGGTGTCTGGGCGCCGGACGGTCTGAGCTTCTTCTACACGCTGCAGGACGAGAACCATCGGCCGTCCAAGGTCTTCCACCATATTGTAGGACGGCCGCAGTCCGAGGATCGCCTGGTCTACGAGGAGAAGGATCCCGGCTTCTTCATGGGGGTTGGCGGCTCGCTGCTCGACGACTTCATCTTCATCGACATCCATGATCACGAGACTTCGGAATACCGCCTGCTCTCGACCAAGAACCTGACGGCCGAGCCCGTGCTGGTCGCCGAGCGCGAGGAAGGCGTCGAGTATTCGATGACGGAAGGCGGCGACGTCTTCTACATCCTGACCAATGCCGACGATGCCAAGGACTTCAAGATCGTCGAGGCACCGGTGTCGGCACCGGGCAAGGCAAACTGGAAGGAAGTGGTGCCGCATGAGCCGGGCCGTCTGATCCTCAATCACATGGCCTTTGCCCGCCATCTCGTCTGGCTGGAACGCCGCGAGGGCCTGCCCGTCATCATGATCCGCGACCGCACCTCCGGCGAAGAGCATTCGATCGCCTTTGCCGAAGAAGCCTATTCGCTCGGGCTGCAGGGAGCTGCGGAATACGAGACCGATGTCATCCGCTTTTCCTATTCGTCGATGACGACGCCGTCCCAGCTCTTCGACTACAATATGGCGACGCGTGAGCGCACGCTTCTGAAGACGCAGGAAGTGCCGTCCGGCCACAAGCCGGAAGATTACGTTACGCGCCGGGTCTTTGCCGAAGCGCATGACGGCGAGATGGTGCCGGTTACCCTACTCTATCGGAAGGACGTCAAGCTCGACGGCTCCGCCCCCTGCCTGCTCTATGGCTATGGCGCCTATGGCATTGCCATTCCCGCTGGCTTCAACACCAACTGCCTGTCGCTCGCCGATCGCGGCTTCGTCTATGCGATCGCGCATATCCGCGGCGGCAAGGACAAGGGCTTTTCCTGGTACGAAGACGGCAAGATGGAAAAGAAGGTCAATACCTTCAGGGACTTCATCGCGGCCGCCGACCATCTGGTGAAGGAGAACTTCACCTCGTTCGACCGGATCATTGCCGAGGGCGGGTCAGCGGGCGGCATGCTGATGGGGGCCGTCGCCAATATGGCGCCGGAGAAATTCGCCGGCATCATCGCCGCCGTTCCCTTTGTCGACGTGCTCAACACCATGCTCGACGATACCCTGCCGCTCACCCCGCCGGAATGGCCGGAATGGGGCAATCCGATCGAGTCGGAAGAGGAGTATCGCTGGATCGCGGCCTATAGCCCCTACGACAATGTGGAGAAGAAGGCCTATCCGCCGATCATCGCGCTTTCTGGTCTCACCGACCCGCGCGTGACCTATTGGGAGCCGACCAAGTGGATCGCCAAACTGCGCGATAGCGCCCCCGACGCCGGCCCGTTCCTTTTGAAGACCAACATGGCCGCCGGCCATGGCGGGAAATCGGGACGCTTCCAGCGGCTCGAAGAGATCGCATTCGAATATGCCTATGCGATCAAGGTGGCGGGAAAGATGTGAGGCGGTGACGCCCATCACATTCTGCAAGCAATAACGGGTGTGTTTTGGGCATTGTTTCGGCAATGCCTGAAACAGCAACAACCGTAGGCCATGATTCGGTGCGCGTACTTTCACTTGCGGGCTTTCGCAAGGGCCAATCTCAATGCTGCGATGCGGGACGCAAGCTTCGCGCAAGGTTGAAAAGTTAACAAAAGGTTAATTCTTCAACCGAGGTGTCCGCCATGAGGATCGAAAGCGGCCTGAGTGGCTATTCCTATCAAAGTCGCCACGTGCCAAGCACAGCCGGCGCGCAGGATGCTGCACCGGAAACGGCAAGCACGATTGCCCCACGCGCCAGTGGCGCCAGCACATTTTCGAGCACGCTCCTGTCGAACCAGCTTGCGTCAGCGCTCTGGACAGTGGAAGGCGCACGCAGGGCCGCCGTCGAGGTCGGCGCCAACCAGAACCGCAACCGCTTCGAAGAGGCCTCCCGCGTCCAGGCGGTTGAGGCTGCGTATCGGGAATACGAGATACCCCCTTCGGCCTATCAGGAATTCTGATCTGACGATGTGGTCAAGAAGGCCGGCCGGCATGAAGCCAGGCCGGCCTTCTTGCGTTTGTCGGGCTCTTCTCACGTGTGGCGGTGGTCGTGAGCGTCGGCATGCCCATCATGGTCGTGCCGATGTTCGGCTCCGCCCGAACTGCAGCAAGACGAGGTCAGGGTGACCGGCTCGCCCGCCCGCCACTCGCGAAAACTCTGCGAAAGAATCTGGATCGCGGAGTTGAGGAAGAGGCCAGCCATGATGCCGGCGACGATCAGGTCCGGCCAGGCAGTGGCCGTGCCCCAGACGCCGACGGCCGCGATCATGACAATGACATTGCCGATCGCATCATTGCGCGAGCAGAGCCAGACGGAGCGGACATTTGCGTCACCGTCCTTGTAGGACATGAGAAGCAGGACGCTCGCAACATTGGCGGCGAGCGCCAGGAAGCCGATGAGGCCCATGACCGGGGCCTCGGGAACGCCGCCCTGAAACACCTGCCAAACGGTGGAGCCGAAGACCCAAAGACCCATGAGGAACAGGCTGAGGCCCTTGCCCGCGGCGGCCAGGCTGCGGGTCTTCAACGACGCCCCGATGACGGCCAGCGATATACCGTAGGTCACGGCGTCGGCGAAGAAATCCAGCGCATCGGCCTGCAGCGCCTGGGAACGGGCAAGCTGGCCCGCCGTCATCTCGACGGCGAACATGGCGGCATTGATGGCGATCACCATCCAGAGCCGGCGTTTGTAGGTCTCGGACATGCCGTCGAAAGGGGCGTGGTCATGGCCGCAGGCAGCACTCATATCTATCATCCTTCAGGTCTTGATGTGGTCACGGATCGACCTTAGGATCTCTAGTGACTAGAGGTTCAAGAGGTTTTTTCATGTTTTCGATCGGAGACCTGTCGCGGCGGGCCGGGGTCAAGGTACCAACCATTCGCTATTACGAACAGATGGGGCTGATCTCGGCGCCGGACCGCACAGAAGGGAACCAGCGGCGCTATGAGAAGGGCGACCTCGACCGGCTGACCTTCATTCGCCATGCCCGCGACCTCGGTTTTCCCATCGAAGCGATCAAGGAGCTTCTGACACTCAGCCGACATCCGGAAGAGCCTTGCGACCGCGCGGACCGCATCGCTCAGGAACAGCTCGACGAGGTGCGTGAGAAGATCGCACGGCTGAAGAAGCTGGAGGCGGAGCTCGCCCGCATCGTCTCGCATGACGGCTGCCACACGATCGGCGATTGCTATGTAATCCGGGCCCTGTCCGATCACGGGCTGTGCGACCATGAACATTGATGGATCATGACATTGCAGGCGGGTTCGATGTATCGGCTGATGCTCCGGGACAAGGCCTTAAAAGGATCCTGCCCGCGGATTCCCGAATGCAGTTCGTTGCTTCACGGACCCCGTTGACAACAGATCCAAACTGGCGCATCAAACGCGCCATGATCGACATCCGCGCAACCATCTGCTGCACGTATTTTTGGGCCTACCGGTAACCGGCGGCCTGGCAAGATCACATTGTCAACAGGCCGCCGTCAGGCGGCCTTGTTGTTTTCCGGACGACTTTCCCCCTGACGGCACGAAATGAGACCAAGGGAAAGTGACATGACCGAAGATACAGACCTTACGCTCCCCCGCCCGCCGATCGTGGCCATCCGCCATGCCAAGCCGCGCGACCTGCCCGAACTCAACACGATGATCGCGGCCCTCTCCGCGCATCTCGGCGATGCTTCGGCGATGACGCCGGAGGCGCTGGAACGCGACCTGTTCGGGCCCATGCCCTGGATCCAGGCGCTGGTTGCCGACAGCGGCGAAGAAGGCCTGATCGGCTACGCGATCCTGGTGCCACTCTACAAGGCGCAGGAAGGCAAGCGCGGCATGGAACTGCACCATCTCTTCGTGCGCGACGGCCAACGTGGCAACGGCATCGGGCAGCATCTCGTCGATCGCGCCAAGCAGATCGCCCGCGCCTCGGGCTGCAACTTCCTCTCGGTGTCCGCCGCTACCGGCAATTTCGCCGCACATCGTTTCTACGAAAACATGGATTTCATTCCGCGACCGGTCACTGGCATGCGCTACCATCAGGCGCTGAGCTGAGCACACGGATCTGGCACCCCGAGGAGAGCGACATGTCCCGCATCGTGATTGCCCTACAGAACGACTACGCCGACTGGGAACCCGCATTGTTGATGGCGGCCACGCGCTACTGGCTTAACTGCGAGGTCGTGACCGCGAGTCCGGACGGACAACCGGTGATTTCCATGGGCGGCCTGAAGGTGGCGACGGATATCGGTTTCGACGCGATCAATGCCGAGAGTTTCGACGCGCTGATCATTCCCGGTGGCTATGCCTGGGAACAGGGTACGGCATTTGACTTTACCGCGCTGGCGACGGGTTTTCGCGACCACGGCAAGGTGCTGGGCGGCATCTGTGCGGCCGCGAGCGCGCTGGCGGCTACGGGCGTGCTGGACGATGTCGCGCATACCGGAAATTCGCTCGCCTCCCACAAGAAACAAGCAGGCTATCGGGGCGAGGCTCGCTATCTGGATCAGCCGCAAGCGGTGCGCGACGGCAAGATTGTCACGGCTGCGGGTTCGGCACCGGATACGTTCACGATCGAAGTGCTGAAAGCGCTCGGCCTCTATGGCCCGGAGGCCGAACAAGAACTGGCAGAATTTGCCGCCGAGCATCGTCGGCCGGCCTGACGTTTTCGCCTCAGTGCCTGACGGGCGGATTTTCCGACCATTTCTGCAGGGTCGTCTTGATCAAAATGAGGGCCGCCTGCTGCGCATGATCGCGCTCACGCGGATCGACGATGGCGGAAAGCCGTTTCTCGAAGGCGCCGACAGTCTCGTGCACCCAGCGGTGCAAAGCCGGATCGGGATAATTGTCGAGCAGGGACTGGAGCGCATACTCCATCCGCCGGCGTTCTATGCTCATGTCCCCTCCGAAGTCCTCTGGACGACAGGAAGATGACAGCCAAGGCTTGCGCGATGCTGAACTGGACCTGCACTCTCACTCAACGGCGGGCACGGCCTTCAGATAGGCGGCAATTGCCTCGCGATCGGCCGCTGCCAGTTCGGCCATGTTCTTCTGCACCTCGACCATGGAGCCGCCGACACTGTCATAGTCCGGCGTGAAGCCGGACTCGAGATAGGCAACGATGTCGCCTTCACTCCAGGAACCCATGCTCTTCGAGCCCGGCGTGATGTTGGGTATGCTGCCCTCGCCTTCCGGATTCGGGCCACCTGCCAGCCAGCGGCCGCTCTCGAAGCCACCCAGCGCGTTGCGCGGCGTGTGGCATTCGCCGCAATGGCCGGGTCCTTCGACGAGATACTGGCCCCGTTTCACCATGTCGGAGGCATCGGCCAGCTCGAGCCTGGGCGCATCGGTGAGATAAAGGAACTTCCAGCCGCCGAGAACCAAACGCTGGTTGAAAGGGAAACCCAGCTCATGAGCCGGTGCAACGGCGTCACTCGTCGGCAGCGTCTTCATGAAGCCGTAGAGGTCGTTGATGTCCTTGGGCGTCATGCGAGCGTAGGAGCTATAGGGGAAGGACGGATAGAGGTGTTCGCCCCCGCGCCCGACGCCGCGGGTCATCGCATCGCCGAATTCGGCAAGCGTCCAGGCGCCGATGCCGGCTTGCGGATGGCTGGAGATGTTGGGGGCGTGGAAGGTGCCAAAATCGCTCTTCAGGGGCGCGCCGCCTGACAGCACCAGTCGTGCATCTCCCGCGGCGCCTGCCGGGGCATGACAGCTCGTGCAGCCGCCGGCGAAGAAGACCTCGCGGCCGTGGGCGAGATCCGGTTCCCCGAGATTGGACCACACCGACGGGGCCTGGCGATCGGGCGCCGTGACGACCAGGAAGGCGCCAAGACCGGCTGCGCCGAGCGCAGCGATCGTGCCCAATCCCTTAATCCATGTCGATACCATCTCAGTCTCCATCGTCTCACTGCCGCGCACGGCAAGGCGCAAAGCGGCAAGCGCTCCGGCTCGGCCGGAGATCGCCTGCCGTCAAGATCCTACTTCTTCAGACGATAGGTCTGGTGGCAATCGCCACAGGTTCCGCTGATGGCCTTCATGGCAGCGCCAACGGCTGCCTGATCGGCCGGGAGGCTCGCGAGCTGAGCCTCTGCAGCGGCAGTGAGCTTGGCGGACTTGGCCTTGAAGTCGTCCATGTTCTGCCAGATCGCCGGTGCGGCCTCGGAATCCATCCCGGTTTCGCTGCCGGCGGGGAAATGATCCGGGAAGGTCTTGCTGACCTCGACCAGCGTCGTGAGCGCAGCCGTCACGGCTGCCGCATCATAGGGCTTCTCTCCCTTGGTGATGGCGCCGAGGACACCCAAGGCGCCTCCGACCTTCTTCATCTCGTCCTGACGGACGACCTGCGGTTCGCCCGCAGCAATCGCTGCGGACACGCCAAGACAGATTGCCGTCACGGCGGACAGAACGACTTTCAACTTCATCCGATTTTCTCCAAGAGTTCAGCCGGCGAGCCGGCAATCGTTAGCGGGCAAGGCATGTTTGCCGTCTCGCAACATATGAATGAAGTCACAAAGGAGTGATGTGGGGCGCTCGGAGCAACTTTCGGATATTCATGACGAATTTCGGACAGGGCACTGTCAGCCTGTCAGGAATGATGGTTTTTCAAGGCCTTCGCTGGTGCCAGAGGAAGGCGCCGGCTGGGTTCCCGACCATGGCCTTCGATCTCGATGCGATCGTCGAAAAGTGACAGGATCGCAAAGGCATTGTCCTGTTCCGTGTCTACCATGCCGCAGAAGTTGATGAAGTGGACATCGTCACGTTCGGCACAATTGCCGCGGTGATCGTGACCGCAGAGATAAGCGATCGCCGCAGGAGACGCCGTGACCATATCCGTCAGGTCCTCGGCTCCCCACAGGACATGATCTGTCGGCGGGTAGATCGGATAGTGCCCGAGCAGGATCACTTTTTCTCCGGCTTGCTCCGCCGCTGCAAGCCGCTCGGCGATCCAGCCTGCCTGCAGGTCGGAAATCCCGGCGTTCCAGGTGTTGGCGTTCGCCATGTCCCTCGCCTTCATCGCCGCCAGACGCTGCTCGGCCTCCAAACGTTTCCTGTCCCCTACGGGCGGCGCAAACAAGGAGATCTCGTTGCCGTCGGTGACGAGCAGGCGCAGACCTTTGAGCCTGACCTCGTGATAGGGCGCCGGCATGCCAAGCGCGGCATGAACATCGGCCAGGCGGTCGGGCTCGACCAGAAAGTCGTGATTGCCCGGCAAGAGGATGCGCGGTGCGTCGAGTGTGTCGAGGATTTCGAGGACCGGCGCCAGGCTTTCCCAATCACGATCGATGAGATCGCCCAGCACCACCACGGCATCCAAGTCCTGTGTATTGAAACGGGTGACCGCCTCGCGCAGCTTGGCCAGCGAGTGGCGAAAATGGCGGTTCAACCGGGTGTTCGGATCGAGGTCGGCATATTGGGGATCGGCAATGATGCCAAGCTTCAGGCGGGGAGTGTCAGTCGTCATGGGTTGCACCGCTCATTGTTTGGAGCGGAGCCATACGGATGGCCCATGACGACCGGATGACACTCAGCCCGGCAGGTTAGGCTGCCTCTTCGCCGGGGGCATCAATCCGGCATAGACCGTCATACAGATGAGGGTGAGCGGAACGGCGAGCATCGCGCCGACGGCGCCCCAGAGCCAGGTCCAGAAAACAATCGCGATGAAGAGCATGAAAGCGTTCATTTCCAGACGCTTGCCCATCACGGCCGGTATGAGGAGGTTTTCCATAAGTCCGTTGAGCGTGAAGAAAACCAGTGCGGGCAACAGGCCCATCAGCAGCGTATCGTGCACCAAAAGTCCACTGACGGCCATGGCAGCGGTCACCATGGCAATGCCGAGGAAGGGGATGAAGCTCAGGAGGAAGGCGGCCACGCCCCAGAGCGCCGGATTGCCCAGACCACCGACCCAGGCGACGAGGCCGGCCACCACACCGAACAAGCCATAGACGATAACGGCAGTTGCGAAGTAGTAGCCGAGCGCTTCTTCGACTTCGTTCAGCATGCGGATGGCCTTCAGTCGGCGATCGCGGTGGGAAAACGTGCGGATGAGCGCACGGCGCAGCCCCACGCGCGAGGACAGAAACAGGAGAAGGCTGGCGATGAAGATGAAGATCTGGATCAGCGCCGGCGTCACGCCCGTCGCCACGGTGGACAGAATGGCGCCGGAGTTTTCCAGCACGGCTTCCGTCGAATCGGGGCCGCGCGAAAGCACCCGCATGGGCTCCTTAAGCCAAGAGACCTGCTGCAGGTATTCGATGGCCCGATTGACCATGTCAGGGCCGGTTTCGATGAGCATGCTGATCGGCGACCAGATTATGCTGACGAGAAACCCGAGGATGACCATGAAAAGACTGGAGAGGATAATCGCGGTCAGCATCGGTGGCGAACCAAGTCTGCCGAGGCGGTCGGCGGCGAGCCCGAGAATGAGACCGACAACGATCGCCATTGTCAGCGGAATGAGCACGAATGAGGCGAGATGCAGCGCGACCAGCGTGAAGATCCCAAACAGGCCAATGACGCTCCAGGACACAGCATAGTCGAGGCCCGTCTTCTGGAAACGGACCTTGCCAAGCGACTTATGACGATCAGCGATCTCGATGTTCACCGGCATCTCTCCGATGCAGGCCTGCAGGGCCGGTGTGACTTCATCATGGCGTTGTTCCCCCTTCGAGATGCCTCTCAACGCTCGGGAACAGTTTCCGTTCCACCGGGGAAACAGCGTACAAGGAGGTGCAGCCGCCCCCCCTCAGGATCAGACCTCGCTGGCCACCAGGGTAATGCCGATGCCCCAGGGATCGGTCAGGCGATAGCCTTCGGCGCTTCGTTCAACCACGATCTCAAGACCTTCGAGCGTTGTCAGGACCTTGTCGAGGGTCTCACGATCATTGAAGGCAAGCGCATAGCCCTGCAGACCGGTCATAGCGCCAGTGCGGGCCGGCGCATTGCGGCTGTTCCAGACATTGGCGGCGACATGGTGGTGATAGCTTCCGGAGGAAAAGAAACTGGCACCCGGATAGCTCGCCATCTTTTTCAGGCCGAGCACACCCTCGTAAAAACGGTCCGCCTCGGGCATATTACCGACCTGCAGGTGGATATGGCCGAGGGCAGCCTCGGGTGACATGCCGGCCCAAGGCGTCTTCGTGGCGCTGTCATACAGTGCCTGCAGGTCGAGGCGGCGCGTGTCCATCTCGACGGTACCATCGGCGTGGTAGGTCCATTCGTCAGGGCTGCGGTCGCGATAGACCTCGATGCCGTTGCCCTCAGGGTCGGACAGGTAGATCGCCTCACTGACCAGGTGGTCGCTCGCTCCATCGAATTGGAGGCCGAGATGCGCCGCATGGGCGACCCAATGAGCGAGTTCGGCTCGATCCGGCATGAGGAAGGCATTGTGAAAGAGGCCCGCCGCATTGCGCGGTGCGCGAGCTGCATCACTGCGTGTCGTGAGCGTCAACAGATGGCGCTCGCCTGCTCCGAGCTCGATACCACTGGCGCTCTGCTCAAGAGGCTTGAGGCCCAGCGCCTCACTGTAGAAACGCGCCATGGTTTCAAGATCTCGAACGACGAGATGGGCGCGCCCGACATGGACGGGACGGCTCAAGGCAAAGGATTCGGGTTTGCTGGTTCCTGCGGACAACGGATATTCTCCTTCTGCCTGTGTGGCGCATGCACATGATATGGCGCACCTTTGTCGTTCACAAAAGACAGCAATCAGGCGATGGATCGTTCGATAAAGCTTGACGATGGATCGCATCTCAAAGTTGATCTTGATCAATGCGCATTTCGCCGCCGAGACGCATTCTCTGCTCACAAGAGGAAGCACCCTTGGGTGACAAAGGAGAGCAAGATGTACAAAAAGATCATCGTTCCGGTCGATCCGGCTGCCATCGACATCGGGGAGCGGATCCTGGCCAAGGCCAAGTCCCTGCTGGATACAGGCGGTGAGATTGTGCTGCTGACCATCATCGAGGACATTCCGGGCTATCTCGCCATCGACGTTCCCGTCGATCTGATCGAAGGCGCGATCAATGATGCCAAAGCAAAGCTGGCCGAGCTCAAGAAGAAGACCGAAGTGACGGCACAAATCGAGATCCGCTCCGGTGCGCCGGCCCGCGAGATCCTGGCCACAGCCGAGGAGCACAAGGCGGACCTGATCATCGTTGGCTCGCATGTGCCCGATTTCTCCAACTACTTCATCGGCGCCACCGCCGACCGCGTGGTGCGCCATTCGAAGATTTCCGTCCTGGTCGACAGGTGAGATCATGCAGAACCCCACACAACCCATGGACACTGCCCATTTCGAACGCGTCCTGCTCGCGCGCAAGGCCGAGATCGAGCGGCGTCTGGAGAAGATCGACACGGACCTTGGCACGCTGAAAAGTGCCGATAGCGCCGAGCGCGCGACCGAGGCTGAAAACGACGAAGTGCTGGAAGAATTCGGCCAGGTGGGCGAGGAGGAATTGCGGGCGATCGACGCCGCTCTGGACCGGATCGCCAAGGGGCGTTATGGTCAGTGCGTCACATGCGATGAGCCGATTTCGATCGAAAGACTGAATGCGGTCCCGCATACGCCATTTTGCAAGGACTGCGCAGCCTCCCATTGAGAGGCGCTTTTCGGGGGCGATGGGCAGGCCGGAGTGATGAGCTCCGGCCTGTTTCTATTTGGGCGCTACTTCTTGCGCATCGCTTCTGCGAGTGCTGCGCCCAGACCGCCGATTGCGGGCTGCTCCGGCTTCGTCGGGCGGGCGTTCGCGTGCTTCATGGCGTTTGCGTTTCCACGCGCGTCACCGCGCATCGATGGCGCTTGAGCCTCGCCACCATCTTTTCGCATGGTGAGCGCGATGCGCTTGCGTTTCACGTCGACCTCGACGACGCGGACCTTCACGACATCGCCAGCCTTCACCACCTCATGCGGATCCTTGACGAAACGATCGGCGAGCTGGGAGACGTGGACAAGACCATCCTGATGCACGCCGATATCGACGAAGGCGCCGAAGGCGGCAACATTGGTGACGGTGCCTTCGAGCGTCATGCCGATCTTGAGGTCGGTGATCTCGTCCACACCTTCGGCAAAGGTCGCGGTCTTGAAGCTCGGGCGCGGGTCGCGGCCGGGCTTTTCCAGTTCAGCGAGAATGTCCTTCACTGTCGGCAGGCCGAACTGCTCGTCGATGAAACGCTTGGGGTCGAGGCTCTTCAGGGTGGCGCTGTCGCCCATGAGCGAGCGCAGGTCGCGGCCGCAGGCGGCGACGATCTTCTTTGCCACGCCGTAGGCTTCCGGGTGGACCGAGGAGGCGTCGAGCGGCTCCTTGCCATTGGGGATGCGCAGGAAGCCGGCGCATTGCTCGAAGGTGCGGGCGCCGAGGCGCGGCACTTTCAAGAGGTCCTTGCGGCTGCCGAAAGGGCCGGTCTCATCGCGATGGGCGACGATGGCCTCGGCCGTCGTCTTGCCAAGACCGGAGACGCGAGCAAGAAGCGGGGCAGAGGCCGTATTCACGTCAACGCCAACGGCATTCACCGCATCTTCGACGACGGCATCGAGCGAGCGGCCGAGGCGGCCCTGATCGACATCGTGCTGATACTGGCCGACGCCAATCGACTTCGGCTCGATCTTGACGAGTTCGGCGAGCGGATCCTGCAGGCGGCGGGCAATGGAGACAGCGCCGCGCAGGGAGACGTCGAGATTGGGGAACTCCTTGGCGGCCGTTTCCGACGCCGAATAGACCGAGGCGCCGGCTTCAGAGACGATGACCTTGGTGGGTTTCGGCGCGGTCGACGGAAATTGCGCCAGCATGTCGGCCACCAGCTTTTCCGTCTCGCGGCTGCCGGTGCCGTTGCCGATCGAGATCAGTTCGATGTTGTGCTTGCGGATCAGCGAGGCGAGTTCGGCCTGGGTGCCCCTGATGTCGTTCTTCGGCGGGAAAGGGTACACTGTCGTCGTTTCCAGCACCTTGCCCGTGCCATCGACGATGGCGACCTTGACGCCCGTGCGGATGCCCGGATCCAGGCCCATGGTGGCACGGGAGCCGGCCGGAGCCGCCAGCAACAGGTCCTTGAGATTGCGGGCAAAGACGTGGATCGCCTCTTCCTCGGCGCGCTCGCGCAAATCGCGCATCAGGTCGAGCGAGAGCGACACGGAAAGCTTCACCCGCCAGGTCCAGCCGGCGACGTCCAGCAGCCATTGGTCGGCGGGGCCCTTGCCCGCGACCTGGTAGGCGGCAGCG
Organism: Rhizobium sp. 'Codium 1'; assembly: GCF_020889605.1. Lineage (NCBI taxonomy): Bacteria > Pseudomonadati > Pseudomonadota > Alphaproteobacteria > Hyphomicrobiales > Rhizobiaceae > Rhizobium > Rhizobium sp. 'Codium 1'. The sequence goes on from NZ_JAJGPW010000001.1 coordinate 168,122, forward strand.
ATCATGCGCTGGCTGGTCTTGATCGGGGATGTATCGTCACGATCGACCTCGATCGAGAGCGAGAGAAACTCCTCGTTCCAGCCGCGCAGCATGGCGAGCGCCCGGTGGCCAGGTACGGTTGCCCAGCGTTCAAAATGGTCGAAATAGTCCGAGAACTTGGCGCCGGCCTCGGCCTTGCCGTCGACGAGCTTGGAATAGAGGATCGCGCGATCCTTCATGTCGTTGCGCAGCCGGCCGATGAGATCGGCGTTTTCGGAGATCTGTTCGGCGACGATGTCGCGTGCGCCCTCAAGGGCTGCCTTCACATCGGCGACTTCGGCAGTGATATAGGCCTCGGCCAGCTTGTGCGGATCGCATGTGCGGTCGGCGAGGATCGCATCGGCGAGCGGTTGAAGCCCCTTTTCGCGGGCGATTTCGGCGCGGGTGCGGCGCTTGGGCTTGTAGGGCAGATAGAGGTCTTCGAGTTCGGCCTTGGTGGTGACGGCCGCGATCTTGCGGGCGAGATCGTCGGTCATCTTGCCCTGGCCGTCGATGCTTTCGAAGATCGACTTGCGGCGGGCGGCAAGCTCGCGCAGGTAGATCAGCCGTTCAGCCAGATTGCGCAGCTGGGTATCATCGAGGCCGCCGGTCACTTCCTTGCGGTAGCGGGCGATGAAGGGCACAGTTGCGCCTTCATCGAGCAGGCCGACGGCTGATATCACCTGGTCAGGCCTCGCTTTGATTTCGTTGGCGATGAGGGCGGCAATGGATCTGATGTCGTCGGCCATGGGTCATCCGTCTTGTGCTGAGCAGACATTCGCTGGCAAGCCAACGATTCATACGCTTAGCATCTTTGTTCTGTCGCGGGTTCTCATCGCAAAACCGTGGGACACTTTTGCGGAACCTGCCTGATGGAGGCGGACCATAGCGGGGGAATGCGGCAAGGCAACGGGCCTGCGGCCCACTTCACAGGAAAGCAGGGCCATCCGAGGTCAATTCGGCTTGACCTTTTCCCCCTTCCCCCTTAACCGCCGGGCATTCCCTTGTGGCACTGGAGGCTGGTGATGAAGGTTTTGTTGATCGGGTCGGGTGGACGCGAACATGCGCTGGCCTGGAAGATCGCGCAATCTCCGGCGCTCACCAAGCTTTATGCTGCACCCGGCAATCCGGGGATCGCCGAAGAGGCGGAGCTGGTCGCTCTCGATACGGATGACAATGCAGCCGTCGTTGCCTTCTGCAAGGACAAGGCCATCGACTTCGTTGTCGTCGGACCTGAAGCACCGCTTGTGGCTGGCATTGCCGACCGTCTGCGGGAAGCGGGCATCGCCGTCTTCGGACCATCTGCGGCCGCAGCCCAGCTCGAGGGCTCCAAGGGCTTCACCAAGGATGTCTGTGCCCGCTTCAACATTCCGACCGGTGCCTATCAGCGCTTCAACAATGCGCCCAAGGCAAAGGCCTATGTGCGCGAACAGGGCGCGCCGATTGTCATCAAGGCCGATGGCCTTGCTGCCGGCAAGGGTGTGACCGTCGCCATGACGCTGGAGGAGGCGCTGGCCGCCATCGACGACTGCTTCGAGGGCGCCTTTGGGGCTGCCGGTGCGGAAGTCGTGGTCGAGGCTTATCTCGACGGCGAGGAGGCGAGCTTCTTTTGCCTGTCCGACGGCAAATCGCTTCTGGCTCTTGCGACCGCGCAGGACCACAAGCGTGTGGGCGACGGCGATACCGGCCCGAACACCGGCGGCATGGGCGCCTATTCGCCAGCACCGGTCATGACGCCTGACATGGTCGAGCGGACGATGAAGGAGATCATCGAGCCGACGATGCGTGGCATGGCGGAGATGGGACATCCCTTCCAGGGCGTCTTCTTTGCCGGGCTGATGATCACGGCCAAGGGCCCGGAACTGATCGAATACAATGTCCGCTTCGGCGATCCGGAATGCCAGGTGCTGATGATGCGGCTGAAGAGCGATCTTTTGCCGATCCTCTACGCCTCTGCCACCGGCACGCTCGAGCAGGTGTCAGCCGAGTGGAGCGAGGATCCGGCGCTGACCGTGGTGCTGGCCTCCAAGGGCTATCCGGCTTCGTATGAGAAGGCGACGCCGATCACAACCCTGCCGGAAGCCGGCCAGGGCGCCAAGGTTTTTCATGCGGGAACGGCGCTGAAGGACGGCCAGCTTGTGGCGACCGGTGGTCGTGTCCTCAATGCGACGGCGCGTGGCGCGACGGTGGCGGAGGCTCAGGCTGCCGCCTACCGCCTCGTCGATGCGGTCCAGTGGGACAACGGTTTCTGCCGCCGCGACATCGGCTGGCAGGCAATTGCCCGCGAAAAGGCCTGAATTCTCGACCGGCGGCTCGCTTTTTGACTGGAAATCGGTCCATTCGTTCAAATTTTACCAAAGCTCCTGACCGGATCGAAAGAAACGCTTGCTAACGTTCATCCCAACAATCGGGGAAAACGTAATGCGCCGTATCGTTTCGACAGCCATGATCATTGCCACTTCCATGTTCGCCATGCCGGCCATGGCAGGATCGATCTCGACCGTCACCGGGATCGCGACGACCCAGCCGAGTGTTCTCACGATCGACTGTGCCCATTGCCCGGCACCGGCCATGAAGGCATCCAAGTCGCACTATCAGGTGCCGACCGTTCCCTCCGGCAGCCAGACGGCCGAAGTGGTCGATATCAATGGCGAGAAGAGGCTGAAGCGGGTCGAAAGCTGGCTCGGTGGTTCACCCGTGGTGGTCTACACCTCCGCTGCCGGCTGGGCGACCGACGGTGCGACCATCGTCGCGGGCGCTTCGCCTGCAATCAACGAGATCGACCATGAGGCAACCACCGCTGCGGTCGAGGTGCCCCAGGACGAAAAGCCAGCTCCGGCGCTGGCCGGTTTCGACCTTCGCCTGAACTGATCCATTTCTCATCCGCCCGCCAAACGATCCGGGCGCGGCGGTCTCTCGTGGTCGACACGGACATAACGCCCGGACCAGTCCCGGGCGTTATGCCGTAAGCACCCCCTAAATTTCACCGGTACATTCTTACCGCGCCGTCTGTTCGGCGGCTTAAAGTCATTTCAACCTTTGACCATCAGAGTCTGTCGTACCTATTCGACACATGAGGTGCCGATCCCGTTCGCTTGATCCCTCCCCGGCGCCCGAACCGCTCGACAGACGAAAGCTCACTTCGCCATGAAGAATCTCAGGATTTCACTTCAGCTCATCATGCTGATCGGTGGACTGATGGCCGCCTTTGCAGCTGCCACATTTCTCCAGGTCCGTTCCTCCACTGAAACCATTTACGAACAACGCTACGAACTCCTGAGAACGCAGGTCGAGTCGGCGCTCTCGATCTTGAAGGGCTATGACGAGCGCGTAGCAGCCGGCGAGATTTCGGTCGAGGAGGCCCAGAAGCTCGCCTATGCCCAGGTCGGCAAGATGCGCTTCGAGCCGGATGGCTATTTCTTTGCCTATGACTACGACGTGGTGATGGTCTTCCATCCGAACACCAAGCTGGTCGGCAATTCCAGCAAGGGCAAGGGTGACACGAACGGCTTCCTCTACCGCGACGAGCTGGTCAAGCACGGCCGGGCTGGCGGTGGTTTCGTGGAGTTCATCGGCCCGAAGCCGGGTCAGGATCCGAACGACTACAGCTTCCCCAAGGCCGCCTACGGCAAGGCTTTCGAGCCCTGGAACGTGGTCATCGTGACAGGTCTCTACACCGACGACCTGAAGGCCGAAATCCGCTCCAGCATCATCAAGACCATCAGCCTGTCCGTCGGCATCTTCGTCCTTGCCCTGATCGCCGCATTCATCGTCATCCGTAACATCACCACGCCGCTCAAGGCCATTCATGATGCGCTCGAAGCGGTTGCCGACGAGAATGTTTCGATCGCCATTCCGCATACGGACCTGGGCAACGAGATCGGCATGATGGCGAAGGCGACCAAGAGCCTGCAGGACAAGGTGCGCGAGCGCCATGCACTGGCAGCGCGCGAGGTTGAGCAGCAGCGCGAGCTCGATAGCGAGCGCAACCAGAATGCCGAGGCGCAGCTTTCCGAAGCCCGCCAGCAGGCGCATGTGGTCTCCACCATCGGCCAATCGCTGGAAAACCTCGCCGACGGCGACCTGACCGTGCGTTGCGCCGATCTCGGCCCGAAATATGCCGGTCTGCGCGACAACTTCAACGAAGCGCTCGCCCGTCTCGAAGAAGCCATGGCCCGCGTCAACCTCAAGGGCAACGACATCGCCGTCTCCAAGGAAGAAATCCGCCGCGCGTCCGGCGAACTCGCCGCCCGAACCGAGCGCCAGGCCGCCAATCTCGAAGAGACATCGGCAGCCCTCGACGAACTCACCGTCGCTGTTCGCCATACGGCAGACGGTGCGCGTGAAGCGGCCAATCGCGTCGGCACCGTCAGCGCCGAAGCCCGCCAGAGCGACGAGGTCGTCAGCAAGGCGATCAACGCGATGAGCGGCATTGAACAGTCATCTGCCGAGATCACCAAGATCATCGGCGTGATCGACGAGATTGCCTTCCAGACCAACCTTCTGGCACTCAATGCCGGCGTCGAGGCCGCGCGTGCCGGCGAAAGCGGCAAGGGCTTTGCCGTCGTCGCCCAGGAAGTGCGTGAACTGGCACAGCGTTCGGCGGCTGCCGCCAAGGAGATCAAGGACCAGATCGCCCGCTCGTCTGCGCAGGTCCAGCAGGGCGTGCAACTGGTCGGCCAGACCGGCGAAGCGCTGAAGCGCATTTCCGACCAGATCGCAAGCGCCAATGACATCGTCTCGAAGATCTCGCACAGCGCACAGGAGCAGGACACGACCCTGCGGTCGATCTCGTCTGCGGTCAACCAGCTCGACACGGCGACCCAGCAGAACGCGGCCATGGCCGAGGAAACCACGGCATCCGCCGAGGTCCTTGCCAACGATACCGGCGACCTGCTGGACCTGATCCGCAGCTTCAAGGTCTCGGGCTCTTCCGGCGCCGGCCTTGGCAACATGGCCCAGCAGATGCGACGCGCCGGCTAAGGCAGCCGGTCGCTCACCGCCAGACATCGAAAGGCCGCCGGGAGAAATCCCGGCGGCCTTTTGGCTGCTCGGTCGGATAATTATGGTTTACGGATGTATAGCATTTTAGGAATTCTTTATCATTGGAACCTATGGTCGACCCACAGGCCCGGAATTTCGGTCGCCGCTGGCGCATGAGGCGCACCCCCCTCACAATCTCCATGTCGTCGCCCGGCCAAGAGGCCGGCGACACGGGCCGTAAACTGGATGTTTCCGCAGATGAAGAATGCAAAAATTTCCTCCCAACTGATCACGCTGATCGCCGGATTGATGATCGCCTTCTCCGTCGTCACGTATCTTCAGATCCGTTCTGCGGCACAGGCGGTCTATGCCGAGCGTTACGACATGCTGCGCATGAATACCGAAGGTGCGATCTCCATCCTCAAGCACTACCACCAGCTCGAAGTCGACGGGAAGATGACCCGCGAGGAAGCCCAGGCGGCCGGCTATGACGCCGTCGAGGCGATCCGGTTCGAACCGGACGGCTACTTCTTCGGTTACGACTATGCCGGCACGCGCGTGGTCTATCCTGGCAAGGCAGCGCTCGGGAAGAATTTTGCCGATCTGGTCGACAAGGACGGCAACCGATTCCTGATGAACATCATTGCCAAGGCCCGACAGGGCGGCGGCTGGACGGAATACGACTGGTCGAAGCCCGGCCAGCCCAAGGAAGATCTCTATCCGAAGGCGGCTTATTCCCTGGCGTTCGAGCCATGGCAGATGACGCTTGGTACGGGTGCCTATCTGGACGACCTCGACGCAACGATCATGGAGGGCGCCCGCAGCACCATCATCCTCAGCGCCCTGGTCTTTGCCTTCGGCCTCGCCTCTGCCTGGCTGGTGATCCGCGGGATCACGCGGCCGCTGACCTCGATTCACAGCGCGCTGGAAGCCGTGGCAGACGAGAATGTTGCCCTGGAAATCCCGCATACCGACATGGGCAATGAAGTCGGCATGATGGCCAAGGCGACCAAGACACTGCAGCAGAAGGTCCGCGAGCGCCATGCAATGGCCGCCCGTGAGGAAGAACAGCAGCGCCAGCTCGACTCCGAACGCCAGACCAATGCCGACATGCAGCGTTCAGAAGCCGAACAGCAGACCCGCGTCGTCACCACGATCGGTTCGGCACTCGAACAACTCGCCGAGGGCGACCTGACCGTCCGCTGCGCCGATCTCGGCACCAAGTATGCAACGCTGCGCAGCAACTTCAACGAAGCGCTCGAGCATCTCGAAGCGGCAATGGCCAAGGTCAATGCCAAGGGCATCGACATCGGCGGCTCGAAGGAAGAGATCCGTCGCGCCTCCAACGAACTGTCCCAGCGTACCGAACGTCAGGCCGCAAGCCTCGAAGAGACTTCGGCAGCGCTTGATGAACTGACCGTTGCCGTGCGCCAGACCGCAGATGGCGCCCAGGAAGCCGCCAAGCGCGTCGGAACCGTCGCCAACGAGGCCGCCAAGTCGGACACGATCGTCGGCCAGGCAATCGATGCCATGAGCGGCATCGAGCAGTCGTCCGAAGAGATCGGCAAGATCATCGGCGTGATCGAGGACATCGCCTTCCAGACCAACCTTCTGGCGCTCAATGCCGGCGTCGAGGCGGCACGTGCCGGCGAGAGCGGCAAGGGCTTTGCCGTCGTCGCCCAGGAAGTCCGCGAACTCGCCCAGCGCTCCGCGGCAGCTGCCAAGGAGATCAAGGACCAGATCTCGCGGTCCTCGGGTCAGGTCGGGAACGGCGTTCAGCTGGTCGGTCAGGCCGGCGAGGCGCTGAAGCGGATCTCCGACCAGATCAAGGCGGCGAGCGATATCGTCACCAAGATCGCGCATTCGGCAACCGAGCAGGACACGACGCTGCGCTCCATCGCATCCTCGATGAACCAGCTTGACACGGCAACGCAGCAGAACGCGGCGATGGCGGAGGAAACCACGGCATCGGCCGAGGTTCTCGCCAACGACACGGAAGACCTGCTGAACCTGATCCGCGGCTTCAAGACCAGCCAGGCAGGCGCCGGTCAGCCGCAATATCGCAAGGCGAGCTGAGCCGGGACTGGATCAGATCCGGTCGGGCCGCAAGCCAGAGACATCGACACAACGCCCGGGATTCCCGGGCGTTGTTTTATTCTGGGGTCGTCTGACGCGCCCATTTACCGCCATGGTTCCAGCAAAGGCGAAGCGCCCCGATGCTGATGTCGGCGGATGACCTCGCGAGTTTCGACCGGACCCCAAGCCGTAGACCGTCTCGATATCCTGCAGCGGTCAGGGCCGGTTCGGCGCATCGCTCTTGGTGGCGGACCGAGGCCGTGCCAACCGAATATCGGCGGCATGCCCCCTCCCTTCGATCTGCTCAGCCGAGCATGGGATTGATGGGAACAATAACGCGACCGCGCACCTTGCCATCGAGAAATGCCGGCGCCCTTTCGATGACATCCGCCAGGGGGATTTCGGTGGTCATGGCTTCAAGGCTGGTCATGTCGAGTTCCTCGGCCAGTCTGGACCAAGCCGCCACCCGATCGGGCCTGGGGCACATGACGCTGTCGATACCGGCAAGCGTGACGCCGCGCAGGATGAAGGGAGCGACAGTTGTCGGCAGATCCATGCTGGCGGCCAAACCGCAAGCAGCAACGACACCACGATAGCGCATGGCGGCGATGACATTGGCAAGAACCACACCGCCGGCCACATCCACGGCCCCTGCCCAGCGCTCTTTCGCCATTGGACGGCCCGGCACGGACAGTTCCGCCCGGTCGATGATGGATGCGGCGCCAAGGCCGGTGAGGTACTCGGCTTCCGATGGCCTGCCGGTGACTGCGGCAACCGTGTATCCCCTGGCGGCCAGGAGAGCCACAGCCACGCTGCCGACGCCGCCTGCGGCTCCGGTGACGACAACCTCGCCACTCTCCGGCCGGAGGCCATGACGCTCCAATGCCATCACGCACAGCATGGCCGTATAGCCCGCCGTGCCGATGGCCATGGCCTGGCGCAGGCTGAACGCCTCCGGCACGGGCACAAGCCAATCGCCCTTCACTCTTGCCTGACCGGCAAGTCCGCCCCAGTGCTTTTCACCGACACCCCAGCCATTCAAAATGACGCGGTCGCCAGGTTTGAACTCAGGATGACCGCTCTCTTTGACCACGCCGGAAAAGTCTACGCCGGGGATCATCGGAAAGCTGCGGACCACCGGCGAGGCACCGGTGATGGCAAGCGCATCCTTGTAGTTCAGGGTCGAAAAGGCGACATCGACCAGCACGTCTCCCTGCGGCAGATCCTGCGTGCCCAGCTGGGTCAGCCTGACGGTCTGCTCACCGTCCGGCTTTTCAATCACGATGGCATCAAACATGTTTATCTCCCTTTCTCAGTTCAGCATGGCGAAGAAGCCGTCGGCGAATAGGATGAGCGGATCGGGGCCCTGTTCGAGCTTGGCGCGCAAGACCGCCCCTTCCCAGCCGATCCAGAAGATCGCCGCCAGTTTTGCCGGATCATGATGAGCGGCGATCTCGCCGGCCGCCTGAGCGGCGGCCAGGCAGCGGGCTGTCCGGCTCTGCCAATCCTCCAGCGCATGGATCAATTTTGCCCGGTATTCCGGTGGCAGGGCCCCCATCTCCTGGCCAAGATTGCCCACCAGACAGCCGCGCCTGAAGTCATGGCGCTCCATGCCGTTTCGGGCATCCGCAACAAAGGCCTGCAGCCGCGACAGCGGCGACTGGCTTTCCTCAAGAAGCCAGCGGTCGAGCTTGTCGGCGAAATAGGCGTGATAGACGTCGATGAGGGCGCTGCCGAAATCGGCCTTGCTCTGAAAGTAATGGTAGAAACCGCCTTTCGGAACGGATGCATCACGCAGGATCTCGTCGAGACCAACGGCGGAATAGCCTTTTTCGGTCAGGAACTTCAGGCCGGTGCGGAGCAACCGCTGGCGCGCCTCGGCATCGGCTGGCGCCCGTTTCGGCCGGCCCCTCCGCCTGGCCGTCACATTGCGTCCGTTGTCATTCTGCGCGTCAATTGGCTGGCTCATGACTATTTTATAGACCAGTCAGTCTATAAAATAAACCCTCCTCATGACCCACTCTTGCATGGGGCCTCTGCCAGGCTGGTCACCAGGTCTTCAATCTGCCGGGGGGAAAAGACTTCGATGCCTGCCCGGCGCATCAGCGCCGCTGTGACGCCAAAGCCTGGATGGCGGGTACCGGAAAAGGTGCCGTCATAGATGAAGCCCGAACCGCAGGAAGGGCTGCTGTCGATCAGGAGCGCGAAGCGACAGCCCTGCTCCTCAGCAAATGCGACCGCCCTCTTCCCGCCTGAGATGAACTCTGCGGTCACGTCGCCACCCGTCACTTCCAGCACGCGGGCACGACCGGCCAGCACGTCATCGCCATTCATGCCACCCTCGATCTCCGCCGGTGGACGCGGTGTCGGAAGACCACCGGCCTGTTCCGGACAATAGCCGACGAGGCAGTCTTCGGATTTCCAGCGTTCAAGGATGGGATCATGCAGGGGCTTGCCCTTGCCGTCGTAACGGACGGGGCGACCGAGCAGGCAGGCGCTGATGAGGATTTTCGGGGGCATGAGGCTCACTCGTCCAGCCGGCGCGAGACGTCTGCCCGCTCTTGGATGATGCGGATGACTTCGACCATGCCATCCTCAAGAATGATGTAGAAAATCAGATGTGAACCAGACCGGCGGCGGCGATAGCCTTGTCGAAGTGCGCCCACCTCGCCACCCGAAAACGGATGCGTTCCGATGTCGGCAATGATGCCCAGGATTTGCCGGAGGTACCGCTCAGCCTGAGCTTCTGACCATAGGTCCCGCGTGTAGTCACCGATGTCCAGAAAGTCTCGTCGTGCGGCGGGACTGAGCCTGACCTCAGCCACGGCTTTTCCATCTTTCACCAACGGAAGCCGTGAGGTCTTCTGGATCGAACGGCACGGACGGCCCGCTGTTCTCGCCCTCGATCAACGCCTTGCGCAGCCATTCGGCCCTGGCCTGCTCCTCCTTCAGAAGCCGCAGACCCGCCTCGACCACTTCTTGCGCCGAGTTGAACTCACCGCTTTCGAGTTGAGCGTCGATAAAGCTGTCATAGGGCTCGGCAATGGTGACCTGAACGGGCTTGTTCATTCGGGTGGCTCCGGCTGTCTTCGTGTCCAGGATAACACAAGACACCGGGGGCGGAAAACGGATCACTGGAAACGAAAGACCCCGCGAAAGCGGGGTCTCAATCATCAGCCTGTGATCTTGGAGAAGTCTGCGACCGTCGCGGTCGCCTCACGGATCGCCTTCAAAAGCGCCAGGCGATTGGCACGGATCGCGGCGTCCTCATCGTTGACCAGGACGTCCTCGAAGAATTTGTCGACCGGGCTGCGCAGGGTCGAGAGGGCCTGCATGGCGGAGCGGAAGTCTTCTGCGGCGACCGCGTCAGCCGCCGATTTCGAGGCGGACTGGATGGCGGCGAAGAGCGCCTTTTCGGCGTCGAGTCTCAAGAGCGCTTCCGAGACGCCATCGGCGACGACGGTGCCCTTCTTCTCTTCGGCCGCCAGCAGCTGCGTGGCGCGCTTGGTGCCGGCGAGAAGGTTCCCCCCGTCTTCCGAGGTGATGAAGGCGGTCAGGGCTTCGGCCTTGCGGGCAACCATCAACAGGTCGTCGGCATCCGGCGTCAGCACGGCATCGATGATGTCGTGGCGGGCGCCCTGGTCGCGCAGGTAGACCTTGAGGCGGTCGTGGAAGAAGGAGAGGAGGTCGGCATCCTTGGCGACGGACGCCAGCGGCAGACGAATACCCTTCTCCAAAATCATGCGCACAACGCCGAGTGCCGCACGACGCAGTGCATAAGGATCCTTCGAGCCGGTCGGCTTTTCGTCGATGGCCCAGAAACCGGCAAGAGTATCCAGTTTGTCGGCGAGTGCGACAGTCACGCCGACCTTGTCTTCCGGCAGGCGATCCGAGGGGCCGTTCGGCTTCCAGTGGTCTTCGATCGCGGCAGCAACGGAGGCGTCTTCACCCTGCAAAGCTGCATATTTGCGGCCCATGGCGCCCTGGAGTTCGGGGAATTCACCGACGGCTTCGGTGCGCAGATCGGCCTTGGCCAGCACCACGGCGCGGTCGACGAGGGCGGCATCGGCACCGACGATCGGGGCCAGCACCTTGGCCAGCTCGCGGATGCGCGCGACGCGCTCTCCCTGTGTGCCGAGCTTGGCATGGAAGGTGACGTTCAGCGCGTCGAGCTTGGCCATGCGCTGGTCGAGCGGCTTCTTCAGGTCGAGGTCGAACTTGGCGGCAGACGCCTTCAGCGTGTCTAGGTCCGGCAGGTCGCCCTGGTCGCGCTTCCAGAAGTGGAGGGCATCCGACAGGCGGGCGCGCACGACCTTGCCATTGCCATGCATGATCTCGCGGCCGCCATCGGTGGCCTGGATGTTGGAGATCAGGATGAAATGGTTGGAGAGCTTGTCGGTCTCACCCTGCGGGCGCACGACGAAACACTTCTGGTTGGTCTTGATGGTCAGTCGGATGATCTCGGCCGGGATCGAGAGGTAGTCCTCTTCGAAGGTGCCAAGCAGAACCTGCGGCCATTCGACGAGGCCGGAGACCTCCTCCAGCAGGCCTTCGTCCTCGACCAGTTCCAGCCCATTGGCAAAGGCGATGTCGCGGGCATCGTGCAGGATCATGTCCTTGCGGCGCTCGGCATCGAGGATGACCTTGGCACGCTCCAGATTGGTCACGTAGTCGTCGAAGCGCTTGACGGTGATGGCCTCCGGCGCATGGAAGCGGTGGCCATAGGTAATGTTGGACGCGACGATTCCATCGATCTCGAAGGGGATGACCTGGACTTCGTCATGCTCGGGACCGAAGGTGCAGACGATCGACTGCAGCGGGCGGACCCAGCGCAGGCTTTCCATACCCTTGCCTTCGATGCCGCCATAGCCGGAGCCCTTGGGCATGGAGGCAAAGCCCGAGCGCATCGATTTGGGCCAGGGGAAGGTCTTGATGATGCCCGGCATCACACCGGCGATGATCTCTTCGGCAGCCCGACCGGGCTTTTCCATGTAGGCGACATAGAAATCGCCCTTCTTCGGATCGGTCTTGACGATGGCCTGGTCGATGGAGGTGAGGCCGGCACCACGCAGGAAGCCGTCGATCGCGCCTTGCGGCGCAGAAACACTCGGACCCTTCTTCTCTTCCTTGACGTCGGCCGACCGGGCGGTGAGGCCGCGGATGTCGAGCGTCAGGCGCCGCGGCGTCCAGTATTCGCGCGCACCTTCATAGGTGAGACCCGCGTCGACCAGCGCATCAGTGACCATCTTCTTCAGATCGCCGGCCGCCTTGCGCTGCATGCGGGCAGGGATTTCTTCGGAGCGGAGTTCGAGCAGTAAATCGGGCATGGGTCTTCTGCTTGGCTGAGTGGAAAAAGCGCGTGGCGCGGCTTAGCAAGGCCCAGAGCGGTTGTCATCCCATTTGGAGGAAAAACCGCAAAGGGCGAGGTTTGCGACCGCCCCCCGGCAGTCGTTACCGCATCCGGCGGCGCAACAGGAAAATGGCAAGCGCAAGCACAATTGCCCCGCCAACGCCATAGGGCACCACCGCCTGCCCGGCGTCGGGGCTTGCAGCCAGGCTCCAGGCAATCTTTATGGCCGCGCCCGCAAGCGCGACAGCGAAACCGACCCGCCACGACCGCAGCCAGAAAGCGGTGACGATGGCGACCCCGTAGGACAGAACCGCAATCAATCCGAGAATGTTGGAGGTTGTCCAGCCGCCGCGCAAAACCGCCCGCTCCATCTCCAGAAAGGCAGCGACATCGGGGCGCGCCTCTGGTGGTGCCGGGAACCAGAACATTGAGCTCAGGATGGCCAGAAGGCTGAAGGAAACACCTGCGGCCGTGCGGCGCCAGGCTGAATAGCAAAGTGGCAGAAGAAGCAACGGGCGCATGAGCCAGGACGCGGTGTTCTGGTGGCGGTCAAAGGCCCAGTCAAAGAATGCATCGCTGCGGAAGAAGAGCAGGATCAGCGCCACTGTCAGGCCGAGGCCGACAAACGCCAATATCCGATCTGTCTTGCTGCTCGGGTCAGGCATAATCCAGCGCTACCACCCTCCCCCGCCGCCACCTCCACCGCCGCCGCCCGAGGATCCGCCGGAGAAGCCTGAGGAGGACGAGGAGCTGGAGGGCGGTGGGGTCGGGATGGTGGAGGCGATGGTGGAGGCCATTGACGACGAGAACCCGCCGATGCGACCGCCGAACCCGCCCGGATTGTTGCCGTGATACCAGGCCGGAGCATAGGCTGCGGATGCGGCTCCGGCGGCAGCGGTTGCAAGCCAGGCTTCGAAGGTTCGCGACCAGGGCTTTTCAACGCCGAGCGCCACGGCGTAGGGCAGAAGTTTTTCGAAATGGCTGGGCGACATGGTCGAGGCTCCGGCCATGTTCATCCGGTCCCTTTCGGCCAGCGTCAGATAGATGCGCAGGCCCTCGATGCCGTCCATCAGCTTGCGACCGAGTGGCGTGGGCGCGCCCATCAGGAAGAGGAACAGGAAATTGACGAGCAGGATGCCGCCGAACGCCAGCAATACCGGGATCTGGTGGGTCTGTTCAAGATCCATCCACATGGAGATCAGCATCAGCCCCATGGTCGACAGGGCGACGAAACCGATGAATGCAAGCGCCAGAATGGAGATGATCTTGGTGAAGAGCGAGCGGCCGCGCTGGAACATCTTGACGAGCCCGACGGTGAAGCTGCCGAAGAAAATGGCGAAGAAGGTGGGGACCAGCATCATGGCATAAACGTCTTCGTCCAGCGAACCGAAGATGAAGAGCGCGAGAATGATGACGACGGACAGGCCGATACCGAAACCGATATAGCCGACATTACCCTTGTAGTACTTGTCGCGGTGCTCCTTCTCGATCGCCTGACGGAAGGCGGAGCCCACGCTCTGGACGCGCTTGCCGTTCTCCTTGTCGATGACGAGTTCGTCACCCGCAGACGGGATTTCCCTGATCAACAGCGCCTGACCGGATTCGAGCCTGCCGTCGACAGGCTTCTTGGTGCGGCGGATGGTGATGCCGGCGTCGAGATCATCGAGTTCGACATAGCCCTTGACGGCGAGATCAAGCGCCGAGGCCGAGAGCGCCGTCCAGCCACCGCCGGAAAAGCCCTTGTTCTCGATGTAGTTGACCAGCGCCGGGGAGATACCGTCAGGGGCATCCCAGCGCGGCACGACGACCCCCCTCGCGGGATCGCGGCCAACGGCGAACCAGGAGCGCAGATAGTAGAGCGAAACGACGATCAGGCCACCCAGAGCGATGATCAAGTTGAGATTGTCGCGCAGGAACCACCAGAAGCCGTCCTCAGCCGATGGCGCTGCGACCAGGCCCTTGTCGAAGCCGATCACGATGGTCAGCCCCTCCCCGGGGCCAAGCGACTGGGTGGTCTCGAATTCCCGACCGTCCGAGCCGGGCATCTCGCGGGCATTCTGGGCCGTGGATCCCATCGGGCCGGTGTAGACGGCTGTTCGCGTCGGCACCGCACCGTCCGGCAGCGTTACACTGGCGCTTGCCTGCTCGATCGGGAACATCCAGCCATTGCCGGTGACGTTCCAGTAGAGTTCGTCGTGGTCGTCGAAATAGCGGATCTGGCGACCGGTGCGATAGGTGATCGCGTAGGTGAATTCGCCGGGCTCGAGGAAGACCTCGGCCGAGCCGGTATAGATGCGGATACCGCCGGTTACGCTTTCGGTGTGGTGGTCTTCCGGCTGGCCGTCCCGTTCGACCGAGATCAGGTCGAAATCGACCTGCCGGCGAAAGCCATTCTGATCGACGGCATAGAGCGGGAAATCGCGAAAAATGCCGCGCTTGATGTCATTGCCCTCGGCATTGACGGTGATCGTTTCCGTCACCTCGATCGTGGCATCGGGAAGGACGGTGATGTCGGCGTGGTAGTCGCGGATGACTTCCTCGGCCTGCGCGCCGCATGCCATCCAGAGAACGAGAAGCAAAGCGGGGCACAGGCGAAGGAGCATTGTCATTTGGGGGCGTTCCTGACGAGATCGACGCCGAGCGAGGCCAGCGCATCCCAGTAGCCGGGATAGGTCTTGGCCACGCAGCCGGAGTCGAGGATGGTGATGTCGCGGATCTTCAGGCCGGCCAGCGCAAAGCTCATGGCGATGCGATGATCGGCGAAGGTGTCGATATCAGCCGGCAAAGACTGGCCGGCCAGCGACGGATCGGCGAAAACGAGAAGATCGTCGCCCTCTTCCTTGGCCAGGCCCTGGCGGATGGCGTTGAGGCCCGTCGAGACGGCGCGGATGCGGTCGCATTCCTTGACGCGCAGGTTCTCGATACCGACGAAACGCACCGGCGTCTCGTTGAAGGCGGCGAGCACGGCAATCGTCGGGATCGCATCCTGCATCTGGCTGCCATCGATGACGGCGGGCATGTTCGGGAACTGCGCGATCACGTCATAGGCCTTGGCATCGGGCTGGGTGAAATCGGCCGAGGGTGTGCCGATGTCGATCTGGCCCCTGGTCAGCACTTCCGCGCCCCAGAGATAGGTGGCGGCGGAGGCATCCGGTTCGATGTGGAAATCGGTCGCGGTATAACCCGTTGGCTCGATGCGCCAGGAGGCCGGCGTCGGCTGCTCGACCCGGGCGCCAAAGGCGCGCATGGCGGAGAGTGTCAGGTCAATATAGCCGCGGGCGCCGATATCGGCACCGGCCAGTTCGATCTCGAAGGGCTCGGCGGCGCAGGCGGCGGCCATCAGCAGCGCCGAGACATATTGACTGGAGAGGCCGGCATCGATGACGACGTTGTTCTTCCCGAAGGCACCCTTGGCATCGATGGCGACCGGTGGGCATCCCGAGGGGGCGGCGATGGCGACACCGAGCGACTGCAACGCCTCGACCAGCGGCTTGATCGGCCGCTTGCGCATATGTTCGTCACCATCGACGATGTAGCGGCCGTGTCCCAGCGCCAGCGCTGCCGTCAGGAAGCGGGTGGCGGTTCCGGCATTGCCGAGGAAAAGCGGGGCGGCAGGCGCCTTCAGCTCGCCGGTGCTGCTGACGACGAAGGTGGTCGCATCCGGCTCATCGACGGTCACGCCCATCTGGCGAAGGGCTTCGGCCATATAGCGCGTGTCGTCGCTTTTGAGGGCGCCGGTCAGGCGGCTCGTGCCTTTCGCAAGGCCGGCAAGCAGCAGGGCGCGATTGGTGATGGATTTCGAACCTGGAGGGCTCACCCTGCCGGTCAAGGCATGGGTGGGCGGGAGGATGGTTACACTGTCAGTCGTCATGATCCCGGTCTCTACTGTGGCGTCCGCCAAAAGGACGTCAGAACTTGACCGTCGGTACCGCACGGTCGGCCTCGTTGGCAATCTCGAAATAGGGTTTCTTCGAGAAGCCGAACTGGCCGGCAACGAGATTGGAAGGGAAGCTCTCGACCTTGACGTTCAGATCACGGGCGGCACCATTGTAATATCGGCGGGACATCTGGATCTCGCCTTCAATGGTTTCCAGCGACTTCTGCAGCTCGACGAAATTCTCATTGGCCTTGAGGTCCGGATAGGCTTCTGCAAGGGCGACAATCTTGCCGAGGGCAGCACCCAGCAGACCTTCGGCGGCAGCGCGGCCGGCCACATCACCTGACGGTACGGCCTGAGCCTTGTTGCGCAGTTCGATGACGCTTTCGAGCGTGCCCTTTTCGTGGCCGGCGTAACCCTTGACCGTCTCGATCAGGTTGGGGATCAGATCGGCGCGGCGCTTGAGCTGCACGTCGATGCCGGACCAGGCCTCTTCCGCCATCTGCCGGGCCTTGACGAGGCCGTTGTAGACGAAGACGAGATAGGCACCGATGGCGGCGATAATGGCCAGTGTCGTGAACATGTATGGCGGGCTCCCAGCTGATATGGCCGCACGTTAGCGGTTCATCGCGAGAAAGTCATGGCCATCTCGCGCCGGGTTCAGACCATTTCGACGGGAAAAACCGTCAAGCCGCCTTGCCGAAATTCACGCCACCGGCATCGGTCAGCAGGAATGCCTCGCCGCAGCTTTTCGCCAGCGCGCGGACGCGGCCGATATAGGCCTGGCGTTCTGTCACCGAAATCACGCCTCGGGCGTCGAGCAGGTTGAAGATGTGGGAGGCCTTGATGCACTGGTCATAGGCCGGGAAGACGCATTTGTGCAGGGGCTGGTTTTCCGGGTCGACGGGGGCGCCGGCGGCGAGCAGGGCCTGGCATTCTTTTTCGGCATCGATGAAATGGCGATGCAGCATCTCGGTGTTGGCGAATTCGAAGTTGTGGCGGGAATATTCCTGCTCGGCTTGCAGGAAGACGTCGCCATAGGAGATTTTTTCTTCGCCTTCGCGGCCGTTGAAGTTGAGGTCGTAGACATTGTCGACGCCCTGAACATACATGGCAAGACGCTCAAGGCCGTAGGTCAGTTCGCCCGCGACCGGCGAGCAGTCGATGCCGCAGACGGCCTGGAAGTAGGTGAACTGCGAGACTTCCATGCCGTCACACCAGCATTCCCAGCCGAGGCCCCAGGCGCCGAGCGTCGGGCTTTCCCAGTCGTCTTCCACGAAACGGATGTCATGCAGCAGCGGGTCCAGCCCGATTGCCTTCAGCGAACCGAGATAGAGTTCCTGCAGGTTCGACGGGTTCGGCTTCAGGATGACCTGATACTGATAGTAGTGCTGCAAGCGGTTCGGGTTTTCGCCGTAGCGGCCATCGGACGGACGGCGCGAGGGCTGGACGTAAGCCGCACGCCAGGGCCTGGGGCCCAAAGCACGCAGCGTGGTCGCCGGATGGAACGTGCCGGCGCCGACTTCCATGTCGTAGGGCTGAAGCACGGCGCAGCCCTTGTCGGCCCAATAGGCGTGCAGCGTCAGGATCAGCGCCTGAAAGGAACGCTTGGGGTCCATGTGCGGGGCAAGGGGCGTGGTCATCGGGCTATCCATCGGCTTGGCTCATGTTGCGGCCCGTCTGGTGCCATGAGCGGAGGTAAGGGTCAAGCACCTCCGCTGCCGGGACGCTTCAACAGGCCGAAATGCCAGCCCCCATATCGGCCGTCTCAATGGTCGAGGTCCGCCACCTGATGCAGCTTGCCGACCAGCGAGAAGACGACGCCATCAGGCGCGAAATCAATTTTCGCCTGGCCCTTGAAGAGATCGGAGACGATGCGCTCCGTCAGGCGTGAGCCGAAGCCACGACGGGTCGGTTGTAGGACATGCGGCCCTCGGCTTTCACGCCAGTCGAAAGTGAAGTCGTCGCCGAGATGATGAGACCAGGTTATGTCCACACGTCCCTGCGGCACCGAAAGGGCGCCGTATTTCGTCGCGTTGGTGGCCAGTTCGTGGACGGCCAGCGACAGGCCCAGGGCCTGCTGGGCGGACAGGTAGACGCGCGGGCCGTCAAGGTGGATGCGGTCAGCGCCATCCTGGTGGGGGGCGAGTGCAGCATTGGTGATGGCGGAGATCTCGGCAGCTGTGACGCTCATGCCGGTGAGCACGTCCTGCGCCTTCGCCAGGGTCTGGATGCGGGCGGCGATGATGGCACTGGCATCTGTCAGTGACGTTGCGTTGCGGAGGCTCTGGCTGACAATGGCCTGCACCATGGACAGCGTGTTCTTCATCCGGTGGGCAAGCTCGCGGTTGAGAAGCCTGAGTTCGTCTTCATATCCTGCACGCTCGACCAGATGCGTCTGGGCATCGCGATAGGCCTCTTCAAGCGCCTTGCGGTCCGCCACCGCCTGAGTGGTTTCGGTCACGGTGTTCAGAAGTCCGGAGATGCGACCATCATCGTCGTAGAGTGGGCTGTAGGAAAAGGTCCAGTAGGTCTGTTCGTCATAACCGTTGCGCCTCATGACCAGCGGCATGTTTTCCTGCCAGGTTCCCTTACCGGAAAGTGCCATCTGGATAAAAGGATAGACGGCATCCCAGACATCGGGCCAGACCTCGCGAAAAGGCCTGCCGATCGAGTGATCGACGCGATTGCCCAGCATGGGCGCATAGGAATCGTTGTGAAATTGCAGCAGGTCTTCGCCCCACCAGAAGGACATGGGCTGGCGGGAAGACAGGGCCGTGCGTGTGACGGCCTTCAGGGAGAGCGACCAGCCATCGACCGGACCAAGGGAAGTTGCCGCCCAGTCCACCTCGTTCAAGTGGCGTGCGACGCCGCATTCGACGCCCAGGAATTCCTCGCCGTACCTCATCAAACTCCCGCGTCACACTTTATGACAGCTATTTAAAAGCACCATCGCGAAAATTGTTCCCTCCAACACATCGAGAGATCGAATTTTTCGTCAGAACACCCCAGGCAAGTGGATCCCGTACGAAAAGCAGGTCGCGTTCAAATCTCATCGTCCGCGCGGCGGGGTCGATACTCGCCCGTTTCCGGGTCCTGAATGAGCGTGCCAATGGCCTCGTTCTGACGCTCCTTTTCTTCGGCGCGCGATTTCGCCGCCAGCTTTTCCGCATCGGCGACAAACCGGCGGTAGAGCAACCAGGCGCCACCGACCAGAATCGTCAGAAATATCAGCTGCGCCATGTCCCCTCGCCCATCCGCCTTCGAATCGCGCTTCGGTCAGAGACCGTAGCGGCCCCATAGTGCCTTTTCCTCAAGCGTCTCTGCAAGACCGGCGACGGCCTGAACTGCGATCTGGTCAACCGACCCGAAGGCACCAATGCCGGGGGCGCGGCGGCCGAAGAGACCTTTTTGCGCACCGATGAGTTCGAGCCGGGCATCCTTGCCATAGCGTGTCTTGATCTCCTCGCGCATGCCGCCGAGGCGATCGACGAGGCCGAGATCCAGTCCCTTGCGACCGGTCCAGAACAGGCCCGAGAACAAGGTCGGGTTGTCGGCGAGCAGCGCGCCACGGCGTGCCTTGACCATGTCGATGAAGATCTCGTGGATCTCCAGCTGGAGGGTCTTCAGATATTCAATGTCGCTTTCCTTCTCCGGCTGGAAGGGATCGAGAATCACCTTGTTTTCGCCTGCCGTATAGACGCGGCGTTCAACACCGATCTTCTTGAGGAGTTCGGGGAAACCGAAGCCGCCGGAAACGACGCCGATCGAGCCGACGATGGAGGTCGCGTCAGCAATGATCTCGTCGCCGGCGATGGCGATCATGTAGCCGCCGGAGGCCGCGACGTCCTCGATGAAGACAAGCACGTGCTTGTTCTTCTCTTCGGCAAGCGCCCGGATACGGTCGTAGATCATGCGCGACTGAACGGGAGAGCCACCGGGCGAATTGATCGAGAGTGCCACGGCCGGGCTGTCCTTCATGGAGAAGGCCTTTTCCAGCTGACCGGCGATCGAGGAGAGATTCAGCGCGGGGCGAAAGCGCGAACCGCCGCTCATGATCGGCCCGTGCAGCCTGACGACCGGAATGACGACGCCCTTCTTCTGGAAGCGCTTGGGAACCAGCCGTTTCAGAAAGTCTGCCATTGTCGCGTTTCAACTCCTTACAATCTTCAATCTGAGACGAGATGTAAGGAGCCAAGGGCCGAACACAATGGTTCCGGCGAAAAATCAAAGCTCTCAACGCAAACGCGAATAACCGGCGCGACCGTTGTTCAGGCTGTCCACAAGGGGCGCGAAGGCATGACTGTCAGGTCGGTCATGCATGAGGAGAGGCGCGCGCATCTGCAGACGGGCGCGCGATCCCTTGACACCCGTCACGAGGATCCGGGTGGCATTTTCCCCTGCGCGTGGATGGATCGCCGTGATCTCGAGGCCGCCGAAGCGACGACCGCAGGCGGCGATGATTTCGGCAATCGACTGGGGCCGCGCGATCAGGGAAAGCTGGCCGCCGGACATCGCAATTGCGGCCGCCGTGCGTATCCAGCTTTCGAACAGGTTCTCCGTCATCGCATGGGCCTCGGCCTTCAGGACATCCGGCGTCCTTCGATCACCGGGATCATTGAAGGGCGGGTTCATGATGACATGGTGGAAGCTGTTATCGACGAGGCCGGCTGCCACCCGCGCATGGCCCGTCAAGGTGACATCCGTCTCCAGCACTTCGGCGCGCGTCGCCAATTCGGCATTGTCTTTTAAAGCGAGGCTCTTGCGCGCGAAACCCGCCATATCCGGAGAGCGCTCGACGAGAACCACGCTGGCCTTTGGCAGGCGCGAGGCAACAGCGAGACCGGCTGCACCGGCTCCGGCGCCGAGATCGGCGACACGGACAACACGGTTGTCGGCGACGAGCGAGGCGAGCAACATGGCGTCCATGCCGGCACGATGGCCATGGCCGGCCGGCTGCACGAGATGGAACCGCCCCCGGTGAAAGGCGTCAACGCTTTCTTGGACGGCCATGTCGGCGTTGCTGTCAGACGCTTCGACCATGGCGCTCACATATCGTGGTCGCGCAGTTCCGCACCGAGGCCGGCATCGGTGAGGATGCGGCGGGCCTGATCGATGCAATCGGCATCGACCAACAGGCGCCGCTGGAGCATTCCGAGCGACCCTTCCAGGATGCTCATCGACTGATCGGCGATCATCGAGGCGATGCCGGCGTCGCGCATCAGGCTTTCGGCGAAAGACAGCAGGACGACGTCGTTGCTGCGAATGATCTCATGCATCGAATTCAGAACTCACTGTTAACGGGTAAAACCGTGTTCCAGCCGCCAGCCGAGGCAATTCGCCCCTTGCCGTGGCCTTCCCGGCTTTTTATTGTCGGCGACCAAACTGAACAGGAGTCCGGTGCGTTGGGCGTAGTCATACCGCTTGAGGAAAGCAAAAACAAACAGGCATCCGTCAAGCCTCTGGTGGACCTGACGAAAAGCGGCATGGAGCGCGTCAACCAGCTGATCCTGTCGAAGGCCGGCTCGGATGTGCAGATGATTCCGGAGGTGGCCAACCACCTGATCTCGTCCGGCGGCAAACGCCTGCGCCCCATGCTGACGCTCGCGACCGCTGCGATGTTCGGCTATGAAGGGGATCACCACATCAAGCTCGCGACCTCGGTCGAATTCATGCATACGGCAACGCTTCTGCATGACGACGTGGTGGACGAAAGCGATCTTCGCCGCGGCAAGTCCACGGCCCGCACCATCTGGGGCAATCAGGCAAGCGTGCTGGTCGGCGACTTCCTGCTCGGCCAGGCGTTTCGCATGATGGTCGAAGTCGGATCGATCGACGCACTCGACGTTCTCTCGACGGCGGCCTGTGTGATTGCCGAAGGCGAGGTGCTGCAGCTTTCCGTCGCCAAGAACATGGAAACGACGGAAGATGACTATCTCGCCGTCATTCGCGCCAAGACGGCAGCGCTCTTTGCGGCGGCGGCCGAAGTCGGCCCGATCGTCGCCGGCACCGACCGGGCGACCCGCAGCGCACTGAAATCCTATGGCATGAATCTCGGCCTTGCCTTCCAGCTGGTCGACGATGTGCTGGACTACGGCGGCAAGGCTGCCGAAACCGGCAAGAATGTCGGCGACGATTTCCGCGAAGGCAAGATCACGCTGCCGGTCATCCTCTCCTACCGCCGGGGCACGGCTGCCGATCGCCAATTCTGGAAAGAGTCGATCGAAGGCGGCCAGAACGACGATGTCAGGCTGGAAAAGGCACTCGGCCTGATCAGCAAGTATGGCGCCCTTTCGGATACGATCCAGCGGGCGCAACATTATGGCACGATCGCGCGGGACGCTCTTGCCCCGTTGCCGGAAACGCCATGGAAGAGCGCCCTGAACGACGTGATCGATTTCTGCATTTCCCGTGTGAATTGACGCAGATCCCGTGATCGCCTTGCGGGGCTGCTTCAAAAAAGCCATTCTGTCCATGAATCATTGCTGATTGCCCGGTCCCGGGCATCAGCAATCGAACCCCGGTTCTTGAAAGGCTCGTCATGCGGCAAAGCCCCGCCCTTCGCACTCTCGCCAGCACAGCGCTGGCGCTGCTCCTGAGCGTCTCGCACGGACAGTTCGCGTCAGCCTCCTCTGCCCCAGATCAGGCCGGCTCGGAGAGCTTCGACATCCAGGGCGTCGATTCCTACGCCGGCGCATTCCTGGCCGCGCGCACGGCAGAGACTGACCGCGACTATCCGAATGCGGTGAAGTTCTACAAGAAGGCGCTGGAATTCACCCCGAATGAACTCGAACTGCAACAGCGTCTGATGATCGCGCTGTTCATGAACGGGGAGTTCGATGAAGGGGCCGACCTCGCCAGGACGCTGGAAAGCGATCCGGCCGTCGAGCGGGTGACCTCGGTCGCGCTCGGCTTCCGGGCCATCCGGGATGGCGACTATTCGGATGCCCTGAAGCACTTCAAGTATGAAGGCCCGAACGATCTCGACCGGCTGATGAACCAGCTTCTCATTGCCTGGGCCATGGTCGGCGACGGCAAGGGCAAGGAAGCGCTGAAGCTCGTGCAGGAGCTCGAAGGCCCCAGCTGGTACGGCATCTTCCGCAACTACAATGCCGGCGTCATCGCCGCGCAGACCGGCGACATCGATGCCGCCCGCAAGGCGCTCACGGACACGGTGACGGACCGGAATGGCGGGGCGACAGCTCCTGACACATTCGCCCGGGCAGTCATGGCGCTCTCCACACTCGAAGCTGGTGCCGGCAACAAGCAGAAGGCGCTTGATGCGCTGGCGGCCGGCGATGAACTGATCACCAATTTTGCACCGTTCAAGGCGCTGCGTGACGAGATCGAGGCCGGACGCCAACCGGATCCGATCGTCGCCAATGCCGTACAGGGTGCGGCCGGCGTGCTCTTCTCGATCGGCGGGGCCCTCAATCGCGAAGGCGCCGAAGACACCGTCATGCTCTATCTCCAGCTCTCGCATGCGCTGGACAAGGATGCGGCCGACACACTGGTTCTGCTGGGCGGCATTGCCGAAAATGCCAAGCAGCCGGAAAAGGCGATCGCCTTCTACCGGCAGGTGCCCGAGACCTCGCCGATGCGGCGCATTTCCGAGCTGCAGCTCGGACTGACGCTGGCGGAGACCGGCAAGGTGAAGGAAGCGCGCGAACACCTTCAGGGACTGATTGCTTCCGACCCCAATGATGTCCGCAGTTATCTGGCCTATGGCAGCGTGTTGTCCGATTCCAAGGACTACGGAGCGATGGCCGACAATTATGACAAGGCCATCGAGATCATCGGCCAGACGCCGGCGCGGAACCACTGGTCGGTCTACTTCCAGCGCGGCATCGCCTACGAACGGCTGAAGAAGTGGGACAAGGCGGAGCCGAACTTCAGCAAGGCGCTGGAACTCAATCCCGACCAGCCGCAGGTTCTCAATTATCTCGGCTATTCCTGGGTCGACATGAACCGCAATCTTCAGGAAGGCCTGGAGATGATCAAGAAGGCCGTCGAACTGCGCCCCGATGACGGCTACATCGTCGATTCGCTTGGCTGGGCCTATTATCGCCTCGGCCGTTTCGATGAGGCGGTGGTGGAACTGGAACGGGCGATCGAGCTGCGCGCAGGCGACGCGACGATCAACGACCATCTGGGCGACGCCTATTGGCGCGTGGGCCGCAAACTGGAAGCCACGTATCAGTGGAAGCGTGCGCTGGCATCCGAGCCTGAAGAGGCAGAGGTGCCGAAGATCCAGGCCAAGATCAACAAGGGCCTGCCGCCGATCGAATCGGATGCGGCCAAGGTCGAGGCCAATCCGGCCGAAGAGCCCAAGAAAGACGACAAGAAGACCTGATCCGCATGAAGCCTGTTGCAGAGCACCGGCCGGAGCGCGTCATCGAGACTGCCCCGGCCAAGATCAACCTCGCTCTGCATGTGACGGGCCGACGGGCCGATGGCTATCATCTGCTGGACAGTCTCGTCACCTTTGCCGAGGACGGGGACGAATTGGCGTTCGAGGCTTCGCAGAAGGACGAATTCTGTCTCCTCGGTCGTTTCGGCGGCGAACTCTCCGGTGACGACAACATGGTCTTGAAGGCACGCGACCTGCTGCGGGCAGCGCTTGCCGACGCCGGTCAGCCGCACGGGCCCGTCTCGATTACCCTCGACAAGAGCCTGCCGATCGCTTCGGGCATCGGCGGCGGGTCGGCGGATGCGGCTGCGACCTTTCGGGGATTGCTCAGGCTCTGGAAGGCGGAGCTGCCGCAGGCCACACTGCAACAGATCGCATTGCAGCTCGGGGCCGACGTGCCGATGTGTCTCGCCTCGATGCCGCTGCGGGCGCGGGGGGTCGGCGAAATCATCGAGACGGCGGCGATGCCTTCCGTGCCGCTGGTGCTGGTCAATCCGCTGAAGCCGGTGTCGACGCCGGAGATCTTCCGGAACCTGACGCGGCGCAACAATCCCCCCATTGGCGAGGTCCCGGGCGCCACAGATGTTCCGGACTGGCTGCGTTCGCTCGCGCCCCTGCGCAATGACCTGCAGCCGGTGGCGGAAGTGCTGGTGCCCGAGATTGCAGAGGCCTGCGATCTTCTCGGCCAAAGCCTTGCCGGTTTTGCGCGCATGTCAGGCTCCGGAGCCACCTGTTTCGGGCTCTACGAGACCGAGGCTGGCGCCATGAAGGCGGCGCTCGCGCTTTCCGCCTACCGGCCGAACTGGTATGTGCTCTTGACGCGCACCGTTCCGGGAGAGGCCTGAATGAGCCGAATCGACGAAAACCGCCCCTTCATTCCCGTCGGCATCGCCGTGCTGACGGTATCCGACACACGTGGCCACGCCGACGACAAGTCGGGCGATACGCTGGTTGGGCGGATCGAGGAGGCGGGCCATCGGCTGATTGCACGCGCCATCGTGAAGGACGACAGGCTTGCGATCCGCGATCAGGTCGAGGCCTGGACCAAGCAGAGCGAGATCGACGTGGTGATCACCACGGGTGGGACCGGCTTTACGGGCCGTGACGTGACGCCGGAAGCGCTGGAGCCCCTGTTCGAGAAGCGCATGGACGGCTTCTCGGAAGTCTTTCATCGGATTTCCTACGACAAGATCGGGACGTCGACGATCCAGTCGCGAGCGACCGGGGGCGTGGCCAACGCCACATTCATCTTCGTCCTGCCGGGCTCTCCCGGTGCCTGCAAGGATGCCTGGGACGGCATCATCAAGCTGCAACTCGACTATCGGCACATGCCCTGCAATTTCGTGGAGATCATGCCGCGGCTGGACGAACATCTGAGACGCGGCCAGAGCTGATCAGCGGCGTGCTTCGCGGGCGACCCAGGAAGGAATGATCTCGGAAGCGAGACGGCGGGGCTTGTGGCCTCTGGCCAATTGCAGCAGTTCCCGGCCCTCACCCGCCAGACCAAGGGCCTGACGCTTCGGGATCAGCAGGCCGTTTTCCAGAAGCTGACGGCTGCGCGTCAGACGGCGATAGAAAGGCAGCCGGTACCGGCGCGCTTCGGAAAACCGAGCCGGCGCCTTGTTGAGGGCGACATATTCCGCGACTTCATCCACCCAGCCGAGACCCAGACGGGCACCGGGCTCGATGAGCAGCAGCCATTCGCCACGCGCGGTCGCCAGCAATTCCTTCATGTCCCATTGCTGGTAAAAGCGGCAGCCGGCCGCATCCGCAACGATGGATGAACCATCGCGCGAGCCGTGATCCAGCACGATGACGTCGCTGACAAGACCTTCCACCGCACCCGCCACCAGCACCGACAGGGTCTGTGCGAGTTCGGGCTCCTGATCGTGGCATTCCATGATGACTGTCAGCATTGCCTATATCTACCGCATTGCACAAAGTTTTGCCACAGTCAGTTTTCTGAAGTTTGTTCTTGCATTGTTCTCTTTTCCGCGGTAGGAATATAGTCATTGAACGGGGCCGCCAAACCCGTGAGGAGCAAACATGAACGAGCTGTCTCTTGCGAGCCAGGCTGCCTTCCAGCCTGGCAATACGGCAGATATTGCCGATGCGCTGATGAGCGCCTCCGGAATGCGGATCGAGATCGACCGTCGGCGCGGCCGTGCGGCCGGGATCAACCCGGCCGGTCGGTTCGAGACCCAGGAGCGTGTTGCCTTCGACGATGGCTGGCAGACACTCGAAGACATGCCGCCCTTCAAGACAGAGGTGCAGGTCGAAAAGCCCCGCACGGTGATCACCCGCAACGACTCGCCCGATATCCCCTTCGACCGCTCGATCAATCCCTACCGGGGCTGCGAGCATGGCTGCATCTACTGCTTCGCCCGGCCGACGCACAGCTATATGGGCTTGTCTGCCGGTCTCGACTTCGAGGCCAAGCTGTTTGCCAAGCCGGACGCGCCGCGGCTGCTGGAACGCGAGCTGTCGAAGCCGGGTTACAAGGTGAAGCCGATCGCAATCGGCACCAATACCGATCCCTATCAGCCGATCGAGCGGGAATGGCGCATCATGCGGCAGATCCTCGAAGTGCTGGACAAGGCGAACCATCCCGTCGTGATCGTCACGAAGTCCTCGCTCATCCTGCGGGATCTCGACATTCTGGCGTCGATGGCGAAGCGTGGCCTGGCCAAGGTCGGCATTTCCGTGACGACGCTTGACCGGAAGCTGGCGCGGACCATGGAGCCGAGAGCCTCGACGCCAGCCAAGCGGCTGGAGGCGATCAAGGCTCTGTCTGAGGCCGGCATTCCCGTTGCGGTGATGATGGCGCCGGTGATTCCGGCCCTCAATGACCACGAGATCGAGCGTATTCTCGACAGCGGCAAGGCCGCCGGCGCTTCCGAGGCGAGTTATGTTCTTTTGCGCCTGCCGCTGGAGGTGAGCCCGCTGTTTCGTGACTGGCTGCTGCAGAACTATCCTGACCGCTATCGGCACGTGATGTCGCTGGTGCGCTCCATGCGCGACGGCAAGGATTACGACGCCGAGTTCGGCAAGCGGATGAAGGGGGCCGGTCCCTATGCCTGGCAGATCAGCCGCCGGTTCGAAATGGCGACCAAACGGCTCGGCCTGATGCGCCGCAGCCTGCAGCTTCGGGAAGACATGTTCGTTTCGCCCAACAGCGACGGAGTGCAGCTCTCGCTGCTCTGACACTGTTTGATTTTTTCAGTTCCGGTGCTGTTGTCCGCCGCCTCGCACCGGATGTTGTCCCTGGTAAGCCGCCCCTGTCGCCATGATCGGCGATCGGGACCGGGGACTTGCAGGAGGTCGGGTGCGCGTGCGATTTCAGCCGCATGAAAAAGCGCACGCCACCCGATTCTCCTGGCCTCTTTCCCGACCTGCCGCTTGTGCCGGACTTCTCGCTGGAGAACCGGGCCAGGAAGCGTCTGCTGTGGCCGGTGGCGGGCACGGACGAGGCCGGCCGAGGGCCACTGGCCGGCCCTGTGGTGGCGGCCGCCGTCATTCTCGATCCGACGCGCATTCCCGAGGGCCTGAACGATTCGAAGAAGCTGTCCGCCGCCCAGCGCGAAGTGCTGTATGAGCGGATCCTTTCCCTGGCCACCGTCTCCATCGCCTCCTCTTCGCCGAAACGGATCGACATCATCGACATCCGCAAAGCCAGCCTCGATGCCATGCGACGGGCTGTCGCCGGTCTCGGGCTCGAGGCACGCCATGTCCTGGCCGACGGGCGCGATGTTCCCATGGGGCTTACCTGTTCCGGCGAAGCGGTGGTGAAGGGCGACGCACGTTCAGTCTCCATCGCAGCCGCATCGATCATCGCGAAGGTCATGCGCGATCGGATGATGGTACGGGCCGGCATCGTCTATCCTGATTATGGCTTCGAAGTGCATGCCGGCTACGGCACCGACCGTCATCGTACCGCCCTCGTCACACACGGCCCCTGCCCGCTGCACCGCATGAGCTTTCGCCCCCTCAAGGCGACAGTGATCGATGAAGCGGGTCCCCAGCGCCACTGACATCAGCATCCGGTCCGCAACCGCAACCGCAAGAGGATCGCTTGAACCCTCATGGACGATCTTCGGTTGCGCAGACCGTCGGCATCCGTACAGGTGGGCGGCAGCCGCCTGCGCCAAGCCCGTCCAGTGCCAGAGACGATAGCCGGAAGGTTGTCATCCCTTGTCCTCGCAAACGAAAACGCCCCGACCGGGCGAACCGATCGGGGCGTCAATAATAAGACTGCCTTCGCAGGCTTGTCGGCCGAACTCAGTTCAGACGCGACTTAACCTCAGCAACAGAGGCCTTGAACAGCGTCTGCTGAACACCCTCGTCGGCCTTCTTGGCAAGCACCTTCTCGGCAGCCGCGATCGCGAGATCGACGGCCGCAGCGCGAACGGCGTTCACGGCTTCGGTTTCGGCCTGCTTGATCTTCTGCTCGGAAAGGGCGTTGCGGCGGGTCACGAATTCCTCGGTCTTCTGCTTGGCTTCAGCCGTGAGGGCTGCGGCCTCGCGCTCGGCTGCAGCGACGATCGAGGCTGCCTCGGCTTCGGCTTCCTTGCGCTTGCGCTGATATTCGGCCAGCACGTGCTGGGCCTCTTCGCGCAGGCGCTTGGCTTCGGCGAGTTCGTCGCGGATCTTGTCCGCGCGCTCGTCGAGGGCCTTGGCCATCATGCCCGGAACCTTCAGGTAGGCCACGAGAACGAGAAACAGGATGAGACCAACGAATGCCCAAAATGTTGCGTCCATGGTGCTCAGGCTCCCTGCTTGGCGATGCCGGACACGGCAGCCTTGATGTCGGCTGCGGTCGACTTGGCACCGATGAGTTCTTCGACGATCGTGCCGACAGTGTCGATGGCGATCGTGTCGACTTCAGCGAATGCGCGGGCCTTGATGTCAGCGATGCGGCTTTCGGCGGCGGCGATCTTTGCGGAGAGTTCCGCTTCGATGGCAGCGCGCTCGGCGTCGGCCTTGGCCTTGGACGCATCACGGGCGGCAGACGCGATCTGGCCGGCTTTCGCCTTGGCCGCGGTCAGCTCGCGCTCGTATGTTTCAATGGCAGCATCCGCTTCGGACTTCAGACGAGCAGCCTCGTCGAGATCCTGAGCGATGCGGTCGTGACGATTTTCGAGAATGCCGCCGACGCGCGGAACGATGACCTTCTGCATGAGCCTGTAGAACACGCCGAAGGTAATCACCAGCCACAGAAGCTGCGACGGATAGGTCGAGAAATCGAACGGCGGGAACACGCCGCCGCCATGTCCCGCGTCTTGGGCCACGCCGGTCTCGGTGTGAAGCTGGCCTTCTGCCGGAGTTTCCTCTGCAAAGGCGGGGGTCACAAACATGCTCACCTCCAGGTGTATGCTCAGATGCACGAGATCACGGCGTCCTTGTCGGCGCGCCGTGATCTCAAACTCCAGCCGTTATCAGACGGCGAACAGGAGAAGGAGAGCGATGAGCAGCGAGAAGATGCCCAGAGCTTCCGTAACGGCGAAGCCGAATACCAGACGGCCGAACTGGCTGTCAGCGGCAGACGGATTGCGCAGAGCGCCCGCCAGGTAGTTGCCGAAGATGTTGCCGAGGCCAAGAGCCGTGCCGGCCATGCCAAAGCAAGCCAGACCTGCGCCGATGTACTTTGCTGCTTCCGCTTCCATGAATAAACTCCTTCGAGATGGGTTGTTGCGGCTTTTGACTGGCGCGAAAGCGCCGATGTCGGTGATCCTTAGTGCCCGCCGGGGTGTATTGCGTCGTTGAGGTACATGCAAGTCAGCACCGCAAAAACGTAGGCCTGGAGGAAGGCGACGAGGAACTCGAGACCCGTCAGGGCGACGGTCATGAGAAGGGGCAGGATCGCACCACCGATGCCGAGCGCACCGAGCGCGCTGAGCGAGGTGACGAAGCCTGCGAAAACCTTGAGCGTGATGTGTCCGGCCAGCATGTTGGCGAAGAGACGCACGGAGAGAGAGATCGGACGCGACAGGAACGAAATGATTTCAATCATCACGACCAGCGGCAGAAGCGCGCCGGGCACACCGCTCGGCACGAAGATCTGCAAGAAGTGGAAACCGTGCTTGTAGAAGCCGTAGACGACCACTGTGCCGATGACGAAGAGCGCGAGGGCGAAGGTCACGATGATCTGGCTGGTGACGGTGAAGAAGTAAGGCATCATCCCGAGAAGGTTTGCCGTCAGAATGAACATGAACAGCGAGAAAACCATGGGGAAGAACTTCATCCCGTGACTGCCGGCACCTTCGCGCAGCATCGAGGCAATGAATTCATAGGACATCTCGGCGACCGACTGCATGCGCGTCGGGATCAAGCCGCGATTGGCCGTGGAAAAATAGAGGAAACCGGCAGCGACTGCGACCGTTGCGACCATGAACAGCGAAGCGTTGGTGAAGGAGAAATCGATTCCACCGATTTCGATCGGCACAATCTTTTGAACCAGGAACTGATGAGTCGGATCGTTCGCCACGTTCTGCTCTTTCGCTTTTGCCGCCAGAGGCGGGCACTTTCATACTGCGACGACCGACTAGCGGTCTTCGCCCTTGTTGGTCAAATCCATCTTGCGATCCGCCGGATGAGCCGAGGCCACCATTCCCACAGTCCGCATGACGTTCAATACGCCGGCACAGAAGCCCAACAGCAACATGACAATCATGCCCCATGGCCCCGTGCCCACAAAGTGGTCAAAAAGATAGCCCAGGATCGCACCCACGATGACCGCCGAGATGAATTCGCTCGAGATCTTCATCGCCATTCCGTAACCCTTCCGGGTTTCTTCGGCGCGCTTCTCGTCGCGTTCCTCGGTCTTGTCCGCGACACCTCGCTGTGCGAGCTCCGCGGCCAGTCGTCGACGACGTTCGTCCAGACCTTCTTCTTGCTTGTCCGTCATGGTCAGTTCGCCCGCTCCGTCTTCTATGGGCCGTTTACGCCCGAAAGGAATGCAGAAACGGCCGGATACAAACCCTTCTGGCCCGCTTTGAAGTCGGCCGCACCATAATTTTGAGGCCCCGCATAGTCAAGGCATAGAGAGGGCAAGTTACAAGACAAATTAACCCATATAATTCATAGGTTTAAGCTCAATGCGGCGTTTTATGCCGCATGACATGGGACAATTCGGTCCACTTGGCTGCAAACAAGCACGAGAATCCCGCGCTTGCCGGACGCCGGAGACTCGCGCCGGGCCCTTGCAGAACGAGTCAGCGCTCGGTTCGTGTCGGGTTGGCGGTCAGACATGCGGCATGTCGACTGGTGCGATCAGCTCCAGCCGCCGCCATAGGTGCGGTAGAAGATGTGCTTGCCGATCTTCTCGACCCGTTTCATCGTCGGGCCCCAGGCGGGGCGGACATAGGTCGCGTGGTAATGGGTGGCCGAGCCGACATCCTTGAACCAGATCTTGCCGGCGGTGACCGCCATGGCGATCTCCTTGGCGACCTTCCAGTGGCGCGGTGAGGTGATGATATCGGGGATACGGTCGCAGGCGAAGGAGAACTGGCAACGGTTGCGCCAGTCCTCGTTCTGATAGACGACGCCGCAAATGCTGCCCGGATAGTGTGGGTTGCGGACGCGGTTGAGGATGACCTGAGCGACGGCCGCCTGGCCTTTCACCGATTCCCCGCGTGCTTCGAAATAGATGCCCTCTGCCAGGCATTTCTGCTCCTTGTCGGAGAAGACACCAGCCGGCAGCGGGGTGGCGGCCCAGGCATGGTCCTGCGGCCCGATCTCCGGAATGAAGCGGCCCTGGTCCTCCTGCTGATCCGTGAGGATGCTGTCGAACGGGGAGACGGAAGCATAATCCGGCGGCGGTGGCGCGTAGGCGGTTGCCAGCACGTCGGGAACCGTGTTTGTGACGAGGTCCGCGACCATCGGCGTGAGTGACGGGTCGATAGGCGGCTTGTCGCGCTTGAAATAGAAACTTGCGAGTTCGACCGGCGTCGCCTTGTCGCCTTCGCGGGCGAATACGGACGGCGTCTTCAATTTCGGCTCCATGAGGGAGCTGGAGCGCTGCAGGATCGATCCGGCAGAGAAAGCGCGCGGCGGCAGCATGTGTTCGACAGCGACCACCCTGCCCTTCTTCTGGTCGCGGGTGACGCGCATTTCGTCCGGCAGCGAACCGGGATCCGCCTTGCCGCCATCGAAGGCGATCCGGCGGCCATCGGGCAGGATGAGGCCCGCGCCCCCGGAGAGGGCCAAGGACGCCTCGTCCTCGGAAAAGGCGAGACTGGCCTGGTGGATAGAGCCGGCCGGCGACGATGTCATGACCATGCGCCAATTGCTGGTGCCACGATCAAGCCCGGTGAGAAGACCGGCCATATCGGCCTGTGCGGCCACAGTGGGGAAGATCAGCCAGGAGGCGAGGCCGAAGACCAGGGGAGAGGTCCAGTTCTCCAATCGGGAGAGGACCTTCTTCGAAGGACGAAACTTGGGACGCAAGGCCACACTCCAACTCATACCGACGCGGGTCCGGCGTACCGGTCCCCAACAGGATTACATTAGAGAAATATCTCCTGTTAACCTTGATGCTTGGTTAACACCGGATCACAGGTTCGAGAGTGCATGGGAGAAACGGAGAAGGCCGCCGGATGCGCCGACGGCCTTGCTGTATCTCGCGGCGCTCCCTCACCGTCAGATGACGACGTGCGAGCCCAGTTCAATGACGCGGTTCGCCGGCAGCCGGAAGTAGTCCGACGGGTCGGCGGCGGCCTCGGCGAGCGCGATGTAAAGGCGATCCTGCCAATGGGGCATGCCCATGCCGGCACCCACCACCAGCTTGCGCCGCCCCAGATAGAAGGAGGTCGACATGATGTCGAACTTCAGCCCCCCGCGGCGCAGGCTGGCCAATGTCTTCGAGACGTTCTGTGTTTCCATGAAGCCGAATCGTATCTCGACGCGCGAGAAACGTTCCGAGATCTCCTCAACCTCGAACCGGTCCTGCTCCGCGACGCGTGGCCGGCCGAGCGTTCGGATGGTCAGAATGATGTTGCGTTCATGGATGACGTGGTTGTGCTTGAGATTGTGCATCAGGGCCGCTGGCGCGCGGGTCGGGTCGCTGGTCAGGAAGATCGCCGTGCCGGACACACGCGCCGGGCCATGCTCGCCCTTCTTTTCGATCATGCGGACGAAGTCTTCGAGCGGAATGTCGTCGCGCCGGGTCTTCCGGAAGATGATCGCCGTGCCCCGCCGCCAGGTCCACATGACGACGGTGAAGGCGGCTGCAAAGAGAACCGGCACATAACCGCCGTCCTGGATCTTCAGCAGATTGGCCCCCAGGAAGACGAGTTCGAGGACGAGCAGCGGAAGGAGCATGACGGTGGCGAGCGGCAGGCTCCAGTTCCACTTCTTGCGGACGAATTCGAAGGCCATGATCGTGGTCACCACCATGGCCCCGGTGACGGAGATGCCATAGGCGGTGGCGAGCGCTTCCGAGCTCTCGAACAGCAGGACAAGCGCCAGAACGCCGACCAGGAGAAGCGTATTGACCGAGGGCAGATAGATCTGGCCTGTCTGGGTTTCCGAGGTGAAGAGGATCTGCATGCGCGGCAGGAAGCCGAGATGGATCGCCTGGCGAACCAGTGAGAAGGCGCCGGTGATGACCGCCTGGCTGGCAATGATCGTGGCAAAAGTCGCCAGAATGACGATCGGCAGCAAGGCCCAGGACGGGAACATCAGGAAGAAGGGATCGGACATGGCAGCGGGATTGCTGAGAACCAGGGCCCCCTGCCCCAGATAGTTCAGGACAAGCGCCGGAAAGATCAGCGCGAACCAGGCAAGCTGGATTGGCCTGCGGCCGAAATGGCCAAGGTCGGCATAAAGCGCTTCGGCACCTGTGACCGTCAGGAAGACGGCGCCGAGGACGACGATCCCGAGAAAACCTTCCCGCACCATGAAGGTTGCCGCATACCAGGGATTGAAGGCCGCGAAGATGCCGAGATCATCGAAGATGTGCATGATGCCGCCGGCCGCCATGACGATGAACCAGAGCGCGGTGATCGGGCCGAAGAAACGCGCCATAGCGCCCGTCCCTCGTGACTGGACAGCAAAGAGGCCGATCAGGATCGCCAGGGAGATCGGGACGACAAAATCCGAGAGTTCGGGGGCCACCAGCTTCAGGCCCTCGACTGCGGAAAGCACGGATAGCGCCGGCGTGATCATGGAATCGCCGAGGAAGAGTGCGGCACCGATTAGCCCCAAAGCCATCAGGATCGGGCCATGTCCATTGGCGGTCTTCGACAGGAGCGCCAGAAGGGACAGCGTACCACCCTCACCGTCGTTGTCGGCGCGCAGCAGGAACAGCACGTATTTGAGGGTGACGATGATGGTCAGGGACCAGATCATCAGCGAGATCACGCCGATGACCTCGACGCGAGTGATGCCGTCGACGCCGATGGGCTTCAGCGCCTCACGAAAGGCATAGAGGGGGCTTGTGCCGATGTCGCCATAGACGACGCCGACTGAACCGAGCGCGAGAAGAAGAAGACTGCGCGCATCCTTCGGTCCAGCCCCGGACTGGTCATCGATCTTTTGCATGGGACTACAGGCTCGTCAGAGCCAGCCTTTCCAACGGAAAAACAGGAAGGGGATGATGGCGGACAAAAGCATGGCGAAAAGCGCCAGCGGATATCCAAGATTCCATGCGAGTTCCGGCATGAAGTCAAAGTTCATGCCGTAGATCGATGCGACCAGAGTGGGCGGCAGGAAGACCACCGAGGCGATCGAAAAGATCTTGATGATGGCATTCTGCTCGACATTGATCAGTCCGAGCGAGGCATCGAGCATGAAGGTGATGTTGGTGCCGACAAAGGCCGCATGCTCACCGAGCGACTGGATGTCGCGCGCGACGATGCTGCAGAGTTCGGCGGCCTCTTCCTCGCGCCGCACGATCGGCTGCGACTGGAGGAACACGACGAGGCGCGACAGCGAAACGAGGCTGTCGCGCAGCTTGCTGACCAGTTGGTGATGGCTGGCGATATCGAGAAGCTTGTCTTCCAGGAAACGCGGTGGGCGGCGCTTGGCAGCCTTTCGATTGACAAAGATGGTGATCGACAGCGCATCGAGGCGGGCGGCAAGCGTTTCCAGGATCTCGGCGGTGCGGTCGATGATGGTCTCGAGAAGGTGGCCGAGCAGCTTTGCGCCGGTGTCGCACTGGCCATTCATCCGCAACAGGCTGGCACTGAAGAGGGCAAACGACTTCGGCTCGGCGTAGCGGATGGTGATCAGGCGGCCGCGAGAGAGGATGAAGGCGACATCGCTCAACAAGGGATAGGTGGATTCCGTCCGGTAGAGCAGCGACGCCGTCATGTAGATGGCGTCGTGCTCGACATACAGACGGCTGGACGGCTCGATATCCTTCAACTCTTCCGGTGTCGGAAGGGGAATGCCGATCCGGGCCTCCACGAGGTGTTCCTCCTCGAGCGTCGGCGTAATCAGATCAATCCAGATGATGTCTTCGGGAAAATCGCCAGATATCGGCTCTTTGCCGATGACTTCGACACTTCCGTCTCTTCGATAGGCCCTGATCAAGGACTGGTCACCTTCGTGGCACGCCGGCGTTGGAAGTCTTGGACACAATCATAGACCCGAAGCGAAAGCCAAAGCAATTGCTGCAGCACAGCAATGCTGCCCGTGCACGGCTGGCTCAGCCGAAGCCGGAACAGGCGCCTGAATTCAGCTCAGATCACTCAAAGACGATCGAGGGCGCGGCGCGGCCGGACCGGGCCTTCACCTGCTCCCAGACCTTCGTCGCGATGTCGCGATAGATCTTTGCCTGCGGACCGTCCGGCTCGCTGACCACGACAGGCGTACCGGCATCGGATGTCTCGCGGATGGAAATCGTCAAAGGCACTTCGCCGAGGAAGGGCACGCCGATCGTCTCGGCTTCGGTCTTCGCACCGCCATGGCCGAAGATATCGTAGCGATTGCCTGTGTCGGGCGCGATGAAGTAGCTCATGTTCTCGACGATGCCGAGCACGGGAACCTCGACCTTGTTGAACATGTTCAGTCCCTTGCGGGCATCGATCAGGGCCAGGTCCTGCGGCGTCGAGACGATGACGGCGCCAGACAGTGGCACCTGCTGCGCCATGGTCAATTGCGCGTCACCGGTGCCCGGCGGCATGTCGACCACGAGCACGTCGAGATCACCCCAGGCGACTTCGCGCAGCATCTGCATGAGAGCCGACTGGACCATCGGCCCGCGCCAGATCATCGCCGTGCCTTCATCGACGAGGAAGCCCATGGACATGACCTTGATGCCGTAATTCTCCATCGGCACGATGATGCGGTTCTCGATCTGCTGCGGCCGACCGGTAATCCCGAGAAGGCGCGGCATCGACGGGCCGTAGACGTCGGCATCGAGAATGCCGACACGCAGGCCATTGGCCTTGAGCGCCAGAGCGAGGTTGACTGATGTGGTCGACTTGCCGACGCCACCCTTGCCGGAAGCAACCGCAATGATGGCGTCGATGCCGGGAACGCCTGCCTTCGTTTTCTGCTGGCCACTGGGGGCGGGACCGTGATTATGCCCATGCCCATGCCCATGCCCATGGGCGGGCGCAGCGGCCTGAGGGCGCGGCGGTGGCGGAGCAGATCCCTGCTTGCGCTCGGCAGTCAGGCTGACCACGGCTCCCTTGACCCCCGGAATTGCCTTGACCGTGCGCTCGGCCGCCTGCCGCAATGGCTCCAGTTCCTGAGCACGCTCGGCGGGAACATTGATGGAAAAATAGACCTTTCCGTCCGAGATGAAAACGTCGGAGACCATTCCCAGGTCGACGATGTTTCCGTCCAGATCCGGGCCACGGATCCCCTTCAACGCCTCAACCACAAAGTCACGCGACAACTCGGTCATTTCGATATTCTTTCCGCTCGGACATTCATGTCTGCGACACCAGATAATAGACCGGGAGGCGTTCGCCAACCGCAAATGCGGCGAAGAGGGTGCGACCATTGCCGCAGAAACAGACAAGCCGCCTGCGGAGAGCACCCCCCGCGGCGGCTTGTCAGGCTGCACCCGTTGTCGGGTGTCGTGCAACGTCCCCTCTGGACTGACACTGTGAATGCAGGAAGCGTGCCAGACGACAAACAGCCGGAAAATGCGGACCGCAGGCAACAGAAGGCGCCGAGGACGGGAAAACATGCCAGGAAAGTAGGCGGAACCACACCTGGCGCACAAAAATGCGCCATCGTTTACACTTACTTGATCAAGCCGAGCCGCAGCGCCTTGGCGACCGCCTGGGTGCGGTTGACTGCATCCAGCTTCTTGGTGGCACGGTTGAGATAGTGGTTGATCGTGTGCTCGGAGAGCGTCAGGATCTCGGCGATTTCGACGCTTGTCTTGCCGGCTGCCGTCCAGTTGAGGCAATCGAGCTCACGTTCGGTCAGCATGTCGCTGCTTCGGCTGTCCATCTCGCGGATCTCGGCGAGACGGTTGAAAACATGGGCCGCGAGATAGGCGAGTTCCATCATCTCAAGCGTGTCGAAAGGTTCTCGATCACCGACGAAGGAGATGGCGCCGCGGGCCCCGGTTGCATCGTGAACCGGGAAATAGGCGCCGCGAGTCATGCGGAAACGGGTGAACAGAGCCTTGGAGGTCTCGCTGGACTTGGGATCGCGCTGAAGCGCAACTTCGTCGATATCAACGCGCAGCGGGATCGAAGAGCGCCGCAGATGGGCCAGTACCGGGCTTCCTGCCAAGAGCGCCACCTGATCGAATTCCGTCAGCAGATCCGCCGGCCAGTTGGTGATGATCGAGCTGCTGCCCAGGCTCTGGGCGGTGGAACCCGGCATGTTGAGCACCATGAAGGCGCGCGCGCCATAGAGTTCGGTCACTCGCTTCATGAAGCGAAAGACGTCGAACTGGGTCTTGAAGACCTTCACATCGGCGACCAAACCTTCAACGCGCGCCGCAGCTGCCATGTCCTGGTTCGTCATCACGCACAGATCCTAACCGGAACACCGGTCATGATTTTCGGAAAGCTTGTCAAAGACGCATACGTCAATTGTTTTTGCACCTGCCATTGGCCGAACATTGAAAAAAGCGCGATGAGCCCGAGACATCACGTCAAGCCAGGACACACCCGCTCGTCGGACCTGCAACGACGGTGTGAAAGACACCAAAGGCAACACGAACGCGAATCTCTTCCTTCGGGTGCCGGAGCATAGACTTGTAAAGCGAACAGGGTCCAGATACCCCATCAATTTTACCGTAAACGGCTGTCTGCAAGATCAGATGCGCGGCTAGGTAGCGATGACCATCGACAAGGAGGACAGGCGTGATTGCGACAGAAAGCTTCAACGGCACGGTGCTGACCGAGGAACGCATGGAACTGGGCGAGGGTCCGACCTGCGACCCGCTCTCGGGCTCGCTCTTCTGGTTCGACATTCTCGGCAAAACGCTGTGCGAACTCGACGTCAACGCCGGCGGCCTGAAGACGCATGCGCTCCCGTTTCTCGGTAGCGTTCTGGCCGTGATCGACCAGACCCGGCAATTGATCGCCTCCGACCAGGGGCTCTTCCTGCGCGACAGCGTGAGTGGCACG
Source organism: Rhizobium sp. 'Codium 1' (assembly GCF_020889605.1). Classification (NCBI taxonomy): domain Bacteria; kingdom Pseudomonadati; phylum Pseudomonadota; class Alphaproteobacteria; order Hyphomicrobiales; family Rhizobiaceae; genus Rhizobium; species Rhizobium sp. 'Codium 1'. The sequence continues at coordinate 207,379 of NZ_JAJGPW010000001.1, forward strand.
CTTTCCTCCTATGCCGCGATTGAAGACAAGCCGCAGAACCGATCAAACGACGGGCGGGTGCATCCAAGCGGCGCGCTGTGGATCGGCACGATGAGCCGGACGGCTGAAACCGGCGCCGGTGCGATCTATCACGTGGCGGGGACCGAAGTGACGAAGCTCTTCGATGCCGTCAGCATTCCGAACGGGATCTGCTTCTCCCCCGATGGGTCAGTCGGCTATTTCAACGACTCGAAAGTCAATCATATGATGCGGGTCGAACTCGACCCGGCGACCGGACGCCCCACAGGACAGCCGACCGTGTTCATCGACCAGTCCAAGCGGGACGGGGTCATCGACGGTTCAGTGGTCGACCTCGAGGGCACGATCTGGAATGCGAACTGGGGTGGTGGTGGCGTCGACCGCTACAGCCCGGACGGCCGTCATATCGCGCGTTATGCGACCCCGATGCGTCGGCCTACCTGCCCGGCGTTTTTCGGAGAGGGCTTCAACCTGCTCGCCGTGACCTCCTGCTGGGAGGGATTGTCGGATGCGGAGCGGGCAGCTGATCCGCTGGCAGGTGCAACCTTCGATCTCGGCGTGGCCGTGAAGGGCAATGCCGAGCCGCGCTTCAAGCTCTGATTTCATTCCTCAATTCATGAAATACCCGGCCCTCGTTGCGGGGGCCGGCAAACCGCCGAGCGGTCATTTTGTTCCCGTCAGGCGGGTAAAATAAACCTGCATCTCCCGGCGGAACGAAGCTGCTTCCCGGACATTTTCCTCTCGAACCGACGCCGCCGCAGTCGTCATGACAACAGGCAGCGTCAGTCGCAGACCATCTCAGAGGAAAGGTAGGTCCACCATGAACAAGTCTCTCAAGGCACTCGCCGCAGTTATGCTGCTCAGCTCCACCGCCATGGCTCCGTTCGCCGTCGCACAGGACGCCACCAGCAACACCACCACGACCCCTCCGGCCGCAACCGATGGCGCAGCCACCCCGGCTCCGGTTACCCCTGACGCCTCCACGGACGGCTCCATGGGCACGACTGCCCAGACCGCTCCCGACGCTGCCGGCTCCGCCACATATCTGACGGAACAGGCTGAAAACCACATTTCGGTCAACGACTTCCTGGGTCAGCCGATCTACACCGCCGACAACCAGTCGATCGGCGACATCAACGACCTGCTCGTGCAGGATGACGGCGGCGTCGTCGCAGCTGTCGTCGGCGTGGGTGGCTTCCTCGGCATCGGCGAAAAGAATGTCGCCATTCCGTTCGACAAGATCACCATTTCCCGCGAGATGGATGATGCAGCCGCCACCGGTGACGCTGCCACCACGACGGAAGCCGTTGCGGACGCCGAAGTTCGCCTGACGACCACGGAAACCGCCGAAAGCCTGACCAACGCGCCGGAATTCCGCACGCTGGATGACCAGGCCGCCGACGCCAGCTCCACGGGCACGGGCATGGTTCCGACCGACGGCACCACAACCTCGTCGACGGACAACTGATCCCGGAACGAGGGACGCATCACGGTCCTGACGGGCGGCGCTTCGGCGCCGCCTTTTCCGTTTGTGCTAGAGCAGACTGCAATAGCGCAGCGCGTCATAGATGGCGGCGTGAATGTTGCGGCTTTCGATCGCATCGCCGATGCGCAGGAGATCGAACTGCGCCGCTTCATCCTTGACAGGCAGCGGATCACGCCTTGCAATGAGAGCGGAATAGTCCACAGCGCCGCGGTTTCGCGACAGGGGCTTAAGCTCGAAATAGAGATCCGCATTGGCCATGGTGCCATGTTCGACCACCACCTGGGCGACCCGGCGTTCCACCGTCGCATCCGAAAAATCCGAGCCGAGCGTGGCGACCAGTCGGTTGCCGTCGCGGCGCACACCGGCCAACCTTGTATTGATCGTCACCGTGACATTCTTCTCAGCAAAGGTCTTCGCATAGGGCACATGGTTCATGCCGCCCATTTCGGGCGCAAAGTAGCGCTCGGGCGAGATCAGTTCGAGTTCGACACCTGCATTGGCGATGACCTCCGCAGCACTCATGCCCTGATGGCCGCCATTGTCATCGAACAGCAGGACCGGACCCTCCGGCTTCACGGTGCCGGCCAGAATATCCCAGCTCGATACGACCAGATCCTCACCATGTTCGAGTTCCGGCGATTGCGCGATGCCACCCGTGGCGATCACCACGAGGTCCGGCTCGAAGGCGAGCACCTCGTCGACGCCGGCATAAGTGTCATAGTGGATTGCGACGCCGAGCCGATCCAGCTCTGCCAGCCGCCAGTCGACAATCCCGACCATTTCGCGGCGGCGGGGGTTGCGGGTTATCAGGTTGACCTGACCGCCCGCCTTGCCAGAGGCTTCCAGAACTTTGACGTCATGTCCTCGCTCGGCGAGCACGCGGGCCGCTTCCAGCCCGGCGGGCCCTGCCCCGACAACCACGGCCTTGCGCGCTTTCGCCGCCCTGGACAGGTCGTGCGGGATGAGCGCTTCGCGGCTGGTCGCTGCATTGTGAATGCAAAGCGCCTCGCCCCCTTCATAAATCCGGTCGAGGCAATATGTGGCGCCGACGCAGGGGCGGATCTCCGCTTCCCGGCCCTCGATGATCTTCCTGACGATATGCGGATCGGCGATATGTGCCCGGGTCATGCCGACCATGTCGAGCTTGCCCTCGGCGATCGCATGGCGGGCAGTTGCGACATCGGCGATGCGGGCGGCATGGAAGACCGGGAATTGGGTCGCCGCGCGCACGTCGCCTGCAAAATCGAGATGCGGCGAGGCCGCCATGCCCTGGATGGGGATGACGTTGTTGAGCGCGGCATCGTGCTCGATGTGCCCTCTGATGATGTTCAGAAAGTCGATCTGGCCACCACCGGCAAAGCGGCTGGCGATCTCAACACCTTCTTTGCGGCTCAGCCCCCTGTCCCAGTCCTCGTCGGCGACCATGCGAATGCCGACGATGAAATCCGGGCCTACGGCCTTTCGGACGGCTGCGATCACCATGTTGGAGAAGCGCATGCGGTTGTCGAGCGAGCCGCCGAATTCATCCTCGCGACGGTTGGTGGCCGGCGACCAGAAACTGTCCATCAGGTGGCCATAGGCCTCGAACTCGATGCCATCGAGGCCGGCCTCCTGCATGCGGGCGGCGGCAGTCGCATAGTCGGCGACGATGCGCTCGATGTCCCAATCCTCGATCTCCTTGGGGAAGTGCCGGTGAGCGGGCTCGCGGATCGGGGATGGGCTGAGCACCGGCAGCCAGTCTCCCTTGTTCCAGTTCGTGCGGCGGCCGAGATGGGTGAGCTGGATCATCACGGCGCAGCCGTGTTCATGACAGTCGTCGGTCAGACGCTTCAGATGCGGGACGATCTCGTCCTTCCAGGCGAGCAGGTTGCCGAAGGCCGGCGGGCTGTCGCGGCTGACGCTGGCGGAGCCGGCCGTCATGGTGAGCGCAATGCCGCCCCTGGCCTTTTCGACATGATAGAGACGATACCGCTCGGTTGGCATGCCGGCTTCCGAATAGGCCGGTTCATGTGCCGTCGACATGATGCGGTTCTTGAGGGTGAGGTGTTTCAGCTGGAAGGGCTGGAGAAGGGGATCGCTGTTCCCGGTCATACGTGCTGCATTCCTGTTCAATACCAGGCGTCCGGCTTGGCGCGCTTCGTCCGATCCACGTAGTCTAGAAGAGCCTCGTCGATGGCGATGTCCAAAGGCGGCGCTTCGTATTCGGCGAGCGTCTTTTTCCAGCGGGCATTCGCCCGGGTCGCCATGTCGGTGGAGCCGGCCTCGGACCATTTTTCGAAGGGCTCGTTGTCGGACAGACCCGAATCCCAGAAGGCCGTCTGATAATTGCGCATGGTATGGGCCGAGCCGAGAAAGTGACTGCCCGGACCGACCTCCTCGAAGGCATCCATGGCCAAAGTGTTGTCGTCGACCACGACGCCGGCGAGGTAGGAATGCAGGGCACCGCAGAAATCCGTGTCCATGACGAACTTTTCGTAGGACATGGCAAGCAGGCCGTCGACGAAGCCGGCCGAATGCAGAACGAAGTTTGCCCCGCAATGCACGGCCGAGAGCATGGACATGACCCCCTCCTGCATGGCCTGGGCATCCGGCAACTTGGAATTGGAGAAGTTGCCGGCACAACGGAGCGGCAGCTTCAGGCGACGGGCAAGCTGGCCGATGACCATCGAGCCGATCGCCGGCTCCGGTGTTCCGAAGGTGGGCGAGCCCGAGCGCAGCGACATGGAAGAGAGAAAATTGCCGAAGATGACCGGCGCGCCTCGGCGCTCGAGCTGGGTGAGCGCGCAGCCCGCCATGGTTTCCGCCAGGGCCTGGGCGATGGCGCCCGCATTGGTGACCGGGCCCATGGCTCCGCCAAGGATGAAGGGTACGATGACGGCGGCCTGGTTGGCGCGGGCATAGGCTCGAAGCGCCCTGGTCATGGTGCCGTCCCAGACCAGCGGCGAGTTGACGTTGACATTGCCCAGTATGACGCAGTTCTGATCGACGAAATCGGCACCGAAAAGGATGCGCGCCATGTCGATCGATTCCTCGGCGCGATCCTCTGCCGTCACCGAGCCCATGAAGGCGCGGTCGGAATATTTCATATGGCTGTAGACCATGTCGAGATGGCGCTTGTTGACGGGCACATCGACCGGCTCGCAGATCGTGCCGCCAGAATGGTGCAGCCAGGGCGAGGACTGGGCAAGCTTGATCAGATTGCGGAAGTCCTCGATCGTGCCGTAGCGGCGCCCCTTGTCGAGATCCATGACGAAGGGCGAGCCGTAGGCCGGCGAAAAGACCACGGCATTGCCGCCAATCTCGACATTGTTGGCGGGGTTGCGGGCGTGCTGGGTGAACATCGCCGGCGCGGAGGCGAGGATCTCGCGCAGCATGCCCTTTGGGAAACGCACGCGAAGGCCATCCATATCTGCTCCGGCCTTGCGCCAGAGGTCGAGGGCTGCCGGGTCGTCACGAAACTCGATGCCGATTTCGGCCAGGATACGGTCGGCCACGGCCTCGATCCGCAGCAGGCTCTCCTCCGACAGGATGTCATAGGTCGGGATGTTGCGTCGGATGAAGGGCACCACGAGCGGCGAGACTGTCGCCGTGCCGCGTCGAGCCGGGCGCTGCCGCCGCGTCGGCATTGGTTCCGCAATCACCTGATCCATTCGCACCCCTCCGTTTTACCGCAGGCTATGTCAGGGCTATCGCCCTGTGACGCTGGAAAATTACTGGAGATGCGATAAGCTGAACTTATGACAAGCTTTCGCAGCCTCATTCCCTCGGCCAATGCCCTCGTGATCTTCGAGGCTGCGGGCCGGCACGAGAATTTCACCCGCGCGGCGCAGGAACTCGGCATGTCTCAGGTCGCGGTATCCTATGCGATCCGCGGTCTGGAGCAGCAGCTCGGGACGCCGCTTTTCGAACGCCAGCATCGGGCGGCGAGGCTGACCGAAGTGGGCGAGCGGTTTCATGCCGACGTCTCGGCAGGGCTCTCGCGCATCGGGCGGGCCGCGGAGGAGATCCGCAGCAAGGGCCGTGAAGTGAATGTCACGCTGGCTGCTTCCACGTCTTTTGCCTCGATGTGGATGTTGCCGCGGCTCTCGGCGCTTCGGGATGACCTGCCCGATATCGATCTCAGGATCCAGACGAGCGTGCGTGATCTTGATCTCGACGAAGAGGACATTCCGCTCGGGATTCGCGGTGGCGATCCCAAGGACTGGCCGCACTATCATTCGGCGGAACTCGCCGCGGAAATAGTCTCGGCCGTTGCAAGCCCCGCATTCGTCGAGGCGAACGGGCTGCCGGACAGTCCGGCAGCCCTTGCCCGATATCGGTTGATCTGGCTGGAAGAACCGGTGCGCCAAGCCTGCAGCTGGCCGGAATGGTTTGCCTCCGCCGGCACCGATTATCGGCCGACCGGACGGCGATTGGCGATCAATGACTATGTGCTCGTCATCCAGGCGGTGCTGGCGGGCCAGGGCATTTCGCTCGGCTGGCGGCATCTTGTCGAGCGGCTGGTCGATCAGGGACAACTCGTCGAGGTGGGCGGCCATGCACTAAGGACCGGTCAGGCCTTCCACGTGGTCTGGCCACGCTCACGGGAGCTCAGTGCGCCTGCGACACGGGTGCGTGACTGGCTGCTGACGCAGACCTGAGGCAAAGGCGTTCAGGCGGTCGCGCGGTTGACGAGCGCGAAGTCGTGGTGATGCTCCGCGAGGTAACGCAGGGTGGCGGCCGCATCGACGGGTTTGCCGAAATAGTAGCCCTGCCCCATACCGCAGCCGAGTTCTCTCAGCTTCTGCGCTTCGAATTCCGTCTCGATACCCTCGGCGACAACCTCGAGCTCCAGACCTTCGCACATGCTGACGATTGCCTTGATGATGTGTTCGGAGGTGCGGTCGGTGGTGATTGCCGAGACGAAAGCCCGGTCTATCTTCACCTTGTCGAAAGTGAATTCCCGCAATCGGCCGAGGCTCGACTGGCCGGTGCCGAAATCGTCGAGCGAGATACGGATGCCGGCATCCTTCAGCTGCTTGATGATCAGGCGGGCGGTATCGGCAGACGACATCACGGCCGTCTCGGTTATCTCGAGCTCCAGGCGGCGCGGGTCGAATCCGACGCTGTTCAGGATCGACAGCGTGTTCAGGGATGTGCGGAGGTCCATAAGCTGGACCGAGGAAAGATTGAAGGACAGGAAGAGATCGCGCGGCCAGGCGAGCGTCGCTTCTGCGGCCTTGCGCAGGAGCGTCTCGGAGAGCGTGTCGATGAAGCCGCGCTCTTCTGCAAGCGGCACGAAGACGGCCGGAGAAACGAAACCCAGGTCGGGATCGATCCAGCGGGCGAGCGCCTCGAAGCCGACGACCCTGTTGTCGCGAAGCCTGACGATCGGCTGGAAATGCACGTCGACCGTATCGTTGATGATGGCATTGCGCAGCGCCTGTTCGAGCTGCGTCGCCTGCTTCATTTCCTGGGCAATCTCACGGGAATAGACAGTGATCTGGCCACGGCCGCGGCGTTTGGAGCGGTAAAGCGCCGTCTCGGCGCTCTTCATCAGTTCCTCGAAATCCTCGCCGGCAAAGGGATAGACGGCAAAGCCGAGGGAAGCGGAGAGGCGCACATTTCGATCGCCGAGATCATATGGGGCCGACAGCACATCCTTGATCAGTTGGCCGGCGCGTTCAGCCCCGAGACGCTCGAAGACGAGCGGCAGCACAATCGCAAATTCGTCGCCGTCGTGGCGGGTGACGGTGGCACCGTCAGGGGCGCAAGCTTTCAGGCGGTGGGCGACCTGGCAAAGGATTTCATCGCCGGCGGCCTGACCGAAAAGGTCGTTGATTGGCTTGAAGCCATCGAGATTGACAATACCGACGGTGAAGGGAGCGGGGTCGGCCGCGCGATCGGCTGCGAGCTGGCGCACCTTGTCGCCCAGCCGGTGGCGGTTGCCAAGGCCGGTCAATCGATCGGTGTAGCCTATCGTCTTTTGGTCGCCCTGATCTTGCTGGTCAGGGGCGCTTCGGGCGGGACCCATTCATGCTTCCTGGTACGGTTCTTTCCATGCGTGCCAGAATGGGGCCAAACCTTTAAAATTATAATATCGATCCATCCGGATCAGACACCAGGAATACCCCAATATTCGGGTGATCAGGCGGTCGATGCGTGCCGGGCGATGTCCGGTACGAGGCGGCGGATCGCCTGGTCGATGAGATCGGGGCTGAGAGGCTTCAGGATCACCTCGTCCATGCCGCAGGCAAAGCAGGCTTCGCGGTCGCGATCGAACGCCTGGGTGAGGACACCGATGATGGGTGTCTGGCCCGCGCCCTCGGTCGGCATCTGGCGGATGCGGCGGGCCGCCTCGAAGCCGTTGATGCCGGGGAGCGTGACATCCATCAGGATGATCGCCGGATTGAGTTCGGACCAAAGACGGACCGCACTCTCGCCGTCTGCACAGATGCGGTAGGCATAACCCAGCCCCTCGAGGATCTGGGAGAATACGATCTGGTTGATCTCGTTGTCTTCGGCGACGAGGACCATGGAGGGCGAGAGAGGGGAGCGTGACGGAGGGGCGACCGGTGGAGCCGCAACCTTGCGGCTGCGAATTTCCGGGAGCCTTGCCTCAGGAGGGGGCTCGCGGACAGGCAAGGACGGCGTATCTTCCGTGGTGATTTCCCAGTCATCCGCCGGCACAGGTGCCGCCCGCAGGGCAGTCATGCGATCGAGCACACTGAAGGCAAGGTCACCGGAGATGTCGGAATACTGCAAGGTGATATAGTCGACATCCACCGCCTGAAGAAGTTCCAGGCAGCGCATGTCGAGGTCGACATCGACGATCGCGAGATCGACGACCACGGCAACCGACCGGGCGACTGACAGGAATGCATCGAGTTCCTGATCGTCGCGGACACAGCAACTGTCGAGACCGAGCAATTGCAGGATTTCGAGCGCACGCGCTTCGAACTCCCGGTCGCCGGTGACGAGCAAGGCCTTCCGGCCGGTCAGACGGCCGTCAATCACACCGTGATCCCGGTCACCATCGGCCGGCGAGTTGGCAGGCTCGCCCGGATGGGGAACACTGCCTGCCGTGCCCGCCATCTCGCCGAGGCTCGCGACCACGAGATAGCGACCGGGTGTGCCGACACGCTGGAAATGTACGAGGATCGGGTTTGGCGGACCGCCATCGAGCTGCAATGGCACGGTGAGCGACGATGTGACCCCCGTCTCCAGAACATGGCGCGAGGCGGCTGATAGCCGGGTGGCGACCTCAGGTTCGAAGAAATTGGCAATCGACCCGCCAAGGGCATTTTCGGCGCCGACGGAGACAGCCGAGCAGAAAACCTTGTTGACGGCGACGAGCTGGAGATTGCGATCCTGGACGAAGACCGGATGGGCGAGATTGTCGAGGATTTCCTCGGTGAGCTGGACACGCTCGATGTCGGCACGCCACTGCTCTTCGCGGCGCTTCTGCTCGGTGATGTCACTCATCACGCAGAATCCAAAACCCGAGGACAGCCTGCGCTTGGAGAAGCGGGTCCAGCGCTTGCCGTCATCGCTCGACTGCAGCTCCGAACGTTCCTTCCAATGCGCGGCGATCTGGCAGGTCAGCCATTCTTCCCGGCTGAGCGGCGCGCTCCCGGACTGGCCGCTCACGGCATGGCTGAGCCCTGCGTCATAGGCTGCGCCGAGTATGTCTCTCAGGCGCGTTCCAGGCGTGAAAAAGGTTGAAGGCAGCGGCATGAACTGGCGGGCGCTGCGGCTTGCGAATATCAGATGGTCGTGACGATCATAGACAATCAGGGCCGCAGAAAAGGCCTCCGAAACCGCATCCAGCAGAGCAGCGTCGAGGGAGGCATCGGTCGACGGACTGTCGTGCCCCTCAACTCTCATGTCCAGACCGGGGACCGGTGGAAACTCGCTCACACTGTTGCCTCTGGGGACCTCGCCGCTGATGGCAACGAGAAATGCATCGGGCCGATGCTATGACGGACGCATGCCGGGGAGCGCTTCGGGCAGTGGTGAAATCGAGGAGCACTCCGGCCCGTGTCCTCATTCCGCCGCCAGCAGACCTGCTGCAGAGACATCGCAAGTCATGGATCAAACTAGAGACATTCCGTTAAGGCCCGCTTAATGATGGGCATGAGCGGCCACATCTTGCGATTTCACCTTCCGTCGGCGCCCCGAATCCGCGAAAATGGATCGATGAACATCAAGCAGCTCTCCGAAACGCTTATCAACCAGATCGCTGCGGGCGAGGTCATCGAACGGCCGGCCAGTGCGGCGAAGGAGTTGATCGAGAATGCGATCGACGCCGGCGCGACCCGGATCGAGGTGGCGACGGCCGGCGGCGGCAAGACGCTGCTGCGCGTGATCGACAATGGCTGCGGCATGGGTCCGGAGGACCTGGCGCTCGCCATTCGCCGTCATTGCACGTCGAAGCTCAACGATTCCCTGTTCGACATCCGCTCGCTCGGCTTCCGGGGCGAAGCCCTCCCCTCGATCGGCTCCGTTGCGAAGCTGACGATCACCAGTCGACCCGCCGGGGCCGACAGTGGGGCGGAGATCGCCGTGTTTGGCGGCAAGGTCGGGGACGTCCGCCCGGCGGCGGCCAATCCCGGCACGACGGTCGAGGTGCGCGACCTGTTCTTCGCGACGCCGGCGCGGCTGAAATTCATGAAGACGGAAAAGGCGGAAGCGGGTGCGATCACCGAGATCGTCAAGCGCATGGCGATCGCCTTCCCGGCGATCCGCTTCGTACTCTCGGGCACGGACCGCTCGACGCTCGAATTCCCCGGCACCGGCGACGATCACTTGGCGCGTATCGCGCAGATCCTGGGCGCCGATTTCAAGGACAATGCGATCGAGCTCGACGCCGAGCGCGAAGATGTGCGGCTATCGGGCTTTGCCGGCGTGCCGACCTTCAATCGGGGCAATTCCGCCCATCAATATGCCTTTGTCAACGGTCGGCCTGTGCAGGACAAGCAGATCCTGTCGGCGATCCGCGGCGCCTATGCCGAGACCATTCCGCAGGGGCGCTATCCGGTCGCGGTGCTGTCGCTGACGCTCGATCCGGCGCTGGTCGACGTCAACGTGCATCCGGCGAAATCCGACGTGCGCTTTCGCGATCCGGCGCTGGTGCGCGGTCTGATCGTCGGCGCCATCCGGCAGTCCCTGCAAAGAGAGGGCGACCGGGCAGCGACGACAGGCGCCGGCGGCATGCTGCGGGCCTTCCGTCCCGGATATTCACCGCAGCCGGCGCAAGCTTGGTCGCCGGCCAATTCGCCGTCGCGGCCATTCCATGGTGCAGCGCCAAGCTTCAGCGGCGGCTTTACTGGTGCGGCAGCACCTGCCGCACATGGTTTTGCCGAAGCGGCGCAGGTTGCATTCGACAGCCTGTCCATGCCAACGACCCGGAGCGAACCAATCCCCTCGCCTGTCCCTCAGGGCGCATCCGTGGAGGCGATCGCGAATTATCCGCTGGGTGCCGCGCGGGCGCAGGTGCACGCCAATTACATCGTGGCGCAGACAGAGGATGGTCTCGTGATCGTGGACCAGCATGCAGCCCATGAGCGGCTCGTGTTCGAGCAGATGCGCAAGGCGCTTTCCGGTCGCCGCCTCCCCTCGCAAGGTCTGCTCATTCCAGACATCGTCGATCTTCCGGAAGAGGATTGCGACCGGTTGATGGTCCATGCAGCAAGCCTCGAGCAGCTGGGGCTTGCGATCGAACGCTTCGGCCCGGGCGCGATTGCCGTGCGCGAGACACCGGCCATGCTCGGTGAAATGGACGCCTCGCAACTGGTGCGCGACCTCGCCGACGAGATCGCAGAATGGGACACGGCCGACCGGCTGTCGGCCAAGCTGGAGCATGTCGCAGCGACCATGGCCTGCCACGGTTCGGTGCGATCCGGGCGCCGTCTTCGGGTCGAGGAAATGAACGCGCTTTTGCGCCAGATGGAGCAGACGCCGGGCTCGGGTCAGTGCAATCACGGACGCCCGACCTATGTGGAGCTCAAGCTCTCTGATATCGAACGGCTGTTCGGGCGCAGCTGAGCGGCCAGATGGTGGGTTTTGCGACGAGCCATCTTTTAATCGCGCGGAGGGCGCTGTATTGCAGTTCCGTGACACGCGGCGCAGGAGAAAAGTGATGAACCGTTTCGAAGGCGGCGGAAACCGCGAAGCCAAAATCCGCTATCTGGATGCCGACTTCCAGATCCTGACGCCGGGAACCTTCGTCACCTGCGCGATCACCGGACGGCCCGTCATGGTCGACGAACTCCGGTACTGGAGCGTTGCGCGGCAGGAAGCCTATGTCGATGCGGCCGCATCGCTGGAAGCCGAGAAACGTGCGGGCGCACTGCCCAACCAGCGGCGCTGAATTTCAGGCCTTCTTGCCGAGACGCCGGCGACGGCAGGCCTGGATCGCACGGTCGATGATCAGGTCCGGCGCCCTGGAATCATCGAAGACCATGTCGACATCCACGACCCTCGATTTCTCCTGAAGCTCCCCCGAGCGACCATGGCCGCCCGACAGGCGGACGCTGTCCTTTGCCGTGGTCACGAGCTGCAGCCCCTGCCTTTCGGCGCGGGCGAGCAGATCTGAAACCTCGTCTTCACCCAGATGATGGTGATCGGGAAAGTCCTGCCGATCGACGATGACCGCGCCAAGTTCCTCCAGCGTGCGATAGAACTTGTTGGGATCGGCAATACCTGCGTAAGCCAGTACTGACCTACCGGCGAGATCGCCACCCGCCTTCGGTACGACATTGGCGACCAGGACCGGCTTGCCGCTGCGCGACGCCTGTCGGACGAACTGGTCGGCTGCATCACCCTTGCCGACCTTCAGGATCGCATCGAGTTGACGCATCTGGATGCCGATCGGTGCGCGCACGGGACCCGAGGGCACGACCCAGCCATTGCCGATGCCACGCATGCTGTCGACGACGATCAGCGCGTAGTCGACCAGAAGCCGTGCACTCTGGAAACCGTCATCCATGATGACGAGGTCGACACCTTCGGCCACCAGCCTCTCTGCCCCGGCAACCCTGCGACGGGAGATCACTGTCAGCGCCTCGCGGGCGAGCAGGAGTGGCTCGTCACCGACGGCGGTGGAACGATGGTGATGCGGATCGACCACGGTGGTCACATCCAGCGAGCCGCCATAACCGCGGCTCAGGAATCCGGGTTTCAAACCCTTGGCTTTTGCGGCACGGGCAATCGCGATCGCGGTCGGCGTCTTGCCGGCACCGCCGATGGTAAAGTTTCCGATACAGATGACGGGGACCGGCAGGACATGACCGCGGCGATGACGCATGACGGCACCGGAAATCCGGCCATAGACGAACGATAACGGATAGAGGCAGATCGCCTGCCAACCGGTCTTGGTCCACCAGAATGGCGGTGCCTCGGATACCATTTTCGTCCCTGCCGTGACCTCGGCGCCCCTCTGGCGCCTTCCCTTGGGCGCAACAAGAACCACTGGCTTGCGCGATGGTCAAGCGGAGCCGTGCCGAAATGACACGCCAACCCTCAGTTGATCGCCGCTTCAAGCTCGGTGATGTCGGCCAGGACCAGATCGGAATGAAGGGCCAGCGTCTCGCGCGAGCCGGTTCCGGAGAGAACGCCGATCTTGAGGCCGGCACCGGCATTGTGCCCCATGTGCAGGTCGTGATTGTTGTCACCGACGACGGCGACCTCGGACGGGGCAAGGCCGGTCGCGGCACAGAAGCCGAGCACCATGCCAGCCTCCGGCTTCTTGCCATGACCACTGTCATAGCCGGCGACGAAATCGACATATGGCAGGATGCCGAAGCGTTCGGCGGCGACCCGGATCGAGCGCTCGTTGTCGCTGGAAGCGATGCCGAGGCGCAGACCCTTGCCATGCAACCTCGAGAAAAGCGGTGCGAGTTCGGTAACCGGTACGGAGAGCTGAGCGGCGTCGGCAAAGCAGTCGTCGATCTGTGGCACCAGAACATCGAGCGTCAAGGGCGAACCGGCTTCGATCATGCCTTCGGCAATCTCGATGGTGTTGCCAGACGCAAACAGGCTATCCGGCACGATGTCGCCCGTGACGGGATCCATGCCACAGGCCTCAAGCAGGCGGTCGGCCAGGACCGCGTCGCCATCTGCGGCCATCTTCGCCACCTTGCGGTTCACGGGCCCCCAACTCGCGTCGAAATCGAGCAGCGTTCCGTCCTTGTCGAACAGGATGCCGGCAATCCGGGGCTTCTCAAGCATGGGAACGATCCTGGTTCAACTATCAGCCCTGGCTGGCGCTGCGCGGTTCGAGTTTCGCCTTGACCGAGAGCGGACTGACATAGGGTTCGAGCCCCTTCAGCGTTGCCGTCAGCGCCCCGCGCATTTCCTGCATGCTTTCGAGGCCGGCATCGATCATCTTGGACCGGGCCACGTCATTGCTCATCAGGAAGTGTACGGCCTTGGCCAGCATTTCGGCATCGCGGATGATCCGGGCCGAGCCCTTGCGCACCAGCCGTTGGTAACTCTCGCGGAAATTGCTGACCTGCGGACCCGACAGCACGGCACAGCCGAGCATGGCCGGCTCCAATGGGTTCTGGCCGCCCTCTGCCGAGAGCGAGCGACCGACAAAGGCTATTTCGGTCAGGCGCAGATAGAGGCCCATCTCGCCGATCGTGTCGCCGAGGAATACGTCGGTTTCCGCCGTGATGACATCGCCGCGCGTGCGGCGGGCGACCACAAGCCCCTTCTCGACCAGCATGGCCTCGATCTCGTCGCAACGGTCGGGGTGGCGTGGGACGAGGACCGTCAGAAGTCCCGTATGGGCCTTCAGCGCCCGGTGCACCATGGAGGCGATCTTCTCCTCGCCTTCAAAGGTGGAGATCGCCGCCCAGGTCTTGCGCGTGCCGATCTGCTGTCGGTACCCCTCGAGCACCTGCTCGTCGCAGGGCGGCGCATCGCTGTCGACCTTGATATTGCCGGACACGCTGACCGGCCAGGCGCCGAGATCGCGGAAGCGCTCCGCATCGAGATCGGACTGGGCGATCACCAGAGCGAGCTTGCCGAACAGGGTTTCCGCGATCGCCGGATGGCGCTTCCAGCGGTCGAAGGAGCGATCCGACATGCGGGCATTGACGAGGATCTGCGGAATGTGGCGGCGATGCAGCTCGGCAAGTGTTGTCGGCCAGATCTCGGATTCGACGCCAATGGCGACGTCCGGTTGCCAGTAATCCAGGAAGCGGCGAACGGGCGGCAGGAGATCGAGCGGTACATATTGATGCAGAACCATGTCGCCGAGACGGTTCTTGGCGACTTCGGCGGAGGTGACGGTCCCCGTGGTCAGAAGCACGTGGATGTCGCGACGCCGCAGTTCCCGCATCAGGGCCAGGACAGCCGTCGTTTCTCCGACGCTTGCCGCATGGATCCAGACGAGAGGACCTGCAGGCCGGGGCAGGCTTGCATTGCCGAAGCGCTCGGCGCGGCGGGCGCGATCCTCCTTGCCCTTGGCCGCACGATAGGCCAGCAGCGGGCGCGACAGAGGGTAAGCTGCAAGACCCAGCCAGCCGTAGGACGTCAAGGCAAAGGAGGCCAGGCCATCACTTAGTGCCATCGGTCGAACCTGCTGATCTTCATCGACAATGCCATTCTGCCCGTTCAGGAGGCGTCACTGCGCCACAAGTGAGAGATGCAAGAAGACTGAGTTCAAAACGTGACCCTTGCGGGCCATCCCTTGCGGCCCTCAGCAAACCGCCGTCCTTCGGCTCACTTGTCCGAAGGGTTCAGCAGCCGATGCATGTGGACGATGAAATAACGCATATGGGCATTGTCGACCGTTGCCTGCGCCCGCGCCTTCCAGGCCACAAGGGCGCTGGCGTAATCGGGGAAGATGCCGACGATGTCGAGCGCGTTCAGATCGCGGAACTGCACTTCCTCAAGGTTCGACAGTTCACCGCCAAAAACCAGATGGAGAAGCTGCTTGTTTTCGTTGGTTTCAGTCATGTTTTTGGCCTTGTCCCATTCATAAGTAGTTGCCACCCATCTGCGCGATTTCGCCCCAAAGGTCAACTCCGGGGAATTCGGGAGATGTTCTTCAGCAATGCCGGAAGAATGTCCGCCGATGCTGCACAGAGCACCGGATGCGTCACGTCTTGCCTGTTGTATACGAGTGATTGTCCTTCGAGATCGGTGATCGATCCTCCAGCGCGGGCCAGAATGAGATCGGCTGCCGCGAGATCCCAGTCATGCGAGCTCTTCTTGACCAGCGTCGCGTCGATGCGTCCATCGGCCACGAGAGCCAGCCGATAGGCGAGCGAGGGGATGTGATCCACCCGTTCGATCCGGGGTCGCAAGATCGGGCTGAAAGTCGCGACCATGTCCTGGGCGGAGGCGATCTTGATGCTATCCTCGATGCCGACCGTCGAGACGGCGATATCCTGGCCGTTGCGGCGAGCGGGTTCATCGATCGCGGCTGTGAATTCTTCCCCGAGCGACGGCGCGACCAGAATTCCGGCGACGGGCTTTCCCTTGTGGACGACGGCCACCGACACGCACCAGGTATCCTTGCCGGCGAGGAAGGCGCGGGTGCCGTCGATCGGGTCGATGACGAAGAGCGTGTCGCCTGAGAGACGCGCCGGGTCGTCATCCGTTTCCTCGGAGAGCCAGCCGTAGTGCGGCCGTGCGTGGCGGAGAATCTCTTCCAGAACACGATTGGCGGCGTAGTCGGCCGCACTGACCGGCGAACGGCCCTCATTCTTCCACCAGACCTCGGGTGACTGGCCGAAATAGGCAAGCGCCACCTTGCCGGCCTCCCGGGCGGCGTCTGTAATCAGGGCGAGATCCGCCAGCCAGTCGAAACGCGGCTGGGCGGGGTCCGATCGTTTTTCTTCAGAGTCCGGCAAGGGTCATGCCCTCGATGGCGAGTGTGGGAGCAGCCACGCCAAACTTGCGGTCGATGTCGTTGGCCACCGTAATCCGCATGAACATGTCCTTGAGGTTGGACGCAATGGTGATCTCCGACACCGGATAGGCCAACTCGCCATTCTCGATCCAGAAACCGCTCGCGCCGCGGCTGTATTCGCCCGTTATCATGTCGACGCCCTGGCCGATCATGTCGGTGATGTAGAGGCCCGTGCCCACGTTGCGGATCAATTCTTCCGGTGAGATGTCACCGGGCTCCAGCGCCAGATTGGTGGAGGACGGAGAGACCGATGTCCCACCGCGCACGCCGCGACCATTGGTCTTGAGGCCGAGTTCGCGTGCGGCAGACGAGGATAAGAACCAGTGCTTGAGCACGCCGTCCTCGATCATCGTGAGTGGCTTGCCGGAGACGCCCTCGCCGTCGAAGGGGCGCGAGGAGGAACCACGAACCTTCAGCGGATTATCGGTGATGTTGAGACCCGCCTTCAGAACCTGCTGGCCCATCTTGTCGCGCAGGAAGGAGGTCTTGCGGGCGACCGAGGCGCCATTGATCGCACCGGCAATCGTGCCGACGAAACCGCGGGCGACGCGCGGGTCGAAGACGACGGTCAGATTGGAGGCCGTCGGGACCTGACGCGGGTTCAGGCGACGGATGGCCCGCTCGGCGGCACGGCGACCGATTTCTTCCGGGCTGTCGAGTTCGGCGAAATAGAGGCGGCTGTCGAAATCGTGGTCGCGCTCCATCTTGGTGCCTTCGCCTGCAATGACGCCGACGGAGCGTGAGAAACGCGAACCTGCATAGCTGCCGGAGAAACCGTGGGATGTGACGAGAACCAGGCCACCCATGCCAGCGGAGGCGCCAGCGCCAAGCGAGTTGCTGACACCGGCGACCGAGCGGGCCACCTCTTCCATGGCGAGCGCGCTCTCGCGCAGCTGGTCGCTCGATACATCCATATCGTCGAAAAGTTGCAGGTCGGGGATATCTCTGGCGATGTCGCTCTCGTCGGCGAGGCCGGCGAAGGGATCCTCGGGCGAGACCTTGGCCATGGCGACGGCGCGCTCGGCGAGCGCCGTGAGATCAAAGCCGGGATTGGCCGAAACGGACGCCACCTGACGGCCGATGAAGACGCGGAGCGAAAAGTCGTCGCTCTCGGAGGCCTCGGTCGACTCGACCTTGCCGAGGCGAACGCTGACGCCCTTGGAGCGGGAGCGCACGACCACAGCATCCGCCTTGTCTGCACCCGCCTTGATGGCGAGGTCGACAAGCTGTTCGGCGCGTTCTAGGAGATTGGCGGAATCGATTTGATTGGGCATGGGTTGGCCTTTCCTTCCCGCTCCATTTATTGTGCCTTAGAAGGGGCATCAAGGGCGGTTCGGGCTTTTCCGTTCACTTGCCCGGCATAGGTTCCATTCCAGTCCGCTCGATCCCGGAAAACGAGGAGATTACCCTTGGCCAGCGCAACCGAAGCACTGTTCGCCCAACCCCTGCTTCTTCTCGGAGGGGCGGTCATCGCAGCCCCGATCTTCCGCAAGCTGGGGCTCGGAACGGTGCTCGGCTATCTCGCGGCCGGCGTGGTCATCGGCCCCATCCTGCACCTGATCGGTGGTTCGGGAGAAATCCTGGCGGTCGCCGAACTTGGCGTCGTGCTTCTGCTCTTCATCATCGGACTGGAACTCAAGCCCAGCCGGTTGTGGCACATGCGGCGCGACATATTCGGGCTCGGCAGCAGTCAGGTTGTGCTTTCCGGTCTCATCTTGACGCTGCTGGTCTATTGGGCGGGCCTGCTCGACTGGCGCGGGGCACTGGTCGCCGGCTTCGGTCTGGCACTGTCTTCCACCGCCTTTGCGCTGCAGTTGCTGGATGACTACGGCGACATGAACAGCCGCTACGGACAGCGCTCCTTCTCGATCCTGCTCTTCCAGGATCTCGCCATCGTACCCCTCCTCGCCATGGTTTCGGTGCTTGGCCTGCAGGGTGGCGAAGCGCAGCATTCTCCCCTCATCGAAGTCGGTATTGCCTTGGCTGCGGTGATCGGGATGATCTTTGCCGGGCGATATCTGCTGACGCCGATGTTTCAGATCATCGGCCGCACCGGGGCTCGGGAGGCAATGATCGCGGCTGCCCTCTTTGTCGTGCTGGGTTCGGCCTATCTGCTGCAGGCGGCCGGCCTGTCCATGGCCATGGGCGCCTTCCTTGCCGGCGTCATGCTGGCGGAGTCTTCCTATCGCCACGAGCTTGAGGCGGATATCGAGCCTTTCCGCGGGCTCCTGCTTGCGCTCTTCTTCATCGCCGTCGGCTTGTCGATGGAACTCGAGGTCATCATCGACAATGTGGCCCTGATCGCCATTGCCGTGCCGGTGCTGATGGCCGTCAAGGCGCTGATCATCTTCAGCATCTGTAGGGTCTCCGGCTCCTCGCGCAGCGATGCAATCCGGATCGCCGTGCTCCTGCCGCAAGGCGGCGAGTTCGGCTTTGTCTTGTTCACCACGGCCGCGGCTGCAGGCCTGTTCTCGGGCGCACAGTCGTCCCTGCTCATTTCCATCGTCACCCTGTCCATGGCGCTTACGCCGCTCACCGCGCTGATCGGCCAACGGCTCCTGGCGCGGGAGGCTGGCGAAAAGGAAGAGATGGATGAGGACTTTGAAGGGGCAGGCTCCGACGTACTGATGGTCGGGTTTTCCCGCTTCGGGCAGATCGCGGCGCAAATCCTGCTCGCCAGTGGACGTGACGTTACCATTCTCGACGACAGCCCGGATCGCGTGCGCCAGGCGGCAACCTTCGGGTTCCGGATCTATTTCGGCGATGGCACGCGCCTCGACATGTTGCGGGCCGCCGGCATCGAGAAAGCCAAGATCGTCGCTGTGTGCACGCACAGGAAGGATATCACCGACAAAATCGTCGATCTCATCCGCTCCGAATATCCGGATGTGCGTCTCTTCGTGCGGTCCTACGATCGCATCCACAGCCTGGAACTCAGAGCCCGAGACGTGGAATATGAACTGCGAGAAACCTTCGAGTCCGGTCTTCTCTTCGGACGCCGCACGCTGGAAGGGCTCGGCGCGACGGAGGACGAAGCCTACGAGGTCGGCGAGGACATCAGGCGCCGGGACAACGAACGGCTCCGGCTGCAGGCCCAGGAGGGCATTCTTGCGGGCCGGGAACTGATACACAAGCGACCGGTCAAGCCCGAACCGCTCATCAAGCCGAAGAAGCCGGTCCACACCGTCGAAACCTCGACGGAAGCGCCCGCCGCCTGATCGATCACCGGCGGACGAAGTCCTCGATACGGGCGGCGAGATCCCGCTTCAGGGGTTCCTTCAGCCGATCGCAGATTTCGAGGATCTGGCGCGCCTTGAAGAAGTCGAGGACCTTGTAACTGTTGATCTCCGGGCGGATGTAGATGTCCGGCTGGCAAATCTTCATCTTCAGGGCAATGTGCGACTGCATCATCAGCTGCGAGGCGCCGAAAAGACTGTCGATGCGGTTGGGCATCCGCGAACCGTCGCCCTCCGGCGCACCGATCACGTCGACGGCCAGCATGATGTCCACCTTGCCGACGAGGTGATCGTAGGGCACCGGATTGAAGATCCCGCCGTCGATCATCAGCCGGCCGTCAATGGTAACGGGCGCAAAAAGCGCCGGAATTGCAGCGGAGGCAGAGAGCGCCTCATAAAGATCACCCTCGCTGCGCACCATCTCGCATTGCCCATAATAGTCCGTGGCGATGATCGTCACCGGGAGCTTGAGGTCTGCGAAATTTTCGGGGATCTCGGGCGGCAGGAAGGCGCGCAGCAGGCGCGGCAGATTGAACTGGCCGAGGCGAAAACCGCCAAGCGCGCGGATGCTGGCCGGGCGCAGGCTCCAGAAGCGGTTGAGGACGAGGCCTCTGTTGTCGGCCAGTTCCAGCGTGTAGTCCCTGATATCGCGGCCACTCATGCCGGCGGCATAACCGGCGCCGATGATTGCCCCCATGGACGAGCCCGCAATCAGGGCCGGCTTGATGCCGAGTTCGTCGAAGACCTCAAGAACCGGAATATGGGCAAAGCCGCGTGCGCCCCCTGCCCCGAGTGCCAGGCCGATGGTCGGATCGGCCTTCACGGCATTCGACGGGATGGGCGTTTCAGCGACGAGATCCATGAGCCAAGCCTCTTATTCAGGACGGGGATCAGGACGGCCTATAGGAAAAGAAGTACATTTTCGTGTCACCGAACACGCGCTCCTCGATGAAGGCGAAGACCGGATCGGCGGAGACCTGCACGTCGCCCCGCTCCTCGAGGATGACGAGCGCGTTCTTTGCCAGCCAGCCGCCCTGATGGGCCGAAAGCAGCGCTTTTTCACCGAGACCCTTGCCATAGGGTGGATCTGCGAAGACCAGTTCGAAGGGCTCGATGTTGTTGGCAGGGCCGAGATCGGTGGCGTCGCGTCGCAGCATGCGGGCGCGGCCATGCAGGCCGAAGGCATCGATGTTTTCCCAGAGCAGGCCGCGGCCCTCGACGCTGTTTTCGACGAAGAGTGCGGACTTGCAGCCCCGCGACAGGGCTTCGATGCCGACGGCACCGGTTCCGGCAAAGAGGTCGAGGATCCGGGTGCCGTCGAGCACGCCCGGATGGGCGTGCGCGAGGATATTGAACAGGCTTTCGCGCGTCCGGTCTACTGTCGGCCGAATGTCGTTGGACTTCGGCGTAGCCAGCGTGCGGCCACGAAATTCACCGCCGACGATACGCATGCCGGCTTACCTCTTGCCCTTCGGGGCACCGCGGCTGCCGCCCGTGGGTTTGCCACTCGGGCCGCCGGAGCGTGGGCCACCGGCCGGGCGTCCGCCCGGCTTGCCGCCAAAGCTTTTTCCACCACCGGGCTTGCCGCCAAAGCTCTTGCCGGCCGGTTTGCCTGAAGGCTTGCCCGCAGGCTTGCCGAACGACTTGCCTGCAGGCTTGTCGCCGAAGGAGCGGTCGCCCGCGGGTCGCGCGCCGCGCGGCTTGTCACCGAAAGGCCTGTCGCCGGCCGGACGCTCGCCCCGGGGGTGTTCATCACGGGGTCTGGCGTCACGGGGCCGATCATCACGGGCGCGATCCGGCGTGAACCGTTCCGTGCGCGGACGATCCGGCTTGTCGCCGAAGGGCTTGCGAGGACCGCGATCGCCGAAATCCTTGCGGGGGCCACGGTCGTCGCCTTCCCGGCGCGGGGCGCGCTCGGCACGATCCCCGAAATCGCGCTTGGGGCCACGATCGGAACCCTCACGACGTGGCGCACGATCGTCACCGTCACGACGGGGCGGACGGGCACCGAAGCCACCGGGCTTTCCACCACGGCCGCCATCGCGACCGCCGGGCTTCTGGTCCGGACCGTCAGCGCGGATCCAGTCGCCTTCCTCGTCCCGCGCACGGGTGATCTGAACGGTCGAGGTTGGCCGGTCGTCAAAGCGCTCTGTGGGCTTGGGACCGCGCGGATCGGGCTTGCGACGGGCGGCCGCTGCGGCAGCCTTTTCGCCGAGCGGACGGGCGCCGGGCGCCATCCAGACATTGGCGGTGCGGCCCTTCGTGTTGCCCGCCGGACGCTTAGGCTTGTCGGCAAACTTGTCGCCAGGCTTGCCATCGTCACGACGGGTGTCGAGGCGCCCAAGCGCACGCTCGCGGCGGTCGCCCTTGTCGGACCAGTCCTTCGGCGCCGCACGCTTCTTGTCTGCCGGGCGCTCTTCACGGCTCCATTCCGGCTTTGCCTCGCGGCCAGGCTTTTTGGCCGGCGCAGCGGGTGCATCCTCTTCGTCGGTCTCGACGCCATGGGCATAGATCGGGGCGTCGAAATTGGCCTTGGATTCCTCGATCAGGCGGGGACCGAGCTGATCGCGCAGCATGCGGCCACGCACTTCCTGGACCTTGCCTTCCGGCAGGTCGCCGAGCTGGAAGGGACCGTAGGAAACACGGATCAGGCGATTGACCTCGAGGCCGAGCGCGCCGAGCACGTTCTTGATCTCGCGGTTCTTGCCTTCGCGCAGACCCATGGTGATCCAGACATTGTGACCCTGCTTGCGGTCGAGCGTTGCATCGATCGCGCCGTAGAGCACGCCGTCGACGGCAATGCCTTCCTTCAGCGCATCAAGCGCCGGCTGGTCGACTTCGCCATAGGCACGCACGCGGTAACGGCGCAGCCAGCCTGTGGTCGGCAATTCCAGGACGCGGGCGAGGCCGCCGTCATTGGTGAGCAGCAGCAGGCCCTCGGTGTTGATGTCGAGACGGCCGATGGACATGACACGTGGCAGTTCTTCCGGCAGGTTCTCGAAAACCGTCGAGCGGCCTTCTGGATCGGCATTGGTCGTCACCAGGCCGGCCGGCTTGTGATAGAGCCAGAGGCGCGTGCGTTCGATGCCGCGGATCGGCTGGCCATCGACCTCGATCTTGTCGGCCAGCGTCGCGTTGAGCACGGGGGTTTCGAGCACCTTGCCGTTCACGGCCACGCGGCCTTCCATGATCATGCGCTCTATGTCACGACGGGATGCGACACCAGCGCGGGCGAGCAGCTTGGAAATGCGCTCGGGCTTCATGGTGTCGTCGCCGGCCGCTGCCTCGGTGCGTGGCGCACGAACGGGCTTCGACGCGGGCTTGTCTGCGGAGGCTGCGGACGGTTTTCTGGTTTGCGGCTTGCCGCTGCGGTCGGAGGGCTTGCCCGCCGGACGCTTGGACTTGTCTTTGAATGTCATTTGCTGTTTGCCTGTGGTTTGGGCTGTCGTATCAGGTCGCGCGGCTCGGGTTAAGTGGAAAGTTCGTGCATGGGGAAGACAAACGGCTTCATGGAGGCAGCCTTCGAGGAGGCTCGCGCCGCCGGCGAGCGCGGTGAGGTTCCGATCGGCGCCGTGGTCGTGCGCGACGGCCGGATCATCGGACGGGCCGGCAACGAGACGCGGGCGCTGAACGATGTGACCGCCCATGCCGAAATTCTCGCCATCCGCCGTGCGGCGGCAATCCTAGGCGACGAACGGCTCGTCGAGGCCGATCTCTACGTCACGCTCGAGCCTTGCACGATGTGCGCTGCGGCAATCTCCTTTGCCCGGATGCGGCGACTGTATTATGCTGCCGCGGACGCCAAAGGCGGGGCGGTGGAAAACGGCGTGCGCTTCTACCGACAACCGACCTGCCACCACGTTCCTGAAGTCTATTCCGGCATTCGCGAGAGCGAGGCTGCCGACATGCTCCGGGGCTTCTTCCAGGACAGGAGAGACTGATGATCTTTGTTGCGCTCACCTTGTCGATTGCCGGCATGGCTGGCATTGCGTTCTGGGCTTATCGCAATGTTGCACCGGGCGCAGACCGCTTGCCGATGCAGTGGTCGACGACCGGTACCGTCAACTGGCGCGCACCACGGCTGATCGCCATCGCCGCGGCACCTGTGCTGATGCTTGCTCTGATCGGCCTGATCTTCGTATTTTCACGGGATGACCATGCCGAGCGCGACATGGCGCTGCTGTGGATCTCCTTCATCGCTCCCGCCTTGCAGGCCATGCACATGGCGCTGGTTGCGCGCACGGTCGAAAACGAGGAATGAGGCAGGCGCGACGGCCTCACCCGGCGGCGGCGAAATCCTCAAGCTTCCGGCCGGCCAGCCGGTAGCGGATCCATTCCGTCTGCGGTTCGGCACCAACAGCGTCATAGACGCGGATCGCCGGCTCGTTCCAGTCGAGCACGCTCCATTCGAAGCGACCGCAACCCCGTCCCACCGCAATGCGCGCGAGATGTTTCAAAAGCAGCTTGCCGGCACCCGAGCCGCGATAATCCGGCGAGACATAGAGATCCTCCAGATAGAGGCCGTTCCTCGCCTGCCAGGTGGAATAGCTGTGAAACCAGACCGCAAATCCCGCAGGCTGACCATCGGCCTCCAGGATCACCGCCTCGGTCACAGACCCCTCGCCGAAAATCGACGCGCGGATCGTCTCCGTGGTCGCCTCCACCTCAT
Source organism: Rhizobium sp. 'Codium 1' (assembly GCF_020889605.1). NCBI lineage: Bacteria > Pseudomonadati > Pseudomonadota > Alphaproteobacteria > Hyphomicrobiales > Rhizobiaceae > Rhizobium > Rhizobium sp. 'Codium 1'. Next base: position 231,693 of record NZ_JAJGPW010000001.1, read on the forward strand.
GCCCCGCCTTTTCATAGATAGCGAGTTCGGTAATGAAGCCGAGAATTGTGGCGGCGTCCTCAGGCGTGGCAGGACGGATGGAGAAAGGCATGGACAAGACCTCAAGCAAAAGGGCAGGTCGTTTCCGCCCTGCCCTGGAAAATTCACGATCGAAAGGCGCTTATTGGAAAGGCATCCACCAGGAGCTGTTCTGCTGGGCAGCCTTGGCTTCCTTCTTGCGGCGCTTTTCCTTCTTCTGTTCCGGCTCGCCGAGATCGACCAGTGCGGCTTCCTGCGTCTGGCGATATTCGGCCGGCGGATCGGAAAGAAGGCGACGCTGGTCGAGATAGGCGCCCTTCTGCAGCTGACGGGCGTCACGGAAGGCCTGCCACTTCTGCGTCTCGGTCATCGTGCCGGCCGTGCCATAGCCGGCGAGCAGTGGTGAGCGGTAACGCGGATTGCCGGCATTGGCGTCGGCTTCGGCCACGAGACGCTCACGCGCCTCTTCCGGCGATTCCACCCACTCGGGATTGTTTTCGCGGCTGGCAACCGACTGTTGCGGCGCGACGAGCCCGGCCGTCTGGGCGCCGCCCGGCGGCAGGACGAGGTCAGGACGCGGATTGTATTTGGTACCCTTGTTGGCGGCTTCGCGCGGCGCGATCGACACGGCCGAGCCGACGTCATCCACCAGCTGCTCCATCGCCGTCTTGTCCGTGCCATAGGTCGGGCTGCCGACGCAGCCGGAGACACCCGACGTCAGGCCAACAAGGCCAACCAGACCGAGGCCAACTCTGAACAGATATGCCGAATTCATGAATGCCTACCAGCCTCGCCGCAGTTACATCAGTCGTGCCGAATACATTCCACCAGCCCTGCCGGTCGAATTCGGCCATTTTCAGGCAGTTTTACCGGATGACCCGCAAAAGCGCAAATCATCCGGTCATATTTCCTTATCCGCGCGCTGCAAGCTCGCGCAGAGCCTGGGCATCACGGGCCGAAACATCGGGATAGTCGGCATCGGAGCCGACATCCCTGGTGATCTTCCATGAGCGGGCGCATTTCGTGCCTTCGGCGAGCTTCGGTTCGACGGCGACCTTGGTGCCATCGTCCAGACGGAAGGCTTCAGCAGGGCCTTCACCCGAGACAACGGAGATGTCCGAGGTGATGCAGATCTCGGCAAAGTCGAGACCGTCGAGGGCCTTCAGAAGATCCGCATCGCCGACGTGAACGACCGGGGCCGCTTCCAGCGAGGAGCCGATGCGCTTTTCCTTGCGTTCGATCTCCAGTGCGCCTGTCACGGCACGGCGCACCGTGCGGACCTTTTTCCACTTCTCGGCCACCGCCTCGTTCGACCAGTCGGCCGGGATCACCGGGAACTGTTCCAGATGGACGGACTCGGCCTTCGGATCCCGCGAGAGCCATGCCTCTTCCGTGGTGAAGGGCATCATCGGCGCGAACCACAGAACGAGGCAATCGAAAAGCTTGCGGATGACAAAGAGGGCCGAACGGCGCTTCAGGCTCGACGGGGCGTCGCAATAGAGCGCATCCTTGCGGATATCGAAGTAGAAGGCCGAGAGCTCGACATTGGCAAAATCCGAGAGAGCGCGGACGATGCGCTTGAAGTCGAATTCGTCGTAGCCCTTGCGCACGAGCTGGTCGAGTTCGGCCAGACGGTGCAGCATCAGCTTTTCGAGTTCCGGCAGGTCCGCATAGGCGATCTCGTCGCCATGGTCATGGGCGAGCGTGCCGAGCATCCAGCGAACCGTGTTGCGGATCTTGCGGTAGCTGTCGATATTGGTCTGGATGATCGTCTTGCCGAGGCGCTGGTCTTCCCAGTAGTCGGTGTTCATCACCCAGAGACGCAGGATATCGGCACCCGACTGGCTCATCACTTCCTGCGGCGTGACGGTATTGCCGAGCGACTTCGACATCTTGCGACCGTCTTCGGCCATCGTAAACCCGTGGGTGACCACGGCATTGTAGGGCGCGCGACCACGGGTGGCGCAGCTTTCGAGCAGCGAGGAATGGAACCATCCGCGATGCTGGTCGGAACCTTCGAGATAGACGTCTGCCGGCCATTTCAGGTCGGGGCGGTCTTCCAGGGTGAAGGTGTGGGTCGAACCTGAATCGAACCAGACGTCGAGGATGTCTGACACCATCTGCCAGGTGTCGCCGTCATGCTCGCCGGCCAGGAAGCGTTCCTTGGCGCCTTCGGCGAACCAGGCGTCTGCGCCTTCCTTCTCGAAAGCTTCGAGGATGCGGGCATTGACCTTTTCGTCCTGCAACACATTGCCCTCGGCATCGGCGAAGACGCAGATCGGCACGCCCCAGGCGCGCTGACGCGAGAGAACCCAATCCGGGCGCTGCTCGATCATGGCGCGCAGGCGGTTCTGGCCACCAGCGGGGACAAAGCGGGTCTGGTCGATGGCCGAGAGCGCGCGGCTGCGCAGCGTCGTGCCGTCGGCGAGGTCCTTGTCCATGTAGACGAACCACTGCGGCGTGTTGCGGAAGATGACCGGCTTCTTGGAGCGCCAGGAATGCGGATATTCATGCTTGATGCGGCCACGGGCAAAGAGGTTGTTCGCCTTGATGAGAGCGTCCATGACGCGTTTGTTGGCGTCGCCCTTCTTGCCGTTGTCGTCGAGCACGCGAGCGGCACCGCCTTCGGCGGACGGGCCGAAACCGGGGGCGTCTTCGGTGTAGAAGCCGGCATCGTCGACCGGGAACGGGATTTTCGTATCGATGCCACGAGCTTCGAGCGCGCGGACATTCGCCATCCAGGCTTCAAAGTCTTCGCGGCCGTGCGAGGGCGCCGTGTGGACGAAACCGGTACCGGCGTCATCGGTGACATGGTCGCCGTCGAGCAGCGGGACGGCGAAGGTGTAGCCGAGGTCGGCCAGCGGGTGGGCGCAGGTGATGGCTGCGAGCTCGGCACCGGTCACGTCACGGACGAGGTTGAAGGTCACCTTGGCCTTGGCTGCTGCATCTTCGGCGAGGCGCTTGGCGAAGATGAGCCGCTCGCCCGGCTGCGGGCCGAAATCATTGGTGGCTTCGGTGATCTCGTAAAGGCCGTATTCGATCTTCGAGGAGTAGGAGATCGCGCGGTTGCCCGGGATGGTCCAGGGCGTGGTCGTCCAGATGACGACGGAGGCCGACTTCAGATCCGAGGCGGCATCAACAACCGGGAACTTCACCCAGATCGTGTCGCTCTCGACCTCGGCATATTCCACTTCGGCTTCGGCGAGCGCGGTGCGCTCGACGACCGACCACATGATCGGCTTGGAGCCGCGATAGAGCTGGCCGGACATGGCGATCTTCAAGAGTTCGCCGGCAATGCGGGCTTCCGCGTGGAAGGCCATGGTGGTGTAGGGATTGTCGAAATCGCCCTCGATGCCGAGACGGCGGAACTCGTCCGACTGGATGTTGATCCAGCCTTGCGCGAACTCGCGGCATTCCTTGCGGAATTCGTTGACCGGGACCTCGTTCTTGTCCTTGCCCTTCTCGCGATATTTTTCCTCGATCTTCCATTCGATCGGAAGACCATGGCAGTCCCAGCCAGGCACGTAGTTCGAGTCAAAACCACGCATCTGGAAAGAGCGGGTGATGACGTCCTTCAGCACCTTGTTCAGCGCATGGCCGATATGGATGTTGCCGTTGGCATAGGGCGGGCCGTCATGCAGGACGAATTTTTCGCGGCCGGCGGCAGATGCGCGCAGGCGCTTGTAGAGACCCATCTCTTTCCACTTCGCCGCCATTTCCGGCTCCTTCTGGGGAAGGCCGGCGCGCATCGGAAATTCGGTCTCGGGCAGAAAGAGGGTCTTGGAGTAGTCGATCTTTTCAGGGGTATCGGTCATGGATCAGCCATCGGATGGGGCGACCTCAAGCGGTCGCGGAATTATGTCATGGATTGGCGGCAAGCGGGCGCGGGGCTTGAAACCCAACGCCAAAAACCCGGACCTTCCCGCAGCTCATCAAGCCGCCGGGAGGGCCGGGCCAATAATTCGAATGATCCGGGCCGCCGAAAGATACGTCATGGCCGCGTTCTTTAGGGGTTTTTCGCGCCAAAAGGAAGGGGCAAGATGGGCGAGATGGACAGGCAGGCGGGACATGCTTAGACTGTCTTCATCACCCCATGTCTGCGGGCCATTCAAGAGCAGGGCGGAGACGGCATGACACGCAAAGCGCAGCTAAAGGTCGACCTCGACGCCAAGCTCGCCGATGATTTTGCCGCAGCGGTCACGTCCGCACAGACGTCAGAAAGCGAAGTCCTGCGGGAGATGGTACAGGACTATGTCGAGCGGCAGAAGGTCGATAGCGGCTATCGTCAGTTTATGGAGGCCAAAGTCGCGCGTGGTCGCGACGACGTGGCTGCCGGAGAGGTCATAGCGGCAGACGATGCCGAACGGATGTTTGCTGAGCGACGGGAGCGCGCTCTCAAAGCGAGCCGCTTATGATCGTTCAATGGACGCGCCAGGCCATTCATGACCGCGCTTCCATCTTCGAAGACATCGTGGAAAAAAATCCGGTTGCCGCACTGGCCATCGACAATACGTTCGAACAGGCGGTCATTCAGCTTGGTCAGTTTCCCCATTCGGGTAAAATCGGCCTGGTCCCTGGCACTCGCGAGCTTCTGCCGCATCCCAGCTATCGCCTCATCTATGAGGTGACTAACGGCAAGCTCGCCATCCTCGCGATCGTCCATGCCTCACGGCAATGGCCACCGACTGATCGCGACTGACCCAATCTGCCGGCTTTACTCGCCGCCATCCCTCTCGACGACCGCGCGAAGGGCGTCGTTGATGCGATCCTGCCAGCCGGGGCCGTCCTTCTGGAAATGCTCGATCACCGCACTGTCGAGCTTGATCGAGACCAGTTCCTTGACATCGGGGGCTGCGCGGCGCTCGACGACCGGGGCTGCCGGCTTCTTCGCGGGGCGGAACAGGGCTTCCGCGGCATCCTTCGGGTTCATGGGTCTGCGCGGCGTCATGGCCATGGGGTGCCTTTCGGGCTGTCTCTGATGATTTGCTGGCCGCACTAGGCGGCAATGCGGACAAGGCGTCAAGCCGGCATCGGCGGCGTGGACACCGCCGTAGCTCAGCCTGACCGGGCAAGGTCGGCAAAGAAGTCTGCCCTGGCGAGCCTTCGGGCGATCAGAATGCCGAGAAGCAGGGCCGCAACGAAGATCGCCGCCGAGGTGTGACCGAGGCCGAGCGCCGGGATCGAGGCGCCGGGACAGAAGCCGGCAATGCCCCAGCCGATTCCGAAGATGGCTGAGCCGCCGATCAGCCTTGCATCGATGGCGCTCGCTCCTGGCAGGCGAAAGCTCTGGTCGAACAGCGGCTTCTGCCGCACGCGGAAGAGCAGTGCGTAGCCCGGAGCGGCGACCGACAGCGCACCGGCCATGACAAAGGCGAGGCTGGGGTCGAAGCTGCCGGCGAGATCGAAAAAGTTCAGGACCTTGGCCGGGTTTGCCATGCCGGAAAGGGCAATGCCGGTTCCGAAGAGGGCACCGATCAGAAAGACAATGAGGAAGCGCATCAGATCGTGACCCCGAAGACGTGGCGAATGAGAAAGACGGTGAGAACGGCAAAAGCCATAAATGTGACCGTCGCCGCAATCGAGCGTCGCGAGAGGCGCGCCATGCCGCAAATGCCGTGTCCGGAGGTGCAACCGGAGCCGAAGGTGACGCCGATGCCGGCGATCAACCCGCCGATCACCAGGGCCGCGGTGGAGACGGGAACCGCATATTCGACAACGTATCCGCTGAGCGACAGCGCGAAAGGTGCGAGGATGGCGCCGGCGAGGAAGGCGAGCTTCCAGGACCAGTCGGCGCCGAGCGGGGGCAGGATGCCGCCCACAATCGCAGTCATGCCGGCGATCCGGCCCCAGGTGAGCATCAGCAGAAGGGCAGACAGCCCGATCAGCAGGGCGCCGGCAAAGGACATCAGGGGCGTGAATTCAGTCAAGGCGGTCTCCAACCTCAGGCCCGTGGCGGGCCCCTTACATATCTCCATGCATATGTGACGCTGTGCGAATCGGCAACTCACATCGCCGACATGTAGCCGCCTTGCTCAAAAGGCGATGGCTGCGTCGAGCGTTCCGATGGGCGTGACACCGGAAAGCAGCGCCCGCGCCTCCTCCACATCCTTGTGGATCTGGGCAACGAGCGGATCGAGGCCTTCGAACTTCCACTCGTCGCGCAGGAAGCCGAAGAGCGATACGGAGCAGACCTCGCCATAGAGATCGCCGGAGAAATCGAAAACGAAGGTTTCCAGCCAGGGGTCACCATTATTGGTGACGGTGGGGCGATAGCCGAAGCTCGCGACACCATCGCGAATGATCCCGTCGGGACGGCGAAAGCGGACGGCATAAATTCCGGGGCGTAGCGTCGCTTCCGGCGGCAGGTGCATATTGGCGGTGGGGAAGCCCAGGGTGCGGCCGAGTTGCTGCCCCTTCATCACCTCGGCCTCGACCGTGAAGCGATAGCCCAGGAGCCCCGCGGCCTCGGCGACATCACCGGTGGCGATCAGGCCCCGGATGCGGCTCGAGGAAATGACTTCGGCCCCCTCGTCGCGGAAGGCATCAACAAGGCTGACGCCGAAGCCGTGTCGGCTGCCAGCCTGCATGAGATAGGCGGGGCCGCCCTCCCTGCCCTTGCCGAAATGGAAGTCGAAGCCGGTCACGACTTCGCGCGCACCCAGCCAGTCGCCCAGGATCGACTGGACGAAGTCTTCCGCAGAGCGCTGGGAAAACTCCCTGTCGAAGGGATATTCGATCACCGAATGGAATCCCATGGCCTCCAGGATGCGGGCGCGCAGGGACGGCGGCGTCAGGCGGAAAACCGGCTTGTCGGGATTGAAGATGGTGCGGGGATGCGGCTCGAAGGTGAGCACGAGAGCCGGCACGCCGAGTGCTTCTGCACGCTCCAGCGCACGCTTCAGCACGGCCTGGTGGCCGCGATGCACGCCATCGAAATTGCCGATCGCCACCACGCCGCCGCGCAAGGCTGATGGCAGAGGTTCCTTCTTCTCGTTGCGGTGAAAGACGGTCATCCGAGCCGCTGCCTCATGCCAGCCTGTGCATCCAGAATTGTGGCGCGACCTTTTCCCGTTCGAGGAACAGCTGCAGCCTCGTTTCGTCGGTCACGTTGTTCGTCGCGTAGTCGGCGGCATGAATGCCACCGGAGATATAGAGGAGATTGAGCCCGGCATCGATGGCGCCCTTGACATCGGTCGGCATGCCGTCGCCGATCGCGAGGACGCGGGCCTTGTCGAAGTCTCCGCGGGCCTCCTTTGCCGCAGCCAGTGTCGCCGCGTAGATCGGCGCATGCGGCTTGCCGGCGATGCGGGTCTCGCCGCCAAGCTCTGTGTAGAAGGCGGCGACCGCGCCCGCACATGGGATGATGCGGTGGCCGCGCTCGACCACCAGGTCCGGGTTGGCGCAGATCAGCGGCACCTTGCGGGCAACGAAGTCGGTGAGCATGTCGCGGTAATCTTCCGGCGTCTCGACCTCGTCGTCGAAGAAGCCGGTGCAGACCACACAATCGGCCTCTTCCTTCGAGACGATCTCGACATCGAGCCCGTCGAAGAGCGGAAGGTCGCGCTCGGGACCGAGCAGGAAGACCTTTTTCGGACCGGCGGCGATCAACGTGCGGGTGACATCGCCTGATGTGACGATGCGGTCATAGGCCGAGTCGGGAACGCCGATGGCGCGCAGCTGCGGGATGACACCGATGGCGGGCCTCGGCGAATTGGTGATCAGCACGACGGTCAGGCCCTTTTTGCGGGCGGCCGTCAGCGCTTCACCTGCCAGCGGAAAGGCATCGATGCCATTGTGCAGGACACCCCAGACGTCGCACAGAATGACGTCATAGGCGTCGGTCACGTCGCCGAGGGTGGTAATGCTGCGGGTCATCGTCTGTCCTGACTGCTGAATGTGTGTCCGGTGACATGGCAAAGGACGGGCGGCAAGGCAAGGGGCAAGCGTCGCGACACCCGAAATTGGCAGCCGTCGATGAGTGCTCCATCAGAGCAGGAAACGGGCGGCAAGCCCGAGCAGACCGGCCGCGATCAGCGTCTTGCCGATGCCGAGATGGAAGCGGAAGATCATGACGGCGGCAACCATGGCGATGACCAGAGCCGGCCAATCCAGGGACGACCAGACCGGCAGAGGGACGGAGAGCGTCAGCGGAGTAAGGCTTACGAGATCGACCGGCTCCACCCTGGCAAAGACGACATGCAGCGCGAACCAGACGGCAAGATTGAGAATGACTCCGACCACGGCGGCGGTGATGGCCGAAAGCGCGGCGCTCAGCAGGCGATTGCCGCGCAGGCGCTCGATATAGGGGGCGCCGGCAAAGATCCAGATGAAGCTCGGGACGAAGGTGGCCCAGGCGGCGATCACGCCACCGAGCAGCCCGCCGATCAAGGGATCGAGCGCGCCGCTCTGGCGGAAGCCGGCGAGGAAACCGACATAGGAGAGGACCATAACCAGCGGTCCCGGCGTCGTCTCGGCAAGTGCCAGCCCGTCCAGCATCTCGCCAGGTTTGAGCCAGGCGTAGTGATCGACCGCGACCTGGGCAACATAGGCAAGCACGGCATAGGCGCCGCCGAAGGTGACAAGCGTCATCTTGGAGAAAAACGTCTGGACCTCGGGAAGTGCGGTTTCCGGAACGAGCAGCCAGAGTAGCGGCAGGGGCGCCAGCCAGACGACGACCCAGAACAGCAGTGTTGCCAACTGACCAAGCAGTGGCGGCCTTGCGCGGACTTCCTCGGAGATCTCGACAGCTGCTGATGGTACGCCGCGAGCGTGGATGAGGCCGATCAGGGCGGCCGTGAGCACGACAAGCGGGAACGGCAGGGAGAAAAAGAAAAGCGCGATGAAGGCGGCCGCCGCCAGGCCGCGGTGGAAACCGCTCTTCAAGGCCCGCCTGCCGATCCTGACCACGGCTTCAACGACGATCGCCAGGACCGCCGCCTTCAGACCGAAGAACAGGCCCGTGACAAGGCTTGCCTCCTGATAGAGCGCATAGAGGCCGGACAGACCGAGGATGACGGCGAGCCCCGGCAAGACGAAGAGCAGGCCGGCGACCATGCCGCCCCGCACGCCGTGCAACAGCCAACCGATATAGGTCGCGAGCTGTTGGGCTTCGGGACCGGGAAGCAGCATGCAGTAATTCAAGGCGTGGAGGTATCTGTCCTCATCGATCCAGCGTTTTTCCTCGACGCAGATCCGGTGCATCAGCGCGATCTGGGCCGCTGGACCGCCAAAGGACATGAGGCCGATGCGGGCAAAGGCCGAGACCAGTTCGGTGAATGTCGGCCGGATTTCAGTGATCCTGGCCGGATTTCCCACCACGATACTCATCACCCAACCTCATTGCGCGAACTGCGGGCGACCCAGTCGTGCTTTTCGTCCATGGCGTCGCGCGCCCAACGGTACAGGGCATCATAGACAATCAGGCCCTGCTCCAGTTGATCGAGGTCGCTGGCATGGAGCCTCGACAGCCCGAGCGACACCGCCAGCAGGCCGGCGGCCTCCGGCGCAAGGTCCAGCCGGTTCGTATCGGCGCCGCGAACTATCTGTGCGAGGGTCATCAGCGCGGGCGTCTCAAGACCAAATTCGGTCAGCATCGTATCAAAGGTGCAGCGCTCGGCGCGGTGGCTCCAGAACCCTTCATCCATGTCGAATGCGACAGCGTCGAACCGTTGGGCGACGCCCTCCACTTCCGAGGGCGAGACAAAGAGGAAGCGCGCCAGGGGATCAACGAAGCGGCGGATCAGCCATGGGCAGGCGATACGGTCGATCTTCGGCCGGTTGCGGGTGACCCAAAGCGTGCCGCCGCCATGACTTGCGAGCCGGGCCAGCGGCACGCGGGGAAGCCCCGCTTTCGCCCAGGCGACGTTTCCGCCTTCCAGGACTTCAGCGGAGAGCCCCAGAAGGCGCAGATGGGCTGCCACGCCTTCGCTGAGCTTTCGCCCTTTATGGCAGATGATCACGACGGAGGGGGATTTGATCTCGGCCGCCCAGCGGTCGACGAACCGGTGATCGCGGCGGACAGCTGACGGCAGGAGAAAGGGATCAGCCTCGGCATCTTCGTCAAGACTGACATCGACAAGGAAGGGGGACTGGGATGAACCCAACAAGCGAAAGAGTTTGTCTGCGGAAATTGCGCCAAAGGGTGCCATGTTCGGTGTCCGTTGTTTGAGAATGACGGATGCGAAATTCCGGCATGGCGCCTCATGGAGCTTTCGCGCACTCCACGGTTCAAACCTGTCAAATTCATATTGGCCTGTCAAACGCCTTTGTCAGTTGCGCCATCGGCCAGAAGCCTCGCCCCCGCGCCGGACTTGCCCATGTGGTCGCCGCCATTGCGCAAGGGACAATCCTCCATGGACAGGCATCCGCAGCCGATGCAGCCATCGAGCCTGTCACGCAGCCCTTGAAGCTGCATGATCCGGCGATCCAGGTCGGCACGCCAGATTTGCGAAAGCCGGCGCCAGTCATGGACCGAGGGCGGCCGATCATCCGGCAGGGTCGAGAAGGCGGTCGAGATTTCGGCGAGCGACAGGCCGAGCGACTGGGCAACCTTGATGACAGCGACACGGCGGAGCACGCCGCGCGGAAACCGTCGCTGGTTTCCGCCACTGCGCAGCGAATGGATCAGCCCTTCACGCTCGTAATAATGCAGCGCCGAGACAGCGACGCCGGCGCGGCGTGCCACCTCGCCAACACTGAGCAGAACCGGTGCTCCAGACTTCTGAACTGCCATTTGATCTGCCACGACACTTATTCCTTGACCTCAATGAAGGTTGAGGTCCTATCCATGCCTGCGTCCCGATCAAACTGCAAGTTCTCACACAGATACGGAGCGCATCATGACCACCCCTTTCCCTTCGCCACTGGAACTCCGCAATGCGGATCGGTCGACCGTTCTTCGGATCGACCGGTTCACCTGCCCGCTTGCCCATTGGCCGGATTTCGCAGAACGTCTGGCCTTTATCGACGGGCATCTGCAGAGACATGCGCACTGCAAAATGAGCCGCGTCGCCGCATCCGAACGCGATGGCCAGGTTTTCGTAATCACCATTGCCGAGTGGGAAAGCCGCGATGCACTTCTGGCGGCCAAACAGGAGATGGCGGCAATTTATGCCGCGAACGACTTCGATCCTGCCGCATTTCTCGTTCAATATGGGATAGAAGCCGAGTTCGCCACCTTCGAGACCATGGTTCTCTGAAGGTAAACAACCCATCCGGTGCCGTTTACGATAGGCACCGGATTTTTGCACACCCGGCTTGACTCATCCGCATGCTGTTCTTATCTCAGCCTCGCTGGCACTCACCAAGAGCGAGTGCTAACAGTATCGATGCGGACCCTCTCTGCGGTCCGCGAATGTCATTTGATCGAGGGATTAGACAATGGCAAGCACAACTTTCCGTCCGCTGCACGACCGCGTTGTAGTCAAGCGCGTCGAGTCCGAAGCAAAGACCAAGGGCGGCATCATCATTCCTGACACTGCCAAGGAAAAGCCTGCTGAAGGCGAAATCGTCGCTGTTGGCCCTGGCGCCCGCGACGAAAGCGGCAAGCAGATCGCTCTCGACGTCAAGGTCGGCGACCGCGTCCTGTTCGGCAAGTGGTCCGGCACCGAGGTCAAGCTCGACGGCGAAGACCTGCTGATCATGAAGGAAGCCGACATCATGGGCGTCATCGGCTGATCTTAGCCTGATACCCGTCTTCCTCTTTAACAATTCACCAATGGGCTAGATGCCCGGGAGTTTTGACAATGGCTGCTAAAGAAATCAAGTTTGGCCGCACCGCGCGCGAAAAGATGCTGCATGGCGTCGACATCCTCGCTGACGCCGTGAAGGTAACGCTCGGCCCGAAGGGTCGCAACGTCATCATCGACAAGTCCTTCGGCGCGCCGCGCATCACCAAGGACGGCGTATCGGTCGCCAAGGAAATCGAACTGGAAGACAAGTTCGAGAACATGGGCGCCCAGATGGTCCGCGAAGTTGCTTCGAAGACCAACGACATCGCCGGTGACGGCACCACGACCGCAACCGTTCTTGCCCAGGCCATCGTTCGCGAAGGCAACAAGGCTGTTGCAGCCGGCATGAATCCGATGGACCTGAAGCGCGGTATCGATCTGGCCGTCGCAGAAGTCGTCAAGGACCTCCAGGCCAAGGCCAAGAAGATCTCGACTTCGGAAGAAGTCGCACAGGTCGGCACGATCTCGGCAAATGGCGACATGCAGGTTGGCCGCGACATCGCGGAAGCCATGCAGAAGGTCGGCAACGAAGGCGTTATCACCGTCGAAGAAGCCAAGACCGCTGAAACCGAACTCGAAGTCGTCGAAGGCATGCAGTTCGACCGCGGCTACCTGTCGCCCTACTTCGTGACGAACCCGGAAAAGATGGTCGCCGATCTCGACGACGCCTACATCCTTCTGCACGAAAAGAAGCTCTCGAACCTCCAGGCCATGCTGCCGGTTCTCGAAGCCGTCGTTCAGACCGGCAAGCCGCTCGTCATCATCGCTGAAGACGTCGAAGGCGAAGCTCTTGCTACGCTCGTCGTCAACAAGCTGCGTGGCGGCCTGAAGATCGCTGCCGTCAAGGCTCCGGGCTTCGGCGATCGCCGCAAGGCCATGCTGGAAGACATCGCCATCCTGTCGGGCGGCACTGTCATCTCGGAAGACCTCGGCATCAAGCTCGAGTCGGTTACGCTCGAAATGCTCGGCCGCGCCAAGAAGATCTCGATCACCAAGGAAACCACCACGATCGTCGACGGTGCCGGCCAGAAGTCGGACATCGAAGGTCGCGTTTCCCAGATCAAGGCTCAGATCGAAGAAACCACTTCTGACTACGACCGCGAAAAGCTGCAGGAACGTCTTGCCAAGCTCGCTGGCGGCGTTGCCGTGATCCGCGTTGGTGGCTCGACGGAAATCGAAGTCAAGGAACGCAAGGACCGCATCGACGACGCGCTGAACGCAACGCGCGCTGCCGTTCAGGAAGGCATCGTCCCCGGCGGCGGTACCGCTCTCCTGCGCTCCTCGACGAAGATCACCGTCAAGGGTGCAAACGACGACCAGGAAGCCGGCATCAACATCGTGCGCAAGGCCCTGCAGTCGCTGGTTCGCCAGATTGCTACCAATGCCGGTGACGAAGCTTCCATCGTTGTTGGCAAGATCCTCGACGGCGACACCGACAACTTCGGCTACAACGCCCAGACGTCGGAATATGGCGACATGATCGCCATGGGTATCGTCGACCCGGTCAAGGTCGTTCGCACCGCCCTGCAGAACGCAGCTTCGGTTGCTTCGCTGCTGATCACCACCGAAGCCATGATCGCCGAACTTCCGAAGAAGGAATCTGCTGGCGGCGGCATGCCTGGCGGCATGGGCGGCATGGGCGGCATGGACATGATGTAAGACCTCAGGGTCTTATCATCAGGTTCAAAAAAGCCGCCCATCACTCAAAGTGGTTTAGCGCGTCAAGCGCGCTGAACAGGCGGCATGGACATGATGTAAGGCCTCAGGGTCTATCATCTGGACCATCCGGTTCAGTCTTTCAGAAGGGCGGCCCTCGGGTCGCCCTTTTTCTATTGTGCATCGTCTCGGCCGGGAACCTGGGCTGTGATCCTAGTTCTTGAGCACCGTACAAGGCACGCCCGCGGCCCTGATCTCGGCGCAGAGCTTGTTCGCCTCCTGGCGGGTTTCGCGGCCGATCCTTGCGGCATAGCGGGGTCTGTAGCCAAAATTGCCGCCGCGCTGGCGCACGATGAGGGCGCGCTCGGCGTTGAGTGGCGCCGGCAGGCGGCTGAGGGCGCGTGTGAACAGCTGGTTGACGATGGCTGGGCGGAAATGCGCGGCCAATTGCACGCCCCATGGCGCCCAATCTGCAGAGCCTGAAAAAACGGGCTCCTTCATCCGGCGCTTGTCCGCGAGAGCCACGCAAGCGTCCTGAAAGCTCAAGGTTTCGTCCAATGTCGGCGCTGCGATTTCCGGCGGCTGATCGCGCCACATCTCGACCGTCGCGCCGGTGATGGCAAAGACGTAATCCCGGGTTTCGATGGGCAGGCGCTCGGTGGACAGGAAACGTGAAAACCCATTTTCGCCGGCGTTGTAGGCTGCGGCAGCGAAGCCGAAATTTCCGAAGCGAGTCCTCAGCTCCACGAGATAGCCGGCGGACGCATCGAGTGCCTCAAGCACGTCGAAACTGTTGGCAATCCCACGCATGCGCGCTGTGCCGGGCATGAACTGGGCGATTCCTTCCGCCCCCTTCCGACTGACCGCCTCAGGGCGGAAGAGGCTTTCCCGCCAGATCAGTCGAGCGAAAAACGCAGGTGGCACGTCATGCACTTGAGAAAAATGGCCGATCACACGGCAGAGATCGGCGTTGAAACTGTCACGCCTGATGCAGAGAGACGACGAGCCATAGGTACCTGCATAGAGGCATGCCGGCTCGTCTGCTGAATTCGACGGCTCGGCATGGGCGGCAAGGGTGCCGCAGGCAACCGCGGTCGCGAAAACGCCAGCTGCCAGCATGAAGACCCGCCGCGTTGCATCCATCCAGACCACTCCCGACAACCGAAACAGGGATCCGATTCTATTCGCGTTCCCCACCAGCGCAATGCGTTTGCCTTGTCGGTGTTTCATCTGGACCATCCGGTTCAGTCTTCGACTGGGGGGCCGCGCTCGAATTGCCCTTTTTCGTATGAAGCTCCGGCATGCCCCAGGATGGCCAGGCCACACCCGTCAACGGACCAATTGACAGCGGTCGGAATGACACCAAAAGTTGCGTGGCGCCGGACTGGTGGTGCGTCGCGTCGACAGACACACATCTACCAACACACTGAAAATCATATTATTCCAATATCAAGGTTCCCAGAATTGAGACGGTTCCTGCACCAATTTGGGACATGGGCCGTTTTCATGCTGAATAAATCATGGTATCCAAACCGTTAATTCCGGTGCATGCAAGATTTTTCCTTTTCAGCTTTCTTGTGGGAGACGGTTGAAATTCCGGTTTAGCTTGCGCTCCGGCATGCATACATCGTGGCGATGGGGCAACTCGCGGCGGTGTTCTACGTCTGAAGACCGGTCGGATCACTGAAAGGTCTCAAGCACTCACATCGTGAATTCCCGGATGACGGGAGCGCGGTGTCTGCGGTTCCGGCGGGCCGCTTGAAGAACCTGGTGAACGGGCATCCGCTCGCCAGCGGTTTCGGTTTCGGCCGGACAGGGGTCGGCTTCCGGGAGCAAGTTCCCGGGCTGGATAATTGGGGCCAGTTCTGGCTATCGACTTGGGGATCGCCTTGTTCAAAATCGCGAATGCTGATCTTGCGAACACCTTCATGATGAGCGAGCAGGAAGGAGACGGCGTGCTGGGGCAGCATGCGTGCCGCTTCGGCCTGTCGGAAGACTGGACGGGTGACCTGACGAACGGCCTCCTGAAGCTGGGGGAGAACGCGCGTGCCCTACACGGTCTCAACAATCATGAATGCGGACTGCTGACGGTCATGCGCAGCTATGATCCGGCAGATCGCGGACATATTCTCAGACTGTTCGAACAGGCCGCCACGCAGCCGTCGCGCTTCTGCTACTCGACCACCATCGTCGCCGCGTCGCAGCACCGCCAGCCGGTCTTCTGCATCGGCGAGTCCTCCGGTTTCGACAACGCCGGTGGCAACATGGTCGGGCTCTTCATTTTCCCGCGTTTCCAGTTGCCGACGACAGCCTCCGTCACGCCTGCCTGATATTCCGGCAAGCCAGCTTCCAGCGGCCCGTGACTGGTTCACGCGGGTTCCTGAACACATGCCCAAGGTCCCGTTTGTTCCGTTTTTGTGAACAATCAGTCAAAAATTGTTCATCTATGCCTGCGACAAAAAAGCAGGCATCTAGGCTCCACGAACTGAAACCACCCGATCAGAGGGGTTTCAGGCATCAACGCCAAATGGAGCCTTTCGATGTCGTCCACCAATAATGCACTTCTCGTTCTCGTCCGTATTCTTCTCTCCTTCATGTTCATCATGTCCGGCTTCGGCAAGCTTGCCGATCCCGCTGGCACTGCCGGCATGATCTCGGGCGCCGGCCTCCCGGCCGCCGACCTGCTCGCCTATGCCGCCGGCCTCTATGAACTCGTCGCCGGCCTCTTCATCCTCGTCGGCTTCCAGACCAAGATCACCGCCTGGACCATCGCACTGTTCTGCGTGTTCACCGGCCTCGTCTTCCACACCGGCACCGTTGCCATCGAAGGCTGGCCGGAAGGCGCGCTCGGTTGGATCAACACGCTGAACCAGATCATGATGATGAAGAACATCACGCTGGCCGGCGGTTACATCGCGCTCGCCATCGTTGGCGCTGGGGCCTACTCGCTCGACGCCCGCCGCGGTTCGACTGCCGCTATCGCCTGATATCCCTGCCCTACAAGGCAAAAAAACCCGCCGGAGCGATCCGGCGGGTTTTTCGTATCTGTGTCGGCGAGGCGCTGGAGCGGGGCGCATCCTCAGAAACTGGGTGTCCCTGCCTTCGGCGCCTCTTCCGGCTCATTGCCTGATGATATGCACCCACCCGCCTGTCTCGCCGGCAAGCACGCCTTGATCCGCCGGAGCGGGTCGTTGCAGGGCCTTGAACAGGGTTTCGGTCTTTGTCCAGTACGGAACATACCATTCGCGGTCGACATCCATGATCAGGACCCGATCGGTCGAAGCATCATAGGCGCCGATCGGCGACACATGCGGTCCATCCCAGTCGCCGGTGACGACGCCCTGGTTGAAATAGATCAAGACCATGTCTTTGGCCGAGACTTCATTCTCGAGAAGCATTGCCCGAAAGGCTTCAAGCGTTGCCGCCTGGTCTTTGCCCGGTTGTGCCGATCTGACGTCTGCTTTGATGTCGAAAGCCTTCAGGCTTTGTGTCGTGTCTTCGATCAAGTCGACAAAGGTCACGCCGTCGCCATCTTCGGCGGCCTGAGCGGCCCAGCGCTCGTCCTTGGTGGCCTCCAGCAGGTTGTTCTGAGTTACGAGCGTGTCTTCTGACCGCCCGGGCAGTCCGCGCAGCGTGTTGACTGCAACCGTAACCGACGCGAGCGAGCAGGCGGAAGAGGTTTGCTGGTGGATATAGTAGGGCGAGATGGCCCAGTAGTCGGGTGCTTCGGCCTTGGAGATATATGCGTGATCCGATGTGATCGGCACGGCATCGGGACCGAGTTTTGGTTTGGGTGCCTCATCGGCCCAAACCGAGGCTGAAAACAGTGATATCGAAAAAGATGCAACAACAGTTCTTAGAATTGTCACAGGTATGTCCCCTCTTGTCGTCAAGACAGTATGCACAACGGCAGGAGGAAACAAAAGGCCGCCGGATCGCTCCGAGGGCCCTGTCGTGTCTTTCCGAATTACGTCTTTTGCGCCAGCCAGACGGTGGCACCACCGCATGCGGGATCTTCGACCACGTGCTGCAAAATGACGAAGCCACTTTCCGCCAGAAGGAACCGATACTCCGCAGGGTCGAGGCTCGCATGGTAGAGCGGCTCCCCTTCGAATTCGCCGATGGCCACACCGGCAGACGGCCCTGATGTGAACATCAGCACGCCGCCTCTCGCTGCATGAGACGCAAATCGCGGGAACATGGTCCGCTGCGCCTCGGGTGTGAGGTGGAAGAAGCTGTGCCAGGCGACGATCGCCTCGAAGGTCCGCCCCAGAGACAGATCCCGCATATCGCCGACATGCCAGTCGTGTCCGGGGAATCTCTCCCGACACAGACGTATGAGAGGCTCGGAAACGTCGAGCCCGGTGACGAAAAAGCCCCGGCCAATCAGATCCGCCGCAATCGGCTCGCCGGAACCGCATCCAATGTCGAGCACATGAGCATGTTCAGGCAATGGCGCGACAAGCCGATCCAGCCAGGGACGCTCGAAGCCATTCTTGCCCCGTATGCGATCAAAGGCTTCTGCGTGCCGCGCATACAATCCGGGAATCGCATTCGCGTGTGACATGGGGCCCTCAGAGTGCGCCGCGCACCGCCTCGATGATGCGGCCGATCATGGGATTGCCCGCGTGCTCCGGCTTTCGTGCGCGCACAAGGCAGGCCTCGGAGCGCAGGATCACGCCGTCCGACAACACCTTCAGGTGATTGGCGCGCAGCGTCGAACCGGTCGAGGTGATGTCGACGATGATGTCGGCCTGGCCAGCGGCAGGAGCGCCTTCGGTCGCCCCTAGGCTTTCGACGATGCGGTAGAGCTGGATGCCGTGACTGCCCGAGAAATGCTGTTGCGTCAGACGCCAGTATTTGGTGGCGATGGCCAGACGGCGCCCATGACGGGTGCGGAATTCGGCGGCGACATCGCCGAGATCGGCCATGGTGTCGACATCGTACCAGATCTCGGGCACGGCCACGATGACATCGGCATGGCCGAAGCCGAGGCGGGCTGAGATCTCGACGCGGGTATCGGCTTCCGCCAGGCCTTCGCGGATCAGGTCTTCGCCGGTGACGCCGAAATCGACCGTGCCATTGCCGATCTCGCGCGAGATCTCGGAGGCCGAGAGATAGGCAACCTCGACATCGTCGAAACCTTCGACGCGGCCGCGATAGGAGCGGTCATTGCCGACAGCGATGATCTTCATGCCGGCCTTTTCAAAGATGGCGGAGGCATCGTCCTTCATGCGGCCCTTGGAGGGCAGACCGATGGTGATGGTCATGTCGCGCTCCTTTCGGAGTCAATTCGATCCAGCCACAGCGAGAAGCCGACGGCCGGGATATGGCTTTCCGCGCCAAGCAGGGTGAGCAGCCGGTCGAAGCGGCCGCCCCCGGCGAGCACGGCCGGCTTGCCTTCAACGACCACCTCGAAGACGAGACCGGTGTAGTAATCCAGCGGCCGACCGAAGGCGGCACGGTAGGTGATCAGGTCGAGGTCGACGCCGGTGCTGGCAAGGGCTGCGACGCGTTCGTCGAAGCGGCCAAGTGCCGACCCGAGCTTCAGGCCTGCGGCATCGGCAAAGCCGGCGAGTGCGGCCGAAGCATCGGCGAGCGGCAACTCCAGCGAGAGGAATTCGCGCAGCAAAAGCAGGGCCGCGCCGTCGAGCCTTGTTTCGGACAGCTCGAGCTTCTCCTTCAGGCGGCGGGCGA
This sequence comes from Rhizobium sp. 'Codium 1', assembly GCF_020889605.1. Lineage (NCBI taxonomy): Bacteria > Pseudomonadati > Pseudomonadota > Alphaproteobacteria > Hyphomicrobiales > Rhizobiaceae > Rhizobium > Rhizobium sp. 'Codium 1'. Next base: position 250,793 of record NZ_JAJGPW010000001.1, read on the forward strand.
TCTCGGCCGGCGTGCGGCTGGCATTGGTGAGATAGCCGGTTTCCTGCATGGTCGCATCGATATGGGCGATGAGCGCATCATGGTCACCCTTCACCAGAAGCGCCGAAACCGCGGGATCAAGCCCTGGAACCGGCGTCGGCGTGGCGAGCGTCCGCAGGAGTTGTTCGATCTGTGCCGGATTGCCGAAGGCCTGGATCAGGCGTTTCTGCCAGCCGGCAGGCAGGCCGAGTGCCTTGACCACGGCTTCAAAGACCGACTGATCGCCGAGAGTGACGGCGAGCGGTCTGGTCGGCAGAAGGCGCGTGAGGATGGATACGCTATCGGCAATCGCGCGGGCGTCGGCTGCCGCGGTTGCGATGTCGCCCAGATCCTCGATGCCGGCCTGGTAGAATTCCTGCGGGCCTTCGCGGCGCTGACGGAAGACCTCGCCGAGATAGGCATAGCGCTTCGGCGTGCCGGTCGCCGTTTCGATATGGCGCAGGCAGACGGGGATGGTGAATTCCGGCCGCAGGCAAAGGCCTTCGCCGCGCTCGTTTTCGGTCAGGAAGATGCGCCGGCGCAAGTCTTCGCCCGCCATGTCGAGGAACGGAGCCGCTGGCTGGATTACCGGCGTGTCAACACGGGTGGTGCCCCGTGATGAGAATTCCTGCAGGATGGTGCCGGCGAAATCCGGCATATCGGTCAGGGGCATTTCAGCCGCCCTTCGCCCGACGGCGATCTTCCGCCTGGGCAGCCAGGATTTCCTTGACCTTGGCCACTAGGTCCGCCTCGGCCACGACTTCCTGGGCGACGCGGGCCTCGCGCCATTCGGCATTGTCGGTGATTTCGCCGGACAGACGCTTTCCCTCGATCAGGTCCTTGATCTGCACCATGCCCTCAGCGCGCTCGTCACCGCCCTGAATGATGGCGATCGGGGCGCCACGGCGGTCGGCATATTTCAGCTGGTTGCCGAATTTCTTCCAGTTGCCCTGGTACATTTCGGCACGGATGCCTTCGGCCCGCAGAGCCTGCGTAAAGCGCTGGTAGCGGCCCATGCTCTCGACATCACCATCCATGACGGTGACGAGGACAGGGCCAAGCACGTCGTCCTGGCCGAGCTTGCCGAGGTTCTTCAGCGCCGTCATCAGGCGCGAGACGCCGATCGAGAAGCCCGTGGCCGGGACCGGCTGGCCCATGAAGCGCGAGACGAGGCCGTCATAACGCCCGCCACCGCCGACCGAGCCGAAGACGACCTTCTCGCCCTTTTCATTGGTGACGTCGAAGGTGAGTTCGGCTTCGTAGACCATACCAGTGTAATATTCGAGACCGCGAACGACGGAGGGATCGATGAGAATGCGATCAGGTCCATAACCGGCAGCCGCAACCAGAGTTCCGAGAGCAAGTAGCTCGTCGACACCGTTCAAGTATGTCTCGTTTTGCTTCTCTCCGCCGAGGAGACCTTGGAATGGCAGCATCATGTGCTGCCGGATGGCTTCGGTTGATTGCTTCTGTCGGGTCGATGCATCGTCATTCGTCTTCAAAAACAAATTTGCGATGAAGTCTATGTGCGTTTGTTTAAGCCCGGCACCCTTAGTAAAGTCGCCTGACTCATCCTTGCGACCTTCCCCAAGCAGCAGACACACGCCTTCAATGCCGAACTTGTCGAACTTGTCGATGGCGCGCAGCACGGTCAGGCGGCGTCCCGCATTCTCCTCGCCACCCAGGCCGATGGCCTCCATCACACCGTCGAGAACCTTGCGGTTGTTGACCCGGATCACATAATCCCCGCGCTTGATGCCCAGCGCTTCCAGCGTGTCGGCCATCATCATGCACATTTCGGCATCTGCCTGGACGCCCGGCGCGCCGACGGTGTCGGCATCGAACTGCATGAACTGGCGAAAGCGGCCCGGACCGGGCTTTTCGTTGCGGAAGACGTAGCCGGCGCGATAGGTGCGGAAGGGCAGCTGGATTTCCTGGAAATTCTCCGCGACATGACGGGCCATGGGGGCGGTCAGGTCGTAGCGCAGCGACATCCACTGCTCGTCATCGTCCTGCAGCGAGAAGACGCCTTCGTTCGGGCGATCGCTATCAGGCAGGAACTTGCCGAGTGCATCGGTGTATTCGAAGAGCGGGGTCTCGATCGGGTCGAAGCCGTAGCGCTCATAGACCTCGCGGATGGTCTCCATCATCTGGTTGGCGGCGCGGATATCGGCAGCCTCGCGATCGACGAAGCCGCGCGGCAGGCGGGCCTTCAGCTTCTGGGGCTTCTTGTTCTTATCGCTCATGATGACAACCGGAATTTTCGTTTCAAAAAGGTGCCGGTGTCTTAGAGGATCAAGGATTTGGCGGCAAGGGCGAAGGCGGGTAGTGCTGAGGGCGGATGCTGGAAAACGGGTGTGTTCGGTGGTATATTCGCCCGCGAAACCAGAGGTTGGACCGATGAACAAGCGCGTCACGATCGATATGCCGGAAGAAAGATGCCGAGCGCATTGTGACGTTTCTGGAAGAGCGTCTTGCCAGACACGACAACCCCAGAAGCCTCGGAGAACCACTTCAAGGGAATCTGCTGGGCGCTTACTAGCGCGACCGGGTCGGCGACTACCGCATCATCTGCGATATCCAGGACCAAAAACTCGTCGTACTCGTGGTCGAGACCGGCCATCGCATCTCCGTCTATCGGTAAAACATGATCCTCGAAGCTTTGAACTATGCCGCAAGCTGGCCGCTGACATCGGCTGCCCATCGTCCCTTCATTCGGTCCTCCGTCAATCTCTGGGCGCGCGCCAATCGCTGCGCAAAGGATTGGGCCGAACATGAGACACGGACAAAGGCGGCCATACTGGCGAGGGCTCAAGCTTGCCGGCAACAGCGCACGGTGGTGGTGCTCGGTTCGGGGCTGCTGCGCGACGTGCCGGTGGTCGAGCTTGCGCAGCTGTTCGATACGGTCGTGCTGGTCGATCTCGTGCATCTGGCCAGTGTGCGCTGTTGGATCGTCATGAAGGGATTGAAGAACGTCCGGCTGATCGAGCGGGATCTCTCCGGGCTCGATGCAGCCCTTGCCGGCCAGACTCTCGAACCGCTCTCCTTCCTGCGGCAGGTGCCCTATCTGGATCTCGTCGTCTCGGCCAACCTGCTCTCGCAAATCGGCATCGGCGCAACGCGGCGACTTGAGGGGCATCCGGCAAGCAATGCCATCGTGCCTCAAGTGATCTCAGCCCATATGGAGGGGCTGGCGCAGGTTCCGGCTGCAACCTGCCTTGTCACGGACATCAGCTATACCGTGGTGGACCGCAGCGGAGCCCGCCACGAGACCGTCGATCTGATGCACGGGGTCGATCTTGGGCCCGGGCTTGGCGAGTGGGATTGGCCGGTGATCCCCTTTGGGGAGGAAAGCCGCGAATACCGGATTCTGCATCACGTCATCGCGAAGTGACCGGCCACAATCCGGTCTTGCTTTCGTCCAGATCGAGCATCATCTTCACGCCATGAAATCGCTCGCCCGCATCCTGCTGTTCCTTGCAGCGCTCGCTTACGGTGCCATGCCGACCACCGGCATGGCGGCCATGGCTATGCCCATGGTGCATGCGACGGATACGGCGGGCGAAGCTGCGGTGCCGGCTTCCCTCACGAAGGCTGTAGCGGACCTCGATTGTCCGCATTCCGCGACAGAGATGACAGTCGCCGATATCGATCATGGCAGCGCGTCCCACTCAACGTCGACGAAGATGATCTGGCATTGCGCGGCATGCCCCATGTTGCCCGTCGCCCTATCGCTGTCCGACAGCGGCAAGCCCGCGCGCGCGGCCGAAGCAGCCACGCTCTCCCCGAGGCTTGTGTCGCAGACGGCCGCTCCTCTGACACCCCCTCCCCGCAGCTGACCGGATGACGGCGGCCCGATGGGCCGTGAACTTCCCAATCACCGATCACCACAGGAAATTTCAATGCTCAGCAAGCTTCTCATCGCGGCGTCGATTGCGACCGCGCTATTCACCCCTGCCGTCTTCGCCCAGGACAACAGCATGCATCAGGGCCATGGCATGTCCTCGATGGACCATGGCATGATGGAGGACAATGCATCCTCCAAGGCTTTCGCAGAGGCCAGTGCCAAAATGCACCGGGACATGGCCGCGCCGCTCACCGGCAATGCCGATGTCGATTTTGTCCGCGGTATGATCCCGCACCATCAGGGCGCGATCGACATGGCGAAAATCGTGCTCGAACACGGCAAGGATCCCGAGATCCGCAAGCTTGCGGAAGGCGTGATTGCCGCCCAGGAAGGCGAGATCGCCATGATGAAGGCCTGGCTCGCCAGGAACGGCCAGTAAAAGCTGCCAGATCTGCAAACGGCAATGGCGTCTTCGGGCGCCATTGCTTTGCCGAAGAGAGGGGCTAGTCTCACCCTCCTTGATCGATAAGGAGGCGTCATGTCCAATCGCCCTGTCTCCGTGATCGGCTTCGATGCCGACGACACGCTCTGGCAGAACGAGCAGTATTACAAGCTGACGGAAAGCCATTTCCGCAGCCTGCTCTCCGAGTTTGCCGAAGGCGAGCATGTCTCCGAACGCCTGCTGGAAGCGGAAAAGCGGAACCTCGCCCATTACGGTTTCGGCATCAAAGGCTTCACGCTGTCGATGATCGAGACGGCGCTTGATATCACCGAGGGCCGGGCCCCTTCGTCCGTCATCAGCGAGATCCTCGCCATCGGCCGCGACTTGCTCAGCCACCCCGTCGAATGCCTGCCACATGCCCGCGATGCCCTGGAGGCGCTGTCGGGGAAGTATTTCCTCGTGCTGATCACCAAGGGTGACCTGTTCGACCAGGAGCGCAAGCTCGCCCAATCCGGGCTTGGCGACTATTTCGACGCGGTCGAGATCGTCTCCGACAAGACGGCCACCACCTATCGACGGATCTTCGGCAAACATGGCGAAGGACCGGAGCGGTCGATGATGATCGGCAATTCGTTGAAGTCGGATGTCGTGCCAGCGATCGCGGCGGGTGCCTGGGGCGTCTTCGTGCCGCATGAGCTGACCTGGGTGCTCGAACATGTCGAGAAGCCCGAGGAGGCGCCGCGTTTCCGCGAGATCCCGGATCTCGGCCATGTTTCCGCTCTGATCGCCAACCTGCAGCAGTGAGGTCCGCGATGCACTCCTTCGATGAGATCCATGCGCTCGCCGTCGCCCGCAAAGGTGAGGCCGGGGTGCTTGAAAGCCTGCAGCATCCAAAACCGCAGCCCGAGATCGCGGCCATGCCGGATGATCGCTTCCTCTCCCTGATGACCAGATGCATCTTCCAGTCCGGCTTCAACTGGAAGGTCGTCGAGGCGATGTGGCCGGGTTTCGAGGCGGCCTTCGACGGCTTCGACATCGGGCACTGCGCCATGCTGCATGACGAGGAGTTTGCGCGCCTCGTCTCGGATACACGCATTGTGCGGCACGGTCCGAAGATCCGGGCGGTGCAGGAGAATGCCGTGTTTCTTTCCGGAATTGCTCGGGAGCATGGTTCGGCGGGCGCCTTCTTTGCCGGCTGGCCGACAGAGAATTATGTGGGCCTGCTCGATCTTCTGCAGAAAAAAGGCTCGCGGCTCGGTGGCAATACCGGTCAATATTTCCTGCGCTTTGCCGGCATCGACAGCTTCATCCTGTCGCAGAGCGTGGTGAACCGGCTGATTGCCGAAGGCATTGTGAGCAAGGCGCCGACTTCGGCGAAGGACAAGGCTGCCGTGCAGGCGGCGTTCAACACCTGGCGGGCGCAGTCCGGCCGGTCCCTCACGGAGATCAGCCGCATCCTCGCGGTCAGCATCGACTGAGGTTCAGGGGCGGACGAGCTGTGCTCTCAGCTCTTCGTTGCGGGCACGGCAGCAGCAGCCCTCGATGTGGTCGTTGACCAGACCCATGGCCTGCATGAAGGCATAGACCGTGGTCGGGCCGACAAAGGTCCAGCCGCGCTTCTTCAGGTCCTTCGACAGGCGGATCGAGGTGGGCGAAGTTGGATTGGCCTTCAGCGTCGCATAGTCCATGCGCTGCGGGCGCTCGGAAGCGTCGGGTTCGTAACTCCAGAAGTAGCGCGAAAGCGAGCCGAACTCGGCCTGCAGGTCGATCGCGCGGCGGGCATTGTTGATGGTCGAGACTATCTTGCCGCGATGACGGATGATGCCGGCATCGGCCAGGCAGCGGGCGATGTCGTCGTCGCCGAAACGGGCAACCGCGTGGAAATCGAAGCCGGCGAAGGCGGCGCGGAAATTCTCCCGCTTTCTCAGGATCGTCAGCCAGGAGAGGCCGGACTGGAAACCTTCGAGGCAGATCTTCTCGAAGAGCCTGACATCGTCGGTGACCGGCTTGCCCCATTCCTCGTCGTGATAGCGGCGGTAGTCCTCCAGACCGCCGTACCAGAAGCAGCGGTCGAGACCGTCGTCTTCTCGGATCAGGCCTTCGGCGATCATGTCCATGCGATTCTCCCCCATGCGGAGACGCGTTTACCATTTGTTCACGATTTTTCCAAACCGGATGCTAACCCTTCCGAAAGGTTTGCGGCCTCGATCGCATTTTCATGAACGGCTCTTTACCAAATGGCGGGGTGGGCTCTGGCAGGCTCAAAGCGAGTTGGCGGCATTCCGTGCCGCTGCATCCGGTCCCAAGTTGCGAGTTGTCCGATGTCGAAGACTTCCCTGTTCCTGGCCGTTCTGGCCTGCCTGCCGCTTGCCCTGCCCGCTCATGCGAATGATCGCTACCAAACCCGACCGCCGGTGATGGTGAGCCCGGACCTGCAGGCGTCGTGGGTGTTGCAATTGGGTGGCGTGCCTGCCCAGACGCGCGCATACACAACGCCGCAGCGCCAGCGTCAGGTCGTTCCGGCTGGCCGTCAGCGGGTGCTTCACCAGCCACAGCCGGTGCAACAGCAACGCCGTCTCGTCCAGCAGCGGCGCGTGCTCTTCCCGCAGCAGCAGCCGTCAGCGCAGCAGGTCGCGATGCGGCCGGACAAGCCGGTGCGAACCCAGATCGATCCGCAGTTCCTGCCACAGATGGTGGAATACCAGACCAAGCACAAACCCGGCACGATCGTCATCGATACGCGCGAGCGCTTCCTCTATCTCGTCATGGCCGACGGCATGGCCAAGCGTTATGGTGTCGGCGTCGGCAAACCGGGCTTCGAATGGGCCGGCACGCACAAGGTGACCGCCAAGCGCGAATGGCCGGACTGGCGTCCGCCGCAGGAAATGATCGCCCGCGAGGCAGCGAAGGGCCACGTCCTGCCCGCGCACATGCCGGGCGGCCCTGAAAACCCGCTTGGCGCCCGTGCGCTCTACCTCGGATCGACGCTTTATCGCATCCATGGGACGAATGCGCCGTGGTCGATCGGCAGCGGCGTGTCCTCCGGCTGCATCCGCATGCGCAATGAGGATGTCACCGATCTCTACGGGCGCGTGAAGGTCGGCACCCGGGTCATTGTGATCTGAGACACTGATCCGATCACAAAGTCTGGATTAACCCTTGCGTTGCAAAAGGAAGAAGCTAGGCTTCAACCCTGCAAATTCAGGGGATAGAATATGCTCAAAACCATCTCGAAGAGCGTCACCGCCGCCATGCTGGCGGTGACCTTTGCCATGCCGCTACCAGCATCCGCCATCAGCCTCGACCGTATCCGGACTGCCAGTGACGTGACGCTCGTCGCGCAGCAGCGCAAGGAAGTGCCGGAGAAGTTCAAGCGCAAGGTCGTGCGTCTGACGACGGACGAAAAGCCGGGCACGATCATCATCGATACGAACAACAAGTTTCTCTACTATGTCGAGGGCAAGAACCGCGCGACCCGTTACGGCGTGGGCGTCGGTCGCGAAGGCTTCGGCTGGTCGGGCGTGGTGAAGATCGGTCGCAAGGCGGAATGGCCGTCGTGGCGCCCGCCGGCAGAAATGCGTCGCCGCGAAGCCGCAAAGGGTCATATCCTGCCAGTGGTGCAGGAAGGCGGGCCGGACAATCCGCTCGGCGCGCGCGCCATGTATCTCTACAAGGGCGGCCGCGATACGATTTTCCGCATCCACGGCACCAACCAGCCCTGGACCATCGGTCTCAACATGTCGTCGGGCTGCATCCGCATGATGAACAAGGATGTCGAACATCTCTACGACCGCGCCGGCATCGGCTCCAAGGTGATCGTGATCGGCCCGGGCAATCGCCAGGGCGATGTTTCCTTCGACGACAAGGGCGTGGATATTCTGCGCACCATCTTCGGCGGCTGAAAACGGCCGCATCAAGGGATTGCACCGACGGCCGCGCTGCGAAGCGCGGCCGTTCTGGTGTCATGATATTGTTGTCTCGACGGTGCAGTCTCCGCACAGGTCGGGGCTCGTGGCCCCAGGGCTGCCATACATCGTTTCTCGGGGACCCGTTCATGATCCATCGTTCGCTTGCGCTCGCCCTTGCCGGTGCGTGCCTCACCACGCTCGCCACAATGCCGGCGGCCGCTGAAATGGGTGTCTCCGTCTATGGCGGCTTCCAGACGGCACCGCACAGCGATATCGAGGTGTCTGATGGCCCCGACTTCCGTGCCGGCTGGGAAGGCAAGTCGTTTGAAATGCCGCCCTATTACGGCCTGCGTGGAACCTGGTGGATGACCGGTCTGGGCAAACCGAATCTCGGCCTTTCCGTCGATTTCACCCATGCCAAGGTCTATGCCGACAGCGAGACGCTGAGTACCTCCGGCTGGTCGCATTTCGAATTTTCCGACGGGATCAATCTGCTGACGCTGAACGCGCTCTATCGCATGCCGATCGAGGGGACGAAGTTCGTGCCCTATATCGGTGCCGGCGCCGGCATCAACGTGCCGCATGTCGAGGTGACGCGCGGTTCGGGCAGGACTTTTAAATACCAGCTGGGTGGGGCGACAGTGCAGGCGCAGGCCGGTGTCGCCTATGACTTCAACGAGCGCTGGTCGGGCTTCGTCGAGTACAAGGGGAATTATTCCTGGGTCGACGTCGATATCGATTCGGGCGCGTCGCTGAAGACGAATATCCTGACCAATGCCGTGAATGTCGGCGTCAGCTACCGGTTCTGAGCTTCAGCGCTTGATATCGCAGAAGATGACGCCTTCATGGGCGATGATCGTCTCGGCACCGACGGTGCTGCCCATTTTCAGCTTCTCGACCTTCAGGTCGTAGCTTCCCTTGAAGCGCGTCGCGGAGCTTCGGTCGGTGATCATCGACATGGTCACCCGGTAGAGAGGTTCCCTTTGCGGCGCGAAGGCATGAATGCTGAAACGCAGGTCGCGATCATCGATCCAGTACTGACGCAGCATGTCCGAGCTGATCTGGAAACGGCGGAAGCCTGTGGGGGCGGACTGGTCCTTCACCCCGGCCATGCCGCGGAAATGCACCAGTTTTTCCTGGTCCTTGCTGCTGAAACCGCTTTCCAGCGACAGATCGACCACCGGATCGGAAGCGGCGCAATAAATGCGCTCTGCCGCTTCGGCGGACAGAGCCATGGGACAGAGAAACAGCAACGCGGCAAGCAAGGATTTAGTGCACATGATCGGCCTTCCAGGATGTACCATCCTGAAGCTCACACTAGAAGAAACCGCTTAACAATTCGCTCAGCCGATCTCATGTCGCTCGATACTTTTCGGGCGCGGGCCACCATAGGCCCAGTTCAACAGCTCGACCGTGTGCACGACCGGAATGCCGGTGGCAGAGCCGATCTGGGTCATGCAGCCGATGTTTCCGGCAGCGATGACATCCGGCCTGGTCTTCTCGATGTTCCTGACCTTGCGAGCCTTCAGCCTTGCCGAGATCTCCGGCTGCATGATGTTGTAGGTTCCGGCAGAGCCGCAGCAGAGGTGGCCTTCCGGCGGGTCCTTCACGGTAAAGCCCGCGGCCTTCAGCAGCAGCTTCGGAGGCATGGTCACCTTCTGGCCGTGCTGCAGGGAGCAGGCGGAATGATAGGCGACGGTCATGCCCTTCGCTTCTACGATCGGCAGGTCGAGGGTGGACAGATATTCCGTCACATCCTTTGCAAGAGACGAGATGCGCGCGGCCTTTTCGGCATAAACGGGGTCGAGGCGCAGCATGTGGCCGTAGTCCTTGATCGTCGTGCCGCAGCCCGAGGTCGTGACGATGATCGCGTCGAGGCCGCCGTCTTCAATCGCTTGCGTCCAGACGTCGACGTTGCGGCGTGCGCTTTCCAGCGCCTGCTCTTCGCGACCCATGTGATGGACAAGCGCACCGCAGCACCCCTCCCCCTGCGGCACGACGACCTCGACACCAAGACGGGTGAGAAGCGAGATCGCCGCTTCGTTGATGCCGGGATCCAGGACGGGCTGGGCACAGCCGGTGAGGATCGCGACACGGCCACGGCGGGTTGCCAAGGGAGCGTGGGTCGCGGGCCTTGCGAAGTCGGAGGGTGGCGCGACGGTCGACGGCGCAAGCCTGAGCATGGCGGCCATCGGCTTCAGCGGTCCCACCTTGTCGAAGAGGCCGGCAAACGGGCGTCCGAGGGCCGCAAGCTTCAGGGCCAACCGGAAGCGGCCGGGATAAGGCAGCACCATGGCCAGCATGTTCCGGGTCAGCCGGTTCATCAGCGGGCGGCGATAGGTCTTTTCGATATGGGTGCGGGCGTGATCAACCAGATGCATGTAGTCGACGCCGGAGGGACAGGTCGTCGTGCAGGCGAGGCACGAGAGACAGCGGTCGATATGGGTTACGATCTGCTCGTCTGCGGGCCGCCCGTTTTCCAGCATGTCCTTGATCAGGTAGATGCGGCCGCGCGGGCTGTCGAGCTCGTTGCCGAGCGTCACATAGGTGGGACAGGTGGCGGTGCAGAAGCCGCAATGCACGCATTTGCGCAGGATGCTCTCGGCTTCCGCCACATGGGGGTCGGCGAGCTGCTCGGCGGTGAAATTGGTCTGCACGCTTTTTCTCCCCCGGAGCGGCCGGCATGGCCGCTCCCGTGACTTGAATTCAGATCCACCAGCTGGTGGGACGGGCGATGGGTTCGCCGGCCGAGGCCTTCTGCAGACCGATGACGCAGCGGACGACGAACCAGATTGCCGTGGCAAAGATCAGGAGCATTCCGACCATGGCCACCATCAGCAGGGCGGAGACCAGGGCATATAGCAGGCCGATCCAGAAGGTCCTGATGGCATAGGTGTAGTGCGTATCGATCCAGGCCGTGCTCTTGCCGCGGTTCACATAGGCCATGATCAGGCCGACAATGCCGGTGATGCCGACAACAAGGCTGACGAGATAGAGAACATAGACCATCTGGACATTCAGGCGGCCAGGGGAAAACCAGCCTTCGCCGCCAGAGGGTGGCTGGTAATTCGGATCAGTCATGACAAAACTCCTTCATGCCATCAGACCGGGATTGAAGATCCCGTGTGGGTCGAGTTTTGCCCTGACCCGGCCCGAAAGCAAGGCGACGGCAGGAGACAATGGCTCGAAGGTCGGGACTTCGGCCCGGATTTCAGGGGCGGCCCGGACGAGCGTGGCATGACCGCCGCCGAGGCTGCGGATGCCATGGCGCAGCACATCTGCCTCGTGGTCGGCCTCCATGCGCATCCAGACGAGGCCGCCCTGCCAGTCGTAATAGGCATCGATGCCGGCGCGGAGCCTGAGGCCCGCCACCAGTTTCCACGCCTCCGACGGAGGCATGGACACGCGCCAGAGCGGCCGGGCCGTGCCATCGCCATAGGGCGTGACATCGCGGATTTCGGTCCAGAGCGCTTTCGTATCGTCAGCGTCGAGGCGGTTGATCGGGCCGAAGCCAGCCATGGCAGACATCAGCTTTTCGGCACGGACCGCGACGGAGGCCTCCAGTCCTTCGAGGCGCATGACAGACGCCGCCCCTTCAGGGAGCTTGCCGCCGATAAAGCGACCCCGCACGCTTTCCGGCAGATGGGCAGCGCCGGACACCTCGACGGAGAGCGAGAGGGCAGCGGCAAGCGCCTTCATCGCGTTTTCATCCTCCAGCCCGGAGATCACCATGGTCGCAGCCGTCTTGGGCACCGGCAGAACCTTGAAGGTGACCTGGGTGAGGAAACCCATTGTACCGTAAGACCCGGCGAGCAGCTTGACGAGATCGAGGCCGGTGACGTTCTTCATCACCTTGCCGCCGGCCTTTACCACATCGCCGGTGCCGTTGACGAAACGGACCCCCAGGAGATGGTCGCGGGCAGCGCCTGCGGTGAAGCGGCGCGGGCCGGAGCTGTTGACCGCGAAGACGCCTCCGATGGTCGGCGTGCCCGACGTCCCCATGGCGCCGCGGTAATCCATGGGTTCGAAGGCCATGCCCTGCCCGTTTTCGGCAAGGGCCGCTTCGATCTCGGCAATGGGGGTTCCTGCGCGGGCGGTCATGACCATTTCAGCGGGGTTGTATTCGACGATGCCGGTGATGGCTGCCGAAGACAGTACCGCTTCTGCGGAGACGGCATTGCCGAAGCCCGAGCGCGTGCCCCCGCCAAGGATTTGGAGCGGGGTCTTGCGGGAGGCGTGGTCGCGGATCAGTTCAGCGGCTTCGGTTTCGGTCGAGGGGGTGAGCATGCTTGGCGTCATCCCCTGCCCTCCAGCGGAAAGACCTTGGACGGGTTGAGGATCCAGTCCGCATCGAAGGCGGAGCGCACGGCCATCTGCTGATCGAGATCGACCTGGGTAAACTGGTGCAGCATGAGGTCGCGCTTTTCGATGCCGACGCCGTGTTCGCCGGTGAGACAGCCGCCGGCGTCGACACAGAGTTTGAGGATTTCCATGCCGGCCGCTTCAGCCTTGGCCGCGTCTTCCGGGTCGTTGATATTGTAGAGGATCAGCGGGTGCATGTTGCCGTCTCCGGCGTGGAAGACGTTGGCGACGCGCAGTCCGTAGCGATCGATGATCTCGGAGGTCTTGCGCAGCACGTAGGCGAGCTGGCTGAGCGGTACGGTGCCATCCATGCAGATATAGTCGGCGATGCGGCCGGTGGCGCCGAAGGCAGATTTGCGGCCTTTCCAGATGAGGGCCGCCTCATTGGCGGACTGGCTTTCGCGCACGATCTTCACGCCATGGCGCTTGGCGATCTCGACGATGGCAGCGAGCATGGCGTCCATCTCGGCCTCGGACCCCTCGACCTCGACGATCAGCAGGGCCTCGACATCGAGTGGATATCCGGCCTTGGCGAAGGCCTCGCAGATCTCGATCGCCGGCTTGTCCATGAACTCGATGGCAACCGGAATGATGCCGGCGCCGATGACATCGGCAACACAGGAGCCAGCTTCCTCCGCACTGTCGAAACCGAAGAGCACGGGGCGTGCGCCTTCTGGCTTGGCGAGCAGGCGAACGGTGGCTTCGGTGACAATGCCGAGCTGGCCCTCGGAGCCACAGACAAGGCCGAGCAGATCATAACCCTCGGCGTCCAGATGCTTGCCGCCGAGATCGACCACCGTGCCGTCGACGAGGACCATCTTCACGCCGAGCAGGTTGTTGGTGGTGACACCGTATTTCAGACAGTGGGCACCGCCGGAATTCATGGCGATGTTGCCGCCGATGGTGCAGGCGAGCTGCGAGCTCGGATCTGGGGCGTAGAAATAGCCGTCGGCACCGACGGCATCGGATATCGCGAGGTTGGTGACGCCGGCCTGGACCGTGGCGCAGCGGTTGGCGTAGTCGACCTCGATGATGCGGGTCATGGCGGAGAGGCCAAGGACGACGGCATCTTCCTGCGGGATCGCACCGCCCGAGAGCGAGGTGCCGGCGCCGCGGGGCACGACGGGGATGCCGTAGCGATGGCAGTATTTCATCACGGCAGCCACCTGGGCTGTCGTTTCGGGCAGGACGACCGCGAGCGGGCGGCGACGGTAGGCGATGAAGCCGTCCGTTTCGAAGGGCACGAGGGCATTTCGCTCCTCGACGAGACGGCCTGCGGGCACCAGTTCCTTGAGATCGTCGAGGATTTCGGCGCGGCGCAACAGCACCGCTTGCCGCGGCGGCAAAAAGGCGATGGCCTCGGTCATGACATTCTCCCCTCTTTGTCCTGATCCTAGCGGCGCAGCACGTGCATCTCAACTGGTTCAGTTTTCTTACCACTAGGACTTTCGCAGGGCAAATGCTATGCACTTATGACGAAAACGGAAACAGTGGCATCCATTCATGACCAATCTAGGGGATCTCGAAGTCTTCGTTCGGGTGATTGCAGCCGGCAGCATGTCGACGGCAGCGCGTGATCTCGGGCTGTCACCGGCCGTCGTCTCCAAGCGCATCAAGCGGCTGGAGGACAAGCTCGGCACGCGGCTTTTGCAGCGAACGACGCGGCAGATCTCGCTGACGGAGGCGGGCCAGGGATTTCACGAACGGGTGCTGACCGTGCTGGGCGGGCTGGAAGAGGCGGAAGCCTTTGCGTCCGGTCGCTCCTCCGAGGTCAACGGGACCTTGAAGATCTCCGCATCGACCTCCTTCGGCCGCATGCATGTGGCGCCGCATCTGAAGCCCTTCATGCAGGCGCATCCGGATCTCGCGATCCATCTGGTGCTGTCGGACGAGTTTACCGACATTGTCGGCGGCGGCTTCGATATCGCCATCCGCATTGCGGAGCTGAACGACTCCTCGCTCGTTGCGCGCAGGCTCGCGCCCGTGCGTCGGGTGCTGTGTGCGGCTCCAAGCTATCTTGCTGCACACGGGACGCCTGAAACCCTCGACGACCTGAAGAAGCATCGCTGCCTGCCAGCACACAATCACGATTCATGGCGACTGGAAGGTCCCAACGGGCCAGTGACGCTCAGGCCCGAGGGCATGCTGATCACCAATTCGAGCGAGGTCATCCGCGAAGCCGTCATCGCCGGTCTGGGGATTGCGCTGCGCTCGACCTGGGATGTCGGCGCGGAACTGAAGAGCGGCAAGCTCGTACAGGTGCTGCCGCAGTATGAAAGCTCGCGCAACGTGGCGCTGTCGGCCGTCTATCCGAGCCGCCAGTTTCTGCCGGCCAAGGTGCGGCTGTTCATCGACTATCTGGCTGAGCTCTACGGGCCGGTGCCCTATTGGGAGCGCTAGGGCTGACCCGACAACCCGCCCGGCACCGAGCTCCAGAAGCCGTATTTCTTCGAATGACTGCGCCTTAGCTCCGCGAGGAAGGCGGCGTGGGTCGACAATCCGTGACCTTCGGGCAGGTTCGGCATGAGGCGTGCGAGTTCGCCGACATAGCGGCTGGCATGCGGATAGGCCATGCCGATGCCGCGTCGCAGGATATCTTCGACCAGTACACGGTAGAGCACGACGGCGGCCAGCGGCTCCTTGGCAGACAGGGCTTCGGCGGCAGGGGCGAGGTCGTCGTAGTGGCGGCCCTCCCAATCGTGGCGGTGGCGCAGCACATGGGCTGCGGCGAGATCGAGGCGCGGCCAGGCGAGGAAGAAATCGAGCCCGAGATAGATGTCCTCGTGTTCCTTAGCGAGCGCGAGTGCCCGGTCCAGCTCATCGAATTCCGCAAAATCGTCGAGCTTCGAGAGGTAGAGCTTGAGGACACCAGGATCGAGAGTTTCGGCAAACTCCCGCCAGCGCAGTTCCTGCGCATCTTCACGGCGCTTCAATTTATCGAGGATCTCGGCTTCGAGCAGGCGGCGCTCATGGGCACCATAGTCCGGACCGACGGAGGCCAGCACGCCGTTGACCGGGATGAGACGCACGCCGCGCGGGCGCTCGCGCACCCATTCCAAGGCATCCTCGAATCGGCCTGCCTGGTGCAGCATGTCGGCAACCGCAAGCGTGTCGCGCCTGTTGTCGGGCTTCTGGCGTTCGAGCGCCAGAAAGTCGTCGATGTCGCCCTGGTGCAAAGCGAGTGATTGCAGGAGATCGAGGGCACCGAGCTTCAAGGGCTCGCTTGGAACGAGCTCAGCCAGCACGGTGCGCCAGGCCTTGGCCGCCGGTGCCGAAACAACGCCGGTCAGTGCCCTGAGGAAACCGGTGTGTTCGCCGTAGCGGTCGCGCAGCCGCAGACGTTCCAGATGGGCAACTAGCAGGGCCTGCTCCTCGGCACCGACGCTCTTGATCAGATCAATCGCTGCGAGTTCCGTATCCTCAAAGACCTTCCAGAGCCGGGCATTGTCGGTCGCCAAGCGGGCCGAGACGGGGAAGCGCAGGCCGAGGAAGCGCAGGATACGTTCCGCTGCAGCCTGAGGATCGGCTCCGCCAAGTTCGGAGAGAATGTTGCGGGCAAGGGCTGCAAATTCGCCGGCGAGATCACGGGCGCGGGCGCGATTGATGCGCGTCGTCGCCTGGTCGATCGCATCGAGGCGCTTGTCGATGAGCCGGGCCATTTCGTCCGGCCCGGTTTCGCCGGCCAGCGCCGTCTGGAGCCGCGCCTTCAGAGCCTTGTTGGCCGCAGACTCCTCCAAGAGGATATCGACCAGTTTCTCAAGACCAAGACCTGATAGCCCCTTCTTGTCGAGTTTCGCCTTGGTCTGCTTCGCCATTCCGCCTGTCATCCGCAACTGTCTGTCGCCTTATATCGACCGGCAGCGGCAGGCAGCAAGCGCTGATCAAGCCGGCCGTTCATGGCTGCGGCGGATTCGCCTCACCACCCACCAGACGCCGAAGACCGCGAACGGCACCGAAATGCCGGTAATGATGGCCGTGTCGAAGGGCAGGAGATCGTGCGGGATGGCTTTGGCGGCATAACCGACGAGACCGACGACATAGTAGGAGATGGCAGCGACGGAGAGCCCTTCGACCGTCTGCTGCAGGCGCAATTGCATTTCGGCACGACTGTTCATGGCCGCAAGGAGGTCGGAATTCTGCCGTTCCAACTCCACATCGATCCAGGAGCGGACAAGGGCCGTGGCGCGCGAGAGTTTTCGCGATAGGTTCGCCTGACGTTCCTCGATCGACTGACAGGTGCGCATCGCCGGTGCCAGCCGTCTTTCCAGGAAAGCACCGAGCGTCTCGTGTCCCGGGACCGGCGTCTCGTCCAGTGTCTTGATGCGCTCGCGCACGATGCCGTCATAGGCGCGGCTGGCGCCGAAGCGATAAAGACTGAGCGCCGCGTCGGCCTCCAGCTCCGCCGCAAGCCGGGTGAGTTCCGACAGCATTTCATCAGATTCATTGCGGGCATGGGCCTTCATGCGCTGGGTGACGGCCGTCAGGCCATCCTCGATGCGGCGCATTTCCGGTGACAGCGTCTGTGCGAGCGGGAGGCCGAGCATGGCCATGGTGCGATAGGTCTCGATGTCGAGCAGGCGCTGGACGACGGCGCCGCGACCGGCTTCCGTCATGCCGCGATCAATGACGAGGATCTGCGTGAGACCATGCCCGTCCTGACGGAAGTCGGTGAGCACCGCCGCCTGACCGTTCTTGAGCTCGCTGTAGCAAAGGCTCGCCGGATCGAAGGCTGCGCGTGCGTCGGCAATCTCGGAACCATCGGGGCGCATCTCCAAGCGGATGCCGGAGATCAGCGGACCAGGCGCAATGAAGCCGTCACCGAAGGGATGGATCGGCACATCACCGCCGAAGGTCTCCGGCAGGGGGCCATCCCAGAACCAGGTGGAGAATTCCGTGTGACGCTCCCAGCGCAAGGTTCCCTGCCCCCAGGCGAGCGCGTGATAACGCCCCTGCTTGTCCGGCGGAGCCACGCCGCGGGCGCGGGACAGTTCGGAAATGGCCGCGTGATGTACGGCCGAGCCGCCATCCATCATGAAGGCGAGCTGAAAGATCACCCGGCTGGATTTCACCAGCGCATACGGCCTTGCGTGGATTTCACCGAGCGCCAATGCGCGCTCCGGCGCCATCGGAAATGCGAAATCACCCTTTGCCACGCAGCTGTCTCCCTTGGCCCGGGATCAAGCTAACAGTGCCGCGGCGCCAGCGCAAAGGCACAAACGTCACAGCCTTTGCCCATGGCTTCTTCTGCGAAAGATGAAGTGGACAATAAAATTGACCAATTGTTGCAAGGCTTGTTATGAAACGGCATGGAGAGCGTGATGACAGACGATGAAGACAGCCTGTTTTCAGGCGTGAGCCACAGCCGGACCGCAGACGAGGTGGTCCAGCAGATCGAGCTTCTGATCCTTGACGGCGTGTTGCGCGACGGGGACCGGCTGCCGGGGGAAAGGGAACTTGCCCAGTCGCTCGAGGTGTCGCGACCGATCTTGCGGGATGCGCTGAAAGAGCTGGAAAGCCGAGGGCTGCTGGTCAGCCATCATGGCGGGGGTACATTTGTCGCCGACATCATCGGTCAGGTCTTTTCCAAGCCGATCACCGACCTCATCTCGCGGCATGCGCAGGCGACGCGAGATTATCTCGAGTATCGCCGTGAGCTTGAAGGCCTGACGGCGGAGCTTGCCGCCCAGCGTGCGACGGAGACCGACAAGGCGCTTCTGTCACGCATCATCGAGGACATGCGGCGCGCCCATGCCGAGGCGCAGCCGGAGGACGAGCTGGTGGCGGATGTGGAGTTTCACAATGCCGTCGGCGAAGCCGCGCACAACATCATCCTGCTGCACACCATGCGCGCCTGCTACCGGCTTCTGTCGGAAGGCATCTTCTTCAACCGCAAGGCCGTGTTCTCGCTGCACAATGCGCGGGAAAGGCTGCTGGAACAGCATGTGGCGATCCATGATGCGATCCTGGCCGGCGATCCGGAAGCCGCCAAGGCGGCAGCCCAAGCGCATATCGACTTCGTCATGCGGGCCGCAGACGAAAGCGCGCGGGCCGGCGAATGGGGCCGGGTCGCGAAACTCCGGCTGATCCGGCGCGACGGCAGCCGCGGAACCCGCACAACAGCACCTTCCAGAACGGAGACGAAACCGTGAGCCAAGCCCAGAACCGGCCGAAGGTCGGCCTTTTCGCCACCTGTCTGGTCGATCTCTTCCGGCCGAGCGTCGGGTTTTCCTCTGCCAAGCTGATCGAAGAGGCCGGCTGTGACGTGCATGTGCCAATCGCCCAGACCTGTTGCGGTCAGCCAGCCTATAATTCCGGCGACACGAAGGACACCCGCGATCTTGCCAGGCAGGTGATCGAGCAGTTCGAGGGCTTCGATTATGTCGTCGCTCCTTCCGGCTCCTGCAGCGCCATGCTGAAGAAGCACTATCCCGATCTCTTCAAGGGTGATCCGCTTTGGGAAGAGCGCTGTCGGCGCTTCTCAGACAAGGTGTTCGAGCTCGTCTCCTTTCTCGCCGACGTGCGCGGCATGAGCCAGGTGCAGGCCCGGCTCGACAAATCGGTGACCTATCACGACAGCTGCTCGGGCCTCAGGGAACTCGGCATCGCCAAACAACCGCGTCAGTTGCTGGCGACAGTCGAGGGGCTGGAGCTGAAGGAGATGGCGGGATCCGATGTGTGTTGCGGCTTCGGCGGTACATTCTGCGTCAAATATCCCGATATCTCCGGCAAGATCGTTTCGAAGAAGACGGCGACGATCGCCGAGAGCGGGGCAGACATTCTGCTCGCCGGCGACATGGGCTGCCTGATGAACATGGCAGGCAAACTGAAGCGCGAAGGCTCAACCATTGAGGTGCGGCATGTCGCGGAAGTGCTGGCCGGCATGACCGACGGCCGGCCGATTGCCGGCAGCGGCAAGTAGAGAACACGGGAGGAGGAAGAGATGCAGTTCACCGCTCCGCAGTTCAAGGACAATGCCGCCAGGGCGCTGGCCGACCCCCAGTTGCAAAAGGCGCTCACCAATGTCGAAAAGGGTTTCATCGGCAAGCGCGCTGCCGCCGTTGCCGCCCTTCCTGAATTCGATGCGCTGCGCGACAAGGGCCGCGAGATCAAGAACCACACGCTCGCCCATCTCGACCTCTATCTCCAGGCCTATGAGAGAAAGGTGACGGAGTCGGGCGGACATGTGCATTGGGCCGAGAGTGCCGAAGATGCACGCCGGCTGGTGCTCGATATCTGCCAGCGGGTCGGGGCGAAGACCGTGACCAAGGGCAAGTCGATGATCACCGAGGAGATCAACCTCAATGATTTCCTCTTCGAGCATGCAATCGAGCCGGTCGAAACCGATCTCGGCGAATACATCATCCAGCTCCGGGGCGAGCATCCGAGCCACATCATCGCGCCGGCCGTGCATCTCAACAAGGAGCAGGTTGAGGAGGACTTCCGCCGGGTGCATACGCATCTCGACCCAGAACGCGACCTGACGGCACCGGAAACACTGTTGTCGGAAGCGCGGCAGGTGTTGCGCAAGCGCTATTTCCAGGCGGATGTCGGGATTACCGGCGCCAATTTCCTGATCGCCGAGACCGGAACCTCCGTCATCGTCACCAATGAGGGCAATGGCGACCTGACGCAGTCGCTGCCAAAGGTGCACATCGTCGTCGCCTCGATCGAGAAGCTGGTGCCGACGCTGGAGGATTGTTCGCAGATCCTGAGATTGCTCGCCCGCTCGGCGACCGGCCAGGACATCTCCGTCTATACGACCTTCTCCACCGGCCCGCGCCGCACCGAGGATCCGGACGGCCCGGAGGAGTATCACGTCATCCTGCTCGACAATGGACGCACCGCCATGCTCGGCAGCGAGTTCCAGGACATGCTCCGCTGCATCCGCTGCGGGGCCTGCATGAACCATTGCCCTGTCTACCATGCCGTCGGCGGCCATGCGTACGGCTCGGTCTATCCGGGCCCGATGGGCGCCGTTCTGACCCCGTCGCTGTTCGGTGTCGACATCTCGGGCCATCTGCCGAACGCCTCGACCTTTTGCGGACGGTGTGAAAGCGTGTGTCCCATGCATATTCCGCTGCCGAAGATGATGCGGCACTGGCGCGAGCGCGAATTCGAAAAACACCTCAATCCCGCCACCGCACGCTACGGTCTTGGTGTCTTTGCCTTCATAGCCAAGCGGCCGAGGCTCTACCGGATGGCAACCGCGATCGGCGCACGATTGCTGAACCTGATCGGCGGATCGAAGGGCCGGATCACCACCCTGCCTTTCGCCTCCGGCTGGACCAGCATCCGAGACCTTCCAGCGCCCGAGGCCCAGACCTTTGCGCAGCAATGGGCCGCGCGCCAGAAACAGGGGGCCTGAGCCATGGACAGCCGCCAAGCCATTCTTTCCCGGATCCGGACCTCGCTGAAAGTGAGCGGAGACGACGCCGAGCGCGCTGCGACCGTTGCGAGCAGGCTCGTCGAGCGCCCGCTCGGCATCATCCCCAAACGCGGGCAGTTGCCAGCCGAAGAGCGGCTCGCGCTCTTCATCGCCATGGCCGAGAAATACAATGCCACGACAGAGCGCATGTCTAGCTGTGCGACTTTGCCGGCAGCCGTTGCCGGCTATCTCAAGCAGCGGAACCTGCCCGCCGCCATCCGCATCGGCGCCGACGCGCGGCTCGCAAACCTTCCCTGGCATGCAACAAGTGCACTGGAAATCAAGCACGGGGCCTCTGACGGCAATGACCTCGTGGCCGTGAGCCATGCCTTCGGGGGCATCGCCGAGACCGGAACGCTCTGCTTGCTGTCCGGCCCGGACAATCCCGTGACGCTGAATTTTCTGCCCGATCACCACATTGTCGTGGTCCAGGCCACAGACATTGTCGGCGACATGGAGAGCCTCTGGGCGAACTTGCGGGCAGCGCAGGGTGACACCATGCCGCGAACGGTCAACATGATCACCGGACCGTCGCGTTCCGCCGATATCGAGCAGACGCTGCTGCTCGGCGCGCATGGTCCGAGGGCTCTTCATATCGTGATTGTTGGAGAGAACGAGGGGCGCCTGACCTGAGGGAGATCCTGCGGCGATCGAATCTAGCAAAGTCGCCTGTTATTGAAAATTTCGTTCAAAATTTGAAACATTCGCCCGTTTCGTGCATTATCATCTCCTCTTCTTAAGAACGAAATTTTTAACAGTGGGGATTTATGGCACTACTAACGGACCCGCATGAAACGCCGCGCATTGCGCTCGTTTCCACGCATGGCTACGTCGCCGCACACCCGCCTCTCGGTGCCGCCGATACTGGCGGTCAGGTCGTTTACGTCCTTGAACTTGCAAAGAAACTCGCCCAGCTCGGGCATAAGGTCGACATCTTCACCCGCCGGTTCGAGGACCAGCCTGAGATCGATGAGGTGGACGAGAACGTTCGCGTCGTGCGCATTCCCTGTGGCGGCCCAGACTTCATTCCGAAGGAATATCTCCACCGTCACCTGGCCGAGTGGAACGAGAAAGCCCTGCGCTGGATCAAGCGCGAAGATCTGACCTATCTTTTCATCAACAGCCATTACTGGGATGCGGGCGTCGCAGGACAAAGACTTTCGGAGGCGCTGCATGTGCCGCACATCCACACGCCGCATTCGCTGGGCATGTGGAAGAAGCGTCAGATGGAAACGGACTATCCGGAACAGGCGGACAAGTTCGAGCAGGAGTTCAATTTCAAGGAACGCATCCAGCACGAGTTGATCATCTATCGCAGCTGCCAGCTGGTCATTGCGACGACGCCGATCCAGCTGGACATGCTGACGGAAGATTACGGGCTGTCACGCAGCCGTGTGCACATGATCCCGCCTGGTTACGACGACAACCGCTTTTATCCGGTATCGTCGGCCTCGCGCAAAATGTTGCGCCAGCGTCTCGGCTTTGAAGGCACGACCATTCTCGCGCTCGGGCGGCTTGCGACCAACAAGGGCTATGATCTCCTGATCGATGGCTTCTCGGTTCTGGTCGAGCGCATGCCGGAGACACGCCTGAGACTTGCCGTGGGCGGCGAGAATATGGATCCTCATGAAGAGACGATCCTCGCCCAGCTCAAGCAGCAGGTCGCCGACCTCGGAATTTCTGACAAGGTAGAGTTTTCCGGCTTCATTGCCGACGACGACCTTCCGGACATGTATCGTGCGGCCGACCTCTTCGTGCTGTCGAGCCGATACGAGCCTTTCGGCATGACAGCAATTGAGGCCATGGCAAGCGGTACCCCCACGATCGTTACGATCCACGGCGGGCTGTACCGCGCCATCAGCTATGGCCGCCATGCCCTCTTCGCCGACACGTTCGACAAGTATGATCTCGGCATCACGATGATGAAGCCGCTAAAGCATGCGCGTCTCTACGGTCGGCTGTCGCGCATGGGTGCCCACAAGGCGCGCAGCCTCTTCACCTGGACCGGAATCGCCCAGCAACTCGTGGCACTTGTCGAAGGCCGCCCGGTGGCGCAAGCTCTTGAAGAAAGCGACTGGGCCGAACCATGGAACGACGGGGATTGAAACCGATACGCCTGTTCTCCTCCGATCTGGACGGAACGCTGGCGGGTGACCGCGATGCGTCACAGGAATTCGCGCAGCTGTGGCAGTCCCTGCCCGACGGCGAGCGGCCGCTGCTCGTCTACAATAGCGGCCGCCTGATCGAGGACATCATCGAATTCACGGCGCAAGAGGGGTTGCCGCCAGCCGATTTCCTGATCGGCGGCGTCGGCACCATGGTGCATTCGGAGAGCCATCCGCATCTGACCGCGGAGTATCAGACGCTGATTGGCGAAGGCTTCGACGTGGACCTGATCGAGGCGGAACTGGTGATGATGGAGCGCCTCAAGCGGCAGCCGGCGCAATACCAGCACGACTATAAATCTAGCTGGTACCTGCATGACGCGACAATCGAAGACATCCAGGAGCTGGAACAGCTTCTCGCCGGGTCGGGACACCGCGCCCGGATCATCTATTCGAGTGGGCGGGATCTGGACGTGTTGCCGGAGGTCGCCGACAAGGGCCAGGCGCTCAGCTGGCTCTGCCAGACCCTTGCGATAGATCTCGACGAGGTGGTGGTGGCCGGTGACACCGGCAATGACCGGGCAATGTTCGAACTGGATGCCGTACGCGGGATTTTGCCGGGCAATGCACTTCCGGAACTCGCCAGCCTCGCGCAAACAAGGCCTGAGACAATCATCGCCACCGGAGGCATCGCCGCCCGGGGCGTGATCGAGGGGCTCACGAGATTTGGCGTGTTTGCGCCATCCGAACCGGCTTGAATGTCGGAAAAAGCGACTTCTGGGCACAGAATGTCGCATTGTAATGAACGCCTCGGGCCCGCACCTGATAGGCAAGCAATAACCATCGCGTGAAAAGTGCCTGAACGCTTTAACATCACGCGTATCATGACAGCATTTTGGCGTATTCTAATCAACGAATCGAGGTGACAACTCCTTGGGTATCATTGGCCGCATCACATCCGACCTCAGGCTCATGCTGCAGCGTCCGCCGCGACAGCAATTCGCTGCGATCTGCCATCGCACGAAGAAGAAGACGGGCGATCTGGAGGTCCTGCTGATCACGAGCCGGGATACGGGCCGCTGGGTCATTCCCAAGGGGTGGCACATGCAGGGCAAGCAGCCCCATGCCATTGCCGAGCGGGAAGCCTTCGAGGAGGCCGGCATCAAGGGCAAGGCGACGTCGGAGCCAATCGGCTTCTACACCTACATGAAAAAGATGCGTGGCGGGCACAAGGTCGCGACCCGGGTCCAGGTTCATGCACTCGAGGTCAAGGGCGCCGCAAAAGAGTTTCCGGAGAAAGGCGTGCGCCGGCTGGAATGGGTCAGTTGCGACGAAGCTGCTGCTCGCGTCGAGGAGCCCGAATTGAAATCGCTGCTCGCCGACTTTGCCAAAATGTCACAATCCGCCGCCCCTTCGATAAAAAAGGCTGCAGAACGCGCCTGAATATGACCGTCACAAAACTGTCATATTGCAGCCCGACCCCTTTATCGCTAGGGCCTTTTGCGACCCGATGAATTTTGTCGCGCGCGGCCAGTGGCCCACGGCTTAGCCTTCATCATCAATCGCTAGACTGCAGACCGAGGATCCGGACACGGAAGCCTCGTCCGGAGACACCCAGCATGGGCAAGACAAAGCCGAAACTCGTCAAGCCGACCCTCGACAAGGATCTCGACAAGATCGCCCATGTCGAGGAAGCGGCACATTACGTCTCGCGCGGATTCGCGCCCCTCGGGATCGCGCTGATCTTCCTGGTGCTTGCAACCCTGCTGGCTGGTGCGCTTGCCATGGATCGCCCGGGGGCCTGGATCATCGTGGCGGCGGCCGCGATCGGCGCCTACATGGCGATGAACATCGGCGCAAACGACGTCACCAACAATGTCGGCCCCGCTGTCGGCTCGCGCGCCATGACCATGGGCGTCGCGCTGGCGATTGCCGTGGTGTTCGAAACTGCGGGCGCGATGATCGCCGGTGGCGATGTCGTGTCCACGATTTCCCGCGGTATTGTCGATCCGGGCAAGATGCCGAATGCGGACGTCTTCATCTGGGCGATGATGGCTTCGCTGCTCTCGTCGGCGCTCTGGGTCAATCTCGCGACCTGGATAGGCGCGCCGGTCTCGACGACCCATGCGGTTGTCGGCGGCGTGCTCGGCGCAGGGATCGCTGCCGCCGGCATGTCGGCCATCGACTGGGGTGTCATGGGTGGTATTGCCGCGAGCTGGGTCATTTCGCCCGTGCTCGGAGGCGTCATTGCCGCGCTCTTCCTTGCCTTCATCAAGGAATTCATCATCTACCGCGAAGAAAAGATCGCGGCGGCGCGGCGCTGGGTGCCGGTCCTGATCGGCATCATGTCCGGTTCCTTCCTCGCCTATCTCGCGCTCAAGGGCCTGAACAAGGTTGTTTCCGTCAGCCTCATGCAGGCCTGCCTGATTGGTCTCGGTTTCGGGCTCCTGTCCTGGTGGCTGAGCGTGCCCTTGATCCGGCGGCAGTCGCGCGGGCTCGAAAACCGCAACCAATCCCTGCGAAAGCTCTTTCAGCTTCCGCTGATCTTTGCAGCCGCCCTCCTCTCCTTCGCGCATGGCGCCAATGACGTGGCCAATGCGATCGGGCCGCTATCGGCCATCGTGCACGCCGCGCAGGACCACGAAATCTCGGGGCAGGTTACCGTGCCGCTTTGGGTCATGGTCATCGGCGCTGTCGGCATTTCGCTCGGTCTTCTGCTCTTTGGGCCCCGCCTGATCCGTCTCGTCGGCGAGCAGATCACCAAACTCAACCCGATGCGCGCCTTCTGTGTCTCGCTTTCGGCTGCCATCACCGTCATCGTCGCCTCGGCGCTCGGTCTGCCGGTGAGCTCGACGCATATCGCGGTCGGCGCCGTCTTCGGCGTTGGCTTCTTCCGCGAATGGTACACCCGCAACTCCAAGCGGCGCATGGCCTACATGCGCAACAAGGCCGAACGCTTCGAGATCGAAGCAAAGCCCGAACGCAATCCGGAAGAGATCCGCCGCCGCTACCTCGTGCGTCGGTCGCATTTCATGACGATCGTCGCGGCCTGGATCATCACCGTTCCTGCCTCGGCCGGGCTTGCAGCCGTCTTGTATTGGGCTATGTCTCACCTGGCTCTTTGATCCCGGAGACTAGACGTCCATGCGTGCCAATTATCGAATGCAACGGCTGTACGTGACCGCCGACCTGACGTTGAACCAGCCCTTCGAGGCAACGGCGGAGCAGTTCAACTACCTCGCCAATGTGCTGCGCTTCGAAGACGGGGCGGAGCTTCTCGTCTTCAACGGCCGGCATGGCGAGTGGAAAGCTTCGGTGCATTTCCCATCGCGCAAGAAGATCCTGCTGACCCCGAAGGAGGAGACGCGTCCGCAGCCTGCCGATTGCGACCTGCATTTCCTCTTTGCGCCGCTCAAGGTGGGGCGGATGGATTATCTGGTGCAAAAGGCGGTCGAAATGGGTGCGGGTACCCTGCAGCCGGTCATGACCCAGCATGTCCAGGGCAAGATCGGCAGCGTCGAGAGATTGCAGGCCAATGCCGTGGAGGCAGCGGAGCAATGCGGCATCCTCGCGATTCCCAAGGTCGCCGAGCCTCAGAAACTGCGCGACCTGCTCGACCGCTGGCAAACGGACCGGCGCATCATCTATTGCGACGAGGATAGTGCCACCCAGAATCCCCTTCCCGCCCTGTCCCGCATCGAGGAAAGATCACTGGCGCTGCTGGTCGGGCCGGAAGGTGGCTTCTCGGAAGAAGAACGCCAGCTCTTGCGCTCCCTGCCTTTCGTCACAGCCATTCCGCTCGGCCCGCGCATCCTGCGCGCCGACACGGCGGCCGTTGCCGCAATGGCTGTCGTGCAGGCTGCCATCGGCGACTGGCGATAGTGTTTGCAGCGCGTTGCTGGTTCCGGTTTTTTGAGCCGAGCTTGAGAGAATTTCACTTGCGCGGCACATAAATCCGGTTCAATCAGCCTCGGTACCGGGCTCCAGACGTGCCCACCGGCGATGACCACCAAGGTAGCTTTCATGGCTCGTGATACCACTGACCAGACCCCTCTCGGCACGCTCGACGACATGGCGGCCTACATGGCCGCAGGGTCGAAGCCGAAGGAGCAATTCCGGATCGGCACCGAACATGAGAAGTTCGCCTTCTTCCGCGCAGACAACAGCCCGGTTCCCTATCATGGCGAAGCCAGCATTTCGGCACTCCTGAAGGGCATGCAGTCCAAGCTCGGCTGGGAGCCGATCATGGACGGCGACAACATCATCGGGCTTGGCGAACAGCACGGTCTGGGCGCCATCTCGATCGAGCCGGGTGGCCAGTTCGAACTCTCAGGCGCGCCGGTAGAAACGCTGCACCAGACCTGCAAGGAATCGAACCAGCATCTCGCCGTGCTGCGCGACGTGGCAGAGCCCATGGGCATCCGCTTCCTCGGTATCGGTGGCAGCCCGAAATGGTCGCTGGCCGAGACACCGCGCATGCCGAAGTCGCGCTACGAAATCATGACCCGTTACATGCCAAAGGTCGGGACCCAGGGTCTCGACATGATGTATCGGACCTGCACGATCCAGGTGAACCTCGACTTCGCCTCGGAAGCCGACATGCGCCAGAAAATGCGGGTGTCGATGAAGCTGCAGCCGCTGGCGACCGCGCTCTTCGCATCCTCGCCGTTCACCGAAGGCAAGCCGAACGGTCTCGTCTCCTGGCGGGGCAATATCTGGCGCGATACCGACAACCAGCGTGCCGGCGTGCTGCCTTTCACGTTCTCGAAGGATTTTTCCTTCGGCGACTATGTCGCCTGGGCCATCGATGCGCCGATGTATTTCATCGTGCGTGACGGGCGCTATCACGACTGTACCCACATTACCTTCCGCCAGTTCATGAATGGCGCGCTCAAGGGCGAAGTCGCCGACTGGGCGCCGGAGCTGGGCGATTGGACCAATCATCTTTCCACACTCTTCCCGGACGTACGGCTCAAGCGCTTTCTCGAGATGCGCGGCGCAGACGGCGGTCCCTGGCGGCGCATCTGCGCGCTGCCTGCGCTGTGGGTCGGCCTCCTCTATGACGAGACAGCACTCGCCGCTGCGGACGAACTGACTGCGAACTGGACGGTCGAGGACGTCGTCGCCATGCGCGACGCGGTTCCGGCCCAGGGGCTGAAGGCTTCGGTTGCCGGGCGTCCGCTGATGGAGGTCGCCCGCGAGGTCGTCGAACTCTCGCGTTCCGGCCTCAAGGCGCGGGATCGGCAGAATTCCGAAGGCCAGGACGAGAGCGTCTTCCTCAACACGCTGGACGAGGTGCTCGCCAAGCGCACGACGCTGGCGGACGACATGCTGGCGCTGTATCACGGCCGCTGGAACGGCTCCGTGGAACCGGTCTTCGAGGACTATCAGTACTAAAGGCATCAAGCGCCGCAGCGGCATAGGTTTGCACAAGCCGGCAAAAAGCGGTTTGCCTCGCGGCCTTTCCGGATATAGTGCTGAATCAGCTGCACTAATCCGAGGAGATTGCCATGCTGCCACTGTTCGACATGATGATGCAGGCGCAGAACGGCATGGCCGTGGATGCCATGGCCAAGCAGTATGGCCTGGCACAGGAACAGGCCGCCAAGGCGGTCGCCGCGCTGATGCCGGCCTTTGCATCCGGCTTCAAGCGCAATACGACCAATCCTTACGACTTCTCCGCCCTGCTCCAGGCGATGACCTCAGGCAGCTATGCCAAGTATTTCGAAGACATGAGCTCGGCCTTTACGCCGCAGGGCATAGCCGATGGCAACCAGGTGCTGCAGCAGCTCTTCGGCTCCAAGGAAGTCTCGCGCGCGATCGCCGCACAGGCCGCACAGCTTTCGGGCATCGGCCAGGACATTCTCAAGCAGATGATGCCTGCCATGGCCGACACGTTGATGGGCGGGCTGTTCAAGCAGACGACGGGGCAGTTCCCGGGCGCCAACGCCTTTGCCGGAACGCCGATGGCGGCGATGATGCAGCAATGGCTGGAAAGCACCGGCATGCAGCCTAAACCGCAGGCCCAGGCCGCGACGATGTTCGACAACCCGTTCACGCGTGCCTTCCAGGATATGATGGGCGGACAGAAGAAGCCGGACCCGCAGGCCGCTGCCAATCCCTTCCTCGACAATCCGTTCACAAAGGCGTTCCAGGACATGGCGGCTGCCTATTCGGCGCAAGTGACCGGCCAGCCGGCGGAAGCGCCAAAGGCCCCACAGGAGCCGGCAAAGACGTCGGAAAAAGACACGCAGGAAGGTTTCGCTGCGATGATGAACACCATGTTCGACAGCGGGCTCGAAGTGCAGAAGAGCTACCAGAAGAGCATGGAACAGATCTTCGACACCTATCGCACCACCTCTCCCAAGGACGCACAGAAGCCTTCGGCGCCAGAGCCTGACAGCAAGGGCTGAGAGGTCCACCTTTTGCAGAAACGAAAAACGGCGCGGTCTCCCGCGCCGTTTTCGCGTTCAGGAACGGCTCTGGCTCAGAACTCTTCCCACTCGCCATCGGACTTGTTGTCCTTGGCCTGGGTCAGCTTTGCGCCGAGACCGATGGAGATCTTGTCCATCAGGGAGCGCGCCGGCGAGATGACCGCGCGGCTGCCGGCTTCGGCCGGGGCGACTTTCGGCTTCAGGAAGGAGCGCGTGGCCGGCTTTGCAGCGGCCGGTGCGGGCTGGGAGACCGACGGTTGGGCCGGACGGCTGAAGCCCGTGTCGAGTTGATCGGCGAAGCGGTTCTGCAAGGTGGAGGCACCCGCCTCGACCGTGAACTGGCCGACGAGACCCGACAGCATTTCAGCGTCCCGGGTCAGGCCAGCCATTTCCGTGTTCGTCTGTTCGGCGGCACGGGCGTTCTGCTGGGTCACGTTCTCCATGCGGGCGACCGCATCGTTGATCTCGTTCAGGCTTGCGGATTGCTGTTTCGACGTGGAGGCGATCGAATGGATATGGTCGCCGATTTGCACCACCTGTCCGGCGATGGAGGAAAGCACCGTTCCCGTTTCGCGAACGAGGCCGACGCCGTTTGAAACTTCCTGGCCGGACTTGGTGATCAGGGCCTTGATATCCTTTGCAGCAGTCGCCGAGCGCTGGGCAAGTTCACGCACTTCCTGGGCAACAACGGCGAAACCCTTGCCGGCCTCACCGGCACGGGCTGCCTCGACACCGGCATTCAGCGCCAGAAGGTTGGTCTGGAAGGCGATCTCGTCAATCACGTTGATGATCTTGGAAATCTCGCTCGAGGCCTGCTCGATGCGGCTCATCGCATCGATCGCGCCCCCGACGATCTCGCCGGAGCGATCCGAATTGGTGCGGGCCTCACGTGCGAGGGTCGATGCATTTTCCGCGCGCTCCGACGAATGGCGGATCGCCTCCATGATCTGACGGATCGCCGTGGAGGTCTCGACCAATGCGGCGGCCTGCTGTTCCGTGCGGTTGCTGAGATCGGCGGTGGCGGAGCTGACGGCGCCGCTCTTGCGATTGATCTCTGCGACATTGCCGTGAACGGAGGCGACCGTGGCCGACAGGCGTTCCAGCGAGGTGTTGAAGTCGAGGCGCAGGCGATCGAGATTGCCGACGAGCGGCTTGCGGATCGTTGCGGTCAAATCACCATTGGCGAGCGACTGGAGGCCTGTACCGAGCACCTCGATCGCCTCGGTGAGTTCGGCCTGGGCTGCGGCCCGCTCGGCCTCGCGCTGATGGCGTTCGCTTTCGGTTGCCGAACGTCGGCTTTCATTCTCCGTCTCCAGCGCGCGCTTGTCGATTTCGGCCTGGCGGAAGACGGCAACGGAGCGCGCCATGTCGCCGATTTCGTCCGAACGGTCTATGCCCTTGAGATCGATATTCGTCCGGCCGTCCGCCAGCTGTCCCATTGAGGTCACAAGTTCGGAGATCGGCCGGGTCAGGCTGCGCGAGAAGACCAAAGCGACCAGCGAGCCGACCAGCACCAGGATGGCGCCCATACCGACCGATTTCAGGCCGGCCGATACGAGTTGTGCCGTGATTTCATCTTCGCCGATCAATGCGACGACGGCCCAGCGGACATCGCCGAAATCGAGCGGCACCAGCGCAGCATGGCTCGTCATGCCACGATAGCCTTCAAGCTCGCCGCTTGCATCCTGTCCGCTCATCGCTGCTGCGAGAACCGGTGCGCTTAGGTTCACCTTGAGGCTATCCATGTCGGCGGTGCGCGGGCTGTCGGAAACGAGCATGCCCGCCCTGTCGACCAGCACGGTTTCACCGGTCGCGCCGAGACCTCGCGTATTGGCGAAGATGCCGTTCAGCTGATCATTGGGCAATTGATAAGCGAGCACGCCAAGCTTGCGCTCGTTCATGATGATCGGAACGGCGATGAAAGCAGCGGGCTCTCCAGCCAGGGGCTCGTAGGCTTCAAATTCCGAACTGGCAAACAGGTTCGGATCATCACTCCCGATAGCCTTCACGAACACCTTGGCGAGGCCGGTATCCTTGTAGGGGCCACTGAGCAGGTTGGTCCCGAAGTCGCGCTTCTTCTGAACCGTGTAGACGACATTGCCGTCAACATCGATCAGGAAGATGTCGTAGTAGCCCTGAGCCTGTAGGTGCTTGAGGAAGGTGGTGTGCCCCTGACGATGGGCGCGGTCGTAGCTATCCTTCTTGGCGCTGTCGAGGTTGTATTTTTCGCCGACCGGATTGGGATTGTCGTCGATGTAGCGCTTCTGGAGCTCGGCCGCCGGGTTGTCGCCGAGCTTTGGCCAGGCCCCCGTGATGCCGAACAGTGCCTGCTGGGTCATCATGTCGGACGCGGTCGCGCGAGCATCGAGCTGGATGGCTTCGAGGAAACGACGCGCCTCGTTGCGGCGACCATCCGCGGTCGCCTCCAGTTGCTGATACACCTGCTCGTCGAGGATGCGGCTCTGCTGCACGAGGCCGATCGCCACGGAGGCACTCAGAATTACGAGAGCGAACAGCGTCGCGGCCAAAGGCAGCTTCGTCGATATACGCATGAGGGGTCTCCAGATAGGTAGCACGTCAGGCAGTTCATGGCTGACATACGCCCGTTAGCAACAGGTTACTTCCCGCCACTTTTCCCCTCATATTCCACAGGTCAGGTCACTAATTTAGCATCCACAAAAAAGCCCGGTCCGAAATAATCGGGACCGGGCAAGAAGCAGGGCTATTGGCTGTCACCCTGCGGGGATGGAAGGCGAATCAATCGGCTTTCAGGCCGCGAAGGGACTGCTCGGCGCGACGGCGCGCGAGACGGGTCAGATGCAGCGAAGGATCGTCAGCGTAACCGTGGCGGCGAAGCACGTCCTGAACCTCCCCGCGGCTGAGGCCGAGGTCGTTCAGGAGGCGCTCGTCGAGCTCGGCGAGGCTGTTCGCAGCGAGACGATTGCGCAACGCAACGCGAAGGGATCCGAACCACACGTTGAGGCGGGCAAGGCGCGCGGCAAGCGTCTGGCTCGGCCGTCCAACGGCAATATCGAGGTCAAAGTCAAGGATCCGATCGTTCGTGCGCATGGCAAATTCCTTTCAGCGGGCACGAGAAGACAGCCGCCCGCGGGAGCGGACAGGCGATGAGGGTAGGAGGTGAAAGCTTGGCCGGTAACCGGCCGGTGAGGATTGCGAGAGTGAAGATCGCAAAAGGACATTGATCAGTCCAACGAATGTTTCTAATGGTAGTCATCAACCCTTCTGATGGATGAATTCCCATGTCGGCCCCACTCGATATCGATCAGTTGCAGACCTTCATCGCCATCGTCGACACAGGCAGCTTCACCAAGGCTGCCGGACGCGTGTTCAAAACCCAATCGGCCGTTTCCATGCAGATGCGCAGACTTGAGGAACGGGTCGGCAAGCAGCTGTTCATCAAGGACGGGCGCGGCAACCGCCTGACGGCAGACGGCGACAAACTGCTCAATTATGCGCGCAGGATCATCCGGCTGAATTCCGAGGCGATGGCAGCCTTCGACGACAACAGGCTGGAAGGCACGCTCCGGATCGGGACACCCGATGATTATGCCGACCGCTACATGCCGGAGATCATTGGACGCTTCGCCAAAACCCACCCGAATGTCGAGCTCTACATCGTCTGCGAACCCTCGATGGACCTCGCCGACAAGATGGCCAAGGGCGAACTCGACATCGCGCTCGTGACGCATAATCCGCTGCTACGGCAGTCCGACGTCGTGCGCACCGAACCCCTGTGCTGGGTCGGATCGGCCAACCATCCGCTGAAGGATGACGCGCCGGTTCCACTGGCCGTCGGCCGGCGCGATTGCCAGTGGCGACAACTTGCCTGCTCGGCACTCGATGCTGATGGACGCGAATATCAGATCCTGTTCACGAGCTGGTCCTCGACCGTGGTCGCGGCTGCAGTGCTCGCCGGCATGGCCGTCTCGATCCTGCCGGAGTCGGCGCTTAGAACAGGCATGAAGGTGCTGACCGCCAATGACGGTTTTCCGCCATTGCCGCCGGTGCAGATCGGCCTGATGAAACGTCCGGGCCTCTCGACCTCGCTGGTCAATGCAATCACCGACCACATTACCGCATGCCTCGACAACATCACGCCGGCCCAAGTGGACGACGACCTGGACGGCGAGCCAAAGACCTATTCGCGCTACTATCCGCGCCTTCGTGCCAGCAACATGATCCCGGGCTGGTAACGGTATCGGCAGGTGATGCTCAGTAGGCGAACAGGGACACGCGCGTAACACGGCGCCACTGATCGAGGTGCGCGCGCGCGACGTCTTCTTCCTGCTGCGTGGCGTACCGGATGACTTCACCGGTCGCGAGGATCATCAGCTTCAAATTGACCCGGAAGCGCTGGTAATCGCTTTCGGGAACGAGATGCGACAGGTCGCGATAGAAGCATGTAATGACATGTTCATGGTAGTCGGCGGAAATCTGGCCCAGATCCCTATCCGTCACGATCGCCTGCCAGAGCGTCGTATAGATCCGTTCCTGGCGGAATATGTCGTGAAGCTCGATCAGACTGTCGGCCGCGCGATCAGCTGCTTCCTCCAGGGATTTGACCCCGATGAAAATCTGTCGGATGAAACCATCCAGACGCGCGGAAAATCGGTCGTGCAGCGCCTTGATGACCGCAGCCTTCTGCGGGAAGAACTGGTAGAGCGAGCCGATTGAAATCCCCGCCCGCTGAGCAACCTCGCTCATCGTCGTCTGGGCTATGCCCTTCTCCAGGAAGAGCTCGATCGCAGCCTCGAGGATCGCCTCCAGGCGCTGGATGCTCCGTTCCTGCTGCGGCTTCTTGCGCAACTGAAGCCGCCCCTCCCTCACATGATCGTTCATTCCATTCCCCGAGCAAGGCGGCTGTCATTGCCGCCGATAGATGCCATGGCAATAGGCCAGGGGTCTGGCCAAATTATTAATGATTTCCATCTGCCCCATGATTGGACGATTTCACACAGAAAAGGTGCGTCCCGACGTCAGCTGCCGTCCTGCAGATGCCGCTCGCGGGCCAGGTCGAAGGTCTGGATGCCGTCCTTCGGGCGCCCCCGATCACGCCACGTCGGATGCTTCAGAGTATAAGTCGCGTCGTCATATCCCGCCTTCCAGTGATCCTCGATCGAAAGACGGGAGAAATCCACGTCCATGGCATGGGTGGCATGCGAGGCACGGCGATGGATGAGATGTACAATCGTCACGTCATATTCGTAGCCAATGGAGCGCAAGATCCTTGCGTCCTCATCGTCCTGGAACTCCGGCGGCAGTCTTTCCAACAGGCGTTTGGCAGCGCGGCGGACGATCTGGCGCCTCGCGAAATCATCGGTGTTCATGCGGGTCCGGCTCGAGTAGCGGATTTCCTTGATCCGGCTTTCCACCTCGAACTGGTCGCGAGGCATGTCGCCGCGGGCGTTGAAGAGGTCGACCTGGAAGATCTCCAGATCGCGGGAGGCATCGTTGACGTTGAGCACATGCTGCAGCGGCGTGTTCGAGACGAGCCCCCCGTCCCAATAATGGCGGCCATCGATCTCGATTGGCGGAAAGCCGGGAGGCAGGGCGCCGGATGCTGCGACATGACGGGCATCGAGCTTTGTCGTGCGGTTGTCGAAATAGGCAAAATTTCCGGAGCGGATCTCGACGGCACCGAGGCTGAGACGGGTCTGGCAATCGTTGAGCAGTTCGAAATCGACCAGCCTGTCGAGGGTCTTCACCAGCGGCTCCGTGTCATAGGCGCTGACACGCATGTCCGGATTGGCAAAAAGCTGCTGCGGTGTCGGAAGGCGGGGAGAAAAGAAGCCGGGGATGCCGAAGGCCGTCGCGGCAAGCGCTGCGGCATCGTTCTGGACGCGCCTCAGCCTGTCGTCTCCGGTCGCCCAGCCGAAGTCGAGACCGGATGACACGGTCTGCCAGAAGTCGCGCAGGTTGGCGATCCGTCGCTCGTGGGGGCTTCCCGCAATGATCGCTGCATTGATCGCACCGATGGAGATGCCGGCCAGCCAGTCCGGCTCCACCTCGTTTTCATGCAGGGCTTCATAGGCGCCTGCCTGATAGGCCCCGAGTGCCCCGCCGCCCTGGAATACGAAGATGCGATCCGTGCCTGTATTGATGCCTGTTTCTGCCATTCGCCTGCCCGGTTATTGCTGCGCCGCACAAAGATAGGGCTGTTGCGGGCTCAATGCCAGTGGGGGGCGACCTCACGGTCTTCCCTGTCGCAGCGTTTCCTCGGCATTCGACCCAAAAGAAATGCGATGCGCACCTGCGTTTCCAGATTATGAAGGAGTCAGCCCATCCGGAGACGAGGACAGCCGATGACCCAATCCCTTTCCACCCTTGCCGCCCTTCTGGTCGGTGCAACCCTTTTCCTGTCCACGCCGGGCTATGCCGACGAGGCGGAGGTCGACCAGCAGATCGAAGCCCTGCTCGGTGATCCCCGGACCTTCCGGAGCACGATTGCCGACCTGCAACGGCGCGTTGCCGACGAGGATTCCATCGCGGTGTCCGCCTTCATCTCCTATCCGATCACCGTCTCCATCAATGGCATGCGCAAGACGCTCCGACAGGCGGAGGATCTCGAGGAGTATTACAGCGACATCTTCACCCCGGATATTGTCGAAGTGATCGTCAACCAGGACTATGGCAGTCTCTTCGTCAACAGCGACGGCGTGATGTTCGGCAATGGCGAAGTCTGGATGAGTGCCGTTTGCCTTGATGACGGCTGCGCCGAGGTGGAAGCCCAGATCATCGCCATCCAGGCGGTGGAATAAGCCACGGGCACGAACATGCAACAATCAAAAACGGCGCGGTCCTGCCGCGCCGTTTTGGCCTGTCTGGAAGCTCAGATCAGGTTGCGAGATCAAGCACGATGCGGCCGTCAATCTTGCCTTCTTTCATGCGGTCGAAGATGGTGTTGATGTTCTCCAGCTTGTCCCAGCTGAAATGCGATGCGACCTTGCCCTCGCCGGCAAATTCCAGGCTTTCCTCAAGGTCTTGGCGCGTGCCGACGATCGAGCCACGCACGGTGATACGCTTCAGGACGGTCTCGAAAACCGGTAGCGAGATGAAGCCCGGCGGAAGGCCAACCAGCGCCATCGTGCCCTTGGAACGCAGGAAGCCATAGGCCTGCTCCATTGCTTTGGGTGACACGGCCGTGACCAGCGCGCCGTGAACGCCGCCGGTTGCCTTTTGCACCTGCGCGATCGCATCGGCATCCTTGCCGTTGACGACCACATCGGCGCCCAGGTCCTTGGCGAGCTTCAGCTTGTCGTCGAATATGTCGGCGGCGACCACATGCATCCCCATGGCCTTGGCGTATTGCACGGCCATGTGGCCGAGACCGCCGATGCCGGAGATGACCACCCATTCACCGGGCTTCACCTCGGCTTCCTTCAGCCCCTTGTAGACGGTCACGCCGGCGCAGAGCACCGGTGCTGCCGGGCCGAATTCCAGATTGTCCGGCAGGCGGCCGACATAGTCGGGATCGGCGAGGCCATATTGGGCAAAGGTGCCGTTGACCGAATAGCCGGTGTTCTGCTGGCTGCCGCAAAGCGTTTCCCAGCCAGTGCGGCACGGCGAGCAGCAACCACAGGCGGTGTGCAGCCACGGCACGCCGACACGATCACCTTCCTTGATGCGGGATACGCCCGCGCCGAGCTTTGCGACGTAGCCCACGCCCTCATGGCCCGGAATGAAAGGTGGACTGGGCTTGACCGGCCAATCGCCACTGGCTGCGTGGAGGTCGGTGTGGCAGACGCCGGTCGCCTCATACTTGACGAGGATCTGACCAGGGCCGGGTTCCGGGATCGGCCATTCCTCGATCGTCAAGGGCTTGCCGAATTCCCGCACCACGGCGGCTTTCATCATCGATGCCATATCAAACTCCCATCGTTCTTCGAACTGGACCCCCGCCAACTGGACTTGCAGGGCGGGCATGACCAGACCTTATGCGCGCTGGGGATGTGGGCGATTGATCGGTGTCAAACCATCGGCGATTTCATCGAAACTTCACAATGCCGGGGGAACCCTTCAGGGCTCTCCCGGCAGATGTCGATTCAGGCCAGGTTCTTCTTCAAGAACTCGATCGTGCGGGACCAGGCGAGATCGGCGGCAGCCTTGTCGTAGCGCGCCGCCGAGGTATCGTTGTTGAAGGCGTGGTTCACGCCATCATACATGTGCAGTTCGTAGGTCTTGCCGTTGGCATCGAGGGCTGCCTTGTAGGCGTCGATGCCGGCATTGATGCGCTCGTCAAGGCTTGCATAGTGCAGCATCAGCGGCGCCTCGATCGACGGCACCTGATCGGCCGGTGCCTGCGAGCCGTAATAGGCGACGCCTGCGCCGAGTTCCGGAGAGGCGACCGCCATGCGGTTGACCATGCCGCCGCCCCAGCAGAAACCGATCGCGCCAACCTTGCCGTTGGTCTTTTCGTGGCCTGACAGGAAAGCGCGTGTCGCCTCGCCATTGGCTGTGGCACCGTCCATGTCGAGGGACTGGAACATCGCCCGGGCTTCATCTTCATTGGCCGGCGTTCCGCCATCGGGCGACAGGAAATCGGGGGCGAGTGCGACAAAACCTTCGAGTGCCATGCGCCGGGCCACGTCGCGGATATGCGGATTGAGCCCACGGTTCTCGTGAATGACGATCACGGCCGGCAGCTTGTCCGCCGCGTCCTTCGGGATCGCAAGGTAACCCTTCATTTCACCTGCTGCGCCCGGATAGGTCACGTCAGCGACGTCGAGGCGGGCGTCGGTCTCTTCGACCATGGCGGCACTCGCCTTGCTGGCGGCCAGCATTGGCATCACCGCGGCGGCGGCGGCGCCGGAGCCTGCAAGCGCCGTCAGCTTCTGCATGAAGCCTCGGCGGTCGAGGCTCAGGTGGGTGTATTCATCATAGGCATCGATCATGGCCTGGGTGATTTCGGGCTTTGACATGGCACTCTCCTCGCGGGACGGACTGGATGCCTCCGAAAGATAGCGCCATGTTTCCTTCCGCCCACACACGTTGCCGTGAAGGCGTCAGCTGGTCGCCATCCAGATGGCGAGCCACAGCCACATCAGGAAGAGCGCCACAAAGCCCAGCATGAAGGACAGACGACGAAGCGGCAGGTTGCCGATCACCTGCATGGCCGCCTGGACGTAGCGAGCCAAGACGAAGATCCAGGCAAGCGCCACGGCAGCAAGGTTGTCTGCCTCGGTCATGAACAGCAGGACCGAGACGGCGTAGAACAAGACAGGCAGTTCGAACTGGTTGGCAATTGCCCTGTTGACCACCCGGCTCTCCTCCGGCTCGGCGAGGTTTTCGCGAAAGGCGATACGCTCAACCTTGCCGGCCCTGACGACGGCAGCGCGTCGGACCACCAGGAGGGCATAGAGGCCGAAGACAAGGAAGGCATGGGCCAGGAGGGGCCAGAACATTTCAAATCCGGTCATTCGACGCGCGCTTCCTTAAAGCTCATTCGTGGTCATGTTTCGGGCCGAAGGCGAGGCGCAGCACCAGAATGCCTGAGACAACCAAGGCGGCAAACTTCAAGCGTGTCAGCCAGGCCAGGGCCTCTGCCAGCAGGTTCGCTGTTTCCGGCAGTGGTGTGGATGGCGGGAAGAGCATGAGGCTGACGATGTTCTCTGCATAATCGACCAAGCCATAAACGATCGGCAGGGAAAGCAGTGCGGGCAGCAAGCGCTCGGCGGGGCGACCGTAGAGACCGGCACCGGGAGCGACCCGACACATCAGCAGGACGAGAAAGAGGCCGAGGACTGCCGGGAGGACGAGATCCGGCCCCAGATGCACGGCCCGAAGAAGCTCTGCCGCGTCTGGCCTGGTCTCCAGCACGGCCTTGAGGGCGAGCAGAGCCTCGCCCGTGCTTTCGATATCGAGGTCGGGCATCGCCCTTACGCCGGTCAGTTCAGTGAACCGAGACGCAAAGCCGAGGTTCATCCAGGCGAGCAGCGCAGCCGACAGGACGCCGCTCGCCCAGAGGAGCGGCGCCTGACGTGGTCCGGGCAATCGCCCCAGGATCATGCAGCGCCCGGATAGTTCGGGCTTTCGCGGGTGATGGTGACCCCATGCGGATGGCTTTCACGCAGGCCGGCACCGGAGATGCGCACGAAGGTCGCCTTCTCCTGGAAGTCCTTGATGTCCTTGCCGCCGACATAACCCATGGCAGCCTTCAGGCCACCGGCGAGCTGATGCAGCACCGCCGAGACCGGCCCCTTGTAAGGCACCTGGCCTTCGATGCCCTCAGGCACGAGCTTCAGCGTATCGCGCACCTCTGCCTGGAAGTAGCGATCGGCCGAGCCGCGGGCCATGGCGCCGACGGAGCCCATGCCGCGATAGGCCTTGAAGGAGCGCCCCTGGTAGAGATAGACCTCGCCCGGGCTTTCGTCCGTGCCGGCAAGCAGCGAGCCGACCATGACGGCCGATGCGCCGGCTGCAATCGCCTTGGCGACGTCGCCCGAGAACTTCAGGCCACCATCGGCGATGACGGGAATGTCGTGCTTGTTGCCTTCCTCGACGGCAGCCATGACGGCTGCAAGCTGGGGAACGCCGACGCCGGCCACGACGCGGGTGGTGCAGATCGAGCCCGGACCGATGCCGACCTTGATGCAATCCGCGCCAGCGTCGATCAGGGCGCGCGTGCCCTCGCTCGTGGCGACGTTGCCGGCGATGATGCGGATCGCGTTCGACATCTTCTTCACATGTGCGACGGCATCCAGCACCTTCTGGCTGTGGCCGTGGGCGGTGTCGACGACGATGACGTCGCAGCCGGCGTCGATCAGACGCTCGGCGCGCTCCACGCCGTCGTCACCGGTGGAGATGGCGGCGGCCACACGCAGACGGCCCTGGGCGTCCTTCGCAGCATGCGGGTTGAGCTGAGACTTCTCGATGTCCTTGACGGTGATCAGGCCGACGCAACGGCCCTCATTGTCGACCACCAGAAGCTTCTCGATACGGTGCGAATGCAGGAGACGCTTGGCTTCCTGCTGGTCGACACCATCCTTGACCGTCACGAGGTTTTCGTGGGTCATCAGTTCGTAGATCTTCTGGCTCGGATCAGAGGCAAAACGCACGTCGCGGTTCGTCAGGATGCCGACGAGGCGACCGGGGCGACTTGCGCCCTCAACGACCGGAATGCCCGAAATGCCATGCGCGTTCATCAGCGCTTTCGCTTCGGCCAGTGTCGCCTCGGGACCGATGGTCACCGGGTTGACGACCATGCCGCTTTCGAACTTCTTCACCTGGCGAACTTCTTCGGCCTGCTCGATGGGGGTCAGGTTGCGGTGGATCACGCCGATGCCGCCTGCCTGGGCCATGGCGATCGCAAGACGGCTTTCGGTGACCGTATCCATGGCGGAGGAGAGAATCGGCAAAGAAAGATCGATGTCCCGGGCAATCCGCGTCGCGATATTGGTCTGCCCCGGCATCACTTCAGAGTGCCCCGGCTGCAGGAGGACGTCGTCAAAAGTGAGCGCTTCTGCGCCGGTTGCCGACATTACGATGCGTGCCATTGCCAATTCCTTCGTTTGAATAGGCAGAATCCGCCCGGAAAACGGGAATCCCCGTTCGGTCGCTTCTGCATGAAATGCTTGGAAGTTGGCGAGGGCTGGTAACACGTTCATGACAGGAAGGGAATAGCAAAACGC
This sequence comes from Rhizobium sp. 'Codium 1', assembly GCF_020889605.1. Lineage (NCBI taxonomy): Bacteria > Pseudomonadati > Pseudomonadota > Alphaproteobacteria > Hyphomicrobiales > Rhizobiaceae > Rhizobium > Rhizobium sp. 'Codium 1'. The sequence continues at coordinate 291,982 of NZ_JAJGPW010000001.1, forward strand.
CCGACGGTTCCCCTCTCCCCGGCTTGCCGCAAGGCCCATACAGAAAAATCGACAATCATTAGAATTTTAAGCAGCGGCTACACGGTCTTTGAAGTCCTCGCTTATATAAGGGAGGTGCTCTCAGGGGCTGGGGGCACCAACAACAAACAAGAAGACGAAGGGGACCGTCCATGACCGCATTGAAGCAGCGCGCCCAGGCACTCGAGAACCACTTCGCCCGCCAGGCAGAGATCCAGTTCAAAGCCCGTATGCGCGGCAGCAAGATGGCCGGCCGCTGGGCCGCCTATACGATGGGCCTCGACGATGTCGAAGCCTATGCCGGCACTGTCGCCGTCAAGCAGGTGGTCGAGCCGCACCGTCTCCTGGAGCAATTGCGCCAGGACTTTTCCCAGGCCGGCGTCACAGTGAGCGACGCCGATATCGACAGCCGTATTCATCACTTCATCGAGCAGGCAACCGACGAGATTTTCGCCGGCCACTAAGCCGGTGACGGGGCCGCAATTCTGGCGCGGCCCCTCGGCAACCTTCAAATCTCGAACTGATAGGCCTTCGGAACGTAGCGATAACCCTGGTCGATCTTCTCGACGAAACCGACTGCCGGGAACGGCATGTGGTAGCCGAGGAAGGCGAGCTTGTCGGTTGCGAGCATGTCGAAGACCTTCGTGCGGGTCGCGGCCGCTGCTGCCTTGTCCATGTCGAAGCGGACTTCCCAATCCGGGCGCTGAAGAGACAAAACGAAATGGTTCGCCGTATCGGCCGCCAGGACCAGCTGGCGACCTTCCGATTCCAGACGGTAGATCATGTGGCCCGGCGAGTGACCGAAGGCTGCCATGCCGGTAATGCCGGACACGACTTCTCCGCCATCGCCGATAAAGGTCATCTTTTCCGCCATGGGCGTGACGTTGGCGAGCACCCCCTTGTGGCCGTTCTCGGCCGGCGTGCCGACGCGGGCCGGATCCGCCCAGAAGTCGTATTCCGCCTGGCCGGTGACGTAGCGCGCATTCGGGAAAGCCGGCTGGCCGCCTTCCATCATGCCACCGATATGGTCTCCATGCATGTGAGTCAGCACGACAATCGTCACGTCTTCGCGCTTGTAGCCGGCCGCTGTCAGACCCTCGGCAAGCCGGCCCAGACCGTTCGCACGACCGCCTTCACCGAGGCCCGTATCGAAGAGAATGACATCTGAACCCGTATTGACGAGCACCGGCGCGAAGCTGTTGACGAAGTTGTCGGCGGGAAGGAAGTTGGCCTCCAGCAGCGCGCCTACGGTCTCCACGCTCTGGTTGGTACCGAAGGTCTCCTGCGGATTGCCGGAGGCGCGGGCGCCGTCCTTGACCACAAGCACCTCGAATTTTCCGACATTGAAGCGATGGGTTTCTGGCGGCATGGCATGATCGATATCCATCGAAGTCTCGGTGCCTGTCCCCTGTGCAATGGCGGCCCGGGTCATGATCATCGGGGATGCCAGAGCTACACCGGCCCCACCGAGAAGCGTACGTCTCTTGATCGAATTCATCCAAATCTCCCTGCAAAATATTCTGCGCCCGTATCGCGGGCTGCAGCGCAAATAGGCTTCGGACCCGCCGCAGAAAGCTCTCTCACACCATCGTGATGCCGCAAGATGATTTCCATGGAACATGACAAGCGGCGTGCGCCTTGATTTGACGCCATAAACTGCATGTCCAGGTTGCCTGGGACGGCAGAACGGCTAGAAGTCGTCAGGCCCTGTGCCGCCCGCCCCGGAATACCGATGAACCGCATCACACCTCTCATTCTCGCCGTCGCACTTTTCATGGAGCAGATGGATTCGACCGTCATAGCCACGGCCCTGCCGACGATCGCCACCGATCTCGGCGTCGGGCCGATCACCCTGAAGCTGGCGCTCACTTCCTACATGGTGGCGCTTGCGATCTTCATTCCGGCGAGTGGCTGGATGGCGGACCGATACGGTGCCAAGCGGGTGTTTCGTGCAGCAATCCTCGTTTTCATGCTGGGGTCGCTGTTCTGCGCAATCTCGGATTCGCTCATCACCTTCGTCGCTGCGCGCTTCCTGCAGGGCATGGGCGGGGCAATGATGACCCCGGTCGGGCGCCTGGTGCTTCTGCGAACCACGAAGAAAAGCGACCTCGTTTCGGCCATGGCACTGCTCACCATTCCGGCCCTGCTCGGTCCGATCACCGGCCCACCGGTCGGCGGCTTCATCACCACCTTCTTCAGCTGGCACTGGATTTTCCTGATCAATATCCCGATCGGAGTTCTGGGCCTCTGGCTGTCCAGCCTCTATCTGCCAGAGATCGATCCGATCGAGACGGCGCGAATCGACTGGACGGGCTTTCTGCTCAGCGCCTGCGCCGCATCCGGGCTCGTCTTCGGGCTATCCGTGATGAGCCTGCCTGCCCTGCCCGTCTGGGTCGGTGCGATAGCAACGGTGGTCGGGCTTCTATCGATGATCCTCTATGTGATCCACGCCCGCCGGCATCCGGCCCCGCTGCTCGACCTGACACTTTTCTCCAACAGGAGCTTCCGCGCCTCTATTGTCGGCGGCACTCTGTTTCGCATTGCCGCCGGTGCCACACCCTTCCTCTTGCCCCTGATGCTGCAACTCGGCTTCGGCATGTCGGCCTTCCAATCCGGCATGACAACTTTCATCGCTGCCGTGGGTGCAATCTCGACCAAGTTCATCGCCAGGCGCGCCTTTGCGGCCGTCGGCTTTCGCAATGTTCTCATCCTTGCTGGCCTGTTCGGGGCACTGACGACGGCGGCGAACGCATTCTTCACACCCGCGACGCCGATCCTGCTGATCATGGCTGTCCTGCTCGTCGGCGGCTTCTGCCGCTCGTTCTTCTTTACCGGGGTCAACACGCTGGGCTACGCGGATATCGAGGATCGCGCCGCCTCGCAGGCGACTTCGCTGACTTCAGTGCTTCAGCAGGTGAGCCTGGCCCTCGGCGTGGCGACGGCGGCGTCGATCCTCGAGGCAAGCACGCGGATGACAGGCGGCACGCTGTCGCTCGGTGATTTTCACCTTGCCTTTGCGATCGTCGGGGGGCTGTCGATCTTCGCGGTCTTGCCGTTTTTCGGGCTGCCGCGCGATGTCGGCTCGGCGGTGTCCGGCTATCGGCGCGGGACCGGAGACGAGACGATCAGCGTGAAATAGTCATTCCGGCCGCTCGCACAGGGCCGACAGTTTGTTGCCATCGGGATCGCGGACATAACAGGCGTAAAAATTGGGATGGAAATGGCGGATGCCCGGCGCGCCGTCATCCGTGCCGCCATGGGCAATTGCTGCTGCATGGAAGGCATCGACCACGGCCCGCGAAGACGCGTCGAAGGCCGGCATGGAACCATTGCCCACGGTCGCCGGCTGGCGATCGAAGGGGTGATTGATCCAGAATCGGCAGCGGTTATCGCCGGCCATACCATAACCCGCCTCGTTTTCGTCGGTCTCCCGGCGCTCCAGCCCGAGCGTCGCCAGAACCGGATCATAGAACCGGATGGCGCGGGCCAGATCATTGATGCCGACGGTGATGTAGGTGAACATGGCCATCCTCCCTGCCCTTCTCGAAAGGTTTCCGGATCAGTCCTGGTCTTCGTCGGCTGGAATGTCTTCGCGCGGATCGCGGGCGAAGCCCTCCTCATCCAGCTCGACCAAAGCCGGGCCATTGCGCCCCTTGAAGCCCTTGGCCAGCAGGAACATCTCGACGGATTCCTGACGCGACGATGCCGGCTTGATGTGCAGGACCTGGCGGAAATTCTGCTTCAACATGTTGAGGAGCTCCTTTTCCGTTCCGCCCTGGAAAGTCTTGGCCAGGAAGTGCCCGCCTTCGGCCAGAACCTCGACGGCGAAATGGGCCGCAACTTCGCACAGATGCATGGTGCGGATGTGGTCGGTCTTCTGGTGGCCTGTGGTGGGTGCGGCCATATCCGACAGGACGAGATTGGGCGTGCCGCCGACGGCCTCGATCAGCTGGCGCGGCGCGTCGGGATCGAGAAAGTCGAGCTGCAGGATCTTCACGCCCGGAATCTGCGCCATTTCCAGGAAATCGATCGCGGCGACGCGGATATCGTCATCGGAGGAATCGGTCACCTTGGCGGCGATCTGCGACCAGCTGCCGGGGGCGGCACCCAGGTCGATGATGCGCTTGGCACCCTTCAGGACCTGATGCTTCTCGTCGATCTCGAGCAGCTTGAAGGCCGCACGGGCCCGGTAGCCCTCGAGCTTGGCGCGCTGGACATAGGGGTCGTTGATGTGGCGCTCGAGCCAGCGCCTGGACGACGCCTTGAGCTTGCCCTTCTTGACCTTCTGGCCGAGCTTTCGGCCCGTGCGATTGCCGGCGATGGGTGGTTTGGCCATGGTCAACGCTCCCTGGAGACTGGAGGACGGCGGTTGCGGCCGCGGCGCCAGACGCCGTCATCAGCCATCATGTCGGTGAGCAGGCCCTCACGCAGGCCGCGATCGGCGACCCGCATGCGGCTCGAGGGCCAGCGGCGGCGGATCGCCTCGAGAATTGCACAGCCGGCCAGAACAAGGTCGGCGCGGTCCGGCCCGATGCAGGGATTGGCGGCGCGGCCGGCATAATCCCAGGACAGGAGCTTGGACTGCATGGCGGTCACCTCCGCGTCGGACAGCCAGAGACCGTCGACCTTGCGGCGATCGTAACGCGGCAGGTCGAGATGAACGCCGGCGAGCGTCGTTACCGTGCCCGACGTGCCGATCAGATGGAAATCGTCCAGGCCGCGGGGAATATCGGGGCAATCGAACCTTGCCAGCATGCCCTCGACCTCCTGGGTCATCGCCTCGAAGATGTCCGGGGTCACGTCACGGCCACCATGGCGCTCGGACAGCGTGACAACGCCGACCGGCAGCGATGTCCAGTGGGTGATGTGGTTGGCGAGACGGCTGGAACGGTTGTCGTTGATCCGGATGACGGCGATCTCGGAGGAGCCGCCGCCGATGTCGAAGAGCACCACAGACCGGGCTTCGCGCCCGACCAGCGAGGAGCAACCGGAGACGGCGAGACGCGCCTCGGTTTCCCGGTTGATGATCTCGAGTTGCAACCCGGTCTCACCCGTGACGCGATCCAGGAAGAGTTCACCGTTTTCGGCAGCCCGGCAGGCTTCCGTCGCAATCAGGCGCATGCGCCTGATGTCCCGGCCGGAGAGTTTGGCTGCGCAGACACGCAGCGCATCGACGGCCCGGTCCATGGCATCCTGCGAGAGGCGTCCGGTGGCGCCCAGACCTTCACCCAGCCGCACGATGCGCGAAAAGGCATCGACGACGCGGAACTGGCCGGGGCGGGTCGGTTGTGCGATCAGCAGCCGGCAATTGTTGGTGCCGAGATCGAGCGCGGCGTAAAGATCGTCCGGTCCGGCATCCGGGACGGGGCGCGACCGTTCCGGGGGACGCGCCTGCATCTGCGGCTGGGCGGACCCACGTGTGTGAACGGCCGGCGCCACCTGCTGCTCCGGTCGGCGCGCCTTGGCGACCACGACGGAGGGTGGTTCGGAGCCGGCGAGCGGACGCACCTGGCCGGGCTTTTGGGCCGCGGCATGGCGGTTTCGATTGCGTTTGCGCTTGCGACCGGGGCGATGGCCGGCCTGATCGGCCGGCGTTGCCTGTGGCGAGGCAGACGCATGCGGCGGCGACGCGGTGACGCCTGCCGGGCGTGGACCATCGTTGCGCGCAGCCATCGGCACAGCCGTGCCGCCGGCAGACGGCTCGCCGCCAACACTTGCGCTGCCACTTGAGATGTCAGGGGTGTCCACAGACGACTGAGCGCCGCCCTTGCCACGCCGGCGACGCTTTCGCTTGCGGATGGGACCATCCGCAAAGGCTGATTCGGAACGTCGCTCGGCGACCGGCGCGACTGCCGATCCTGCCGAGGCAGAAGCATCGTGACCGTTCCTGACCGGTCCCGCCTTCTTGCCCTTGCCGCGCCGGCGGGAGCCCCCACCCTTGCGCTTGCCTGTCGACGCCCCCTCGCTGTTCGGCTGTCCGCCGCGATTGGGGTCTGTCACTTAAGTTATCCACTGCACCGCGCAAGGCGCCAAGATCGACGCGTGCCGCTGGTGTCATCATTCGTTTCGTTGGCTGAAGCATACCAGCGCCTGCCCCCGGCGCCAAACGGTTTTTCGAACGCCGGTCGCCGGGCCCGCCGCAGCGCCGCCACGCCAGCGCCCGACGCCCGATGCACAGTCCCGATGCCTGTCAGCGACCTCTTCCACGCCACCTTTCTCAGCCGCATGCATTTTTTTGCAAAAACGGTCTTTGCAACGCAGAAGCTTTTGTCTATAAGCCCGCTCACCGATCGCTGCGGCGATACCCTGGTGGGGAATAGTTCAACGGTAGAACGACGGACTCTGACTCCGTTAATCTTGGTTCGAATCCAGGTTCCCCAGCCAATTCTCCCAAAAACCCATGATTCCTACGTCTTTCCGTCGTGCCGGATCCCGTTTTGGCGTCATCGGCGACCTGATGCCCAAAACTGATGCCCAAAGGTGATGCCCAAGCTGAAATCGGTACGAGGTGACCTTCGGGCCTGATACGGGGTGTCTTCGTCATGGCAGTTCGCCACGGGGTCGAAAATCTTATCCGTCGGGGAAAACGTCTTTTCCTGGCGGCCACGCATTCCAGCAGCCTTCATTCACTGCCAACCCGGCAGCCGACTTTCACTGACCCTTCATTGTTCGGATCATAGGAAAGCACAGATGATCGGCCGCAAACTCAACACGCGGCTTGCCGAATTGAAGATGCAGTCGAAGGAAACAATGTCCAAACAGCAGTTCCAGAAGCTCTTTGAACATGAGCGCGACAAGGAAGTCGAGCGACTGGGAGAGATCAGCGACACGAATTCTCGAGCATTTGCCTGCGCATGACAACGTCAAGGCTTCACCTGAGGGCGCGATCGCGATCCCTCACAAGAGCGTCCAACCAGTCCGTGATAATCGTTGCGACCTGTTGCGGCGCTTCCCAGTGCGGATTGTGTCCGACCCCCGGTAGCCTGATGTCATGCCCCCGACGCAGGCCCTGGCCGAGTGCATCGACGTGACGGGCGCCGAAGAGCTGATCGCGGTCACCGGCGATCGACAGCAGCGGCGCCTCGATCTCTTCCAGCTTGCTGCGGAGATCCAGTTTTTCCAGGAGATCGAGATAGTGGTGCCAAGTCCTTACCGGCATGCGCACAGCGTCCGCCTTCACCAAGGCAAGAAACTGCGGATCCAGCGCCACAGGGCCGGAATACCAATGCGTCAAAAAAGGGTCTGCGGCCTCCACCGCGTCACCGAAACGGCGGATGGGGTCGAGAGCCTGCAAGCCCGTCAGATTCGGACAGGGTGATCCCGCGAGCGTGACAATCTTCAGATCGCTCCAGGTCTTTTGCCTGGCAATTTCCAGGGCGACCAGAGAGCCGAAGGAGTGGCCGATCACCAGCGAGGGTGCGCAGTCGAGATGGTCGGCAACTGCCGCCAAGTCCTCCACGATTGTCGACAGGTCCGCCTGGCTATCCTCTGCGCTGTCGCCATGCCCGGGCAAGTCGGGGATGACGAGGCGAAAGCCGCCCAGATAGCGTGCAATCGCCTGGTAGCTGCGGCTCGTATCGGTGTAGCCGTGGAGCAGGAGGGCGGTTGCCCCGTCGCCTTTCGTGTCGACGACGGCAAGGTGCCGGCCTGAAGGCAGCCGAATCTGCTGCTTTCCCCTGCGCCAGGCATCCTTCGCCTGAGGCATCAAAGGCCGAGACCCTGACGTACCGCTTCAAGCCCGGGCTTGCCGTCGAAAGTCGCAACACCGGCAAGCCAATTCTCCAGTCTCGCGGGCTCTTCTGCGATGGCTTTGACTGCTGCTGCTTCGGGCTCCAGTCCGTCATCCATCAGATAGCCCATGCCCTTGTTCTCGAACTCCACATCGAATTTCAGATTTTCGAGCAGCTTCGTCACATTCGGGCATTCCTGCTTGTAGCCCTTGCGCACCTGCGTCGAGACCGTGGCGGCGCCGAAGTTCGGGCCGTAGAATTTGTCGCCTCCGCTCAGATATTTCATGTCAAACCGCGCGTTCATCGGATGTGGCGCCCAACCCTGGAATACGATGAAGTCCTTCCCCCTCTCGTGTCGCTGTACTTCAGCCAACATCCCCTGTTCGCTGGACTCGACCACCTTCCAGCCGTTCAATCCGAGAGCTGGATCGTCTAGGGCGTCCAGCATGAGCTGGTTCGAGCCGGGCTCGATGCCATAGAGCTTGCTGTCAAACCTGTCGGCAAATTTCTGCAGATCCGCGAAGTCGCGTACGCCTGCCTCGTAGACATAGGATGGCACCGCAAACGTGTATTTGGCGCCCTGAAGATTGACTGTGACAGTCTCGACGGAACCCTCCTCAAGATAGGGCTTGGCATAGGTGATCATTGCCGGGTCCCAATAGCCGAGGAACACATCGAGGTCGTTGTTCTTCATGCTGAGGTAGATCACGTCGATGCCCAGAAGCGATGATTGCGCATCATAACCGAGTTGCTTCAACAGCGTCATACCGATGCCGGTGGTGAAAGCGAGGTCATTCCAGCCCGGTTCAGCCAGACGGACCGTCTGACAGGTCGCGGGCTCCGCAGCCCGGGCAGAATGAGTTCCGGCCGTCACTGAAAGGGCGGCCAATGAGGCGACAAGCGCGGACTTGGAGGCAGACTTCTTCATGATCCCGGTTCCCCGTTCCTGATTTTATACGAATGGTCAGTTAATTGACCGCTCGGTCAAGTCTTGATCTTTTGGGATAGATTGTCAATGACAGGCGGACTTTGCAGAGATGACATCATGGCGAGACTTTCCAGGATCAGCGAAATCCGGCGCAGGGAGCTGCGACATGCCGCCTATTGCGTCCTGCAAACCGAGGGTGTAGCCGGCACGACGCTTGAGAAGGTGGCAGCCTATGCCGGCGCATCGAAAGGCATTGTGTTGCACTACTTCCGCAACAAGGAAGAGTTGTTCGAGCATGCGATGCGCGAGGCGAACGGCGCCTTGCGGCTGGCGGTGGTCAAGCGGCTACGCGATGCCCGCGGCCCGCGAGAAAGGGTGATGGCGATCATCCTTGGGAATTTCGAGGAGGAGTTCTTCAAGCCTTCGATCAGCCATGCCTGGCTGTCGCTTTGCGCAGAAGTCCCACGCGAGCCGCAACTCGCCCGTCTTCAAAAGGTCTTTCATGCCAGAATGCGCTCCAACCTCTTGTCGGCGCTTCAGCAGCTCATGGCTCGCGAGGAAGCCGAGGAATTGGCGCTTGGCATCAGTGCGCTGATCGACGGATTGTGGCTGCGCATGGGGCTTGAGCCCGGTTCGGTGACACGTGAGAGCGCCTTGAAGCAAACACAGCTCTATCTGGACCAGCAACTGAAGCGTCAAACATAGAGATCCGGTTGCGCAACCGGGCTTTCGAACGAGCGGCGAAGACATCGAAATTGGGGAGTTCGTGAGGAGCAGCTTCAGTTGAGACGACGCACAGAACCGTCGCCATTCCCTGCCTTCATGGCCGCTCTCGTCAGCCTGGCCGGCGAAAGCCTTCGCGCGGTGCTATCAGGATTGGTGAGATTATCTGACCGCACATAGGTGGCCGGCCGTGCTTATTGCGCCTTCTGCCGCAGCCAATCGGTCGCAAGCTCCATCAGAAGAACGATCGCGAAGATCACCAGGATGATGGTCGAGGCATTGCGATACTGGAAAAGGTCGAAGGCGACTTTCAGTTCCTGGCCGATTCCCCCGGCGCCGACGAGGCCAAGCACGACCGACGAGCGGACCGCCTTTTCCAGCGCGAACTGCGAAGTGTTGATCAAGGACGGCATGATATCGGGCACAACCGCGCCGGAGAGGACGGAGAACCGGCCGGCGCCAGCGGAGAACAGGGCTTCCTGCGGCTCCTTGTCGGCATCCTCGATCGCTTCGGCGAAGAAGCGTCCACAGAACCCGATCGTATCGATGATGATGGTCATGGTGCCGGCGACGGCGCCAAGCCCGATGGAGGCGACGAAGAGCAGTGCCCAGACCATGTCGGGCACGGTGCGGAACAGCGAGATCATCACCTTGAAGACGTGTCGGAAGGGTCCGATAGGCGACAGCGTGCGCGAGGCGAGCCAGGCAATCGGCAAACTGAGCAGCACGCCGATGACGGTGCCGACAAAGGCGATCTGCAGCGTCTCGATCGTGCGCCAGATGACGCGCATCAGGAAACCGGGTTCCAGGCTCGGCGGCAGCATGCGCTCGATCAGGTTTGCCATTCTCGGAGCGCCGTTGATCAACTGGTTCGGTGTCGGCGCGACCTGCGTGGCCGAGACGATCAAGAGCGCACCAAGAGCGACCAGAACGGCAAAGGCAAAGGGCGAGGCACGGAAGAAGCGGGCGGGCACAGCATCACGCATGGAAGACACCCTCCAGGCGTTCGCGGTCCACATCGGCCACCGGGAGGTCGAAATGTACGCGGCCGGCCTTCAGCGCGACGATCCGGTCGGCGAAGCTCAACGCATGATCCATGTCGTGGGTCGTATAGACCAGCGTGATGCCCTTTTCGCGCACGAGATCGGAAAACAGCGCCATCACGTCGCGGCCCGCCGTCGGGTCGAGGCTGGCAGCCGGCTCGTCGGCGATCATCAGCCTAGGCTTGCGCACCAGGGCGCGGGCAATGGCGACGCGCTGCGCCTGACCGCCCGAAAGTTCGTCGGCGCGCGCGGTCGCCTTGTGGGAAAGATTCACCTGGTCCAGCGCATCCATCGCCTCTTCGCGACTTTCACGCTCGGCAATCGCCTGATGCCAGGCACGCCAGGTGCCGGGCAGTCCGAGCTTGCCGTGAACGACATTGGTCAGCACCGACTGGCGGCGAACAAGGCCATGATGCTGGAAGACGAAGCCGATCTGCTGGCGCATGCGCTTGAGCTGCGACCCGTTTGGCGTGCGGCAAAAGGCTTCGCCAAGCGTCGAGATCTCACCATCGCAGAATGCCGTGTGGCCAATCAGGCACTTGAGCAGCGTCGACTTGCCCACTCCGTTGGCGCCGACAAGCGCCACGCGCTCGCCACTGCGGATTCGGATGTCGACACCGGAAAACACCGGTTTTCCGTTCGCATAGCCCTTCTTCAGGCCCTGCGTGCTGATAACGTCCATCATCTTGTTCTTTCTGCGGATATGGCGAGGGGCCGGCGCTGATCGCGCCGGCCCGATGGCGGGATCGGGGCCAATCCGCTCAGTTGACGAAGTCGTTGAAGGTGTCGACGCCGATCGTGCGATACATCGAGCGGACGTAGTCGTAATCGCTGTCCTTCACATCGGCCAGGAAGAAGCCCCCCTTGAACTTCTGATTGTCGTCGCCGGTGAGCACGGCGGCCATCAGGTCGCTTCCCTGTTCGACAAAGGCGGTGCGGATCTTGGCAACGATCTCTTCCGGCAGATCCTTGCGGGCAACGAGGATGTCGTTCGGCAGGTCGCGGCCACGGGCAAGAACGGCGAAGGCGACGTCCGGGAAGGCTTCGCGGATCGAGTTGAGGTGGCCGAAGTTGAGGCCGATGGCCGCGATGTCGCCACGGATCAGGGCTTCCGCCGCGACGTTGCGGGCGAGGATCACAGGCTCGTAGTCCTCATTGTACTTGATGCCGAAATCGGTGAGCGCCTGGGCGGGACCGAGATGCTGCGAGGTGGAGCCGACCGAACCGAAGGAGACCTTCTTGCCCTTGAGGTCTTCCAGCGAACGGATCGGGCCATTGGCGAGCACGGCGATCTGGGCGAAGTAGTCCGGACGCTGCCAGGCGACGACGATCTCCGGCTGGGCGAGTTCCTTCATGACGACGTATTCGGCAGGACCCGTGAGGACGAGGTCGACCTGTCCGGAATTCAGAGCTTCGACGGCAGAGGTGCGCGAGCTGACCGGAAAGAGCTCGATTTCCAGGCCGGAGGCCTGCTCAAGCGCTTTTTGAAAGCCGCCGAATTCCTGCTGCAGGGCTTCCATGCCCTCGATATCGGTAACAGCGAACTTGATGCTCTCGGCCGCGGCCGGCGCGAGAGAGACCAGAGAGATTGCACAGGCTGCGAGAAGGGAGCGGATCATGATATCTTCCTTTGCTGTATAGACAGGAGCATCTTCTGCGACTATCCCTAGCGACCAGACGTGACGGGCACGTGACAATTTCCGCCCCGGGACGAAAACGAGACAGAGAGACGCGATGACCTGGACCATCCGCAACGGCACCGTGCTGGGCGCCGAGAGGCTCGAACGCACCGATTTCTTCATCGACGGCGGCATACTGTCGGACAGGGGCAATGGCGGGCGCGAGATCGACGCTGACGGCCTGCTCGTCCTGCCGGGCATCGTCGACATCCATGGTGACGGCTTCGAGCGGCAGATCATGCCGCGACCGGGCGTGCGCTTCGACGTCGGCCTGGCACTGCGCGACACCGACCGACAACTGGTGGCCAACGGCATCACCACCGCCTTTCACGGCGTGACTGTGTCCTGGGAGCCCGGCCTTCGGTCCCTGCAGGCCGCCGGCGACTTCGTCACTGCACTTGCCACCGCCCGCCCGCATCTGGCCTGCGACACCCGCCTGCACCTGCGCTGGGAAACCTTTGCACTCGATGCGCTACCGCAGGTGATCGATTGGCTGTCTCTCGACCCGAAGCCGCTCGTGGCCCTGAACGACCATACGACGGGATCGGTGCTGAAGGGCACGATTGCCCGCAAGATCGGCCAGATGGCGGAACGCTCCGGTTTGTCGCGCGACGACTACATGGCGCTGCTCGACAGGGTCTGGGCACGGCGCAAAGATGTGGCCGGTGCCATCGAAGAGCTCGCGGCAGCAGCGCGCGAGAACGGCAACGTGCTGCTTGCCCATGACGAGGCCTCACCCGACGAGCGCCGCACCTTCCGTGCGCTGGGGGCAGTATCGTCGGAGTTTCCGCTGACGCTGGAGACGGCTGCCGAAGCACGCGCCGCCGGCGAACATGTCATCCTCGGCGCGCCCAACGTCGTGCGCGGCGGCAGCCACAATGGCGCGCTTGACGCAACGACGGCAATCCGCGACGGACTTTGCACCGTGCTTGCGTCCGACTACCACTATCCGTCACCCCTCCATGCCGCCTTCCGGCTGGCATCCCCCGAGGATGCAGACTTCGCCAGGGCCTGGCACCTCGTGTCAGCCAATGCCGCTGCCGCTGCCGGCCTTACCGACCGGGGACGGTTCGAGAAGGGAAAACGCGCCGATGTCATCCTCGTCGATGCGAAAGACATCCGCCACCCGAAGGTGGTGGCAACCTTCGTTGGCGGTCGGCTGGTCTATTCGGCACTTACTCTGATAGAGACCGAATCCGCGATTGCCTCGGCTGCCGCCTGAACCGGAAACCATCATGCTCGACACGCCTGAAATCCCAATCACCACCTTCGATGGGCTGGTCTTTGGCCCGCGGAGCAACATGCCGATCTGGCAGCAGATCCGCGACCACATCCTCGGCCTGATCGAAAGCGGGACGTTAAAGCCAGGCAGCCAATTGCCCGGAGAAACGCATCTCGCCGCAAGCCTCGGCGTCACCCGCATCACGCTGCGCCAGGCCCTGCAACAGTTGCAGAACGAGGGGCACCTGACGGCGCGCAAGGGTGTCGGCATCTTCGTGCGCAGCCCGCCGGCAATCTTCTCCGTCCGCGATGGCCATCCGTTCCGGGAGAATATCGAGACCCATAGCGCGCCCATCACCACCGATACCCGCTTTGTGCGGCGCGAACTCGCGACTGCCGAACTCACAGCGCGGTTGCGCATCGCCGAGGGCGCAGACATCATCCACCTGCGGCGTCTGCGGCTGCTCGGCGACCAACCGGTCTATGTGAACGACAAGTACTTTCCCGCCAGTCGCTTTCCCGATTTCGAGGCGCTCTATGCCGAACGGCAGTCGGTGACGGATGTCTTCCGCGCGAATGGCATCGCTGCCTTCCGGAGGGTCGAGACCCGTATCAGTGGCTGCTTCGCATCGGCGGAGGAGGCTGACAACCTGCGACTGACGCCGGGAACGCCGGTATTTCACCTGAACGCGCGCAACGAGGACAGCAATGGCCGCACGATCGAGTGGACGTCAGGCTGCTGGCCGCTGATGTCGGTCGAGTTCGTTTTTGGGACCCTGGCGAAGTAGCGCGCCAGAACGGGAGCCGATGATTATGCTTCCCGGACCAGCAGCAACAGGACGGACGGCACAGGGGCGTTGCAATCGTCGGCGGCAACAGAATGAGAGGCAGGCGCCAGACGGAAAAGGCTTGTCGCGACAATTTGGCGGCGCATGTTTCAGTCTCCCCTGACTATGGAAAGGGCGCGGTCGAACTCGGCGGGCGCAAGGGTTCTGGGACCGGATAACACGGGGTGAACCGACCTTCAGGTTTGCGCGGATGAGATCAAACTCAGCGCTCGATATGCAAGGTGTAAACTCGCAGAGCATCTCCGCCTGCCCGACCTCAAGACAATTGTCGCCACCCGGCTGATTGAGATCGATGAGCTTGAAATTGCCGACAAGATCGCGACCCAGAACCAGGTAGAGAGCCGGCCGCCGAGGGGCGGACGTCCGACTTCGACAGGTTTGGCTGGGGATCCCTGCGCGTGGTAGAAGATGTAACATTCCGACAGGACAAGTGTCTTCCGGCAGCCCGACATGAAGGCAGCGAGGCATAGCCCTCGTCAAAAATGCCCATGTTCTCGCACGCTGATCCAGTACGCCCCTTGATTGTACACACCTAGAGACAACCGACTGTCACAATTTCGTTGCGGGTTCACATATTTTCGTTTCCTATGTGAGCTGCTTCAAACGAAGCGAGCTCACGCCGGATCGGGAGGATCTGTCGTGGGGCCATGCTTGCCAGCGTTAGCTGGACCAAGTGGAACATCAGGGAGGCACCATGTTCACCAAACGTTTAGCTGCATCCGCAGCGACCCTCGCACTTTCGCTTTCTTTCGGCTTCTCGGCTTTTGCTGCCACGGAACTGCAGTGGTGGCACGCAATGACCGGCGCCAACAACGAGGTGGTCGACCAGCTCGCCAAGGAGTTCAATGAAAGCCAGAGCGACTACACAATCACGCCAGTCTTCAAGGGTACCTATCCGGAAACCCTGAATGCCGGCATCGCTGCATTCCGTTCAAAGCAGCCGCCAGCCATCATCCAGGTCTTCGATGCAGGCTCCGGCGTGATGATGGGCGCTGAAGGCGCCATCGTTCCGGTCGCCGAAGTCCTCCAGAAGGGCGGTTTCGAATTCAACAAGTCGGACTATCTGGCTGGCATCGTTGCCTATTATTCCAAGCCGGATGGCACCATGCTGTCCTTCCCGTATAATTCATCGTCGCCGATCCTCTATTACAACAAGGACGCCTTCACCAAGGCGGGCCTCGACGCGGAAAACCCGCCGAAGACCTGGCCCGAAGTGTTCGAGGCAGCTCGGAAGATCAAGGAGAGCGGCGCTGCACCCTGCGGCATGACATCGACCTGGCTGACCTGGATCCAGACCGAGAACTTCGCCGCCTGGAACAATCTTTCCTATGGCACCAATGAAAACGGCCTTGCGGAAGGCACCGTCGAACTGCAGGTCAATTCGCCGGTCTTTGTCGAGCATTTCCAGTCCATTGCCGACTTGGCCAAGGACGAAGTGTTCCGCTACGGCGGTCGCACGTCTGAAGCGAAGCAGCTCTTCCTGTCGGGCGAATGCGCCATCATGACCGAGTCCTCGGGCGGCCTCGGTGACATCGTCAAGTCTGGCATGAACTATGGCATCGGCCAGCTTCCCTACTACGAAGGCAATGGTCCGCAGAACACCATTCCGGGCGGCGCCAGCCTCTGGGTCTTCGGTGGCAAGAGCGATGAAGAATACAAGGGCATTGCCCAGTTCTTCAACTTCCTGTCGCAGACGGAAATCCAGGCACGCCTGCACCAGGTTTCCGGCTATCTTCCGGTGACCAATGCGGCTTATGAGGCGACGAAGTCGTCGGGCTTCTACGAGAAGAACCCGGCGCGTGAAACGCCCATCCTGCAGATGACCGGCAAGGCTCCGACCGAAAACTCCAAGGGCGTGCGTCTGCCGAACCTGCCGCAGGTTCGCGACATCATGAACGAAGAGTTCGAAGCAATGCTCGCCGGCTCGCAGGACGCCAAGACGACGCTCGACCGCATCGTCGATCGTGGCAATGCAGCCATCGCAGCCGTTTCCAGCAACTGATCTGACCGAATGACGACACTGCCCGCATCGCAACGTGCGGGCAGTGCTTTTCCCTTGGCCGGCTGAGGAGCATCGCCTTGCACACGGTTCACTTCCCGAACAAAATCCTGCCCTACCTGCTGTTGGCGCCCCAGATCATCCTGACGCTGGTCTTCTTTTTCTGGCCGGCAAGCCAGGCGATCTACCAGTCCATGCTCCGGGAAGATCCGTTCGGGCTGAAAAGCACCTTCGTGGGTTTTGCTAATTTTTCCGATATTCTCTCGGATCCGAACTATCTCCATTCGCTCCAGGTCACGATCGTGTTCAGCGCGCTGACGGCTCTGGTGTCGATGGCGGCGGCGCTGCTTCTCGCGACGGCTGCCGACAAGGTCGTTCGCGGCCAGACGTTTTACCGCACGCTTTTGATCTGGCCCTACGCAGTGGCTCCAGCCGTTGCCGGCATGCTTTGGCTCTTCATGTTCAACCCGGCCATGGGAACGCTTGCCTATCTGCTGCGCTCCACCGGCTTCAACTGGGACCCCCTTCTGAAAGGCGACCAGGCGATGACCCTCATCGTCTTTGCCGCCGCATGGAAGCAGATCAGCTATAATTTCCTGTTTTTCGTCGCCGGCCTCCAGGCAATCCCGAAGTCTCTCATCGAGGCGGCCGCGATCGATGGTGCCCGTGGCAGCCGACGCTTCTGGACGATCATCTTCCCGCTTCTGGCGCCGACCACCTTCTTCCTGCTGGTGGTCAATACGGTCTACGCCTTCTTCGATACGTTCGGCATCATCCACGCCGTCACCGGTGGTGGCCCGGCAAAAGCAACCGAAACGCTGGTGTACAAGGTTTACAACGACGGCTTCGTCAACCTGAACCTCGGCTCGTCTGCCGCGCAGTCCGTCATCCTGATGATCATCGTGATTGGCCTGACCGCCTTCCAGTTCCGCTTCGTTGAGAAGCGGGTCCATTACGGCTGAGGACCGGACATGATTGAAAATCGCCCCATCGCCAATCTGATTGGCCACCTGATCCTCGTGATCGGAATCGTCATCGTCGCCTTTCCGATCTACTACACGTTCATCGCCTCATCGATGAGTTCGCAAGATATCATCCGTCCGCCGATGTCACTGTTGCCGGGCGGCCACCTGACCGAAAACTACACCGAAGCCATGTCCGGCGGCGTCGAGCGCGTCGTCGGGGTCAGCCTGGAACGCCTGCTGTTCAACTCGTTCGTGGTCGCGATCGCAATTGCCGTCGGGAAGATCCTCATCTCGTTCCTGTCGGCCTTTGCCATCGTCTTCTTCCGCTTCCGATTCCGAATGTTCTTCTTCTGGATGATCTTCATCACCCTGATGCTGCCGGTCGAGGTGCGCATTCTGCCGACCTACAAGGTGATCGTGGACCTCGGTCTGATTGACACCTATGCGGGTCTCACCTTGCCGCTGATGGCATCGGCAACCGCAACCTTCCTGTTCAGGCAGTTCTTCCTGACGATACCGGGCGAACTGGTCGAGGCGGCGCGGATCGACAATGCCGGTCCCTTCCGGTTCATGAAGGATATCCTGCTTCCGCTTTCGACTACCAACATCGCAGCGCTCTTCGTGATCTTGTTCATCTATGGCTGGACCCAGTATCTCTGGCCGCTTCTGGTCACCAATGATGCCAAGATGAACACGATCATCATCGGCCTGCGCCGCATGGTCGATTTCACCGACGCCTCCACGCCCTGGAACTACGTCATGGTGACTGCGATCCTCGCCATCATCCCTCCCATCCTCGTCGTCGTCCTGATGCAGCGATGGTTCGTCAAAGGTCTTGTGGAGACAGAAAAGTAATGGCTCAGATTGTTTTGAACGATGTCCGCAAGATGTATGGCAATGTCGAAGCCATCAAAGGCGTGTCGCTGGAAATTGCCGATGGAGAACTGGTTGTTCTCGTCGGGCCTTCAGGCTGCGGCAAGTCCACGCTTTTGCGCATGATTGCAGGCCTTGAGGGAATTTCAGGCGGTGAAATTTCGATCGGCGACCGGGTCGTGAACGAGCTGGAACCTTCCGAACGCGACATCGCCATGGTGTTCCAGAACTACGCGCTCTACCCCCACATGACGGTGCGCCAGAATCTGGCCTACGGCCTGAAAAACCGCAACACGCCGAAAGACGAGATCGACCGGCGGATCGAGCAGGCCGCCAAGGCGCTGGAGATCGAGCCGTTCCTCGAGCGCAAGCCGCGGCAATTGTCGGGCGGCCAGCGCCAGCGTGTGGCTATGGGCCGCGCGATCGTGCGCGAGCCTGCCGCCTATCTCTTCGACGAACCCTTGTCGAACCTCGATGCCAAGCTCCGCGTGCAGATGCGCGTCGAGATCAAGCGGCTGCAACGCTCGCTGGCCACGACCAGCGTCTATGTCACGCATGACCAGATGGAAGCGATGACGCTTGCCGACCGACTGGTCGTCCTCAATGCCGGGCGCATTGAACAGGTCGGCACGCCGATCGAACTCTATGAACGTCCTGCCACGACCTTTGTCGCAACCTTTATCGGGTCACCCTCGATGAACCTGCTGCACATGGGCAAGGCGACGGAGAGCTGGTCGATGAAATCAGGCGCGTCGGTTCCACCAGGCACCGCCACCCTCGGCATCCGGCCGGAAGACCTGCACATGATCACGGATGCGCCGGGCGACGAGATCTTCACTGCCAGCGTCAAGGTTGCTGCAGTCGAGCTGGTCGGGGCCGAAAGCTATGTCCATGGAACGCTGGCCGATCGCAGCGACATCGTTTTCCGCGTCGCCGGTCGCTCGCGGATCGAGATGGACGACATGGTCCAGATCGGCGCGAAAGCATCCGATTTGCACTTCTTCGGCAAAGACGGCGTCCGTCTCGACTGAACCACCAGGCGGACGGTGTCATGGGGCAATATTGCCAATTCGGGTTTGTGTGAATCTGAATTGCGTAACGCTGCGCGAACCTCATCGTGCGGTGCGTTTCGATGATTGCCCGGCGCACCCGTCTTTGCATTTAGCCTCGCGTCGCAACTGAGCCGAGTTGCGTTCAGGTTCCTGTCAGCTTTCCGCTCCAGTGCATCGGATCTCTTATCCATGCACGAAAGGAAGCGGGCTTGTTCAAGACGCTTTTGAAGGTCCGGCCGAGGATGCGCAGCGAGTGGCTGTGCATCCTCACCGCAGTCTATCTTCTCATCTTCATGAACGGGACGTTCTGGGACAAGTCCTCAGTCTTCCTGAAGGGCGATGCGCTGGCACTCTTCGCGCTTGGCACTGGACTGCTCGCGGGATTCATTGCGCTCACCGTCACCTTTTCGGCCAAGTACGTGATCAAGCCAGTGCTGATCGTGGTCATCCTGGCAAGCGTCGGGGGAGCCTGGTTCATGGACCGGTTCGGTGTCATCATCGATGGCGAGATGATCCGCAACGCCATGGAGACCAATCAGGCGGAAGCCGGTCACCTCATCACCTCCGCCTTCATCCTTCACATGGTCCTGTTTGGCCTTCTCCCGGCGCTGTTCATCGTCCTGGTGGACATTGTGCATCGGCCGATCCTGAAGAAGGTCGCCGTCAATCTGATGATCATCCTGTCTTGCCTTGTTGTCTTTGGTCTGGCGGGGCTCTCGAACAGCGGCAGCTTCATCTTCAACATTCGCGAGCATCGGGACTGGTTCCGCACGTTGAACCCGGTCTTCCCCATGGCGAGCGCTGCCGGTTTCCTGATCGGGGAAAGCAAGGAGCAGAACATCGTCGTTCAGCCCCTCGGCACCGATGCGAAGGTCGTGGATGCTCCGACGTCCGGACTGCGTAAGCCGCGGGTGACCATCGTCGTGGTCGGGGAGACAGCCCGCGCACAGAATTTCCAACTCGGCGGCTATGCCCGAGAAACCAATCCCGAACTTTCGAAGCGCGACATCGTCTATTTCGACAACACTTCCAGTTGCGGAACTGCGACAGCCGTTTCCGTGCCCTGCATGTTCTCGGTCTACGGCCGCAAGGACTATTCGCACGCGAAGGGGCTGGCCACCGAAGATCTGATGGATGTTCTCACCCATGCCGGGATCAAGACGGAATGGTGGGACAACAATACCGGCGACAAACATGTCGCCGACCGGATCAAGAAGACGGAGTTCTTCAAGTCGAACGATCCGCGCTTCTGCGATGGAGGCGAGTGCCTCGATCAAATCCTGGTCGACGGTCTCGACGCATGGCTCGAGAAGGTCGACGGCGACGCGGTGCTGGTGCTGCACCAGCTCGGCAATCACGGCCCCGCCTACTATCTCCGTTATCCGCAAGACTTCGCGAAATTCACCCCCGACTGCCGCTCCGTCGACTTCGATACCTGCACGCCGGAGACCATCACCAACGCCTACGACAATGCTCTGCTCTATACCGACCATATTCTGTCAGAAGTGATCGACGCGCTCGGCGCCCATGGCGACCGGCTGGACACGGCGATGATCTACATGTCGGACCATGGGGAATCGCTGGGTGAAAACGGTCTTTACCTTCACGGGGCGCCCTACATGTTCGCACCGACCGAGCAGACCCATGTGCCCTTCGTCCTCTGGGTATCGCCGGGCCTGCGGAAATCGTCAGGGATCGACACCTCCTGCCTCGCGGCCAATGCAGAGGCAGCCCATTCGCATGACAACCTCTTTCACAGCGTTCTCGGTCTGATGCAGGTGGACACGCAGGTTCGTGATCCCGCGCTGGATATCTTCGCCGCCTGCCGCACGGGAGCTTCCTCATGACCCATCAGACTGAACAGGCGCCGCTGAAGCAGGCAGGTCTTGCACATCTGTTCTCCGCTGCCGGCTATTCGGCAGGCGGTCTGACACGGCTGGCGAAAGAAGCAGCCTTCCGCCACGAGGTTGTGGCTGGCGCAGGGTTATTGGCCGCCTACGCCATCATGGATGTGACGGCCGCGATTAGGCTGTCTGCGGCTGTGCTGTTTCTCCTTCTAATGGCCATGGAGGCGGTCAACACGGCAATCGAGGAGATCATCGACCGTATCTCGCCCGAAGTGTCCGATACCGGCAAGCATGCCAAGGATCTCGGCTCTCTCGCCGTCTTCTGCCTGATCCTGGCCAATTCCCTGCTGCTCCTGTACGCGCTCTCGATTCACTTCTCGATGTGACGCTGCCGTTGCCGGCCTCGCAGTGTCGGACATCCGCTGAAGCGAGCCCAAGATAGAACAAGGACGCCGCGGGCAGCGGCGTCCTTGTTTGTTATTAGCTGATATCAGAAATCAGGCGATATCGCCGCTGGCAGGCGCGCGCTTGCGGCCGGTGATCATGGCCAGCACCAGGTTCTCGTGGTGCCGGAGGCTGGCATGGATGACGCCTGCAACATGCAAGGCGATCGCCACCAGGAGCAGTTCTGCCAGCGTCTCATGCGTTTCCGCCACCCACTCTATGCCCCAATAGGCATCGGTGGTCTGCATCCAGCCGGTCAGCGCAATGCCACCGACCATCATGATCAGCGCTACGACCATGGCCGCCCCGAGCGGATTGTGGCCCAGGTAACGCTGCTCTTTGTGGCGCAGCATCTCACGGGCATAAGTGAGCGTGCTCTTTGGCGAGCGGATGAACTGAGTGAAGCGGGCGTAACGCGTGCCGGCCAAGCCGAGGACGAGCCGCAGGCCAATCAGGCCCGCGGCTGCATAGCCTGCCACTTCGTGCAGGCTCTGCAACTCGTCCGCCGTCAACCAGCACAAGGCGACACTGCCCGCAAGGCTCCAGTGAAAGAGCCTGACCGGGCGATCCCAGACCTTGACAGTCGACGTCATCGATCAGTCCTCGACCTTCATGTCGACGGACTCGAGCGTCTGCGGGTTGAAATAGGCTTCGACCTTCTCTCCCTTGGCGTTGATGGCATAGGCTTCGTAGCAACCATCTTCGGTCTTGATCGAGCGGACCTTCCAACCTTCGCCTTCGAGCCTGGCCTGCAGGACCTCGCGCGGCTTCCAGTCCGCCATGGCGACGTTGCATTTTTCCGAGGCAAGAGCGGTGCCGCCGAATGCTGCTGCAAGGCTGAGGGCGATGATGATCTTTCGCATGTGATGTGTTCCTTTCCTGTGTTGGACACGGGAAGGAAGATCGATGCCCACGCTGACAGCCACCTGAATAGGTTCATCCAATCTTGCGGCAGGTTCAGCAGCCTGTCAGTTTCGTGAGACACAAGGGATCACAGTCGCTTGGATAGAGGTCATGAGATGCGCGTACTCCTGGTGGAAGACGATGAGATGCTGGGCGATGCTGTAAAGACGCATGTGGACCGTCAGGGCCATGCCGTGGACTGGGCGCATTCGTGCAACGAGGCCGAGGCGAGCCTCGAGGTCGCCACCTATGATCTCATGCTTCTTGATTTGCGGCTGCCGGATGGGAGCGGGCTCGATATCCTCAAGGCTCTCCGCGCCCGTCGCAACGAGATGCCCGTCATCATCATGACGGCACACGACCAGGTGTCTGACCGGATCGCCGGATTGAATGCCGGTGCAGACGATTACCTTGTAAAACCTGTCGATCTCGGCGAATTGCAGGCGCGAATACACGCCGTGTCGCGGCGCTACGGGACACATAAGCTGCCTGATCTCACCATCGGCGGCATCGCGATCTATCCTTCCGAACGACGGCTTACCGCAGAAGACGGCGAGGAGATCCTGCTTTCCTCACGCGAATGGGCCGTGCTCGACCGGTTGATTGCGCGCAAGCGCGCCATCGTTTCCAAGGCACAGATCGAAGAAGCGCTTTATGCCTTCGGGGCGGAGGTTGAGAGCAACACCGTCGAGGTCTATGTCAGCCGCCTGCGCCGAAAGCTGGGCAGGCAAGCCATCGAGACCGTGCGCGGTGTCGGCTACAGGATTTCTGCCGATGCGATTTGAGACCCGAAGCCTTGCCGGACGCCTCGTCTGGTCCCTGTCGATCCTGCTTGCCGTCTTCTGGATGATCGCAGTCGGGCTGTCCATCCATGTGATGCGCGCGGAATTCGACGAGGTCTTCGACAGCGCGCTGCAGGAAACCACTGAACGCCTCGCGCCACTGGTGGTCGACGACTATTTCCGTCGGGATGCCGGCTCCATGCCAAACCGGGTCGGCGCGCTCACTCCGGGCACAACCGACGAATACCTGACCTATCAGGTGCGTGATGCCGCAGGGCGCGTGCTCATGCATTCGCACAATGTCGGGAAGGAGCCGTATCCCGCGCCGCTCACTCCTGGCTTCTGGAGCGGTGATGACAGGCGGATCTTCACCATCGCGACCATCAGCGACACGCTGTTCATACAGGTGGCGGATTCGCTCGCGCATCGCCGCGAGGCCACACTCGAAAGCGCCTTGACGCTTCTCTTGCCGATCCTGCTGCTTTTGCCGCTCGGCATGTTCGCGACCCGCTGGATCGTGGTGCGTGCCACGTCTCCTGTCAACGCATTGCGCGACGCCATCAGCGCACGAGACGGCAACAATCTCGAACCGATCGATCTCAACGGTCTGCCGACAGAGATCGCAACGATTCCCGGTTCGGTGAACACTTTGCTCGCCCGCCTGAAACACGCAATACAGGCCGAACGAGACCTTGCTGCCAACAGCGCCCATGAACTGCGCACGCCACTTGCCGGGGCGCTCGCCCAGATGGAGTTGCTCTCCCAACAGGTAACCGAGCCACAGGACAGGGCTCGATCTGAGCGGGTGCTCGAAGCGCTGCGTCGTTTATCCGCGATGCTCGAGAAGCTGTTGCAGCTCTCGCGCGCGGAAGCCGGCATAGGATTTGCCAGTACACCGGTCGACCTGGTCGCCCTCGTCAAATTGCTTGTCGAGAGCTTTCAGCGCTCTCGCCCGGCGGTGACAATCATCATGGAGCCATCACCCGGCCTATCGGAGCTCATGCGAGCGGTCGACCCTGATGCCTTCGCGATCGCCTTCAACAACCTTCTGGAAAACGCCGCCCACTACGGGACTGACGGTCAGCCGATCACGGTCGCCGTGACGAGGGATGGGCGCATCACCGTGACCAATGCCGTTCCCGCCCCCCTCGCTCCCGACCTGAATGTCTACCGGACGCGTTTCAAACGCGGCCAGACCAGCAAACCGGGATCGGGTCTTGGCCTTGCAATCGTAGACAAACTCATGGCGCAGATGAACGGCACGATGACCTTGCGGAGCGCGGCATTGCAGACCGGGCACACCGGCTTCGAATGCGAGCTCTCATTTCCCGGTACGGGATGATGCTGAAGCTGCTCGACAGCGATCGTTTGCGCCATGACCCCGCGCGGAATGCTCAACGGCTTTCGGTTTCCAGTACGGAGCTGATTGGTCTGAGATCCTCGACCTGATCTCCGACGGCCGTCCAGAGGTGATACAGCGAGCTGGCCGGGATCGTGCGGGCGATCGGCATTTCGTCAAGGTCCAGACAGTCATGCCAGCAGCCATACGGTGCACCCCCCATATAGGCTGCGAGAATGGCAGAGGCCACGTCGTCTGCCTCTGTGCAATATCCCGGCAGGCCAAGTCGCTCATGCAGTGCCATGAAAGCCTTGAGCATCTCCACCTGCGGCCATAGCCGCCGTGACGGGCTGATCGCCTTGCTTGCCGAAACGGCATCCACCAGAAAGGGCGATCCGTCCATGCGCCCGACCGCCAGCGCGGTCGACAACAGGTCCCGGCATATCTTCGTATTGTCGCTGTGGGCGAGGATATCGTGACGGCTTGTCAGCCAGACCCACTCGCACATATGGCCTGGCTCGAGCCGATCGGATCCGTATCGGTCGGCAAGCTCCCATTGAGGACCGAAGAATTCATGCAGTGGCCCATTCGGTCCGACGAGAAAATGCGAGCGCAGGAGAGCGAAAGCCCTGCCTTCGGACCTCATATGCCCCGAGGTCCGGTTGTTTTCGCATAAGGCCAGCGTGGCTTCGAGGTAGTGCATATGCGGGTTCTGGCGGCGTGGAAGCGTGCCATTACTGTCTTCGGTCCAGCCACCGAAAGGATCGATCAGGGTGCGGTCGACCGCGAGGATCGTCTGGTCGATCTGGTGTCTGTAGATCTCCTTCCCGGTGGCCGTCAGCAACCAGGAGAGCGCGAGCAGCACGCAGGCATTGTCGTAGAGATCGCGAACCGGATCGGTGATGAGCTCGGTATGGCGGTTGAAGCTTCTCGCATAGCCGCCGCGCTTCCCGCTGACCCAGGCGACGCGGTGCAGGTTTTCAAAGGCATGCTCTGCCATGGCGAGCGAGGTTGACGGGGCAACTCGGAGATGGGCGGCATGGGCGTGAACATAGATCTGACGGGCCACCGTTCGGGTCCGGACCTCACCTGCCTTCTGGGGCGAACCATCCAGCTCCAGATATTCGACAAATTGCCCGCAAGTCTCATCAAAGCCGGATTTGCTCCACGTCGGCAGGATTTCCTCGATGAAGACGCGTTTCAGTTGCTGGACGCTCATGACCGACCGCCGGGTGAGGCCGCCTTCCTGCTCGTAGCATTCACAAGGCTTCCCCGATGGGATGCATCGTCTCCAGAAGCCTGCTGATCTTGATCGTGGTGAAGTTGGAATAGGTATCCGAGACGGCATATGGCAGCGCGATCAGATCGCCGTGCCGCATTGCACCGCAGGAATAGACGACGTTTGGCACATAGCCCTCGCGCTCTGTCGATTCGGGCTGCAGCAGCGGCTCGACCGTCCGCGACAGGATGATGCTCGGGTCATGCTTGTCGAGCAGCGTCACCCCGATTGCATAGCGCCGCATGGGGCCCACGCCATGCGTGAACAGCAGCCATCCCTCGTCGATTTCAACAGGGGAGCCACAATTCCCTATCTGGACGAACTGCCAGGCGAATTCCGGCTTCTGCAGGAGTTGCCCTTCATCCCAATGAAGCAGATCGTCGGAATAGAGCAGGAAGAGATTTTCACTGTCCTGCCGGGCGATCATCGCATAGCGGCCGTCGATGCGGCGGGGAAAGAGTGCCATGCCCTTGTTGCGGGCGGCGGGTCCTCGCAGCGGCGTAAGGGTGAAGTTGAGGAAATCTTCCGTTTCCAGGAGCTCCGAGCGGATCGAGGAACCGCTATAGGCAGTATAGGTGGCAAAGTAGATCGTCTTGCCTTCGTCCTCGAAAGCGACGAAACGCGCATCCTCGATGCCGTTCGATTGCGCCTCGGTCACCGGAAAGATGACCCGCTCGCTGAGATCGCTTTCGCTTTTGAAACTGAGCCCGATGCAGCCGGCAGGTGCCAGTCCGTCGCTGGCATGGATGTCCGGTAACATCGCCATTTGTGTCGGCGCATCGATGGTGACGGCCCCTTCGGCGTCGATTACGCCGCAGCGGAAGGTGAGCGAGGAGATGTGCCCCTCGCCCACAGCCCTCAGACTGAGGATCACCCGGCGGCTGCCCTCGCCAATGCCGGACTGGTCGGGATGGGGCACGATGCTCGGATTGAACAGGGCGGCGGACTCGAACGAATATTCGTTCATGAAATAGGCCCCGACCAACTGCCTCTGCTGCTGGCTGAACTGTTGATGGTGGATAAAGGCATCCTCCATCGCGTCCGCCCGCAACTCGAACTGTCGCAGCAGATTGCGATGCCGGCCGTCGAAATTGGCAAGAATGTCGCGCAACTGATTGGCGGTCGAAGTCGGGTCCAGAGAGAGAACGCGATCGACGATTTCATTCGCCCGGGTCTTGTCGCGCGGATTGAGATGCCGAGGTTCGGTCGATGGCTTGAACGGGCGCACGATGACGCGTGTCGGATCCGGCTTCAGATAGAGGGCCTGCCGATTGAAGAGGCTGGACTGGGGCAAATTCGATCTTTCGGTATGTTCGATGTGACCGGCGCGGCTCATGACACTTGCCGAGCGCCGACCCTTGGCATGACGGGCCGCAGCATCTGGTTGACGCGACCGAGCTCCACGCAGGAGATCAAGTAGCAGAGCACGGATTCGGCACCCCGGTTTTCATTGGGGCGATCCGCATGCAGGCCGTCGCGGCAACTGCCCGTTTCCGTGTCTACAAGGGAAACGCCGTGATCATTGCTGCCCGTGAACCAGTCGAAGGCCATGTGCGCGGCCTCGATCCAGCGCTTGTCTAAAGTCGCTTCGTGAGCAGCAAGACAGGCGGCCACGGTTGCCGTTGCCTCAACCGGCTGTTGGTCGAAGGGCTTGGGTGACTGTCCGACCTCGAAGAAGCCATCGGTGCCGACGGGACGAAAATGGCCTTTATCTCCCGTCTGTTGGGTCATCAGCCATTCAAGCGTGGCAACGCCTGTCTCAACGAAAGCCGCCACCTTGGTCGATAGGCCCGTTATGATCAAAGCCTGGCTCAGGCGGGCATTTTCATAGGACAGGCCCGCCTCGAACCAGCGACGCCCGCCTCTCGACACACCTTGCTCCAGATCCATCAGATTCTCAGCGAGCCGGATGCGCAGCATCCGTGCACGGGAATCTTGCGGATTGGCCGCACAGTAATCGTTGAGGCCGAGAAGTGTGAAGGCCCAGGCCCGCGGTGAACGGAAGTTGAGCGTGGCCGACATGGCGCGGGCGAAAAGGGCACTCGCCCATCGACGGCGGGGCGCATCGGTATCGGACAGGGCGCAGGCGCCAAGCGCCCAAAGCGTTCGCCCGTGACTATCTTCCGAGCCCTCGTCTTCGAGCCATCGGCGGTCGTAGCTCATGAAGTTTCGGAACCGGTCTGTGTCCGGGTTCCAGGCGTGTTCGACAAAGGCTGCAAAGGAGGCCGTCATGCGATCCGCTATGCCCGTTTCACCGGCGGCCGAGAGGAGTGAGGACAGAAGCAGGGCGCGCGCATTGTCATCGACGCAGTAGCCATGCGACCTGTCCGGCACGGAGAAGACCGCATGCTGGATGATGCCCGTGTCATCGCACATTGTGTGCAAGTGGCCGAGCTTCAGGGCCGCCTGCTGCGGCGGGCGCTTGATCCTTAACGATATCAGGTCGCTGACGAGTTTGGGCCGATAGGCGGTTCGCGCCTTTGCCATGCAGTCGAGATAAAGGGTGGCGACGTGCGACCAGATCATCGCGCGACCAGCCTCATAGGCCCCCTTGCGCATCGCCATCCGGGCCTCGTCATCGCCGAGCAAGGTAGCGATTGCCTTCGCCGTCGCCGGCGCATCGCCAAAAGGAACCAGAACGCCGCGGCCGTTGCCCAAGAGATCGCAGGCGTGCCAATAGGGCGTCGAAACCACGGCACTTCCCATACCAAAACTGTAGGAGAGCGTTCCCGATGTCATCTGCGCCTCATCGAGATAGGGCGTCACATAGACGTCGCACATGGCGATGAAGTCGAGAAGCGTTGGCAGATCGACGAAACGATTGAGAAACTGCACCGCATGATCGACGCCCAGCCGCTCGGTGCGCTGGCGCAAACTGTCGCGGTAGGCCTCACCCTGCTGGCGCAGAAGCGTCGGATGCGTTGCGCCGAGAACGATGTACAGGGCCTCGGGGGTCTGCTTCAGGATCGACGGCATGGCGTCGATCACCACCTCGATGCCCTTGTTGGGAGAGAGAAGGCCAAAGGTCAATATGACCGGCCGTCCATCGTAACCCCGTCCGATCTTGGCCAGGTCCGGATCGTGAAAGGGTCTATCGGGTATGCCATGGGCAATGACATCGATCTTCTGGGGGGCCACGCCATAGACTTCCGTCAGCAGGGTGCGCCCCTTTTCGGCCATGACAACGACGCGGCTGGAATGGGCCGCAACCTTTTGCAGAACGCGATGCTGAGACGGCGTCGGTTCGGCGAGGATCGTGTGGCAGGTCGTAACCAGCGGAATTCTCAGGTTTTCCAGAAGTACGAGGATGTGCTCGCCAGCGTCACCGCCGAAAATGCCGAATTCGTGCTGCAGCGAAACCACATCGAACCGACCTTCGTTCAGGACCCGCGCGGCCGTCATGTAGTCTTCGACTTCATCCTCACGGATCTCGAAGATCACATCCCGAGGGTAGGTGTAATGCTGATTGGCATCCGTTACTGCGACGATGCTCGTCTGCACGGGCTCGGCGGCGTCGAGGAGCGCCTGGGCGAGATCACCCGTAAAGGTGGCGATGCCGCATTGCCGGGGAAGAGAATTGCCGATGAAGGCGATACGGGTCGGTCTGTTCATATGCGTTCCCTCCAGAACATGGTGGCGAGGTCTCGCCAAAAAAGCCAGGGACGCACAGCGCGGCCGCATGGTGGATTCACGCGCTCAGGCATCGGGATCACGCGGATCCGACAGGCTCCAGATCCCGCTCCAGGGCGACGCGCCCCTGGTGAAGCTCGGCATTCCAGAGCCGGTACTGCGGGCTGTTCAGATAGGCCGGCATGGGAGCCTCGATCGTGTAGGTGACGGCGGCGGCCGGTGACAGACCCTTGGTGCTTACGAGACGAACCACTTGGCCGACGGTAAAACGGTGAGAAGGCATGGGATTTTTCCAATCATCAGTGTGTTGTGTTGAGACTTTTCTGGCCGGACAGGACCCTGTCCATGTCGAGAGCGGCATCCAGCTCCGAGGGATCGATCGGGACCAGACTCCGCTTCTTGCCGGCAACGATTTCCATGACGGTGGCCACGTGGCGATAGGCGAGCCAGGAGATTCCGGTGATCTGTTCCTCGTCGTCCTGCACCTGGTAGTCGCCGGGCGCATGGACACCCTCCAGACCGGTCAGGGTGAAGGGCGCATCGAAATGCACGGTTCTCGTCTTCGTTCGCGTAAACATGTGAGACTCCTTTGCGGGGGACCGTGCCAATTGGTGGCGGTTCAGAGATCAGATCGAAATGCGACCTCAGTGTTCATCAGACCTGTTTCGGCGGAACACCGGGCCGCGCGGTAAACGGATGGATACTGCAATCCGGCCGCTTCCCAGCCCCTGTCCTGATCTCGAAGACGTTCGGCCGGCATGTCGCCGAAGCGATCCGTTTCTTGCGAATGTCAGCCAGTACGATCACCTTGTCCGAAGGCTGCATCAGCTACCTCGCCTTTCGGGCGTGACGGCCTGATCGTTGGTCGATGGACTTCCGCCCTCGCCTTCCCAGCGCAACAGATCCGCCGCTTCCGTGAAAACGACATTGGCCCGGACGGCTGCCTGCGTAGTGCTCGTCACCATTCCCTCGCGAATGCGGTTGATGATCACGACCTCTCTTGCGTGGTTGCCACCGGAGTGCGCCCGGAGATCCGCGCTCGAGTAATTGGAGCGATGAAGCAGCGCACGCAGCAGCGCCTGGTCAACCAGCTTTTGTTCACCCTCTGGCGGATTTTTCCTCAGCATGGAGGGAGGCCAGAAGTCTGCCCAAGGCAGTCATCCTGGAAGATCACTGCAGTGGATTGCTCACGATCGACCATGACTTACTCCTCTTTCGAGCTTTCGAAGCGCGCTGATTGGCGTCGTCAGGTCGCCGACTGGAGGGACGACCCGAATGCACTGAGATCGAGTTCGATCGTATGTCGTCGTCGGGACTGATAGGCTTGCCTCGCTGTCGCAAGGATGCGGTCCCGCAGGCGATCGAATGCCAGAAGATAGTCGTGTTCCTTCCCACGGTTTGTCGCCCCGTCACGATCAAAGAGTACGACAGGCAACAGAAACAGAACCTGGTTCAGGCCGTCGTGTCCGATGAAACGGATGAGACCGCGGGTCTCGTCGTAGGCACGCGTCGGATTGGGAAAGGCAAGAGTCATTGGCTCGTTTCCTGACCGCTGCTCTTCAAGCGCGCGTCGACTGCTTCATCCGCCCAGAGGTTGACCGCAGGAACCAGGTCGCCGGATCGACGCAAGCCCTTCTGGTAAAGGGTGATTGCATGGCGCGCCGCGCCGCGGTCCAACTCGCACAGTGGTTCTTCGTAGCGAAATCCGGCATGCCGGAGCGCATTTCTGATGATGCTGATGTCGAAGCTGCCGATAGGCTGATGAAGGTCGGAAGACATGACGTCCTCCTATATTAGGGCCAGGGTGAGTGCCGCCCAGAAAATGGCAGTGCCCGTTCAATGGCTGCCACTTCCATGTATATGGGCCCACTTATCAGAACTTGCAAGAGCCTCCGGGAAACATCCATAGGGCGTGGTCGTGTGACCACTCATCTATTCCCGTCACGCTCGATGACGGAGTTGCGGCGCTGGTCCCGTCTTCACCCAGCGCGTGGCGACTGCACCAGGATGGCGCGGAAGTCGTTGACATTGGTGAGCGTGGGGCCGGTGACGACCTGCGCGTCGATTGAACCGAAGAAGGAATGGGCGTCGTTCCGATCAAGGGCGAGCCGAGGATCGACCTTGCGCGCGGCCGCAATCTTCAAGGTGTCTGGTCCAATGGCGGCACCGGCAACTTCGGCGGCGCCATCCACGCCGTCCGTATCACAGGCCAGGGCATGAATGCCCTGTGCGCCATCCAGCGCCAGCGCAAGCGCGAGGCAGAACTCGGCATTCGGTCCGCCAATACCATCGCCACGGCGGGTCACCGTCAGCTCTCCACCTGACAGAAGGAGGATCGGCGGATCGCCTGCCATCATGCCGGATTGCAGAGCCAACGTCTCTTTCGCCTGCGCTTCGGCTGCCATTCGCGCCTCTCCTTCGAGCGCGTCGCCCAGGAGATGCACGTCGCAACCGGCTTCTCGGGCAAAAGTTGCGGCGGCCTCCAGCGATTGCCGTGGCGCGGCATAAATGACGTTTCGGGTACGCGCAAGGCGGGGATCGTCGGGCTTTACGACACCCGACCCATGCGACAGGGCGTCACGAATGGAAGCCGCGACATCGACCTTCCACCGATCGATCACCGCAAGGGCATCGTCCGGTGTCGAGGGATCACCAACAGTCGGTCCGGAGCCGATGAAAGCCGGATCATCTCCCGGCACGTCCGAGATGATCAGCGCGAGCAGATCAGCCGGCCAGGCGGCGGCCGCCAGTTGGCCGCCCTTGACCCGGCTCAGATGCTTGCGCACCGTGTTCATCCGGTCGATCGGCGCGCCAGAGGCCAGAAGCGCCTGGTTGACCGCCTGCTTCTCGGCAAGCGACACGCCGGGCACCGGCTGGACCAGCAAGGCTGAAGCGCCACCGGAAATCAGTGCGAGGACAAGATCCCCCTCCTTTGCGCTTTCAACCAGCGTGAGCATGCGTGCGGTCGCCTCGAGACCAGCCTGATCCGGCACCGGATGGGCTGCCTCGACAACCTCGATCCCCCGACAGGGACGGGCATAGCCGTAGCGCGTGATGACCAGGCCCTCGCAGGGACCCCAGGCCGCCTCGACGGCTTCGGCCATGCGCGCACTCGCCTTGCCGGCGCCGATGACGATCACGCGTCCCTTCGGTTTCTCGGGGAGGAAATCCCTGAGCGAGCGCATGGGATCTGCGACTTCGACGGCCCGATCGAACAGGCGCCGGAGAAAGAGGTGCGGTCGATCGATCATGGAACGTCCCCTAGGCCACTGGTGTCGCGGATCACAAGCTCCACCGCCGTCAAGGTTTCCGGTTCGGGGCGCTTCCCCTCTTCCAGCCAGCCCAGGATCGTGGCGGCGATGCTGCGGCCAAACTCCGCGATGCCGCAATGAACTGTCGAGAGGGTTGGAAACACCTGGCTGCATTCCTCGATATCGTCGAATCCGACCATGCGGAAATCCTGCCCGACCTTGCGGTTCAGCCTGGCAAAGCCCGAGAGCATGCCGAGTGCGACGAGATCGTTGAAGCAGATCGCCGCATCGATTTCCGGATGCGTCCGCGCAAGCTCCTCGGCTGCTTCGCTGCCGAAGGTGCGGCTCGCCCTGCCCGACAGGACAAACGGCTCCATGCCGGCTTCGGCCAGGGCTTCGACGTAACCGGTCATGCGTTCCCGCGTGACGGCGCGGTCCGCCAATCCACCGACAAAGGCGATGCGGCGCGGCGCAAAGGAGAGGAGATGCTGCGTTGCCAGAAGGCTGCCCAGCCGATAGTCGGGCGCGGCAAAGGGAAACTGCTCGACGCGGGGATCGACCTTGCGGAGTACCTGCATGGTCGGAATGCCGCCGCGCGCGATGGCATCGAAGACACCCCCGTCGTCACCATAGGCAGGAGACAGGACGAGCGCGGAAACGCCGTGCTCGATCATGGCGCCGACCACCTGGGCCTGCACGGCCGGGTCTTCATCGGTGTTCGCGACGACCGTGGCGTAGCCCCGAGCCGAGAGCGCCATCTGGAGCGAGGTGGCAAATTCGGTGAAGAACGGATTTCGCAAGTCGTTGATGACCAAGCCGATCAGCCCCACGTTCGACGAGCGGAGGTTGGCGGCGGCCCTGTTGTAGACGTAGCCGACCTTGTCCATGGCCTCGCGCACGAGGCGGCGCGTCTCGTCCTTGACGAGCGGGCTGTTCTGCAGGACGAGGCTGACGGTGGATTTGGAAATCCCCGCCACGCGCGCCACATCGATGATCGTCGGCCGCCGTTCCATGCCCGTCAGTCTATCCCGTTCAGCTCCGCCAAGACCCGCATCCTTCTCACGGCAAGCTCTGGATCGGCAAGCAGATTTGCCTGATCGGCGAGCCGGAAGACCTGCGCATAGTGGACGATGTCACGGCTGGACTGAAAGCCCGCCGGCATGATGAAGTGGCGTTGATGGCCATTCAGCCAGGCGAGAAAGGCGATACCGGCCTTGTAGAAGCGGGTCGGGGCGCGGAAGATTTCCCGGCTGAGCGGCACGGTCGGCGCGAGCAGGCGGTGATAGGTCTCAAGGTCACTCGCGGCCAGTGCGTCCAGCGCCTGCGAGGCTGCCGGGGCAATGGCTGCAAAAATGCCGAGCAGCGCATGGGAATAATGCTGACCATCACCGGCAATCAGGTCGGCATAGTTGAAGTCGTCGCCCGTATAGAGACGCACGCCTCCGGCAGGCGCGCGCGAAACGCCTCTTCATGCGCCTGGTCAAGCAGCGAGATCTTGATGCCGTCGACCTTGGCCGGGTTCTCGCTGATCAGGTCAAGGACGAAGTCACTCGCTTCGGCGACGTTTCCGCTGCCCCAATAGCCTTTCAGCGCCGGGTCGAACATATCGCCCAGCCAGTGCAGGATGACAGGCTCACGCGCGCCGTCGATCAGCCGGCGATAGACGGATCGGTAGACATCAGGCCCCGCGTCCATGGCGGGGAAGGCGCGGGATGCCATCAGGATCAACTGCCCGCCGGCCGAAATAGACGGCGTGATGCAGGCGCAGGGAAAGCAGCCGGCCGCGCGTGCGGATGACGGAGGCCCAAATCTGTTGAAGAATGACGTGCCAGTTTCTCACGTCGACGCCGTCCGCGCGACTTGTGCGGCGCCTTACCACAGCGCTTCGCCCGGGTTTTGATGCCCGCGTCTGCAGATCGGCCGGCCAGTTCGAGACAAAAAAATTCCCCGATGCGCCGCTTTCACTCCTTCAGAGACTATCAGGTGGTGGCGAACTCACGGGCGAAAGGCCCGATGCCTTCAACGGCGTGCGTTCATCCACTCTCGAACCTCCCGGACCGCCGCCGGATAACGGGGTTTTCGCGGGGAAACGAGATAGAAATCCGCGCCGACCCTCAGCTCTTCCTTCAGCGGTTGGACAAGGCGACGCGACTCCAGGTCATGCCTCACGAAAAAGAGGCTGGCGAGAGCAAGGCCCTGTCCGGCCACTGCCGCCTCAATGGCCAAAGAGGTCTGGTTGAACCGGATGTTCTTGCCCGTTGCGACCGAACCAGTCGGAAAGGCGGCCTCCAGATATTGCGGCCAAAGATCATGGGAATCATGCAAGAGCGCATAGTGCCTGAGGTTGTCGAGCTCATTGGGTGGTCCGAGCTTGTCGATCAGCAGCGGACTGGCTACCGCAACGAGCACCTGCTCGAACAGAAGGTCGGCAACGAGGCCAGGGCCGAAAGGCGGCCGGCCGTAGCGCACGGCCAGATCTACCGCATCCGTCTGGAAATTGGAGATCCGATCCGTCGCGAGGATTCGCAGGTCGATATCGGGGTGCGCTTCCGTGAAGTCCGGCAATCGCGGGATCAGCCAGCGCGATGCAAAGGTTGGTGTAACGCTGATGGTCAGGTGGCGGGGTTCTGGTTTCAGAGCGTCGGTCGCATCGGAGATCAGCTCGAAAGCGCGGCTGATATTGCTGACGTAGCTTCTCCCCGGTTCGGTAAGCGCGATTGTCCTTGCGCGGCGGTCGAAGAGTTTCAGCCCCAGGACCGCTTCAAGACCGCGGACCTGCTGGGCCACCGCGCCTTGCGTCACCCCGAGTTCTTCAGCCGCAAGCCGAAAGTTCAGATGTCGCGATGCCGCTTCGAAGGCCCGGAGCGCATTGAGGGGAGGAAGCCGCCTTGTATCGTCAGCCATTGAATAGTTTTTCTACTGGATGATGCGCATCGTTCTGGTTCGTTTGCGCTTTCGCAACATGCTATCACCGTGAACAGGTAACGCAAATTCCAACGAAGGAGATCGACATGTCTGCAGGAAAAGTGGCGGTGGTGGTTGCTGGCGGCTCCGGTATGGGGGCGGCATCAGCCCGACGTCTGGCCGCTGATGGGTTCAAAGTGGCCATCCTGTCGTCGTCGGGCAAGGGCGAAGCGCTGGCGCAGGAACTCGGTGGCCTGGGAGTTACGGGATCGAACCAGTCGAACGACGACCTCAAGCGGCTGATCGACGGCACCATGGACCGTTGGGGCCGCATCGATGTTCTGGTCAACAGTGCTGGCCACGGCCCGAGGAAGCCGATCCTCGAAATCACCGACGAGGACTGGCATGCCGGGATCGATGTCTACTTCCTGAACGCGGTGCGTCCGACAAGATTGGTGACGCCTATCATGCAGAGCCAGAAATCCGGGTCCATCATCAACATTTCCACCACCTGGGCGTTCGAGCCGAGCGCGATGTTTCCGACATCCGCCGTCGCCCGGGCGGGCCTTGCCTCCTTCTCCAAGGTGTTTGCCGACACCTATGCCGCAGAAGGCATCCGCATGAACAATGTCCTGCCGGGCTGGATCGACAGCCTTCCGGCCACCGAGGAACGGCGCGACAGCGTGCCGATGAAGCGCTACGGCACAAGCGAGGAGATTGCGGCGACCGT
This sequence comes from Rhizobium sp. 'Codium 1', assembly GCF_020889605.1. NCBI lineage: Bacteria > Pseudomonadati > Pseudomonadota > Alphaproteobacteria > Hyphomicrobiales > Rhizobiaceae > Rhizobium > Rhizobium sp. 'Codium 1'. The sequence continues at coordinate 328,170 of NZ_JAJGPW010000001.1, forward strand.
TTCGTTCCTCGCCTCGGATGGTGCGGCCTACATTACCGGCCAGAACATTCGTGTCGATGGCGGCGTGACGAGGTCCGTATAATTCTATGAGGAATTCTGCACTTGTCGCCTTCTGCTTTCTCGGCCTCGTCTGGGGGAGCAACTTCATCTTCGTCAAATGGGCGGCTCTTCATATCACGCCGGTGCAGATCACGCTGTTGCGCGTCATCTTCGGCTTCATTCCCGTCGTCGTCTACGCGCTCTGGCGGGGCGATCTGAGATGGAGCCAGCTTCGCCACGGCCACCACTTCGTCATCATGGCGCTGCTCGCAACTGCGCTCTACTACTATGCATTCGCCCGTGGAACGGTGCTTCTGCCCTCGGGTGTTGCGGGCATGCTCAGCGGGGCGATCCCTCTGTTCACGCTTGTCTGCGCCTTCCTGTTCCTGCGCGAGGAGCCGCTTGGCATGGGGAAGATGGCAGGGTTGGTCCTCGGCTTTCTTGGCGTGCTTCTGGTCGCGCAACCGTGGTCCGCAACGGGGCAGATCGACATTGACGGCATCGGCTGGATGATCGGCGGATCGCTCAGTGTCGGCTGTTCCTTCGTCTATTCACGCAAGTTCATCAGCCCGCTGAAGCTTCCGGCCGCAGCCCTGACGACATGGCAGATTGGTATCGGCATGGTGCTTCTGGTACTTGTGACACCGTTGCAGGGAATTGGCGCCGTGTTCGATGACCATCGCGCAGCCGCAGGGCTGATCCTCGGTCTTGGCCTTTGCGGCACGGGTCTGGCCTATGTCGCCTACTACCACATCGTCGAGAATCTCGGTGCGCTGGCTGCGTCCAGCGTCACTTACGTACCGCCGGTCGTGGCTCTCCTGATCGGCGTGGCGCTCGTGGGTGAGACGATCCCGCTTTCGGGATATATCGCACTTGTCTCGATTCTGGCCGGTGTCGGGCTGATCCAGTGGTCTTCAGTGCGGGGGTACAGAGCACAACGCCTTTGAGCATGGGCGGAGCGGCGGGCGAGACGTTGCGGCAGGCGGAGCACGCCTCGCCGCAACGGTCAGCGGGACCGCATGGGTGTCACAGATTGCTCGTGTGAAGCTGCAGGAGTTCGTCATAACATGACGGGTTGGCGGCGAGCACCGGATGTCCATTCAGGAATTCGGCGCCCGCGCCCGGGAAGTGAAGGTTCTTGCCGCCGGCTTCGCGCACCAGGCAGAAACCCGCCATGCAGTCCCAGGCGCGCATGTGGGGCTCATAGTACCCAACCAGGCGACCAGCGGCGACATAGGCGAGCATCAGTGCACCCGAACCGTTGCGGATGAAGTTGCCGCCACGCTCCATCAGACCGGCGATAATGGCGCCGACGCGTTCGGGGGTGACGTAGTTGTTGCAGCCGATCCCCGTCATCGCATTCTGCAAATTGCGGGTGGGATCGAGACGCAGGGGCAGGTCATTCAGCGTCGCACCGAAACCGAGGGCCGAGGCGTAAAGCTCATCCGAGCAGGGCACATGGATCACGCCGACGACCGGTTCACCATCGCGAACGATGGCGACGGAGACACACCAGGTGGGCATGCCGTTGACGAAGGGTGCCGTGCCGTCGATCGGATCGACGACCCAGGTGAAACCGGAGGTGCCTTCGTCATGGCCGAACTCCTCTCCCAGGAACCCGTCATTCGCATAGATTTCAGCAACACGCGTCTTGAGGAAGGTCTCGACGTTGCGGTCGGCGATGGACACCACGTCCTGAAGATCGCGCTTCGTTTCGATCACCAGCGTATCGCGCCGGTTGAAGTAGTCGAGCGCCATAGCCCCCGCTTCGGCTGCCAGCGTCCTGGCGAGGGAGAAACGCGCCGCGAGCGCCGTGTCATTTACCGTCATTCTCTTTATCCTTGAACTTTGTGAAATCGGTTTCAGCCGCTGATGACGGCAATGCCACGGTTCTTGAACGCCAGTGTGACGTCGCTCGTGGCGGCATGGGCATGATCGACATCGTGATCGATCACAAAGAGCGTTCCGACATCGGTTTCGACCTCGTATTCGACGTGGCCGCCAAGATAGGCAGAGTGAAGGATGCGCCCCTTCAGACCGTCTGCGCCGGCAGAGCCGATCCGGATGGAACCGGGGCGGACTGCAAGTTTGGCTGGGCCCTGGCCTGCTTTGGACTGCAGCCGATGCTCGAGATTGCTGACGCGCACAAGGACTTCGCTGCCATCGGAGTGCACGACCTCGCAGGGCAGCACATTCGCCTCCCCCATGAAATCGGCGATGAAAGGCGAGGCCGGCGCTTCGTAGAGTTCACGCGGCGCACCCGACTGCGCGATCTCGCCGTCCTTCATCACGATGATCCGGTCCGAGACAGCGAGCGCCTCGTCCTGGTCATGGGTGACGTAGACGGCGGTAAAGCCGAGACGCTGCTGGAGATCGCGGATTTCGGTGCGGACACGACGCCTCAGACGTGCATCGAGATTGGAAAGCGGCTCGTCGAGCAGCAGCACCTGCGGCTCCAGAACCAGGGCACGGGCGACAGCGACACGCTGCTGCTGGCCGCCCGAAAGCTCTGCCGGAAGGCGGTGCCCCATACCGGCGAGGCCCACAAGCTTGAGACCCTCTTCGGCCTTCTCACGCGCTTCCTTCTTGGCCAAGCCGGACGACTGCAGGCCATAGGCGACGTTTTCGAGCGAGGTCATGTGCGGAAAAAGCGCATAGGACTGGAAGACCATCGAGACGTCGCGTTCGTTGGCGGGCAGCATGGTGACATCCTTGCCACCGATCAGGATCTTTCCGGATGTCGGATGTTCCAGACCTGCCAGCATCCGCAATGTTGTCGTCTTGCCGCAACCGGAGGGCCCGAGCAGGGTCACCAAGGTCCCGGGCTCGATGGTGAGGGAAAGGTCGTGAATGGCGGTGAAGGCACCGAAGGTCTTGCGGACATTCTGGAACGTGACGGATCCGGCTTTGACGGCGATCATGCGGTTTTCTCCTGACCGAGAGGAACGGGATTGTTGTTGCCGAGACCGGCAACACGATTTTCGCGGCGAAGCTTGCGTTCGCCGACAAGGAGCTGGAAGCCGGCAATGACCGTGATCATCACGACGATCAGCATCGAGGAATAGGCGATTGCCACCCCGTATTCGCCGTTTTCGACGAGGCCGACGATGTAGGAGGTCGCCATGTTGTGTTCGGCGCTGACCAGGAAGATCACAGCGCTGATCGAGGTGATGGCCCGCACGAAGGAATAGACGAGTGCAGCGGTGATGGCCGGCCTCAAGAGCGGGAGGATGATCTTGCGCACCGTGCGGAAGCTGTCGGCCCGCAGCGTCAGCGAAGCTTCATCCAGGCTCTTGTCGAGCTGGCTCATCGCCGCGATCCCGCCGCGCACGCCGACCGGCATGTTGCGGAAAACGAAGCAGGCGATCAGGATCAGTGCCGAGCCCGTCATTTCAAGCGGCGGCAGGTTGAAGGCCATGATGTAGCTGACGCCGATGACCGTTCCGGGAATGGCAAAGCTCATCATCAGGGCGAACTCGAAGAGGTTCCGGCCGGCGAACTTCTGCCGGACGATGATGTAGGCGGTCAGCAAGCCGACGGCCGCCGTCAGCGGCGCGGAGATGAGGGCAATCTCCATGGTCGTCCAGAAGGAATTCCAGGCGACACCCGTCCAGGCGATCGAACCGTTCTGGATGCTCACGGAAAACGCGCGGGCGTAGTGTTCGAGGGTCAGTGTGTTGTCCAGGCCCCAGGTGGTGACGAAGCCCCCGACGAGGATCATGCCGTAGACGACGACGGTGAAGACCATCCACGGGATCACGATCGCATGCACGCCGATGGAGATGCTGCGCGGCAGGGCGATATGAGCGCCGCTGTCCCCCTTGCCGGTGACGGTGGCGAAATTCTTGCCGGACAGCCAGACGCGCTGGGCGAGAAAGGCCGACAGGGTAAAGAACAGGAGGACAAGCGCGAGGACAGCCGCGCGGGATGGATCGTTCTGCGAGCCGACCACGGCGAAGAAAATTTCGGTCGAGAGCACGCCATTGCTGCCGCCGAGCACCAGCGGATTGCCGAAGTCGGCCATGCTCTCGATGAAGCCGATCAGGAAGGCATTGGCCAGACCCGGCTTCATCAGGGGCAGCGAGACGCGCCAGAAGGTGCGCCAGCGGTCGGCACGAAGTGTCTGCGAGGCTTCCTCCATCGAGGGACTGACGCCCTCGACAACGCCGATCAGGACAAGGAACGAGATCGGGGTGAAGGACAGGACCTGGGCGATCCAGATGCCGGTCAGGCCATAGAGCCAGCGACCCGGTTCGATGCCGAAGAGGCTCGACAGGGCTTCGGTGACAACGCCCGCCCGGCCAAAGAGCAGCACGAGCGCAAGACCGATGACGAAGGGTGGCGTGATGATCGGCAGAACGGTCAGAAGGCGCAGACCCTTCTTGAAGGGGAAGCGGGTGCGGGTCGCGACGAGCGCGAAGGCCAAGCCCAGCAGAGTGGAGGCAGACGCCGTCATGATGGCAAGCGTGAAGGTGCGCCAGGCGACGCCACAGCGTCCGTCGCCGATCAGGCAGCTGAGGCTCCAGATACCCGGATCCTGCAGATTGCGGATGAAACCGTCCGGTTTGAAGGAACCGTCGAAATCTTGGACGGCAGCGACGAGCATGCTGCCAATCGGATAGAAAACGAACACAAAGACCAGAAACACGAGCAGCGAGATTGAGCCGACGACGAAGGCGTCGCCTTTCATGACCCCACGCTCGACAAGGCCGAAGGCGAACATGAGCACGAAGACGATCGCCATGGTGACGGCACCGGCGCCCATGGAGGCCTGACCGTCGGAGAGTGGTCCGAAAAGGGTTTCGCTGATCGCCCAGGTCCAGCCGGAGAAGCCAACCGCAAGTCCCTGCAGGCAGAGATAGACGAGACCCGCAGCGCCTGCGGCCGAGAAGAAGGCTCCACGGCGCATCGGGTCGGCGATGAACCGGGCGGCGAAGCCGAGCCCGAAGAAGAGGACAACACCAAGAAGCCAGAGGCGGCCGTGACCCAAAAGCTGAAGGACCCCTGGCGCGCTTTGCTCCGACAACGGGTAATCGCCGAGCCAGCCAAGGCCGAAGAAGCCGCTATCCAGCCTATACCAGGGAAGCATCAAGAAGGACGCGGCGCCAAAGGCCAGCAACAGGTCCAGTCTGCGGTTGCCATGTCTCATGGTCGACCTCATCAGTAAATTCGCGAGAAGGAGATGGGCCGGCGGTCAAAAGGCCGCCGGCGGATAGGGTCAAGCGTCAGTTGGCGACGGCGCCAATCTCACGATCCCAGCGCTCGAGCAGAGCCTTGCGCTTTTCCGGATCGCCATAGGACTTGAAGTCGTAGTCGATCAGCTTGATGTCTTCGAACCGCGGCGCTTCCTTGGGGATCTCGGCTGTCTTGTTCGAGGGAAGCTGGAAGGACTTGGCGTCCTTCATGCGCGACTGCACTTCCGGCTTCAGAGACCAGTCGTACCAGATCTTGGCGTTCTCCATGTTGCGGGCGCCCTTGACGATCGACATGGAGCCGATCTCGTAGCCGGTGCCCTCGCAAGGTGCGATGGACTTGACGGGGAACCCTTCGGCCGTCTGAGCTACGGCATCATGCATGAAGACGATGCCGAGGCCGGTTTCGCCACGGGCAGCCGCCTTGACCGGCGCGGAGCCGGACTTGGTGTACTGCGAGATGTTGGCGTTGAGCGCCTTCAGGTATTCGAAGGCCTTGTCTTCACCCATGATCTGCACGAGCGAGGCGAGTGCCGTATAGGCGGTCCCGGACGAATTGGGATTGGCGATCTGGATCTCGCCCTTCAGTTCCGGCGCCAGGAGGTCGGCCCAGCAGACCGGTTCCTTGTAGCCCTTCTGTTTGAAGATATCGGTGTTGTAGCCCCAGCCGAGCGCCCCGGCATAGACGCCGACGGTCTTGAAGCCCGAGCTTTCGGCCTGATTCTTCGCCCAATCCTGCAACTCGTCGAGCATCGGCGACTTGTATTCTTCCGTCAGCCCCTCGGAAGCGGCCTGGAGATGGGGATCGCCGGTGCCGGCCCACCAGAGGTCGGTCTTTGGGTTGCGGGCTTCTGCACGGATCTTGGCATAGGCCTCGCCCGAAGACATGCGAACCATGTTGACCTTGATGTCATGGGCCTTTTCGAAATCGCCCTGCATCTGTTCGCAGATGACGACGTCCGCAGCGCAGATGAGGTTGAGCTCACCGGCGGCCAAGGCCGAGCCGGCAGACAAGCTCGTGCCGGCGAAGAGTAGAGTGGAGAGTATAGTCAGTCGCATGGGTATCCTCCTGTTGCTTGCGTCTGATGGAAGTCGAAGACAATGGACAAGCCTTCGGCGGCGGTGCCGAAAAGGCGCCGATCGAGGGATCGTCCAGTTGTTGAAGGTTCAGTTGGTCGGGTTGATCTCGCTGTCGAAGCGGCTCAGCAGCCGACTTCGCTGTCCGGGTGAACCGAAGGTGGCGAAATCATAGTCCACCATCTTGATCATCGAGATGTCGGGAGCGGCAGGCGGCAGCATGGCCCTGGCGTGGGATGGCACCTGGTTCTGGCCGGCGGTGGCGCCGGTTGCCTGTCCATCCGGGCTCAGGGCAAAATCGACGAAGCGGCGCGCCTCCTCCAGATTGCGACTGCCCTTGACGATGCTGACGGCTCCGATTTCATAGCCGGTACCCTCGCAGGGTGCGACGATCACGAGGGGAGCGCCCGCCTCCTTTTGAGTGACGGCATCATGCATGAAGGAGATGCCAATGGTGATCTCTGCCCTGCCCGCCGCCTTGACCGGCTCGGCACCGGCCTTGGTGTATTCGGTGATGTTGCGGCCGAGTTCGCGCATGTAGACAAATGCCTCGTCTTCGCCGAGGAGTTGCACCAGCGTGACGAGGGTTGTGAAGGCCGTGCCCGAGGAATGCGGATTGCCGGACAGGATATGCCCGCGATAGATGGGCTTGGCGAGATCCTTCCAGCAGTTGGGCGCCGGCAAACCGGCAGCCGAGAGAAGATCCGCGTTGTAGGCGAAGCCGAGTGCACCGGCATAGAGGCCGACGGCCGTGCCACCAGACAGGGAGAAGAAATTCCGCGCCCAGGGCAGAAGGTCAGCTTCCTGCTGCGGGCGGTAGGGTTCGAGCAGTCCCTCATAGGCCGCCTGCAGGTGTGTAACCCCGGTGCCACCCCACCAGACGTCAACCGTGGGCTGATCTTTCTCATCCCGAACACGATCGAGTATTTCGCCGGTGCTCATCCGTGGCATGTTGACCGCAAGGCCGGTCTTTGCCTCGTAGGTCTTCTCCATGACGGCACACCAGACTTCGTCGACGCCACAAAGAACGTTCAGCGCGTCGGCTCCACGGGTCGCGGTGGTCATGGCGAGGGTTGCAAAAAACCCGGCGCCGATGGCGGTCAGTAACTTCACGTCGTCCTCCCTTGGAACCTCCCCGTTCCAATAGATGAAGCATGTCCATAACGGTCCGGGCAGGCAAGCCGGGATATGGTTACCGATCTTTCACCGCACCATCGTCACCCATTGCAGAGATTGCAAATGTTACAATTGTGACGCTTGCCGATAACCACCAAGTCTTTGGCGTTTTCGCCCGGCGCGGTTATGATGCTGATGGGAGGACTGCAACTTGTTGAACCAGAAGGTAAAAATTCTGATCGTCGAGGACGATCCGGATATGGCGGAGCTTATCTGCGATCTGGTGGAGGCAGAGGGCTGGATCCCGATCACCGCGCCCTCCGCCGAGATCGCGCAGGAGCGATTGCAGCACGAGACGGTTCAACTCGTTCTGGTCGATCACAATCTGCCCGGTCTGTCCGGTCGGGCCTTCGCGCAGCGTCTGAGAGCCCAGACCGATGTCGGCATCGTCATGGTAACGGCAGCGGGAAGCGCGACCGATCGGGTGCTCGGACTGGAGACCGCAGCCGACGACTATGTCGTCAAGCCGTTCGAACCGAACGAACTGACCGCACGGATCAAGGCCGTTCTCCGACGCACCCATCCGCAACTGCGCCACGACAGGGAGAGCGACCGCGAACAGACGCCGGCAGCGCTGCGGCTCGGCGAATGGGCCATCGATCTCGCTCAACGCCGGGCTGTTTGCCTGACCGATCCGACGAAGACACTGACCTCCGCCGAGTTCGCCCTGCTGGAAATACTCGCCGAGACGCCGAACTCGCCCGTCAGCCGCGCACAGATTCTCGACCGGATGGGGGCTGATTCCGATCGCTTCGTCGATCGGAACGTCGATGTCCTGGTGCTGCGGCTGCGGCGCAAGATCGAGCGCAACCCCGACCTGCCCAGCCATATCCAGACACGACGCGGCAAGGGCTATGTGCTGCACATCGACGACGCCGGATCATCGCCTTGATCAACCGCGCCTTCCTCTCCTCCATCGCCTTTCGATTGCCCTTTGCAATCGCCTTCATCTGCGTCTCGGTCCTCCTGTTGTCGACCGTCGCCATTTATGGCCTGCAAAGAGCGCGCAGCGAAATGTCGGCCTATAGCGTGCAGGCGTTTACAAGCCTCGCCAAGGCCTCACTTGTTTCCAGGCAAGTTTCCGACCTTGTTTCCAGCGCGCCATTCCTGATGAATGCCACGTCTCCCTACCGTGTTTCGAGCGAGAGCCGTGCCGTGGTCGCACAGGTCGCGACACTGCTTGAGACAATGGCACCGGATCAGCCAGGTGTAACCTTGCAAGGCGCCGGTGCGCGCCGGATCATCGAACTGCTCGAGGATATCGAAGCACAGACGCTGGCCCTTGCGGCAAATGCCGATGCCGCCCAAGAGCACAAGGCTGAAGCGGCCGTGGCCCTCGGAGAAATAGCGACCGCTCGCACGATCCAGGATCAGGATCTGCGGCAACGCCTGAATGGCATCGCACAATCCGCCTCGACATCAGACAGTCTGTTCCAGCTCGGGGAACTTCAACGTCGCTTCGTGGCCGAGACGACCGCCCGAATGCTGGTACCAAGCCCCGACCTGCGGGTCTCGCCTGAACAGCTCGAACCGTATCGGCGGATCTTCGAGGCCCAGACCCGTTACCTCCTCGAGATGTTCACCATCCGCGCCTCCGTCTCGCGCCTGCACACGGTTTCGCGTGACCTTTCCCATGCAACGGAAACCCAGAGCGCATTCGTTGCCAGCGCGCTGAACCAGAACCTCGAAGCCACCTCGAGCGCTTTGCGCCAGCTGCTCGTCATGATCGCGCTGGCATCCTTCGCGGTGGTCATCCTTGCCATTCTCTCCATCCGCTCGGTGATGCGGGTTTCGCATGGAATAGGCGATCTCTCGCGCGGCATGAATGCGCTGGCGCGCGGAGAGGAAAATGTGGGGCCGCCCGTTTATGCCGGAACCGAAACGGAACTGATCCGCTTGCTTGACGCCTTTCGCGCTTTCAAGGAGAGCGTGGATCGTGTGTCCCGCCTGAGACGAACCGCCGAAGCGGCTGCCCGCACAATCCGATCGACATTCCGGACGATGAACGAAGGCATTGCGCTCTTTGATCCCGCAGGCCGACCGATCACCATGAACCGTCGCATCATCGAGCTCATGCGGCAGACGGGATCGTCGCGGAAGATGTCGCTGCGGCGCTTCGTCGGAACGGTCCCGGAGATCAATCCTTTGCTCATGCCGACCGAAAACGAGAGGGGGTCGCTTGTCGAGCGTCAAATGCTGCGGCACCGGTTTGCCGACGACCAGGTTGTGGAGATTTCCGCATCACGGCAACCCGACGGAGGGGTGGTGCTGCTTGCCCGTGACGTGACGGCCCTGGATCGCCAGGAGATGGAAGCGGCGCGCGCCCAGCGACTGGATGTCGTGATGCGCATGACACATCAGGTGAGCCACGAGGTCGGCAACATGATCGGCATCATCACCGGAAGCCTTGGCCTGCTTGAGCGAGAACCTGGTTTCACGGAGCGGCAGAAGCGCCACCTGGGACGCATACGCAAGGCTGCCGAGCGCGGGCGAGCGCTCGCCTCCAGCATGTTGTCCGTCGGCAGCCAGCAGCAGATACGTCCGACTTCGATCGAGGTCGGCACGATCCTTCAAGGGATGGCCGATGTCCTGGAAATGGCGATCGGCAGCCGCAATCGGCTGGAGCTGAAAGTTGCAGGCAATCTGCCAACCGTCAGCCTCGATCCCGCGCTGCTCGAGCAGTCCATCCTCAACCTGTGTCTCAACGCATCGGCCGCCATGCCGGACGGCGGAGCAATCCGCGTGGAAGCATTGGAAAGTTCCCAAACCATCATCATCGCAGTCATTGACGAAGGGGTCGGAATGTCTCCTGAAGTCCTGGATCAAGCGATGGAACCCTATTTTACGACACGCTCGAAAACCGGGGGATCGGGCCTCGGGCTCGCCATGGTCTATGGGTTCGTCCGCCAGTCTGGTGGTGAAGTCAGGATCGAATCCCGCCTCGGGGAAGGAACACGTGTCGAGCTTTGTTTTCCTGCCGTTAAAGTCGGATATGACGCCATGGCGGGCTGAACCAGAGTGGACCCAAGCTCGCCGTTGAAGGCCTGTTGCCTGTCCGGGATCCAAGCCCGTGAGACAGAGCGCGTTTCGTTGTCATCAGAGGATTTTCGGCTCACCCATGTCTTCGCACCGTCGCTGCACCTGGCTTGCCTTAATGCCAACCATGCCACGGCGCCCCGGCGCCCGGGAGTTATATTGCCTCGCCACTGCATCGGCGGGCAATGTCATGGCCCTCAGCCTGACGCCAAGCAACCCGACCCCGCCGGAAAGACACCGGTGACCACGTCGTGGGACACGGTCTTCAATTTCCCGAGACCCGGCCTGCATGACCTTTACTTTCCTGTCTTCAACGACGTTTAGTAGCTCCGCAGCGTTGGGTAAGCGCGCAGTGATCGGAGTACATATGGGCTTCACATTCTTCGTCGCCGCAGTCGGCTTCGGCCTGCGCATTCACGCAGACGGGCTGTTTCTTGATCAGCTTCGCAGTGGAGACCCCGAGGCGCTGCGTCTGCTCGTCGAGCGTCATCAGGCTGCCCTTGTCGGCCTGGCGCAGACCATCGTGAAGAACCGCGCAATGGCCGAAGACGTCGCTCAGGAAACCTGGCTTTCGGTCATTGCCAACATCTCCAGATTTGAAGGCAAGGCTGCCCTGTCGACCTGGATTATCGCCATTCTGCTGAACAAGGCGAAAACCCACGCCAAACGTGAAGGACGCTATGCGCCTCTTGCCGAGGACCATGATCAGGGCGATGAGAAGCACACCGTGTCGCCATCGCGTTTCGATGCGACAGGGCACTGGGCCAACGCACCTCGCTCCTTCGACGGCTTGAACCCGGAGCGGATATTCGCCGGGCGACAGTTGTGGAACCATGTTCGCGAGATGATCGATCGACTTCCTCCCGCGCAGAAAGCGGTTCTCATCATGCGTGATGTTGAGGGTCATGATGCCGCGAAAACCTGCGAGCTTCTCGAACTCACCCCTGAGAACCAGCGTGTCATGCTGCACCGCGCCCGCACCCGTATCCGCAATGAGATTGAAATCTTGCTTGTCGGAAAGGATGCCGGGCATCACGCAAGCGTGAAAGGAATGCTGTAACGTTCCCGGTCAAGCCAAGTCTTACTGGCAGAACCCGCCCGGGTTTAGACCAAGAGGCGAACGACATTGTTGCGTTGCAGAGACATTCCAGAGATTGCCAGCGATTACATCAATCGCGAGGGTTCGATGCGGACCCGGATGATGATGTCTCTTCATCTGGCGCAATGCAAAAACTGCAGAAGCTATGTCGGCGGGCTGAAGATCACCAGGACCCTGATCTCCGAGAGTGTTCGGGGACCCGTGGCCGACGAACTCCTGCAAACGCTTGGTCTCAAAGATCCGGATCGCGATGGTTCTTTCAAGGAGCCGAACGAATGAGACTAGATGCCTATAATTTATCGACGAGCACGGTAAGCTCAGACGCTGAAACGGCTTTCGAGGCGGCGGTCCATGGTCTCGCCGCCCATAGCCCAGACACCGGGGTCGCACTCCAGTCGACCCTCACGGCGGACCCCGATCACGTCGCAGCACTTGCGCTCAAGGGTTTTGCAAACCTCATTCTCGCGCGGTCTGAACTGGCAATGCCGGCGGCCGACGCACTGGCTGCGGCGCGAAAGGCCATGGCCTATCGTGATGGCGGAACACGGGACGAGCAGGTCCTGGTGCATGCGCTTGCGGCGGCCGTGGATGGCTCCTTCGCAACCGCCGCCCACCGGCTGGACGAGGGCTTTGCCGAGCGGCCGGCCACCTTTCTCCCGTTCAAGATTTCGCACGCCCTTCGCTTCATGCTGGGCGATGCCAGCGGAATGCTGTCGGCAAGCAACCGTGTGATGGAAGTCTGGAGCGACGACTTGCCGGCTGCCGGCTTCCTGCTCGGCTGTCATGCATTCGCACTCGAGGAGCATGGCTTCTATCAGGCCGCCGAAGCGGCCGGACAGCGCGCAGTTCGCCTGCAGCCGGATGATGCCTGGGGCCTGCATGCCGTGTCCCATGTCCACGAGATGCGCGGCGATACAGCAGCGGGCATAACCTGGCTTGAAGAGGGCCGGAGCGCCTGGTCTCGCTGCAACAACTTTGCCTTCCACATGGCCTGGCATCTGGCGCTCCTGCATCTGGAGCGCGGCGACCACGAACAGGTGCTGAAGATCTATGACGAAGAAGTGCGCCCGCAACAGACGGACGACTTCCGTGACGTGGCAAACGCAGTCTCGCTTCTGTGGCGACTCAATCAGACCGGTGTGGACGTCGGGACCCGATGGGCCGATCTGGCGGAGATTGCGCTGAAGCGGCGACATGATACGACGCTGGTGTTTGCCTCGCTGCATACACTGGCCGCTCTGGCCGCCCTTGGCGAATACACCGGCGTGCGCGACCTCATCAGCGGGCTGGAGGTGAAGGCCGCCGGCAACGGCGACCAGGCGCAGGTTGCCGCCAAGGTCGGATTGCCTCTGGCCCGCATCATCGCCGGGATGAGCACTGCGGCCGATCGGCAGAAGCTGGATCAGCTCGTCCTCGACATGCCGATGATCGGTGGCAGCAATGCCCAGCGCGACTTTTTCCTTCTCGCAGTCGCCAAGGCTGCGGGCACGAATGGTGACAGCGCGGGCTTCTCCCGGATCCGCGCCGTGCGCGGCCTGCTGCGCGCCGAAGATCGCCTGATCGGGTCGATCGAAATGCACAGAACACTCTGATTTTCCAGGCTGGACGCTATTTTCGCTCAACAAAGGGGGGAACGACAATGACCATGATCGAGACCGACAAGGCGCCTGTTCTGCCACGGCTTTCAGGGAGACTGCTGACCACCATCGTCATTGCTGGACTGGCTGCAGACATGACTTGGGAAATCTGGGCAAGAGGGATCACGCCGCTGCTCGTCGGCGGCCCGCTCGAACCGGCCGGGCTCATCCAGAGCGTGTTCGGCTTCCAGAACCGCTTTGCCGCCGAAATCATCCACGCGATCGTCGGGATCATCCTCTACCCGATCGGCTATCTGTTCATCGCGCGGCCGCTCCAGCGGATGATTTTCCCGCGTCTGCCTCTTTTCCTGACCGGGCTCGGTTTCGGGACAGGCCTGTGGATCTTCGCCCTCTATGTGATGGCGCACCTGATCGCCGGCTTCCCACCGTTTCTCGGCTTCATTCCTCTGACCTGGGTATCCCTGGTGGGCCATTGGCTCTTCGGGCTGATCGTTGCCTATGTCGTCTGGTTTCGTGAGCGCTAATCCTCGTGCCCGGGCAAGATCTTGAGACTGGACATTCCGCACACCGTTTCGGGGGCGTGCGGATTTGCGCCTCAGAAACCGATCTCCCGGAGAGCGACGTCAAGATGCTCCGGGCTGACCTGATGCCCGCCATCATGAATGCACAGCGCGACTTCACCGCGGTTGCAGTCAGGCGTCACCTCGCAGGGAATACCGCCGATGACCTTCTGGATAGTGGTCTCGGGCTTGCAAAGCTTCTGTTCGCGAATGATGGCCATGCTCTTGAATGTGTTCCCCTGTTGGAAACCCGAGCCGATGGCGCGGCCGCTCAAGGGAAATGTCTTGTCCGCCGAGCCGTGAATCTGCACCAGCGGCGGCATGTCCGCGACACAGTCCGTCGGGGCCGGCAGCGGATCCCAGAACACTCCGGAAAAGGTCACCGCGCCCGCGGTGCGGTTTCCCTGCTGGCACAGCGTGTACCAGGCCATAGAGGCGCCCTGGGAGAAGCCGCCGACAAGCGTGTTGGTCCGATCGAAGCCAAATCGCACCCCCAAATCATCGAAGACGTGACCGACGAAGCGCTTCTCGTCGCGAAAACGTCCAGGAGCGTTGGGATGAGACCATGTCCCGTTCAGTCCATCGACCGCCGCAAAGGCCAGCCCGCGGGCATGGGCGACGTCCACCAAGGCCCGATGCTGCATCTGCTTCTCGGCCGAACTCTTATATCCATGGAAGTACACCAGGACGCCTTTGGGCGAACCGGCCGACGGCATCTCGATCCTGTAGGAGCCGTCCTCCACGACGCAAGGGACGCTGTCTCCGCACTCGTCGGCGTGGGCCGCATGAGGCACGAGAAGCCCGGCCGCGATCAGCAGATACTGCGGAATAGTCACCTTGGCGCCTCCTGTCGAAACCCTTCATTTCCCGTACAGTCTTTGGTGGAGCGCTGCAATTTGGCGACGCTTCACGATAATGAGAGAGGCTTTTTGCCCAATGCCAGATGAAATCAGAACGACGCCGGCGCGCGTTGTCGAAGCGGTTGCAGCTACACTGCACGCATACGGAGTTCGCCACGCCTTCGGCATGCCGGGCGGTGAGGTCGTCACCTTGATCGACGGGCTGGAGAAGGCCGGGATCGCGTTCCATCTCGCTCGCCACGAGACGGCGGCAGCCTCGATGGCAGCGGGTGCTAGCCTCACCACCGGTACACCCGGCCTGCTCGTCACCACCGTCGGACCAGGCCTTGCCAATGCCGTGAACGGGATTGCGGACGCAGCGCAGGAGCATGTGCCGCTGGTCGTCATCTCCGGTATCGTCGATCGCGCGACACGCGCACGCTACACGCATCAGGTCATTGACCACGCCCAGCTTCTGCGGCCTTTGGTCAAGGCGAGTTTCGAGATCGAATGTGAAAGCGCCGGACCGACAGTTGCCCGCGCCCTCGCTCTTGCCCTGACAGAGCCGATGGGGCCGGTTCATCTCGATCTTTCCCCGGCTGTCGCGGCGATGATTGACCCCAATCCGAGGGTGATCACCCCAACCACCGTTCTGACACCTGCGGTTGGGGCAGCCGATCCGTCGATACTCATCCTGGCGGAGCATCTGGCAAAGGCCGAACGACCATTGATCTTGGCCGGCTTCGAGGCGGCCAGAGCCGATGCGGGGCCGCACATCCTGCGCCTCGCCGAGGCGATCGGTGCGCCGGTGGTGACGACCTACAAGGGCAAGGGACTGATCCCGGAAAGCCATCCCCTGGCGCTTGGCGGTGCGGGCCTGTCGCCGCTGGCGGACGCCATCATGCTCGACCTCATGCGGCGCGCCGATCTGATCCTGATGATCGGCTACGATCCCATCGAAATGCGTCTCGGTTGGCTAGACCCCGTGATCGATTCCGACAGGATCCTGGAGATCACGAATGCCGCGCCCGATCACGCCATGCATCACGCGGCCAACCGGCTCCTTGCCAATACTGCCGCTGCGACAGCGGCGCTGGCGGCGGCCGTCGAACCCCGACAATCCTGGCCTGACGGCGAGCACCTCAGCGCCAGGGATCGGGTGGCAGCGACCTTTGCGACGCGATCGGACTGGGGACCCCATGTCATCATCGACCTGCTCAACGAGGCCGCTGGCGCGGATGGGCTTGTGACGGTCGACAGTGGTGCGCACCGGATATTGCTGTCGCAGAAATGGATTGCCGAGCGCCCCTTGTCCCTGCTGCAGTCCGCCGGCTTCTGCACCATGGCGGCCGCGCTACCCTTGGCGATCGGCGCCAAGGTCGCCGATCCCGAACGCCGCGTCTTTGCCGTGATGGGCGATGGCGGGCTAGAGATGGGGATCGGGGAACTGGCTACATTGCGCGACAACGGCCATCCCGTCACTGTGGTCGTCTTCCAGGATCAAAGCCTGGCGCTCATCGCATTGAAGCAGTCCTCTGCGGGTCTTGCTTTCGCAGGCGTTTCGCTGGGAGAAACGGACTTTGCCACCATTGCAATGGGATTTGGTGGACACGGCGTTCGCGTCGAAACCGCCGACGATCTCCGCCGCGAGCTCGCTGCCGCAGACGGCCGGGCGAATTTCACTCTGATTTCATGCAAGTTTGATGCCGATGCTTACGAAAACGCATTCTGAACCGGCCGCCAGCTCCGACCTCCCGCCACGCATCAAGCGCCCCCGCGACCCCCGTCTCGACTTGTTTCGCGGGATCGGAATGCTGATCATACTGCTCGCGCATGTGCCGAACGACCATTGGGCCCTGTGGATCCCGGCGCGTTTCGGATTTTCGGATGCCACCGAAATGTTCGTCTTCCTGTCGGGCATGGCATCGGCGATTGCGTTCGGTCGCCTTTTCGACCGGGAGGGGATCGTCATGCTGTCGGCACGGGTGGTGCAGCGCATCTGGCAGATCTACTGGTCGCATATCTGCGTTTTCATCGTGGTCGCAACGCTGATGGCCGCCGCCGGCAACAAGCCGGACGGTACCTCCTACATACAGAGCCTCAATCTCGTCCGGCTGTTCACCGACCCCGCCCCGCTTCTTCCGGGACTGATGACCCTCACCTATGTGCCGAACTATTTCGACATCCTGCCCATGTATATGGTGATCCTGGCCCTCATGCCGCTCATGCTCTTGGCTGAGCGAGCGAACCGGTATCTGCCGATACTGCTGATGGTCATGCTTTGGCTGTCCGCTCAGTTTTCCCTGGTGCATTTTCCAGCGGAACCGTGGTCCGATCGCCGCTGGTTCTTCGACCCCTTCGGCTGGCAGCTCATCTTCTTCCTCGGCTTCTTTCTGATGCGCGGGACAATCGTTCCGCCGCCAGACAATCGATGGGTCATGGCTCTGGCCGTCGTGGTCGTTCTCGTGACCATCCCCTTCGCCTGGTACATGGTCCTCGACGCATCCGCATTCTTCCGGGATGCCGCTCAGGCCATCCGGCCTTTGACCAACAAGACCACGTTCGGTCTGTTGCGGCTCGTCCACTTCGTGGCACTCGCCTATATCGCCTTCCATGCCGTCGGCGTCGGGGGGCAGAGATTGATCCACCCGCGCGTCTATCCCGCCACGCGCGTGTTGATGAAAGTGGGGCAACAATCCCTGGCCGTCTTCACCACAGGCATGGTCGTCGCACAGATGATCGGCATCTGGCTCGATCATGTCGGACGCACGCCTGTGTGGATGGCGGTTGCCAATCTCACCGGCTTCGCCCTGCTCATCGGTACCGCTTATCTGGTGGCCTGGTTCAAGGCCGCGCCCTGGAAGGCATGACACGACATAGCATCTGAGAAGTTTGACACAATGAGCAAACAAGACACACAAGTTGCACCTGGCAGCCTTGAAGGACTGCGCGTGCTGGACCTGTCCCGCATTCTGGCTGGCCCGACGGCAACCCAGCTCATGGCCGATCTCGGCGCCGAGGTGATCAAGGTCGAAAAGCCCGGGAGCGGAGACGATACCCGCAGCTGGGGGCCACCCTTTCTGCCCGACGCCGATGGCAATGACAGCGACCTGAGCGCCTATTTCCTCTCTGCGAACCGGAACAAGAAATCGATCGCCATCGACATCACGTGCGAGGAAGGCGTTGCGTTGCTGCGCCGGCTGGTGGCCATTTCAGACGTCGTGGTCGAAAACTACAAGCCGGGAGACCTCGCGCGCCGCGGTATCGGCTATGAGGACCTGAGGCTCATCAAGCCCGACATCATCTGGTGCTCGATAACAGGATTTGGCCAGACGGGTCCGTATTCCGACCGCATCGGCTACGATTTCCTCATCCAGGCCATGGGCGGGATCATGAGCATTACCGGCGAACCGGAGGCAGCCGGGGGCAAACCCGTCAAGGTGGGCGTCGGGATCGCCGACGTCATGTGCGGCATGTATGCAACCGTCGGCGTTCTGGCGGCGCTCAGGCACCGCGACCGCACGGGACAAGGGCAGCATATCGACCTTGCTCTTTATGACAGTCAGGTCGCCTGGCTCATCAACGCAGCCACAAATCATCTGGTTTCAGGCCGCGTGCCCAAGGCTCTCGGCAATGCACATCCCAATATCGCGCCTTACCAGACATTTGCGGCATCCGATGAGTATCTGGCCGTTGCTGTCGGCAATGACCAGCAATTCGCACGCTTTGCCGAGGCAATAGGACTTGCAGAACTCGCCCTCGACGACCGGTTCAGGAGAAACCGGGACAGGCTCGCCAATCTTGAAGATCTGCAGGCCCTGATCCAGGCGGAAATTTCCAGGGATACCGCGCTGTCCTGGGAGCAGCGTCTGCTCGGCGCCGGTGTGCCGGCCGGCCGCGTCGCGACCATCGATACCGTCCTCACCGATCCCCATACGCTGGCGCGCGGAATGGTGGTGGAACTGCCGGGGGATGAGGCCGAGGATCCGGTTCGCCTTCTTGGAAATCCGCTCAAGATGTCGGTGACGCCTGTTCACTACCACACTCGCCCCCCGCATCTCGATGCCGACCGCGAGGCAGTCCTGCGACTTCTGGAACCAGACGCGGATTGAGCGGGAGCCCGCCTGCTTCAGCGCCTGGTCCAGACGCTGGCAATCCGCTCGGCCAGGGTCAAGGTTGCGAAAGCGGCGACGACATAGGCGATCACGGACAGATCCTGGAAGATCGTGCCGCGCAGGTAGATCGGGCCATTAGTCCACAGGATCCACAGGGACCAGACGAGGCCCGCAACGAAGACAAGGCCCAAGAGATGGCGCAAACGCGATGGCCGCGTATCCTCGCTCATGAGCCCACCCCAGGTCCGGCGGGCGTTTCGACCTTGAAGATCATGATATCGTCGCGCTGCTCGATCTCACCCTCGAGCTCGATCAGCAAACCCGTGTGATCGAGCAGTGCGCGCGGCAAGGGTCCTCCATCAGCGCCTGCCATCAGCAGGAAGTTGTGGCCTTCCACGGGCGAAGTCGTCACGAAAACGGGCGGCACGCCGCCGGTGATGCAGAGATTGGCGCAGGCCTTGTGCGCAAGCCCGGTTCCCGGCCGCATGGCACCGGCGTAACACTTGCCGTCGCAGATTTCGCCCGTCAGACGCCAGCGGCCAAGGGCGACCGGGGCTTGAGGCTGGACGGCACCTGCCGGTGGCTCCACGCCTGCCAGCCCGTTGCGGCCACCTACCAGCAGCATGTCAAGCTCACCGCGCTTGACGAAGATGCCGGAGACTTCGGCCCACTGCCCAGCGAGAGGATCAGCGGCGTTGGCGACACCCGTCTTTCCCTGCCCGGACAGCATGATGGCGCGTGGGCCTTTGCCATCCTGTGCGGGTACGCGCAGGATCGGATAGGGCAGCGTTTCCAGGACGCCAGCCAGACGCCCGCCCTTCAATTCGTCGACATAACCACCGGAGCCGGGATCCTGGGCCGAGAGCGAGAAGGCCAGTGACGCCGAGACAAGGCCCAGGAGGAAGAACACACTGACGAGAAGCGCACACTGCGCGATTTCCGGTGGGACCTTCTTCGCATAGCCAATGAAAAATCCGGGATCTGGCGGCCGAGGCATCATGGCGAAGTCCTTCTCGACGGCAGTGGTGGAGAGGCAGGGGGCAGCGCACCGTCGATCACGACGGGCTCGATCCTCGTCCCGAGCGGCACGGCGACCGGATCGACCAGGACACGCGCACCGGAGATCTTCACACGATATTTGCGCACTCTCTCCCTGAAGGGCGGCGGGGCGCAACCGTCCTCCAGACGATATTGATAGCCGTGCCAGGGGCAGGTTGCAAAACCCATGACCACCTTGCCCTCCCCGATCGGACCATTCTGGTGCGAGCACAGGTTGGAAAGCGCCGACAACTGGTTCTTGAACCGGAATACGGCAACCCGCTCCCCTCGAGGAAGCACGCCGACGATGGCCCGTCCCTCCTGAATGGCATCCAGTGCGCCGACATCCACCCAGCCAGTCTCTGCGTCGATCCGAGACGCTGCGTCATCGATCGCCATCTCCCGGCGCCCGGCAAGCAGATGGAGGACCGACAGAGCGGCGAGGCTTGCACTCAGGAACAAGGCCGTCATCGGGTTCGTCCCATCGATTGCCGTCCCCAGGCCCACATGCAATACGGCGGCTGCATAGGCCGCATAGATGCCCATATGCATGGCCTTCCAGACCGGAGGCGACAGGAAAGACAGCCAGAAGTCGTGGCTCGTTGCGGCCAGCACCAGCAGGATCACGAGAGCAAAGATGCCGAACAGTTCGAACGGAAAACCGGCAATGCTGCCGAAGCTCGTATTGCTGGTGAAAAGCGCCGTGAGTTTTGGCGTGGCGCTGAAGGCGAAATACCAGTCCAGCACGAACATGGCATGGGTAAAGGCGACCGCCGCCGTCATGACGCCAAGATGGCGCCGGTTGTAGAGCAATGGCAGAAAACGGGAGTCGAGCCTGGCGAGCGGACCGATGGCCAGCACCACGGTCAGCAAGAGAAAGGCCAGCGAGCCGAAGGCGCGCATGCGCAAGATCGGTGTATCAACCGCGCGGACGGAGGAAGAGAGAAGTGGCGCGAGCTTGAGATAAAGCAGGATGTAGGCGACCAACCCGCACAAGAGGATGGCGTCATAGATGAGCTTGTTGCGGTTCCAGCCGACGGGCTTGTATGCCGTGCTCATGACTGCTCCTGCCGGTCGCCGGCATCGAGCCGTATGGGTGGCGCGTCCCTCGAAAGCTTCGGTTTCGATATGAAGGCAATCGCCAGGGCAAGAGGCAGGGCGATCGCGAGCACAGTCCATATCCACCCATGAGCCTTGCGATGCGCGCGTTGCATCGGCCTAGCCTCCCCTGCTTCGGGCGAGCACAACCCATCGCCACACCACCAGAGGCCATAGGAGAACAATGCCCGGGATCAACAAGGGACGAAACGCATAGGCCCCCACGGCGGCATGATCGATCCGGTCGATACCGACAGACAGGAAAGCCACCGCCACGAGAAACCCCGGTGCGGCCCAGAGGAGAAGAAGAAAACGGACGGGGTCGGCGAACACATCCATGCCGATCACCTCACTCCAGTCCTGTTGCGGGAATGGCAGCGCCGGTCACCACGGCTGCTTCCGGTGAGATGAGGAAGGCAATCAGCCGGGCAATGGAATCGGGGGAGACCCAGTCTGCCACGTTGGCATTGGGCATGGCTGCGCGATTTTGCGGCGTATCAATCGTCCCGGGCAGGATGCAGTTGGCCGTGATGCGATTGCCGCGATGTTCGGCAGCAATGCTCTCCGTCAGCCTCAGCACCGCAGCCTTTGATGCAGCATAGGCGGCCTGATTGGCGCCCGCCTTCAATCCCGGGCCAGCCGCGATGTGCACGATGCGGCCATACCGGGCCGACTGCATGACGGGGAGTACAGCGACACTGGTGACAAGGGCAACCCGAGCGTTCAGGTTCATCATCTGATCAAACTGGGCAAGGGCATCGCCATCGACCGGCCCGGTCGCGAAACCGCCGACCGTGTTGACGAGGCCGTCGATCCCGCCGAAAGAATCGACTGCCGCCTCCGTCATTGCCTGGGCGATCGAGGGACTGCTGAGGTCGGCGCCCGCAAATGTCAGAATTTTCGCCTTTGACGGCAGCGATTCAACCAAGGCAGCCAGTACCTCTGGCGTTCGATCCACGCAGACCAGGTTTACGCCCTGTCCGGCAAGTCTTGTCGCTGTTGCGCGGCCCAGGTTTCCCCCGGCGCCGGTCACAATCACGCATGTGGGTTCTCGCATGACCTGAACTCCCCAAAGAGTGGCAGATAGACCGATGATGGTCGCGACGGCCTTATCTGTCCGTTAGACGCTCTTCGCCTGAAAGCGTTACAGGCAAGCAGGACAGAAAGTTTCCGTCAGCCCACCGACGAGCGCGCGCGCGCTCGCATCGCCGGGTGACCCGCTGCTCGCCGGTACCCTCGGCCTTGGGCATTGGGCGCCACCAGCATCCTTGCGCAAAGCCGTCCCGTTGACAACTTTAAGCCACTGCAACCTGAATACCGGTCTCGCTCACAAATCCGGATGGCGATTGACGTCCTTGTAGAGCAGGTAACGGAAGCGTCCCGGGCCACCGGCATAGCAGGCCTGGGGGCAGAAGGCGCGGAGCCACATGTAGTCGCCGGCCTCGACTTCCACCCAATCCTCGTTCAGGCGATAGACCGCCTTGCCCTCCAGCACATAAAGCCCGTGCTCCATGATGTGCGTTTCCATGAAGGGAATGACGGCGCCCGGCTCGAAGGTCACGATATTGAGGTGCATGTCGTAGCGTATGTCGGACGGATCGATGAAGCGCGTGGTCGCCCAGCGGCCCTCGGTCTCCGGCATGGCGTGCATCACGCAGTCGTCTTCATGGGTGAAGATGGCCGGCGGCGCTTCCAGGCCATCCACGACCTTGAAGGCCTTGCGGACCCAATGAAACCGGATTGGTGCCGCGCTGTCATTGCGGAAGGTCCATTTTTCGCCGGCGGGCAGATAGGCAAACGAGCCGGCGCGCAGTGGGTGATCGTGGCCGTCATAGGTGATTGCCCCCTCGCCTTCGACAACGAAGATCGCGGCCGAGGCCCGTGCATCCGGCTCGGGCCTGAGGCTGCCGCCACCGGGCTTCACTTCCATGATGTACTGGGCGAAGGTCTCGGCAAATCCGCTCAACGGCCGCGCGATGATCCAGGCCCTGGTTTCGTCCCAATGCGGCAGAATGCTGGTGACGATGTCGCTCATCACCGTCTTCGGGATGACCGCATAGGCTGTCTTGAACACGGCCTTGCTGGACAGGGTCTGGGTCTGCGGCGGAAGTCCGCCAAGCTGCGAATAATACTGGTTGCTGCTCATTGTGCGATTAACGTCTCGATTGCCTTGCGATTCTCCCATTCCTGCGGTGTCAGCGTCTTGATGTCAAACTGATCTCGCGCCCGCTGCGCGGTGGGCACCTGCAATTCGGGAAACGTCGAAGACCCCAGCTGAGACGCGTCGCCGTCAGCTTTGCCAAGCCTGCAGGAAATCCTGGCAGCCCGGCCCGATGGAACAAAAACGCCGCGTGGGTGTTGCGCCCCGAGTGGGGGTTCCACAAAAGGGGAAATCGTGTTCGGGGCAATCGGTTTTATCAATCCAGAATTGGAATGCTGCTGATGGATCTCGATATCTATTGCGGCCCCGCGCCGACACCTGACATTCTCTGGAGCGCGTGGAACTTCGATCCGCCCCTGCTGGCAGGTGTTGCTGCCATATTCCTCTTGCTGGTGATTTCGGCCAAGAGCCGGCGGCAAAGACTGGCGGCCTGGACATCGCTCGTGTTGATGCTGCTGGCATTTGTATCGCCACTGTGTGCGCTCGCTTCCGCGCTCTTTTCAGCCCGTGTCGCCCACCACGTGGTGCTCGTGACACTGCTTGCGCCGGCCATCATCCTTGCGATGCCAGCCGAGACCCTGCGCAGACCGCAGCTGCCGGCGCAGCTGTCGTTCATCACGCATACGGTCCTGATGTGGGTCTGGCATGCACCGGGTCCGTATCTCTTCGCGCTCGGCTCTCCCGCTGCCTACTGGCTGATGGAGCTTAGCCTGATCGGCTCCGCGCTCTGGCTGTGGATGGACATTCTTTCCCCGCGGCGCTCGGCGGGGGCAGCCATTGGCCTTCTGCTGGGCACGACGATCCAGATGGGCATGCTGGGCGCGCTCCTGACATTCTCGCGTGAACCGCTTTTTGCCTCCCATATGGACAGCACCCATGCCTTCGGGCTTTCCCCGCTGGCGGATCAGCAGCTGGCCGGTCTGCTCATGTGGGTTCCTGCCGCACTTCCCTATCTCGCTGCTGCCCTGCTCAGGCTGCGCAGCGTCTTCTCCGGACGAAGCTTCGACAGCAAGGCACCTCGCTGATGATTGTCCTGCTCAAATTCGTCCATATCACCGCGATTGCCATCTGGACGGCAGGGCTCATCAGCCTGCCGAGCCTCTATGTGCAGCGGGCCCATGTCGAAGACGACGATGCGCTCTACCGCATGCAGCGCATGACCCGTTTCGCCTTCGTCGCCCTCATCTCGCCAGCCGCCTTCATTGCGGTCGCAAGCGGCATTGCGCTCAGCTTTCTCCGCGACGTGTTTTCAGCCTGGTTTTCCTGGAAGCTCGGTTTCGTCGGCCTGCTGGCCATGTTCCATGTATTTTCCGGCCTCGTGGTCATCCGGCTCTTCCGTGAAGGCGAGGTCTATCCTCCATGGCGCTTCGTGCTGGCCACGGCCAGCTGTTGCGCGGTTGTGGTCGCCATCCTCGTCCTGGTTCTGGCCAA
Organism: Rhizobium sp. 'Codium 1'; assembly: GCF_020889605.1. NCBI lineage: Bacteria > Pseudomonadati > Pseudomonadota > Alphaproteobacteria > Hyphomicrobiales > Rhizobiaceae > Rhizobium > Rhizobium sp. 'Codium 1'. The sequence continues at coordinate 352,629 of NZ_JAJGPW010000001.1, forward strand.
GCAGGCGCCCGCTCTCTCTCTTCCACCCATCATGTCGGAGCCGGGCGGCCTGCAGCGCCTGCTCAATCCGTTCAATCCTTGGGCGACACCATGAGGCCGATTCCGTGATCGAAGATCAGCTTGCCCCCGTGCCAGCCGGCGACGCCGGTCAGTACGGCTGCCAGACACGACAGCAGCAGACCGTGCGGCAGAACCGCATCCGGTTCGAGCAGCCTCAGCCCCCAGTTGGCGCCGGCCACCGAGATCAGGGTGACGGCCGCAATGGCATGGGCCCAGCTTGCGACGCGGGCACGAATGCCGGGCACGGCCAGAAGTTCGACGGTGCCGACGATGCCGGCTGCTACGCCCGCGACAAAGGCGGTTCCCGCTGTCCAGAGACCGACCCTGAGCCAAAATGGATCGGCGCTCCACCAGTAGAAGACGTCGACGGCGAGCGTGCCGAAGACGAGAGCAATGGGAAAATGCACGCTCATGGCATGCAACGGGTGCCCCGCCACGGCGATCGCCGAGGTCTTGTCCTTTTCCTCCAACTGCTCGATGACGGGGTTGGGCGTGCTGCTCTGCGACGTCTCGGCCATGAAAACTCTCCGTTTTCGATGAAAAGGCGCGGGATGTGGAGAATGTTCCACCACCCCATCTTCGCATCTGGCGCTCCACTCATTCTCGCCTCCTGTTCCGGCGACCTGTCGGCGCTCGATCCGGCCGGGCCCTATGCCGGCGCGATCGCCGATCTCTGGTGGATCATGCTGGCGGGCGCCATGGCGATCCTCACCCTTGTGATCGTGCTTTTCGGCCTCGTTCTCTTCCGCCCTGATTTCGGGCGCAGCCTTTCGGCCAAAGGCTGGATGATCGCCGGCGGCCTGTTCCTGCCGGTTCCCGTGCTTATCGCACTGATGACCTATGGCATGGCACAAGGCGAGTACCTGATCGGTGCCTGGCAGAATGAACCGGTGATGGCGCGCGTCGAGGCGCGCGGCGCCATGTGGCGCTGGGACTTCCGCTATCCGGATATCGGGGCGGACATGTCAACCACCGGGACGCTGCACATTCCCGCCGGGGGGGTCGTCGAAGTTCGCGTCACAAGCGCCGATGTCGTGCACAGCTTCTGGATCCCGCGTCTCGCCGGCAAGATCGACGCCGTCCCTGGCCATGAGACCGTACTGCGGATCAAGGCCGATGTGCCGGGGCGATATGCCGGAATCTGCGCGGAATATTGCGGCGCCGGCCATGCGGGCATGCGCTTCACGGTGGAGGCCCACGCGCCGGAGACCTACCGGCAGAAATTGAATGCGTTGACGGCGGAGGTGCCTGCATCATGATGGACAATAGGCCCGAAACCGGCTTCGAGACAGCAGGATCGCCGATCCGGCTGCACCGTCAGCTGAACGCCATCTGGGGATCGGGGCAAGGATTGCAGCGGCTGTCTGCGGTCAACCACACGATCGTCGGCATCCGTTTCATGGTCACCGCGCTCGTCTTCTTTGCCATCGGCGGCATTCTCGCCATGCTGATCCGCACGCAGCTTGCCTCGACGAACAGCACCTTTCTGGATGCCGCCCAATATGCGCAGGTCTTCACGATGCATGGCGTCATCATGATGTTCCTCTTCGCCATTCCCTTCTTCGAGGGGCTGGCGATCTATCTCCTGCCAAAGATGCTCGGCGCGCGCGATCTCGCATTCCCGCGCATGTCAGCCTATGGCTACTGGTGCTACCTCTTCGGCGGCTCCTTTCTCGTCGCAGCGCTCCTTTTCGGTATCGCGCCGGACGGCGGCTGGTTCATGTATACGCCGCTCTCATCTCGCCCCTATTCGCCGGGGATCAATGCCGATGTCTGGCTGCTCGGCATCACCTTCGTGGAAATTTCGGCGCTGTCTGCCGCCATCGAGATCACGGTGACCATCCTGAAGCTTCGGTCACCCGGCATGTCGCTCACGCGTATGCCGATCTTCGCCTGGTACATGCTTGTGGTGGCGGCGATGATGCTGATCGGCTTCCCGCCGCTGATCCTCGGCTCCATACTGCTCGAGGTCGAGCGGGCCTTCGACCTGCCTTTCTTCGATCCCACACGCGGTGGCGATCCGCTCTTGTGGCAGCACCTCTTCTGGCTGTTCGGGCATCCGGAAGTCTATATCATCTTCCTGCCGGCGGCCGGCGCGCTCTCGACCATCATCCCGGTGCTGTCGCGCACACGGCTCGAAGGCTACGGACTGATCGTGGCGGCGATCGTCGCCATGGCCTTCCTCTCCTTCGGCCTGTGGGTGCACCACATGTATACGGTGGGCATTCCGCATGTGGCGCTTTCCTTCTTCTCTGCCGCCAGCGCGCTGGTCGCCATTCCTACAGGCATCCAGATCTTCGCCTGGCTCGCGACCATGGCGCATGGGCGACCGCAGTTCTCGATCCCGATGCTGCATGTCTTCGGCTTCTTCTTCGTCTTCGTGCTCGGCGGCCTCACCGGAGTGATGCTCGCCATGGTGCCCTTCGATTGGCAGGCCCATGACACGCATTTCGTGGTCGCTCACCTGCATTACGTCCTGGTCGGCGGCTTTGTCTTTCCGATGATGGCTGCCGCCTATTACTGGCTGCCGCACATCACCGGACGGCAACCGGTGCAGCACCTGTCCAAACCGGCCTTCTGGCTGGTCTTCATCGGCTTCAACGTGACCTTCTTCGCCATGCATCTGACCGGGCTGCGCGGCATGCCCCGAAGGGTGTTCGAATACCCGCAGGAAGCCGGGTGGGAGGTCCTCAACTTCGTCTCCTCGGTCGGCGGCTTCGTCATGACGATCGGCTTTGCCCTGGTCGCCGTAGACCTGATCATGCTGGTGCGCTACGGCCGGCGCTTCCGCCGGGATCCCTGGAAGGCCGGAACGCTGGAATGGGCCACGCCGACGCCGGCAACGTCCTACAACTTCGGTTCGCTTCCGCGTATCGACGACCGCGCCGACGCCCTTGAACCAAGCGTGCTGGGGCCGGATCTGGCGGCGGGGCGGGGTTATCTCGGCTTCACGCGCAATGGCTGGATGGAAACACTGACCGTCGATATGGTGACGGGACGCCTCGACCATGTCGTCGTCCTGCCCCGCCCCACCTACCTGCCCCTGTGGACAGCGATTGCGACGGCTGCCTTCTTCGCCAGCCTGCTCGCCAAACTCTATTGGGCGACACCGATCGCACTTCTCGCCGTCATTGCTCTCTTCCTCCTCTGGACGCCGTCGACAGGATTGAAGCAGGACATCGGCCCCCTGGAGGTCGGACATGGCGAAAGAGCTTTGCATCACCAGGAGGTCGCCCAACCGCCCTCCTGGTGGGCGGTCGTCTTCGCGCTCGCGGCGGATGCCACGCTCTACACGTCGCTCATCTTCGGCGGCTTCTTCCTGTGGCTGTCCGCACCGAACTGGCCGCCACCGGATCTCGACTTCACCTTTGCCGGCCCGTCGATCATTGCAGGCATCGCCCTGCTGGGCGCGGCACTCTCGACCAGGCTCGCCGACGGCCGATCCGGCAAGACAGTCTTTGGCCTCGCAATTACGCTCGTGGCGCATCTGGTCACGGTCGGCGCCCTGTCCGTGGTCATGCTGTCGCTCCCGGCGCCGACCAGCCATGCAGCCCTGGCTTCGGCCCTGGCCGTCGCCGCCTATGTCACACTGCATGCAGGCATTGGCGCAGTGCTTGCTGGCTATGGATTGTGGCGTTGGCATGCGGGCTATATCTCGGTGCAGCGCAAGCTGGATCTTCGGATCGGCAGCCTCTGGCATGATTACACGGCTATCGCCGGTATCGTCGGCCTTGCCTTTCCTTTCGTCCTGCAGAGCCTGACCGGTGCGGGAGGGCGGTGAGATGCGTGTGTCCCCCTTCCTCCAGATCCTGACCGGCTTCATCATCTGGTCGGCGGCCTTTCTGTTGCTCTACGCAACCCAGGCAACCGGATGCCATCTGGGATGGCACGAGCTCGATATCGGCCCCGTCTCAGTCCTCCGATTGTTGCTGACCACAATCTTCGTCCTCGTCCTTGCGCTGCTTGGCGGACTTTTCTGGTCCGCGAGGCAGGTCAAGGACCGCTCAGCAGACACATCTGAAACGCTGACACAGATCGCGACGACGGTTCATATCGCGGCCATCGTCTCGACCCTGATCACCTTTTCCGGATTGTTCTGGCTCACCCTCTGCTGAGGAAGCCGCGCGGGCCTTGCCAGCATTTTCCTTTGGAAACTGGCGCATAGGACAATCTTAACCAAGTAAATTCAGGTAAATCTTAAGGACCAAATGCTCAGATACTCCCCCAAGGGAGAACCCATCATGCGCATCATCGTTTCTGCTTTCCTATGCCTTTTCATGACCTGCGTTGCCGCACCGGTTTGGGCGGCCAACCCGGAATGGAGGGCAGCACGGGCTACGGAGCAGGTGCGCTACACGCTCGACAAGACCACCTGGATCCCTCTGCGCAAGGGCATGTCCGTGCCGAATGACGCGTGGATCTCGACCGGGCCACGCGGACGCCTTCAACTCGTGCGGGGAACGGAGAGCATCGCCTTCCAGCCGAATACACTGGCCGCGATCTTCACCCGGGGTGACAATCAGAACCGAAAGACCGAGGTCGTCCAGCAGGTCGGCGAGATCAGCCTCGAAATCGAAAAGCGGTTGCAGCCACATACCACCATCCAGACTCCCTTTCTCGCTGCCGTCGTGAAGGGCACGCGCTTTACCGTGAAGGTCGGAAAGATCGATGCGGCCATCGCGGTCGATCGCGGGCTGGTGCAGGTGACCAGCTTCCGGAGCGGCGAACGCAGCAATCTCGGCGCGGGTCAGGGTGCGCGCGTGGATGCGTCCGGCATGACGGTTGCGGGGCTGTCGCAAAAACCAGCCATCACGCGCGTTGCTCCCTCCGCTCCCGCGCTCAGGGCATTCGGTGCGACCGCCACCACCACAGACAATCAGTCTGACACCGCCTCAACGAAGGGTATCAGCGCGTCCGACGGGAAGGCGGGTGGGAACAGCAACAGCGGCGGCAACGGAAATGGAAACGGGAACGGCAACGGGAACGGGAACGGGAACGGGAACGGAAACGGAAACGGAAACGGGAACGGGAACGGAAACGGGAACGGAAACGGGAACGGCAACGGCAACGGGAACGGCAACGGGAACGGAAACGGCAACGGAAACGGAAACGGGAACGGCAACGGGAACGGAAACGGCAACGGGAACGGAAACGGCAACGGGAACGGGAAGGACAAAGGCGATGACGATGACTGATGCCGGTTGTCCGCATCCCCTTCCACTTTCGGACGGCTCATGACGTCTGATCGCATCCCATTGCGCAGCAGCCTGTCTTCTCTGATCTCCCTGCGCATCGCCATGATCGCTCTGATCATAGGGCTTCCGTTCGCGCTCCCGTCGCTTTCCTTCGTTCGGCATCTCGACAACCAGTTGCTGGACTTCAGGGCCACTACGGCGCCGAGAAGTGCGACGGGCAACTTCGCCTTCGTTGCGATCGACACCAAGAGCCTGACACAGGTCGGGACCTGGCCTTGGCCCCGCGAGGTGCATGCAGAGCTGGTCGACAAGCTGGTCAGTGCCGGTGCCCGCGACATCTTCCTCGATATCGATTTCAGCACGCCGTCGAGGCCGGAAGGCGACGCGCGGCTCGCTCAGGCGCTCTCGGATGCCGGCGGCGGCGTGATCCTGCCGATGTTCCGTCAGCCGTTCGGTGCGCGCTCCGGCGATCCGCTGGCGCTGACGGCACCACTCCCGCTCCTTGCCGAGCATGCATGGCCGGCGCTGGTCGATGTGTCGCTCGATCCGGACGGGCTGATGCGTTCCTTCCCCGGCATGGAGATCATTGACGGCATTCCCACTCAATCCGCACCCGCCGTGCTTGCCGGCTACAGCAATGCCCGCACCGGCCGGCTGAAAATCGACTTCTCCATCCGGCCCGAGACGGTGCCGACCTATTCGGTTGCCGACGTCCTGTCCGGTGCCGTGACAGGCGAGAGCCTCAGGGACAGGTCGATTGTGGTCGGCGCCTATGCCACGGAGCTCAAAGACCAATTCGCTGTACCGGTCTATGGTATTCTAAGCGGCCCCATGCTGCATGTGCTGGCTGCAGAAACCCTGGTGCAGGACCGCCTGCTGACGCCCGTGCCCATCGAGCCGATCGCGCTTCTGCTGGCCGCACTGATCATCGCCTATGCGCTCACCCTGCGTCGCCTCCCGCTTGCCGTGCCGATCGCCGCGTCATTCGCCCTTCTGACGATCGCGGAGGCGGCGGTCTTCCTCCTGTACAAACACGAAGCGCTGGTGATTTACACGGCGACCTTGTGGATCATGCTCGCCTGCGGCCTGATCATGTTGATGGCCGAGAAGATCGACCTGAGCGGCTGGCTCGCCGAAATCGCGATCACCGAGAACCGCGATATCCGGCGCGTTCTCAAACGGGTGATCAATGACAGCGTCGATCCGGTGATCGTGCTCGACCAGAAACTTACCCTCCTCGACGCCAGCCAGACGACATCACGGATGCTGGAGCTGGACGAGCCGATCGCGCACGGCACGCATCTCGCGGAATTCGTTCCCGACGCCATTCTCGACGGCGTATTGCGGCTGGAAGCGAAGCATCTGGCGGAGCCTCATCGGGTGCATAGCGACCAGTTCGAAGTCGACCTGTCCGCACCGACGCGAAACCGGCACCTCGATGTGGTGATCACCATATCGCCCTTCGAGAGCCTCGGAGGTCAGGGGCTCTCGGCTGTCGGAACGCATGTGGTCTGCGTGACCCTGAGGGACGTCACGGCGCGCCGGCTCTACGCGGCCAAACTTGAGGAAATGAGCCGGATCGACGATCTGACCGGACTGCTCAACCGGCGGGGCCTCACCGACGCCATGGTCGAGACCGGGGGCGATTTCACAATCTTTGCCATTGACCTTCACCGGTTCAGCCATCTCAACGAGACACTCGGACGCCAGAAGGGCGACAGCGTCCTGCAGGCTGTTGCAGCCCGACTTCGCCGCAATCTGGGAATGAATGGGCTGGCCGCACGCATCGCGGGTGATGTCCTGTGTTTCGCGGCGCCGGGGTCCAGGACGCGCGAAGGGCTGGAGGAAACTGCTGAACAGTTGCTCGCCCTCTTCGACACACCCTTCGGCGTGGACGGGATCAAAATCCAGATCAACGTGCGGGTGGGCGCCTGCAGTGGCTCCTCCGATCTGGGCGATCCCGGCAAGTGGATCGAAGCGGCGGAATTCGCCTTGAGCGACGCCAAGCGCGTCGGCGGCAGTGGCTTTCGAGCCTATGAACCGGCATCGGCCTTGCGCCGGACCCGCTCGCGACTGCTGGAAGCGGAAATGCGCGGCGCCCTTGATCAGGGACAATTCTTCCTGCTCTATCAGCCGCAGGTCGCGCTGGCCTCCGGGCGCCTGATCGGAGCAGAAGCGCTCTTGCGCTGGCAGCATCCGACGCTCGGCATGATCTCGCCGGGCGAGTTCATCGGCATCGCAGAAGCGAACGGCTTCATCTGCGATCTCGGTCAGCACATGTTCAAGGAAGCCTGCCGCGCGGCCATGTCCTGGCCCGCGCATGTCAGCGTCGCCGTCAACATCTCACCGGTGCAGTTCCTGCGCGGCGACGTGCTTTCCGACATTCGACAAGCCCTGACCCTGAGCGGGCTGGCACCGCATCGTCTGCATGTCGAAATCACCGAGTCGATCTTCCTCGAACGGTCCGACGACCTCTTGCTGAAACTGGGTGCCCTGCATGCGCTCGGCGTGTCGATTGCGCTCGACGACTTCGGCACCGGCTATTCCTCGCTCAGCTACATCTCGAATCTGCCGCTCGACAAACTGAAGATAGACCAGTCCTTTGTTCGCGACATGGTGAGCGATCCATCTGCACAGGCCATTGTGCAGGCGGTCAGCACGCTTGCCCATGGCCTGGGGCTGAAGGTCGTATGTGAGGGGATCGAGAACGCCTTGCAGAGCGAAATGCTCGCCGCGATGGGCTGCGAGGAAGGACAGGGCTACCTTTTCGGGCGACCGCAATCGGCCCGGCAGATCCTCGAAGTGGCGGCAGCCCACTCGCTGTTGCCCGATCCCAAACTTTCCGGCATTACCGACCTGGCGCGGGCCGTGTAAGTACGAAGACTGCACAGACAAGAAGGATCACGCCGATCAACAGCTTAAGCCAAAGCTGCGGCGGTCCGAAAAACAGCACGATCCCGTAGCTCAGCGTCATCAGCGAGACCGAGGCGAGTTTTGCCCTTTGCGCGATCGCACCTTCCCTGCGCCAGTCGAGGAGAGGCTGACCATAGCGCGGATGGTCGATCAGCCATTGCTCGAAACGCGGTGAGGACCGCGCGAAGAGAGCTGCCGCAAGGATCATGAACGGGGTGGTCGGGAGCACCGGCAGGAAGACACCGATGACGCCGATCGCCACCATCAGCCAGGCACAGCCAAGAATGAGCAGGCGCATCGGGTTCCCTTCGCTGGCGGACATTGCATCCACCTGAGATATGGCATGATTCGGATCTGCCAAGGATTTTGAGGATTGTGGCAAATGCGGCGATTTTTCGTTTGCGCCGCAACAGGCTGAAATGCATCCTTGTCCCGTAATCACACCGTCAGGAAATACAACTCCCATGTCCAAGGTCACCATCGTGCTCGGCGCCGGTATCATCGGCGTTTCCACTGCCATCCATCTCGCCCGTCGCGGGCGGTCGGTGGTGCTGGTGGATCGCCGCAGTGCCGGCGAGGAGACCTCGTTCGGCAATGCCGGCCTGATCCAGCGCGAGGGCGTCGTGCCCTACGGCTTTCCGCAGCAACTCGGCATGCTGATCCGCTACGGCTTCAACAACCGCATCGACGCGCATTATCATGCAAGCGCGATGATGAAGCTCGTGCCCTTCCTCTCGCGCTACTGGTGGCATTCGAACAAGAGCCGCCATCAGGCGATCGCCAAGGCCTATGCACCGCTGATCGAAAACTCGATCAGCGAGCACCAGGACCTGATCCAGGCGGCCAAAGCCGAAAACCTGATCCGCAAGGACGGCTGGATGGAGATTTTCCGCACCACCGGCAAGCGCGACGCGGAACTGGCCGAAGCGGAGCGACTGGCGCGCGAATACGGCGTGAGCTACCGGGCCTTGAGCCGCGAGGATCTGGCGAAGGAAGAGCCGCATATTCGCGGCGATTTCGTCGGCGGGCTGAAGTGGAATGATCCGTGGTCGGTGACCGACCCGCAGGGACTGACCAAGGCCTATCTCACCTATTTCCAGTCCCTCGGCGGGCGCTTCGTCAAGGGCGATGCAACGACCCTGGAAACCGGAGCCTCCGGTCAGGGCTGGAAGGTCAAGACCGATGACGGCATGGTCGAAGGCGATGATGTGGTGCTCGCGCTCGGTCCCTGGTCGGAAGAGGTCACCCGCAAGTTCGGCTACCGTTTCCTGCTCGGCGTCAAGCGCGGCTATCACATGCATTATGCGCCAGAAGGCAATGCCGTTCTCAACAACTGGACGATGGATGCCGAGCGCGGCTATTTCCTCGCGCCGATGGCAAAGGGCATTCGCCTGACGACCGGCGCGGAGTTCGCAAATCGCGATGCGCCGAAGTCACCGGTCCAGCTGGCGCGGGCGGAAAAGGTGGCACGCGAGATCTTCCCGCTCGCCGAACGTCTCGACGCCGAGCCCTGGATGGGCGCGCGTCCCTGCACACCCGATATGATGCCGGTCATCGGCAAGGCGCCGCGTCATGAGGGCATGTGGTTCGCCTTCGGCCATGCCCATCACGGCCTCACACTCGGTCCGGTCACGGGTCGTCTGATCGCGGAAATGATGGATGGGGAGAAGACATTCATCGATACAAGTGCCTGGGGTCCGCAGCGTTTTCGCGCGTGACCGTCGAATTTTCGCCAGCCCTCTTCGCAGGGGGGCTGGCCTTTTTGACGCCGGGGTGGTAGTCAGAGCTCTTAATTTGATCAAATTGTTTCCCAACGGAAACAGGTCGGACACCAAGACGCATCGCCAGCATGCGGCCGGCCGGAGGGATCAGGAAGAAACGGGCAGTGGCATGCGCCGGTGTTTGATCCATAACGCGAAAAGTGTCTACCGTTAGCGGATAGGCATCTGCTCGCGCTTTACAGCGTGCTTCGAACCCGAACGACATCAGCCACACGGTGACCCATGGACATGGCCGAACAGGCCCGCGAATTCTTCGCGGCAAATCCCGATATTGAAGTACTCGAAGCCTTCGTCATTGACGTGAACGGCGTGCCCCGTGGCAAATGGATCCCGCGCGAGCGCGCCATCGACGTCTTGACCAAGGGCATGGCGATGCCGCGCTCGGTTTATGCGCTCGACGTCTGGGGCCGCGACGTCAACGCCGCAGGGCTTGCCGAAGGCACCGGCGATCCCGACGGCATCTGCTTTCCCGTGCCCGGCACACTGTCCCGAGTCACCTGGCTTTCGCGCCCCACCGCGCAGGTCCTTCTCCAGATGCACACCCAGGAAGGTGAGAGCTTCTATGCCGACCCGCGCCAGGTGCTCGGCCATGTGCTCGATCGCTTCAAGGCGGCCAAGCTGACGCCCGTCGTCGCGACCGAACTCGAATTTTACCTGATCGACCCGGTGCGGTCGGCACTCGACCCGGTGCGCCCGCCGAACACCCGTGACGGCCGCTGGCATACGGGCCAGACGCAGGTGCTGTCGATCTCCGAACTGCAGGACTTTGAAGAGGTCTTCCACGGCATTTCGACCGCCGCACGCGCGCAGAATGTGCCCGCGGATACAACGCTGCGCGAAAACGGCCCCGGCCAGTACGAAATCAACCTCAACCATGTGCCGGATGCGCTGGCGGCCGCCGACTATGCGGTATTGCTCAAGCGCATCGTCAAGGGCGTCGCTCGCGCCAACGACCTCGATGCGACTTTCATGGCCAAGCCCTATGGCATGCAGGCCGGCAGCGGCATGCATGTGCACTTCTCGATCCTGAACGACAAGGGCGAGAACATCTACGTCGGCAAGGATGGACCGTCAGATGCGCTGTTCCACTCGGTCGGCGGGCTTCTGGAAAACATGGGCGAGAGCATGGCGATCTTTGCGCCGCACCAGAATTCCTATCGCCGCCTGCGGCCGTCCGAGCATGCTCCGACCTATGCGTCCTGGGGCATAGACAACCGCTCGGCGGCAGTGCGTGTCATCACCGCTTCCAGGCCGGCCACCCGCATCGAGCATCGCGTCGCTGGCTCCGACACAAATCCCTATCTCGTCCTGGCGATGATCCTCTCTGCGGCACTTGCCGGCATGAAGGAAAAGCTTTCGCCGGGTGGTGCCATCACCGGTGACGAACACGCGGTGAATCACGAACCCCTGCCGACGAACTGGGACTATGCGCTGCAGCGGTTCACCAAGTCGAGCTTCGCCTATGCGGCGCTGGGGCCTAAATACAGAAGCCTCTATTCCGCCTGCAAATATCAGGAACTCTCCGAGTTTTCATTGCGTGTGACCGACGTCGAATACGACGCCTATATCCGGACCGTATGAGGTGATCCCCATGAACAAGTCGATCGGACCCAATCCCGGCCATGCGGCCTCCTATTATGCGGCCTCTGCCCGTGACAAGCGCGTGCGCCCGTCGCTGGACGGCGAACACACGGCCGATGTCTGCGTCATCGGCGCCGGCTTTACCGGCATCTCGGCAGCGCTTGAGCTGTCGGAAAAGGGCTATGCCGTCATCGTGCTCGAAGCCGATCGCATCGGTTTCGGTGCATCGGGCCGCAATGGCGGGCAGATCGTAAACGGCTATAGCCGCGATCTCGAAACAATCGCCAAACGCTATGGTCAGGACCGGGCGGATCGGCTGGGCGAGATGTCGCTCGAAGGTGGCCGGATCATTCGCGAGCGCGTCGCCAAATACGGGATCGAATGTGATCTCGTCGAGGGCGGCTTCTTCGCGGCTTTCACCGACAAGCAGGTGAAGGAGATGGCGGAGGTCCGGGCGCACTGGATGAAGCATGGCCATGACGGTCTGGAAATGGTGTCCAAGCCGGAGGTGGCGAAATATGCCAGGACCGACCGCTATGTCGGCGGCATGATCGACCGTCACGGCGGCCATATCCATCCGCTCGATCTCGTGCTCGGCGAGGCGGCTGCAGCCGAAAGCCTGGGCGCGAAGATCTTCGAGAACTCGAAGGTCGTGCATCTCGACACCGGCCCGCAGCCTTTCGTCTGCACTGAAGGCGGGATCGTCAAGGCCAAGCACATCCTGGTCTGCGGCAATGCCTATATGGCCGGCATTGCGTCGAAGGTGACCGAGAAAATGATGCCGGTCTCCAGCCAGGTCATGGCGACCGAGCCGCTGGATGCAAAGATGATCGAGGAGCTATTGCCGGCGAATTACTGTGTCGAGGATGCCAATTACGTCCTCGATTATTACCGTCGAACGGCCGACAACCGCCTGCTCTATGGCGGCGGCATCGGCTATGGCGGCCAGGACCCGAAAAACCTGACCGGCGTGATCCGGCCGAACATGCTGAAAACCTTCCCGCAGTTGAAGGACGTCAAGATCGACTTTGCCTGGAGCGGTAATTTCGCACTGACGCTGACGCGCATCCCGCATATGGGCAAGCTTTCCGACACGGTCTACTTCTCGCATGGCGACAGCGGCCATGGGGTGACGACCACCCATCTGCTCGGCAAGATCCTGGGCGAAGCCGTACATGGTCAGATGAGCCGCTTCGACGTCTGGTCGTCGCTGCAGGCCTATCCCTTCCCGGGCGGCCGCATGTTCCGCGTGCCATTCACGGCGCTCGGTGCCTGGTACTACGGTTTGCGCGACAAGCTCGGCGTTTGAGGAGAGAAGAGATGGCCCGTACAGTCACCGTCGCTGCGACCCAGATGGCCTGCAGCTGGGATCTTCCTGGCAACATCGCCCGGGCCGAGAAGCTCGTGCGCGAGGCAGCCGCCCAGGGCGCGCAGATCGTGCTGATCCAGGAGCTGTTCGAAACGCCCTATTTCTGCCAGGACCAGATTGCGGAATTCTTCGATCTGGCCAAGCCTGCGCATGACAATGCGCTGATCGAGCACTTCGCAGCACTTGCCGAAGAACTTGATGTGGTGATCCCCGTCAGCTTCTTTGAAAAGGCGGGGCAGACCTTCTTCAACAGTGTCGCCATCGTGGATGCCACCGGCGAGGTGCTCGGCATCTATCGCAAGAGCCACATTCCTGATGGTCCCGGCTATACCGAGAAGTTCTACTTCTCGCCCGGCGACACCGGTTTCGAGGTCTGGGAAACGCGGCATGCGGCGATCGGCGTCGGCATCTGCTGGGACCAGTGGTTCCCGGAAGCGGCGCGCGCCATGGCGCTGCAGGGGGCGGAGCTGCTTTTCTATCCGACCGCAATCGGCTCAGAGCCGCAGGATGCGAGCCTCGACAGCAGTGGGCACTGGCAGCGTGTGATGCAGGGCCATGCGGCCGCGAACATCATGCCGGTCATCGCGTCGAACCGCATCGGCAAGGAAGACGGCCGCAAGGGGACCTCGCTCACCTTTTACGGCTCGTCCTTCATCTGCGATCAGACCGGCGCGATGGTGGCGACGGCAGACCGGGAGACCGAGACCGTGCTGACGGCGACTTTCGATCTGGACGGCATCGCCCGGCAGCGCGCCAGCTGGGGCCTGTTTCGCGATCGTCGCCCCGAACTATACAGTCCGCTGATGGGCCATGAGGGTTAGTCAGCGCTTACGGCTTGCGTGCATCATAGGCCTGCTGCGCGGCTAGCACCGTATCCATGTGCTCTTCGGCCCAGTGGGCCAGCAGGTTGACCGTTTCCCCCAGCGTGCGCCCGAGCGGCGTCAGCGCATATTCCACCGTGACCGGAACAGTTGGAAACACTGTGCGTGATATCAGGCCGTCCCGTTCCAGCTTCTTCAGGGTCTGGGACAGGACCTTCTGCGATATGCCGGTAATATCCCGCCGCAGGTGATTGAAACGCACCGGCTCCCCGTCCAGCCGGTCGAGGATCAGCAGCGCCCATTTGTCGCCGAGCCGGTCCAGCACATGCCGTGTCGGGCAATTCTCCTGATAGACGTCATAGCCAAACTGCATATCCGTTGCTCCTGCGGCACTCATGGGGTCCCCCAAGGGGACATGCGGTTTCCGAAGGGAAACCATGTGACCTGAAAGTGCCTTCTTTCCCGATTTCTCTGAGTGCGTATATATCAATTCGTAAGCTGGTTTCCAAATGAAACCTTCACTCAGCGAATTAAGGGACAGCAAGATGCCGAAGAAAATCCTCGTATTGGGCGCCACTGGCAATGTAGGCAGCCATCTCGTCAAGACACTCGTTGCCAAGGGCGAGACGGTCAAGGCGGCCAGCCGCTCGGGCAAGGCGGTCAATGGCGCTGAAGGCGTCGCTTTCGATCTTGCCGACCCTTCCGGTTTTGCGCATGCTTTTGACGGCGTCGATCGCGCCTATATCATGCTGCCGGGCGGTAGCGTGGCGGTGAAAGACCTGCTTCTGCCGGTCGTCGAGGCCGCAATTGCCGGCAAGGTGAAGATCGTCTTCCAGAGTGTCCTGGGCGTCGATGCCGATGACAGCATCCCCTATCGCCAGATCGAGATCCTCATCGAGAAGTCCGGCGTGCCCTATGTCATCCTGCGTCCGAACTGGTTCTCGGATAATTTCCACACCTTCTGGAAAGCCGGCATCGGCCACGGCCAGATCGCGCTTCCGGCCGGCAACGGCAAATCGAGCTTCATCGATGCCCGTGACATTGCCGATAGTGCGGCAGCTGCCCTGACCTCAAGCCAGTTCGACGGCCGGGCCTTCAACCTCACCGGCCCGGAAGCCCTCGGCTATGCAGATGCAGCCACGATCCTCTCCGGCGCTATCGGCAGGCCCGTAACCTACAGCGCCATCAGCGACGACGCCTTTATCGGCATATTGACGGGTGTTGGCGTGCCCGCCGACTATGCCGGCTTCCTTGCCTCGATCTTCCATCCCGTGCGCGAAGGCTGGACGGCTTCAGTGACGCAGGATGTCGAAACGCTGACGGGCAAAGCCGCTCGTTCGCTTGCCACCTATGCCAGCGATTATGCTGCAGCCTTGAAAGCGTGAGTTTTCGGGAAGGCGCCGGAGCGGGTCGTCTCAGCCCTGATCCGGCGCCACCTGTTGTGCCAGACCATCAAGGGCCGCAGAGACGATAGCGCCGAGCGCCTGATCGATGGAGACCGTTAGCACGCCCGCTTCCCCTGTCGGCACTTCAAGTGTGGCCAGCTGGCTCTCGAGCAGGCCAAGCGGCATGAAATGACCTGTCCTGGCTCCCATGCGCTGATTGAGGAGATCGCGCGATCCCTCGAGATAGACAAAGGCGAGGCGTCCGCCTGTCGCGGCGCGCAGGTGGTCGCGGTAGATCTTCTTCAGCGCCGAACAGGAGACGACGATCCCCTCGCCGCGCGACAAGGCATCTGCCATGCGCTTGCCGATCACACTCAGCCAGGGCCAGCGATCCTCATCGGTCAGCGGCGTTCCCTCGGCCATCTTCTCGACATTGCTCGCGGGATGCAGTGCATCGCCCTCGATGAAGGGCAATCCAAGCCGCGACGCCAGCGCCTCGCCCACCGAGGACTTGCCGCAGCCGCTGACGCCCATGACGATGATGGCCTGCAGAGCGGCTGGCCCATTTTCTTGCGGCATTCTCTTCCTCTTCAAGCACCCTCACCCAAGGGCCGTGACAATAGGAAGGTTCAGGCGAAATGCAATCCGCTCTCGCTGGACGTCGCGTCTCTGGCCGCCGTCCGATCCCTGGCCGGCAGTCTTTCTGCCCGAATGGCTGCCGCAATCTTCTCCGCCATCATGATGACCGGGGCATTGGTATTGCCGCCGATCAGGCGCGGCATGACGGAAGCGTCGACAATGCGCAGCCCCTCGATGCCCATCACCTTCAGGGTCGGATCGACGACTGCACGATCATCGGAGCCCATGCGGCAGGTGCCGACGGGGTGGTAGATCGTGTCGGCCCGGGCACGGATGGCGGCGTCGAGTTCCATGTCAGACTGGCCGGCGGGATAGAGTTCCTCTCCACGATACTTGTTGAGTGCCGGGGCGGCCATGATGTCCGACATCATGCGCGCGCCCTTGCGCAGGGACACGAGGTCGCGCGGGTCAGACAGAAAGGCGGGGTCGATGAGCGGGGCCGCATAGGGATCGGCACTCGCCAGCCGCACGGTGCCGCGGGAATGAGGGCGCAGCACGCAGACATGGCAGGAATAACCATGCCCCCAATGCATCTTGCGCGCGTGGTCGTCGACCATGGCGACGACGAAATGCAGCTGGATGTCCGGCCGGTCGAGAGCCGGATCGGTTTTCAGGAAGGCACCCGATTCCGCGCAGGTCGACCGCAAATGTCCCATGCGCTCGGTGCGCCATTCGTTCGCGGCCCGGATCAGGTCGCCCGTCGCCATGATGCCCATGCCGAACATATCGGTGTCCGGCGAGCGGAAGATCATCGTATAATCGAGATGATCCTGCAGGTTGGCGCCCACGTCCGGGCGATCGAGCACGACAGAAATGCCGAGCGATTTGAGATGTTCTGCCGGGCCGATGCCCGAGAGCATCAGGATCTGCGGTGATTGCAGGGCGCCCGCCGACAGCAAGACTTCCCGGCTCGCCCGGACGACACGATCTTCCTTGCCCAGACGATAGGCGACGCCGACCGCCCTGCCCCGCTCGACAATGATGCGCGATACATGCGCCTCGGTAACCACTGTCAGATTGCGCCGCATCATCACGTCATGCAGATAGGCTGCGGCTGCCGAGCATCGCTCGCCGCGCTTCGGTCCGTTCCAGAATTGCGTCGCCTGGTAGACGCCGGCCCCGTCCTGTTGCGGACCGTTGAAATCCTCGTTCTGCCGATGGCCGTTCTGTTCGCAGGCCTTGAGGAAGGCCTGGTTGATCGGGCGCGTCCAGTTCTGATCGCAGACCTGCAGTGGACCACCGCGCCCATGCAGATCGTCTGCACCGCGAATATTGTCCTCTGACTTTCGAAACCAGGGCAGCACATCATTCCAGGACCAGCCGTCGCAGCCGAGTGCGGCCCAGTCGTCGTAGTCGCGACTGTTGCCGCGCACATAGAGCATGGCATTGACGAGGCTCGAGCCGCCAAGACCCCGCCCCCGCGGCTGGTAGCCCCTGCGACCATCGAGGCCCGGCTGCGGGACAGTCGAGAAGCGCCAGTTGCCGCTTTTGACATAGCCCGGAATGACGGCTGCAGCTGCCATCGGCACGCGGGCGAAGATGCCGTCTCCGCGACCTCCGGCTTCCAGCAGGCAGACAGTGACGGACGGATCCTCACTCAGGCGCGCCGCCAGCACCGAACCTGCCGAGCCGCCGCCGATGATCACGTAGTCGTACATGCTCTCTCCCCAGAGACCCCGGCAGCACGGCAATTCAGCCGTGACGCCATTAAGCAGACTTATATTGCCGTGGACGTAAGCGTAGCATAGCGGCGGAGGGACGCAAGGCGGGGGCAAACGCTTGTCTCGCAACGAAAAAACCCGCCTTGCGGCGGGTTGATCCAGGTTTCGACTGTCGCGTTGTCAGGCGGCCGGGGCGCGCCTCACATTGCGCGGCTCCAGATCGTCTATGCCCAGCAGGAAATTGATCTGCGGGCGCGCCTTGACCAGATCGTCGATCGTGTATTGCGAGAGCACGTCGAAGAATGCATTCAGCGCCTTGCGCAGAGCGGAGTTCAGCCCGCAGCTGTCGATCAGCGGACAATCGACGTCACCGTCGTCCTCGAAACATTCCGCCATGGCGAAGCTGTCCTCGGTGACCTTGACCACATCGAACAGCGTGATCTTCTCGGCGGGGCGCCCGAGGCGCACGCCACCGTTTCGGCCACGCACCGTCTCGACCAAACCGGCCTTGTTGAGGGGCTGCAGGATCTTGAAGAGGAAGAGCTCGGATACCCCATAAGCGCGCGCAATCTCCGGGATGCGGCTCAACTGGTCGGAATTGGCGGCGCAATACATCAGCATGCGCACGGCGTAATTTGTCTGCTTTGTCAAACGCATGCACGATTCCTCTGTTTTGTTGGCCTTATATAGCCGCTTTTGCAGTTTTGAACAATTCCAAAATACTCAAGTTCTGACCTCACGTGTTTGTGATTAAAGTCGAGTGCAATTGACAGCTTATCTCAATTCATGAATATGCGCCTCAACAATCATGACCAGGAGGCCCTACATGACCCATGCTCGCGCACTCGCACTCGGCGCCGTTTCGGCGCTCGCCCTTTCGGCCGGTGCTGCCTTCGCCGAAGGTGAAGTCAACATCTATTCCTACCGCCAGCCGGAGCTGATCCAGCCACTGATGGATGCCTTCACCAAGGAGACGGGCATCAAGACGAACGTGCTCTTCCTCGACAAGGGCCTCGTCGAGCGCATCACCGCCGAAGGCGCCAACTCCCCTGCCGACGTCATCCTGACGGTCGATATCGCGCGCCTCACGGAAGCCAAGGACGGCGGCGTGACACAGCCGCTGAACGACGACGACATCAACAGCCAGATTCCGGCCCAGTATCGCGATACCGATGGCAACTGGTTCGGCCTGACGACCCGTGGTCGTGTTCTCTACGCCTCCAAGGACCGCGTCTCCGAAGATGCGATCACCTATGAAGAGCTCGCCGATCCGAAGTGGAAGGGCCGCATCTGCATGCGTGACGGCCAGCACTCCTATAATATCGGCCTTTTCGCTTCGATGGTCGCCCATCACGGTGCTGACTACACCGAGAAGTGGCTGGCTGGCCTGAAGCAGAACCTCGTCAAGAAGCCTGATGGCAACGACCGCGCCCAGGCCAAGGCGATCCATGCGGGCGAGTGCGATCTCGGCCTTGCCAACACCTATTATCTCGGCCTGATGCAGACCAACGAAAAGGAGCCGGAAGAGAAGGAATGGGCCAAGTCCGTCAAGGTTCTCTTCCCGAATGCCGCTGATCGCGGGACCCATGTCAACATTTCCGGCATGGCGCTGACCAAGAATGCTCCGAACAAGGACAATGCCGTCAAGCTGATGGAATTCCTGGCCTCGGACGAAGCACAGACCATCTATGCCGAACAGGTCTTCGAATATCCGGTCGGCCCGAAGGCCAAGGCCTCCGACATCGTCACCGGTTTCGGCGCGATCAAGGCCGATACGCTGCCGCTCGTCGACATCGCGGCAAACCGCAAGACGGCTTCGGAACTGGTGGACAAGGTCGGCCTGAACGAAGGCCCGACGCAGTAAAGCGTCCGGCAAGAGAAAAAACAGCAGAAGGGGGCGGTCTCGACCGCCCCCTTCTCGCATTTCAAGACACCATATCGTCGTCTCGGTTTATCCGATGCTGGCGACTAGGACCCGCCTGATCCGACAGAGCGGGCGTGATCGTCGATTGCCTTGCGCCGCTCGGCCGTGCCCGGATGGGTGGACAGAAATGACGAATCCCCGCCGGTACCGAGCTTTTCCTCGAGTTGCGCAAAGAACTTGCCGATAGCCCGCGGGTCGCGTCCCGCCTTCGCCATAAGCTCGACCGAAATACGGTCCGCCTCGCTTTCCGCGTCGCGCGAGTGCGAGAGCGTCATCAGGGCTGCACCATTGGTCAGGATATCCTCGCCGGCAGCGCCAACATCGCCCGCGATCAGCATGATCAACCCGGCCATACCGGCGGCACGATAGAGCTGGCGCAGCGAATGATCCCGCTCGACATGGCCGATCTCATGCGCCAGCACCCCGATGACCATATCCATATCGCCATCCACCAGTTCGATGAGTTCATCGGTGATGACGAGCGTGCCATCCGGCAATGCGAAGGCATTGGGGCCGATGACACCGCCATGGCGGAAATTCAGATTGTAGCCCGCGCGCCCGCGCGACGCGTGATCGGCCATGCCGTTGAAGGCCGCGCGGATTTCGGCCTGCCGGGCATCCGGCAGCGTGCTGTCGTCGAAAACCGCCTGATCAAGCGAGAGCAAGGTGCCGCTTGCCATCCAATGGGTCACCGCCGGCGGTGTGACCAGCACGGCAAGTTCGACCAGCGCCGGCACCGCATAACGGTAGATCAGACCTGCAAACAGGAATACGGCGAGCACGAATGCAAGCAAACGCGGGTGAAAGCGTTCGAGTTCGTGGACAAAGCCGCTTTTCCCCTGTCGTTTCAGCCAGAGATCCACGGCGTCGTTGTCTTCGGTCTCGAACAAGGAACCATCGACAAAGCTGATCCTGCGGGGGATGCGGCCGACCCTTGCGGATATCTCCATGCGGGCCATGTCTCCGACAGAGACCGGATCGCCCCATGCCGCCAGCCGGACATAAAGCGTCTTGCCCTCCCCCAGCAAGTTTGCCGGCTCCGCGCGGCTCGAGCCCGGCGGATGCCAGCGGCCGGAGGCGATAGGCTTGTTGTCAGAAGCCAAAGTCGAACCCTTCGAGATCGAGATATTCGGCCGTCACGGCCGAGCCGGAATTCTGCATGGAGGCTACCACTTCGCCAAGCTCGCCATCGACCACGATGCCGGAATGCTCGATCACATAGCGGTGCTCGCGCACGGCCGCCCAGGGGCGCATGAGGCTGAGGGTGAGGACCGTGACAACGAGATTCGAAATGACGATCCAGAAGTAGCGCAGCCGGCCGAGATCGGAGAACAGGGTATGGCGGGTATCGAAGCGGGTGGCGTTCATCACCACGTTGCGGACCCCGATGCGGTAGAAAATCGCGGCCACGCCCCACAAAACGAGCGCGGGGACCAGTGCGCCGTAGATACCCAGAAGAAGATGCATTTCCGGATCCGTGCTCGCATCGGCGCCTTCCACCACGCTGTAATAGGCCATCACGCCGAGAAGGCCGGCGACGGCTGCACCCACCACCATCAGCAGGAAGGCCGGCAGCCAGACGCGATAGAGCGCGCCGATCTTCGGGTCGGTCTCAAAGGCGCGGCCACCGTAGCGCAGGTTGTTGAAGATGTAGCGATAGAGCCAGCGGCTGGCGAAAGGCGCCAGGATGCCGAGCGAGAAGAAGGCGATCAAGCCACCGAAGATGATCGCGACAAATGCAGCCCAGGTCTTGCCGACAAAGTCGAAGCGGATGTTGCGGTAGCTCGTGACCCGCGCGTTGAAACGCAGACTGCGCATGACGATCCAGGGCAGGAGGAAGAACATCAGCAGGGTCAGGATGCCGCCGGCGATCGGGCTGAGCGTCAGAAGCACATTGTAGGCGATGATATAGCCGAAGACGATTGCGCGGCCGATGAAGATCTGCATGCCGCGGGCGTGGTAGTCGAAGGAATGGCCGTCGACGAAGGAGTTGCCGTAGAAATAGCGGTTTCGACGCACTTTTGCCCAGGCCGAATAAATGCCCAGCGTGATGATGGTCAGCAGGATATTGACGATCCAGATGCCGAAATACTCACCGGCGCTGCCGCGAAACTCGCCGCGACGCAAAGCATCCGCTCGCCCGAAAACTGCCTGTTGCATGAAATGTCCTTCGTGAAATCAAATCGAGCACGCCGCTATCGCCGGCGACACGCGCCTGAACATTGATCACGAGACATCCGCGCACTCAAGTGCGTTGCGACACTCTCGAAGTCGATCTGGCCATGGGTGCAGGAGGCGTGGTGAGGTTCCCCGCACAAACAAAATCGCCACCCGGTCTTTCGACCGGGTGGCGCAATTCAGAGCCAGCGCTGTTGCTGCTTATTTCATGGTCGGCATGACGAATTCGGCGCCGTCCTTGATGCCCGACGGCCAACGGCTGGTGACCGTCTTGGTGCGGGTCCAGAACTTGATCGAGTCCGTGCCATGCTGGTTGAGATCCCCGAAGGACGAGGACTTCCAGCCGCCGAATGAGTGGTAGGCGAGCGGAACCGGGATCGGCACGTTGATGCCGACCATGCCGATGTTGATGCGCGAAGCGAAATCGCGGGCGGCGTCACCGTCGCGGGTGTAGATCGCGACGCCGTTGCCGTATTCGTGCTTCATCGGCAGGTCGAGGGCTTCCTCATAGGTCTTGGCGCGGACAACCGAGAGGACAGGGCCGAAGATTTCGGTCTTGTAGATGTCCATATCGGGCGTGACGTTGTCGAACAGGCAGCCGCCGACGAAGTAACCGTTCTCGTAACCCTGCAGCTTGAAATCGCGGCCATCGACGACGAGCTTGGCGCCGGCTTCGACGCCACTGTCGATCAGACCACGGATGCGCGCCTGGGCTTCCTTGGTGATGACGGGGCCAAGATCGGCCTTGTCATCGGTGTAGGGGCCGATGCGCAGGGATTCGACCATCGGGGTCAGTTTTTCGATCAGGCGATTGGCGGTTTCCTCGCCGACCGGAACAGCCACGGAGATTGCCATGCAGCGTTCGCCGGCCGAGCCGTATCCCGCGCCCATCAGAGCCTGGGCGGCCTGGTCGAGATCGGCGTCCGGCATGATGATCATGTGGTTCTTGGCGCCGCCAAAGCACTGGGCGCGCTTGCCGTTCATTGCAGCCGTGCCATAGACGTAGCGGGCAATCGGAGTCGAGCCGACGAAGGAGACGGCCGAGACGTCCGGGTGGGTGAGAATGCCATCGACGGCCGACTTGTCGCCATTGACGACGTTGAGAATGCCGGCGGGAAGGCCTGCCTCGATCATCAGTTCGGCGAGGCGGATCGGAACGGACGGATCGCGCTCCGACGGCTTCAGGATGAAGGCATTGCCGCAGGCGATGGCCGGGGCAAACATCCACATCGGGATCATCGCCGGGAAGTTGAACGGCGTGATGCCGGCGCCGATGCCAACCGCTTGCCGAATTGAATACATGTCGATGTTCGGGCCTGCCCCCTCGGTGAACTCGCTCTTCGACAGATGCGGAATACCGATGACGAATTCGCAGACTTCCAGGCCGCGGATGATGTCGCCCTTGGCGTCTTCAATGGTCTTGCCGTGTTCGCGCGACAGGATTTCCGCCAGCGCATCCATGTTGTCGTTCAAAAGGGCGACGAACTTCATGAAGACGCGGGCCCGGCGCTGCGGGTTGGTGGCGGCCCACTTTGCCTGAGCGGCCTTGGCGTTCTCAACGGCGGCGTTCAGCTCGTCGGCGCTGGCGAGCGAGACTTCGCCCTGCACTTCGCCGGTTGCCGGATTGTAGATGGGCTGCTTGCGGCCCGAGGTGCCGGCGACGTGCTTGCCGCCGATAAAATGACCTACCTGGTACATGGGTTTCCTCCTGAATTGTTGTGGAGGCAGTATGCGCTTTGATTTTCACAAATCAACACGATGATTTCCGCATCCGTTGTGCGCAGATTGAAGCAATCAGTCGATTTCACCTCCACAGGGACGCCTCCATCAGTGCGCGATGGGCGGAAACTCCAGCCATGACGCCGGACGCGCTGGCGAGCGTGGCATTGTGCATGGGAGTTGCCGCGTCGCCGGCGGCGAAAACGCCCGCCATGCTGGTGCAGCCCATCTCGACCTTGATATGAAAGCCTTGTGGCCCCTCCTCCAGTTCCAGGCCGAGCTGGGATGCCAGCGGCGAGGCGATGGACACTTTCGATTGGGCGAAGAGGGCATGCACTTCCACGATCCGGCCGTCCGCCAGCCGTACGGCTTCCAGCCCCTGTCCCTCGCCAATCAGTTCAACCACGCGTTCCGTCTCCATCGTGACACCACGGGCGACCAGCAGGGCCTGCTGCTCTTCGTCGAAGGTGACGCCGGGCTCAACGAACATGGTGGTCGGGCCCCAATCCGGCAAAAGCCCGCCCTGATGGGCCGCGAGCGGTGACGAGGCAAGGATGCCGATCGCGCGCCCGCCGATTTCGTAGCCATGGCAATAGGGGCAATGGAGGACCGTGCGGCCCCAGCGCTCGGCAAGTCCCGGGATCGACGGCAGGGTATCGGTGACGCCGAGGGCGAGCACGAGCACCTGCGCCTCGACGACACGGCCGTCAGCCATTTCGACCCTGAACCCGCCCAGGGAGCGCTCGGCACTCTGCGCCTCCCCTTCCAAAAGAGCAAAGTTCGGATAGCAGGCAAGCTGCTCCAGAGCCCGGCGGCGGATTTCTGATGGCGCCACTCCGTCCTGTCCGAGGAAGCCATGCGAGGCTTCCGCAAAGCGATTGCGCGGGAGCGCCGCATCGATCAGCAGAACCTTGCGGCGGGCGCGGGTGAGCTGCATGACAGCCGAGAGACCGGCGAAACTTCCACCCACGACGACAGCATCGTACTTCATGCGAGACCTCATGTAACTTTTGATGTTATGTATCTTGTTAAGTTACGTGAAGCGCGGCGTCAAGTCATGCCACTCGACTTGTTGCATGACGCGTGCTGCGCTACGGATCATGTCCCAATGGAGGAATGCCGATGCGCGGGGATAGCCGCCTTTCCCGTATGCTGCATGTGCTGATCCACCTCGGGCGCCGGAAGGAAGCGGCGACCTCCGAGGTGATCGCCCGGATGCTCAACACCAATCCCGTCGTCGTGCGTCGGACGATGGCGGGCTTGCGCGAGCGCGGCTATGTGCAATCCGAGAAGGGGCATGGCGGCGGATGGAAACTCACCAGGAGCTTGGATCAGATCAGCCTGCTTGATGTCTACGAGGCGCTTGAGCGGCCGGAGCTCTTCTGTCTCGTCAGCGCATCCGACCATGCGGGCTGCCTGGTCGAGATCTCGGTCAACGAGGCACTGGAAGATGCGCGACGGGAGGCGGAGGCCGTGCTGCTCTCGCGTTTCGCGACACTGAAGCTCTCGGATATCGCCGGCGACTTCGACAAGCGATTGGAGATGCTCGGTCTGGGCAGTGGCATGCAGGATTTCGACATCTGATGCCCGGCCCCTTGCAACGGAGGATGCCTTGCCATGAACTGGGATGACGTTCGCATCTTTCTGGCCGTCGCGCGAACCGGCCAGATCCTGGCCGCCTCGCGCCGTCTGGGGCTCAATCATGCCACGCTCTCGCGCCGCCTGACGGCGCTGGAAACAGCCTTGAAGACACGGCTCTTCATCCGCCGTACCAATGGCTGCGAGCTGACGGCCGAGGGCGAGGCTTTTCTTTCTTCCGCCGAGCGCATGGA
Source organism: Rhizobium sp. 'Codium 1' (assembly GCF_020889605.1). NCBI lineage: Bacteria > Pseudomonadati > Pseudomonadota > Alphaproteobacteria > Hyphomicrobiales > Rhizobiaceae > Rhizobium > Rhizobium sp. 'Codium 1'. The sequence continues at coordinate 377,687 of NZ_JAJGPW010000001.1, forward strand.
AACGGAAATGCTGGAGGTGCAGGCCCGGCTGGGGCGAACCGATACGCAAGTGGCGGGCACGGTGCGCATCGGCGCACCCGATGGTTTCGGTGTCTTTTTTCTTGCCTCGCGCCTTGGGGCGTTGATCGAGCGGCATCCGGAACTCAAGATCCAGCTCGTGCCGGTGCCGCGTTCCTTTTCGCTGTCGCAGCGAGAGGCCGATATCGCGGTGACACTGGAACGTCCGGAGCAGGGACGGCTCGTCTCGTCGAAACTCGTCGATTACACGCTCGGGCTCTATGCCTCGAAATCCTATGCCGAAACGAACGGGCTTCCAGCAAGCCCGGAGGCGCTGAAGGCACATCGCCGGATCGGTTATGTCGAGGACCTGATCTTTACCCCGTCGCTCAATTTCACCGGCGAGGTGATGCGCGACTGGAATGCCGGTTTCGAGATTTCCTCGGCGATCGGCCAGACCGAAGCGGTGCTGGCCGGGGCCGGCATCGGCATCCTTCACAGCTATATCGCGCGCCAGCACGATAGCCTCGTGCGGGTGATGCCAGACATCACAATCCGGCGCGCCTACTGGACGACATTCCACGAAAGCGCCCGCGAACTTGTGCGGGTTCGAGCGGTCGTGCAATTCCTGCAGGATGCCGTGGAGCAGGATCGGGCGATCTTTGGCTGATGCACATCAGGGGGACCATCCTCCCGGCTGCGGCGCTTTTCTGCCGCGATCGGCGCGGATAGACTGCACAATCGCATCACCATTGGATATTCCCATGCGCCATCCCCTTGCCCGTCTCGGACTTCCTGCATTTCTGCTCGCGCTTTTCTCCGCCATGCCGGCCGGTGCCCATGTCATGGACGGGCCGCTTGGAGGTTTCGGTGCGGGTTTCGGGCATCCGCTCGCCGGTTTCGACCATCTGCTTGCCATGCTGGCGGTCGGCCTTTGGGGTGCGCAAATGGGCGGGCGCTCGGTCTGGACGCTGCCAGCAACCTTCCCGATGATCATGTGCGCCGGCGGGATCATCGGAATGACCGGCGTTCTGCCAGACCAGCCGATTGAATACGGGATTGCCGTTTCCGTCATCGTTCTCGGCGGCGCGATCGCTGCGGCCTGGCGGGCGCCCGAATGGGCCGCACTGGTGTTGATTTCAGCCTTCGCCCTTTTACATGGCTATCCGCATGGCGTCCTTGCCCCCCGGGCCAGCGACCCCGCCGCGTTCACCGTCGGTTTCGTCGTCTCCACCGGCGTCATCCACATCATCGGCATAGCGATCGGTGCCGCGCTCAAGCCGATGGGCGGTGGACGGCTGATCCAGGCGCTTGGTGCGGCCATTTCACTCGCCGGCCTTTGGTTCCTGTTCGGGCTCATCACGGGCTGAACAGCCTGCCGGCCTTGAGGCTCAAGCCTTTTGCTGCATCGCAGAAGCATGGTTTCTGTTGACAATTCCCGATCAAACCGCACAAACGACGACAGCGCCGCGGCCGTTCATCCGAGCGCGGCCAGCGAAACCGTGAACAGCTCAGGCACAGGCTCTCCATGACCACGAATACCGCACTCCTCGACTTCCAGATCGTCCCGAATGCCTCGCCCATGCCGGAGGCCGAGCGGCTGTCGGCTTTCGAAAACCTGGGCTTCGGAACGCTGTTCACCGACCATATGGCGGTGGTGCATTGGCATGTCGACAAGGGCTGGCACAGCCCGGAGGTTTCGGCCCGCAAGCCTTTCCAGATCGATCCGGCGGCAAGCGTGCTGCATTACGCCCAGGAAATCTTCGAAGGCATGAAGGCCTACAAGGGAGCGGACGGGCGCATCACGCTTTTCCGTCCCGAAGAAAACGCCCGTCGCTTCAACAGATCGGCCGAGCGCATGGCGATGCCCGACGTGCCGGAGGAGCTTTTCCTCAAGGCGGTCGAGGAACTGGTGAAAATCGATGCCAAATGGGTTCCGGAAGGCGAAGGCAGCCTCTACCTGCGTCCCTTCATGTTTGCGAGCGAAGCCTTTCTCGGCGTTCGCCCCTCGCGCGAATACATTTTCTGCGTCATCGCCTCGCCGGTCGGACCTTACTTCAAGGGTGGCAGCAAGCCGGTCACTCTCTGGGTCAGCGAACACTATACGCGTGCGGCGCCGGGCGGCACGGGAGCGGCCAAATGCGGCGGCAATTATGCAGCCAGCCTGCTTGCCCAGAAGGAAGCGGCAAGCCGCGGATGCGACCAGGTCGTATTCCTCGACGCCGCCGAACACAAGTGGATCGAGGAACTCGGCGGCATGAACGTCTTTTTCGTCATGGATGACGGCACGGTCGTGACACCGCCGCTGTCTGGCACGATCCTGCCGGGCATCACGCGCAATTCGATCATCACGCTTGCAAGCGACAATGGCCTTGATGTCATCGAACGCCCGTATTCCTTCGACGAATGGACGGCCGATGCCAAGAGCGGCAAGCTGCGCGAGGCCTTTGCCTGCGGCACGGCTGCTGTTGTGGCCGCAATCGGCACCGTACGGCATCCCGGCGGTGAATTCGTCATCGGCAATGCCGGCACCGGCATGGAAACGGAAAAGCTGCGCACCCAGCTGACCGGCATCCAGCGCGGCTCTGTTGCCGACACGCATGGCTGGGTAAAGGAAGTGGCCCGCGCCTGAGCGGCCAGCGGAGATCCAAGGCTTCGGGACCCCGTCACGGCAGCGTGGCGGGGTTTTTGCCTTTACGGGGAGAAGACCGCCGACCGGCCGCCTCGTCATCCGCTTGCGTTCTGTGAGAGACGCGTGAACCGAGGAGATTGCGCGCTGCAGCCGTTCGCCAATTGTGGATGCGGGCGCCGACAAGGTCGTCCCTGCGCCAGACGACTTCGGCGTGCAGGACATCAAAACGGTCGCTGTACATGATGAAATGTTCGGCTGCATCGAGCCTGAGGTCTTCAGCGAGAAGCAGCCTTATGCCCCTTGGACTCCAGTCGCAGATCCGGCCGCAGAAATGGCAGCCGAACAGGAGGATCAGCGAGTTCGACCCGCAGGACTGACGCACATAATCTCGACGCTCCATCAGACCTCCGTTGGGCAGGCGGCAGTCAGAGCATCAATTCGGGAAGAGGCAAAGCCTGGATTGCGGAAGTTGTCGCCGTCGGGTTAACGGCTTTGGTCGCATTCTACCGAAGGTGGCGCAAACAGAGACGCCGGAAAGACCTGACGTCGACCGAAACCTCGTCACCCATGTCCCGGGTACGAGATGTTACGCCTGTCTTCGGTATGGACAATGGAAAAATGGTACGGTTGGGGGGAATTGAACCTCCGACCTCAGGTGCCACAAACCTGCGCTCTAACCAACTGAGCTACAACCGCACATGACTGCGTCGCTGACGCCGTCGAGGGGTCACATACGAGCAGATGGATTTTTTTTCAAGCCCTTTCTGCGCATCGCGTAAAAAGGCTCGGGATAGGGAAAAGGCCGGGCTCGACGCCCGGCCCAAGATCCTTGGGAGGATTTTTCTGGTCGCGTCGGGCGATCAGGCGACCTTGAGCGAGGACATGGCCTTTTCAGCGGCTTCCTTGCCCGGCTTCGTCACAGTCTCGGTCACCTTCTTGGCGGTTTCCTGGATGGACTTGGCCTGTTCGATCGTCACTTCCGCCTGCTTGCGGATGAACGCGGTCTGCAACTCGACGAGTTCGGCAACCGACTTCACGCCGAGGAGCGCTTCCATGTGGGCGAGCGAAAGCTCGGTGTTGGTGCGCATGGCGTCGATGGCCTTGAGGCCGAGTTCAACCGTGCCGGCCTGGGCCGTCTGGACAGTGGCTTCCACGGTCTTCGTGGCTTCTTCCGTCGCGGTCTTCATCTTTGCATAGGCTTCCTTCGACTGGGCTGCGCCCTTTTCGGCGAAGTCACGGAAGCTTTCCTGCATCTTCGAGGGGTCAAAGGTCGAGAAAGAGAACATATCCTTGGTGTTCATAGCGTATTTCCTCTTGTCGCGGGATCTTGGAGACCCCTGTGTTTCATTCCTGAACCCCATATAGCATCGATTATTGTGCATTGCAATATCGTTGTGCGCTGCACAATTAGATTTTTTGCATGTTAATAATCCTGTCGGATTAACCTTATCGACCGAAAGGCGCCCCATTTTCTGGACCCGAGGGCACTGCCTAGCTATTAAAAATCTGTTAATTTACTCGCAGGCCATGAAGTGCAGGTCCCCAATATGCCCGCTCAATATCCGTTCATCGACGTCGCTGTGCACGACCTCATCCGTCCGCGCCTTGCGCGTGGCGAAGCGCTCGTGCTGTTTGCGCCGGGACTGGAGCGCGTGCTCTGGTGCAATGGCGCAGGGGCGCGCTTCTTCGGGGCCACCTCGATCTACGACTTCCTGGAGGAAGGGCCTCAGCGCAGCGACATCACCTTCCGCCAGATCGAGACTGCGGCGCGGCAGTTGGCCAATGTCGGAGACAGTCGCAATCTGATGCTGCGCATCACGGCCGGCTTCCAGAAAGTGCCTGTCACAGGGACGACGGAGTGTCTCGAGGTTCGCAGCGGCGAGGCGGTGATCCTGCTTGCCGTGCCCCCGATCAAGCCATCCAGCGGGACCGTGCAGCAACTCGCCCTGGACCTGATGAGCGGTTTCGACGATCCGGATACCCACATGGCCGTGCTCGACGGCGAAGGCCGCGTCGTTGCCAGTTCCGAGGGTTTCCCCGGTCTCGGCATGACGCCGCAGACTGCCCGCACGCTGGTCAATTTCGTCGATGCGGATGCCGGTCGGCTGGTCAAGCGGCCGATTCCGACCGCTCTCGGCCAATTGCCGGCGGCGATCGGCAAGATTTCGGATGAGCCGGCCCTGCATCTGCTCTTCGCAGTCGAGACGATCCTCGGCCAGATGGATCCGAGCACCGAGCTTGTCGATGAAGACGATGCCGATCTGCCTGCAACTGAGCCCATGCCCGTTCGCGCCGACGACACGGTCGAGGATATGCCCGAGACAGAGACAGAGACCGAGGCTGAGGCTGAGGCGTTCGAACCCGAACCGGCAGTGGCGGACGAGGCAACGCCCTCGCCTGCCGCACCGTTCGAAAGCGTGATCGCGGCGATCGGCGACATCGAGGAAATCGAGCCGGAAACAGTCGATCTCAGCGAGAGCGACGATATCAAGGAGACGCTGACCGCTCAGGGCGCCGAAGCGGATGATCATGCCGCCGCGCCTGAACCCGCACCGACTGCGGACCATGACGAGCCCATCTTTGAAACGACCCTGACAGACACCGAGGAGCCCCCTGCCGAACAAGCCCCGGTCGTTGAGGAGGCGCCTGCCGTTGCAGGACCGGCTCTCCCCCTGACGCCAGCCAGCGCTTCAATCGCTGATCGCTTCATCTTCAGCCAGGATCGCCGCGCGACCCGATTCGTCTGGAAGATCGACGCAGAGGGCCGGTTCAGCGAAGTATCCTCCGAATTCGCCCAGGCCGTCGGTCCGCGGGCCGCCGACATCAATGGCGTTGCCTTTTCCGATCTGGCAGCCCTTTTCAACCTCGACCCCGAAGGCAAGATCGGCGAATTGCTGAAGAAGCGGGATACCTGGTCCGGCAAGACGATCTACTGGCCCGTCGAAGGCACACGGCTGGTGGTCCCGGTCGATCTCGCGGCGCTTCCGACCTATACCCGCAACCGCGACTTCGATGGTTTCCGCGGATTCGGCATCGTGCGTGTAGCCGATGCACAGGAAGATCCGGATGCAATCGGCATGACCTTCCTGCGCGAAGAGCCGGGTGTGGACGAGCTGATCGAGCCCGTGGATGAGGTTGCCAGCAATCCCGACGAGGATCTGGTCGAATTTCTCACCGAACTCGCCGAAGGCGAGCGCCACCCGCCGGAAGACTTCGAGGAGGAGCAGATCGCCGAAGCCGGCGAGGATGTGCTCGACGCACTGCTGCATTCCGCTGAGGACGAGGATGAGACGCCTGAACCGGACACCGACGCCAACGATTTTGCGCCCGCTGCCGATGAGGAGGCGCCGGTGCCGCAGCCAGGCGGCTTCGAACCACCCGTCCTGCGGATCATGGAACCGCGCAAGCCGAGCCTGCCCGACAAGGTCGTGCAGTTGCAGGATCGTCGCACTCGCCAGCGCGACGCCCTGACACCGGGTGAACAGGCGGCCTTCCAGGAAATTGCGCGCAAGCTCGATCCGCTCGGGCTGCGTGCCAAGGTCGAACAATCGCTCACGCCGTCCGAACCGCCCGTTCTGCGCACCACCGAAAGCCTCCCCCCTGCCCCCGAGGCCCCCAAACCGCTGGATCCCGCGCCCCCAGTCGAAGCCGTTGAGCCGCCGGCATCCGAGCCGGATGTCGAGGCCACCCAGCCGGAACCGGCGAGCGATCGCCCGGCGCCCACGCGGGGACGCAGCCTGACCGCCGAGATCATCGACCTGATGCCGGTTGCTCTCCTCGTACATGTCGGTGACCGGCTGATCCATGCCAATCCCGAATTCTTCAGCCTGACGGGCTACAAGACGCTGGCCGAGCTCGACGAAGCCGGTGGCCTCGACTCGCTCATCCAGCGACAGGATCTCGAAACGCCCGGCGACGAAGCGGGCCAGGTCGTTGCGCTCTGCGCCGACGACCGGCTGCTGCCGGTGACGGCACGCCTGCAATCGGTGCGCTTCGAGGAGACGAGTGCGCTGATGCTGGCACTGATCGCCCAGCCGGAAGACCGTACACGCGCCGACACCCCCGCCGAGTCTCCGGCTGCCATGCCGGCGCCGGTCACCGCGTCGGGCGCATCAGGCGGCGCGACACCGGCCCAGGCGGCAGAACTCGCCCGCGTCAAGGTGGAGGTCGAGGAAATGCGCTCGATCCTGGAAACGGCGACCGACGGGGTCGTGATCCTCGATTCCGACGGCGATATCCGGTCGATGAACCGGGCGGCGAGTGCATTGTTCAACTTCGACGACATGGAAACGCGCGGCAAACCCTTCGTCATGCTGTTTGCCCATGAAAGCCAGAAGTCGATCCTTGACTATCTCAACGGGCTTTCGGGCCATGGCGTCGCCAGCGTTCTCAACGACGGGCGCGAAGTGATCGGACGCGAAGCCTCCGGCGGCTTCCTGCCCATGTTCATGACGATCGGGAAGCTGAATTCCTCGAACGGCTATTGTGCGGTGATCCGCGACATCACCCAGTGGAAGCGAACCGAAGAGGAACTGCGCAACGCCAAGCGCGCGGCCGAGACGGCGAACGCCCACAAGACCGACTTCCTCGCCCGCGTCAGCCACGAAATCCGGACACCGCTCAACGCGATCATCGGCTTTGCCGACATGATGGCGAACGAGCATTTCGGTCCCGTCGGCCATCCGCGCTACGGCGAATATGCGCATGACATCGTGCGCTCCGGACGGCATGTGCTCGACATCGTCAACGACCTGCTCGACATATCCAAGATCGAAGCCGGCGAGATGGAGCTGGACTTTTCCTCCGTCGGATTGAACGAGATGGTGCAGGCAGCGGTCTCGATCGTGCAGCCGCAGGCGAACGGCCAGCGGGTCATCATCCGCACCGCGCTGTCGCAGGCCGTGCCGAATGTCGTGGCCGACGGTCGCTCGATCAAGCAGATCGTGCTGAACATCCTCGCCAATGCGATCCGCTTCACGCCCTCCGGTGGCCAGATCATCGTCTCCACGGCCTATGAGCCAAACGGCAGCGTGGTTCTGCGGATCCGGGACACCGGCGTCGGCATGTCGCGCAGCGAGTTGGAGCAGGCGATGAAGCCTTTCCGCCAGGTCTCGACCGGCACCCCGCGCAGCCGCGGCGACGGCACCGGTCTCGGCCTGCCGCTGACAAAGGCCATGGTGGATGCCAACAGGGCACAGTTCGCCATCTCGTCGACGCCCAACGAGGGCACGCTGGTCGAGGTAATGTTCCCCTCGCCGCGCGTGCTCGCGGATTGAAACTGAGGCGCCGGAAGGTAGAGACAACACCGACATGGCCACCTTCAGCATGTCCGTCGGCATCATGGTTGCGATTGCGATCGGCGCGATGAGCCCCGGGCCGAGCTTCGTGCTCGTCTCGCGGATCTCGGTCAGCAATTCGCGCCTGCACGGGCTCGCAGCCGCCATCGGGATGGGCTTCGGCGGCGCCTTCTTCGCCATTCTCGCACTCGCGGGTCTCGTTGCGCTGCTGCAGCAGGTGGACTGGCTCTATCTCGTGCTGAAATGTGCAGGCGGGCTCTATCTCGCCTATCTCGGCATAGCGATCTGGCGCGGAGCGCGCGAACCGATTTCCGTCGTTCCAGCGGACGGACGCAGCAGGTTTGCCGTATCGCGTGCCTTTTTCCTTGGTATCGTCACACAGGTCAGCAATCCCAAGACTGCCGTCGTCTATGCCAGCATCTTCGCCGCCCTGATGCCGCAGGACTCGCCGCTGGCGCTGATCCTTGCTCTTCCTCCGCTGATCTTCCTCATCGAGGCCGGCTGGTATGCCATTGTGGCCCTGGTCTTTTCGACCCCTCGCTCGCAGCGGGCCTATCTCGGCGGCAAAGTCTGGGTGGACCGGCTGGCTGGCGCCGTGATCGGTGCGCTCGGTCTGCGGCTGATCGGGGAAAGCCTCGCTGTTCTTCGCCGATGACCGGAGGCGCGACGACAGCAGCGGTTTTCATCGCGTCGGCTTTCGGATAGAGGAAAGCCTTTGCCGCACCTCGCAAGGGCCGACCGCTTGTCCACTCGTCCTTACCCGGGCACAGCCCATTCCGTTTCGACCATCGGCACGCCGCTCAGCAAACGGCCCGGCTATGCGACCGTGGCCGCGCTGATCACGGCTGCAATCGTCTTCATGCCGATCGCGGCAATCTTCGTCATCGGCTTCTCGGCGGATCCGGACAACTGGCAGCACATGATGACCAATGTCATCCCGCGGGCTGGGATGCGCACCTTCTGGCTGCTGCTCTTCACAGGCCTGGTCACAGCCACGGTCGGAATCGGCTCCGCCTGGCTGGTCGCGTCCTGCGAATTCCCGTTGCGGCGGCTTCTCTCCCCGGCACTCGTCCTGCCGCTGGCCATTCCTTCCTATCTGGCGGCCTATGCGTTCGGCGAATTTCTCGACTTCACCGGCCCCGTGCAAACCGGATACCGGGCGCTGTTCGGCTTCACCTCTTCGCGCGACTACAGCTTTTTCGACGTGAAATCGCTTCCCGGTGCCGTGCTGGTCATGTCGGCCGTGCTTTACCCTTACGTCTATCTCGCTTGCCGCTCGATGTTCCTGATGCAGGGGCGCGCGGCCGCCGACGTCGCCCGGACCCTCGGGTCCAGCCCCTTGCGCGTCTTTGCCCGCATCCAGGTGCCGATGGCGCGGCCGGCGATCATGATCGGCCTGACGCTGGTCATGATGGAAACGCTGAACGATATCGGCGCGGTCGAATATCTCGGCGTGCAGACGCTCACCTTCTCGGTCTATGACACCTGGCTGAACCGCGGCAGCCTTGCGGGTGCAGCGCAGATCGCCTGCTTCATGCTTTTGATCGTCGCGGGACTTCTCGTTGTCGAACGGCGGGCGCGGCGACGCCAGCGCTTCAGCAGCCACAAGACGACGGCGATCGTGACCGATGCGGTGCGGCTGCGCCTTTCGGGCGCGAAGGCGGCGGTCGCAACCCTGTTCTGCCTCCTCCCGATCCTGGTCGGTTTCGTCGTGCCGGTTTTCGTGCTTGGCGGGTTTGCACTCCGACGGGTCGAAGACTTCCTTGAGCCCCGCCTCCTGGATGCGCTCTGGAAATCCACCCTGGTCTCGTCGGCGGCAGCCGTGATCACCGTGCTGCTCGCCTTCGTGCTCTCCTATGCGGCGCGGACGGATCGCTCGCGCCTGGCCGTGAGCGCCGGACGGCTCGCAGCGCTGGGCTATGGCATTCCCGGAACGGTGCTCGGCATCGGAGTCTTGATCCCGCTGGCGACTTTCGACAATGCGCTGGACGGCTGGATGCGCGAAAGCCTTGGCATTTCGACAGGTCTCATGCTCTCCGGTACCGGATTCGCGATCGTTTACGCCTATACGGTGCGCTTTCTCACCATGGCCGAGGGAACCGTCGATGCCGGGTTCCAGAAGCTTTCCCCCCATCTCGACATGGCAGCCCGCACCCTCGGGCGCTCGAGCCTGCAGACACTCCGCCAGGTGCTTCTGCCCAATCTGCGACCTGCCGTGCTGACAGCGGCACTGCTCGTCTTCATCGAGACGCTGAAGGAGCTATCGGCAACGATCCTGCTGCGTCCCTTCAACTTCAATACGCTGGCCACGCTCGTCTACGAAGACGCGTCGCGCGGCATGGCGCAGGACGCCTCCGTCGCGGCGATCATCATTATCGCTGCGGGTCTTATTCCGGTGATCCTTGTTTCGCGGTCGCTCGACGAGAAGCGCTGATCGCGCTGGCAAAAAAACAGGGCGGCCGAAGCCGCCCCAATCAATGCTGTCGAACCGGAGTGAAGGTGCAATCGACTTCTGGTCCGGGGCATTTTTTCCCGTCCTCGTCGCGTCTGATCACGCATCTCCAAGTTGACGACAGTGTTGCCGGCGGCCGGTTAAGGCTTTCTTACCGGCCACGCCCTGCAGCTACCCCACATTTGAGGTATTGTTCTGAAATTGCTGCCTTTCGGGACACTTTCCCGTCAGGAGCGCAGTGGTTCCAGGTTGGCGAAGAGGGAGAGAGCTTCCGGATTGGCGAGTGCTTCCTTGTTCTTGACCGGCCGGCCATGCACGACTTCGCGCACGGCGAGTTCAACGATCTTTCCGGATTTGGTGCGGGGGATATCCGCGACCTCTACGATCTTCGCCGGAACGTGACGCGGCGTGGCGCCGGTGCGGATCCTGGTCTTGATCTTCCTGTCGAGCTCTTCCGTCAGGCTGAGCCCGGAAGCGAGCCGAACAAAGAGAACGACACGAACGTCGTCTTCCCAGTCCTGACCGATGCAAAGGGCTTCGACCACTTCGTCCATCTGTTCGACCTGATTGTAGATCTCCGCCGTGCCGATGCGCACGCCGCCCGGGTTCAACGTCGCATCCGAGCGGCCGTGAATGACGATGCCGCCATGCTCGGTCCATTCGGCGAAATCGCCGTGGCACCAGATGTTGTCGAAGCGCTCGAAATAGGCAGCGCGGTATTTGGCGCCCTCCGGGTCGTTCCAGAACATCACGGGCATGGAAGGGAAAGCCTTGGTGCAGACCAGTTCGCCCTTTTCGCCGCGCACCGGCTTTCCGTCATCATTCCAGACGTCGATTGCGAGACCGAGGCCCGGACCCTGGATCTCTCCGCGCCAGACGGGCTTCAGCGGATTGCCGAGCACGAAGCAGGACACGATGTCGGTGCCGCCGGAAATGGAGGCGAGCTGGATGTCGTCGCGGATGCCCTCATAAACAAATGAGAAGCCTTCAGGCGAGAGCGGCGAGCCGGTCGAGGTCATCAGGCGCAGACTCGACAGGTCATGCGTGGTCTTGGGCGTCAGCCCCCCCTTGCGCACGGCGTCGATATATTTTGCAGACGTACCGAAGATCGCAAAACTCTCTTCGGCCGCATAGTCAAAGAGCACATTGCCGTCGGGATAGAAGGGCGAACCGTCATAGAGGCAGAGTGTCGCGCCGCATGCGAGGCCGGAGACCAGCCAGTTCCACATCATCCAGCCGCAGGTGGTGAAATAAAACAGCTTTTCGCCGGCCTGAAGACCGCAGTGGAAGCGATGCTCTTTCAGTTGCTGCAACAGTGTGCCACCGGCCGAATGCACAATGCACTTCGGCACACCCGTCGTGCCGGAAGAGAAGAGAATGTAGATCGGATGCGAGAATGGCAGTCTGCGGTATTCGATATCCCTGACCGAGAAATCCGCGATGAACTGATCGAAGCTGCGGCCATTCGGCAATCGTGCGAGAAGTGCTGCGGTGTCGCCGGCATACGGTACGACGAGGACGGGGACATCGAGCTTGGCGGCAACGGTGACGATCTTGTCCGCCACGTCCTGCCGCTTGCCATTGTACCAGTAACCATCGCAGGCGATGAAGAGCTTGGGTTCAATCTGACCAAAGCGATCGAGCACACCCTGGTCGCCAAAATCGGGGGAGCAGGAGGACCAGATGGCGCCGAGCGAGGTCGCAGCCAGCATCAGGGCCACAGTCTCGGGCATGTTCGGCATCATGGCTGCAATGCGGTCGCCTTCGCCGATGCCCATTGCAGCCAAGGCCTGTTGAAGGCGTGAGACGGTGGCTGTCAGGCGCGACCAGGACCAGCGGTCCGACACCTTGTTCTCTCCGCGGAAGACCAGCGCATCACCGTCTCCCGCATGGGCGAGGAGATTTTCGGCAAAGTTGATTTGCGCTTGCGGGAAGAACCGTGCCTTGAGCATGTCGCCATCATCGGCAAGCGCCACGTCCCCCTTCTCTCCCACCACGCCACAATAGTCCCAGACCGCCGACCAGAAGGACGCGCGGTCTTCGACAGACCAGTCGTAGAACGCATCATAATCCGCAAAGCTGTGGCCCTCGCGGGTGGCACACCACTCAATGAAATGGGTCAGGGGTTGCGACGCCATGAAGGCGTCGGAGGGTGTCCAAAGGGGTACCAGTTCAGTCATCATGCTCCTCCTCTTCTGCTTTTCCCTATAGCATACCGCACTGCGATACAAAGCCGGGAAACCGGTGCCGGGCTGTCCATTCGTTGCACGCGGGGTAGAATTCCTATATCCGCCACAAGTACTCGATGAAGCTCTTGGACACGGGCCAGAATGATATTCTCGCGACGCGCCGGACAATCTGAAAGCCCTGGAAGCGCCGGCCCCGGTCGGCGGACCCGACGGCTGATCAAACTCGTGCTCTCGATGGTCGTTTTCGGCGCGCTCGTCTCCGTTTCCCTGCGTGTCGCCGCTCCGCATCTGATTTCCAGTGCCGTCGTGCGATCGGCAATCGAATCGTCCATGGCACAATGGGCTGGACACCCCGTGTCGATCGAGGATGTCGCCCAACTGCGGTTCTGGCCACGCCCCGAAGTGACCCTCAAGGGCGTCAGCATTCGGCGTGCGGGCGACCACCCCGACGAGCCCTTCGTTGAAATCCAGAGCCTGTCCGCAGAATTCAGCCTCCTTTCGGCCGTGAGAGGCAAACCCGATTTCAACGACTTCCGGTTCGAGCAGCCGCAGATCCGGATTGAGCGCGATGTCGATGGACGGCTGGACTGGAGCGGTGACGGGCTGTTGAACGCGGCCGTGCGCGAAGCGCTGGCCACACAGACGACAGCAGCGTCCGACGGCGACACCAAGAAGACGGAAATCGGGTCCGTCGAAATCGTCGATGGCGAGATCACCCTGATCGATGCGCGGAGCGGCGCCAGGATCGTCGCCGACCGTATCAATGCCAAGATCGACTGGCCGCGCCTGGCGGCCCCTCTTTCCGGGCAGGCGACGTTCAATGTGCAAGACCGTGGCCTGTCGCTTTCCCTGCAGACCCCTACCCCCTTGCTTCTGCTCGGAGGCGCGGCGAGCCAGGTCGACATTTCCGCATCGCTTCCGGGTATGCGGGGGCAGCTCAAGGGGGTGATCGACCTCAACCGGAGCAGACTGGAACAAGCCGATGTCGATCTGAGCGTTTCGGATGTGCCGCAGGCGGCCTCCGTGTTCGGACTGCGTGTCGCCGGAACGGAGCAGTGGCAGACCGCTTCGTTGAAGGCGCAGGTGACGAATGCCGGAGACGAGTGGCGCTTCGACAATCTCGAATTCAAGATCAATGGCAGCCCCGGCGACGGCATCCTCACATTGAAGACGCGCAGCGGCGCGAAACCGCTGCTGATCGGAACGGTGGCGGTCGATCTCCTCAAGATCGACGACTTCCTTCAGGCCCTGTCCATCGACTTGGGCGATCGCGCCAATGTGCGACTGCCGAGCCTCACCCGATGGGTGGATTTCGACATGCGGGTGTCCGCCGCGACTGCCACTGCTGGCAATTTCCAACTGACCGATCTCGGTGCCAGCCTGACCGGTGGCGGCGACGCGCTGAAGCTGGTGATCGGGGACACGCGGTTCATGGGGGGAGCGCTTTCGGCGCGCCTGAGCGTGAGTGGCCATGGTGTCGATCAAGGCGTCGAAATCGCCGTGATGATGGATCGGATCGATCTCGGGTCGCTGGTATCCCGGCTTTCGCCCGGGAGCCTCTCGCTCAAGGGGACCGGCTCACTGACGCTTGATGCCAAGCTTGCCGGGCCCGGATGGCAACGCAATGTCGATGCCATGTCGGGCAGACTCGACATCCGCGCAGACAATGGCGAAATCGGCGGGCTGAATGCGGAGGGACTGCGGCGCATGTCGACCGACCGGGCCTATTTCCAGCTGAGCGCGGCCGGTGCCGGGGAGTTCGACTACCGAAGCCTCGACATGTCCGTCCACTTCTCGGAGGGTTCGGCGGAAGTGGAGAAGGCCCGGATCGTGGGCGAACGGGACACTCTCGTTCTGTCCGGCATCATCCCTTACAGCCGTCAGGCTCTGGCGCTGACGGGAGAGCTCTCAGAAGTGGCCCCCAAGGCAAAAACGGCAGTGCCTTTGCGCTTCTTTATCGGTGGCTCGTGGCATGACCCCGTCATCTCGCCGATTCCGCCTCTTCCGGCCGCAGGTCAATAAAGGTCTCACCTAATCCTTGCCCGCTGTTTCATTCGAGACTGCAAATACTAGAATGGAACGAGTCGGGACGCCGGGGGGGGGGGACGACAGGTGCAGACATTGCTATCAGGCTTCATCAAATTGGCGCTGGCCTCGCTGCTGGCAGGCAGTCTTCTGTCCTTCTTCGGCATAACGCCGAGGGCCGCGCTCGACACGCTGGGCGTGACGGCGGAGGATCTGCATAACGGCATCGTGTCTGCCTTTGCCTGGGCAGCACCCCGGATGCTGATAGGCGCCGTCGTCATCTTGCCTATCTGGCTGGTCACCTATCTGCTGATGCCGCCCCGGGGCTGAGCGGGCGGCTCCCGTGCCGATCAGGCCGTGGTGCCGCGCGCCGCGACATGCTCGTCCCGCTGCCGCTGGAGTTCCCGCTGCTTTGTGCCGACAGATGCGATGATCACCCCGATGGTGACGATGCCGATCAGGATGGTGCAGATGGCATTGATTTCGGGTGTGACCCCCAGGCGTACCTGTGAATAGATCTTGATCGGCAGCGTCGTCGCACCCGGCCCTGTTGTGAAGCTCGCGATCACGAGATCGTCCAGCGAGAGCGTGAAGGCCAGCATCCAGCCGGATATGACGGCGGGCAGGATGAGAGGCAGGGTGACCTTGAAGAAGGTCTTGACCGGCGGGCAGCCGAGGTCCTGGGCTGCCTCTTCGAGGCTCGTGTCGAAGGTGAGCAGGCGCGACTGCACGACGATCGCCACGTAGCACATGGTGAAGGTCGTGTGTGCGATGACGACGGTCATCAGACCCCGGTCGACGCCGATCGCCACGAAGAGCAGAAGCAGTGACAGGCCCGTGATGACCTCAGGCATGACGAGCGGCGCATAGACCATGCCCGAAAACAGCAAGCGTCCCTTGAAGCGTGTAAAGCGGACAAGTGTCAGCGCGGCGAGCGTCCCGAGGACCGTGCCGAGCGAAGCACTCAGGAGGCCGACCTGTAGCGTGACCCAGGCCGCGCTCATCAGCCCGGCATTGCGCCACATCTCGCCGTACCATTTCAGCGAAAAGCCGCCCCAGACCGTCACCAGCTTCGACTCGTTGAAGGAGTAGATCACCAGGATCAGGATCGGGATGTATAGAAAGGCGAAACCGAGTGTCAGGATCGTCGCGTCAAATTTTCCGGGTCTCATCGGCCCATCCTCACGCTTTCTGCTGCTGATTCTGGAAGATGGCGATGGGCACGACCAGAATGAGAAGCAGCAGGACGGCAACGGCGGAGGCGAGCGGCCAGTCGCGATTGCCGAAGAACTCGGTCCACAACGTCTTGCCGATCATCAGCGTGTTGGCACCACCGAGAAGATCGGGAATGACGAATTCGCCCGTGATCGGGATGAAGCAGATCATCGATCCGGCGATGACACCCGGGATCGACAGCGGGAAGGTGATCTTCCAGAAGGCCTTCCAGGGTGGGCAACCGAGATCGCTCGCGGCTTCAAGAAGGGTGCCATCCATCTTTTCGAGAGCGGAATAGAGCGGCAGCACCATGAAGGGCAGGTAGGAATAGACGATGCCGATAAAGACCGCGATCTCGGTGCGGAAGATCTGCACCTGACTGCCTTCGTCCATCAGGCCCAACGATTGGAGTAGCACCGTCAGTAGCCCCTCGGGCTTCAGGATGCCGATCCAGGCATAGACGCGGATCAGGAAGGAAGTCCAGAAGGGCAGGATGACCAGCATGACCAGGGTCGGGCGAATGCTGACAGAGGCTCGCGCCATGGCGAGCGCCATCGGATAACCGATGAGCAGCAGGAGGAAGGTGGAAATCAGCGCGATGCGCAGCGACGAGACATACGAGTTGAAATAGAGAGAGTCCTCCGTGAGGAAGACATAGTTGTCAAAGTCGAGTTGGCTGATGAAATCGCCGATCACCGCGAAGCCTTCCAGCACCGGCCGGTAGGGCGGCATGGCGATTGCCGTGTCGGACAGCGAGATCTTCAAGATGATCAGGAAGGGCGTCAGGAAGAAGAGTATCATCCACAGATAGGGGATGATCACGACCAGCCATTTTGCGGACCCGGATCTGGAGGCGGCGATACTGTCGGCCATGGGGCATCCTCCTCAGCGTGTCAGGACAAGGCCGGCATCGGCCGGCCAGGAGAGCCAGACCATGTCGCCATAGGTGATCGGTCGATCGACGAGCCGCGAGACATTGGCCTGAGCGGCCCGGAACATGCGGCCATCATCCAGGCGCACAATGAAGACCGAGAAGTCACCCAGATAACCGATGTCCAGGACCTCACCATGCAGCGTGTTGGCGGTCGACGTCTCGGGCTGGGTGGACGAAATCTGCACCTTTTCCGGCCGGACGGCGAAGGCGACGCTGTCGCCCCCTGTCGCATCGCAGGCCTGTTCGACGATGATCTTTACGCCGTCGCTGTCGATGTGCACCAGTTCGGCCGGTCCCTCGCCTTGCTTGGATTCCACCTTGGCTTCGAGAATGTTGATGTCGCCGATGAAGTCAGCGACATAACGCGAATTCGGCGCCTCGTAGATCTCGGCGGGTGTTGCCACCTGGACGAGAATGCCCTTGTCCATAACGGCAATGCGATCGGACACTGTCATCGCCTCTTCCTGGTCATGGGTGACGATCAGGAAGGTCAGGCCGAGCTTGGTCTGGATGTCCATCAGTTCGAACTGGGTTTCCTCGCGCAGCTTGCGATCAAGCGCGCCGAGCGGTTCGTCGAGCAACAGGACCTTGGGGCGCTTGGCGATTGAACGGGCGAGCGCGACGCGCTGGCGCTGGCCACCCGAGAGCTGGTTGGGTTTGCGCTTGGCGAACTGCTCCAGCTTCACCAGTTTCAGCATTTCCTGGACGCGGGCCTCGATCTCGCCCTTCGACATGTTGTCCTGCTCCAGGCCAAAGGCGATGTTCTTTTCGACCGACATGTGCGGGAAGAGCGCATAGGACTGGAACATCATGTTGGTAGGACGCTTGTAGGGCGGCACGCCGGAGAGATCCTGCCCCTGCAGAAGGATGCGACCTGAGCTCGGCTTTTCAAAGCCGGCCAGCATGCGCATGAGCGTGGTCTTGCCACAGCCGGACGGCCCGAGCAGCGAAAAGAACTCTCGCTCGTAGATATCGAGGCTCAGATTATCGACCGCAACGAAATCGCCGAACCGCTTGGTGACGTTTTCGAAGCGGATGAAAGGAACGGCATTCGCATCGGTCCAAGGAGAAAATTTGTGCTTAACAGGCCCCAGTGTCTTCGCCATTACCCGATCCCAGCCGTTTTTCTTGTTACCCAGAGCATGATGAAAATCGCCGGGCGCTTGGGGCGCCCGGCGATTTCGTGTCCGGTCAGCTACCGGTCTTGATCTGTGTCCAGACCCGGTTCAACACACGCTGCTCGCGTGGGCCGTAAGGCGAGATGGTGAAGAGCTTGGACATGACGTCTTCCGGCGGATAGACGGCCGGGTTGTCCTTGACCTCTGGATCCAGAAGCTCCTGGGCGGCCAGGTTGCCATTCGCATACTGCACGTAGTTGGAGGCTTTGGCGATCACGTCGGGGCGCATCAGGAAGTTGATGAACTCATGGGCTTCGGCGACGTTCTTGGCATCCGCAGGGATCGCCATGTTGTCGAACCACATATAGGTGCCTTCCTTCGGGATCACATAGTTGATCTCGACGCCGTTCTCGGCTTCCTCGGCGCGGGCCTTGGCCTGCAGAATATCGCCTGACCAGCCGATCGTGACGCAGACGTCGCCATTGGCGAGATCGTCAATATAGGCGGACGAGTTAAAGGTGCGCACCGAAGGGCGGATCTTCATATAGACTTCGCCACCCGCTTCCAGATCAGCGGCTTCCTTGCTGTCGGGATCCTTGCCGATATAGTTCATGGCGATGGCGAAGGTCTCGTCGGATGCGTCGAGGATGTTCACACCGCAGGCCTTCAGTTTTTCGGCGTTTTCCGGCTTGAAGATGGTATCCCAGCTATCGACGGTGAAATCGGCGCCCAGCGCTTCCTTGACCTTGGCGACATTGTAGCCAATGCCCGTCGTGCCCCACATGTAGTTGACGGCATATTCGTTGCCGGGATCATATTTCGACAGACGTTCGCTGACCATCGGCCAGAGATTGGTCAGGTTCGACAGCTTCGACTTGTCGAGCTTCTGGAAAACGCCGGCCTGGATCTGACGAGCAAGGAAAGGCGCCGTTGGCACGACGACGTCATAGCCCGAGCCACCGGCGAGCAGTTTCGTCTCGAGCAATTCGTTCGAATCGAAAACGTCATAAACGACCTTGATACCCGTTTCCTTGGTAAAATCTGCGAGGACGGATTCGTCGATATAGTCGGACCAATTGTAGACGTTGACGACGCGTTCCTGCGCCTGGACAGCCGATGCGATGAAGATCGTCGCCAGGGCCACCGACGCCGTACGGATGAAATGAGCCTTCATTTTTTCTCCTGTTCCAGCTGGGGGAGCGAGGTGCTCCCGATGCCATTCCCGTTGTTTTTTTAAGAGACTAGAAAGGAATTGGACGGGCGACAAGCGAAATCCTTCGCAGTCGCGAATGCTTTTGTCGGCGCGCGCCCGCTCACTGAAAATCGAACGCGGAGAGGCCTGTGACCATCTCGTCGAGGCCGAGCGGGCGGGTCAGCGGGGGCTCCGCTCGAGCAAGACAGCCTGACCGTTCGCAGAGGCGACAGGCCGGGCCGATCGCGATCGGGGCCACCGAGCGGTCGGGAAGCGCGGCCGCATAGGCGACCTCGTCCCGGCTCGATGCGTCGCAGCCGATCAGCAGCGCGGTGCGGCGGATGCGCTCTCCGAAACTGGCCTGTGGGCCCTCCAGCGTGCGCGACAGGGTGAGAAATGCGCTGCCGTCAGGCATTTCGACCTGCTCGACCAGGATCTGCCCCGGCTGAGCGAAAGCGGCGTGAACATTGAGCTTGGGACAGCCGCCGCCGAACTTCGCCTGCGGGAAGCCCGTCGCGCCTGCGCGGCGGAAACGGTTTCCGGCATTGTCGATCTCCATCATGAAGAAGGAGACGCCTGTTGCACCCGGGCGCTGAAGCATGGTCAGCCGGTTGGCCACCTGCTCGAAGGAGACGTTGAAGCGGGCACGCAATACGTCGATGTCGTAGCGGGCGCGGATGGCTGCCGAGAGAAAGGCTCCATAGGGCATCATCAGGGCATGTGCGGTATAGCGCGCCAGTTCGAAGCGAGCGATGCGACGCGCCTCGCCCGAGGAGAGTTCAAGCCCTTCGAGTTCGGCCTGCACGTCTTCGCCGAGAGCAAGCAGCACCACCTCCATCGACACCTCGCGCAACTGGTCGAAGGGCGACAAACGCTCCGAGAGGAAGAGGCGCATGGAGTGGCGGTCGTAGCGGCGACGCAGCGAGGGCATGGCCTGCACGGGAAGCGCGCGCACCACAATGCCGTGGGTCGAACGCAGCCATGTCTTGAGGGCGACCGTGAGATCATCTCCGGCCGACAGGCCAAGGCCGGCATGAAAGGCCTCTGCAGCCTCGTCGAGCCGGGCGAAATAATTCGGCCGGCGTTCGAAGACTTCGCGCACCTCGTCGATCGGCAGGCGCGCACCCGATAGAGACGTCTCATGCCCCTCCCGCGCCAGGAGATCGGCGAGATCCGACAGACGCGCAGCCTGTTCACGATAGGCGCGGTAGAGCTTGATGATGCCGCTCGCGGCATTCGGGGCAGCTTCGGCGACTTCGATCAGTTCCTGATCGCCGGGCAATTCCCCCGAAAGCAGCGGATCGGCGAAGATCTCGCGCAACTGGCTCGTCGAACCACCAGCCTCGCCTTGCAGCTCGTCAAGATCGACCTTGTACACGGAAGACAGCTTGAGCAGCAGCTGGACCGTCAGGGGGCGCTGGTTGCGCTCGATCAGGTTGAGATAGGAGGGCGAAATTTCCAGCGCCTCGGCCATGGCCGTCTGGGTGAGGCCGAGGCCATTGCGAATGCGACGGACACGAGGCCCCGCAAAGATCTTGCGCTCTGCCATTTACAGCTCCTTTACAAGATTTGCCGAAATCAACGCACCGCCCTCTTTGACTGAATTTACAAATTTACACGCTCGCTTTGTCAAAGACAATACAGCGTAACCTCTTTCATCTCCCTGTTTTACCGAATTTTCTGGCCGCATTTTGCGGCGCGATGTAAATATAGTCACACCAGAAGCGGCCAAGCCAACATGAAGAACTTCACTTGGTCAGCACCTAGCAGTGACAGGGAGACACGACATGACTGAATTTTACAACATCGTTCCGAATGCCCCCAAGGGCCGTTATGACGGCATCGATCGCCCCTACACTGCAGCGGACGTACAGCGCCTGCGCGGCTCGGTCGAGATCAAGCATACACTGGCCGAAATGGGTGCAAACCGTCTGTGGCAGCTGATCAACGAAGAGCCTTTCATCAATGCGCTCGGCGCGCTCTCCGGCAATCAGGCCATGCAGATGGTCCGGGCAGGCCTGAAGGCGATCTACCTCTCCGGCTGGCAGGTCGCCGCCGACGCCAACACGGCCTCTTCCATGTATCCCGACCAGTCGCTCTATCCGGCGAATGCCGCACCTGAGCTTGCCAAGCGCATCAACCGCACGCTGCAGCGCGCCGACCAGATCGAGACCGCGGAAGGCAAGGGCCTCTCGGTCGACACATGGTTCGCGCCGATCGTTGCGGACGCGGAAGCCGGCTTCGGCGGACCGCTGAATGCCTTCGAGATCATGAAGGCCTTCATCGAAGCGGGTGCTGCGGGCGTTCACTTCGAAGACCAGCTCGCGTCTGAAAAGAAGTGCGGCCATCTGGGCGGCAAGGTCCTTATCCCGACGGCCGCCCATATCCGCAACCTGACGGCTGCGCGGCTGGCCGCCGACATCATGGGCGTTCCGACGCTGATCATTGCCCGCACCGATGCGGAAGCGGCAAAGCTGCTCACCTCCGACATCGACGAGCGCGACCAGCCCTTCGTCGACTATGATGCCGGCCGCACGGCGGAGGGTTTCTACCAGGTCAAGAACGGCATCGAGCCCTGCATCGCACGTGCGATTGCTTATGCGCCCCATTGCGACATGATCTGGATGGAGACCGGGAAGCCGGATCTCGAGCAGGCGCGCAAGTTCGCCGAAGCCGTGCACAAGGCCCATCCGGGCAAAAAACTCGCATACAACTGCTCGCCGTCGTTCAACTGGAAGAAGCATCTCGACGACGCAACGATCGCCAAGTTCCAGCGCGAGCTCGGTGCGATGGGCTACAAGTTCCAGTTCATCACGCTCGCCGGCTTCCACCAGCTGAACTACGGCATGTTCGAACTGGCCCGCGGCTACAAGGATCGTCAGATGGCGGCCTATTCGGAACTGCAGGAGGCGGAATTCGCAGCCGAGGTCAACGGCTACACCGCGACCAAGCATCAGCGCGAAGTCGGCACCGGCTATTTCGACGCCGTCTCTCTCGCGATCACCGCTGGCCAGTCCTCGACGACTGCAATGAAGGAATCGACGGAAACCGAGCAGTTCCGCCCGGCCGCCGAATAAACCTGGGCAACTGCCCCTCATCTTGATCCTCTCCCCGCTGGCGGGGAGAGGGAGCCCCGAGACCGAGGCACCTGGCAGCGTTTGTCCCCGGCAGCGGGGCGAAGGCGGCAACAGCTCAGGCGTAAAGCGTTGGGCCGGCACGAAGGGCTTTGTTCTCGCATATCAACGTTCAAGAACCCCAGACACCAAGAGGAGAAATGCCATGACACCCCAGACCCGAGTCAAGGAACGCGCCGAAGAACAGTCCTCGGCCATGAGCACCGATCAGCAGGCGATGATCCGCATGTTGGCAAACGACCTGCACCGGCTCAACCATTCGATCATGAAGGCCGTCGATGCCGGCGTCTCCGTCGAGCTCGTCCGCTCAGCCCGCCACCATGGCGGTGACGGCAACTGGGGTGATCTCCTGATCCCCGTCATCGTGACCCAGGGCAGCCATCAGGCGGCCTGATCACGATCTTGTCCCCCGGCCGGCCCCTGACCTCCGGACCGGTTCCCGCACGATGACGGCCTCTGGGGAGGAGTGCCAGTCGTCGTGCGGGTTTTTTCTATCTTCGGGACGTGTCAGCTGCGCGTGCTCGGCCGCTTGCCGGCCAGTATGTCCCGGTGGGACTTGAGGAGTTTTTCCAGCCGGTTCGCGACCACACGGATGTCGGATCTGTGGCGATCATCGTTGTTCATCACGATCCATTGCCGGTGGCGCAGCTCGGGCATGTCCTCGCCGACCCGCTCCAGCGTCGGATCGAGGTCTCCGACGAAACAAGGCAGTACACCGAGGCCCGCACCGGCGCGGACGAGATCGCGCAGGGATCTCGGCCGGTTGACGGTCGCCACAATCCGCTCGGCGGCATTCTGGCGCGGCCAGCGAAGATAGGCTGAAACCGCATTTTCATCGTCCACCGCAATCCACGGCTCCGGGCCGATCCACTCTCTGTTGCGCGCCCGATAGGCGGCATAGGCGACCTCCCCCACCGGGATGGCTGCCAGGTTGGGCTCCTCCGGCTCGAAGGCACGCAGGCCGATGTCGTTTTCCCGATGCGAAAGCCGTGATCTTTGCTCCGCGACATGGAGGTCGATGCGGAACTCGTCGCGCGGCGTGCGGATCATCTGCATGTTCTGGCAGAGAAGCCAGGCGATCCATGTCCCAAGACTGATCCGCACCAGCGACTGCCCGGCCTTGCCGCGGCGCCACTCCTCCACACGCTGGCTGCCAGCCTCCAGTTCGACCAGGTGCTCCAGCAACTGGCTGCCATCGCTGGTGAGGCGATAGCCCGTCTGGCTGCGCAGGAAGAGCTCACGCCCCAGCGCCTGTTCGAGTTCGACCATGCGGCGACCGAGCGTTGCGGCGCTGAGCCCCGTTGTTTCAGCAGCGGCCGAAAGCCCACCCTGTCGGGCGACCGAGAGGAAAAGCTGATAGGAATCCCAGGCAACATCTTTCATGGATGAACGACATAGCACATCATTGGCTGTTCATACATCCAGAAATGGCGAATAGAAAAGGTGACGGCATCAATCTCAGGAGATCCGTCATGCAAGAAGTCTACGCAGCCTTGGCCGTCATCGCGCTGAAAAGAAAGTTGGGTCAGAACGACCAATTGTCGGAAGACGAGTTCTACGCTCAATTTGGCGAAGCTCCCTGGAGCCGCGTCTCGCGGCTCAGCCGCTCCTTGGTCGAGCGGCTGCGGTGGAGACGTGGAACACAGGCGGCATGTCGCCCTGCCCCCGATCCGACCTGCCGTTCGCCCCAAACCTGACGCAACAAAGCCCGGCGCGATGTCCGGGCTTTGTCATTTTGCGAGAGAGAAATCAGGCCGCGCGGCTGGCCGGACGCTGGCGATCTGCCTCGATCCTGAACTGTTGCAGAAGATCCCGCAGCTGATCCGTCTGCGCGGAAAGATCCTGGGTGGCGGCGGTTGCCTCTTCCACCATGGCTGCATTCTGCTGCGTCATCTGATCCATGCGACCCACGGCGCCGTTGACCTCCTGCAGGGCACCTGACTGCTCGCGGCTGGTCTCGGCAATCATCTCAATGTGCTCGCTGATCGTCGCGATCTGGCCGCCGATGCGGGAGAGCACCGTTCCCGTTTGCTGGACATGGTTTGAGCCGCTGGCCACTTCTTCCGCAGAGCGATTGATGAGAGCCTTGATCTCCTTTGCAGCACCGGCCGAGCGCTGGGCGAGTTCGCGGACTTCCTGCGCAACCACGGCAAACCCCTTGCCGGCGTCGCCGGCACGGGCCGCCTCGACCCCGGCATTCAGGGCCAGCAGGTTGGTCTGGAAGGCGATCTCATCGATGACACCGATGATGTTGGAGATCTGGCGCGAGGCGTCCTCGATGCGGCCCATGGCCGAGATCGCGCTGCCAACGACGATGGCGGATTCATCCGCATTCTTCTTGGCTTCGCGGACGACACCGTTGACCGTTTCTGCGCGCTCCGAAGACGACCGCACGGCGGCGGTGATTTCGTCGACGGCGGCGGCGGTCTCTTCGAGCGAGGCGGCCTGCTGTTCGGTGCGGCGCGCGAGATCGAGGGCGGACTGAGCCATCTGGCGGCCGTTGTTCTGGATCTGGTCGACGTTGCCGGCGATCTGTTGCATCGTATCGCGCAGGCGGGAGAGCGACAGGTTGAAATCGTTGCGCAGCTGTTCGAGACGGCCGTGGAAGCGGCCTTCGATCTCGAAGGAAATGTCACCATTGGCGAGACGTTCGAGTGCCTGGGCGAGCTTGCCGACTGCGTGTTCAATCTCCTGGTCGAGCGCCTGTTTTTCCTCATCATTGCGGCGGCGTTCGGATTCCGCCTCCATCTGCTCGCGCTGGCGCTCGGATTCAATTTCGAGCTTCGTATGGGCATTGGTCTTGAAGACGGCGAGTGCCCGGGCCATGGCACCGATCTCATCGCCGCGCTTGTCTCCGACGATCCCAGCCTCGAGATCCCCTTCGGCCAGGCGCTGCATCGACGAGGTGATGCGTGCGATCGGTCGCTGCAGGGTAACGACGAGAGCGATGCCGCCGATGACGGCGAGAAGCACGCCAGCGATGGTGGTGCCGATGGAGATGCGGTTCGCCTCCTGGCGTTCCGTGCCGGCAACATCCTTCTGCAGGTCGGCGAAGGCGGTCAGTGACATCCAGATGCCATCCATGGTGCGGCTGGCTTCGGCAAAGCTTGCATTGCGATCGGCGCTTGCCTTCACCAGTGCACCGGTATCGGCTGTGAGGGAGGCCAGAAGCGGCGTGATGGCGCCTGCCAGGCTATCGTAAAAGGCCTTGTCAGAAATGCTGCCGCCGAGCACAGCGAGATTGTCGCCGATCAGCTTGATCTGGCGCAGAATCGGCTCGCGGGTCTTGTCGTTCTTCACGTTGAGGAAGGTCGCCGTCAGAATGCGCAGGTCGTAGACATCGGCGACAAGCTTGCGGCTGCCGATCAGGATATCGGCGGCCTGTACGGCTCCGGTCTCGACGGCGGCGAACTTCTGGACGGATTCGCTATATTTGGTTGCGGCGCCTGCAGTCAGGACGTCCTGGAAGCCGCGGAAGCGTGAAAGGACTGAGCCTACGGCGCGGCCATTCTCGAGGCTTAGGTCGCCGGTTGCGACCAGCTTCTTGATCTCGTTGATCGATGCGAGGAAGGTCTTGCCCATATCCTTGTGCTCGGACGGCAGGGCGTTGGCGATCTTGCGCTGGGTCTTCACGAGTTCCGGCAACTGCTTCTGCAGGTAGGGGAACTGCTCTTCCGGCAATCCTGCCGCAAAATAGCCCTTGGTCACTTCGGCCAGATGCTTGGCGCCGGCCGAAAGACGCTCGGCCTCCTTCAAGACACCCTTCGCCTCGTTTTCGCCGCCAAGCACGGCACGCTGCAGCTTCTGGGCTTCGTCGGCGACGCGGATCTGCTGCGCCATCAGCCCTTTCAGGTGTTCCTGGATGGAGGCATCCAGCGCCACTTCGGATTGGTAGAGCTGCCAGAGGACATCGATCTTCTCATTGACCGCACCCGTGCCTGCGATCGCCTCGTCGAGAAAGTTGCGCCCCATGCCGTCGGCACCGATCTCGGACAAGTTCTGGGTAAGGGTTGCCTGTTGCGTCGACAGTTCGCCGACGACCGCGCCGCGCGTCTCCTCCGAGGTCTCGTCAAGGAAGCGCGTCATTGCGGCATTCACGTTGCGGAAGCCGTTCAGCGACCGCATCGTGCCATTGGAAATTTCCATGCGCTGCTGGAGGAGGCCCGAGGCGTAGAGGCCCATGAGACCGACCGCAGTAATCGACAGAACAAATGGGAGAACGAAGGCCATGACCTTGGTCGAAATCGAAAACCGCGACAGAATATGATCGATCAACATTGTCCCTCCAAAAGAAGGCAGAGCATCGCTGCTCCACCTCTTAAAAAACTGGACGGCTGCGATTGTTGTCGTCGCCGTCTGCACTCCACTCCGAGAACAAGAGTTGCAGTAAAAGTCTCAAGACCGAGTTAAAGGGCGCCACAGGCGTGGGCGGCCTTGAACAAGCTCATGCACGAGGACAAAAGTGCAGCAGGCACAGCAGATCATCAGACCAGGCGCGGCGGCGGCAGGGCCACAGGAAGACCGGCGGCGATCCGCTTCACCAAGAGGGGGCATCAGGCGATTGAGGTCAGGCGAAGAAGCCGATCGCCAGAGCTGCAAGCGCGCTGACGGCACAAAGGCAGACGATGCTCAGATGGCGAAGGCGGGCACGCTCTTCGTCACGGACGCGGGTGATGGCGATTGCTATGGCGCGAGGCTTGCGGGTCTGACGGTTCATGGGGCGCGGTCCTTGATGCGGCCGGGGAAGGTCATGCCCTTGCGGGCTGTCGCCGGCCAGACCTCATGTCGCGACATTTGAGGATGTCGCACCGGCATTCAGGCAGGATGACCGACGCATGTTAACAAGTCCTGAATTACCAAGGGCAGCTTGTCCGAAACGGGAGCTTTTTCAGAGGCTTTCGCCAACGACATGACCGGAGGCCCAGGCCCACTGAAAGTTATAGCCGCCGAGCCAACCGGTCACATCGACGCATTCGCCGATAAAGTAGAGCCCCGGCACTGTCTTGGCCTGCATCGTGCGGCCGTCCAGCGCGGCGGTGTCTACGCCACCGAGTGTCACTTCGGCCGTTCGATACCCCTCCGAACCTGCAGGCTTGATGGGCCAGCGACGGATACGCTCAGCAAGCGATGACAGCGCCTTGTCGGGCAGGTCGGCGAGTGGCCGCTCCAGCTTGGCCGCATCGGTCAGATATTGGGCAAGCCGCTTCGGGAGTTGCTGGGAAAGTACCGTCTGGACCTGCTGGCGGCCATTCTCGCGCTTGGCCGCCTTCAACGTCCCCAGGAAATCCACATCCGGCTGGAGCGTGAGCAGGATCTCGTCGCCCTCGCGCCAGAAGCTGGAGATCTGCAGGATCGAGGGGCCGGAAAGCCCACGATGGGTGAAGAGCAGCGCCTCCCTGAAGCGGGTCTTGCCGCAGCTGACATCGGCATCGACGGCAACGCCCGCGAGTTCCGACAGTTCGCCCAAGAGATTGGGTTCAAGGGTCAGCGGCACCAGCGCCGGCCGGGTCTCGGTGACGGGCAAGCCGAACTGTTCAGCGAGGCGATAGGCAAATCCTGTCGCGCCCATCTTCGGGATCGACTTGCCGCCACAGGCGACCACGAGGCTTGTCGCGAGGATCGGACCTTCGGTCGTCGCCAGTCGGAAGCCATCCGCCCCCTTTTTCACCTCGGTGATCTCGCAGGAGAGTTTCATCTCGACATGGACCGCCCGCATTTCTTCGAGCAGCATGCGGATGATGTCCCTGGCGCTATCGTCGCAGAAGAGCTGGCCGAGGGTCTTTTCGTGCCAGGCGATCTTGTGGCGGTCGACCATGGCGATGAAATCGGCCGGTGTGTAGCGGGCGAGCGCCGACTTGGCGAAATGCGGATTCTCAGAGAGGTAGTTTTTCGGCCCGGCATGAATATTGGTAAAGTTGCAACGCCCGCCGCCGGAGATACGGATCTTTTCGCCAGGCGCCTTGGCATGGTCGAGCACGACGACAGAGCGGCCGCGCCGACCGGCTGTGAATGCCGCCATCATGCCGGCGGCACCGGCTCCGATGATGGCGACGTCATACTTCCTGGACATACTGCTCTCCCGGGGATCCGCTGTCTGTCTCGACAAACTTATGATCAAAGTCAACGCGTCCCCCTCGCCAAAGGCCAAAGTCTGGCTATGATGGCGAGCATCAACAGCCAACCGGTGAGACATGCCCGCGAAGAAATCCATGATGAGACCCCAGAACGCTGCTTCCAAAAAGGCGACTGTCCCGCCAGATCCCGGATCGAAGCGTGGCGTCTCGAACTGGAAGGAAGCAGCGACCTGGCTCCAGGCCCGCGGCATCGAAGACATCGAATGCATCACGCCCGACCTTGCCGGCGTTCCGCGCGGCAAAATGATGCCCTCGTCCAAGTTCACCTCGAACACCTCGCTGGCCCTGCCCTCGGCGCTCTATCGTCATACGATCTCGGGCGAATATCCCGATGAGACGGAGAACTTCCGCTACGAGCCGCGCGACAGCGATCTTAAATTGCTGCCGGATCTTTCGACGCTCTCCGTCGTGCCGTGGGAGACCGATCCGACCGCACAGGTGATCTGCGATATCGTCGATGTCGATGGCAAAAACGTTTCCTATACGCCGCGCAACGTTCTGAAAAACGTGCTGCGCCTCTATGACGAAAAGGGCTGGAAGCCGGTCGTCGCGCCGGAAATCGAGTTCTATCTCGTCGCGATGAACGACGACCCTGATTACCCACTGCGTCCGCCGAAGGGCCGCTCCGGCCGCTCGATCATCGGAGGCCAGGGCTATTCGATTGCCGCCATCAACGAATTCGACGAGTTGATCGACGACATCTATCACTTCTCGGAGAAGCAGGGGCTCGAGATCGATACCCTGATCCACGAGGAAGGCCCGGCACAACTCGAGATCAACCTGCGCCACGGCGATCCGATCGAGCTCGCCGATCAGGTCTTCATGTTCAAGCGCACGATCCGCGAGGCGGCGCTGAAACACGGGATCTACGCGACCTTCATGGCCAAGCCCATGCAGGGACAGCCGGGCTCTGCCATGCACATTCACCAGTCGGTAGTCGACGCCAAGTCGGGCAAGAACATCTTCTCCAATCCCGACGGGTCGGCCTCGCCGGAGTTCTTCCACTTCATCGGCGGCATGCAGAAATACGTGCCGAGTTCGCTGGTGATGCTGGCGCCTTACGTCAACTCCTATCGCCGTCTGACCCCGGACATGGCCGCCCCCGTCAACAACGCCTGGGGTTACGACAACCGCACGACGGCCTTCCGCGTGCCGGTTTCGGATGCAGCTGCACGGCGTGTCGAAAACCGTCTGCCGAGCTCTGACGCCAATCCCTACCTCGCGCTCGCGGCCTCGCTCGCCTGCGGTTATCTCGGCATCATCAAGGAAATCGAACCGACGGCTGCGGCAGAAGGATCTGCCAATGAAGGGTCCGTGGATCTGCCGCGCGGCCTTCTGGAGGCAGTGGCCCTGCTCGAGGGCGAGCCTGACTTCAACGACGTGTTCGGAGCCGAATTCGTCGGGCTCTATGCCGGCGTGAAGCGCGGTGAGTTCGAGACCTTCATGCAGGTGATCAGCCCGTGGGAACGCGAATTCCTCCTGCTTAACGTGTGAGGGAGTAGACCCCATGACATGGCAAAGCCCGATTGCGCCGGGGATTTCCTGGTATGAGGCAAGTGTGGGCGAGCGGCCGGAATATCCGGCCCTCGATGGCTCCACCTCGGCTGACGTCGCCATCATCGGCGGCGGCTTCACCGGCCTTCAGGCCGCCTTCAATCTCGCCCGGCTCGGCGTCTCGGTGGTTCTCATCGAAGGCGGCCGCTTCGGAGACGGTGCATCGGGGCGCAATGGCGGCCAGCTCGGCACCGGCCAGCGCGCCTCTCCGGCAGAGCTGGAGGCCGAACTCGGCTTCGAGCGGTCGAAGGCTCTGTTCGAGATGGCGGAGAATGCCAAGCACTACCTGCTCGACTTCGCCGAACAGCACGATATCGACATTGAATATCTGCCCGGGCAATTGAACGTGTCCCACAAGCGTGGCGGGGAATCCGACTACCGCCATGAGGCCGAAACCATGGCGGCGCGCTACGGCTATCCGCATATCTCGTTCATGGATCGGGAGGAGACGCATGAGCGTGTCGGTTCGACACGGTATCACTTCGGCGTTCGTGACACCGGCACCGGGCATATCCACCCGCTGAAACTTCTCGTCGGTCTGGCTCGGGTTGCCGCTGCATCCGGCGCCCGGATCCACGAGATGACGCCGGCAAGTGCCATTCGCCAGGCGGGCGGCAAGACCGTCATTGATACGCCGAAGGGTACGATCACGGCCGACCGGGTGCTGATCGCGACCAATGCCTATATCGGCAATCTGGAACCGGTGACGGCAGCCCATGTCATGCCGATCCGGTCCTTCATCGGAGCGACGGCACCGCTCGACCGCTTTCCCCAGGTGCTGCCGGGCTCGGAGGCCGTGGCCGACAGCCGGTTTGTTGTGCGCTACTTCCGCAAGAGCCGTGACGGGCGTCTGCTTTTCGGCGGGCGCGAGGCCTATACGGCCGACAGCCCGCGCGACATTTCCAGCCATATCCGCCGGCAGATCGCGGAGATCTATCCGGATCTCGGAGATATCGAGATTACACATGGATGGGGCGGATCCGTCGGCATCACGCTTCCCCGCAAGCCCTTTGCCCGCGACGTTCTGCCAGGGGTAACCTCGCTTGCCGGCTATTCCGGGCATGGCGTGATGCTTTCCAACTATTCCGGCAAAATGTATGCGGACATGGTGGCCGGCAATGCGCGGGAACTCGACCTGCTCAAAGAGCTGAAGATTCCACCCTTCCCAGGAGGCGCAAGCCTGCGCAAGCCGCTGCTGTTTCTGGCGCTCACCTGGTATGCGCTTCGCGACCGGTTCTGATAATGGCAGCTCGGCGGGCGTGTGCACCGGTGCGCGTGGCAAGCGTCTTCAACGCAGCCGGGTTTGACGGGGCACGCTCTTTTTTCGCCGCCTGTGGCACCATCTTTGCTGCCTTGCCGATCCTTCTCATCCGTTCGGCATGTTCTGTCGCCCGGGCGTCGCGCTGCCGTCGTCCTGGCGTGTGATTCATTGTCGCAGAACAGCGTTCGCCAAGGGTGCCAACGCCCCGCAAAAACAAAATCGCTGCGGTGAGGGTGGCTTTTTTAAATCGATTAGATTAGAATCCGTTCAACGAATTGTCCGAACGAGAGATGCCGCATGAGCAGCCAGATCATCCCCGTTGAACCCTTTGACTATGTCGTCTTCGGCGGCACCGGCGACCTCGCCGAGCGCAAGCTGTTGCCGGCCCTGTTCCACCGTCAGCTCGCCGGTCAGCTGACCGAGCCGACCCGGATCATCGGCGCATCGCGTACTGCGATGACGCATGAGGAATACCGCAAGTTCACGCTGGATGCCCTGCACGAGCACCTGAAGGCCGAGGAGCTGGATGAGGCGGAAGTCGCCAAGTTCCTCGAGCGCATCTACTACATTTCTGTCGACGCCAAGGCGGACCAGGGGTGGGAAGATCTGAAGAAGCTTCTCGACCAGGGCAAGGACATCGTTCGTGCCTTCTATCTCGCCGTCTCGCCCTCGATCTTCGGCGATATCGCCGACAAGATCCGCGACCACAAGCTGATCACCAAGTCGACCCGCATCGTCGTCGAGAAGCCGATCGGCCGTGACCTCGCCTCGGCGCAGATCCTCAACGACACAATCGGCAAGGTGTTTAAGGAAGACCAGATCTTCCGTATCGACCACTATCTCGGCAAGGAGACGGTGCAGAACCTGATGGCGCTGCGCTTCGCCAATGCGCTCTACGAGCCGCTGTGGAACTCGGCCCATATCGACCACGTCCAGATTACGGTCGCGGAATCCGTCGGCCTCGAAGGTCGCGTCACCTATTACGACAAGGCTGGCGCGCTGCGCGATATGGTGCAGAACCATATTCTGCAGCTGCTCTGCCTCGTGGCCATGGAAGCTCCATCCTCGCTCGACGCGGAAGCGGTCCGTGACGAGAAACTCAAGGTCCTTCGTTCGCTGAAGCCGATCACACCTGCCAATGTCGAGAAGCAGACGGTCCGCGGCCAGTATCGGGCCGGCGCTTCTGCCGGCGGTGCCGTCAACGGCTACCAGGAAGAGCTGGGGGCTGCCTCCGACACCGAAACCTTCGTGGCGATCAAGGCAGAGATCAACAATTGGCGCTGGGCCGGCGTGCCCTTCTATCTGCGCACCGGCAAGCGTCTCGCGAC
This sequence comes from Rhizobium sp. 'Codium 1', assembly GCF_020889605.1. Lineage (NCBI taxonomy): Bacteria > Pseudomonadati > Pseudomonadota > Alphaproteobacteria > Hyphomicrobiales > Rhizobiaceae > Rhizobium > Rhizobium sp. 'Codium 1'. Next base: position 410,149 of record NZ_JAJGPW010000001.1, read on the forward strand.
CCGGATGTCGGAGATCGTCATCACCTTCAAGCCGATCCCGCACTCCATCTTCGGCGAAAATGCGGGACGCATCGAAGCAAACAAGCTCGTGATCCGCCTGCAGCCGGACGAAGGCGTCAAGCAGTGGCTGATGATCAAGGATCCGGGCCCGGGCGGCATGCGCCTGCGCCACGTATCGCTCGACATGAGCTTTGCGCAGGCCTTCGACGTGCGCAATCCCGACGCCTATGAACGCCTGCTGATGGATGTCATCCGCTCGAACCAGACCCTGTTCATGCGCCGCGACGAAGTCGAGGCCGCGTGGAACTGGTGCGACCCGATCCTCAAGTCGTGGGAAGAAATCGGCCAGAAGGCGCAGGGATACACATCCGGTACCTGGGGCCCGAGCCAGGCCATCGCGCTGATCGAGCGTGACGGCCGCACCTGGCACGAAATCGACTGAGGCCCGAACCGATGGCGCATCAGATGAAGACATTCGAGAACGGGTCCGCCCTTGCGACCGATCTCGCCGAGACCGTGGCTTCGGCCTTGTCCGCAGCGATTGGGCGTCGTGGCGAAGCGACGCTTGCCGTGTCCGGTGGCTCGACCCCCAAGGCTTTCTTCGAAGCTCTGTCGACACGGACTCTCGACTGGGCCAAGGTAAAGGTCACGCTTGTCGATGAACGTTTCGTGCCCGAAGACAATCCGCGCTCCAACCATCTGCTGGTGAAGACGCATCTCCTGAAGAATGATGCTGCGGCAGCGGAATTTGTACCGCTCTACCGTCCCGAGGCAACGATCGAGGATGCCGCAAGGACAGCGTCCGGGATCGTGCCTGGCATGAGCAAACCCTTCGACGTGGCGATCCTCGGCATGGGAACGGACGGGCACACGGCCTCCTTCTTTCCCGGTGGCGATCACCTTGCCGCAGCGCTTGATCTGACGCTGCCGCGCCGCGTCATGACGATGGAAGCACCGGGCGCGGGCGAGGCTCGCCTCACCCTCTCCTTCTCGGCGCTTCACGATGCCGGCCTGCTCGCGGTCCACATCGAGGGTACGGAAAAGAAGGCCGTGCTGGAGAAGGCGCTTGCCGGCACCGACGAGCAGGACATGCCGATCCGGGCCGTTCTCGAACGCGCTCAGACCAGGCCTGAGATCTACTGGGCGCCCTGAGCGGGAGCCCTCGTCTGCCGGAGCGTTTCGGCAGGTCGACGCACCTATGACGAGTTTCATGGCCGAGAAGGCCTTTGCGCGATGTGCGCCTCAGCGCCCGCGCCAGATGAGGAGCCATTCCTATGAGTGCTGATAGCCGTATCGAAGCCATCACCAAGCGGATCGTCGAGCGATCCAAGCCGACCCGTGAAGCCTATCTCGACCGGACCCGCCGGGCGATTTCGAAGGGCGTGCACCGCTCGACCCTGTCCTGTGGCAACCTTGCCCACGGCTTCGCCGTCTGTTCGCCCAGGGACAAGGATGCGCTCGCCGGTGACGTGGTGCCGAACCTCGGCATCATCACCGCCTATAATGACATGCTCTCGGCGCACCAGCCCTTCGAGACCTATCCGGCGATGATCCGCCAGGCCGCGTCCGAAGTGGGTGGCGTAGCGCAGGTCGCAGGCGGCGTTCCCGCCATGTGCGATGGCGTGACCCAGGGACAGCCCGGCATGGAGCTCTCGCTTTTTTCGCGCGATGCGATCGCGATGTCGGCAGCCATCGGCCTGTCGCACAACATGTTCGATAGCTCCGTCTATCTCGGCGTCTGTGACAAGATCGTGCCGGGGCTGATGATCGCGGCCCTCACCTTCGGCCACCTGCCCGCCGTCTTCATTCCTGCAGGGCCGATGACCACAGGGCTGCCGAATGACGAGAAGTCGCGGATCCGCCAGCTCTACGCAGAAGGCAAGGTCGGTCGCGCAGAACTGCTCGAAGCCGAGTCCAAGTCCTATCACGGGCCGGGCACCTGTACCTTCTATGGCACGGCCAATTCCAACCAGATGCTGATGGAGATCATGGGCTTCCACCTGCCCGGTGCCTCCTTCATCAATCCGGGCACCCCTCTGCGCGACGCATTGACGAAGGAAGCCACCAAACGTGCGCTTGCCATCACCGCCCTCGGCAACGAGTTCACGCCGGCCGGCGAGATGATCGACGAACGCTCGATCGTCAACGGCGTCGTCGGCCTGCATGCCACGGGCGGCTCGACAAACCACACGATCCATCTGATCGCCATGGCGCGCGCCGGCGGCATCAAGCTCACCTGGCAGGACATTTCGGAACTCTCCGACATCGTGCCGCTGCTCGCCCGCGTCTATCCGAACGGACTTGCCGACGTGAACCACTTCCACGCCGCCGGCGGCATGGGCTTCCTGATCAAGCAGTTGCTCAAGGCCGGTTACGTGCATGACGACGTGCGCACCGTTTATGGCCAGGGTCTCGCTTCCTATACGATCGATCCGAAGCTGGCCGACGACGGCACCGTGCATCGCGAACCCTCAGCAGAGGTCAGTGCCGATCCGAAGGTCCTGACCACCATCGACAAGCCGTTCCAGGCGAATGGCGGGTTGAAGATGCTGACCGGCAATCTCGGCAAGGCGGTCATCAAGATTTCTGCCGTCAAGCCGGAACGTCACGTCGTCGAGGCCCCGGCGATCGTCTTCAACGACCAGCAGGAATTGCAGGACGCCTTCAAGGCCGGCAAGCTGGAGCGCGACTTCATCGCCGTTGTTCGCTTCCAGGGCCCCAAGGCCAACGGCATGCCGGAACTGCATCGCCTGACCCCGCCACTGGGCGTTTTGCAGGATCGCGGCTTCAAGGTCGCTCTGGTGACGGACGGTCGCATGTCCGGCGCATCGGGCAAGATCCCGGCGGCGATCCATCTCACGCCAGAAGCCGTTGATGGCGGCCCGATCGCGAAGATCAAGAACGGCGACATTGTCCGTCTCGATGCCATAGCCGGAACACTGGAAGTTCTGGTCGATGCTGCCGAGTTCAACGCCAGGCCGCTTGCCACGACCAATCTCGACGACAACGAGTTCGGCATGGGCCGGGAACTTTTCGCCAGCTTCCGCCGCATTGCGGGTCCGGCAGATCAGGGCGCCAGCGTTCTCTTCTGACGTCTTCGTCGCTTCATGGCAAAAAGGGTCGCAGTCAAACGCGGCCCTTTTTCTTTGCGTTCCGACGGGTTCGGTCACGGGTCGGCGACATTGCCATCGACCGTTGACAGCATCGAATTGGCACTGCTGCTCAGCCCCCGGCGTCAGCCCGGCGGATGCCGGACCTTTCATTGTCAGGGACGCGGTGCCTTGGCGAAGCCCTTGCCGACGATCGGCCCCGTTGGTTTGCCCGTGGGCGAACCTCCGAACGGTTCCACCGTGATCTCATAAAGCTGCTCTTCCGCCGGCCGTGGCAGATCCGGACCTGACAGTGTCGCAGTCTCCCAGCCATCGAGCACTCCAAGCGAGACCGGGCCGGTGTCGGCCGATGGCAGCGTCCAGAGCTGCAGCGAGCGATCATCCGCCACCGCCAGATCAATGAGCGGGACCACCTTGGCCGTGTCGTTGCCGAAGTCCTCGATCATGACCACCGGCTCCCCCTCGGCATTCATCAGGATCGCGACGACCTGCGGCTCAAGCCGGGTCATGGTGGTGTAACCCAAGACCGCCACGAGCAGGACAGAGGCGGCCACGGCCGACATGGCGATGGCGCGCCAGCGGACCAGACGGTTGTCGTTTGCGGCAACTGGATGGGGGCCTGCAATTCCGGGCTTGCCCGCTGTCCCGAGCTTTGCCTCTATACGAGACCAGAGGTCTGCCGAGACCGTGGCTGTCGGACCGACCAGGTCGAGTTCGAGGAAGCGGTCGCGTGCTTCGCCAACCGCTCGTGCCAGAACAGGATCGCTCTCCAATTCGTTGTCCACGGTCCTGCGGTCGTGCTCGTCCATCAATCCGAGGACATAGGCATCAGCGCGTTCTGTCGGGGTGTGCCAGGTGCTCATGCCATGCACTCCCTGAGCGCCGAGAGCGAGCGTCTGATCCAGGCCTTGGCCGTGCCAAGCGGCAGCTTCAGGCGCCCAGCGATCTCGCCGTGGCTATAGCCGGAGACATAGGCCATCAGTACCGTTTTGCGGCGCAGGCCATCCAGTCGCCCCAGACAAGAGCGCAGGCGGCTTGCGGTATCCAACTGATCGAAGAGATCGGTATAAAGCGCATCCGCCCCCTCATCCTGAAGGCGCTCGATGCTCTCTGCATCCGCGAGATCCTCCCGTCCGCCGTTCCGCAGTGCGTTGAGCGAGCGCGAGCGGACAACGGCGAAAATCCAGCCACGCGCCGAACCCCGGGAGGGATCGTATTGCCAGGCCTTGTTCCAGATCTGCAGGAAGGCTTCCTGGACGATTTCTTCCGCCAGATCGTGCCGCCGAAGGATCCTTTCCGCAATGGTGACCATGCGGGCCGCTTCGCTGCGGTAGATCATGGCGAGGCCGGCGCGATCTCCCGCAGCACAGGCTCTCAGCGCCGCACCGAGCTCGTCTTCGTCATTCCCCATCCCGCATCCTTCCAATCTGCTCTGCGGAAAGTAGGCATTGCTGAAGATTTGGCAACCGGGCACAGGCGTTCCGGCTGACTGAACGGCTCTCGTCATCACCATTTCCATCATTGTCTCCTTCATCTTCCCGACACGCGAGACGGGGGCTCCGGATGCAGCCGAGAAAAAATTCTTCGAGTGCTGCATCCAATCGGCCGTCGCCGCGTGTCTAGGGTTCAGGAGGCACCAGAAGGGTGTCGCCGCACCATTCAGACGGGAGAAGTTTCCATGACCAGCATCCGTATCCTCAGCCTTGCTGCCGCAACCGCACTCACAGCCTTCGGCGCGCAGGCAGCCCAGGTCGTCGGCCTTGCGGGCGACAAGACGCTCGTGATGTTCGACACAGCCAATCCTGAGGTCTCCAAGAGCATGGACGTGACCGGCATTGATCGGCTCGTGGGCATCGACTACCGCCCAGCCAACAAGACCATCGTCGGCGTGACCGCCGACAATGCCATCGTCACCATCGATCCGGAAACGGGTGCCGCCACTGAACTCGCCAAGATGGACAAGCCGCTGACAATCGGCGATGCGCCTGTCATCGTGAACTTCAACCCGGCTGCCGACCGCATACGCTACATGACCGGAACGACCAATCACCGCGTCCATCCCGACACGGGTGCGGTCACAGTCGATGGCAGCCTCGCCTTCGAAGAGGGCGACATGCACAAGGGCGAAACACCGAATACGGTTGCTGCAGCCTATACCAACTCCCTCGGCACGCCTGAGAAGACCGCGATGTACAACATCGATGCCACGATCGGCGCCCTGATCCAGCAGACCAAGCCCAACGACGGCACGCTGAAGGCGATCGGCAAGCTGGGCATCGAAGGCAGCCCGCAGACCTACGCCTTCGACATTGAGGCCGGTGCCGACGGCATGAACACCGCATGGCTGGTGGCTGACAGCACGCTCTACACGGTCAATCTGGAAACGGGTGCGGCGACCAAGGCCGGCGACATCTCGGGTGCACCTTCCGTGATCAAGTCGATCACGGTTGTCCCGGCGATGTAAGCTTCTGAGGTCGACAGGCAAAGCTACAGCCTGCCGGCCAAGCAAGCGTCATCCCGAGATCGGGAGCGTCAAAATTGGGCCTCCGTGTCGATGACACGGAGGCCCTTTCTATTAAATCATCGCCATGTATTTCGGCAGATCCCGCATGCTCGGGACCACGATCAATGTCTGTACATGTCCGCGCTTATAGGCGTTCAGGAAGCGATTATAGTCTTCAAACACCACGCAGCCGGAACTGTCTCCGCGACGGCGGAGCAGATAGGTGTGGGTGAGGAAGCCATCGCGATTGTACATTTTCGCATCGCCGACCGGGTTCATGCGGATCGCCTCGATGCCATGGAAGCGTGCTTCGCGCATCCGCAGTTTGTAGACATTCGGCGGCGTTGGTCCGTAGTTCTTCACATGCACGAATTTTGGATTGTCGCGCATATGGCCGCGGCCGGAATGGGCCTTGAGCTTTTCGCCGTTCGGCATGTGCACGACCGAATCCTCGATCACATAGACGGCGATGCGGCTTCCGGGTCCGGGAAGGCTTTTCTTGCGGCTGAACAGGCCCCCTGCCCCGTCATCGGTGGTCACCGGATTGTCGGGCTTGGCATAGGCCAGCATGTTAAGCAGCGTCTTCTTCGGCTTATCCGGCGTGCGGGTAGCGGAAGGCGCCTCTGGGGCCGGCACGCGCTCGGCCTGCGGCTTTGCCTGTGGCTTGGCGCCGGGGACCGGACCGTCATCCGGAAGAGCGCCGTGATCCTCGACTGCCGGCTCGGAGAGAAGTTCCTCGAAGGGCTCCTCGCGTGGATCGGCGACGGCCATCATCTCCGGCGCGGATGGTACTGCGGCATAGCCGAGGGCGGCCGGCATCGCGGCGGACGCTTCCTGGGAGATCGAGGCCGTGACGACAGGGTCGACATCATCGACGCCGCTACGACGATCATGGGCAGCGGTTGCGAGTGCTGCCTGCTGTCGGCCCGCTTCAGCCTGCAAGAGGGCATCACGCAGAACCGCAAGCGCCTGAGGCCCCGTCACGCTCTCGACGCGGGCGAGAAGCAGCCGGTCCGACTTGTCGACTTCAGCAAGTCGCATGGCGGCCGGGAGCATGAGAAGGCCGAGATGGTCGGTTGCGGCGATCGCTTCGGCGAAACGATTGTGCATCTGTTCGAGAGCAACAAGGTTCGCTCCCTTCGTCTGTGCCGCCTGCGACGCCAGCGGCTTGACAAGGGCGAGATCCGGCTTCGGCAGGTTGTGGCCCGCCATGGTCGGAACGTCGATGGTAGAGGAGGAAAGGCCCTTGAAAACGGCAATACTTGCGGTGCCCCAGAAGAGGCAGGCAAGGCCGATGCCCAAGAGCGTCGGCATACTCGAGCCGCGCTTCTTTGCGCGCGACTTCGTCGTTTGAACGGCGACGCCATTGCCGCCGGTGACCTTAGGGGTCGAGGACGCCATGTTACTGAACTCGCTTACCAAAAACTCTGGGAGCCGGCGACATAGCAGCAGAAGCCGGCTTTACTGGGACAGGGTTGTGGCAATGCCGTCCTGTCGACTGTCCTAAAGAATGAAGAAGTTTGGTAACCAAGAGGTTTACGCCCGGCGCTTTATGTCACATTCCGAGCGCCCGCCGCAAAACAGTATCAAACGTGACGGGTTAATCCGCCGCCCGCCCTCAGGTTCTGGTCCGCGATAGAGGCCGGAACAGCGGATGCAAGAAGAGCGGCAGCGGCGGCGTTTTGCTCGCTGCTGTCTTGTCGCTTCATCGACACGCCCTCGCGGCGCTCATCGGCCGCCGGCCGGCTTGCCGATCAGTTCGAACAGGTCATTGTTCATCCAGCCTTCTGACAGGACAGGCTATTCCTCTGGCGGATGTGTCTGGAAGATCGACGGTCCTGAGCGGAATGACCAGTCAGAAATGCAGAAGGCCGGTGCAGCCTTCGCCACACCGGCCTTCTGGAGCTCATAGGCGCTGCTTACCAGCTGCGGACGTCGAGGACGCGATCCTTGTGCGCCGGATGGGTCGAGAACACGAAAATTCGGTCCAGTTCCTTCTGCGTCAGCAGCCGCAGGAAGCGGATCTCGGCCGTGTTGTTGGCAAAGCTCTTCATCAGCACCGCACCAACCTTGTTGATGCGGGCATCGGGGATGTCGAGATAGAATTGCTGGGGCAGGTTGACCTGAGTGACCAGCGCGACCACCGCTCCGCTCAGCGAAATGCGAATTATATCGCAGCGCCGCGCCGCCATGTGCGACATGCCGTTCTCGGTGTATTCGAGCCGCCCGGCATTCATCGTATCCTCCATGCGATACCGGTTTTCCCGGTCGTACATGAAGGATTCTTCCTTCTTCAGGAAATGAGATCCGCCACTCGCCGTCCTCATCGTTTCTGCCCTCGTCTTTTGTCCACTGTTATGGACAAAAGGCTAGCAGCCACAACTTAACAGTCGGTGTTGGCGCAGGGTGCAGATCTAGCCACAGAAAAGCCCTGCCATCGGTAAGGATAACAGGGCCTTAAAGTGTCACTTTGTGACGCTGTGGTCAACGACGATAGGTCTGGCCCGCAGCGTCGAAGAGATGAAGCTTGGTCTTGTCGGCGGAGAAGCGCAAAACGGCGCCCTTCTTCACATCGACTATGCCGGGGAGCTTGACGACGACCGGCTCTTCTTCCACCGGGCCCTGAACATAAAGGAGCGTCACTTCACCGAGTGCTTCGACGATATCGACCTTGCCCTCGAAGAGGTATTCACCGTCCGCCGCAATCGCCAGGTCTTCCGGACGGACGCCGAAGCTCGCAGCCTTGCCCTGTTCCGAGGCCGATGTCGCGACATCCACAGCCACTTCCGAACCGTCCTTGAGCGTGATCTTCGTTACATCTCCCGTTGTGGTCACGGTTGCCGGCATGATGTTCATCGCGGGTGATCCGATGAAGCGTGCGACGAAGAGGTTCTGCGGACGCTCATAGAGTTCGAGCGGAGGGCCTACCTGCTCGATATGCCCGGCCGAGAGCACGACGATCCGGTCCGCCAGCGTCATCGCCTCGACCTGGTCATGCGTGACATAGATCATGGTGGTATCCGCCATCTGCTCGTTGAGCTTGGCGATCTCGATGCGGGTCGCAACGCGAAGGGCGGCATCAAGGTTGGACAGTGGCTCGTCGAAGAGGAAGACCTTGGGATCACGGCAAATGGCGCGGCCAATGGCAACGCGCTGGCGCTGGCCACCCGAAAGGGCTTTCGGCAGGCGGTCCAGATAGGGTTCGAGCTGGAGGATCGCCGCAGCCGACGTGACGCGGCGATCGATCTCCTCCCGGCTTTCGCCGGCGATCCGCATGCCGAAGGCCATGTTGTCGTAGACCGTCATGTGCGGATAGAGCGCGTAGGACTGGAAGACCATGGCGATGCCGCGCTTCGAAGGCGGCACATCATTGATGAGCTGGCCGTCGATATACATCTCGCCGCTCGTGATGTCTTCAAGCCCCGCAATCATGCGCAACAGCGTTGACTTGCCGCAGCCCGACGGTCCGACAAAGACGATGAACTCGCCTTCCTTGATCTCCAGATCGATGCCATGCAGGACCTTGACCTGCCCATATGCCTTGCGGATGTCCTTGAGAACCAGACCCGTCATGCTTTCCTCCCCTGTCAGGCGTGACGCGCGAAATAGGCGCCCCAAGCCGGCAACTCTACATTGTTATCTTTGACTGTAGCGGCAAACCCATGGCCTTCGAGCGCAATCCACTCGCCGCTCGGCAAGGCGATCGCGGCCTCTTGCGCATTCATGTTGAAGATGCAGAGCAGCTTTTCATTGCCGAAGGCGCGGGTATAGGCCAGCTGGTCTTCGCCGGTCTCGTGGAACGAGATATCACCCTTGGCGAAAGCCGGATACTGGCGCCGGAAGGTCAGGAAGCGGCGATAGTGCTCGAGCACCGTGTCAGGCTTGCCGACCTGGGTATTGACCGCGCGCAGGACATGTTCGACCGGGATCGGCAGCCAGGTCTTCTGCGCCGTCGAGAAGCCCGCCTGCAGCGCGTGGTCGTCCCAGACCATGGGCGTGCGGCAGCCGTCGCGGCCCTTGAATTCCGGCCAGAACTGGATGCCGTAGGGATCCTGGAGATCTTCGTAGGCAATATCGGCTTCGGTCAGGCCGAGTTCCTCGCCCTGATAGATGCAGACCGAGCCTCGCTGGGTCAGCAGCACCGCCGAGATCATCCTGGCATAGGCTTCGCGGTCGAGGACGCTGGCGCCCCAACGCGATACGTGGCGAACGACGTCGTGGTTGGAAAAGGCCCAGCAGGCCCAGCCTTCGGGCGCTGCGGCCGCAAACGCGTTCTGGGTATTGCGCACGACTTCGGGCGTCAGAGGCTCCGGCGCCAGGAATTCAAAGGCGTAGCACATCTGCATCTTGTCGTCGCCGGATGTGTATTCGCCGACGATCTCGAGGCCGCGCTGGCTGTCTCCGACTTCGCCGACCGCAGCGATCGCCGGATACTCGTCGAGCAGAGCACGGAACCGCTTCAGGAAGGCGATGTTTTCCGGGCGGTTCTTGTCGTAGATGTGTTCCTGGAAGTTGTAGGGGTTGACGGCGGGTGCTGTCGAGGCATTGCGGCGCTCGGGTGCAAGCGCCGGGTTGTCCCGCAGCTCCTTGTCGTGGAAATAGAAGTTGATGGTGTCGAGACGGAAGCCATCGACGCCGCGGTCGAGCCAGAAACGGGTGGCGGCGAGCAGCGCGTCCTGCACTTCCGGATTGTGGAGGTTCATATCCGGCTGCGAGGTCAGGAAGTTGTGCAGGTAATACTGCATGCGGCTCGGATCCCACTGCCAGGCGGAACCACCGAAGATCGACAGCCAGTTGTTCGGTGGCGTGCCGTCCGGCTTGGAGTCCGCCCAGACATACCAGTCGGCCTTTTCGTTCACGCGGCTCGACCGGCTCTCGACGAACCAGGGATGCTGATCGGACGAATGCGACATGACGAGGTCGATCATCACCCGGATATTGAGGCGATGAGCCTCGGCGATCAGGCCGTCGAAGTCCGTCAGAGAGCCGAACATCGGATCGACATCGACATAGTTCGACACGTCGTAGCCGAAGTCCTTCATCGGGGAGGTGAAGAAGGGCGAAATCCAGATCGCGTCCGCACCAAGTTCGGCGATGTGCGACAGACGGGCGGTGATGCCCTTCAGGTCGCCGATGCCGTCGCCGTTGGAATCCTGGTAGGAGCGCGGATAGATCTGATAGATCACCGCGCCGCGCCACCAGTCCTTGTCGGGCGTCATGACGGGATTCGAAACTGCACTCATTTAGCTATTCCTGTTGGCTTGGTCTGTCGCCCCGGCCTCAGCCACCCTTGACCGAACCGGCAAGGAGGCCACGGACCAGGTAGCGTTGCATGAAGAAGAAGACGAGAAGCGGCACGGCAATCGATACGAAGGCCGCCGTGGCCAGAATCTCCCAGTTGCCGCCGCGCGTGCCCAGAAGCTCGACGATCTGGTTGGTCATGACCGTCGTCTCACCCGTCGCATCGATCAGGAAGACCTTGGCGACCAGCAAGTCGTTCCAGGTCCAGAGGAACTGGAAGATGGCAAAGGAAGCGAGGGCCGGGAAAGAGAGCGGCAGGATGATGCGGGTGAAGATCTGGAAGTCGGTCGCACCGTCGACCTTGGCGCATTCGATGATGTCGCGCGGGAGCCCGACCATGTAGTTGCGCAAGAGATAGATGGCGAGTGGAAGGCCAAAACCCGTATGGGCGAGCCATACGCCGAGGTAACCCTTGCCGATGCCGATCGAGAGATGCAGGCGCAGGAGCGGAATGAGCGCAAGCTGCAGCGGCACGACGAGAAGCGCGACGACGGCCGCGATCAGCAGTGCACGCCCCGGAAACTCCATCCAGGCCAGGGCATAAGCAGCGAATGCGGCGATGACGATCGGGATGACGGTCGCGGGGATGGTCACTGTCAACGTGTTGAAGAAGGCCTTCGCCATGGAGTCGGTGGTCGAAGCGGAAAACAGGACGGTCTGATAGTTGCCGAGCGTAAATTCCGGCGGCAGTTCTGCCGTCACGAAGATGCGCTCGCCGCGGCTGCCAGTCATCTCGGCATCGCTTTCCAGGCGGTAGTCACCATTCGCCTGCAGGGTCACACGACCATCGTCGCCCATGTCGGCGGTCGCACCGGGTTCGTACTCGCTGATGGCTCGAGAGGACGTACCCCAGGTGGAGATTTCCGCTTCGGCGGAGGCGCCGCCTTCACTCAGAACATTGCCCTCGATGATCCAGAGGTTCCCCTCCTGACGCTGGGTCGACGGATCCGCCGTTCTCAACACCAAGTTCTGCTCCTGCGAAAAGAGCGAGCTCCACCAGCCGCTGGTCGCGATCTGGTCCGCGGTCCGGAACGAGGAGATAAAGAGACCTGTGGTGGGGAGCAACCAGAGAACAACGAGCACGGCCACCGAAAGGTGGACGGCCCAGACGAGACTGGATTTTTTGCCTGCGACTTTAGCCATGATCCCGCCTCCCCTCAGCGCATTTCTTTTCGAGCGTTGTAGACATTCCAGACCAGGATCGGCAGCACCAGCAGCATGATGACCATGGCGCTGGCCGAGCCGACGCCCCAGTCATTGGCGCGGAACAGCTTGTCGAACATGTAGTTGGCCAGCACCTGCGTTTCCCACTGACCGTTGGTCATGGCAAAGACTATGTCGAAGACCTTGAGGACCACGAGAGTGATGGTCGTCCAGACGACAACGACGGTGCCCATGATCTGGGGGATCTTGATCTTGAAGAAGATCTCGAAGTCGTTGGCCCCGTCGATGACCGCTGCCTCGATCGTTTCCTCCGGGATGCCGCGCAGGGCCGCCGAGAGGATGACCATGGCAAAACCGGTCTGGATCCAGATCAGCACCACCATCAGGAAGAAGTTGTTCCAGAAGGAGATGGTGAGCCAGGTCTGGGGCTGCCCATAGGGATAGTCGAATGTCAGGACGGAATAGATGGAGACCAGAGCCTTGTAGCCGAGCCAGGCCGCTGCAAGCGTCACGATGATACGGACGACCACGCCGAAGGCAGAACTGCCGCCCCGACGGCCGACGCCGCCGGCCAGGGGTCGCAGGAGCTGGTAGACACCGTAGATGATGAAGGCCATGAAGCCTGCCAAAAGCAGCGCCGGCACGATCCGCAAGACGATGATGGCGCCGATGCCGCCGTCGAAGGAAAGCCAGAGGGCATTCAGGATGCCGATCTGCTCTTCACCGGCGGGGCGCGTATCGTAGACGAGCTTGAAAATAACGGATGCACCGACGAAGGAAATCGCCATCGGCATGAAGATCAGCGACTTGGCAATGTTGCCCCATGAAATGCGGTCGGTGAGTTGGGCTGCAAGAAGACCGAAAGCTGTCGACACCGCCGGCACAACGGTCAGCCAGAGAAGATTGTTGCTGATCGCTTCCCAGAATTTCGGTTCGCCCATCATGCGTTGATAATTGTCGAGGCCGACAAAGGCGCCGCCGAGGTTGCGGTCCGTGACGGACAGCCACATCGTGGCGACAACCGGATAAGCGAGATAGAGGCCAAGAGCGAAGACCGCAGGAAACAGGAACAACCAGGGTCGAACCATATTGGCGCGGTTGATGTTGCGCCCGGCATGCTCACCCTTTGCGGGGAACAGCACCCTGTCGACGAACATGTTCGACAGATAGAAATACCCGATACAACCACCGACGCCGATGACGATCGTGATCAGAGCCTGCAACGCCGGATTCATGATGACCTCCCCCTCCGCATGCCTTCTGATTGTTTTTGCGAACGCCCGGGCCACAGTGGCCCGGACGCTCGGTATGCGGTTCTGCTCTGCGGCAGATTACTTGATGCCGTCCCAGGACGCCTGGATCGACTTTGCTACATCTTCGGCCGACTTGCCACCGACAAAGTCCACCATGCCGGTCCAGAAGCTGCCGGCACCGACAGCGCCCGGCATCAGGTCAGAACCGTCGAAGCGGAAGGTTGTTGCCTGCAGCAGGATGTCGTTCATCTTGCGCACGGTCGGATCGGTGAAGACTTCCGTGTTGACGCCCTTGTGGGGGGTCAGGAAGCCCTTCTGCGCCATCCAGACTTCATGGGCGATCGGCGACTTGAGGAATTCGACGAAGGCGCGGGCAGCCTTGCTGTCCTTGGTGATCGTGAAGGTGGTACCGGCACCGAGAACCGGGCTGCCGAGATCCTTTCCGGCATAGGCGGGGAAGTAGAAGAAGTCCGCGTCTTCACCCACGGACGTGCCTTCGGGGAAGAACGACGGGATGAACGATGCCTGATGGTGCAGGTAGCACTGCGGCGGCGATGCGAAGAGGCCCTTCGGGCTGTCACGGAAGTCGGTCGACGCGACCGCACCGGCACCACCGACGACGAACTTGTCGTTGTTGGCGAACCAGCCGAACTCGTTAATGGCGTTGACGACGATCGGATCGTCGAACTTCAACTCGTTCGATACCCACTTGTCATAGTCTTCCGGCGACGCGGTGCGCAGCATCATGTCCTCGACCCAGTCGGTCGCGGGCCAGCCGGTGGCAGCACCCGAGCCGAGACCGATGCACCAAGGCGTACCGCCATCGGCGGCAATCTTCTCGGTCAGAGCCTTGAGCTCTTCCATCGTCTTGGGCACTTCATAGCCGGCGTCTTCGAAGTTTTCCGGCGAATACCAGACGAGCGACTTTACATCGGTCTTGTAGGGGAAGCCGTAGAAGGCCTTGTTGCCATCCTTGCCGGCATAGGTGCCGAGATCGACCCAGGACTGACCGGCAGAGTAGTTGTCCTTCAGCCAGGACGCGTTTTCAGCGCCGAGGTCGGTCAGGAAGCCGCGCTTTGCCATGTCGGATGCGAGGCCAGGCTGCGGGAAGATTGCGATATTCGGGGCGGAGCCAGCTTCAAGGTCGACGACGATCTGCTGTTCGAAGCTGTCGGAGCCGGTGTAGCGAACATCAGCGCCGGTTGCGGCAGCAAAGTAGGCCAGCACGCTTTCGACGAGCACCTGGTCAGGGCCGAGCCAGGGGCCAAAGATGGTGATCTGCTCGCCATCGAGCTGTATCTTCTTCAATTCCTCGAAGCTCGCCCAATTGAACTTCGCATCTTCGCCCGGAGCAAACTTGAGTTCCTGCGCGGCAGCTGTGCCGGCCACGAGCGCGGCAGCCGCCACGGTCATCAAAAACATCTTCTTCATGTGATTTACCTCCCATCACATCGGACGGCCAATCGTCCCTGATCAGCGCATGATCCTCAAAGCGCTTTGGCCCCTATTTCATCACATTGGGTTCTATCGGGAGTCAAGGGGCTTTTGGGGAGTTGCCGCAATTAGACGCACAAGGCCGCCCGCTCTGAGGCAAATGCCTCATCGGCGTTCAGATTTCGCTTGTCGCAAGGCCAGCCTCTGCGCCATATTCGAAGCGCTTTGGTCGAAGACGGAGGAGGTTTTCGCCCGGGTGAGGAGAGGAAATCCGCAGTGAATCTGAAAGAACTGTCCCAGATGCTCGGGCTGTCGCAGACGACGATCAGCCGCGCACTCAACGGCTATCCCGAGGTCAACGAGGACACACGGCAACGGGTATTGAAGGCAGCGAAGGAAACCGGCTATCGGCCGAACCGCGCCGCCCAAAGGCTCGCGACCGGCAAGGCCGGATCCATCGGACTGATCATGCCGATTTCCCCCGACCACAGCTCAGACATGCATTTTGCCGAATTCCAGAGCGGTCTCGCCGAGGCTTCGATCGAACATGACTTCCATTTCGTCATCATGCCGTCGCGGGCCGAAGACGAGGAGCAGGCCATCCGCTGGCTGGTGGCGAGCGGCAGTGTCGATGGTTATTATCTCGCCTATATCCGGGAGAGGGATCCCCGGATCGCCATGGCCAAGTCGCTCTCCCTGCCCTTCATCGTGCATGGCCGCTCCTTTGGGCTCGACCTCGACTATCCCTTCCTGGACGTCGACAATGAAGGCGCCTTCTACGATGCCACGCGCTTTCTCCTGCAGCTCGGCCACACGCGGGTGGCACTGCTGAACGGTCAGGCAGATCTCGATTTTGCCTGTCGGCGCCGGCACGGGGCAGAGAAGGCACTCGCCGAAAGGGGGCTGATCCTCGATCCGCGCCATACGCGACACAGTTTCATGAGCGACGAGCAAGGCTATCGCGGCATGAAGGAGATCCTGGCCGGCCCGGCCCGGCCGACCGCAGTTCTGTGTGCCAGTACCGTGCTGGCGCTCGGCGCCGTCAGGGCGATGAACGAGTTGGGGCTGAAGCTTGGCACCGACATCTCGCTGATCGCACATGACGACGAATTGCCACTGCTGAAGCCGGAAAATTTCTCGACCCCGCTGACGACGACCCGCTCATCGCTGCGTGCAGCGGGGCTGCGGGTGGGCGAACGCCTTATCGCGATGATCCAGCAGAGCGAACCCGCGCCCCCCGCACAGGAGTTATGGAAGGTGGAACTGGTGGTGCGGGCTTCGACCGGGCCAGTGCCTGCCTGACCGGTTCCGCGTCAGACGCTCTATCAGAAGCTGGGCGCTGCGACACCGGCCCGACGATGCGCGGCGATCACGGTGTTGGCCATCAGCATGGCGATGGTCATTGGGCCGACGCCACCTGGAACCGGCGAGATCGCCTTGGCGACCGGTTTGCACTCGGCAAAAGCGACGTCGCCGACCAGCTTGAACTTGCCCTCGCCCTTTTCGGGAGCCGCCACCCGGTTGATGCCGACATCGATGACGGTGGCGCCAGGCTTCAGCCAATCGGCCTTCACCATTTCGGCACGGCCGACGGCTGCGACCAGGATGTCGGCTTGGCGGGCGAGTTCGGGCAGATCCCGGCTTCGCGAGTGGCCGATGGTGACAGTCGCATTGGCATTGAGCAGAAGCTGCGCCATCGGCTTGCCGAAGAGGTTGGAGCGACCGATGACCAGCGCATTCAGGCCCGACAGATCCTTGCCATGGATCTGGCGCACCAGGATCATGGCACCGGCTGGAGTGCAGGAAAGAAGACCGGTCTTCAGGTCGCCGGTCGCGAGCTTGCCGGCATTGACGATGTGCAGACCATCGACATCCTTTTCCGGTAAAATCGACTGGATGACCTGTTCGCTATCCAAATGTTTGGGAAGCGGCAATTGCACCAGGATGCCATCGATCTCGGCATCGGCGTTGAGCGACGCGACCAGTGCCATCAGGTCTTGCTGCGCCGTATCTTCGGGAAGCGTGTGCTGGATCGAATTGAAGCCGCACTGCTTTGCCATTCGACTTTTCGCGCCGACATAGGCGTGGCTTGCCGGATCATTGCCGACAATGACGACCGCGAGACCGGGCTTGCGGTGACCGGAGGTCTCCAGCCCGCTTGCCGCTGAGGTTACCGCTTCGATCACCGAAGCGGCGGCTGCCTTTCCATCGATTACCGTGGTCACTGTGCTCAAATCCCCGTCTTCAACTGGCAGCAAGCTAGCGCCAACGCAGGGGCACCATTTGCCTGTCCCCGTCCTATGCTGTCAAATTGCGGCATATTGCAAGGCAGGACCTGCCGGTTTTGGTCAGCCGAGCGGTGCCGGCGGCTGGCGCAGCCTGTGGCTCAGGACATGACCGAGGAAGACGGGAATACCGAGGATGTAGCGCCGCCAGAGGCGGTTGGGTTCAAGCCACAGACGGTAAAGCCATTCCAAGCGCAGGTGGCGGACCCAGCCCGGGGCCCGCGTCACCCGGCCGGAAACGAAATCGAGCAAGGCGCCGACGCTGATCACGACACGCGCATGGTCTGCGGTGAGATGTCTGTCGACCCATTTTTCCTGCAAGGGTGTTCCCATGGCAACCAGCAGCAGGTCGATGCGGGCCATCTCGATGCGCTTCAGGATCAGCGCCGGATCGGCGCGGTCGAAGTAGCCGTCCGAAATCTCGATGAACTCGTGCCACGGCGTATGCTTGCGGAAATTGACCGCAGCGGCCTGCAGCACCTGCGACGTCGCGCCAAGCAAACCGATACGCAGCGGTTTTGCGATGAAGGTCAGGGATGCCGGAACGAAATCGGTGCCGTTGAGATTGGCCCTGAAGCGACCGCCATGGATGAAGTGCGCAGCAATATCCACGCCGATGCCATCGGGCAGAACAAGGCAACGCCCCAGAACCTCGCGATATTCAGGGTCCCGCACCATGACATTGGCATTGTTCGCATTGAGGAATGCGATGTGCGTGAACCCCTGCTGCGAGGTCAGCTTCTGCTCGATAAGTGCCAGGGCCTGATTCCAGCCGAGATCGTGCACCGGCATGCCGAGAACCGGCAGAACGGGAACCACCGGTTCATCGGCGGCGAGCAAGGTTTCCGCCGATTGTTTATAGGCTGACGATGAAGAAGCTGGCATGACATGTCCCGAGGATCGATCCACCGGACACTAGCGATCAGAACTGAAATCCAAGTGAAGAACGACAGCGAATTTGTCGGCTTCGCGTCAGTCCAATGTTAACCACCACGACCAGCTGGCTGGCCCTGATCAGAACCGTCAGTGGCCGGAAGATGCCGGCTGCTCGTCAAGCTTTTCGCCCTCGACCACGGTCGTCGTCTCCATCGGCCTGGAGCCACCGTCTGCCGACTTGCGGGCCGCTTCCTTGGAGACGTAATCGAGCTGCTCGATGAGGACCTGATCGACCATGCCTTCGCCGAGGCGTGCATTCATCTCCGTCTTGATCTTCTCGCGGAAGTCGTTGACGTCGAAGCTCGAGACATTGCCGATGTCGACCATCTTGTTGCCGACGAGCAATGTGAACAGCTGGTCGGTCATCAGTTCGGTCGTGGGCAAGGTTTGTCCTTTGACCTTTTCCTTGTCCATCATGAAGGAAATGCGGGTGAGGAAGTAGCCGGTGACATCACCGCCCCCGATGACGGGGATGGTGATCGGCTCGCCCCGGATCAATTCCAGCGCCGCCTTCTTGGCGTCTTCCTCGCTCGGGCCGGCCGGGGCTGTCGCCAGGTAGATCGAGCCATAGACGGCTCCCAGCGTGACGATGCAGACCCAAAGGCCGATTCCGAGTATCTTGCCCATCAGAACTCGCTGAACTGGAACTGTTCCTGAGAATAGGTGCCGTCACCATCGGCATCGCGAACCGCATTCTTCAAGAGATCGGCGACGGCGCGAACTGCCGAAAGATGGGCCTCGACACGACGGGCGTTGAGTGCGAGCTTTTCCTTGAGGACATGGAGCTGCTCGACGTAGTTGACGGCGAATTCGCGCGGATCCGTATCACGGAAGAGCATGGTGAGCTCATAGAGGCACCGGCTCTTGTGCGCGTTCGAGACCTTGAAATCGAATTCCGGATCCTTGCCAATCCGCTCGTTCTCATTGTCGATGATGCGCTCCAGGCGGCTCAGCACCGTCTTCACGCGGTATTCGCTCGAAACAACTTCCATGAAATCCTGCCCTGTCTTTCGAAATTCGATCAGTTTTTGGTGTCAGCGCCGGCACCCAGGGTGCGACGCTCGAGATCCGTTACCCAGCTCATGGCCAGCCCGCGGTCCGTTTCATCGGTCGCGGCGTTGACGCCCTCCTGTCCGCGCACGCGCTGGAGTGCCTCGTCATACATCTGCTGTGCGATGCCGACGCCGCCGGCATTGGCGATGGTCGAGCCCAGCTGCTCGGCCATCATGCTCTTCCACATCTCGCCGGAATTGCCCTTGCCGTAGACTTCCTCACTCTCGTCCGGAAGCATGCTCTGGACGAAGTTGGTCAGATAGACGGCTTCGAAATCGCGATAGATCTTCGGTGGCTTGCCGACGTCTTCCGTCTTCTCGGCCATTGCCTCGGTCCGCGCTGCATTGGTGGTCCGGTTCAGGATATCGACGGTAGCGCCAAAGCCCGCGCCCTTCTCGGCGAGACTGGTCGCCATGAAGTTTGCACGGTTGGTCTTCAACTGTTCCTGGGCGGCTGCGACTTGCGCCGGGTCAGCGGCGCGGACCACGTCCAGCACCAGATCGCTCGGAGGAGATATGGCCAAGGTGATATCCTCGTTTTCGGTTCGAGGCGACTATCACTCCTGAAGCTTGCTGGAGGCTGGTGTGGCAAATTGCAGATCGATCAGGTCGTAGATCGCGTCATCGTCCCGCTGCCGTTCCTCGTGATCGCGCGCATCCTTCATGTTTTCCTCGAGACGGTCGCCCTTGGCGCGCTCGCGCATGAGCTTCATTTCCTGAACCTGCTGGAGACCGTGCAACTGCTTGTCCGTGTTGGACAAGCGATCGAAGCGATCGGCATAATTCTGCGCGAAGAGCCTGTGCAGCGGCTCAAGAGAGCCGATCGCGTCCATCACGGTGTCCATCGACCGCGCATTTTCCTCGATGCGCTGGGCGGTGATGCCGAGATCACTTTCTGCCATGCGCTCCATATGCCGCTGCACTGCCACGAGGCGCTTCAGCTTGTCGGATTTCTTGTTCGGTCCCAAGGCGCCCTCCTCAGAAGTTGAAGATCATCGGGAAATTCTGGGCAAACTGCATGACCATGGCCGCGATGGTGAAATAGACCAGCAGGAGACCACCCAGGAGAAGGTAGGGCGTGGAGATGTAGAAGACCGGCACTTGCGGCGCGAGCTTGTTCACCAGACCAACGGCGACGTTGAACATCAGTCCGAAGATCATGAAGGGGCTCGCCAGTCGCAGCATCAGCATGAAGGTCTGGGACAGGGTGTCGGTCAGCGTGATCAGCATCTTCTGGCTGTCCGGCATGCCGCCCAGAGGCATCACTGTGTAGGAATCGACCAGTGCCCGGAACACGACATGATGGAAATCCATCATGAAGAGCAGCAGCAGACCGCCGAAGGAAATGAGGTTGGTCATCTGGTTCTCGGACGTGTCTTCGAGAATATCGGTGGCGCCAGGCGTGTTGAGGCCGATCGCCATGGACACGACAGAGCCCGTGAACTGCAACCCGAGCACGTAGAGGCGCGGGACCAGACCATACATCATGCCGATCAGAATTTCGGCGACGATGACGCCGACGAGTGTGGCTCCGCCGACGGAGACACGCGGGTAAAGCGCGTCGAACAGCAATGGCGTCATTGCCATGGAGACCGCGAATGCCAGGAAGAACCGCACCGTCATTGAGATGCGGGCTGAAGAGAAGCCCGGCAGGGTCATGATGCAGGAGCCGATGCGACAGAAGATCGCAAACAGCACCAGCACAGTCCCCTGCGGGTCAGAAATCATGAAATGGAGCCCAAAATCTTGATCTCGATGCCCTTGGCCAGTTCCACATGGGAGAGAACAGGCAGCGTGGCAAAGAGTCGTTCGATGATCATGCGGACATAGGACCGCGTTTCGGGCGATGTGACAAGAACGAAGGGCAGGCCGCGGTCCATGAATTCACGGATAACCTGACTCGCCTGTTCGGAAAACTCTTCGAGGCTGCGCGGATCGATGTCGAATTCGACGATTTCGCCCTTGGCATCGCGCTTCAGCGCCTGGTGGAAGACGAGGTCCCACTTCGAGCCCAGGCGGAGGACACGCAGGACGCCGTTGTCGGTCAGGTCGCCGCAAAGCTGCTGGGCCATGCGGACGCGCACGTGCTCGACGATCTGCTCGGTCTTGCGAACATGCGGCGCAAGTTCGGCGACGGCTTCGAGAATGAGGTGCAGGTTGCGGATCGACACACGTTCGGCCAAGAGCAGCTTCAGGACTGCCTGCAGGCCCGAGTAAGACATGTGCGACGAGCAGATTTCGTCCGCCAGCTTCTTGTATTCGGGATCGAGGCGATCGATCAGCACCTTGACGTCCTTGTAGGACAGAAGCTGCGGCAGGTTGTTCCGGATGACTTCCGAGACATGGGTCAACACGACCGAAACATTGTCGATGGGATGGAAGCCTTCGCGCTTCAATTCCTCGGTGAAGGTCTCCAGCACCGAAACTGCCGGCATGCCGAAGGCGGGTTCGCGGATCTCGTCACCGGGAACCTTCGGTTTGCGGCCGGAGCCGGTGACAACGAGGACTTCGCCGACACGCAGGTTGTTCGAGGCGACCGTCGTGCCATGAATGCGGATCTGGTAGGCCTTCTCCGGTATGGCGATATCGTCGGTGACCTTGATCTCGGGCACCACGAAGCCGTACTGGCTGGCGAACTTCTTGCGCATCTTGCCGACGCGGAAGGCGAGCTCCTGGTGGGCGCCGAGGAGACGCGTCGAGACGAGCTTGCCAAGTGCGAGTTCGATTTCCGAGGTCTTCAGGACCGACTTGACCGAGTCCTTTTCGGCTTCCTTGCTCTGGATGACCTTCTTTTCCTCGTCCTCGCGCTTCAGCTTGCTCTCGGCCTCGAGCTGGCGCGGAATGAACCAGGCGCCGAAAGCCATGATACCACCAAGCAAGGTGAACGGGATCAGAGGCAGGCCCGGCACAATCGCGAGCGCACCCATGAGAGCAGCCGCGACGAACAATGCGCGCGGGTAGCCGCTCAGCTGATTGACGACGGCCTGGTCGGTCGAGCCCGGCGTGCCGCCGCGTGAGACCAGAAGACCGGCAGCGAGCGAAACGATCAGTGCCGGGACCTGGGAGACGATACCATCGCCGACGGAGAGCTTGACGAAGACATCGGCTGCTTCGCCAAGTTCCATGCCGTGGCGGAAGTAGCCGATGATGATGCCGCCAGCGACGTTGATGGCGGTGATGATAAGGCCGGCAATCGCATCGCCGCGGACGAATTTCGAAGCACCATCCATGGCACCGAAGAAGGAGCTTTCCTGCTCCAGTTCGCGACGTCTGTGCTGTGCTTCCTTCTCGTCGATGATGCCTGCGGACAGGTCGGCGTCGATCGACATCTGCTTGCCGGGGATGGCGTCGAGGGTGAAGCGGGCGCCGACTTCGGCGATACGCGTCGCACCCTTGGTGATGACGATGAAATTGACCGTGATCAGGATCAGGAAGACGATCAGACCGATGACGAAATCGCCACCCATGACGAGCGTGGAGAAGCCTGCGATGACGCCGCCAGCAGCCCCATGCCCCTCGTGACCGTGGGTCAGGATCACGCGCGTCGTCGCAATGTTCAGCGACAGGCGGATCATGGTGGCAATCAGCAGGATGGTCGGGAAGGACGAGAAGTCGAGCGGTCGCTGGATCCAGAGCGACACCATCAGGATGAGGACGGACAAGGCGATCGAGAATGCGAGTCCGACATCGATCAGGAATGGTGGAATCGGCAGGAAGAGAATGCACAGGATCATCACGATCCCGAACGCGAATCCGATGTCACGCCCGCTGGGGCTCACCTTCGGGATTACGAGTGCAGGTGGTTGCGCCATGTCCATTCCATCTCTTCATGAGAAGTCATCCGGAAGATCATACTTCCGGCAGTCTGCTTCCGAGAGATAGCGGTCGAAGCTTGCGCGAGGGTGTCAGACCGGTCAGCGCTAGAAGCCGGACTGTATTCGCGAAAAGACGAGGGTCGTGAAGAGATTGATCTGCGCACCGACAAAGGGAGCGGATATGCCGATGGTGATCATGATCGCGAGGATCTTCGGCACGAAGGTCAAGGTCATTTCCTGGACCTGGGTCAGCGCCTGGATCAGGGCGATCGTCACGCCGACGATCATGCCGGCGGCAACGGCCGGCCCCGAGGCGATGATGATCGTCCAGATTGCTGCCTGCAAGATGTCGAGAGCGTCTGCCTCATTCATGAGACGATATCCTTTCGGAGCGGCGAATCATACCCTCCACTCCGAAAGGCCTAGCATATCAGGAGTCGGTCGTCGTGGTGCTTGCTGTGCCGACGCGAACTCCAACCACAATCGGGATTTCCTTGCCGTCGGTTGTCGTCGCGACCATCGTGTCCGTATAGACGCGCACAGAGGCCACGACGCCCGTGGTCTTTTCATCGGCACTGGTGATCGTCTTGCCGATGTAGGAGGAGGCATTCGTCAGGGCGTTACCGGTGATGAGAGTCTCGAGGTTCGAGTTCATCTGGATCGACTGCTCGACCTGCGAGAAGGTCGCCAGCTGCGCAATCTGCTCGCTGGCATCCATCGGATCGGTCGGGTCCTGGTTCTTCATCTGCGCGATCAGAAGCTTCAGGAAGCTATCGTAATCGATCGATGCCTTCTCGGCAGCCTTGCTCGCCGTGCTGCTGCTGGCCGACGAAGTCGTCGTGGCCGCAGTGGTGGCGGCTACACTGTCTACCGCCATGGTGCGATCTCCTTACGGATCTGCTCGATCGTTGCCGGCGCCATTTCCTGATTGTTCAGGATACGGTCTTCAATCGGATAAAGCTGGCGGATCGCTTTCAGCGCGTCGAATGCTCGGCCTGACGACACCATGCCGTCGATGCGCTTCAGTTCAGCGAGAATTTCTTCGTTCTCGAAGCACGACAGCAGCATGATCACCGACTTGCGGAACATCGCGAGCGACTGGTCCTTGCCTTCCGGATTGATCAGCATCATCTGGGCGATGAAGTAGAGCTGACGCAGGGGCGTGGTCGCCTGTTCCGGCTGCAGAACGTGGTTCTCGAGCAGGAAGGTCACATCGTTCAGGAACTCGAGGGCAACCTTGCGGTCGACGCGCAGAACCGCTCCGTTGATAAAAATACGTTCGCCCGACTTGAGCGAGATGCGCAAAGTGCTCTTCATTTAAGTCCATCCCTGATGATGGTTGTCACGTCGATGATGCCCTGGAAGTTTTCCGACTCGCGCTTGCGGATCCGGTCACACTCTTTCAAAATCCAGATGGCGATGGAAATCAGGTTGGCGCGGACTTCCTCGCCCAACTGGTTTTCGGGGTTTTGCAGATCTTCGATCAGCCGGACCCAGACCCGGCGAGTATAGAACAGAGCCTCGATCGCCTCGCGGGAATAACCCTTCTTCTCCCGTGCGGCGCTCAGAAGCTGGATGCAACGGTCAAGGGCCTGCCGTTCACGCTCCTTGGCGTCGGCGACGCCATCTTCCATAATTTCGGCATATGAGAACTGGTACATTCAGTTGCCCTTCAGTTTCATTTCACCCTTTGCTCATCAAAGGTAGTTGACAAGGCTCAAGCCCTGGATCCTCGCGGTCAGGGTGTAAGATGCTTCCACCATGGAAAGCAGAGAGTTAACGCGAGTCGAGGCTTCGTACGCATCTACTTCAATCTTGCTCGACAGGCTGGTCTCAATGATATCGACCTGGATCCTCAGCGAGGCATCTGCCTTCTCGACGCGGTTTTCCGATAGACCGAGTTCAGAGCGGGTAGCGTTGATGCCCGAAATCGCGCGACCGGTGTAATCAATGGCCTTGTTGATCGCGACGGAGACTGCATTGGCGGGAGCGCCAATCGTCATCAGTTCCTTTGTCACGATGGCTGCGAGCGCGAAGTAACGAAACCCGTTTTCATTGGCCGACGTCGAGGTCTGGACCGTCTCCGACTGGGAGATCCTGCTTGTCATCGCCTGGTCTGTGGCGTTCGACCAATCCGTATTCCAATCGGCTCCGGTGTACATTGGCTCAAGTACGGAGCCGATGAAATCTTCCATGCTCGGGGCCGCGCCGCTGGCGGCGATCGTTGCCGTGCCAACCGTATCTGTCGGCGGAAAGCCGAAGTAGGTGGTAAAGGCGGCATCGAAGGCGATCTTTGCAGGAGATGTGTCGGTGTATTCCTGGATCGGCTTGACGTCGGTATTGATGCCGGAAAACAGGAATTCGCCATTGGCGGCCTGATTGGCCATGCTGGTCATCGTCGACAGTGAGTTCGACACGGTCATGACCGTCGTGTTGATCGTGTCGCTGTTGGACGATCCGGAGATCGTGATCAACGCGTTGTTCATCTCTTCCGCAGCGGTCGCCATCTGCTTCAGCGCTTCCTGAGAGGCCGAAAGCCGCTGGGTCGCGATCGAATTGTTGTTGATCATCGAGGTCAGCCGCAGGCTCTCGCGATTGAGGTCGACGACCGTCGATGTCTTGCTGCCCAGCTCCGCGCCGATATCGGCGTAAAAACCGGTGCTGACTTCCTGCTGCGCCTTCAGAAGTTCATTCTGCGCCTGCCTGATCGTCAGGCGCATGGATGTCTGGGTCGAGAGATTGGATACGCTGGCCGTCGACATCAGGGATTACCCCGCCATTTCGAGAACGGCCTTGAGCATCTCGTCGACAGTGGAGACGAGCTTGGCCGCGGCCTTGTAGGACTGCTCTACATCGAGCAGCAGCGAGAGTTCTTCGTCGAGGCTGACGGCCGTCTTCGAAGAGTAGGTCTGGAAGGTCCGCTCATAAAGCGCCTGCTTGTTTTCGTTGGCCGTCGTGGCATTCGATCGCAGCTCTTCGAGCCAGCCGATCGAGTTGCTGGCAAAGGACAGGACGCTTGCGTCGGTCTTCAGGTCCGCATCGGCGGAGAAGCTGCGGTTGGCCGCCAGCTCGTCCACATAGGCGTTGATGAGGTCGGTGTAACCGGACGAGCCATCCACGTTCTGGACATAGGTGGCCCCGTTGATGCCACCGTCGCGGATCAGCATCGGATCACCGCCGGCATCGGAGCGTACCGCCGTATTGACGCGAATGAGGGCGGCGAGACCAGGCTCGACCGTGCCCGTTGCCGGGATCGTGCCACCCGGCCAGGTGAACAGGCCGGGCAGTTCACCACCGCCACCAATATCGGTTTCCTGGAAGGCTTCGATCAGGCCACGCGCAATTTCATCAAGCTGGGTCTGGAACGTGGGAGCAATCACATCGCGGATCTGGACCAGCGAGGCCAGCGACCCCTGGCCATCCGTGTTTCCGCCGACACCCGCCCGCACTGCCGTACCGTCGATGTAGATCGCATTGCCGGTGACGGTGGAATCGTAGGTATAGGTGCGCACGAAGCTGACTTCGCGCGGATCGGTTTCGAACAGCGTCGTGCCATCATAGGTGTAGAGGACCATGTCGCTGTTGTCGCGCATGTTCACGGAGACACCGACGATCGCGGAGATCTCCTTGAGGAGCGTGTCACGCCGATCGAGATAGTCGTCGGCATTGCCGCCGGTGGCTGTTTGCCTGACGACCGTGTCGTTGACGATCTTGAACTCGGCGAGCAGCTTGTTCAGCGTATCCACCTGCTCGAACATCTGCGCATCCGTGTCTTCACGGAGCTCCTGCGTCGTGGTGGTTGCGTTGTTGAGCGAGTTCACCACATCGATCGCGTCCGTCACGACCGTCGAGGCAAGTGCGTATTCGCCCGGCGATGCAGCAAAGGACTGAAGGCTACTCTGAAGGTTGGCGAGATAGGCCGACGGCGACAGTTCGTAGTCATTGCCGCCGAGCGCATCGGAAAGCGTGGTCAGTCCGTCGAGCAGCGTCGACTGCGCACTTTGCTGCGCAGTCGAGGATGACATCTGCCGCAACAGGGCCATCTGCTGCGACCGCTCGTTCTGTACACTCGAGAAACCGTAAACGGTCTGCACCACCACTGCATCACGGCGAACATAGTTTTCGTTGCCGGTGTTGGCGATGTTCGTCGAAATCACGGAGGTCTGCTGAGCCGTATTCCGGAAAATCGAGTTGGCCGTATTGAGCGACGATGCAAGCGACATAGGACTAACCCACTCTTTCGATTATCTCTTCAGGTTGACCAGGACTTCCATCAACTCGGAGCCCGTCTGGAAAACCTTGGAGTTTGCGGTGTAATTCCGCTGTGACTCGATCATGGCCGTAAGCTCTTCAGCGACGTCCACGTTGGAGTCTTCGAGGGCACCGGACAGGATTGTACCGAAGCCGCTCGACCCGGCGTAGCCGAGGATGACGACACCCGAATCGTTCGACTGGGTGTACATGTTGCCGGCCACCGGATTGAGGTTGTCCGGGCTCTGGACGCTTGCGAGAGCAACGCGGAACTTCGGCACCAGGTCGCCGTTCTCGTATGCGATCGAGACAATGCCCTTGTCGTCGATCTCGTAGCCTTTGACCTTCGAAGCGGCGTTACCG
This sequence comes from Rhizobium sp. 'Codium 1', assembly GCF_020889605.1. Lineage (NCBI taxonomy): Bacteria > Pseudomonadati > Pseudomonadota > Alphaproteobacteria > Hyphomicrobiales > Rhizobiaceae > Rhizobium > Rhizobium sp. 'Codium 1'. Next base: position 437,616 of record NZ_JAJGPW010000001.1, read on the forward strand.
TTGACTTCGCCTTCTTCGACCGAGAAGTCGGAGGCGAGCTGGGTCGTATTGCCGATGTCGAGGGTGATGTTCTCTACCGTGGCGCCAGCAATGTTGTAGGTCAGGATATCGAGCTGCTCCGGAACCGGATTGATCAGGTTACCATTGGTGTCGAACTCAAGCAGGGTCGGCGTTACGACCGTGGTTCCGCCATCAGCTTCTACAGCGGACACTTCCCACTGGTTGTCGGCCAGCTTTTCATAGGTAAACGTGATGAGTCGGCTCGTCCCCTGGCTGTCATAGACCTTCAAGGACGTGGTCTTTTGCTCGCCAACAGCCAGCGAATTCGGCAGATTGACGTTCAGGGCGCCCGTGGTCGATGCGACAGCAGAGATGCCGGAGCCCGAAAGGTCCACTGGCTCAAGGCCATCGAAGCCGTTGACGACGATGGTCGGATCGGCAGTCGAATCGTACTCGTATCCCTGAAGCGTATAGCCCGCCGTATTCTTCAGCGTACCATCCTCTTGCAGGACGAAGGAGCCAGCGCGGGTCATGTAAGGGGTACCGTCGTCACCCTTGACGATGAAGAAGCCGTCGCCGTTGATCGCGAGGTCAGTCGTCGAGGTGGTGTAGCTGAAGGTGCCCTGGCTCGAGATCGAGTAACGGACATCCGTCTCGACACCGCCAGAATTGTAGGCGCCGTTCGTGGCCGGCAGAATCATGGACGAAAATTGCACCGAGGCCTTCTTGTAGCCGACGGTGCTGGAATTGGCGATGTTGTCAGCGACAGTGCTCAGCCGGTTCGACTGGGCATTCATGCCGGAGACACCCGTTCGCATGGTTCCGTAAAGGCTCATGTCAAAATCCTCGTTTTGTAGTCAATGGGGAGAGTATGAGGTGGGCCTTGCGTGAAGCTGTCTGGCTGGAAAGCCCCGCTGTTTTTCCGCCGCGTCACGCCGAAAAAACTACGGCCGCACAAGGGCGGCCGCGGTGTCGAAATCAGCTCCAGTCGATGCAGTAGCCGAGGAAGCGTTTGGAATCGACGGGATCGAAACCGAGCTTCTTGCGCAGCTTCTTGCGCAGCTTGGAGATGTGGCTTTCAACGACGTTTTCTTCGACTTCCTCATCGAAAATGCCATAGATCGCGTTGAAGATCTGGGTCTTTGAAACGCGACGACCGCGGTTGGAGACCAAATATTCCAGGATGCGGCGCTCGCGGCGCGGCAGCGGGAAGGGACCGCCAGCGATCTCGGGATCGCGACCGTCGGAAAACACCTTGATCGGTCCGATTTCGGTGAAGTTGGTGATAGCCCGCAGACGACGACGGATCGCGGCGGCACGCGCCAGGATCTCCCGCGGATGAACAGGCTTGCGCACGACATCGTCGACGCCGCAGTCGAACAGTGCCAGAGTGGCCTCGAGGGAAGGTTGATCGCTTACAGCGATCACCGGCGCCTGCGTCCGGTCACGGATCGCCCTCGGCAATTCCAGGGTATGCTCGCCCTGGCCAAGCAGGAATGCTTCGACGGCAGCGATGTCGCTGTCTGCCGCCGTATTGACCCATTCGCCGAACTCGCGAGGGTCGAATCCGGTCGAGGGAATTCCCTCGCGCCCAAATAGTGATGTGTATCCGTCTTTCACGAGCTCACGCTCATCTACCACGACGATCATTCAGCCGCCTCCGAATCAGTGTGGTGTTTCGATGCACCATGGGTACGAATCGGGGGATTCATGAACAACTAGGAGAACTTAACCATAGTAATTAACGATTGATTAACCATTCGGTGCCGATTTGAACTAGATATAGTATCCACTGGCTGGATCTGGCACAAAATTCCGGTGGAAAAGTTAACGCAAGCTTCGCACAAGGTCTTGCCAGCGCCTTGTTCATCGCAGTGTTGCCACATTTGGCAAATCGGCACAATCAAGGCTGTCAATCAATCAGGGATTGTTATTCACCGCAAAATTGTCGCGCATTAGGTGTCCAGTTTCCGTAGCCCGTGGCGACGAGATTGGCAATCACGCGACAGACATAGCGCTTTTGCGCGGGGTCATTGTTCGGCCCCGCATGGTAGCGCGCGACTGCCATCGTCCAGGTCTCGTGACGACCATGCAGATCGCTGAGGAAGCGGGCGGCATATTCCACATTGCGCCGCGGATCGAACATGGCTTCGACGCTGGTGAAATGCTCCCCGTGGAAGTGCTGGTTGATCTGCATGCAACCCACATCGATCAGAACCGCCCCACCTTGCCTGGCGCTCTGGAAGGCTTGCAAGGCATCTTCCAGGCCATCGAAATAGTGCGCCTTACCCTCAACGTTCATAGCATAGGGCTGCAGGCTCCCCTTGCGCCCGGTCTCCGTCAGACCGACCGAGTAGAGGATGCCTTCAGGGATACCATATTTGGCCGCTGCAGCGCTGATGGCACCTTCACAGGCACCGCGGCTGGCTTCAGCCTCAGAGATAAAGCTGACCAGCGCGAGAACCGCCAGCGTCGGAAGCTGCGGTATCCTTCGCTTGAACCACGCGCTCATCTGCTGCCCTCGCTCCGTTTCCTGCGGTTTCGCCACGCTGCTGCCGTTCACTTCCACCCTGGTTTCCCGGCTGGGGGGCCTGCTGGCCGGATTGCTGGCCCTGGGAGGCGTTCTGGCCGCTGTCGGCGCTGCGATCGGTCGAGGCGACCTGCATGTTCACCTGGACCTGATCCACAACGAGCCCCTGTGCGCGCAGCGCCTTGAGGATGTCGGTCTGGTCATTGGTCAGCTGGCGCAGGGCCGCCGGGTTGTCGACCGTCAATTGCACGCTGAGCTCCTCGCCCGAGAGGCGCAGGGTCGCCGTGACGCTGCCGAGCTCGATCGGTGTCATCTGGAGTTTGAGCGTGTGCACGACCTTGCCCTGACTGGACTGCGCTGCAGCATTGGCAAGCTCCGACCCCGGCGACATGGCCGAAACCCATTCGCCATCACCGATCATGGCTGCGGTGATCGACGCTGCATTGGTGGTCGAAACCGGGGCAATGTAGCGGCGGCTGTCGATGACGTTGACCGTCTCGACCGCCTTTTGCTCGGACTGTTCGGGACCGTTTTTGCCCTCACCGCGCAGCAGGAGGGGCTGCCCCTTGCCGTCCGCCCTGACGAAGCGGAAATCCCGCTCGCCGTCGGACCGTCCGCCTTCCGAGTCGGACGCGTCCGCCTGGTCACCGGCAACAGCATGAATGAGCAAAGCATCCGCCATCTTCAGCTTCGGGTCGTCCTTGTCGGTCTTCTCGCTCGTCGCCTTGACGTCATCAAGACCCGACTTCACAGCGTCACCGCCGGCCAGCAACTTGAGCAGGTCGATGAGATCGGGGGTCTGCGTATCAGCCTGGACGTCGTCGGCCGACCCGGGATCTGCCGTTGTCTGCTCGCCCTCAGAAACCTTCTTGTCACGGACCGCCGCCACGACTTTGGCAAGCTCTGCCTTCAGCTTCGGATCGAGCCCCTCGATCTCGATCGAGGGTGCATCACCGTTCTTATCCTTGCCCTTGGCTCGCACCGCTGCCAGGAGCCGGGCCAGTTCATCCACCGAGATATCGTCGGGCAGCCCCTCGAGTTCGGTTGCGAGTGTATTGCCGATGTCGACCAGCGGGCGCTTGGCCTTGGCCTTCGCGGCATCCGTGACCTCAACCTCGGACGGCTCGTCGGCGGCGGTCTCCTTGTCGCGCGCACCGCGATCCTTTTCGCCTGAACTCGACAGGACCTTGGAGAAACTGCCGCCATCTTCAGCTTTGTCGCTGCGGGCGTGACCTGTCGATGCGGCACTGTCCGGTAATCTGGGGGCTGAGAGTGCGTCCATCATGGTCATGGGCCTTCTTTCTTGAGAAGATCGTCAATGGCGTCGAGCTTGGATCGACCCGAGTCGACAAAGGTACGCAGTTCCGGGTCGATATTCGCCCGCTCGCCAGACGGAACAGTCGTTTGGGCTGCGGCGGGCTCGGCCTGCGCAGATACGGGCAACGGTGTCGTTTCCGATGGCTGGGCGAAGGGATCCTGGAGATCCGGATCAGCGTCCGCAGCCTGGCTTTCACCTTGCTCAATGAGCGGTGTCGGTTGTACTGGCGGGCTCGGTTGCGGCTTGCGCAGCACCTGCTTTGCCACGGTCTCGGCCGCCTGGCGCAAGGCCCGGTCACGTGGCGAGAGCGCCTCTTCCGGGATCTGCATCAAGACAGCCATGGCGTCGTCGACGTTCTCCGTCGGTACTCCCACCAGGCTCCCGTACAGATTGGCGAGCGCGTCTGCCCCTTCCTCGCTGCCCGAAAGCAGCCTGGCTTGGTCGGAGGCCATCGTCGCCAGTTCCTTGCGGCCGGCGATGGCTGCTTCGCGCGCGACGCGCAGATAGACTTCCCGACGCCGGTCGACATCCATGTATCCGAGGGTCGCCTCGATATCCTGCGGCTTCAAGACCTCGTAGTGTTCCACGACGAAGCGTACAAAAAGATCCGCGAACTGGCTGGCATAAGGAGAATAGAGAAAGCGGCGCGCATAACCGTTGGCGTAGAGCGAGGCCTTGCCGACGATCTTGGCATCGACAGCGACCGCAAGGGAACGTCGCAGGGCCGCCTCTTCGACAATGGTGCCCGGCGCCGTCAGCCGTGCCCAGTCGTAGAATTTCAACGCGGCTGCAGGATCCTTGGTCAAGGTGACGTTGCCAGCCACAAGCGCGAGATAGGGACCGATCTTGGCGTTCTTGTACTCGCTTGCGATGTCTCCGAGGCTCTTGGCGATCAGTGTGCCCTTGCCACTCAGATACTTGCGAAGCGCGTCGCTCACGCGGTTGTCGAAATTGCCGTCGATGTCGCGTGCGACGAGATATTCGAGTGTCGCCGGGTTGCCGCCGCTCATGGCATAGATGAGGGCAGCATCCACATTGCGCGGATCCTGATAGACCTTGGAATCCGCCGTGCGCAGCCGGTCGTCGATCGTGCCGAGCATGAAGCGCTGCATCTCGGCTGCCGAATGATCTCCCCGGACGACCGTGTCCTGGACGAATTGCAGCGAGCGCAGCATCCGATAGGGCTCGAGCGTGTCATCTACCGTCTGCGCATGGCCAAGCGATCCGACCGCGAGAACGGTCAGGCCGGAAAGCAGCAGGCGGAGGGACAAGCGCCGGATCGCCATAGGTTATCCCTGCTCTGCTTCGATGAGGATCTCGATGCGGCGGTTGGAATCGGCCAGCGGATCGTCCGGCACCTGCAGGCGCCGGTCAGCAAAGCCGGAGACCTGCTCGACGCGACCTTCGCTCAGCCCGCCGCGCACCAGCATGTAGTAGGCGCTATGGGCCCGCGCCATGGAGAGACGCCAGTTGTCGTTCTCGGTGCCCTTGAACTGTCGACCGTCAGTATGTCCGCGAATGACAATCCGGCCGGACTTCTCCTCCAGTATCTTGCCGAGCCGCTCCATGGCGAGCACCAGCTCGCGGCGCGGGACGGCAGAGCCGACATTGAACATGGCAGCATCGCTCTGATCGCTGATCGTCACCAGAAGCCCGCCTTCGGCCGGCGTGACGAGGAGACCTTCGGCGAGCTTGCCGGCGCCGCCGCCGATCGCCTGTTCGATCTGTGCCTTGAGCTCATCCGCGGCGGCGAGCTGCACCTTGAGCTGCTCGTCGGTCGTCGGGTCCATCTCGACGATTTCGGGCTTGTCCTGTGTGTCCTCACCGGATTGATCGGCCTTGCCGACATCGCTCTTGTCAGCCTGGTTTTCAGCCGGCTTTTCATCCGTCAGCGCCTCAGCGGGCGTAGTCTCGATCTGCGGCTTCTGACCCGGAACGACCAGTGCGATCTGCTGATCCGGCTCGGTGGACGGCTCGGCAGGATCGACAGGATCGGCAATCTGAGGCGCAGCGGTTTGGGCCTGTTCCGCCGGTGTCTGGGCATCGGTCGGCTCGCCCGGCGGACCATTGGCGGTCTGCACCTGCTGGGTCCAGAAGTCCGGATCAAAAGGATCGCGATAGGCTTCCCCGCCCTGAGCGCCGGTCGAGGGACCGGAATCGGCGGCACCACCCTCCCCCTTAGCGCTTACATTGGCCTGCTGGCCTACTTCCTGGGCGATTTCCGCCAGAACCGAATAGGGGTTTTCGAAGAAGTCAGCCTCGGAATAGTTGGCCTCATCGCCCGAGGATGCGGTCTGGTCGTCACCGGTCGCCGCAGCCGAGCCAACCTTGTCCTCGTCTTCGTCTACCTGCGAGCGCTCTTTCTTCTCTTCACCCTCACTGGTCTCAACCGGCTTTTCCAGCCCCTTTTCCGTGGGCTTTTCATCCGAGAGCTTGATGGGGTTGAAGTAACTTGCGACCGAGGCCTTGGTTTCCTCATTGGCGGCATTGACCAGCCACATGACGAGGAAGAAGGCCATCATCGCGGTCATGAAGTCGGCATAGGCGATCTTCCAGGCGCCGCCGTGGGCGCCATCGTGGTCACCCTTGTGACGCTTGACGATGATGATCTCGTTCTTGCCGTGATGGTGGTTTTCTTCACTCATGCCAGAACTTTCTTCAGGCTCGCCGTAAATGCAGAAATGCGGGTCACGAGAGCGGCCTCACCGAACTCGGCCGTCAGGTCGAGATCTTCATCCTCCGTATAGCGAAGCAAGCTCGTATGTTCGGGCATGTCCGCCTGGAGTTTTTCGAACAGGAGGCGCGGCCCCTTCACTTCGATCTTGCCCGCCTCGCCAGCGGCAATCGCGGCCTGCAGAAGCGCGGCGAGATCCTTCACAGCCTTGTCGGCGAGCGCCTCACCGATCACAGGCGCAAGCGCAATCGCCGCCTGCTCACTGACGGCAAGCGACAGTTTCTGGATCACATCGGGCAGTTTTGTCGCGAGGATCTCGGCAAATTCGTCGCGCAGCTTCTGATCACGTTCGGCAAGGGCCTGGGCATGGGCGATCTCCGTGGCCTGTCGGTCCACTTCCAAACGGTCTGCCGCTGCCTTTTCGCCCGCTTCGTGCCCCTCGGCATAGGCTTCGCGTCGGATGGCCTCTGCATCCAGCGGCTCAGGCTCCGGAAGGGCCGGAAAGTCCATGTCGAACGCATCCACTGACGGCATGTCGAAAGTCGGCGCCGATGGTGCCGGTGGCACTGTCGCGGTGGAAAAGTCCTTGAGGTAGCTGGCCAGACGCATGCTCATCAGCAATCGCCTCCATCGGCGACAGTTCGGGACCCGCGAATGCGGCATTGCACGAGAAGAAGATCAAACATCAGCATGTCCCGTACGCGTTCTTTCATCTTCCAGGATCGGTCGAAGCTCATTCGGCACGGATCGACGCAGTGGTGCCTCGTGCTCTCCACCAAGCTAGGGGCTCAAACTTGCGCGAAGATGAAGGTGTTGTGCGCGACCCGCGCTAAACCGGCACGAAGACGCCGGATGTCCTCACATCCGGCGTTTCACGCTTTACCGCTGGAAGAGCGTCAGGAGCTTTTCGGCGCTGCTGTTGGCGATCGAAAGAGCCTGGATGCCGAGCTGCTGCTGGGTCTGCAGCGCCTTCAGGCGTGTCGATTCCTCGTTCATGTCGGCATCAACAAGACGGCCGATGCCCTTGTCGATCACGTCCATGAGGTTCGAGACGAAGTTGTCCTGCATCTCGATGCGGCTGGTGATCGCGCCGAGGGTAGCGGCGGCATCGGTCAGCTGCTGGATGACGTTATCTACGACAGAAATCATGTCGGCGAGCGTTTCGGTGTCGGTATTGGTGTCGATCGCGATTTCAGTGCCGGCAGGGGCTGCGCCCATGTCGAGGAGGTAATAATCGCGGACGCCGGTCCCGGTGTTGCGCAGGACGTCGGCATCGATCGCCTTGGTGAGGAAGCCCTGCGACGGGTCCTGAATGTCGATCAGGACGGATTCGGCCGTATCGAAGTCCAGCGTCGTGACCTGCACGCTGCCATCTGCGCCACGGACGAAGGACGAGACAACCTGCTTGGTGCCAAGGGGCGCAGCATTGGTGTTGTATAGCCAGTTCTCGCCGGAGAAGGAGGCAGACTGCGCGGCCGAGATCAGCTGATTTTTCAGCTGCGTCATTTCCTCGTTGATCTTGTTCTTGTCGACGCCCGGTTCGCTGGCTGCAACCAGCTTCGCCTTGATCGTGGACATCACGTCAACGACATTGTCGAGCGCCGTATAGGCGGTATCGACGGTTGCCGCACCGAGGCCGAGCGCGTCGGAAACGGTCGAGAGCGCCGCATTGTCGGAGCGCATCGTGGTGGCAATGGACCAATAGCCGGCATTGTCGGCTGCCGTTTCGACCCGGTAACCCGAGGAAACGCGTCGCTGGGTCGTCTCGAGGTTGTTGTCGATCGAACGAAGCGTCTGCAGCGCCGCCATGGCGGCCGCATTGGTCATAATACTGGTCATGCTTGGTGCCCCTAAGCGTTCAGGACTGCGCATCCGGCGGTTCGCCGGGAAAACGGGAGGGCATCATGCAGAACGCGCCTTTGCGCGATCCCCGTCACTGTTAACAAATCGTTAACAGCGGCAGTTAACAAAGAGACCGAGGCCATGGCAAGGTATCGACTTCTCTTTTGTAGTCGAAACGAAATTCGCAAAAGTTTCGCGCAAGGCCCAAACGAAAATCCGCGCCTCTTGCGAGGCGCGGATTCACACCGATGGCATCCGACACTGTCAGGGCGGGACGAAGTCGCCCCTAGCCAGAGCGCCGCTTACTGACGGAAGAGTGTCAGAATGCTTTCGGAAGAGGAGTTGGCGATCGAGAGCGACTGGATGGCCAGCTGCTGCTGGGTCTGCAGCGCCTTGAGGCGGGTCGATTCCTCGTTCATGTCTGCGTCGACGAGGCGGCCGACGCCACTGTCGATCGAGTCGGTGAGGGCTGCGACAAAGTCTTCCTGCATGCCGATGCGCATGGAGATCGAACCAAGAGCCGCTGCAGCACTGGTCATCTGCTGCAGGCCATATTCGACGAGCGAGAGGGCTTCCTGCATACCGGCAGTCGTCAGGCCGGTGATATCAAGCTGGTCGATGGAGACACCGGCGATTTCCGCTGCTGCGGCACCTGTGGCCCCATCATTGTCCCAGTCGACGAAGGCGTCGAAGGTGTCAGAGATGCTGCCGAGAATACCGGAGTTGTAGTCGATCAGGCCGTTTACATCACCGCCGAACAAGACAGTCATGCCGTCGGCTGTCGTTGCATCGAGGGAATAGAGCGTCGTGGAAACCGACACATTGCCGCTCGAGTCGCGGATGAAGCCCGAGACAACGGTCACGTCGATGGGGGCAGTCGCGGTATCTGCGCCGGTTGCGACCCAGTTCTGACCGCTGAAGCTTGCCGATTCAGAGATGGAGCGCAGCTGTTCCTGCAGCTGGTCGATTTCTTCCTGGATCTTGTTCTTGTCGACGCCTTCTTCGGTGGCGGCGACGACTTTCGCCTTGATTTCCTTGACAACTTCGATTGCGCTTTCCATGGCGGCATAAGCGGTATCGATCTTGGCGGCGCCGAGGCCGAGTGCGTCCTGCACGGCAGAGAGCGCCATGTTGTCGGAGCGCATGGTGGTCGCAATCGACCAGTAGGCGGCGTTGTCGGAGGCTCCGCCGACACGCAGACCGGAGGATACACGCGCTTGCGTGTCCTGCATCTTCGAGTCGATGGAACGGAGGGTCTGGAGTGCAGCCATCGCTGCGTTGTTCGTCAAAATGCTGGTCACGGTCGTGTCCCTTAAATGGCTAGATTTGGGGACATCCCGGTCTCTCCGGGAACGATGACGCGGCCTAATGCCCTTAACCAGTTCTTCGTCTTGGTTAACTCATCGTTACATGATCCCTTCTAACGGGCGTATGGTTAACGGATGGTTAAGCGGATCTGAAAAATCTGTTAAGACGCAAAAAGCCGCCCCGGAGGGCGGCTTCGATGCTGGATCTCTTCAGTCTTAACGGAAGAGCGAGAGGATGACTTCCGAAGAAGAGTTGGCGATCGACAGCGACTGGACAGCCAGCTGCTGCTGGGTCTGCAGTGCCTTGAGGCGGGTGGACTCTTCATTCATGTCCGCGTCAACCAGACGGCCTACGCCCGAGTCGAGCGAGTCCGACAGCTTGTTGACGAAGTCTTCCTGCAGGTCGATGCGCATCGAGATCGAGCCGAGGTCGGCACCAGCGCTGGTCATGAAGGCCAGGGCCGCATCAACGAGCGTCAGGGCTTCAGCCATGGCTGCGCCGTCGAAACCATTGATGTCCAGCGTGTAGACAGACATGCCAGCTACGGCAGTCGCTGCAGCGTCAACACCGCCGACGGTCGAGTCGAAGTCGGTGGTCGTGTAGTCTGCACCCGTCGCGCCGAGGATACCGGTCGCGGTGTCGATTGCACCGGCCGCGTCACCGCCGAACAGGAGAGTCATGCTGCCGGCCGTCGTTGCGTCGAGCGTGTAAGACGTGGTCTTGACGGCGACGTTGTTGCTGGCGTCGCGGACGAAACCGGATACGACAGTCACGTCGACAGAACCGGTCGATGTATCGGTACCGCCAGCGATCCAGTTTTCACCGCTGAAGGATGCGGAGTCGGCGATGGACTTCAGCTGACCCTGCAGCTGCGTGATTTCTTCCTGGACCTTCGCCTTGTCGACGCCTTCTTCGGTGGCGGTGACCAGCTTGGCCTTGATTTCCTTTACGACGTCGATGGCGGATTCCATACCGGCATAGGCGGTATCGATCTTGGAGGCGCCGAGGCCGAGGGCGTCAGACACGGCGGACAGCGCCATGTTGTCGGATTTCATCGTGGTGGCGATCGACCAATAGGCAGCGTTGTCGGAGGCTTCGCCGACGCGGAGACCGGACGATACGCGGGCCTGGGTGTCTTCCATGCTGCTGCCGATCGTGCGCAGAGTCTGGAGTGCCGACATGGCGGCGACATTGGTAAGAATGCTCGTCATAGTAGTAGTGCCCCTTGAATGGCTGACTGAGAAGGGACATTCCGGTCTAACCGGTAACGGCGCACAGCATCATGCCTGCTAACTGGCTGAATTGTATGAGTTAGCTCGCCGTTTCGATAGGCCTAGATAAAACTATCAAGGTTAATGAAGGCCTAAACGAAATCGGGAACCGGACATTTTTTGAAAATATTTGCAACCTTCGCGCGTGCGCGCGCGTAGCAGATTTTGTTTAACAAAACGGAAAGGCCGTATTCGTTTCCGAATGCGGCCTTTGCCTTGCCTCGTGTCCGGATCAGCCTCCGGAAATTGAAGCTTTCCCTTCGCGCACCTCTGGTCAGCCACCAAGGCATATTGGCGTCGGGATAGTCTAGCCGGTCCTTGCGGACCGACTTGTTCCAGCTCTTAGCGGAAGAGCGACAGGATGTTCTGCGAGTCGCTGTTGGCGATCGAGAGTGCCTGGATTGCCAGCTGCTGCTGGGTCTGCAGGGCCTTGAGGCGGGTCGACTCTTCGTTCATGTCAGCGTCCACCAGACGACCAACGCCCTTTTCGATGGCGTCAGACAGCTTCGCGGAGAAGTCTGTCTGGAGGTCGATACGCGAAGACAAGGAACCGAGCTTTGCGCCGGCGCTCGTCATGCTTTCGAGTGCCAGGTCGACAGAGTAGAGGGCGTCACCAAGGTCATCGGTCTCAACGTCGAGATCGAGAACAGAGATCTGGGTGTAAGTCGTGGCGCCGACGGTCACGGTGGCACCGACCTTGTTCAGAATGCCGGAGTCGGCATCGATCGTTCCCGCCGTCGCTTCCGTGTACAGCATCGAGGTGGCGTCAAGGTCATAGTCAGTCTTCTTGACGCTGACGTTGCCATCGGCATCGCGAACGAAGCCAGACACGACGGTTTTCGTGGCGTTGGCCGTGGATACGAGCCAGTTTTCACCGTTGAACGACGAGCTGGAGCCGATGGACTTCAGCTGATCGATGAGCTGAGTGATTTCTTCCTGGATCTTGCCCTTGTCGACGCCTTCTTCGTTGGCGGCGACAACCTTTGCCTTGATTTCCTTGACCACGTCGATGGCCGATTCCATACCGGCATAGGCCGTGTCGACCTTGGCTGCGCCAACGCCGAGAGCGTCGGTAACGGCGCCAAGAGCCATGTTGTCCGAACGCATGCCGGTCGAGATCGACCAGTAGGCAGCGTTGTCAGAAGCCTTGGAAACCTTCATGCCGGTCGAGATGGAATTCTGCGTGGATTCCATGCTGGAAGCGATGGAGCGCAGGGTGGAAAGCGCAGACATTGCGCTGGAGTTGGTCAGAATGCTGGCCATGTTATTTTGTCCCTTAAAACGAGATACAATTGGGGACATACCGGACTAAAAACTTACCGGTCACGAACGTTCGGCGTCATGCCTTTTTGGTATTTTTCGTTGCTACCAGACCCGTCGTGCGAGAACCAAACTCGCAGTCATTCCTTGCCAACACCTTAACCGGAGGGGGAGACTCCGGGGTTGAACAAACCCATGGTAAAGAAGGGGATAATGGGTGCGGAAGAAACGTCCCGGCCGTTAAGCAAATGACCGGACGAGGCTGCCGACCAGCAGGTTCCAGCCGTCGATCAGGACGAAGAACAGGATCTTGAACGGCAGAGAGATCGATGTGGGCGGGAGCATCATCATACCCATAGCCATGGTGATCGTGGCGACCACCATATCGATCACCAGGAAGGGCAGGATGATCAGGAAACCGATCTCGAAGCCGCGGCGGATTTCCGACAGCATGAAGGCCGGGATCAGCACGCGGTAATCGACCTGGCCATCGACGATCGTCGCCTGACCGCGCTCATTGGCGATATCGACGAAGAGCGCGAGATCCTTGTCGCGCGTGTTTGCCGTCATGAATGTGCGGAAGGGCTCGGCGATCAGGGCGACGGCCTGGGCTTCCGTGATCTGGTTGCTGAGAAGCGGCTGGACGCCGTCACGCCAGGACCGGTCCATGGTGGGCGCCATGACATAGAAGGTCATGAAGAGCGCCATACTGGTCAGGATCATGTTGGAGGGGGTGGACGCGAGTCCCATGCCGGAACGCAGGATCGAGAACGCGATCAGGAAACGCGGAAAGCTCGTCACCATGATCAGGATGCCAGGTGCGACCGACAGCACCGTGAGCAGACCGAATGTACGAATGATCCACGCCGCCACCGATCCATCGATCGGGGTGTTGAAGATATCCGTCGGGAACTGCTGGGCCACAGCCAGTTCCGGCGCCATCATCATGATAGCGACGAAGATGAGAAACCGAATCATTCGATCACGAGCGTTCTGAACATCACCTTGGATACGCGGCCTTCGGAGCGCAGGTCAACTCGCTCCTGAACGTCATCCTTGAGATATTGAAAGCCTCGTGGACCTTCGACCTGCTGCAGCGACACTGTGCGCAGGTAAGCCATGATGTCCTGATGCACGTCCTCGGCGATCTTGACGTCCGGCGCGCCGTTGAACATCAGCGCGACCTCAAGACGAATCCAGTTTTCCGAGGGGTAGGCAAGGTTGGTGGTGATCGGCTCGAGCGCGACCACGCCGTTGGCCTCGGTGGAGATTGGCGGAAGCCCCTCCTCGTCCTTTTTCGCCTCGCCTTGCTCGCCAGCCGCCGCTTCGGCGGCCTTTGCCGCTTCATCGGCCTGCTTCACCTGGGGGGCCAGCATGTTGCCGATGACCCAGCCGCCACCGCCACCGACCGCAGTCAGTACGACGAGGGGAATGACAAGTGCCATCAGCCCGGACTTCTTCTTGCCTTCGCCTTCCTGAGGATCTTCCATTTGCTTTCCCCCGGGCCCGGTCAGAAGGGTGAGTAGATGTCGACGACCTGCTGGCCGATCGGCGGCTGCTGCACCTCGGTCAGACGGCCACGGCCACCATAGGAGATGCGCGCTTCGGCGATGCGATCATAGGAGATCTCGTTCTCGGCATCGACATCCTGCGGACGGACGATACCGGCGACGTTGAGGATGCGCAGTTCGTGGTTGACGCGCACTTCCTGGGAACCGCTGATCAGCAGATTGCCATTTTCGAGCACACCGGTCACGACGGCTGCGACGAGCAGGTTCAGCTTTTCCGAACGCTCGGTCGAGCCCTTGCCTGACGAACTGGTGGTCGAATCGGTGGAAAGGTCACCGGTCGTTCCTGTGTCGGTCGAGAAGCCGAGGAAGTTCGTGATGTTCGCGCCCCAGGTAAGTCCGGTGTTGTTGTCGCGGCTGCGATCGGTCTCGTTGCTGAAGGAGGCCCGGTCGTTGATCTCGATATTGACCGTGAGAATATCCCCGACGTTGAGCGCGCGGGCATCCTTGAACAGCGCAGACTGGCTGTCGCTCCAAAGCGAATAGCCGCTGGCCGTCTGGGCCTGCTGCTTCGGATACATGGCCATTTGCGGCGTCTGGCTGTAGCGCAGACCGGACCCGATCGGGCTCATGGAAGGCGCGTTGCCGATTTCCTTGATGGTCTGGCTCTGGCAACCAGAGAGGAGGAGAACGGCCAGCAGAGCCGGATAGCGCTTCATCATGACGGGTCCTTCGAAGTATTGGGGTCGCCGGCGCTCGACATGATCGAGGCGACTTTCGCCGCCTTCTCCGGGCTCATCTCGGTCAGGATCAGGCTCGACTGACGCGGCGGCAGTTTCATGATGATGGCGGCAGCCAGAATGACGTTCGTCTCCTCCAGCTGCGGGGCGGCCGCATCCGGTGCCATCTTCTTGTAGATCTCGACGAGCTGGCCTTCGGCCTGCTTCATGAATTCGTTCCGGCGCCCCAGCCAGTCCTCGTATTCGACGCGGCGCTGCTCGAGGATCGCGATCCGGCTATCGACATCCGCCTGCAGCTTTTCCAGCTCCTGCTTCTGCAACAGATAGCGCTGGTCACGAGCGGCATCGGCGATTCCGGTGCAGAACTGGCGGATTTCGGCTTCGGTGGCGCTTTCCAGCGGCTGTTGCTGGCCGACGGCCGTCTGCACGAAAGACGGCAGTGTGGCTATGGCGAGCACGACGGCGGCGTTGCGCAATGCTGTGCGGACTAAACGGGTGTGGCCGGACTTCATCATTGCAGGACAAGCTCCGCTTGAAGCGCACCGGCGGACTTGATGCCCTGCAGGATCGCAATGATGCCATCCGGCTTGACGCCGATGCTGTTGAGGCCGCTGACGAGTGTTCTGAGATCAGGGCCATCGACGATGGCGATCTTGTCGCCTTCCTTTTGCACCGCGATGTCGGTCTGCGGCTGTATCGCCGTCTCGCCGCGCGAGAATGGCTCCGGCTGGATGACCTGCGGGCTCTCCTGCACCTGGACCGTCAGGGTCCCGTAGCTCACCGCAACGCGCGAGACGCGGACATCTGCACCGATGACGATGGTGCCGGTCCGTTCGTTGATGACGACGCGGGCCGGCGAATCCGTTGCGACCACCAGATTCTCGATATCCGCCATCAGGCGTGCGAGATCGGCAGTACGCGGCTTCTGGATCACGATTTCCTGGCTGTCGCGCGCTTCGGCGATTGGTGCCCCGTAATTTGCGGCAGCATAGGCGTTGATGGTGTCGGCGACGCGCAGGGAGGTGGTAAAATCGGCATTGCGCAGCTGCAGCACGAGATTGACGCTGTCCTTGAATTTGGACGGCAGTTCGCGCTCGATGATCGCACCCGTCGGAACGCGCCCCGAGGTGGTGATCCCCTCCTGAACGGAGGCGGCATCACCCTGGGCGTTGAATCCGGAGACCACGACCGAGCCCTGGGCGACGGCGTAGATCTGGCCGTCAGCACCGGTGAGAGAGGTCATGACAAGCGTGCCGCCGCGCAAGGATGTGGCGTCGCCCAGCGAACTGACTGTCACGTCGATACGGCTGCCAGGGCTCGCGAAGGGCGGCAGATTGGCGGTCACCATGACTGCGGCGACGTTCTTGGCATTCGACTGGCCGCCCTGGGTCGAGATCCCCAAGTTCTGCAGCATGGCGCGCATGGACTGGTCGGTGAAGGGTGAGGAGCGCAGGCTGTCGCCACTTCCCTGCAAGCCGACCACGAGGCCATAGCCGATCAGCTGATTGTCGCGGCCGGACTGGAGAGAGGCGATGTCCTTGATGCGCGAATTGGCACTGAGCGCCGGCTCGAAGGGAGCCAGGACCAGCGCCAGCGCACAGAATGCGATCCGCATGGGTGCGTTCAGTCTCATTTTGCCATCACCTGTACGGTACCATCGGCCATGACCGTGCCAGAGACGATCGAACCGGAATCGATATTACGGACCTTGACGACCTGGCCGACGGAGGCATCGGTCAGGGGCGTTCCACTCGCGCTGATGAGCATGGAGCCGATTGCAAAGGTCAGGCGGACACTGCTGCCGCGCTTCACCGCAAACGCTTCCCGCAGGCCATGCACCGGGATGGTTCGCCCGGGGAGCAAGGTGCGCTTTGCGACCATGCCGACCACTTCCTCGCGAACACGGGCATAGCCGCCCGCCAGGTTCGGATTGGTCACGGCAACAACGTCGAGCTGTTCGGAGGAAATGGTTTCGCCCGGATAGATCACCTGCTTGGGGATCACAGCCGTGTTTTGCGCCAACGCAAAGCCAGCGGTGAAGCCAAAGGTTGCGGCGGCGATTGCCGCCGCCCGCAGGGCATGTCCGATTTTCTGGCGAAACCTCATGTTTGCCTCCAGTTGTCTTACTTGAGGTTCTTGCTGACGATCTGAGCCATCTCGTCGGCAGTGGTGATGACCTTGGAATTCATCTCGTAGGCGCGCTGAGCGGAGATCATGTCCGTGATCTCCTTCACCGAATCGACGTTCGAGGCTTCCAGGTAGGACTGCTTGATGTAGCCGAAGCCCGGATCTTCCGGCGCGCCGACAATGGCGGCACCCGAAGCGGCGGTCTCGGCAAAGAGGTTGTCACCGAGCGGCTTCAGGCCGGCTTCGTTGACGAAGTTGGCGATCGTCAGCTGCCCGAGGTCGGTGTAGTCCGCATCGTTGCCGATGCGGGCCTGTACCTGACCGGTCCGGCTGATGACGACTTCGCTCGCATCCTGCGGGATGGTGATCTGCGGCGTGACGAGGTAGCCGTCGATGGTGACGAGCTGGCCTTCCGCATTCATGTTGAAGGCACCCGAGCGGCTGTAGAGGGTCGCGCCATCCGGGCTTTCGATCTGGAACCAGCCGCGACCGATCAGGGAGAGATCGAGTTCGTTACCGGTCTGGGTCAGCTGGCCCTGGGTATGGATGTTGCGGACAGCGGCCGTCTGGACACCGAGGCCGATATTGGCACCTTCCGGCACGATGGCCTGATTGGCGCGGTTCGGCACGCCCTGGGCGCGCTCCGTCTGATAGAGAAGGTCGGAGAACTCAGCACGCGCCCGCTTGAAGCCGGTCGTGTTGATGTTGGCGATATTGTTCGCGATGACTTCGAGGTTGGTCTGCTGGGCGTCCATACCCGTGGCTGCGATGGCGAGCGCTCTCATAGTTTGGTACCCCTGCTAGATCTGCATTTTCGTGATGTCGAGATAGGCGTTGACGAGCTTGTCGCGGAAGGCGATTGCCGTCTGGAGTGACTGTTCGGCCTGCATGACCGCATCGACCACTTCGCGAGTGTTCGCCTTGCCCATCAGGCCGTCGAACGAGGTCTGCTCTGCCTGCTTCAGATCGCCTGCGGCCTGCGCCGCCATGTTGTTGAGCGCCGACAGAAAGGTCTCGCCGGTGGACGTGCCGGGAGTCGTGCCCTCTGCAGTCAGGCCCTTGGTCGAAAAGGAGCTCGAAAGCGAATCCAGGCCGTTCATGCCGGAAAGAGAGCTGGTCTTGGTGATGGATTCGATCATTGTGAGGCCTTCAGCAGCGCTATGGTCTGGGAAATCATGTCGCGTGTCTGCTTGATGGTCTGCAGATTCGCTTCATAGGAGCGGTTGGATTCGCGCATGTCAGCCATCTCGATGAGGATGTTGACGTTCGGCATCTTGACGATGCCGCGCTCGTCCGCAGCCGGGTTGCCCGGGTCGTATTCCTCGATGAAGTCAGCGAAGTCGACGCCGAGTTTCTTGACCTCGACAGTCTGGGCGCCGCTCGCGCGGTCAAGCTCTGCCCCGAAGGTGATCGTCTTGCGGCGATAGGGATCGGCACCAGGCGTGTCGCCGGTCGTGCGGGCGTTCGCAATGTTTTCCGAGACGATACGAAGGCGTGTCGACTGGGCCTCGAGCCCGCTTCCCGCAACCTTCAGACTTGCCAGCAATGGATCAGTCATCAGCGTTTCACCGTCATTAGCATCATGCGATGGAAGGAGGACATCAGCGAAGTGTTGAGTTCATGGTTGCGCTTGATTTCGCCCGTTTTTCTCAACTCGTCCGACAATGCGACGGTGTTGCCGGATTCCTGGATCCCGATCTCGTTGTTGAGATCCTCGTCCTCGACGGCGATGTTGCGGCTGGAGAAATCGTTGGATGCCATGTGGCCCGGCTGAGTCACGGCCATGCCCTGCACCATGCCGGTCTTGTCCAGAACCGCGCTGAAGGGCGTGATATCCTTGGCCGCGAATTTCGGCGTGTTGACATTGGCGATGTTGGTCGCCACGACCTGCTGGCGTACCGAAAGCCATTCCGCCTGTCGGGAGGCCAGCTCGAACAACTGGATGGGATTCATTCACATCACTCCGTCTATTACTGATCGGAGCCTAGGGCACTAATCTTGCGTGGGACTTGCCCGCCCCACACTTCTTCAATTGTTTTGCACGACCTCGCCGGCGGAGGTGACGATGACCCACTTGCCGTCGCGCTGTTCGAGGGTCGCGACACGGCTGTTGTCCGGCAGGATGGAGCCGACACGGACGAGATACATGCCGGCCTTGTCCTCGATCAGTGCGCGGCCGTTCGCGACATGCAGCAGGCGGAACCCGCTCTTGCCCGGAAAGGGCTGGGATGCTCCGGCGTCAAGACCCATCGGCTCTTCTCGGCCCAGGGTCGGCACGGTGGCAGTGACGATCTGGTCAACCTGGGTCTCGACCTCGGATTTGGCTTCACCGTCTTCGTCGTCACGGTCGACGAGCGCAAGGGGCGAGACGCTGAACACATTGCGGCCCGGACCTTCGGGCAGGTCGCGGGTCCGCTCCCAGTCGGCAACCCGAACCCCGAACTTTTCTTCATTGAAGAAGACATACCAGGGGAAGAAGGCGGCGCCACAAGCGAGCGCGATGCCGGTCACGGCCAGCACCCGGTCGATGGTGGGGATGCGCCGACGGGCAAAAGCCGGCCGGATCGGCGCCACGGGCTCGTCAGCATCGAAATCGGTCATGGTCAGCCCCTTTGTCTCATACCCTGCCCGCCACTTGCGGCCGCCTTGAGGGCGTTTGCCAGATCGGCATAGGCATCGAGCGCCGGCTTTTCGCCGGGTGTCTGCTTCAGAATGTCGTAGATGACCGGCACCTGCTTGATCGCCATGTCGAGATCGGGATCGGAGCCGTTTCGGTAGCCGCCGATGAGGCGGAGGTCGCGGGTTTCCTCGAAACGGTGGATCAGCGCCTTGAGGCGCGATACCAGCTTCTCCTGTTCCGACGTCCAGGCCTTGCGGGCGAGACGGGAAATCGAGGTCAAGGGATTGATCGGCGGGTAGCGGCCTTCGTCGGCCAGCGCGCGATCAAGGACGATGTGCCCGTCGAGAATGCCGCGTGTCGAGTCGGCGATCGGATCGTTGTGATTGTCGCCATCGACCAGGATGGAAATGATGGCCGTAATCGTGCCTGCCCCTTCGGCGCCCGGTCCGGCGCGCTCAAGCAGGCGCGGCAGCTCGGTGAAGACGGAGGCCGGATAACCACGGGCAATCGGCGGCTCACCGGCCGCCGTCGCGACTTCGCGGATCGCATGGGCGAAACGGGTGACGCTGTCGACGATAAAGAGCACGTTCTGGCCCTTGTCGCGGAAATGCTCGGCGATGGTGATTGCAGTGAGCGGCGCCATCTTGCGCAGCATCGGGCTCTCATCGCTCGTGGCGACCACGGCGATCGATTTGGCCATGTTGTCGCCGAGCGTGTCCTCGATGAATTCGCGCACTTCACGGCCGCGTTCGCCAACGAGAGCGATGACGACCTTGTCGAAGGCATCGGCACGGGCGAGCATAGAGAGGAGCGTGGACTTGCCGACGCCGGAACCCGCAAAAATGCCCAGGCGCTGGCCGAGGCAAAGGGGCGAGAAGATGTCGATGGCGCGAACGCCTGTCTTGAAGCCGGTCTCGACGCGGCTGCGCGTCATGGATGGTGGCGCGGTCGTGGAAATCGGCCGCCGCTCAGGTCCCGGCGCCAAAGCCGGTCCATTGTCGATCGGATCGCCCAGAGCATTGATCGTTCGTCCGCACCAGCTGTCATCTGGTGCCACGCGGAATGCGCCCTTGCGGATCACGACATCGTGGATACCGATCGGCTCGCCGGGTTCGATGGGGCAGACATAGCAAACATCCGGTTCGACGCGGACGACCTCACCCAGATGAATGCCGGTCGAAGACCGGTGGGCGACGAACTCACCGAGGCGCACATGCCGGGAAAGGCCTGTGACCGTATAGTGCCCGGCTGCGATTGTGCGCACATGCCCGCCCTGGGTGACGGAATTGGCCGGTCGGGAATAACGCTGCGCCAGGGCCGCCAGTTGTCCGAGCTTCTGGGACAGTTGAAATTCGTCGGTTGTCGGCGCAGTCATGATGTTCCGATCTCAGGGTCAGTTGCTGCCGCCGAGGACCTTGATCGCCTCGCTCATTGTGCTTTCGCTCGAGCTGATCAGTGCGCTGATAGCCTCGAAGGCGCGATTGATCTGAATGAGCTGGGTCATCTCGCCGATGCCGTTCACATTCGAGTTCTCGACATAGCCCTGAAGAATCGAGATTTCCGGGTTGTCGACGACCGGCTGGGGGTTGTCGGTCGTCGTCACGCCGCTGTTTTCGAAGCGGAGAAAGCCGTTGCGCACGTCTGCCGTGAACACGCCGAGGGTGGCGACCACACGACCGTCCTGCATGATCTGTCCGCTTGCGCCAACTTCCGGGGGGCCGCCCGCTCGATTGAGCTGGATCGGTGCGCCGCCGGCGTCGAGTACCGGATAACCGCGGGTCGAAACGAGTGCACCAGTGTCGGTCATCGTGAAACGGCCGTCACGCGTCAGGACCTGGCCGACCGGGGTGTCGATCGAAAACCAGGCATCACCCTTGATCGCGAAGTCGAGGACGTTGCCTGTTTCCATCAGTTCACCGGTCTTGGTGGACAGATAGTCGTTGCCCTGGCTGACGAAGGCCACCTTGGCATTGATGTCGTTGCCGGTCCGGCTCAACATCTCGTCGAATTTCACATCAGTCGAGCGAAAACCAACCGTGTTCACATTGGCCATGTTGTCGGCGACCGTGGTTAGACGGCGCTCGAGAGCCATCTGCGACGACAGGGACACGTAAATTCCGGATTGCACCGTTTTGCCTCCGTGGGTGAAGAATATCAGCAAGTCATGATTTAACGCAGGTAGCCTACGCTCTATCCACTCTTCTTGCGGCAAAAGGCTTGCGCGAAACTGTCGGGAGATCGCTTGCGCGTCCGGGGGAAGATGCGGGGCCGAATCTGGCTCCGATGTTCAGCCTCACGCAAGGCAGGCGCTCTATCGCTTACCGTGAAGAGTAACGTTCGGGTGCGGGCAAAATGAACTTAATCATCGGTTTCATCATAACACTGGGCTGCGTTCTCGGCGGCTTCATGGCCATGGGCGGCCATCTGGATGTTCTCATCCAGCCGTTCGAGCTCGTCATCATCGGCGGCGCCGGGATCGGCGGCTTCATCATGGCCAATCCGATGAAGGTGATCAAAGACACCGGAAAGGCGATGGGCGAAGCCTTCAAGCAGACGGTTCCCAAGGAGCGCGACTATCTCGACGTGCTCGGTGTCCTCTACTCTCTCATGCGGGACCTTCGCACCAAGTCGCGCAATGAAATCGAAGCGCATATCGACAATCCGGATGAATCCTCGATCTTCACGGCGGCTCCGAACCTCCTGAAGAACAAGGAGCTCACCGCGTTCATCTGTGACTATGTCCGTCTGATCATCATCGGCAATGCCCGCAGCCATGAGATCGAGGCGCTGATGGACGAGGAAATCGAGACCATCCATTATGACAAGATGAAGCCCTACCATGCCATGACCGCCATGGGCGACAGCTTCCCGGCGATCGGTATCGTCGCGGCGGTTCTCGGCGTCATCAAGGCCATGAGCAAGATCAACGAATCGCCTGAAGTTCTCGGCGGCCTGATCGGCGCCGCACTCGTCGGCACCATGCTTGGCATCTTCCTGTCCTACTGCCTCTGCAACCCGATCATCTCGCAGATCAAGATGGTTCGCACCAAGCAGCACCGGCTCTACATCATCGTGAAGCAGACGCTTCTCGCCTATATGAACGGTTCGGTCCCGCAGGTTGCACTCGAATACGGCCGCAAGACCATTTCCTCCTACGAGCGTCCCTCGATCGACGCCGTCGAGCAGGAAATGATGAACCCGGGCGGCGGCGGTGAAAGCAAGGCAGCCTGATCATGACGGAAGCACTCACGGAAACACCACCACGCATGGATCGGGCTCTTCTGGCCAAGCTGACTGGCGGGCTCGGTGATTCCCATACCGTACAGAAGCTGTGCGCCGATTTCGGACAGCTCTACATAGAATTCCTGCCCGACGTCTTCCACAGCGAGACGGGGCTCACCATGCAGGTTCACTATAACGGCCACGAAAGCGGCCTGATGATGGATCTCATCGCCGACCTCGGCGACAACGTCTCGCTGACCAATGGACAGCTGCGCAACTGGTCTCCGAACTTCGTGCTCGCCTGCGGCAACAGCTTTGTCATCACGCTCATGGAGAACCTGCTCGGCGCCCTGCCCGAGACGATCCAGGAGCCGATCGAACGGCCCCTTTCGCAGATCGAGCTCGACCTGGCCGTGATGGTCTATGACAAGATTGCCAATGTCCTGCGTTCGGGTGTCAACGCCTCGGGCGGCTTTGAGCCGCTCCTGGAAAAGGCACACAATGCAGAAGACCATCCCAAGCCGGACGAGGACCACATCGACGAGTATGGTGTGACCATCAAGCTCGGCATCACGCTTGGAACTGTCGAATCCGAGTTCTACCTGGTCGTTCCGCAGAAGGCGCTGCTGAAGACCGTTGTGACCATGCCGAAATCAAAGAGCCAAACCAGCAAGTCGAAGAAGGAATGGCAGGAACAGATCGCCGAGCAGGTGCGCCGCTCCCATGTCACACTGGAGGCGCGGATCCAACTGGACACGCTGACGCTTGCCACCGTCTCGCGGCTGATTGCCGGCGACGTCATTCCCTTCCGTGAAAAGGGCGACGTCATGGTCGACGTCAGTGCCAACGGCAAGGATCTCTACCGCTGCGAATTCGGCCGGGCGGGCGACCGCTACACCGTGCGGGTAAAGGACAATGTGAGCACCGAAGATGAAATTCTAAAGCATTTGATGAGCTAGACATTTCCCGGGCTCGACCCACGGCAGCTTGAGGCAAGTTTCAAGAGGAATAATGAATCCATGGCAACGAAGAAGACAACCCCGAAAGATGACGACGCGCTGGCGATGCCGGGCGCGAGCGACAGCGATTTCGACCAGGCCGTCGATGATCTTCGCGGCGTTCTGAAGGCCGATGCCGACGGTGGGCTGGGCGAGTTCGGCGCTGATCTCGGCGATTTCGGTGGCCTCAAGGACGATCCGCTCGCAGCGTTCGAGTCCGATTTCGGTGGCAGTGCAGCCGCGGCGCCCGCCGATGATTTCGGCCTGGGTGATTTTGGCGGCTCCAGCGATCTGGGCGGCAGCAGCGATTTCGGCGGATCGAGCGATTCCGCTGGCGACAACGCCTTCGGCGGCTCGACCGGCAGCCAGCAGGAGCCGGGCAGCGGACTGAGCGCCAATCTCGATCTGATCATGGACATTCCGATCGAGGTCCAGATCGTGCTCGGATCGAGCCGAATGCAGGTTTCCGGGCTGATGAGTCTCGAAGAGGGCGCCATCATCGCTCTCGACAAGAAGATCGGCGAGCCTGTCGAGATCATGGTGAACGGCCGACGCATCGCGCGCGGCGAAATCACCGTTCTCGAGAACGACGATACGCGATTTGGTGTCAAACTGATTGAAGTGATGGCCACCAAGACATCCTGACCCATGATGGGCCAGAGAGGACAAGACCATGATGGACTTTGACGATTTTGGCGGCCCTTTAACCGGAAAACCGCTCTCCCAGGCCGATAAGGCAGCCGCCGTGCTGCTGGCCATGGGAAAGGGCGTCGCCGGGAAGCTGCTCAAGTACTTCACGCAGGCCGAGTTGCAGACGATCATTGCGTCTGCGCAGACGCTTCGCACGATACCGCCGGATGAACTGACGCTACTGGTCAACGAGTTCGAGGACCTCTTCACCGAGGGCGCCGGCCTGATGGACAATGCGAAGGCCATCGAGAGCATTCTCGAGGAAGGCCTGACGCCGGAAGAAGTCGACGGCCTGCTCGGCCGTCGTACGGCGTTCCAGGCCTATGAAGCCTCCATCTGGGACCGTCTGCAGGACGCCGATCCGGACTTCATCGCGCGGTTCCTGATGCGCGAACATCCACAAACCGTCGCCTATATCCTCTCCATGCTGCCATCCTCCTTCGGAGCCAAGGTGCTGCTCAAGCTACCGGAGAGCCGTCGCGCCGATATCATGAACCGTACGGTCAACCTGAAGAATGTCAGCCCGAAGGCGGCCCAGATTATCGAGAACCGGGTCCACGACCTGATCGCAGAGATCGCGGCAGAGAAGAATTCGACAGGTTCGGCCAAGGTCGCGGACCTGATGAACGAGCTGGAAAAGAGCGAAGTCGATACCCTGCTTACCTCGCTGGAATCGATCAGCAAGGAATCGGTCAACAAGGTTCGTCCGAAGATCTTCCTCTTCGAGGATCTGCTCGTCATGCCGCAGCGCAGCCGAGTGCTGTTGCTCAACGACATCTCAGGCGAAATCCTCACCATGGCGCTGCGGGGCGCCAGTGCGGAAATCAAGGAATGCGTGCTGGCCTCGATCAGCCCTCGTTCGCGCCGCATGATCGAATCGGATCTGCAGGCGGGCACGGCCGGTATCAATCCGCGGGAGATTGCGATCGCCCGTCGCGCCGTCGCCCAGGAAGCAATCCGCCTCGCCAATGCCGGTCAGATCCAACTCAAGGAGACAGAAGGCGAAACACAAGCCGCCTGATCCGTCGCCTCTGTTGAAAACAGTCACGTTTCTTCACCCGCCGATTGAACCTCAATCGGCGGGTGTTTACGTTCACGACGCCGGAATAGAACGGCGAGCCGCCGGCAAGAGGTCCGGCCGGCGCGATCAGCCAGGGCATCGATCCCGCCCCGTGCAAGCCTTCAAGGATGGCAGCGGTCATGGCCGAGGATGACGACAAGGACAGCAAGACCGAAGACCCGACCGAGAAAAAGCTTCGGGACGCCATGGAAAAGGGAAACGTGCCAAGCTCGCGCGAGGCGCCGATCTTCGCGACTGCGCTGGGTTTCTACCTTTATGCAGTCTTCTTCCTACCGGGCGCCATCACACGGCTCGGGCAGTCGCTGAAGGATATCTTCGAGCGACCCGATCAATGGTATCTCGGCACTGCCGTCGATGTCGTATCGCTCTTCACCCATATCGGCTGGGAAATCGCAGCGTTCCTGGCGCCGATGCTGATCATGCTGATCCTCTTCGGCGTCACGGCCAATGTCGCCCAGAACATGCCCTATTTCGTGCTCGAACGAATCAGGCCGCAGCTCAATCGAATTTCCATCGTCAAAGGATGGAACCGGATCTTCAGCAGCCAGGGAATGGTGGAGTTCGCCAAGTCGATCTTCAAGATCGTCGTGCTCTCCGTCATCATGGTCTTCTCGCTGCGCAGCGACTATTTCGGCGTGATCGACGCGATGTTCTCCGACCCGCAGGTGATCTTCGTCAAATTCTCCGAGATCCTGAACAAGATGATGGTCATCGTCGTGATGGCGACGGCTCTTCTGGCGGCCGTGGACATCTTCTGGACGCGTTACCACTGGTACGAACAGCTGCGCATGACCAAGCAGGAGGTGAAGGACGAATACAAGCAGGCCCAGGGCGACCCGATCGTCAAGGCACGCCAGCGTTCAATTGCCCGGGACCGCGCAAGACGACGCATGATCGCAAGCGTTCCCCGTGCCACGCTGGTGATCACAAACCCCACGCATTTCGCCGTGGCGCTGCGCTATGTTCGCGAGGAAGGCGACGCTCCGGTGGTCGTTGCCAAAGGCCAGGATCTGGTCGCACTCAAGATTCGCGAGATCGCGCGCGAAAACAACATTCCCATTTTTGAGGACCCGCCGCTTGCCCGCTCCATGTTTGCGCAAGTCTCGGTGGATAGCGTCATTCCGTCAGTATTTTACAAGGCAGTCGCAGAACTCGTGCACCGGGTCTATGCGTCCAAGGCCCCACAGAGACGGATACGTTAGGCCCGATGAAGAAGTGCTCCTTTACCGATCAGCGTGAACGCATCGTGGCAGAGGCGATCAGCCCCGTCGCAAGCGAATTGCGCCTTCTCGACGCTGCCGACCTCATTTCACTTCTGCGTTTTGAACTTTACGGCAATCTCTCGGACCTCGTCTCCTCCGCTGCCGAGCTGTACTTCCATCCCGGTACCGTGGTGTTCGGCTCTGGCGGAGATTACCGCCTCGAATGGGGCGGCCCGCCGGAAATCGTACTCGATATCGAGATCAAGCCGCGCGGCATCACAATCTACTCGCAGCTCACGCTGACGAACGAACAGGCCGGGCTCGACATCAAGCATATCGCGTTCCACGAATCCTGCGGCGATCCGGACGCCAATTCGCGCATGCTCGAAGAGCGCCTGAACGAGGCGCGTTTCGTCAAGGGACAAGCGTCCCCGCTCTACGGATAAGGTCTTGTCAGGTGATGTAGCCGAGGCGAATCGCCTTTGCGATTGCCTGGATGCGATTGACCGAATCGAGCTTGATCGTGGCCGAACCGAGATAGGCGTTGACGGTATGGACCGACAAGCCGAGACGCTCTGCGATTTCTTCACTGATCCGACCATCGCCTGCGAGCTGCAGGCAGGCGATTTCACGTTCGCTCAAGGTCTCCGACGGGGCTGCACGGCGTTCGTCGAGCGACAGGATGTCCGTCATGACCTTGTAGCAGCGACTGTGCACCGCCAGGATGACTTCTCCGGGCAGATCGGCGCCGCCGATCGTCGGGAACACGACATATCCGTTTCCGACGGCTCCCAGCCGGACGGGGAATGCAATGCCCGAATGCGACAGGAGACGTTCAGGCAGTTGCACAGCAAACGGGGTGAAATCCGAGGCATCGAGGAAGCTCGTCTTTTCTTCCGCGCTCCAAAGCACCGGTAACGTCGAGGTCTCAATATGGGCGAGCAAGGCGTCCCCATAGGCAGCAACGAACGCATCGCGACCACTGCTGAGGCCACCGCTCCAGTTCTCGAATTCCGGGTCGAGGCGTCGTTTGTGTGGCAGGCTGGCACCCGCGATGCGGAAAGCCGCAAAGCCGCGTGCATTGAGCGATCGCTGCAGGGATACGAGTTTCGGGAAGATGTCCGAACGAGACGTCACAGGGCGCTGGCCAGACCAAGTTGCATCTTCGAGGATGGATCCGCCTGGTCTCGTGGTAGTGGCCATTCCTGCTCCCTTAGACAAGATTGTTGCGAACCGCGTAGGCGATCGCTTCCGAGCGCGTTTTTGTGGCGGTCTTGCGCATCACGCTCGTGATGTAATTGTTGATGGTGTTGCGCGAGATCCCGAGGATGGTCGCAATCTCGTCGCTCGTCTTGCCCTCGGCAATCCAGAAGAGGCATTCCAGCTCGCGGTCCGTCAGATCGAAGTCGCGGTCGCTCTTGTGGCCCTTGTTCGCTGAAAGGCTGAGGGCATAGCCCGAGAGCAGGCCGACTTCGCGCAGTCGTTCGGGCGAGAGCACGTAATCCTGGGGAAAGAGCAAGATCAGGGCCAGCCGCGTGCGCCCGACATTCATGGTGACCGTGCAATACTGCCGGCTTGTCCCGACAGGCACATGGGCGTCGTCGGGAAGGATGGCGTATTTCGGTTGCAGTACAGAAAGGCACTTCTCAAGTTCCGTGGACTGGGAGTAGCTGGTCGCCAGTTCGCTTTCCAGACGGCGGACGAGGTCGAATGGCCAGTCGGCCGCCACCACGAAATCCAGCCCCTCCTCCTGCACAAGGTCGTAGCGCGCCAAGAGGTGATGGGAAGCCCCGACGTACTCACAGAGAACCCGGAGACATTGTCCCATATTGCCCGAAAGCGCCGGTGTGGCCAGCTTCCGGATCAGTGCGTCCTTCGACGAAGAGCCATTTTGCGGATTTTCCTCCAAGCCGGATGCACGCCCCCGTCTCTCTTGGCCCTTCGTTGTCAGCTCGGCATCCATTCAACGTGCCCCTTTGAAGTGACGGCCTTGCATTTTCGCAGTCTTCGCCTCGTCAGCCCGATGGCGACTCAGTGACCCAGCAATCTCCATCACCGAATCATGTTCACTCTAAAATATAAAGTGGCAAAGGTCACAAGTGTCCGCTGTATTGCGGGACGGCCTGAAGCATGCCTCTCCAAGCCCGATGATGCAATCCCGGATGCATATGGGATTACAACGCAAAACCGCGCCCAGTGGGCGCGGTCGGTACTGACTTCTTCTTGGCGATCAGGCGGCGTTGTCCACAGCCCATTTGCGAAGGATCTTGGCGGCGCGCTCTTCCGAGATTTCCACCATGCGCGACAGGCGCCGCTCGGGACCTTCCTTGACCCGGCGGTTGAAGCCTCCATTCGGATCGTCGTCCATGGTCAGCAGGTCGTCGGTGGAGTCGAAACCGAAGTCGGAACCGAAACCATCCATGAGACCGCCGCTTGCAGCGCCACCGATCGCGGGCGAAAAGTCCGGGAGCTCGAGGCCGGCGGCCTGTTCGCCGATGCCTCCGGCAAGTGCCGTGTCTGCGGTGCCACCGCCGGCGGTGCGGATCATCGGACGGATACCCATCCAGACGATCAGGAAGGCGACAGCGACGAAGGCGAGCGAATTGATGATGCCAGCGGTGTTGCGGCTCAGGATTTCCATGAAGCCCGGACCGGTCGCCGACTCTTCCAGCAGCTGATTCTCCAGGAAGTCCATCGCCGTCAGTGTCACGACATCGCCGCGTTCGCCGTCGAGGCCGGCCGCAGAGCTGACGATCTTCTGCATTTCGGCGAGATAGGCGTCGATCTTGGCCTGATCGACGGGTTCCCCGACCATCTTGGCAATGCGCCCGCGGTTGACGACGACAGCGATCGACAGCTTTTCGACCGTATAGCTGTTCTTGACCGTCGCCACCGTCCGGCTGTTGATCTCGTAGTTGGTCTGCTCTTCCTTCTTGTCCTGCTCGTCGGAGGACTGAGGACCGCCACCGCCGGCTTCCGGTGCCGCCTGGGGAATGTTCTGCTCGACTGTCGCTGCCGTGTCGGACTGACGCTGCTGTGACTTCTGCTGCTCCTTCGTCACGCGGACAGATCGTTCCACACGTGATTCGGGATCGTAGATGGTCTCCTGGATCTGCTGGCTGTCGGTGTTGATCTGCGCCGTGACACTGGAACGGAAGTTGTCCATGCCGAGGAAGGGGGCGAGCGCCTTGTCGATGTTGGTCTCGATCTCGCGCTGGACCGACTGAACCACACCGAGCGAACGGGAGGCTTCGCCACCCGTTTCGTCGCCGGCGGCCAGGAGCTGTCCGGTGGAATCGAGAATCGTCACATCCTCGACGTCGAGGCCCGGCACGGAGGAGGCCACCAACTGGCGAATGGATGCGGCGGCCTTGCGTCCGGCATCCGAGGAGGCGCGAACCATGACCGAGGCTGTGGGGTTTTGTTCGCCCCGTCGGAAGTTGCCGATATCCGGCATGACGATGTGGACGCGTGCTGCGGCGATACCCGAGATCTGCTGGATGGTGCGTGCGATTTCACCTTCCAGAGCGCGAACGCGGGTCACTTCCTGCATAAAAGAGGTAAGGCCGAGCGAGCCAACATTGTCGAACAGTTCGTAGCCGGCATTGGCGCTGTTGGGCAAACCGCGCTCTGCGAGCAGAAGGCGAGCTTTGCTGGTCATGCCGGCGCGCACCATGATGCTCTGGCCATCGCTGCCGGTCTCGAAATCGATACCCGATTCAGCCAGCGCGACGCTGATCTGGTTCAGATCGATCGGTTCAAGGCCGACGTAAAGGGTCTCGTAGGAGGGTTTGTTGACGTAAAGGGCGCCGGCAATAATGATTGCGAATGAAACAACGGCAACACCGGCCATCGCCAATATCTTCGCTTGCCCCATCGCCGCGAAGTTTTTTGGTATCTGAAGTAATTGATTTAACAGATTCATTCTGTCTCGCACCATCTACAAGAAGGTTCTGGGCGTTTTTGCCCTTGGCGCGACAATAGAAATCGAAACTTGTGCGAGCGTTTCGCGAGGCGGGAGGCCGAATTCATTTCAGCCATTCGCAAACCGGGATCTGCGGCCCTATCCGTCCTTCAGGGACGATTAGAAGAAGTCGAAGTCTCCACCCGCCTGGACGAGCGGTTGGGAATGGCCGTGGCGCAGGCCGGCGCCGAGCGCCTTCTGCATGTCGGCAAGCTTGACGAGGCTCAGCGCCGTCGTCATGTCGATCATCCAGTCCGACGGTATCGTCCCCGTGATGGTGTCGACGAATTCCGCGAGCCCGCGCGCCTTCTGCACGGCGAGATCGATACCCTGCAGGACCTTCAGGCTGTCCGGATGTTCCAGGATTGTCGGGCCACCGAGCTCAAGCAGGTGCGGCTCCACGCGCTCGATCAGATAAGCCACGTCGTGCAGCTCGCTGACGATGCGCATGAGGATTTCCGGAAGCTCTTCCCGGGTATCCTGATTTCCCGCCAAGTTTTCGTTTTGCATCCGATGTCCAGTACTAGAAGAACTCGATTGAATTTTCCACCGGCCTCGAAACAGGAACCGGACGCTGCTCCAGCGCCACCGTCTTCTGCGTTTCTGCGCCTGTGAGCGGATACTGTCTTGCCCGACCGCTGACCGGCCAGAATTCCAGTTTGCGGCCGTGATCTCCACCCGTCGAGGATCCGACCACCTTGATGCCTTCGTCGCGCAGGAATTGCTGGGCGAAGGCTGCGTTCTGTTCGCCGACATTCGAGAACGTCGCAATCGTCTTGGCCCCCCCGAAGACCTTGGCCTCAAGACGATCCCTGCGGGCGCCCTGCTTCAGCAGGCCATTGATCAGAAGCTCCATAAGGTGAACCCCATAGCGGGTGGCATCGCCGCCACCTGCCCCCGGCACCGCCGATCCCGGCAGGAGAAAGTGGTTCATACCACCCACTCCTGCAATCGGATCCCGAATACAGGCAGCAACACACGAACCGAGGATGGTCGACAGAACCACGTTCGGGTCCTTGCTGACTTTCCACTCCCCTTGGATAATATGGACGCGCTTTGCTGCACTGTCTTCAGTCATTTTAGGGCTCCGAATACAGCCTCGATGGCTGCCTTCATTTTTTCAATGGTAAAAGGCTTCGCCAGGACGTTGTTGGCACCCAGCTGTGCGGCCTTCTGCACCAGCGCCCGGTCGCCCTGCGCCGTCAGGATGATGAAGGCAGCCTTCTTCGTGTTCGGATTGGTCCGCACGGCCTGCAGAAGACCCAATCCATCCATCTTCGGCATGTTGAAGTCCGAGATGACCAGATGATGGGGCTGTTGCTCCATGATCTTCATGCCCTGCTCGCCGTCACCGGCGGCAGTGATCTGCTTGAAGCCGAGCTGGGTCAACGCATCGCTGAGCAGGAGGCGGCTGGTGACCTGATCGTCGACGATCAGAACTTTGATTTTTTCGGCTAGGGACATTATTCGATACCTTCTTTTCGGGCGGCAGTGAGTTTGAGGATTTCCTCTCCAATAGAGGTGAGGGGTAGTTGATGCTCGACTGCGCCCAGCTCATGGGCGACTCGGGGCATCCCATAGACCACACAGGTCTTTTCGTTCTGGCCGATAGTTCGTGCACCGGTGTGACGCATCTTCAAAAGGCCCGAGGCGCCGTCGCGCCCCATGCCCGTAAGAATCACACCGACGGCGTTCCGACCGGCAAGTTCTGCAACTGAATCGAACAACACGTCGACCGAGGGTCGGTGACCGTTGACCGGCGCGCGCTCAACCAGGCGGCAGCATGGCGCAGAGGCATTCGCCACCTGGAGATGTCGATCGCCACCCGGCGCCAGGTAGATCTTGCCGATCTCGAGCCGTGCACCGTCCGTGGCCTCCTCCACGACAGGTGCGCAGAGCCGATTGAGCCGCTCGGCAAAGCTCTTGGTGAATGTCGGCGGCATGTGCTGCGTAATCACCGTCGGCGGGCAATTGCGCGGGAATTTCTGCAAGACCGCGATCAGGGCCTCCACGCCGCCCGTAGACGAACCGATGGCCACGATCTTGCGTCCAACCCGGAAGTCTGCCGCCGGCGCAACCGGTGCAGGATGGCCATGCGAGGTGGGGCTGTGACGGTGCTGCGAACGCGCCGCGGCCTTGACCTTCTCGGCGAGCTCGCCGAAGGGACGCGCATCGCCCGGCTGAGGCTTGGCGACACAGTCGAAGGCGCCGATCTCCAGCGCGGCAAGCGTTGCTTCGGCGCCGCGATGGGTCATTGTCGAGACCATGATCACCGGCATCGGACGCAGTTTCATGATCTTCTCGAGGAACTCGAGGCCGTTCATGTTCGGCATCTCGATGTCGAGGGTGACGACATCGGGATTGAGCTGCTTGATCGCGGCGCGGGCCTCCATCGCGTCGCCGGCCTGGCCGATGACGCTGACATCGGGATCCTGGCTGAGGACGGCCGTGATCAGTCCACGCATGGTGGGGCTGTCGTCGACAACGAGAACGCGTGCAGGTGCCGCCATTATTTGCGCCCTCCGTTCTTGCCCACGTAGCTGTAAGTCGTGATCCCGATATTGTCGAAATCGTTCTTCGAGTCGCCCGAAACACGCTCCGAATGACCGATGTAGAGGTGACCGCCGACCGGCAGAAGATCCGCAAAGCGGGTCCAGATCCGCATCTGGGTCGGTTCGTCGAAATAGATCACGACGTTGCGACAGAAGATGACGTCGAACTTGCCCTTGAACGGCCACTGCGCCATCAGGTTCAGTTCATTGTAGGTGATCAGCCGCTTGAGGCGCTCATCGACCTGATACTTGCGGCGGCCGCCGATCTCGACCTCCTTGAACCACTGCTTGCGCGTGGCCGGGGAGACGCTTTCAAGGGCCTGCTCGTCGTAGGCGCCCTGACGGGCGATCGCCAGGATCTTCGGGTCGATGTCGGTCGCCAGGATCTTGAAGTCATAATCGAGCACGTTCGGGAAGGCCTGGAAGACCGTCAGCGCGATCGAATAGGGCTCCTGGCCATCGGAGCTTGCGGCCGACCAGATGCGGACGCGGCCACCGGACTTCGCCCGCTGGACGAGACCGGGAAGGACCTCGTCGCGCAGGTGCTCGAAGTGATGGTTCTCGCGGAAGAACCGCGTGAAGTTGGTGGTCAGATGCGACAGCATTTCCCGACGCTCGGCTGCACCTTCCGGCGACGAGACGAGCTGGCAGTAGGCGCGGAAGCCCGAGAGGCCGAGATTGCGGATGTGCTTGGACAGGCGCGAGTAGACGAGCGACGCCTTGCTGTCGTTCAGCGCGATGCCCGCATCCGAGTAGATCATGGCAGCAATCTCACCCAGATCCCGCCGGGTCAGCGGGTATTCCCCACTGGCCAGGACTTCATCGTCCGATTGACGGGATGTGCTCATTGCGAATGTCATGCAGCCTCGCTTTCGGCGGCTTCGTTGAAAAGTGCAGCAAGCTCGACCAGGCAGATCATCCGCTTGTCGATGGCGAGAATGCCACGGGCATATTGTCGTTCGAGATCGGAGGAGACCTCCGGCGTCGGCTGTATGTTGTCGTCGTCCACGGTGAGGATGTCCGATACGGCATCCACCAGCAGACCGACGATCCGAGACTTGACCTGCGCCACGATGATGACGTGACGGGCGGTCGGTTCGGCGGGCTTCATGCCCAGGCGCAGAGACAAGTCCATGATCGGCAGGACGGCTCCACGCAGGTTTATGACGCCCATGACATAATGTGGCGAATGCGGCAGTGGGGTTGCCGGGGTCCATCCCCGGATCTCCCGCACCGACATGATGTTCACGCAGAACTCCTGATCGCCAATACGGAAGGCGATGAGCTCACGGCTACCCTGCATCAAGTTTTTGACCGCATACGACATACTATTACCCTGCGACGGCTAACGACATTTCCTGTTTGAGGGACTGACCCCGCGAGGCGGCGACGACAGCATCCACGTCGAGGATGAGCGCGACGCGACCATCACCGAGGATGGTTGCGGCAGCGATACCCGGAACATGGGTGTAGTTGGCTTCGAGCGACTTGATGACAACCTGACGCTGTCCCTGGATGGCGTCGACCATCAGAGCGCGCTGGCCGCCGCCTTCCGATTCCACGAGGAGGGCTACACCGTCGATCGGGTTGGCCTGCGTGCCGCGGAAGTTGAGGATCCGCCCGACATCGACAAGCGGGCAGAAGGAATTGCGGATCGAGATCAGGCGCTGGTTGGCGCCGAACGAGTGAATGTGCTGTGCCTCCGGCTGCAGCGTCTCGACGATCGCAGTGAGCGGTACGACAAGTGTCTGACCGGCAACCGTGACCACCATGCCGTCGAGGACGGCGAGCGTCAGCGGCAGGCTCATGGTGAAGGTGGACCCCTGGCCGGGACGGGAGGTGATCGAAATGCGGCCGCCGAGTGCCTGGATCGAGCGCTTGACCACGTCCATGCCGACGCCGCGTCCGGAAATGTCGGAGATCTTGTCGGCCGTCGAGAAGCCGGGTGCGAAGATCAGATTGTCGATCTCCTCGTCCGTCAGGTTGGCATCGGCCGCGATCAATTCGTTGTCGATCGCCTTCTGGCGGACGCGTTCTCGGTTGATGCCTGCACCATCATCGACGAGTTCGATGACGATACGGCCAGAACGATGCTTCGCCGTCAGCTTGATCGTGCCTTCCGGCTCCTTGCCGGCGGCCGCACGCTTCTCGGGGCTTTCAATGCCGTGGTCGACAGCATTTCGGATCATGTGAGTCAAAGGCTCGGCGAGCTTGTCGATGACCGTCTTGTCGACTTCGGTGTTTTCACCCTCAGTGACGAGGCGGATCGACTTGCCGACCATATCCGCGACTTCGCGGACGATACGCGACATGCGCTGGAAGACCGGCTTCACCGGCTGCGCGCGGATCGCCATGACCGAGTCCTGGATCTCACGGGTGAGCTGCTGCAGCTCTTCGAGACCCATATTGACGGCGGATGTGCCGGTGGCGTCGTTCTCGATGACGCTCTGGGACAGCATCGCCTGGTTGATGACGAGTTCGCCGACAAGGTTGATCAGGCGGTCGACGCGGTCCAGATCGACACGAATGGTCTGGCCGGCGGCGTTGTTGGCCTGGGCGGCTGCGGCGGCTGCAGCTGCGGCCGGCGTTTCCTTCTTCTCAGGCTTGGCGGCAGAGGCAGCCGCCTTCAGGACGCTGGTCGCCGTGTCTGCGGCCTCAACGGCAGCAGCGACAGTCTGGTCGGGGGCATCGGATCCGTCGTCGAGCGCAGACAGGTCGAAGGGAACCGGGACCATCGGAAGTTCCTCGGTGACGGCGGCAGCTTCAGGCTCACGGAGCTTGATATCGAGGTCGCAATCCCACTCTGCGAATTCGAAGACCTGACGAATGCCTTCCTCGCCCTTTTCCGCCTTGATCTGGATCGTCCAGTCGAAATAGGCGCCTTCGGGATCGAGATCGTCGAGCGGCGGCAGGTCTTCCATGTTGCAGTTGATGCTCATCTCGCCGAGACGGGAGAGATCACGCAGCAGGAGGGCCGCTTCGTTGCCCTTGGAGTAGAGTTCACGGCGCGGCTTGAAGGTCACGTCGAAGGTCGAGAGGCTCTCGTCCTGCTCTTCGCCGCCAAAGTCGTCAAACGTGAAGGGGATCGGCTGGAAGCCGCTGTCGTCGCTCGGGGCGGCAGCAACGGGCGCGGGCGCCGCCGGCTTGGCGGCCGCAACAGGCGCTGCCGACGGGGCTGGCATGTCTCCGTTCGCCAGTGCTTCCAGTTCCTTGACGAGACCGCTGGAGCGGCTTTCGTCGACGCTACCACCATCGCGGGATGCGGTGACCAGGTCAGCCAGAACGTCGGCCGACTTGAGCATCACCTTCATGACCTCGGGGCCGGGCTCCAGCTTGTTGGAACGAACGCAATCAAGAGTCGTCTCGAAGACGTGCGCGAAGGCGACCAGGTCATCGAGACCAAAGGCGCCGGCGCCGCCCTTGATGGAGTGAACCGCACGGAAAACGGCATTGACCGTTTCCGGATCGCGATCCCCATCATTCATTTTCAGAAGACCGGATTCCAGTTCCGCAAGCTGCTCCTCGCATTCCTGGAAGAAGATCTCTTTGATTTCGTTCATATCCATAGGAGAAAATCCCGGCTTAGGCGGTTACACGCTCAATGGCATCGATCAGTTTGGTCGGATCGAACGGTTTGACGATCCATCCGGTCGCACCAGCCTGGCGGGCGCGGTTCTTCTTTTCCGCATCGCTTTCCGTGGTCAGAACCAGGATCGGAACCGCGCGATACTTTTCGTTCCGACGGACCCCCTCGATGAAGCCGAAGCCGTCGAGACGCGGCATGTTGATATCGGTCACGATGACGTCGGGATTGCATTCCTCGAGCACTTCCAGGCCCTCGATGCCATCTTCGGCCTGGATGGTCTCGAAGCCGGCATTGTTCAGGGTGACCAGAAGCATGTTTCGAATGGTTCTGGAGTCATCCACGGTGAGCACTTTTTTCTTCATTGCCGGATCTCCTTAGCGAGCAGATGGTCGATGTTCACGCCAATCAGTTGAAGGGTTTTGAGGAAAGCCTCGGAGGCCTTTCCATACGAGAAGGGATGCTTGTCGGCTTCCCAGGCCTTGGCTGCGGCCATCAGGACCTGCACGCACTGGGCGCCGACACGCTCGACGCCAGAAGCATCGATCGTCAAAGGAGCACCACGCATCGAGAGAATATTGGCCTTGAGATTGGAAGCCTCGTTGAGGTCCAAGACCGCGGCCAGCTTCAGGGCCTTCTGCTCGCCTTTCTTACTTGCCATCATTTCTTTCCTTGTGTCCCGAAGGCTGCGGCAACCAGACTCCGACCTGGAGCCCGGGAGAACCATTCCCCCGGAAAGAGTGCCGAAATTCCCGCCCTTAGCTTTCGTGTATATCGCATGGTGGTAAACAATCCCCTCATCCGACGAGCCCGGCGATCTGGGCCGCGAAGCCGAAATCGACGTCTGCGTCGTCAGAAAGGTCGGCGATCGAGGCTGCCGGTGCTGGCGTCAGTTGGTCCCGCTGAGCCGTTAGCTGAACACGCCCGACCGGCACCTTCGGCGCGCGCGTCTGACGCTCGATGTGGAATTCGCGGATGGTCGCGCCGAGCTCGAGAATGACCTTGTGGAGATCGTCGGTGCCTTCGCTCGATTGGCGGGCGAGGACGGCTGTGTCTGCGATGTCCGAGCCGAGGCTGGCAACCGTTCCAGCGATGCCTGCGAGTTCGCTCGCCTGGCGGTCGGACCGGGCTGCTATATCGGAGACCGTGCCGCTGATGTCCCCCACCTGCAGCACGATGTCGGCGATGGCACCCTGGGTCTTCGCCACCATGTCGACACCGGCAACGACCTGGCTCTTCGTGGTGGCAACGAGTGTCTTGATTTCGCGGGCGGCATCTGCCGATCGCTGTGCCAGCGCACGGACTTCCTGGGCAACGACGGCAAAGCCACGCCCACTGTCACCGGCGCGGGCCGCTTCGATCCCCGCATTCAGCGCCAGGAGGTTGGTCTGGAAGGCGATCTCGTCGATCGCACCGATGATGTGCCCGATCTGTTCGGCGGAAGCCTCGATGTCGGCCATGGCGGAGATCGCCCGACCGACGACATGACCGCTTGCTTCGACCGAGCCGCGGGTCGCAGCGACGGTCGCTTCGGCGCGCTTGGTCTGGCCGGCGCATTCGCGGACGCTTGATGTCAGTTCATGGAGGGCATGACTGGTTTCACCCAGCGCACCAGATTGATCTTCGGCGCGACCGGCATAGGTGCGGGCCGTCTCGGCCATGCGGCCGGTCGCCTCGCGGACATGGGCGAGCTTCTCCTCGGAGGAAAGGAAGGCCGTCTGCAATTGTTCGATCGCCTCGTTCATGCGACCGGCAAGGTCAGCATAGGCTTCCGGGACATCGGCTCCCGTGCGCACGGTGAGATCCCCCGATGCCAGGCCATCGACGACGGGACGAAAGATACCCTCGAATTCGGCACGGTCGTGTTCACGCTGGGCCGCGAGGTCGCGGTGGTGCTTGAGGCGCAGTTCGTTGAAGCGCAGGGACACGGCGATTTCGACATCGACCATGACCAGCCGGACAAGCGCCGCGACGAGATCGGTGACTTCGCGCTGACGCCGGCGGCTCGATGGGAGAAGCCCGGAGCCGGAGGTCTCGGCGAGCGCGGAGGTGACCAGATGTTCCAGCACCACCGCATGCCCTGCAACATGCCAGCGCGGATCGAGGCCCATGCGGCTTTCGCTGTCGGAGAGAACCTTCACCCGCTCGGCATAGAGCGCATCAAAACGGGCATCGGTGAGCACATCCCAATGGGACGACAGGAGATCGTGGAGCCGGTCATACTGGCGCTCGCTGGTGAAAGCACGGGCCGCGTCCGGCGAGCTTTGGAGACGCTGGAAAAGGTCTCTCAGTGCCGTTTTGAGGGGCTGGGAAAGGATATGACGGTTCTGACGGAGCAGATCACACTGAGCCTCGTCCAACCCGGCAAAACGCAGCCGGTCGCGCAGGCTGCCTGCCTGTGATCCCGTCGGCCGCTCCGTGGACATGCTCTGACCTGTCATTCGTCCCGCACTTGGCCACCCCTCGAGGGTGAACCTTCCGTGTCCGGGGTTCCTGCAGTCAGGGATGCGGTCGTGCGGGCACGCGGGTTTGCGATCCCACTGCCGTCCGCATCATGGTCTGCCGGTTCACCGAACTACTTCCATGAGAAATACAGACCGGACCAGAACCGGTACGACGGGATGGCGTCATGCCCGAAGGAAACTCCATTGCGAGTCCCACTCCGACGTGTCCAGCAATCTTTATGGTTAATTCCTTGCTTGAAGGTTAATGAATTCTCGCCGTCAAACCACAATCACTAATATGAGAGACCTGTTTTATGTTTCCGTTCGCGGGCTTTCCAGCGCCTGGGGAACAAAGGCGATGTGCTCCTCGTTGCGGCGGAAAGCGACAGGAGTTCAGCGTGAGCATACGAGCCATCTGGAAAGGCCATCTGTCGATCGGCGATCTAAGCTGCGCCGTGGCGCTCCATTCCGCCGTCAACGCATCGGAACGCACGACATTTCATATCATCAACCGCGATACCGGGCACCGGGTTCGACGAGAATACGCAGATGCCGATACCGGCCGCCCGGTCGGCAAGGATGACCTGGTCAAGGGGTATGATACCCCGGAGGGGCAGACCGTGATCCTAGAGCCCGACGAGATCCGCGAGGCTGTGCCGGAAAGCGACAAACGGCTGGAACTCGCAACATTTCTGGCTTGTGACGAGATCGACACCCTTTACCTGGAACGTCCTTATTTCCTGGCACCGGCCGACCGTAAATCCGTCGAGCCCTATGCTCTGATCCGTGAGACCATGGAGGCGCAAGGGGTGGCGGCGATCGCGCGGACGGTTCTTTTCCGCCGGCTCCGCAGCGTGCTCATCCGGCCGCAGGGGCAAGGCCTGATCGCGACCACACTCAACTATGACTACGAGGTCCGCGATCCAGCCGAAAGTTTCGAGGGGATTTCGAAGGTCAAGATCGAGACGGAAATGCTGGAGCTTGCCCGGCACATCATCGGCACCAAGATGGGCGAGTTCGATCCGGGTCGCTACGAGGATCGCTACGAAGCCGCCCTCACGGAGCTGGTGAAGGCAAAGATTGCCGGTCGCAAGCCGAAGAAACTGCCGAAGCGGAAGTCAGAGAACGTCACCAGCCTGCTCGACGCGTTGCGCAAGAGCGCAGACACAGGCGCGGCCAAGACGCCACAGCGGCGCAAGGCACCGTCGGGCAACACGACGCGTCAGAAGAAGGCGAGCTGAACATGTCGCTCTCCGAATATCGCCGCAAGAGAGACTTCAAGGCGACGCCGGAGCCAAAGGCCGCGAAGCCGAATGCGAAAGCGGGCGGCAACAGTTTCGTCATCCAGAAGCACGCAGCCAGGCGCCTCCACTACGACCTGCGGCTGGAAATGGACGGTGTGCTCAAGAGCTGGGCGGTCACGCGCGGGCCGAGCCTCGTGCCCAGTGTCAAACGCCTGGCAGTGCATGTTGAGGATCATCCCCTGACCTATGGTGATTTCGAAGGCGTGATCCCGCCTGGCCAATACGGATCCGGCGAAGTGATCGTCTGGGATCGCGGAACCTGGGAGCCCCGTCACGATGCAAAGAAGGGATACAAAAAGGGTCATCTGGAATTCACCCTGAAGGGCGAGAAGCTCGGCGGCCATTGGCATCTCGTGCGCATGGCCGGCAAGGAGGGCGAGACGCGGGAAAACTGGCTGCTGATCAAGGGCGAGGACGAGGTGGCGCGCGAGGCAGGCGATCCCGACATCGTGGAGGAGATGCCGCTTTCGGTCAAAAGCGGGCGGCCCGTCGAGAGCTTGAAGGGTGACCAGAAGGCCGCCGTCTGGAATTCGCGCAAGAGGGATACCACGAAGGCGAAGGACACTGCCACGCGTCGCCGCGCCACCAAAAGCGATCGCGTGCCGAAAGGCGCCAAACCCGGGGAAATGCCGGACTTCGTGCCGCCGGCACTCGCGTCACTGGTGAAGACCGTGCCGAAGGGCGATCGCTGGCTGCACGAGATCAAGCTGGACGGCTATCGCATCCAAGCCCGCATCGAAAACGGCGAGGTCAAACTTCTCACCCGTACGGGTCTCGACTGGACCGACCGCTTCGGCGATCGTCTGCCCGCAGCGCTGAAGGCGCTTCCGGTGCAGGCCGCATTGCTGGACGGAGAAATCGTCGTCGAAGGCGGCAATGGCAGCAGCGATTTCTCCCTGCTGCAACAGGACCTCAGTGACGGACGCTCCGATCGCTTCACCTATTATGCCTTCGACCTGATGCATCTGGACGGACAGGATCTGACCGGTGTCGCTCTGCGTGATCGAAAGGAATTGTTGGAAGAGCTGGTCGGCGGTCCCACTCCGCTATTGAAGTATTCTGCGCATTTCGACGAAAGCGGTGACCTCGTCCTCAAACATGCCTGCCGTCTCAGCCTGGAAGGCGTCATTTCGAAAGTGGCCAACGCACCGTACCGGCCGGGACGCGGCCGGGATTGGGTCAAATCGAAATGCACGGCGCGGCAGGAACTGGTGATCGGCGGATATGTGCCCTCGTCTGTCTCCGACAAGGCAATCGGC
Source organism: Rhizobium sp. 'Codium 1' (assembly GCF_020889605.1). Lineage (NCBI taxonomy): Bacteria > Pseudomonadati > Pseudomonadota > Alphaproteobacteria > Hyphomicrobiales > Rhizobiaceae > Rhizobium > Rhizobium sp. 'Codium 1'. The sequence continues at coordinate 479,113 of NZ_JAJGPW010000001.1, forward strand.
TCGCTGGTCATGGGAGTGAACGAGGCCGATGGCCTGCGGCATGTGGGACGTGTGGGCACGGGCTACTCCCAGAAGGTCGCGCGGCAGGTCTTCGAGAGGCTGCAGTCGCTCATTCGGGACAAGAGCCCATTCAAGGACAAGCTGACTGGCGTCGAACGCAAGGATGTCGTCTTCCTCGAGCCGGAACTGGTGGCGGAGATCGAGTTCCGCGGCTGGACGGGCGACGCCCATCTACGCCATGCCTCCTTCCGGGGGCTCCGGGAGGACAAGGCTGCGCGGGAGGTGGTGCTGGAAACACCGGCCACGACATCGAAATCTGCAGGCTCCTCGAAGGAAACACGTCCGGCCGCATCTACAAAGAGCAGCGGCGACAGTCTGCGCGCGGAAGGCCGGCGCATTCCCCTCACCCATCCCGATCGCCTATATTGGCCCGAAGCCGGGGTTACCAAGGAAGGATTGGCGGATCACTATGCGCTGGTCTGGCCGCGCATCGCGCCCTTCATCGTCGACCGCCCCCTCGCACTGCTGCGCTGCCCGGAAGGACATGAGAAGACCTGTTTCTTCCAGAAACACGACTGGCGCGGCATGCGCAAGGAGATCGTCACGATCCGGGACCCGAAGGACGATGAGGCGCTCGTCGGTATCCGCGACCTCGACGGACTGCTGTCGCTGGTGCAGGGCGCAGCGCTCGAAATCCATCCCTGGGGCTCGCGGGCCGGCGATCTGGAGCGACCCGACATGGTCAATATCGACCTCGATCCCGGGCCGGATGTCTCCTGGGAACGAGTGATCGCGGCCGCCTTCGAGGTGCGCGATCGCTTCACCGAGCTTGGGCTCACCGGCTTTGTCAAGACGTCGGGAGGCAAGGGGCTGCATGTCGTCGCACCCCTCAAGCCGAAAGCCCAATGGCCCGAGGTGAAGGCCGCGATGAAGGCGCTGGCCGACGGCATGAGCGCCGACAGCCCTGCCGACTACGTCTCCACGATCAGCAAGGCAAAACGCAAGGGCAAGATCCTCATCGACTATCTGCGCAATGGGCGAGGCGCCACCGCAGTCGCTCCCTATTCCACCCGCGCACGGGCGGGAGCCCCTGTCTCAATGCCGCTCTCCTTCGACGAACTCGGACCCGCAATCGGCTCGAACCATTTCACAGTCGAAAACGTGCCTGCGCGCTTTGCGGCGCTCGAAGTCGATCCGTGGGAGGATTTCCGCACGGCGGAGGCACCGCTCAACGCCAAGGGCAAGGGCAAGGGCAAGGCACGGAAATCACGCTGAGCAAGGCCATCAACGCTTTGCCGGCTTCTTCTCGGAGGCGAGGCTACGGCGAAGGGCTTCCATGATGTCGATGACATTATCCTTGCGCTCGGGTGCGGAGGACTTTTTCGGCTTGGCCCGCTTTGGCGTCTTCGTGCGGTTTTCGATGATCTCGTGGAGGCGTTCCTCGACCGGGTCACGCACCAGCTTCGGATCCCAGGGGCGCAGGCGTGCCTCGACGAGTTTCTTCATCATCGTCTTTGCGCTGCGGGCCGACGGCGCTTCTCCTGCTCCCTTGAAGAGGGACGCGGCGTCGCGGACTTCCTCACCATAGCGAAGCGTCCAGACCACCATGCCCTCGTCGCGCGGCACCAGCAGCACAGCATGTTCGCGGCGATAGAGCACGAGGCGGGCTATACCGCCGGTATCGGTCTTGCGCATCGCCTCGCGGATGACGGCAAAGGCCTCCTCGCTGACCTTGTCCGCCGGGGCCAGGTAATGGGGGCTGTCATACCAGACCCAGCCGATGGAGTTGCGCGGCACGAAGCTTTCTATGTCGATGGTGCGCGTGCTTTCCAGCGCGACCTCGTCGAGTTCCTCATCCTCAAAGAGCACATAGTCGTCCTCGGCCCGCTCATAACCCTTGACCTGATCCTCATCGTCGACCGGCTTTCCGGTGTCGGCATCGACATAGCGGCTGACAACACGGTTGCCGGTCTTGCGATTGATGTTGTGGAAACGGAGCTTGGCGCTTTCGGTCACGGCGGGTGTCATCGCCACGCGACAGGTGACGAGCGACAATTTCAGGTAGCCCTTCCAGAAGGCGCGCTGCGCCATGTGTCATTCCCTCCGGCTTGCAATGTTCTGCAGGACTGCCCCGGGAAACGCCAGGGAGGCAGAACTGTTCCAGACCACGATCAAATCGGCAGTTGCAGCGGGAACCGTTTGCTCTTCCTGGCGTTCCTATCTTGCCAGTTCCCCTCGAATGACGAGCCGGGGATCCGCCGGTGATATTGGGCATCACCGACTGATCCGACCGGGGAGCGGCGGGTGCGACGAGACCGCGCTCCGCCGAGATCCGATGGTGTGAGAACGGGCAAGCGGCGACGACGGAGAATTGCCATGTCTGAACGAGACTATGACTGGATTGCCCGCAGGGCATACTCGCTTTGGGAAGAAGAAGGGCGCCCCGATGGGCGGGACGAGGCGCATTGGCAGGCCGCACTCAGGGACTGGGAAACACTGCAGGCCGCCGCAACAGAGACGACAGAAAAATCCGGTCGGCGCATCGCACAGGCGCAGCTCTCCGCGGCTGAAGAAGGGCTCGTGATCACGGAAAAACCGGTCTCGCCGGTTCGCAATTCAACACGAAGCCGGAAAGGGTGAGCAAGGTGGCCGGAGTCGATCTTTCGCTTGCACTCAGCCGGGCGCAATTCATCCAGCGGGTGCGGGACGCCTATCACCGGGAGGAGGACGAACTCCGTCCACGTCGCCCCTCCCCGACCCGCGTTCCCCTGCATGTGCTTGCGGTCACTTCGGAAATCTATCCGCTGGTGAAGACAGGCGGGCTCGCCGACGTCACCGGCGCGCTTCCAAAAGCGCTGTCTGCCTTTGGCATCGCCACACATACCCTCGTGCCAGGTTATCCTTCGATCCTCGCGCTGGCACGACTGCATCCCCCGCTTATGGAATTCGACGATCTGCTCGGCGAGAAGGCGACGCTGCGGCATCTCGAAATCGACGGCCTCAGTCTGTTCGTGCTCGACGCGCCGGCTCTCTACGACCGGCCGGGCGGCCCCTATGTCGATGAAAATGGCGTCGACCACGCCGACAACTGGAAACGTTTCGCCGTTCTGTCGCTGGCCGGTGCCGAGATTTCTGCCGGTGCATTGCCCGGCTGGCAGCCGGATCTGGTTCACACGCACGACTGGCAGTCAGCCCTGACGTCGGTCTATCTGCGTCAGATGGGCTCGGCCGTTCCAGTCGTTCTCACGATCCACAATCTCGCCTTCCAGGGCCAGTACTCCGCCTCGCTGCTGCCCTATATCGGCCTGCCGCCGGAGGTCTATTCAGTCGACCAGATGGAGTATTTCGGCGATATCAGCTACCTCAAGGGCGGCCTTGTGACGGCCGATCACATCACGGTGGTCAGTCCAACCTATGCTCGCGAAATCCTGTCGCCAACATTCGGCATGGGCCTCGACGGGGTCCTGAATACGCGCATGGACCGACTGCAGGGCATCGTCAACGGGATCGACAAAGAGATCTGGAACCCTGCGACGGACCCATACTTGCCGTTCCGCTACGACGCAAAGACCGTACGCAACAAGAAGAACAACAAGGCTCTCCTGCTCGAACGCTTTCACCTCGAACCCGGCGATGGACCGCTCTTTTCGGCTGTCACACGGATCACCTGGCAGAAGGGCATGGACATGCTGGCCGAGGTGGCCGACGAGATCTTCCACTGGGGTGGACGGCTGATCGTGCATGGTCAGGGCGATCATGACATCGAGGATGCGCTCAAGGCGACGGCTGCCCGCTTCCCGGGACGCATGGCCGTCTCGGTCGGCTTCAACGAGCCGACGGCGCATCTCATTCATGGCGGTTCGGATGCAATCATCCAGCCGTCGAGATTCGAGCCCTGTGGCCTGACGCAGCTTTATGGCCTGCGCTACGGCTGCGTGCCGGTCGTATCCCGTACAGGTGGCCTGTCTGAAACGATAATCGACGCCAATGATGCCGCCATCTCGGCCAGGGTTGCAACCGGGTTCCAGTTCCATCCGGTGCGCCCGGAAGGACTTCGCCACGCGATCCGGCGAGCGGCCGAGGCCTATGGTGACAAGCGCAAGTGGGCGCGGCTGCAATTGCAGGCCATGCGAGCCGACTATTCCTGGGATCGCAGTGCCGAAAGCTATGCCGAGGTCTATGGCCGGCTGACGGAAGGGCGGGCCCTGCTGCGCCATTGAGGCAGGCCGACTACCGGATGGCAATGAAGCGAGAAGGGCCCGGAGGATCTCCGAGCCCTTTTTTCGCAACATCCGGAATAGCGTTCATTAGGCGATCGGTCGCCCTGCTGGGCGTTCAGCGGCTCCGGCCAAAGCTGTCGGATTACTTCCCCCTCGTAACCGAGCCACGTGGCCCGGCGTGCCCGCCTTGCGCCGACGGATTTGACGGTGTCCTCACCGAGTGGCCAACAGTGCCACCTTGGCGGATCACAGCCGTCTCGGCGCGATTCATCGCCAGTATTCTCCTTGCTGCTCGCCTTTCGGCGGGACGCGTTCGCGCATCGCGATGGTGCGTTCCAGCGCAGCGATGTCCTCACTGGTGGCGGAAACGGGATCTTCCGCGATCGCCTCCAGCACAGCCGGATCAATGGCCCCGGAACGGATTGCCATGCGCAGGGTCTCCCGCGTCTGGCGTTCCGCCTCCAACTGGGCAAAGAGCGCGATGATCAGCCGATCGCGCGGATCGGGGTGGGGACGCCAGCGTGGCGGACGGACCGTATGCGGCATGATCCTCTCCTTCAAGCGGAAGAATTCGTTCTTGGAGGAAACAATTGGGGCCGGCCAATGTTCCCCACTTAGAGGCTTGTGCGCAAAAGGAGATATCCGGTGGAGAACGATATGAAATCACTCGAAGCGAGGATCAACGCCCATCGGGAAATCCTCGTTTCGATTTTGAGCGAGGTGCTCGCGACGCCCGACCGCGTGCCAGAACTGCTGCGCAATCTCGAACAGGAAGTCGTGCTGCGGGATGGCTCTGAAGATCCAGGCGCCGAGCCTTCAGCCGGAATCGGTCGAGGCCACGAGAAAGGCGAAGCGATCCGTGAGATCCTTGAAACCGCTAAGGCGCGCGCCGCAGCGCTTCGTCGATCCTCATCGGATCTCGGCGAGCCCAACGGCTTCACCCAAGCTTTGACGGAAAGGAGATAACAATGATCCGGAAATTCCTGAATGGTCTCTTCTCCCGCGTGCGCAGAGTCCGACGACCGGACACAGGCCCAACTGATGACACCCAGGTCGCACTGCCGCGGCGCGCAGACCTTCCGCTTCGGGAACGATCGCGCTCGCTGGTCGCGGTGCCTGCCCAGATCAACGGGGCTTGCATGGGTTCCGGCAAGTTCTGAGATTGGCTTCAGTCGCCGGACTTGTCGCGAATGTCGAAATTTGCGTCCCAATCCTTCGGGGGATTTTCCTTACCCGGCGGCCATTTGTTGACAGTCGCATCTTCAGAACCCGTGATCACGGTCGGCTTGGCGCTGACGACACCGTCGCTGTGCCTGCCTGCCTGGGTTCCGGCATACTGACCATCTGCATCCTTGTGGATGCGACGTGTCCCTTTGTCCTGATCTTCCGCGCTCATCACTTTGCTCCTTGGCTGATCCACGGGATTGAACCCGTCTGAGAGGACAAAGGTTCCGGGAGCCTAGTCGTTCGTGCCGACCGTGAAGGAAGATAGCGGGGCGACCAGCGTCCAGCGAAGGCCCTTCGGGTTGAAATCGACGGTGACCTCACCGGCAAATGCGCTTGCGGCATGTCGTTCGATGACTGTCGAACCGAAGCCGCGCCGGGTCGGTGTGACCACTGCCGGACCATGAAGTTCCGTCCAGGTGAGGCGCAGACGCTGCTCTTCGCCTTCGGCCTCCGGCTCCACCATCTGCCATTCGATCATCAGTCGTCCTTCCAGGACGGAGAGTGCGCCGTATTTGACCGAGTTGGTGGCGAGTTCGTGAAAAACGAGGCCCAGATTCTGTACCGCATTCGCATTCACCAGAAGTTCCGGCCCACGCTTGGAGATCCGGTCGAACGAACCCGTGACGGTCGTGAGCTGCAGTTCGACCAGAGAGGCGAGCGGGATCCCGGCCCATTGTTGTTTGGCGAGCGCCTCGATCGACTGAGCCAATCCGGCGAGACGTCCACTGACTGCGCGCTGGAATTCCTCCACGTCATCCGTCCCGCGGGCAAGTTGGCGCATCATGGCCTGGACCAGCGAGAGTATGTTCTTGGTGCGATGAACAAGCTCCTGCAGGATAAAATGTATCCGCTCCTCCGCCTCGGCCCTGTCGAAAGATGCGTTGGACAAGGCGACCGCGACCTGGTTGGCCTCGGTGATCTTGGTGCGTTCGGGCGAGACGATCTCGCCCTTGCCGATGCGTTCGGCCATGGAGGCGATCTTGCGGATCGCCGAGCGCAGGTGATGGGCCGCGACGAATACCACGAGCATGATTAAGGCGAGGAAGATCACGCTTCCGGCAAGCAGGCTCTTCCAGAGTTCAATGAAGGATCCCTGGAGGCTGTCTGCCGGTCCCCAGACCAAGGCATGCCACTGCCAGCCCGGCAGCTTTGCATAACCCAGGAGATATTGTCGGCCGTCCTTGTAGAACACCGCGCTGCCATTGGCGCCGTACATCAGTTCCAGCCGGCTTTGATCCATGGCTGTACCGGCAGTCTGCCGTTCTGCTCCGTTCGAAACGACCACGCGTCCCTCTTTGTCCAGAAGCGCAGACGTCCAACCGGGCGGCAGTGCATCGCGAGAAGCCAGGTCCTCGAAGCTTTCCGCATCTTGGGTGAGCACGACGGCATCGGTCCCCTGTGGACCGCGCTCGGCGAGCGGCATCGTCAGATTGACGACCCAGCGCTGGCTTGTGGCGCCGAAAAACACGTGGGACAGCTCGACCTTTCCCGAGCGAAGCGCTGATGTAACCGAGCCCGGATTGGCCATCGGTGGGAGCGGCGCGCCCCAGGGCATGCGGGTGTTCAGGACTTGCAGGCCATCCCGGCGCGCCAGAATGACATAAAGCGAACTCTCTTTCAGGCTTTCGAGCACCCGTGCGTGAAACGCCGGCAGATCGCCCTGTTGTAATTCCACCGATTTTGCAACGAGCGCCAGCGTGGTTTCCATGTCTGCGAGCTTGCGCTCCACACCCCGACTGATGGTTTGCGCATCCTGGGCGGCATCTGCACGCAGGGTGCGGAACTGCGATCGCTCAAGCTGAAGCAGCAGGAAGACCACGAATGCCAGAAGGGGCAGGGTCGCCAGGATCGCCATCGTGGCAAGATAGGAACCAATCGAAGCGGTGGGGAAGAGCCCCAGGAACAGTCGGAGGGGGCGTCTCATCGTCCAGACCTCCCGATGCACAGGTCCGGTTCGCCAATCTTATTGTCGAACCAATTGGCCCGCTCCGCGTTGGAAAGAATATACCGACAGAGGAGGTTACCATGGTCTTCAAGCCGCAGACATTTCACGGGGAAAGGCCCGTTGTCACGGACGAAATACCGGTTGACGCGTCGCTTGAGCAACGCGTGGCTGACGCACTTGCAACGAGCGAAGGCATAGGTGCGGAAATGCTGAAGGTGGTGGCCAGCGGTCGCGAGATCTTCATCATCGGAGACGTTGGCAGCCGCGAGGAAATGGATCGGGCTGTCCAGGTTGCACTGTCCGTACCCGGGGTCGAAAAGGTCACGGTACACATGCATGAAAACGGAGCACCGTAGACCGGCCGGGCCGGCGCCGATAGCGACATCCAGACTGCGGTCATGGTCATGCAGTCCGCGCGTCGATAAACGGCGCACCCTGCTTCCCCTTCGTACCTCTGCGTCTGATGACGTCACTTACATTCCGATTCAGTTGGCCAGACGCCTGACGTCAGGCGCGACCATCCGTTCCGGTATTGCCTTCCGGGCTCCAGGCCTGCGCAATGCCGGCCACCTCGAGCATATGCCCGCGCAAGTCCTGCTGTCGGATAACAGTGAGCTTGCGTTGGGCTCTCTGGCTTTCCAAATGCTGGCGGGCAGCCTCAACGGCGAGCCGATAACTGGGATAGACTGCCGACTGGCCTTCTTCGGATAAGAAGCACCAACCATTCGCCTGAGGGACGATGTCACAATAAACCAGAGTCATGCCGCACTCCTCCTGATGGCGACCAAACGACCAAGCGGGCCTTTGGTTCCCTCCGATAAAATTTTTTCCGGCAATCTCAGCCGCAAACGACAATCAGAGAGCCGGGCGGGAATTCGGACAGATCCCGAATGTCTGCCTCGGCAGAAGGCGGATGAACATGCACGGTCTTGCCATGCGTGGGAGGCAATGTGATCCGGCTCTCTCCGAAATTGCCGCGCAACTGCCATCGAAATTCACCCAATTGCCAGTCGATCGCGAGCCGACCGTCCTCGGCCAAGAGCATATGCCCCACGTCCCCACCCACGTTCTCCAACAGAGGCATGAGGTGACGACGCCGTTTCTCCAGCAGAGCTCGGAAAGCGGCTCGGGCCGCCCTTCCCGTCTCGGTCTCTGCCTCTTCCCATTGAAGCTTAGAGGTTGCGAAAGTCGCAGGCGCATTTGGATCCCGTATCTCATCCGGCGACATGTCGTCTGTCCCGAAGTCGCGGGCCTGCTGCAGCCGCTCCTCCGGATCGGTCTCTCGCAGAGCTTCGGGGTAGTCGCGGAAGAAGAAGAAGCGGCCCTTTGATCGGAACTCGTCGCCCATGAAGAGAAGCGGGATTTGCGGTGCGAGCAGGAGCATTGTCAGCAGTCGCTCGCCGAGATCTTCCTCTATCAGGCTCCAGAGGCGCTCACCGCGTCCACGATTGCCGACCTGGTCGTGATTTTGCAGAAAGTTGACGAAGGTGACCGGTGGCAGATGACCGCTCGGCTCTCCGAGAAGCTCGTCGCCCTTGCCGTCGGCCCGTTCCCCCTGGAGAGCGAAGCCCGTGGCGAGCGTCTTGGCAATCCTCGGCCAGAAATTGGTCGAGAAAGCGCGGTAGTGACCACAATGCTCCGCCGTCGCCCAGGCGTGAACCAGATGGTGGTATCCGTCGTTCCAGACACCATCATAGAGCGGAGTGGAGTTGTCCTCTGCCCGTTCATGCAGTCTCGTGATATTGCGGTTGTCTTCCACAACCAGATGGACATGGCGCTCCGGAAACATCTGGCGAACGCGCAAAGCGAGGTCTTCAGTGAACTGGACGCTCTCCTTGTCCTGCTCGATCTGGTCGGCAGCATCGAGGCGCAAACCGTCGAGCGCGAACTCCTCGATCCAGTAAAGCGCATTCTCGATCATGAAATCGCGCGTCGCATCTTGCGATACATCGGGACGAGGCCCCCATGGCGTGCCTTCGCCGAGAAAGAACGCGGGCGCATAGACATCGAGATAATTGCCGTCGATCCCGAAGTGATTGTAGACGACATCGAGCATGACCATCAGACCGAGGCCATGGGCGGTGTCGATGAATGACTTCATGTCATCAGGCGTGCCATAGGCGGGGTGTGGGGTGTAGAGGAGCACGCCATCATAGCCCCAGCCACGCGCGCCACCGAAAGCGGCGACAGGCATAAGCTCGATCATGGTGATCCCAAGATCCGCAAGCACTGCAAGCTTTTTCGCTGCGGCTGCGAAGGTACCCTCTTCTGTGAACGTCCCCACATGCAGTTCGTAGATCACAGCCTCGGACCACGGGCGACCGGACCACGCACCGTGACGCCATCGGTAGGCGGTGGGATCGACCAGAACCGAAGAGCCATGCACGTCGCTCTCAAGGCCGCGGCCCGCGGGATCGGGGACCGCCATTCCATCCGGCAGGATGAAGGCATAGGGCGTGCCGGGTGCCAGGTTGTTGACGAGAAGCTCGAACCAGCCGGCACCCGTCGGCATCATCGGTACGAGTTCGTCCGCGAGGCGCAAGCTAACCGTTTCCACAGCCGGCGCCCACAGGCGAAACCGCACCTCACCGGCGGCGGTATACTCCGCTCCGCAGCTTCTCGAAAACACCCGGTATTCCTGTTCGAACGGTACACCGTCAGCCACTGGCTGGGACTGGTCCATCTGTCTGATCACCTCTGCTGATCGCTGGAGACGAACAAACCTCGAATGTTGAGAAAGGTTCCGGCCGGCAAACCGCGGCTTGGCAAGGCAAGTCCTTCAGAAGTCTTCAGGAACAAAGCGTCGGCATCGGGCTTTTTAAACGCAAAAGGCCGATTTCACCGCATCCTGCGGTGGACGGTAAACAGGGAGACGATCGATGTCCGTCAATGATCCATCATCGCCATTCGACGACCAGCCCCCCATGCCGGCCCCGACCTGGGCGCCGGAGGTTCCGGTCGAAGAACCTAAGCCGGATGTGCTTCCGGACGAACTGCCGAACCCCAATCCGGACGAGACGCGTGATCCGCCCGTGACCGAACCCGGCATCGGTATCTGAACCGATGGAACGCGGGCCTCAGCGGAGGCCCGCGACCCGCTGCCAGCTCTTCTTGCCGGCCACCCAATTCTGCCAGTCGGAAACCGATCCGTAGAAGACGTTGAGATCGATCTTTCCGTTTACCCCCTGGGACAGGCCCGAGCCGGAATACTGCCAGAAGACCCACTTGCGATCCGGATAGATCTTGGACGGGTGCGCGGCAACCGAACGAAGCCAGAAGGGGTAGTCCAGAAACTGACCCCGCAGATTGTCCTTGTAGAAGTCAGGCGCCGTGTAGATGACCGGGCGCTTGCCATAGTGTCGCTCGAGGCGGTCCATGAAAACCTGCATCTTCTCGCGCGCCTTTTCCGGCGACAGTCGGAAGCGGCAGCTCGATTCCCCGTTGTATTCGACGTCGATGACCGGCGGCAGGGCGTCCGGATCACGCGGCACGTTGCGGATAAACCAGTCCGCCTGCTCGGAGGCGACACGGCACCAGTAGAAGAAGTGGTAGGCTCCACGCTTCACACCGGCTTCCTTGGCCCGTTTCCAATTGGTGAGGAACATGGGATCCACGTGATCCCCGCCATCCGTCGCCTTGATATAGGCGAAGTTCGCCCCCTGGCTGCGCAGCTTCGGCCAGTCGATGTCGCCCTGCCAGCGAGACACATCGACGCCATGCACCGCGTGATGCTTGGGCTTCACCTTGCCGAAGTTCATCGGCTTCGCATCGCTGAAGCGCTGGTTATAGACCCGGTGACGCCCTGTCGAACGGGCAGCGGGCTCCTCCGGTGCGGCGAGCGGGGATACAGGCGGTGCAAGCATCGCGACCGGGCGCTGATCCGGGACCGGCATCCCAGCCGTCATTGGCGAGGTTTCGAAATGAGCCTGATTGGGCGTATCTCCTGCCCAGGCAAGAGCATGAGGTTGTCCATTGTCATTCGCCGCAATCGACCCTGTCTGCTCGTCCACGGCCACGGCAGGAACCGGGGCCATCGAGGCGGACTGGACCGGTTGTGCCTTCGGCGCGGTCTGGGATTGCAGCTTCAACGCGTCGATCGGGCTCGTGCGCGCACTGCAGCCGACAAGCACCAGACAGCCGATGAGGAGCGAGGGAATGACCTTGGAACGCATGGCACACGGACTCGAATACTGGGGCCGGGCGCATGCGGAGGCGGACACCCGGAGCTTCTGGGAATTGCTAACAAAGCTTTACCGGGAAAAAGTGAATGCAATCTTTACGAGTCAGCCCGGTACAAACCGGACGCCGATTGTTCACGGATATGTGCGGTCTCCTGCCAATCCCCGGCGTGCCGCTTTCCGTATCCACATTGAACCTGACAACTCGATTTGCGAGCGAAAGTTGCCCATGCTGCAGAGACGTTCCTTTCTTCTCTCGTCCCTTTTCGCTCTTGCCGGCGGCGGCGCCGCTGCCGCGGATCACTGGCAGGCGTTGCGCTCGGGTGACGCCTTCGTGCTTCTCCGACACGCGATCGCGCCGGGAACTGGCGATCCCCCGGAGATGCGCATCGGCGCTTGCGAGACGCAACGTAATCTGTCCGCAGACGGCCGTGCCCAGGCGGAGCGGACCGGACGTCTCTTCCGCGACAAGGGGATCAGCCGGGCTCGCGTGTTTTCCAGCCAGTGGTGCCGATGCCTCGATACGGCGACCCTTCTCGACCTCGGACCCGTTTCAGAGCAGCCGCTTCTCAACTCCTTCTTCAGCAGTCGAGCAAGCGGGAGGGCGCAGACGGAAGCCTTGAGGGCCTGGCTGACGAATACCCGGCTGGAGGGACCACGCGTGCTCGTCACGCATCAGGTGAACATCACCGCGCTCACTTCCGTCGTGCCACGCAGCGGCGAACTGGTGTTCGCCACAATCGACGCGGGTGGGAGCGTGGACGTGATGGCTCGGCAATCCGCCGGGGCATGACTGGCAAAGGATTGCGGTCGAAACTGGAAACCGCCCGTGATGAAAGCTCTTGCAAAAAGCTTAGGTGTGGCAAAAGTCCGCACATGCCCCGGCGAACACGGCCGGCAGGGATCCGGCGGATTGATCATTCTCGAAAGCCGGGCTTTCAGGGAGTCTAAAATCCGCATCGGTCGAAGGCGGGACCGGTCTCTCCGCCGCCCCCCGTGCATCGCTGCCCAATCAGCCGACAAGCAACCCAACGGGGCTCCTCCGCTCTTCTCGGCTTGAAGTCCTGCCGCCGCGCAATATGGTTGCCGGAGGAAGACAATCTGCCTTGGGGGCCGCATGGAACAGACACACGACACGAGCCAACTCGAAATGGTGGTTCTGATGACACCCGATATGGCGAATTTCTCCGGCAAGGTGCATGGCGGGGCCCTCCTGAACCTTCTGGATCGTGTCGCCTATTCCTGTGCCTCGCGCTATTCCCAGCAATATGCGGTTACGCTTTCGGTCGATCAGGTCGTGTTCCGCCAGCCGATCCATGTCGGCGAACTCGTGACTTTCCGAGCTTCGATCAACCAGGCCGGCCGAACCTCCATGGAAGTGGGCATCCGGGTTGAGGCTGAAGACATTCGCAGCGGCGAGCGACGCCACACCAATTCCTGCTATTTCACCATGGTCGCCGTGGATGCCGAGGGCAGGCCCACCGCCGTGCCGCCCTACAGGCCGCAATCCGAAATGCGCAAACGCCGGCAACGGGCGGCCGAAACCCGCAGGGCGTTGCGTCTCGAATTCGAGGCCCGCTTCAAGGAAGCGAGCGAAAGTGGCGACCACGCGCGCGCGTGACCCGAACTTGAGCCTGCCCTTCTGAAGCCCACCAGGGGGTCGCAGGTCGCCTCGGCTAGATCCGGGAGAAGGCAGCCAGAACCGTGCGTTCGGACTGGAGAAGATAAACCTCCAGCGCCGCTGCCGCTCCCTTCGGATCGCCTGCTTCAAGCTTTTCGAGAATGGCGGCGTTCATTTCCACATAGGGGGCATGCAGCAGTTCCGGCTCCTTGAGCAGACCGAAGCTCAGGCGCAGTTCGGCAGCAATCTGGGCATAGAAGCCGTTCAGCCGCTGGCTATCGGCGAGATCGACGATCGCCGCGTGGAATTTCATGTTTTCGCTGCCGACGGCCGTCCAGTCATTCACGTCGCTCGCGGCGCGGGCTGCATCGACAGCTGAGCGCATGCGCGGGACGGCAGGGTGATTGGGATAGGCATTGGCCAATGCCTGACACTCGACGAGGCGGCGTACGCGGTAGATGTCGATGATCGAGGCCATGCTCGGGGTTGCGACGAAGACGCCCCTGTTTGGCTCGTGCTGAAGCAGACCATCCTTGGTCAGCAGTCGGAAGGCCTCTCTCAGCGAATTGCGTGAAACCTCGAAATCCGCGCTGAGGGCCGCCTCCGATAGGCGTTGGCCGGGTTTCAGCTCTCCACGGATCAGTCTGTCGCGAATTTCTTCCGCCAGCCGTGGCGCCAAGGCCGCCGTCGTTTCCGTCTCTGCCATCGGTTTCCCCAGGTGACCGGATCATCCGGCGCGTCTTCTTGGACCATCTCCGCCGTGACGATCGACGAAGAACTCCGCTGCCTTATCATCCATGTGCGGAATCGCAGCAAGCAGGAGAGCCAAAAGCGGCCAAAAATTGTTCCTCAAGGTTCGATTTCGCACAGCGGAGCATCAAACCGCACAAGTTTAAGGCAGAAAGGTAGAACGAAAAAATAAAATTGTTGAACAATATTGACAGAATTGTGAAACCACGAGACGTTACTCTCGCAGGTGAACAACAAGCTCCGCGCCAAAGCCGGGGTCAGGTCAACCAAGAGGGAAACATGGAACAGACATCAACATCGGCCACCGAGGCCGCACCGGGCGGCATGTCCGCCAAGACGCGCCGGGGCGCCCTGATCGCCGCGATCTTCCTGATGGCGACCTCCGCCATCGGCCCAGGCTTCATTACCCAGACAGCCACGTTCACCGCCAAGCTCGGCTCGGCCTTCGCCTTTGCGATCCTCGCTTCCATCCTCATCGACTTCGTTGTGCAGCTGAACATCTGGCGGATCGTCACGCTAACGAAGATGCGCGCCTCCGACATCGCGAATGCAGCCATTCCCGGCACCGGCTATGTGCTCGCCATCCTGGTGATCGTCGGTGGCCTGTTCTTCAATATCGGCAATATCGGCGGTTCCGGCCTCGGCCTCAACGCGCTTCTCGGTCTCGACCCCAAGCTGGGCGGATCGATCAGCGCCTTGATTGCGATCGGCATCTTCCTGTCCCACCGCGCAGGCGTCGCGATCGATCGCGTCATCGTCGTCGCTGGCCTGTTCATGATCGTCCTGACCGTCTACGTGGCCTTCGTCTCGCAGCCGCCAGTCGGCGACGCCTTCTTCCAGACCTTCCTGCCAAGCACGATTGACTTTGCCACGATCACGACGATCGTCGGCGGTACGGTGGGCGGCTACATCACCTATTCCGGCGCGCATCGTCTGCTCGACAAGGGCACCGTCGGCATTGAAAATCTCGGCGCCGTCAACCGCGCGGCCCTGACCGGCATCGCCGTAACCGGCGTCATGCGCTACGTGCTGTTTCTCGCCATCCTCGGTGTGGTTGCCGGCGGCGCGATCATCGACGTCACTGGCAAGGGCGCCAATCCGGCTGCCCAGGCTTTCCAGGTCGCTGCCGGCGATGTCGGCATGCGCATCTTCGGGGCCATCTTCTGGGCAGCCGCGATTACCTCGGTCATTGGTGCGGCCTATACTTCGGTTTCGTTCGTTACCGTGTTCAACAAGGACATGACCGAACGTGCCCGCAATATCGCGACGGTAATTTTCATCGCCGTCTCGCTGTTCTTCTACATCATCATCACGACACCCCCGGCCCAGATGCTGGTCTTCGTCGGCGGCCTGAACGGGCTCATCCTGCCAATCGGCCTTTCGATCTTCATCTATGCCGCCTGGGCACGCTCCGATCTGATGGGTGGCTATCGCTATCCCCGCTGGTTGCTGATCCTGGGAGCGCTGACTTGCGCGCTCACCTGGTACATGGGCTACAAGTCGATCGGACCAATCTTCGCGCTGCTGACTGCGGCCTGAGAACGACAACAGGGAGGACGACATGACTGCCATCGATCTGAACAGCGACCTCGGTGAAAGCTATGGCGCCTGGGCCATGGGCGACGACGAAGCGATGCTCTCGATCGTCTCCAGCGCCAATGTCGCCTGCGGCTTCCATGCCGGCGATCCCGTCGGCATCTGGAAGACGGTGAAGGCCGCCGCCGAGCGCGGCGTTTCGATCGGGGCGCATGTCTCCTATCCCGATCGCGTCGGCTTTGGCCGGCGCGACATGGATGTCACTTCTGCGGAACTGACCGCCGATGTCATCTACCAGATCGGCGCCCTGAAAGGCGTCGCGGCGGCAGCCGGCGTTGCCGTCGGTTACGTCAAGCCGCATGGCGCGCTCTATAACCGGATCGCCCATGATGCCAAGCAGGGACAGGCCGTCATCGACGGCATCCGGGCCGTTGATCCCAAGCTCGTCATGATGGGGCTCGCGGGGTCGCAGATCCTGGAACTTACTCGATCTTCCGGTCTCGCCGTGGTGGCCGAGGCCTTTGCAGACCGCGCCTACACGCCTTCCGGCTCGCTCGTGTCTCGGCGCGAGCCGGGTGCCGTTCTGCATGATGCCGGCCTTATCGCCAGGCGCATGCTGCAGCTGGCAAAAGAGGGCACGATCGAGGCGATCGATGGCTCGACCATCAAGATCGACGCGCAATCGATCTGCGTCCATGGCGACAGCCCCGGCGCGGTCGCCATCGCACGGGAAATCCGGCAGGCCTTCGAGAAGGATGGCATCACCGTGCAGTCCTTCCTGAACCGCTGAGCATCACCGAGGAGAGACTTGAATGATCGATCTCGACACCTTGCGCCATGTCGATACGACCGACGCGCGCGCCGCCCGTGAACGCTATCGCGCGGGTGCCGTCGAGCCGACCTCGGGCGTGGCACCGGGCTTCACCCAGGCGAACATGATCGTGCTGCCGCGCGACTGGGCCTTCGACTTCCTGCTCTATGCCCAGCGCAATCCGAAAGCCTGCCCGGTGCTCGACGTGTCCGATCCGGGCTCGCATGCGACCGTGCTCGCCAAGGGCGCAGACTTGCGCCGCGATGTGCCGCTCTACCGGATCTGGCGGGACGGCGTGCTTGCCGAAGAAGTGACGGATGCGACCGCAGCCTGGGCGGAGCATCCCGATCTCGTCAGCTTCCTGATCGGCTGCAGTTTCACCTTCGAGACACCGATGATGGAGGCGGGCATCGACATCCGCCATATCAGCGACAAGTCGAACGTGCCGATGTATCTGACCAATCGTGCCTGCCGCCCGGCGGGACGGCTGCATGGCAATCTGGTCGTCTCGATGCGACCTATCCCGGCGTCTCGCGTCGCCGATGCAGCGACCATATCTGGCCGCTTCCCGGCCGTTCACGGCGCTCCCGTGCATGTGGGTGCACCGGAAGAACTCGGAATTGCAGATCTCGGCAAACCCGAATTCGGCGATGCGGTGCGGATCGAAGCTGGCGAAGTGCCTGTCTTCTGGGCCTGCGGGGTCACACCCCAGGCTGCCGTGATGGCATCCAAAGTCCCATTTGCCATCACCCATGCGCCCGGGCACATGTTCATCACCGATATTCCCGATTCCGCCTATCACGCCTGAGGCTCCGATGCGCTTTCTCCCCGTCAGCCTGACCGTCCTGATTGTCGAGTTGAAAGATCTCGACGAGACGCTCGCTCTTTTTGCCTCATTGGAAGCCGATCCGGTCGATGGCATCATCGATATCGTTCCGGCGGCGCGCACGCTGATGATCCGGTTCCGTCCAGAGATGCTGACCGGCGAGACGCTTGCCGCAGCCATCGCCCATCGCGACCTCTCGGCCAGGATTCCGCCATCCGACATGCTGGTCGAGGTCCCCGTCACCTATGACGGCGAGGATCTGCACGATGTGGCAGAGCTGACAGGTCTATCCGTCGCAGAGGTGATCGAGCGGCATACGGCGAGCGAATTCACGGTCGCATTCTGCGGTTTTGCACCCGGCTTCGGCTATCTCGTCGGCGGCGATCCGGCATTGCAGGTACCGCGCCGGCAGAGCCCGCGCACGAAGATCCCGGCAGGATCCGTGGCGCTGGCCGGTGCCTTTTCCGGCGTCTATCCGCAGGCAAGCCCTGGTGGCTGGCAAATCATCGGCACCACCCCGGTGAAGATGTGGGATCTGACGCGTGAGCCGCCGGCACTTTTCCAGCCGGGCTACCGCGTGCGCTTCTTCGATCTGGCCAAACGCGCTCAGTCCACAGTTGCGGTGCCCGCTTCATTGGTAATCGAGACCCCGGCGGCCAAGCATGCGGCGTCGACCACCATCAAGGTCACGGCGGCGCCCATGCCGGCGCTGGTTCAGGATCTCGGCCGCTTCGGCCAGACTGGCCAGGGCGTGTCATCCGCCGGCGCGCTCGACCAGGGCGCATTTCGGGCAGCAAACCGGGTCGTCGGCAATCCAGTCGAGGCCGCCTGCCTGGAAATCACGCTTGGAGGATTTTCGTTCGAAGTCTCGGGCCCCACGCTCATGGCGCTCACCGGTGCGCCCTGCCCACTGACCATCCGCGACGTCAAAGGCCGCGTGATCGAGGCTGAGAGCTATCAGCCCGTCTCGCTGGAAAAGGGCGACACCGTCACGCTCGGCTTTGCACCCAGCGGTGCGCGCAGCTACCTTGCTTTTCGCGGCGGTCTCGATGTGGCTCCGGTGTTGGGTAGCGCTTCTTCGGACACGCTGGCCGTCGTCGGTCCCGATCCGGTCGGTGTGGGTGCGGTGCTCGCGATCCGCCCAGCCAGTCGCAGCCTCTCTCCCGTGTCACTCGACGAGAGCCCCGCTTTCGACTATCCCGCGCCTGGCGAGGTCGTCATTCTCGACGTCGTGATGGGGCCGCGCAGCGACTGGTTCACCGGACGGGGAATCGAGACCCTGGCGCGTCAGATCTTCGATGTCACACCCCAGTCGAGCCGGGTCGGAATCCGGCTTTCCGGCGCAGAACCACTTGAACGCAAGGACAAGGCGGAGCTTCCCAGCGAAGGCACAGCCACAGGCGCCATCCAGGTGCCGCATAGCGGGCAACCGGTGCTGTTTCTTGCCGACCATCCGCTGACCGGCGGCTATCCCGTCATCGGCACGGTCGCCGAATATCATCTCGATCTCGCCGGTCAGATCCCGGTAAACGCCAAAATCCAATTCCGGCCCATCACGCAATTCGCCGAAATCACGCCCGCCAAGGCATGATTTCGTGCCGACGATCATGGCAGCCGACCAGAGACATGAGGAGACCCCGATGAAGAAAGTGCTGATTGCCAATCGCGGCGAGATTGCCGTGCGCATCATCCGCGCCTGCCGCGACTACGGGCTCCAGTCCGTCGCCGTCTACGCCGATCCCGATATGGACGCTCTGTTCGTCACCCTGGCGGACGAGGCCTATGGTCTTGGCGGCAGCCGTCCGGCGGAGACTTATCTCGACATCCAGAAGCTCATCGACATCGCACGGCGCTCCGGCGCCGACGCCGTTCACCCAGGTTACGGCTTCCTCTCCGAGCGGGCGGAATTCGCCCGTGCGGTGCAGGAGGCAGGGCTCACCTGGATCGGCCCGGACCCGCATGTGATCGAAGCGCTCGGCGACAAGGTGGAAGCGCGGCGGATCGCGCTTTCCGTCGGCGCGCCGCTGGTGGCCGGCAGTGAAGGCCCGGTCGAAACGGCCGAAGAGGTCGTGGCCTTCGCGAAGGAATACGGGCTTCCCGTTGCGATCAAGGCCGCCCATGGCGGCGGCGGGCGTGGCCTCAAGGTCGCCTGGAAAATGGAAGAGGTCGCCGAACTCTATCACTCCGCCGTGCGCGAGGCGAAGGCCGCCTTCGGACGTGGCGAGTGTTTCCTCGAACGGTTCCTCGATCGCCCACGCCACATCGAGGCGCAGGTTCTAGCCGACAAGCACGGCAATGTGCTGGTGCTTGGCACCCGCGACTGCTCGCTGCAACGGCGCAACCAGAAGCTCGTTGAAGAGGCGCCGGCGCCGTTCCTGAGCGACAGCCAGCGTCAGTCGATCCATGAAGCCGCCGCCAAGATCTGCGCGGCTGCTGGCTACTCAGGAGCGGGCACGGTCGAATTCCTGCTCGGCGTCGATGGCACGATCTCCTTCCTCGAAGTGAATACCCGCCTGCAGGTAGAGCACCCGGTGACCGAGGAGACGACCGGGATTGACCTCGTGGTCGAACAGTTCCGGATCGCCGAGGGCAAGACGCTCGAGGTGTTGGAAACCCCTGCCCCGCGCGGTCACTCGATCGAGTTCCGCATCAATGCCGAAGACCCCGGCCGCGGCTTCCTGCCGACGCCGGGGGAAATCACCCGTTTTGATCCTCCGTCGGGGCCAGGCGTGCGGCTGGACACGGGCGTCGTCAGCGGGTCGACGATCCCCGGAACCTTCGATTCCCTGATGGCAAAGCTCATTGTGACAGGCGCGACGCGTGCGCAGGCGCTGGCCCGCGCACGCCGGGCATTGGCGGAGTTCAAGATCGAAGGGGTGGCGACCGTTCTGCCCTTCCACCGCGCTGCGATGGAATCCAGCGACTTCACCGGTGAAGAGGGTTTCCGCGTTCACACGCGCTGGATCGAAACGGATTTCGCCGAGACGCTGGCATCCGCTCCCCGGCCTGAACCGCTTGGGGATACGTCCCTGATCCGCACCCATGTGGAGATCGACGGCAAGCGCCATGAGCTGGGCATCCCGGCTGTGTTGCTTTCAGGCCTCGGCAACCTTGCCGGCGGCGGTGCGAATGCAGCCGGACAGACAACGGCAAATACCGAGGATGTCGACAGCGTCACCGCGCCGATTTCCGGCACGCTGCAGGCTTTCAAAGTCGAGGATGGGACCGAGGTACGGGCCGGCGACCTGATTGCCGTCATGGAAGCTATGAAGATGGAAACCCAGGTGACGGCCAGCCGCGCCGGTCGGATCCGGTTCAAAGCCGAAGCTGGCGGCTATCTGCAAGTGGGCCACGAGATTGCGCGCTACGAGGGTTAAGCCAAGGCCACAACAGAGCGTTGGCTTGGCCCGGCCGCGTGCATCGGGCGCACACCCTGCATCATGCGGACGGGATAGCGCTCAAACGACAAAAGGCCCGCCTAGAGCGGGCCAATTGTTCAAACTCTGAAGTGTCAGGCCTTGTCGACGACGTTCTTCACCGCGTCCTTTGCCTCACCCTTGGCCTGCTGGCCGTGGCCTTTGGCCTCCTGTGCGGCGCCCTTGGCTTCAAGGCTCTGATTGTCTGTCGCGTCGCCAACGGCCTGCTTTGCCTTGCCGGCCAGTTCATTTGCATTGCCGGAAATCTTGTCGGATGTGGAACCCATAATCGTTCTCCTTGTTTGCGGTACCGCGCAGATTTCAAGTCGCTATCCGGTCATCATGTGCCGGGAAAGTCCGTCTCAAGCTGCTCGACGATCCGCTTACATCTACAATGCGCGAGGACGGCGATCGTTCCAGTGACGCCCTGAGGCGCCACCATACTTTGGGCCCGACAGGCGATCAGCGCTTGTAGGCGCCGAGGCCGGGGCGGTAGGTCTTGTCGTCGAGGAACTGCTTCAGGCCCTCGGCGCGCCCATTGCTCTTGTCGAGGAAGAGCATCTGCTCAAGCTTGGCATAGATATAATCGTCAGCCTGTTCCCAAGGCATGTTTCGCACCCGCTTAAAGGTATCCTTCGCCGCCTTCAGGACGGTGGGGTTCTTTTCCAGCAGGCTTGCGCACAGGGTGCGGACGCGCGTTTCCAAATCGGCCAGCGGTACGGATTCGTTGACGAGACCCATCTCGCGGGCTTTCTGGCCGCCGAAGGTCTCGCCGGTCATGATGTAGTAGAGCGAATCCCGGTGGTTCATGACCTCGGCCACGGCGCGGGTGACATTGCCGCCCGGCAGGATGCCCCAGTTGATTTCGGAAAGACCGAAGGTGGCTTCATCCGCCGCGATCGCGAGGTCGCAGGAGACGAGTGGCGTGAAAGCCCCGCCGAAGCACCAGCCATTGACCATGGCGATGGTCGGCTTTTCGAAATACATCAGTCGGTTCCACCAGCCGCCGGACTGACGGCGACTCTTGAGAACGGCCGCACGGCCCTTGCCGTCGTTCTCACGGAAGTATTCCTTGAGGTCCATGCCGGCCGACCAGGACTGGCCGGCGCCGCGCAGGACGAGGACGCCGCAGCGGTCATCCGCTTCGAGTTCGTCCAGCACTTCCAGCATGCGCATGTTCAACTTCGGGTTCATCGCGTTGCGCTTCTCCGGACGGTTCAACGTCACGAAGGCGATGCCGTTGTCGAATTCGACCAGAACCGGATCTGGCGTGGTGTTCGTATCAGTCATGACTGGCTCCTTGAGGCATTGCTTGGGACGTGGTGCCCATTTTTCCGTGTTCAGCTTGGGGCATGGGTCTGGCGCAGGATATGTTTCTGCGCCTTGCCGGATGCCGTTCGCGGGATCTGGTCGAGAAAGACGATGCGGGTCGGACGTTTGTAGGTGGCCAGTCGCTCGGCACAATGGGCAAGAATCTCTTCTGCCGACGGGCTCCCGGCTTGGGCCACGATGAAGGCGACGCCGCATTCCCCCCATTTCGGATCGGGCAATCCGACGACTGCGACATCGCGCACCTTCGGATGCGCCCCGATCACCGCCTCGATCTCCGCCGGGAAGACGTTTTCTCCACCGGAAATATACATGTCCTTGAGGCGATCAGGCACATGGATCACGCCGCCCTCACCCCGGCGCCCGAGGTCGCCGGTGCGGTACCAGTCACCGACGAATGCACGGGCCGTCTCGCCAGGCTTGTTCCAGTAGCCGGGCGTGACAGAGGGCCCCTTGACCCAGATCTCACCGACCTCACCGTCGTTTACATCCTGCCCGTCTTCGCCGACCAGACGGACGGCAAGGAGCGGTGCGGGAAAGCCCACACTTCCGGGATGCCGTGCGACCGCATCCCGATCGAGCGGCATGTGGATGGCCGTACCAGCCTCGCTCATGCCATAGCCGTTAACGAGCGGAATGCCGTCTGCAAGGAAGGCTTCGATCAGGGCCGGAGACAGCGGCGCGCCGCCGATGAAGATTGCCTGGAGCGCCTTCAGTGCCGTCGGATCCCAGCCGGGGGCGCTGCGCAGCGCAGACGCCATCTGGGGCACTGCGAAGTAATGCGTGACGCCGAGGTCGGGATCACCAAGGACCGCAAGCGTCCTGTCGGGCAGGAAGCGGTCAGAGATCACCAGTCGCCCGCCCATCATCAGCGCCGTGCGCCCGATGGCGACAAGCCCGATGGTGTGGAAAAAGGGCAGGTCGCAGAGCGACACTGACCGGCTGGTGACTTCACCGACAAGGGCGAAGTTGACCGCCGACGCAAAGGCATTGCCCCGTGTGATGACCACACCCTTGGGGCTGCCTGTCGTGCCTGATGTGTAAAGCATGATGCAGGGTTTGTCGGCGTCGAGCGCCACCGGTTCGGCGCGCTCGGCGTTCGCCACCATCCGCGCCCATCCTTCCGCGCCCTCGACCGGAATGGCTCGCGGCAACGGCTCGGCGATCTGCGCCAGCACGTCGGAAAAGTCTGCTTCATGAATGAGAAGTGCTGGATCGCAATCGGCAATGATTTGCGAAAGTTCGGCTGCACCGAGCCGCCAGTTCAGCGGTACGAAAACCTGACCTGCACGCTGGCAGGCGAGGCAGGCGACGATCTGGTCGATGGAATTGCGTCCGAGAAAGGCAATACGCTGCGAGAGCGGTCGGCTGCCGACAATCTGGGCCAGCAGGCCGGCTGCGCGGGCGACGGCGTCGTCCAGTGACTGGTAGGTCTCGGAACGGCCGGTCGCGACCTCGTAGGCGGCCGGGCGATCCGGACTGACCAAGGCGCGATGGATCAAGGGGTCGTCCGTCTCCAGACCGACGGACCCAACAGCCGCTGCTGTCGACTGAATTCCAGGCTGCATTTCGTTCTCCTCATCGCCACCCATCCGGGCCTCCTTGGCGAATTGTATGCTTCACATACTATTTTGACGATTCTGGTTTGACAAGCCGAATTTGACTGTTGCAGTCGAAAGTGATCATGAATAGTTCCGCAAACTCGATGCGGCATGACTGGAAGAGAAGCCATGACCAGACATAATGACCTGAAGCCGGCGAATGACGACGATGTTTTCGAAGTCGGCTCCCCGCTGCGCACAGGACGCCTCAATGAAATTCTCGGCTTCCATTTGCGCATGGCCAATGTCGCCATCTACCAGGACTATTCGGCTGCCATGGGAGATCTGGGGCTGACCCAGAAACAGTTTGCCGTGCTCGAGCTGATCGCGGCCAATCCCAAGGTCAGCCAGATCGACATCGCCAATCAGCTCAGCATGGATCGTGCCACGATGATGGCGCTGGTCAACCGGCTGGAGGGGCGCGACCTCCTGGTGCGCAAACCTTCATCGGTCGACAGGCGGCGTCAGGAACTTCTCCTGACGGCGAACGGCATCGAGGTTCTGAAACAGGCACGCAACATCCAGGAACAGCACGAATTGCGCTTTACCGAGCGGTTTTCGCCCGAAGAGCTCGAGATTTTCATCGACAGCCTGAAGCGCATCTATTCCGACATCTTGCCTGTTCTGCCCCAGTCGGACTGAGCGTCACTCCCAGACATTCCAGACAGAAACGACCGCCCGAAAGCGGTCGTTTCGATTTTCATGATCAGAACGGGTAGTGCTGGTTCGGATCCTCGATGGTGATCCAGCGCAGTTCGGTGAACTCGGTGATCGCCGCCTTGCCGCCGAAGCGCCCGTAACCACTGCCCTTGACCCCGCCGAACGGCATTTGCGGCTCGTCGAACACGGTCGGGCCGTTGATGTGGCATATGCCGGACTCGATGCGCGCAGCGACTGCCAGCGCGCGGCGGATGTCGCGGCTGAAGACCGCGCCGGACAGGCCGTATTCGGTGTCGTTGGCGACGCGGATTGCCTCTTCCTCATCCTTCACACGGATGATCGGCTTGACCGGGCCAAAGCTCTCTTCCTGATACATGCGCATGTCTGGCGTCACGTTGTCGAGCAGGGTCGCTTCGACGACGCTGCCTTCGCGCTTGCCGCCAGCCACGAGCTTGGCGCCCTTGGAAACGGCATCAACGATGAGATCGTCCATCTTCTTGGCCGATTCCAGGCTGATCAGAGAACCGAGCACGACATGGCCCTTCGGGTCCCCCGCAGGGAGCTTCGAAGCCTTGGCGGCGAGCTTTGCGACAAACTCGTCGGCGATCTTATCGTCGACGATGATGCGCTCGGTCGACATGCAGATCTGGCCCATGTTCGCGAAGGCGCCGAAGGCAGCCGCATTCACCGCCGCATCGATATCGGCGTCGTCGAGAATGACCAGCGGCGCCTTGCCACCGAGCTCCAGCAGGGCCGGTTTCAGGTTGCGTCCGCAAAGCTCCCCGATGATCTTGCCCACCTTGGTGGAGCCGGTGAAATTGACACGCTTCACCGCCGGATTGGTGATCAGCGCTTCGACGATCTTGGCTGCATCTTCAGGTGCATTGGTGATGACGCTGATGGCGCCCGACGGGAGACCTGCCTCGACCAGGCACTGGGCGATCAGGCGATGGGTGCCCGGGCATTGCTCGGAGGCCTTGAGGATCACGGTGTTGCCGCAGGCGAGCGGCATGGCGACAGCGCGCGTGCCGAGGATGATCGGCGCGTTCCACGGCGCAATGCCAAGGCAGACGCCCACGGCCTGGCGCATGCCCATCGACAGCGAACCCGGCTTGTTCGACGGAATGACCTCGCCGGAAATCTGGGTGGTCATCGAGGCCGCCTCGCGCAGCATGCTGGCGGCGACCATGACATTGAAGGCACCCCAGTGGCCGGTCGCGCCGGTCTCGGCAATGACGAGTTCGGAGAACTCGGCCGTTTTCGACTCCATGATGTCTGCGGCCTTCAAGAGGATCTTGCGACGCTCCCCCGGGCCGGTTCTGGACCATGCCGGGAAGGCTGCAGCGGCCGCATCGACGGCCGCGGCCGCATCTTCCAGACTGGCGGCGGACGCCGTGGTCGCGACTTCCTGAGTAAAGGGATTGATGCGCGTGAAAGTCCGCCCGCCTGCGGCAGACGTCTCCACGCCGTTGATCAACAGCGAAACATGCATGTTCACGATAGAAACTCCTCCTGTGTTGTCAGCACCAATGAACCGGGTGGCGGCCGGTTGTCATTCCCGCCCAACCAATGATCTCGGATCGATTCCCTCCGGTCCCAGCGACGGTTCTGCATACGGCACCATCTCCCGTGGCCCTGTCATTTTTGTAAGTCTAGCAAACAAATATTGTTTGACAAGAGTCTTCGCGTGGCCGTCGGAACGGTCAGTAGGGCAAACCTACATAGTTCTCGGCCATGGCCGTGGATGCCGCGCGAGAATGGGTCAGATAGTCGAGTTCGGCTTCCTGGATCTTCTGCCCGAAGTCGCCCGTATCGGGGAAACGGTGCAGCAATGTGGTCATGGACCAGGAGAAGCGCACTGCCTTCCAGACACGCTTGAGTGCACGAGGCGAATAGGCGTCCAGCGCGGCATCGGATTTTTCCTGATAGTGCTCCAGCAGGCCTTCGATGAGGTAGTACACGTCTGATGCCGCGAGATTGAGCCCCTTCGCGCCCGTCGGCGGGACGATATGGGCCGCATCGCCGACCAGGAAAAGCCGACCGAAGCGCATGGGCTCGGCGACGAAAGAGCGCAGTGGTGCGATCGATTTCTCGAAACTTTGACCCGTCACCATGGCCTCGGCGTGATGGGCCGGCAGGCGGCGGCGGATCTCATCCCAGAAGCGCTCGTCCGACCACATCTCGACCGTATCGTCGAGCGAGCACTGGACATAGTAGCGACTGCGGGTTTCCGAGCGCATGGAACACAGGGCGAAACCACGCGGGTGATTGGCGTAGATGAGTTCGTGATTGACCGGCGGCACATCGGCGAGGATGCCAAGCCAGCCGAACGGGTAGATCTTCTCGAAGGTCTTGATCGCATCGTCCGGCACCGCCTTGCGGCTTGCGCCATGAAACCCGTCGCAGCCTGCGATGAAATCACAGTCGATGCGATGACTGACGCCATCCTTCTCATAGGTGACGGAGGGATGATCTCCGGCAAAGCCGGAGGGCACAACATTGGCAGCGTCATAGATCGTCACGCCGCCATCACGCTCGCGACGCTCGATCAGGTCGCGCGTCAGCTCCGTCTGACCATAGACCATGACTCGCTTTCCGCCGGTCAGGTCGAAGAGATCGATGCGATGATCGCGGCCGTCAAAGGCCAACGAAAAGCCGTCATGCGGCAGACCTTCGCGGTGCAGGCGATCGCCAACGCCAGCGCGATCCACGAGGCCAACGGTACCTTCTTCAAGAACACCGGCGCGAACGCGCGAGAGGATGTGGTCCTTGCCAACGCGATCCACGATCACGTTGTCGACGCCAGCATTGGTCAGGAGCTGTCCCAGAAGCAGGCCGGAAGGGCCTGATCCGATGATGGCAACCTTGGTCCGCATGTCTTTCTCCCGCTGCGCACTGAAATTGTGTTTCGACAAATTCTGGTGCGACGGGCAGTCCACCACAATGGACGGATCATGTGTTTTGTTGCACAAATCGAACATGATGCAACGCACTTCTCAGCCAGGTGATTTAATCCCGACCTATGACCTCTATGGCGAAGATGACCCGTCGGGCTCGCGCTTTTGGGTGCACTGCGAAACGATTGCGGCCAGAAGCGCCCTCCATCACTGGGAAATAGGCCTGCATCGACACGAGCGTTACTTTCAGATCCTGCTGGTGACCGGTGGATCGGGCGACGCCATCTTCGACGGAGAAACTGTGCGTTTCGAACCGATGTCTCTCGTGACCGTTCCGCCGGCAGTCGGACACGGGTTTCGCTTTTCACCTGATATCGAGGGTTATGTCTTCACCTTTCTCGCGAGCCGCCTGCCCGTCCGTCCAGGGGAGCCGAGTGCCTTCGGCGACTTTCTTTCGGCGCCTCGGGTCACGCGCCTGCTGCAAGAGACCGGTGAAGGTAAGTTGATCATCGACCAACTCCTGCGGGTCGCCACCGAATGGGAGGGACGGCTGACCGGCCGAACCGTGCTGATGGAGGCGGGTCTTGCGGCTTCACTCGCGCTGACCGCGCGGATCGCCGCGCATGACCAGACGGAGGCCGAAGGTACGGACGAGAATGACCGCAGGATCGAAGCCTTCTCGGCGCTGCTTCACCGGGAAGTGCGCAATCACCGGCCCGCATCCTTCTATGCCGGCGCACTTGGCATCACGCCGACGCATCTCAACCGGGTGCTGAAGGCAAAGACAGGTCTCGGGACGCAGGATCTGGTGGCGCGACGGCTGATCGAGGAGGCGCAAAGGGAATTGCTGTTCACACCGGGCAGCGTCAAGCAGATCGCCTTCCGTCTCGGCTTTTCCGACCCTGCCTATTTCTCACGATTCTTCAGCCGCCAGACCGGCATGACACCCGGCGCCTGGCGGCGGCAGGAACAGACGCGGATTGGATCGCGCAACGATGAACCGGGCGGCATCAGGGAGCGCTGAAACGATCGATCAGCACCTGTCGCATCTCGTCCATCCGCCACTCGCGGGTCTGTGCTTCCGGAAGCATGCCAGCCGTGAAGCCTTGGGCTTCGAAACTCTCGACAAGGTCTCTGTCGGCCGAGACGACATGGATCGGTACGGCGCGTGACGCATTCGGCCCGGTGATGATGTTGGCTGGCTGGTGATCGCCCAGGATGACGAAGACAGTGTCACGGCCGAAGCGCGCCATATAGCTGCCGAGCGTCTCAAGCGAATAGTCGATCGTCTGGATGTACTGACGGCGCACACGCTCTGGATCGGCCCAAACCACGGATGGCGGATCACCGCTTTCCGCCTGCGGGTTGAAGATCGTCCCGTCACCGACCTCCGCCCAGTCGACGAGCGTCGGGACCGGGGTCCAGGGCGCGTGGCTGGAGATCAGCGCGATTTCCGCCATGACCTTCTCCCCTGCGGCGTGGGCCGGGCCACGGCCGAGGCGTTCGAAAGCCGCAAGCGTGTATTGGTCCGGCATCGTCACCCAGTTGAACGGTTCGCCGCGATATTCGAGATCGGCCGCAGCCAGGGTCTGGCGGTAGCCATAATAGGCCGCCTCCGGCCAGTCCATGGTGATCGCCGGCATGGCCGCGACACTCTTCCAGCCAGCTTCCGAGAAGAGGCGATTGAGGCTCGGCTGGCTGCTGATCATCAGCCGGTCGTAGCGGGCCTGACTGTCGATCCAGAGGCCCGACAGGAGCGTGCCGTGGGCGAGCCAGCTCAGACCGCCGACGGTGGGTGAGGTTGCCCAGGCGCTGGCCGAGGCCAGCCCAGCGCTCTGGATCTCCGCCTGGACACTTGCCAGACGAGGCCGTGTCGTGTCGGCGTAACGCGGATCCTCCAGGGCCGACCGCCCATAGGACTCGACGAAAAGGAAGACGACATCCATGTTCTCGACACCGGCGAACAGCCTTGCACCCGCACGCGGGCCCTCGCCCTTGGCCAGCGCCGCTTCGAAGACATGCATGTCCTCGACGGACTTCACGATGAGTGCAAGCCGGGTGCGGAGATAGGTGGGTATGCGCGCCTCGATCCTGGGCGTGCCCATGAAGGTCGCCAAGCCGCCAAAGAGCGTGACGGCTGCCAGGAATATCACCAGCCAGGAGCGGGCTGGCCGTGGCATTGCCGCAAGCCATCGCGCGGCCGCCAGGAAGAGGACCAGGACCAGCGCAAGACCAAGAAGTGCTGTGACCACACCAGTCAGAGCCGTGAGCGTTCCGACCGTGCCGGATATCAGGTTCCAGCCATCCACCAGCATCTTGGCATCGAGATAGGGATTGAACGGCCGCTCAAATGCAGACTTGGTGCCGATGTCCGCGATTTTGAGGAACAGGATCGTCAGAAGCAGAAGCCCACTGAGAAGAGCGCTCGGCTTGCGCAGACGGCGGGGCACGACGAGCAAGAGGAGCATCAAGAGCGGCCATTCGAGCGGCAGGCGCAAGAAGGCGTTCCATCCGATGGCATCTGGATGATCCGGAAGGGTAAACGCCAGCCAGGCGATTACCGATACGAGCACAACGCCGAGATAGGGACGAATGTCGGTTGCCGGCTTCAGCATCGCGCAAGGCTCCCCGGCCCAACCTGGCATCCATTGCGCAGACGCGGTTTTCTCGGCATGGAAGTCCGTCGGATCAATTCTTGCGTATAGGTCTTCGACAGATCATTTTCAAACGACGGAAGTCTCACCATTTGCCCCTGCTGCGCCTCCTTGCTGCCCTCGCACTCGTTGCCTTTCTGGCATTCCTGATTTCCGGAACGGATTTCGAGGCCCTGAAAGATGGCTTCAAGCAAGTATCGGCGGCACATGTGATCGCCGGTCTCATGCTCGTCCAGATCCAGATCGCCGTCTCGGCTCTGCGCTGGCGCTTCACGGCCGCGCGGCTCGGTGAGGCCATGTCCCTGCCGCTCGCCGTCAGCGAATATTATGTTGCAAGCTTTCTCAATCAGACCCTCCCCGGCGGGGTGGCCGGCGATGCCGTCCGCGCCTATCGGATGCGAAGTGAAGGACCCGGCGGCTGGAAACGGCCGACAAAGGCTGTTCTGTTCGAACGACTGTCCGGACAAATGGCCTTCTTCGTGCTGGCCCTGGGCGGCCTCTTCATCTGGCCACAGGTTCTTGGCGGCGAGGATGCGGGCCGGCTCTCGCTTCACATCGCTCTCGGCTTCATTCTCGTTGCCGCCGCAATCGGTGGCGGCATGAATGTCATCAAGCGACGTTTCTCGTGGATCGGGCAACTCGTAGACGAGGTGGGCGCCGTCTTCGTTCGCGACGGGGCACTGTTCATTCAAGCAGGCATGAGCTTGCTGATCGTTGGCACTTATGTCGCGGGCTTTTTCCTTGCAAGCGATGCGGTCGGAGCGCCGCTTCCCTGGACGGCAGCGCTGACCGTCATTCCGCTCAGCCTGATCGTCATGCTGATACCCGCCGGCATGGGCGGGTGGGGGACCCGTGAAGCAGCCGCGATGGCGCTTTGGCCGCTCATCGGCGCCACGTCGACCGAGGGGCTTGCGGCCAGCATCGTTTATGGCGGCCTGTCGCTCGCCGGCGCCCTGCCGGGACTTGCAATCCTCACGCTCGAAACGATCCGTGGCAAGCCTCGCCGAGCCTGACGACGCGATCATTGCCGATCGAGCCGGGCATAGACGTCGCCCGAGGCACCCTCTGTCGGCATCTGCGAGAGTTCGACGAGCAATTCGTCCGCCGTTTTCCAACGCTCGGACACGAAGCGATGCCGTTCTCCGACGACGCGGTTGAATCTATAGGCTCCCAGGCCCATCAATCGGTCGATTGCATTGGAGGCAACCGAGGGCATTGCGGGAATGTATTCAAAGGCGATCAGCGGGATCGGTTTCGTGAGACCGTGGAGAATTTCCGCCTCGGCGCCCTCAACGTCGATCTTGCAGAAGGCCGGTAGTCCGTATTTCGCGATCAGGTGGTCGAGCGTCACCATCGGGACCGTCACCTTGCGATCCCAGACGACCTGCGAAAAGCCCTTGCTCTGACCGACGGTCTCGACGAAGCGGCTGGAAATGCTCGTCACCGTCGGATGACGGCTCGAGATCAGCAGATCAATCTCACCCGCCATGCGCCCCACCGCCACGCGTTCGAAGCCGGTCAGGTGCGCGGCAAAGCGGCGCTCGATGAATTCGGCAAAGGCCGGCTGCGGCTCGACTGCAACCACTTTCGCCCCAAGGGAGAGCAATGTGCTGCTGCGGCTGCCGACGTGGGCGCCGATATCGAAGACGAGTTCACCGGGTTTGACGATGGAGCTGTAGAACCGGCGCAGTGCCGAGCGCCGCCAGGGCTGGCCGTAATAGACAACCAGCGAGCGCGCCAGCCCGAGGGACGTCGAGAAGCGGTCAACGAGGCCCATCATGCTTCGGCCGGCTGGCGCAGGAGGAAGACGATGTCCACGGCAAAGGAATAGACAAGCGCGACAAGGGCAGCCGCTGCGATTGCCGTGGAAAACGGCGGCGCCACGAATGGCACCAGGATGATGCAGAGCGCCGCGATCTGAAGCACACAAATCAGTTTGCGCCTGAAGGATGGGAAAAGCTCGCCATTCAAGCGCGGCAAGACCCAGCCTAGGGCTACAAAGCCGTAACGCAAGAGGCCGATCAGCAGCACCCAATGCCCCGCCTTGTCCAGGATGGTCGCCGCCAACGAGAGCACCAGAATCAGGAGTGCATCGACTTCCATGTCGAAGCGGGCCCCGAAGGACGATTCCTGGCCGTAGCGACGGGCGAGATATCCATCGACGCCATCCAAGGCGAGGGCAAAGAGAACCACACCGACAAGCGTCCAAAGAGCGAGCTCAACGGTCGCCAGACTCTCGAAACAGATGATGGTTGCGAATGTCAGACTGACGAGGGAGGCCCGGAACGCCGTCACCAGATTGGCATATCCGAAGCGGCGATGCGGATGCGCCGGCAGAGCATAGATGACCAGGGAAAACATCAGTGCGAGCGACACGATGACGAAGGCGACGAAATCCCATCCCACAGGCAGAACGAAGGAGGCAAGCACCGCAACGACGCCCGTACCAACAAACAGTCCGGACAGGATAGCAAGCGTATCGTTCAGGAGGCCGCGCCGTTCCAGCAGACGCGAGGCAAAAGCCGATCGGCTTACACCCCATGATCCGACGAAATCAACGCCGCCAAGCCGTTCCGGCTCGCTTGCCATCTGCAATCCTCCCTGCCCGCCTGAATATTATTCTGCAGCGACCAGCGTTGCCAGGTCCATCAGGTGGCCGGCACGCAGGGTCTTGGTACGCAGGTAGTTCTCGTTTTCCGCAGTCACACGCCCCGTGACCGCCGCCCGCGCCTCGACCTCGATACCGCCAAGCTCGAGGCCGGCGATCTTGGTCGGGTTGTTGGTGTAAACGGCGACCTTCGAGATATCGAGCAGACGCAACATGGCGACCGCTGCCTCATAACGTCGGTGATCTTCCGCAAGCCCGAGTTCAGCATCGGCATCGATCGTGTCCAGACCCAGGTGCTGATAACCATAGGCGCGCATCTTGGCGCCGATGCCGGTGCCGCGCCCTTCCTGATCGAGATAGAGCAGGACGCCGCCGCCAGCCTGCTTGAGAAGCGCCAGGCCGTTGCGAAGCTGGTCACCACAATCGCATTTCAGCGAGCCGCAGAGATCACCCGTGATGCAGGAGGAGTGAATACGGATCGGCACCGTCTTGGACACATCCGGCTTGCCGACCACGATCGCCACCTGATCCTTCTGCGCGAGACCGCCACGGAAGACAACGAAATCGGCATCGCCGAGATCCTTGAGCGGGACCCGGGTGCGCACAACCATGTCAAAACGCTGGCGCGCCGCATCGGCGCCCTTCAAGCGGCTTGAGGCGATTTCGCAGCATCCGGCGAAACGATCGTGGATCTGCGTGACGTCAGCCAGGACCATGGCCGGCAGCAAGAGTGCCAGACGTGCAAGCTCGGCAGACTGTGTCGCCAAGGCATCTGCCGGCTGCCAGAGTGCCGGCTTTTCCGCGCCGATTGCATAAGCGAGGCGCGACGCAGTATCGAAGGAAAGACCGGCAAGCGGCGTGACCACATCAAGGTCCCTGCCGATACCGAGGCGGCTCGCGCGGGGCGCAGTCAACAGAAGGCCGTGACGGTTCTCGGTGACCGGAGCGAACTGGTCGAAAAGGGAGGGCGCAACGCAATCGAGCGCAAGAGCCGCAATCTTCCTATCACCCTCGCTGATCACCACTGGACGGCCATAACGAAGCTCCGATACCGCACGTTCAACTTCGATCGCAGCGGTAGGGAACTGGAAAGCGGGCTGGCTGGATTTCGACATGAGGCATTCACTCCCTAATCAGTGGCAAGCACTACGCCTCAACTCCGGCGATGGTTTGCGCATCCGTCATAAAATTAATTTGATGACGGTTACGGAACCAAATGCTCTGTGCCGCAATACGTTCCACTTGTGGTATATATCTAGTGCGCGGGGGTCGCAGTGTGAAGCTCGAAGCAAATGAACAGACCGTAGCCGAAGGGGAAGCAGCCTCCGCGCTGTGGATTGTAGCGCCTGAACTCTGCCAGCTACGCGAGGAGCGGATTGCCGAGCCCTCACCGACCGACGTTGTCGTGCGTACGCTCTACAGCGGGATCAGCCGCGGGACGGAGGCACTTGTCTTTCGTGGCCTCGTGCCTGAAAGCGAGTTCGAGCGGATGCGCGGGCCGCATATGGAGGGTACCTTCCCCTTTCCGGTGAAGTACGGCTATGCGGCCGTCGGGCAGATCGAGGCGGGGCCTTCGCATCTCGTCGGCAAAGAGGTCTTTGCCCTTTTCCCGCATCAGGACAGGTTCGTTCTTCCCGCAGAACAGGTGACCGTCCTCCCCGACACGCTGCCAGCGCAGCGGGCAGTCCTTGCGGCCAATATGGAAACTGCTCTCAACATCGTCTGGGACGCCGGCATTCAACC
Source organism: Rhizobium sp. 'Codium 1' (assembly GCF_020889605.1). Classification (NCBI taxonomy): domain Bacteria; kingdom Pseudomonadati; phylum Pseudomonadota; class Alphaproteobacteria; order Hyphomicrobiales; family Rhizobiaceae; genus Rhizobium; species Rhizobium sp. 'Codium 1'. Next base: position 513,135 of record NZ_JAJGPW010000001.1, read on the forward strand.
GGGCGATCGCGTCGCCGTCTTCGGCGCCGGGGTGGTTGGTTCACTCGTCGCCTATCTTGCATCCCGTATCATCGGCACCGAAACGACCATCGTCGACCGCGATCCGACGAGAAGGGAGCTGGCAACCGCTCTCGGCCTGACGTTTTGCGAGGCGGACGCCCTCGATGGCGAATTCGACGTCCTGGTGAACGCGACCGCCTCGGCCGAGGCCTTGCAGCAGGCCATTGCCCATGCGGGCATGGAGGCAAAGATCATCGAGGCGAGCTGGTATGGGGACAGGGTGGTGCCGATCCCGCTTGGCGGCGCCTTCCATTCGCGCCGGCTCTCACTGGTGAGTTCCCAGGTCGGGTCTATCCCGGCCATGCGACGCGCGCGCTGGACCTATGCGCGGCGCATGGCAAAGGCGCTCGAACTGCTGTTCGACCCGTGCCTGGATCGCCTGATCTCCGGTGAAACTGATTTTGCTGAACTGCCCGCCGCTTATGCTCGTATCCTGTCCGCACAAGACACACTGTGCCATCGCATCCGCTACTGAAGAAAAGAGAGCTCATGTTCGCTGTTGAAGTTCGAGACCATATCATGATCGCCCATAGCCTGCCGCGCCCGGTTTTCGGCCCGGCCCAGGGGATGCATGGGGCGACATTCGTCGTCGATGCGGCATTTTTCACCAAGGACGTCGACGAGGATGGCCTCGCCGTCGACATTGGTGCAGCCACGACCGTGCTGTCGGAGGTTCTGAAGCCGCTCAACTATCAGAACCTCGACGAAGTGGAGGTCTTCCATGGTAAGGTGAGCACGACGGAAGTGATCGCCAAGCACATCTTCGACCAGCTTGCCCTGGCCGTTTCCGACAAGCGTCTCGGCCCCGGTAGCCACCGGATCTGCCGCCTCAAGGTGATGCTGCATGAATCGCATGCGGCGCGCGGCTGGTACGAGGCGGATCTTTGAGCCGTTCGCTGATATTCGCCTATCCGGGCGATCTCTCGCTGAGAACCGGCGGTTATGCCTATGATCGCAAGGTGACAGAGGGCTTGAGATCACTGGGATGGACAGTCAACCTGATGCCGCTCGGTGACGGTTTTCCGGTGCCTTCAAAAGCGACGGTTCAAAGCGCGAGCAAGATGCTTTCGGCTCTGCCGGACGAAACGCTTGTGGTGATCGACGGACTTGCCTTCGGGGTTCTCGATGCCTGGGCTACGGCGGAGGCCGCACGCCTCAAGATCGTCGCACTGGTTCACCATCCGCTCGCGCTCGAAACCGGGCTTTCCGAGACTGAGCAGACGAGGCTCCGCACAAGCGAACGGGCGGCACTCTCCTCTGCTCGTCATGTGATCGTCACCTCGCCGATGACGGCCCGGGAAATTTCTGCGAACTATGGCGTCGAAGCTCCGCGCATCACCGTGGCGCTGCCCGGGACAGCGCGTGCCGAATTCGCTCCTGCCGACAACTCGGTCCCAAAGATCCTCTCGGTCGGCACGCTGTCGCGCCGGAAGGGGCATGACATTCTGCTTTCGGCGTTGAAGTCGATCGAGGATCTCGGTTGGGAAGCAACGATCATCGGCAGCAAGACACTCGACCCGGCGACCGGTGTCGAACTCTCACGCCGGGTCGACGAACTGGATCTGACCGACCGTGTGCAGCTTGCTGGCGAAGTCGACGATCCGAAAGGCTACTTCGCCGGCGCAGACATTTTCGCGCTTGCCAGCCGCTACGAAGGCTATGGCATGGTCTTTGCCGAAGCGCTTTCTCATGGTCTACCGATCGTCGCATGCAAGGCGGGCGCTGTGCCGGATGTCGTGCCTGCAGACGCTGGCATACTCGTTTCGGTAGACGATGCAGATGCCTTTGGCCAGGCGCTCCGTCGCCTGCTCACCGATCCAGACGAGCGGCAGCGGCGGGCCATTGCCGCACGGCAGGCGGGCGCGCAGCTGCCGGATTGGCCAAAAACGGCACAGATCATCTCCGACACATTGGACAGGATATCATGAGCGGCTTCGACAAGGACTGGCTGGCACTGCGCGAACCCGTCGATCTGCGAGCACGGGCGTCGACGCTGGTCGAGGCGATTTCAGGACATCTGGGAAGTATCGGGCAAGCTAAGATCCTAGACATCGGCTGCGGGACCGGGTCGACCTGGCGCAGCCTGACCCCACATGTTCCGGATGACACGCGCTGGACCCTCCTCGACTACGACCCTCTGCTGCTCGCAGAGGCGGAACGCCGCATCGGCGTGAGGGACACGGTGTCGTTTCGACAGTTCGATCTCAACGAGGTAGAATTGCTCCCGCTCTCGGATGTGACCTTGGTGACGGCATCCGCACTCTTCGACCTGTGCTCCGCCGATTTCTGCAATCGTTTCGCCCAGACGCTTTCTCGAAGCGGGACCGGGCTCTATGCCGCCTTGAACTATGATGGCGTGATGGAGTGGACTGTAAAGCACGCGCTTGACGAACAGGTCGCGGCGGACTTCAACCGCCATCAAAGGTTCGACAAGGGCTTTGGGCCAGCCCTCGGTCCCGATGCTACGGAGTATCTGAGGCATTGCTTCGAAAATCTCGGCTACAGCATCTCTGTCGGCACCAGCCCCTGGATCATGGGCCCGGACGATGCGGCGCTACAGACGGCCTTCCTTGAGGGCCTGGAAAAGCCATTGGCCGAGATTGGCACCCTCACCAGGCAGGATATCAGATCCTGGATGGACTTCAGGCTGGAGAAAATCGCGGATGCCGGCAGTTCATGCGTGGTCGGCCACACGGATATCCTCGCCCTGCCGCATCGCTGAGCGGGCTGAGGACTTGAGGTCGCAGTCAAAGAGGATATCGCTGCCCAGGGCGTAGACCCTGGCTTCTGGCCGATAAGCGCTGGTGAGCTTGTCGATCGGCGGCAGCGCGATGCCGGCAGGGCCGGATCCGATGATGAGCGGCGCGATCGCCACATGCAACCGATCGACCAGCCCGGCCTCGATGAAGCGGGCAATGGTACGGGCACCACCTTCGACCAGAATGCGGCTGAGCCCGCGATCGGCGAGTGCGTCGAGAATATCGCAAGGGTCAAGCCCCGCCTCAGTCCGCGGGACCCGCAGCACATCGGCGTTATGGGATCGTTCCGGTGCATCGGCTCCCTGGATCAGGATGACCGGGGCGCCGCCGTCCCGAAACAGGCGCTCCTCACCGGTCAGTTCGGCTCGACAGTCTATGACCACACGGACGGGGTTGGGTCCCTTGACGGCGCGGACCGACAGGCGCGGGTCGTCGCATTTCACGGTCCCGACACCGACGATGACGGCTTCCACCAAGGCGCGACAGCGATGCAGATGGGCAATCCCGTCGGGGCCGGAAATGTCGCGGGCATCGCCAGACGGGGTAGCGACGCGCCCGTCGATAGACTGCCCGACCTGGGCAAGGACAAAACGACCTTCGGCTGCTGCCATCGGCGCATAGAGCGCCATGGCGGCTTCGGCCTCATCCGGGGCAGTCTTGCCCAGGCTTCCGCGCATGGAAAGAAGCCGTGCCCAGAGCTGGTCCGTCATGTCGATCTTACGCATGGAGATCCTGTCCCGAAGACTTACAAAATTCGATAAAGCGTGTCGTCACGGCGAATGACGTGGTGGAATACCACTGCTGCAAAATGTAACGCGAAGAGGGCCAAAAGGATCCATGCGCTCCAGCCATGGATCGCCGAGAGGACGAAGGCTATGTCAGGCGTCTTGCCGATCGGGCTCCAGACGGTGAAAAGGCCGAACCACTCGAGCGGGAATCCATGGGCGTTCGTGGCGAGAAAGCCGGAGATCGGCATGACGATCAGAAAGACATAGAGCAGTCCGTGCACGAGATGCGCCACCGCTTTTTCAAGGGCTGGCGCCTCGATCAGCGGGGCGGTACTTGTCAGCCGGGCACCGATCCGAACCAGCATGACCCACAGGATAAGAAATCCAAGGCTTTCGTGCACGAGATAGAAATCGAGCTTCACGTCCTCCTTGACGAAGCCGATCATCAAGCCGAGGGGCCAGGTGGCAAGGACAAGTCCTGCGATCAGCCAATGAAGGATCCGCACTCGTCCGGCATAGCGCTGCTCGTCACCTGTCAATTGCACGCTGCTCATCTGCCCCTCCTTCAATTCCGAACCGCCCGGATCACGAGCATGCCCGGCCGCGTCCGCTATCGTCACCCATACCAAGCATGGGTCTGTTTTACGATAATGTAAACGGAGGATGGCGCACAACGGATCAGGCTACACCGAAGTAATCAGAGTGTAGGTGGCGCCTTCTGGAAGAAGACATAGGAGCCTTTGGCTACCTTGAAGATATCGCAGTTGCGCCGGATCTTGCGCTCGCCCTCCAGGCGGAAGACACCCAGCGAGCCGGAAAAGCCGTCAGGCGACATCAGGCGTTCCGGTGCGAACGCCACCTTTCCCCAGCGCCCTGCGAGCCCGATCGACATGGCCATGGCATCGAAACCATACCCGGCTTGCGCCGAGGCGGGCATGCCATAGCTCGACATGAAGCGATTGCCGATCCGCGACTGCACGTTCTGGTCATAGCGGCAGACGATACTGCCGGTGAGCTTGGGCTCGTTCAGATCCTGAGGCGTCAGCACGGCGCTTGCGACGATACGGCGCCCGGGGCGCGGCGGCTTGGCAGCATCTGCTTTCTTCAGAACTTCGCCAGGCGACTTGACGCCTGGCATCAACACGACCATGTCGGCCTTGCTCCAGGAAGACAGTGCCTTCGAGGGCAATGCACCACCGGCAAGCTCGATGATCGGCTCTACCTTGGCTCCGAAGGCCTTGATCTGGGCGGCAATACGCTCTGCCTCAAGCTTTTCGGCCGGACTGGCTGCGAGGATCACGGCATGCGTGGCCCCCTCCGCCATGGCGAAGGACGCGCTTTCGATCAGACTGTCTGCCGGGCTGGATACGAAGGCATAGACATTCGGCGGACTTGGCACGTCATTGGTCTGGAACGCGATCATCGGCACATCGAGGCCACCCAGACCGCGCTGGACAAGCTCGAATTCCGCCCCCCGGGCCGTGGTGATGATCAGCGACACCTGCTGATGGGCGAGCGTCTTTGCAGCCGCCTCGATGGCTTCCGGCTTGTCCGTAGTTTCGAGCAGCGTCAACGTGACGACATCGGAGCCCAACGTATTGACGGCGAGGGCTGCGCCATCGCGATATTCGCTATCTGCCTGTCGGCTTGGCTGGTCGGCACGCCGAACGCCCAGATAGGCGACTTTCACCGGACCCGACCCCAGCGTCTGATTGTAGAGCCCGGTATTGCCAGCGACCGGTGCCGCGCCTTCGGCAGCGGAGGGCTTGAAATCGTCGGTCTGACATGAGGCAAGAGCGGCAAGCACCAAGACCATCGTCCCGGCGCGTAGAAGTCTCCGCGTGGCTTTTTCTGATTTCACCATGATCACAGCTACGCTTTGCTCCCAATCCCAGCCGGGACCGTAAGCATTGGACTTGCCTTGCGCAAGGGTGAAGGCGTTCCATATCTGGGCAGATTGCCAAGATGGTAACCGTCCATGCATCCCGGATTATTTGGCTGGGACAGACATGGCCTGGAGGCTCCGCCGCCTTCCGCACAAGGGCCTGGCATCAACTTGGTAAACAGATGACTTCCTCGATCCATTGCCTTTTAATTTAATACACCGACTGATGTTTAAATTATAGTATTCACGTATAGGAACCAATAATTCAAGCAATGACGCTATTCTTCGAGCAACAATCGGAGAATAGCGATGCTCAACAACAATAAAAACATTATCGCAGCCTCGGCCCTCGCAGCGGTCTCCCTGCTTTCCTCACATGCGACAGCAGCGCCGATCCTGCCGGGATCACTTTCCTCCTACTCCACGGTTGCTCAGACCCTCGTGCTCGGCATGAGCCCGCTGGCAGCCTCCTTCGGCCAGACCCTGAGTGATCGGATCGTGAACGGCTGGATAGAGGCAGGTCGCCAACTCGATCGAGGCGTGACGTTCGACGCCGTCGCGCTTCTGCCCAATGACAAGACATTGTCGACCAGCGCCGTCATCCCTGCACCGAAGCCGTCACATTCCAAGCGGACAGGTACACAGGCAGACGACGTCTTCGGCTCCATCGCCATTCCCTTCAAGAAGCTGGGCGCACTGAAGAAGGCAGCTCCGACCTTCGCCGAGATCGCCAAGGGCAGCGCCCTCGAATGCGGTGGCAAGAACTGCTTCGATTCGCAGGCTATCGTGCAGCGCACGTCTGCGGGGAGCGGCATGTCGTCTGTCCGTGACAAGCTCAATCTCGTCAACCACGCGGTGAACCGGCGGATCACGTACCGCAAGGACATCGACAGCCACGGTCGTCTCGATCAGTGGTCATCGCCGTCGCAGACCCTGAAGTCGGGCTTCGGCGACTGTGAGGACTATGCGCTTCTGAAAATGGCTGTTCTCGAAAGCCAGGGCATTGCACTCAAGGACATGACCGTCGTGATCCTCTACGACAAGAAACGGCATTTCTATCACGCAGTCCTGTCCGTCGAAGTCCAGGGCACGCATTACATTCTCGACAACATGCGAGATCAGGTGCTGGCCGACAGCAGGCTTCCGGATTACCAGCCGCTCTTTTCGATCTCCAATGGCCGGGGCTTTCTGCATGGCACACGCACGAAGGGGAAGGCTCTGGCCATGAAGAGCTTTGACAGCATCGCTCCGGGAGAAGGTGGAGACCTCTGACAGCGAGGCAGATGCCCCGCGCTCACTGACGGTCAACCGCGGACGACGTAGCCGATCACCATCTGCTTCTGGTGGCTTGGCGCCATGGCCAGGTTCATCTGCCCGGTCAATTGCTTGCCGGCGCAGGTCGCCGTGAAGCCTGTGGTCACCATCTTGCCCTTGCCGGCCAGGCCAAGGATCGCCTCATCGATCTGTGTATCAAGAACGAACCTGAAACCAGACGACAACTGCGCGATATTGCCGAGCACCAGTCGCTGCTTCAACATTGTCATGAAGGGTTCGTTGAAGAACTGGATCTTCTTGTCTTTGGTGAGCACGATAGCAGGCGTCGGACAGGCCTGTATCAGCGTGTTGAGGTTTTCCGTCGAATAGACGTTTTCCATATGCGCCAGCCGGCGCCACATCCAGCGGAAGGCAACGACCCGCAACATGGAGGCGAGATTGCTGTGGCCTCCGACCTGGGCGGCAGCCTGTTCGACGACATCACCAATGGACTGGCGGGAACCGTTCAGGAGCCAGGACAGGCCGTCCCAATAAATGCTCTCAAGGCGGATGCCGCGCCGGACACCGCCCCGTCCAACGACTGCGCGGAACTTCGGCTCGGCATCGCTTTCCTCGACATGCTGCATCGCTGCCGGGTTGAGATCGACCTGATCCGTCTGAGCCAGATGCCGCTCCGAGAACGTCATGGCTCACCGTTCGGTCAGGGCGACGGATTGCGCCTTGTTGATCGGTTTCATGAGATAGCTCAGGATCGTCTTGCGACCTGTCATGATTTCGGCTGTCGCAACCATGCCGGGGATAATCGGATAGGCCTTGTCGCCCCTGATGAGTTCCGACACGTCTGTCTTGACGTGGACGAGATAGAAGGTCTCGCCCTTTTCCTTGTCGACGATGCTGTCGGCCGAGACGTTGGTGACCTCGCCCTCGAGACCACCGAAGATCGAGAAATCGTAGGCGGACACCTTCACGATCGCTTTTTGACCCCGCGTGATGAAAGCGACGTCACGGGGTGAGATCTTCGCCTCGATGAGAAGCGTGTCCGCCGTCGGGACGATGCCCGCGACGACCGTGCCCGGATCGACATAGGCGCCGATCGTATTGACCTCCAGCGTGTTGACGATGCCATCAACCGGAGAGCGGATATCCGTCCGACTGACGCGATCGGTGGCACCGCGGATCGTTTCGTCGATGACCGACAGTTCGGCGAGGGTCTGGGCCTTTTCCGTCAGTGCCTGCTGACGCAACTGCAAGGCGAGCTCTTCGACCTGGAGGCGCGCCTCTTCGACGGCGCCCCTCAGGCGCTCGAGACTTTCCTGATAGACGGTGATCTGACCACGCTGGTCCGTCAGTTCCCGCTCGATCGCGATCAGCTCGGTCTGCGCCACAAGGCCCTTCTTTGCGAGTGGGCTCATGAGATCAAACTGGCGGGTCGATTGGGTGATATTCTGCTCCAGGCGCACGATATTGGCCTGGGCCTCACTCAATTCGTTCTCGCGCTGGCGCACACGCTCGCGCAGCACACCCGCCTTGTTGAGGTAGCTCGCCTTGTTCGCAGCAAAGAGCCGCTCTTCGTTTTCGCAGACAGCGCTGGCAACGGTTTGCACATCTTCCGGACAGACGAATGCAGCGTCGTAACTGCCCGCCTCTTCGAGAGCCAGACGTGCGATCTTGGCGCCGAAAGCGCGCGCCTTGGCGACGGATTCGCCCAGGGACGATTCCGTCGTCGTGTTGTTGAGCTGAACAATGAGTTCGCCCTTGCGAACCACCTGGCCGACCTGGACCGCGATGGTTTCGACAACGCCCGCTTCGGAGGACTGGATGATCTGTGTCTTCGAAACGGGGATGACCTTGCCTTCGCCGCGGGCGATCTCGTCGATTTCGGCGATGGCCGCCCAGGCGAGGAAAATCACGATGAACGCCGCCACCAATGCGACGATCATCCTGGCCATGAATGGCGGTGTATCGGCGATCGGGCGGCTCATGGCTTCACACCCTTCTTCTGCATGGCTTCGATCACCTGCTTCTTCGGACCATCCGCGACGATCCGTCCCTTGTCGATGACGATCAGGCGATCGACGAGATCGAGCATGGTGAAACGATGGGTGGCGATCAGCAGTGTCGTGTCCTTGTCGAAGGCCGAGGACAGGCGGTTGATGAGATGCCGTTCGCTGGCAAGATCCATTGCGCCGGATGGTTCATCGAGAAAGACGATCTTCGGCTTTGTCAGCAGCAGGCGGGCAATCGTCATCGCCTGCTTCTGACCGCTGGATAGATTGGAGCCACGCTCGCCCACAGGCATGTCGAAGCCGCGCGGATGGCGCGAAACGAACTCCTCCACGCCGGTCATCCGGGCCACTTCGAGCAGTTCTTCATCCGTGGCATCGGCCCGACCGATCAGCAGGTTTTCCTTCACGGTCCCGGAGAAGAGATCGGAGGATTGGCCGGCAACAGCGACTGCCGATCGAACTTCGGACATGTGATACTGGCGAATGTCGACGCCATCGATCAGCACGCGGCCTTCATTCGGCATGAAAAGACCATCCAGCAGGCGACCCAGCGTCGTCTTGCCGGATCCGATGCGCCCGATGATGCCAACCTTCTCACCCGGGGCCACGGTGACCGACAGCTTGCTGATGACGGGATAGTCCGAGCCCGGATATTGGAAGGTCACGTCCTGGAAGCTGAAACCTCCGTGCTTGATCTCGCGGTTGACGAAGCCGACCGTCGAGGGCCGGTCTTCCGGCTGCTCCATGACCTGATCCAGGATCCGGAGCGACAGGGTCGCCTGGCGGAACCGCGCGAGCGTCATGGCGATCTGCCCCAAAGGCGCGCCAGCGCGGCTGGCCAGCATGACCGTTGCAATGATCGCCCCCATGGCAAGCCGTCCCTCCGAGAATTCGTAGGTGCCTGCAATCACGATGAGAACGCTGACGATCTGCTGGTTCAGCGCCGTCAGGTTGATCGCGTTGGTCGAGATATGCTTGATCTCTTCGCTGGTGCGGCTCGAATGCTTCATCAATTCCTGCCAGCGACGCAGCATGGTCGCTTCGGCGCGCAGGCTTTTCAATGTCTCGATGGTGGAGATCGTCTCCACCAGAAGCGACTGACGTTTCGATGCTTCGTTGGAGGCGGCTGCCATGCGATGGCCGATCTGCGCCTGGGCACGAAAGCCGATGGCGATAGACAGGAGCAGAGCGACGGCCGGAATGATCGCGAGCCAGCCGGAGATCAGGTAGATGACGATCAGGAAGATGAAGACAAAGGCCGTGTCGATCATCAGACCAATCGTGTTCGAGGTGAAGAATTCACGCACGAATTCATACTGCATCACGCGATTGGCATATTCGCCGGTCGACATCGGCCGCGAGGCGAGCGTGGTGTTGAGCACCTTATCGAAGATCATCTGCGACAGCCTGAGGTCGGCATTGCGCCCGGCATGATCGATGAGTGCCGCCCTCGCCTCCTTCAGCAGATAGTCGAAGATATAGGCGACCATGATGCCGGCCGCGAGAACCCAGAGCGTCGGGATCGCCTTGTTCGGCAAGACCCGGTCGTAGACATTCATGGTGAAAAGCGGCGAGGCGAGCGCTATCAGATTGATGAACAGAGCCGCCACGACAACGCGCAGATAGGTGCGCCAATAGGGGATGAGGGCGCGCACGAGCCAGTGGCGTTTTTCGATCCGATCAGCGGCGCCAATCTGCGCCTCTTCGCTGTCGTTGCGATAATAGAGCGTGAAGGCAAAGGCCGCCTCGGGTCCAAGTGCCAGGAGTTCCTGATGGCTCAGGCGACTGGCTGCCGTCCCTTCGCGGACGTCCAGCGTATAGATCCCGTCATCGCTGACTTCCAGCAGCGGCAGCGTTCCGCCGTCCTTGAGGACGACGATGGCCGGGCAATCGAAATCATTCTCGCGGATGGCTCTCACGCCGATCTGCATGACCTGGAGACCAATGCGCTCGGCGACATGCTCGACATCGTCGAGTTCGAGCGACTCGACAATTTCGTCCGGCAAACCAGAGAACAATACGGTATCGGAGCTGGGCCGGCCATAAAACGCGGCCACAGCCTTGAAGGACGCACGAAAGCTCAGGCGGGCACGAGGGCCCGCCGGTTCGATCAACGAATTTAACATGTCATCCTATTGGATGGGCGTTTACTGAAGCGGCGCCAGGAGGTCCATCGGAATTCCCGCCTTTTGCCGCGGATCCCGCTCGACATAGGCCCCATTCGGGGTCGTCTTCACGGAGAACTCATTGCGTGCATAAGCGTCGGCTTCGCCGACAGCCTTGACGTTCATCGTCTTCAGCAGCGAACCGGACGCTGCCAGGATCTTGTATTCGGCAAAGAGGGCGGCCACACGGGCCGTCTCTGCGACGATGCTGGTGTTGAAGCGCGTATTCTGCGCGTCAAGCACGTCGAGCAGCGACCGCTGGCCGATCTTGAACTGCTCGCCGTAAGAGGACACGAGCTGTGCATTCTGCGACGACTGCGAGCTCAGGATCTGCGAAAGCTCGCCGCGGCTTCTGCGTTCATTCCAGGCCGAACGGATCGACTCTTCGATCTCGCGATGAACCTGGTCGGACGCATAGCGCTGCTCGCTGGCTCGGCGGATCTGTTCCTGCTCGCGCGCCTGGTCGATGCCGCCGCGATAGAGGTTCCAGCGCGCCACGAGGCGAACCTGAACGTCATTGGTATTGCCCTGGCTGGAACCGACGTCGTTGCCGACGCTGGCACGACCTTCGAGATCGACGGTCGGTGCGTAGTTGGAGCGCGCGGCCCGGACGGCTGCGTCCGCCGCATCGATGTCGGCGCGGGCCGAATAGATGCGCGGATTGTTGGACTTGGCCGTCGCAATCGCATCATCGAGCGAACGCGGCAGGAACTTGCCGACGGAGGCCGGAACCTTCGCATTGGTGATCGGCTCGCCGACAGTCTTCAAGAAGCGGATCTTGGTCAGTTCCAGCTCTTCCTGCGCTTCGCGCAGACGGGCGCGGGCGGCATCGAGACGTTCGCGACCCTGAAGCGAATCCACTTCGGTCAAAGCGCCACCGGAAATGCCCTGGTTGATGTCGCCGAGGATGCCATTGTGGAAATCGACATTCTGCTTGGCAACGCCGACGATCTTCGCCTGAAGGATGTATTCGAGATAATCCTGGACGACCTGCAGCGCGACCGTTTCGGACCGCTCCAGCACGCGGAAAGAGGCGCCATCGACGCGCGAGGCCTGCTGATCGACCTGGGCCCGACGTCCGCCGCCATCAAGCAGGCGCTGCGTCACGGTCAAGCCGACTTCGGAATTGTTAAAAGTCTCGTAGTCCCGCGTCAGCGTTCCCGTGCTGTCGTTGGACAGCCGGCGCTTTCCCACGCTCGCCTCAAGATCGACGGAGGGCAGGTACAGGCCGCGCGCCTGGCGCAATTCGAATTCGACCGCCTCGCGGTTCTGGACCGCTTGCGAAATCTGCGGATTGGTCGTGAGTGCCTTCTGGATGGCCTCTTGCAACGACATGGCGCTCGCAGGCGTCACGGACGCAATGGCGAAGGCTGCCGAGGTGTACAGAGCCGCGAATAAAGTCTTTTTGGTCAACAACTGAGTGCCCCTACCCAAATCTTCCTTGGGCAAACATATAACCGGCACGGCCATCAGTGGGAAGTCCAATCGTCCTGTCTAAAAGATGCACCCAAATTTGATCTGTGGGAAACAAATGCATGCGCGCACTCATTTGGGGGAATGATATACTCAAAATGGAGTAGGAAATCCCCCAATTTCCACGATTTAATGCTGAATCGCGCGATTTCATTCGCCATGGGCCCGGATTAACCCTGAAAGCAGGTTCCCGGGTCCCCTTGCTGAAACGTTAAAGTTCCGGAGCACTGTCTCCCAGACGCAACAAGGAAAACGCGACTAAATCGCCCTCACGCCACCTCTGGACTGTCCCAGAGTGAGTCTTTCCGCAAATCCGCGAAGTAAATGTGGTCAAGCAATCGAGGTAAAACAGAAAGGGCGCCGAAGCGGCGCCCTTTCCCTCTTGAAAACACTATGTGTTTCAGTCGTGCACGATGGTCGACGCGTGCTTGTCATCGAACAGGATCTTCACGGCGGTGTCATGGTTGTGAAGCACGACCACATCCTTCCAGGTATCGACGCCGGTCTGGACGCTGACGGTGGTATTGCCGTCCTCGACCGTTGTGCGCAGATGCGAGGCGGCGGTTTCAGCCGTCGCCTGCTCACCCAGCAGGCTGTCGAGCAGCGCCGTGACGTCGAGCACATCACCTTCCTCAGTGCTGAAATCGGTGATGACGTCGGCCACGTCGAGTTCGCTGAGCGCGGTCTCGTCGAAGACGAAGGTATCGGCGCCGGCCCCGCCGGTCATGAGCACCTGCCCCATGCCGCCATGCAGAATGTCGTCACCATCGGTGCCAATCACGGTCAGGGCGTCGGACATGTCCGAGCCGAAGATCGTCTCGAAGCCGACTTCGACGAAATTGCCGGTCGAGCCATCGGCAAAGGTGAATTCACCCGCGGCGAAGATCGTCTGGTCATCCTCCGTGCCGCCGGTCTGATCGGTCGTCAGCGAGATGCTGGTGACACCATGATCGGTGAGGCTGGAAAGCTCGCCTTCGTCACTGACACCGTTGTTGTTGGCATCAACCCATATCGAGAGCTTCTCGAAGGCGGCATCATTTGCGTCGATCTTGCCGTCACCATTCAAGTCGAGCGAAGCGAGAGCCGCCACGCCGCTGGCATAGGCGCCGCCATTGAAGTTCGGCGTGAAGATTTCCGAACCGTTGTCGATCAGGCCATTGCCATCGACATCATAGGCGAGGATGCCATCGTCGCTGGTCCAGGCAATCTGGTCCGCCTTGCCATCGGCGTTGATGTCGAAGGTGACACCATTGTCGATCGAGGAGAAGGCGAAACCGTTCTTGTCGAGGTCGAGGATGATGGGGTCGACCTGGCCATTGGCGACCAATGTATTCAGGTCGCTGATCGTCACATCCGCAAGTCCGATCAACATATCTCGCTGCGGATCGGGGGTGTCTCCGACCTGCTGATAAATGAAGGTATCGTCCGCATTGCCTTCCAGGAAGTCGGTCTTGAACGCTACCGTTGTTCCCGCTTCACCGAGATCATTGCTCTGCAGATACTTGGCCACCGCTGCCAGTGTTGCGTTTGAGTTTATTGAGATCAAACCCCCGCTGGAAGCGCTATAGAAGGTGATAACCCCGTTGGTTATTGAATGATACGATACAGTGACCGGACTTGACAAGAAACCTGTTGAACCGACTGCATCTGCGCCATTCACCCGACCGACAGTATTGGCGGCCACTATCGGTGTCACTGGCAGATCCAGTTTGTCTATGTTCTTGAAGTCGACAACCGTATCATAACCTGAAACGGAACCCGCACTGAAGATCGTACCGAGGGATAGTGAGGTAGCACCCGAGTCGCCCGCATCAAACTTGAAGGTGTCGGGTCCATTGCCGCCGGTTAGTCGGTCGGCGCCGAGACCGCCGTACAGGATGTCGGATGCATTTCCACCGTTGAGCGTATCGTTACCAGCACCTCCAACGAGAACATCTTTGCCATTGCCGCCCTTGATCGTGTCATCCCAGTCACCTCCGACGGCGATGGAATCACCGTTCCCCGTCTCAATAGTTGAGCCGAAGACACGCGTCAGCGACGCCGTAGCAGGTGAGGATGTCCCCCCGTTGCCATCGGATACCGTGTACTGGAACGAGCCACCTGGATCGGCGCCGAAGAAGAGAGTTGAACTATCAGTATAGGTGGTCGTCGTGCCAGTGTCGTTGACACTGTCAAATAGTGCCGCCGAACCCGGAACAGCGGAAACAGAAAGTACATCTCCGGCGTTAGGATCGCTGTCGTTCAACAAGAGCACCCAATCCGGGATCTTCGTATCGTACGAGTTTATGTAAATCGCCTCACCGACGACAGTGGGCGCAGCATTGTTGGCGATACCTGTAACAACCCAGGAAACCTCAGCCGGAGTAGCCGCTGCGCCATCTGACACCTGGTACGATACGGTCACGGTTGTCTGTGCTCCCGCCGCGAGGGAAGCATAGGCCGAGTGCGTCGGATCAAGGGTGAAACTCTTGGTCGCCACATCATAGGTCACGCCGGCAGGCAAGGCGGCGATATTGATGACCGACAATGGGGAGCCTTCCGGATCCGTTGCATTCGCGAGCGCGTTCAGGGTAGATGACACCCCTCCTTCAGTCACCGCTCCTGTGACGGCTCCACTCACGACTGGAGCGTCATTCGTACCATCGATGATGAAGGATACGTTTATCGATGCAACCGCGCCTTTGCTGTCTTGAACTGGGACAGTGAAGGTTTCCTGCGGATGGTCGTTTACGCCAAGGCTGTTAGCAAGGCTGTTATTCAGCACATAGGTGATCGTGTTTGTCCCTGCACTAAGGGTCGCGACACCATAAGCCCCAGTCTTTGTCCAAGTACCGTCGTTGCCAGCGGTCCAGCCGCCCGTGGACAAGGCATTTGCATCATACGAAGCGGTCCCATCCACATCATCGATCGTAAGCGTTGCCGAAGAGGACGCAACGCCGGCCTGCTGGTAACCTTCTTCCACAAGGTGAACGGGCACCGACGCCGAGATAGTGGGAAGATCATTCGTGCCGTTGATCCCGATTTCGACGATCTGCGTGTCCGTAGCACCCGAACTGTCGGTGACCGTGATCGTGTATTTGAGAACCAACCGTGTGTTCGCGGCAAGGAAATCAAATGCCTGATTCTCGCTGTCAAATTTCCAGGTCAGGCTGCCGCTTGTCTGGCTGCCGTCAAGAACTGTGCCTGGGGTCACCTTGAAATAACTGTTCAGTTCTTGGTGTGTGAGATTGGTCCCGTAATCCGGGCCCGAAACCTCAAGGAAAGTAACTGCTGCCGTAACGACATCTGTCACGTCAACATCGGTAACTGTCAAAGCTCCCGTCGCCGCCAAGCCGGCATCGGTTTCATGCAATTCGGATGCGGCGCTATCTCCGGATGCCACCGTGATGACCGGAGCATCATTCGTACCCGTAACGGTAACTGCGATGTCCTTGGTGATCGTGTCGTTGTCGCCGTCCTTCACCGTATACGGGATATGCAGGACTACCGTCTGACCTGCGGCAAGTGCATCGAAGGCGGCGCCCGGCACGATCGAGATCTTGTTGGTGCTCGGGTCGAAGGTGACAGACGGCGTGCCGAGTGTGACACCGGATGGCCCGTCGCTCAGGGTCACAGCACCGATGGAAAGTGCCGTACCGGTCGTGTCCGCTCCGAAGGAGAAGTGTGTTCCCTCCGTAAGCGCGATCTCGATGCTCTGGTTTTCGTCCATGACGGATGTCAGGTCGATCGCAGTCGGCTCGCTATCATTGACATTGATCGTGAACGGCTGGTCGACATAGTCACCATCGCCATCGAACACGCGTGCCACCAGATTGAGCGCCAGCACGTCATCGTTCGAACCAAGGTGATCCAGATTCTGGAACAGCGTGGTTGCGAAGCTGCCGGGATGAAGTACGGCAACGATGAAGACTGGATTATCAGCCGTGCTGCCAGCTTTAAATGCCACCAGCTCCTGGTCGACACCGTTGGTCGTGCGAACGATATACTCGAGCGGAACACCATCCGATGTCAGGTTCGAATTGATGATCGGCTGGCCATTCAGGGTACCGATTTCAACATGAGTGCCCTTCTTGTCAGCACCAACGCTGACATTGAGGTCTCCGAAATCGAAGCTCACGGTCGGCAGACCGGTTTCAGAGAGAGACCCTACTTCAGCAAGGCCTTTCGCCATTGGCGTGTCGTCGTCGACATTGACCCAGATGTAGCCAGGAGCGACATCGCCATCGCCATCCGTAACGTCGTACTTGAACTGGAACTGCACCTCGTTTTCATCGCCACCCTTGACGTGATCGATCGGAGCGTTCTGGGTCAGCGTGTACTGGCCAGTCAGCGGATTGAGCACTGCGGTGATGACGAGCGTGTTACCCTGATAGACCTGCATGGTCTTGCCATCTGCGGAAACAGTCGAGGCAAAGTCAGCCTGATTGCCGCCGCCAGTGACGGAAATCCCCGTCCAGGCAATGCCTCCCGGACCGTCAGCACCGAAGCTGTGCTTCAGCACATTGGTCGTGTTGGCAAGACCGTGGTCGCCCGCGCCGCCGGGGTTGCCGCCAGAAAGCGTGTCGTCGTTGAGCCAGGCTGTCGTGCCGGCGCCACCAGTCGGCGTGTCGTCGTCGACATTGACCCAGATGTAGCCGGGGGCGACATCGCCGTCACCATCCGTGACATCATACTTGAACTGGAACTTTACCTCGTTTTCGTCACCGCCCGGCAGGTGATCGATCGGTGCATTCTGGGTTAGTGTGTACTGGCCCGTCAGAGGATTGAGCACTCCGGTGATGACCAGGTTGCCAGCCTGGAAGACCTGAAGGGTCTTGCCATCTGGGCTGACACTGGAGGTGAAGTCGGCCGCATTGCCGCCGCCAACCACGGAGATGCCCGTCCAGGCGATACTGCCGGCACCATCCGCACCAAAGCTGTGCTTGAGAACGTTGCTCGTATTGGCAAGCCCATTGTCGCCAGTACCACCGGGATTGCCACCGGCGAGAGCGTCATCGTTGAGCCAGGCGGTCGTGCCGGCGCCACCAGTCGGCGTGTCGTCGTCGACATTGACCCAGATGTAGCCGGGGGCGACATCGCCGTCGCCATCCGTGACATCATACTTGAACTGGAACTTTACCTCGTTTTCGTCACCGCCCGGCAGGTGATCGATCGGCGCATTCTGGGTCAGCGTGTACTGGCCCGTCAGAGGATTGAGCGCTCCGGTGATGACCAGGTTGCCAGCCTGGAAGACCTGAAGGGTCTTGCCATCTGGGCTGACACTGGAGGTGAAGTCGGCCGCATTGCCGCCGCCAACCACGGAGATGCCCGTCCAGGCGATGCTGCCGGCACCATCCGCACCAAAGCTGTGCTTGAGCACGTTGCTCGTATTGGCAAGCCCATTGTCGCCAGTACCACCGGGATTGCCACCTGTGAGAGCGTCATCGTTGAGCCAGGCGGTCGTGCCGGCGCCACCAGTCGGCGTGTCGTCATCGATGTTTACGGTGAGAGTGCCTGTATCGACGTCCCCATCCTTGTCGGTCACCCGATACTGGAAGGAAACTTCAAGATTGTCCTCAGTGCCGGAAACCTTGTGATCGACCGGTGCAAGCTGCGTCAGCTGATAGGCCCCAGTGGATGCATCGATGATGACTGCCTTGAAGACCGGTACGTAAGTCCCGTTCTGATCCTGGGTAATCGTCATCGTCTTGCTGTCTGCGGACAGCTCGAACCAGAAACCGTAGGGGATGGTGAGTCCGTTCGGCGCCCACAGCACGGATGCCGTCCCATCTGCACCGCCGCTATGGGCCAGGATTCCGGTCAGGACCGAGGTTTCGACATCATCGCCGGTGCCACCAGCATTGCCGTATGCCAGGGCGTCATCATCCAGCTGGATTGTCGCGTTGGCGCCCGCCTTCGGAGTGTCGTCATCAACGTTGAAGTTCAACGTGCCGGTGGCCACATCGCCGTCACCATCGGTCACGCGATATTGGAAGCCGATCTGAACGTTGTCTTCCGTGCCGGGCATCGTGCCCTGAGAATGCATCACAGGGGCAAGCTGCGTCACTTCATAGGCGCCCGTCAGCGTGTCCGTGATCACGGCCTTGAACACAGGCACGTAACTGCCGCCCTGGTTCTGCGTGATGGTCATCGTCTTGCTATCAGCAGACAATTCGAACCAGAAACCATAGGGAACATTGATGCCGTTCGGTGCCCACAGGATGGAGGCGACGCCATCAGCACCGCCTTCATGCGACAGGGTTCCGCTCAGTACAGCCGTCTCGACATCGTCAGACGGACCGCCCGGATTGCCACCGGCCAAGGCATCGTCATCGAGCTGGATGAGAGCGTTGCTGCCAACAGTCGGACCGTCGTCCTCAAACACGATCTTGTTGCCGATGGAGACGGACTTGGTGACGGTGTCACCGTCGAAGTCCTTGACGGAGAAGACCGCAGAGATCTTGCCGGTAAGGTCGATGCCTTCGTCAGCATTCCCGGTGTTCGGGTGCTTCAGCGACATGTACTGGGCAACCGAGACACCACCATCGGAGTCGATGGCGATCGCGAAGGCTGCCACGCCCTGTGCGCCGCCGACGCGGCCGACAACCAGGCCGCCTTCCAGGAACAGCACGATGTCCTGGCCAGATGTCGTCTGCACGCCAGAAGCGGCATTGTCGATCTGCAGGGTCAGCGACTTCGTGACATTTTCGTCCGCACCCGTGACGTAGGAGAGGTCGACAACGTCATCCTTGGCAAAAATCGGAGACTGCAGCATGTCGATATCGGAGCCGACACGCAGGACACCCGCGAACTGAGCCGCAACAGTCTGGCTCGTCGTGTCGTCGTTCTGCCTGTAGTCCGTCTCGTCGATCGTGACTGTGCGGTCCGTCCAGATCGCCACTTCCGGGACGTCATCGACGACATTGATCGTCAGCTTGCCCGTCAGGTTGACGGTATCGCCATCACCATCCTTAGCGTCGATGATCGCACCGAAGTCGATGCCCGCGAGCGAACCAGAGGCGCCGTGCAGGGCCGTGTTTTCGGCACCGCCGGCGACATGGTCGAGCTGGTCATACTGGCGGTAGACGAAGTCGCCGGTCTGCGGATCGAGTTCGAGCGAGAAGACCGGACGGTCGAAGATGCTGTCGAAGGCAGCGCTGTTGCCACCATTGACATAGGCCAGGATCGCATTGCCGAAGACCTGGTAGGACAGGTCTCCGCCCTTCGATTCCAGGCCAAGCGTCATCATGGTCGCTGCCGCATTGGCCGCCAGCAAGTAGCCACCACCGGCAGCTGCGCCATCGGCACCGAAGTTCACGACAGAGCCGATGGAACCGCGGACCGTTGCCGCAAAGCCGAGGCCGAGCAGAGCCAGTTCGCTGTCACCATCCGGGCTCGTGCCCTGGGACTGTGCATTGTAGAGGTCATCTTCGTCGGCGGTCTTGGTAACCGCTGCACCGGATACCACCGGACCATCGTCTTCGAACTGGATCCGATCACCGACGGCAATCTCGCTCACGGCCTTGTCGCCATCAAAGTCGGTGACGGTCAGGACGGCGTTGATCTTGCCGGCCAGAGTCTGAAGGACTGTGGACAGGTTGCCATCGGCGGCGTCGTTGTGTTCGTCGTGGTCTGCCGGATCGTCATGCCTGATCGAGACATACTGGACCAGGGAAAGCGTGCCGTTGTCCGAAAGGTGCAGCGCGAAGGCGGCCGGGTCGGAGGAGTTGACCGATGTGTTGCCGTCCGACGGGCTATCGTAGCGCCCCACGATCAGATCGCCTTCGAGGAACAGCATGATGGAGCGACCTTCGGTGGTCATGAGACCGGAGGCGAGTCCGTTGGAGCCGTTCAACTTCAGAGACCAGTCGACCTTGACGTCGTCATCTGCACCGCCGTCGATGTCAGCAGCGACGAAGTTCGTCTGCCGGGCATATTGCGCCGCCATGTTCGGGTCGGTGCCCTTGTTGGCGACAGTGTTGAACAGCGAGAGCGAGTAGCCGAGATCGTCGTTCTGCTGGCCGGAGGTCTCATCGACCACCAGCGTTGCACCGGTGTTGCGAGCAACAGCCTCCGGAACATCGTCCCTGATGGTGACCGAGAAGGCGCCCTTCAGCACCACGCTGTCGCCGTCGAAGTCGGTGACCTTGATGATCGAGCCGAAGTCGATCGCCTCGACATCACCGCGGGGCAAACCGTCCTGCAGGTCGGTGTTTTGCCCCTTGCCTGTATCGTGGTCGAGCTGGTCGACAAGCTCGAAAGTGTAGGAACCATTTTCGCCCAGCGTGAGCTTGAAGACGAGGCGGTCGCCATTGTCATAGCTGACACCCTGATGCGGGCCGGCATTGTCGAAGGCGTAGAGGACACCGTCGCGGATATCGTAGCTGAGTTCCTGCCCCTTGGACTTCAGGCCGAGCGCCTCCAGAGCGTCACGGGCTGCGTCTTCGTCGACAAACGAGAACTTCACCGTATCGTCAGCGCCGCCCTTGACGAGGCCGGCGAGCGAACCATCGATGAAGGCACCGCCATAGCCGTTCTGGCCCGGACCACCGGTCCAGGACCCATCACTCTCGCCATCGGCAGGGCTCGTGCCCAGAGACTGGCTGGTGCGGATGTCGTCTTCGTCAACAGTGCGGGAGATCTTGGCACCGCTCAATTCCGGAACATCGTCCCTGATGGTGACCGAGAAGGCGCCCTTCAGCACCACGCTGTCGCCGTCGAAGTCGGTGACCTTGATGATCGAGCCGAAGTCGATCGCCTCGACATCGGCGCCGGGCAGACCGTCCTGCAGGTCGGTGTTTTGCCCCTTGCCTTTATCGTGGTCGAGCTGGTCGACAAGCTCGAATGTGTAGGAACCATTTTCGCCCAGCGTGAGCTTGAAGACGAGGCGGTCGCCATTGTCATAGCTGACACCCTGATACGGGCCGGCATTGTCGAAGGCGTAGAGGACACCGTCGCGGATATCGTAGCTGAGTTCCTGCCCCTTGGACTTGAGGCCGAGAGCCTCCAGGGCGTCACGGGCTGCATCTTCGTCGATAAACGAGAACTTCACCGTGTCATCTGCCCCACCCTTCACGAGGTAAGCCAGCGAACCATCGATGAAGGCACCGCCATTGCCGTTCTGGCCCGGACCACCGGTCCAGGACCCATCGCCCTGGCCATCGGCAGGGCTCGTGCCCAGAGACTGGCTGGTGCGGATGTCGTCTTCGTCAACAGTGCGGGCTTCCGTCTTGCCGCTCAGTTCCGGGATATCGTCCTTGATCGTGATGACGAGCTTGCCGTCCAGCGGAATGCGGTCGCCGTCGCCGTCAGTCGCCTGGATGATCTTGCCGAAGTCGAGATTTTCGAGTGTCCCGCCGGCCTTGGTCGCAAGAACCGTGTTCTCGGCGACGTCACTATCCTTGACGTGGTCGAGCTGGTCGTAAAGGCGGAAGACGAATTCACCCGTCTGCTTGTCGAGCTGAATCGACATTACCGGCCGATCAATGAGGGGCTGGAAGCCGCCGAATGCATTGTTCACATAACCGACGATCGCGCCGTTGATGGTGGTGAAGACAACTGAAGAGCCCTTCGAAAGAAGGCCCATATCGTTGAGTTTCGAGATTGCATCCGACGTGAAGCTGAAACCGCCGCCTGCCGCTGCGCCATCCGCACCGAACGAGACGCTTGAGGCCAACTCGCCTGAGACGGTCGAGGCAAAGCCAACGCCCAGGAGCGCCGGAAGGCTCCGGCTGTCCTCGCCGTTTTCCTGGTTGAACGGATCCGAACCAATCGAAAGACGGTTCTTGATGTCATTCTCCGCAACCGTCAGAGCAACTGCGGACACCTCAGCGATCGGGCTGTCGTCGTTGACGGTGACCGTGAAGCTGGAGGAGGCGGTATCGCCATCGCTGTCCTGCACGGTGAAGGCAAAATCAATCGCGATATCATCCTCGGTGGACGTATCCGGATGATCGATGTTGCCGACCAGATTGAACTCGTATGTGCCATTCGTGGCAATGTCGGAGACCGAGACGATGAAGACGGGTTCGCCGGAGTATTCCGGCATATTGCCGGCGAGTTCCGTTTCCGAACCCTCCCCCTCGAAAGCCGCGACCTTCGCGTATTGCGGCTCGCCGATGTACGGCTTGTAGGCGACGATGGTCGTGCCATCCGCAGAGATGGCATACTGGAGGGTCACACCATCCGACTTCAGACCCTTCAAAATCAGCGCATCAAGCGTCGATTGCGTGAAGGCCACACCGCGATCGCCGGTCGCACCGGTCAGGCCGGCATTGCCGCCTGTATTGCCATTGTCTGCACCCCAGTTGATGCCCAGCGAACCAGCCGCATAGGCGCCACCGGAAGACGGCTCGGACACTTCGAACAGCCGGGCCACGTCTTCCTTCGGCGGGAGGCCATCGCTATCGCCTTCGCCGTCAATGTTGCCGTTGTAGAGATAATCCTCATCCACGGCACCCGCATCGGCTTCACCGAAGGTCGGCGCATCATCCATGACGTCGATGCTGAAGGAGCCCGTAACGATGTCGCCGTCGAGGTCGGTCACCGTGTAGGTGAAGCTGAGGCGCAGCAGGTCGTCGAGATCATCCTGGGTTCCATCGGCGCCGGCATCCGGATGGTCCAGCTTGCCGATGAGCTCAAATTCGAACGCCCCTGTCTCGCGATTGGTGATCGTGAGCGTAAAGACGAGGGTGCCTTCAGAATCGCGGCCTTCGAGTGCAACGAAGTCGAGATCGGCTCCATCGGCCGGAGCAGCGAAGCTCGTGACCGTGATCGGACGACCACCGGAGGTGAAGCCTGTGAGGATCTGCGGGCCAAGGCCTTCCTCGTCGACATTGATTGCGCCGGCAAAGTTGACGCGCGAGATGGTGCCGAAATCCGGACCTGGATTGAACGGAAGAATGCCGGTGATGATCTGGTTGCCGGTGTCGTCGTCAGCAATGACCGCTTCGTCGTAGATAAAGGGCTCGGTCAATGCGATTTCGAGCGGGATAGACGGCGTACCAGAGCCGCCGAAGATTGCGTTGCCCAGCACGTCATCGCCGAAATCGGTGTCGCCGAGCAGATCGGCCAGCGCCAGATCTTCCGGGCCGGCGTCGATCGGATTGTCGGTGAAATTCCGGCTACTGGACGGGCTGCCCTGTGCGCTGAAGGTGCCATCAGGACCAGCCGCAACGTTGATGTTGGAGCCCTCGAGGGCCGCGAAGAGCGCGACCTGTGGCAATTCGACATCGCCGATCACGAATGTCGGGATGTTGGCAGCGCCGCCGAGAACGACGATCTCCGTGCCGTCCGCGAGGACCAGAACCAGATTGTCGCCTTCGACCGCGAATTCGAGATTGTCGAGTTCGATGCCGGCCGGCAGCGTTACGACGTTTTCGGCATCGGGCGAAATCTCGCCCGGAATGACGGCAGCGGCCGTTTCGACCGGAGCCTGGGCGGGAAGGCGATCGGTGCGTCCAGTGTCAGGCGTTTCGGCCTGGGCAACCTCAATGCCGTCTACGGTCTCACGAACGAAACCCAGATGCTGCTCGACCGCAGAGTCAAATTCGTCAACTGCGGAAGTATTGTCGATGCTGGACAGACGCGGATCTTCAATAGACATGGTTACTCACCCCTTAACTTGTTGACCGCAGTTAAATCCAGACCGGGGGGTGAGTGCAACGCTTTCTTAACTCTAATGACATAACTGGTTATGCTTCGAGCGACCATTATTGAAAAAGAAGTTAATTTCGGGCCGAAAAACGCTTTTATTTCTGCATTTTACTAAAATTTTAGTGATTACTCATGTGTTGCCGGCGATGTCGCTGCCGGATCTGACTTCGAGTGAAATATCGCTCGTCCGACCGATGTGCTCCCCTGACAGACAGCAAAAAGCCGGGCTCTACTGAGAACCCGGCGCACTCAAAACCAGACTTCAGGTTTTAGTCTTCTGCGAAGATCGGATCGCTTACAAAGGGGCCGCCCTGGTAGATCGCCACCACTTCATCCGGCTTCGGCCTTGGGACCGCCGCATCGATCTCTGCACGGAAACGCTCGGCATTGTCCTTCGGGTGCCATCCGAGATAGGAGACGTGGGAATTGTCCCACCAGCGGGTGTCATTGTTCGAACATCCCCAGATGACCGGGCAGCCGAGGCGGGGAACGCGGAAGATGCACTCGATCATCGCGAGAAAGTCGTCGTGGCTCATCCAGGTGGCGAGCATGCGGTGGTTTTTCGGCTTCTCCATGCAGCTCCCGATCCTGACCAGGGCGGTCTCCTGACCGAACTTCTCGAAATACATGCGGGCCAGCGCCTCGCCGAAGCATTTCGACACACCGTAGAGACCATCGGGCTTCAACGGCACGTCCTGGTCGAGGTATTCGTCTTGGCGGTAATAACCGATCGTGTGGTTGGAGCTGGCAAAGAGAATTCGCGGCATGCCGTTTTCGCGGGCCGCCTCATAGAGATTGTAGAGGCCCAGCAGATTGGCATTCATGATCTTGGAGAACTTGTCCTCCACCGAGATGCCACCAAGATGAATAATGGCGTCGCAGTCCTTCACCAGCCTGTCCACGGATGCCCGATCGCCCAGGTCGCAGAGCATGGCCTCTTCATGAGCAGCCAGATTTCCCAGTTCGACGATGTCCGAAATCCTGACGATTTCCGCGAGCCCCTTCAACCGCCCTCGCATCGCGCTACCCAGTCCGCCGGCAGCACCCGTCAGCAATAGTCTCTTCACCGCGTCTTCCTCCCTGGTATGACTTATCAACTTATCATACAGGTTGCCCTGACCCGGTCAATATCGTAAACCTTTCGTAGACAGAGTAGGAATGCTGACCCTCGCGAGAGGGTTTGCAGTCGGCATGGAATCGGCGGGGGGCACGGAATGGCAATGCAGGCGAGAAACGAGGCAGGCGCTGGAACGCTGGTGCAGCGACTGGGGGACAATCTGCGGAAGGCCATCGTCGGAGGGCAATTCCCACCAGGCAGCAAGCTGCCGAGTGAGGCCCAACTGTCCGAGGCGCATGGCGTATCCCGCACCGTCGTGCGCGAAGCAATCGCTTCGCTCCGCGCCGACCGACTGGTCGAGGCGCGTCAGGGGGCTGGCGTCTTCGTCCTCGCCCAGACCGAGCCCCCACCTGCCCCGCTTCTGGTCGGGAATGTGGATCCGGCCCGCGTTTCCTCAATGATAGAGCTTCTGGAGCTGCGCACGGCTGTGGAGGTAGAGGCGGCAGGCCTTGCAGCGCTTCGCCGTTCTCCGGCGCAGGAAGAGGTCATCCTGGAGAAGCACTACGCCGTTCGTGCCTGTCTCGAGGCGGGGCAATCGACGACGGAGGCCGACTTCGCCCTGCATATCGCCATCGCAGAAGCGACCAACAACCCTCGCTTCCGGGAGTTTCTGGCCCTGATCGGCAAGAGTGCCATCCCGCGCGCCGCCTTGCGAGACGAGGACAGCGAGGACGACCAATCCGGCTATCTGCGTCTGATCGATGCCGAACATGCCGATATTGTTGAGGCCATTTCGTCTGGCGACGAGGAGGCTGCACGCGATGCCATGCGCCGGCATCTGCGCGGCAGTCAGGGCCGCTACCGGGCTCTGCTGCGAGAACAACGCCAACCTGTACGATAACATTTGACATGAGCGCGTGGAATATGTACGACAACTTGGCCTGAGGAGGCCAAGAGAGGACATTCGACCATGACGCCGCAAGAAATAAAGGTCGCGCTCGGCGCCGGCCTGCTCTCCTTCCCTGTCACGCATTTCGATGATGACGGGAATTTCAAGTCCGACAGCTATGCGCAGCATGTGGAATGGCTGTCTGGTTTCGATGCGCCGGTCCTGTTTGCGGCTGGCGGCACGGGAGAGTTCTTTTCGCTGACGCCATCGGAAGTTCCCCGCATTGTTGCCGCCGCCAAGGAAGCAGCCGGCAAGACGGCGATCGTGTCGGGCTGCGGCTATGGCACCGAAATCGCGATCGAGATTGCCCGCTCCGTCGAGAAGGTCGGCGCGGATGGCATCCTGCTCCTGCCGCATTACCTGATCGATGCGCCGCAGGAGGGCATGTACCAACACGTCAAACGGATCTGTCAGTCCGTCGGCATCGGCGTCATGGTCTACAATCGCGACAATTCGATTTTGGGCGTGGAAACGCTGCAGCGGCTGTGCGACGAGTGCCCCAACCTGGTCGGTTTCAAGGATGGCACAGGCGATATCGGCCTCGTACGCCAGATTACGGCGACCATGGGCGACAGGCTCACCTATCTCGGCGGCATGCCGACCGCGGAACTCTTTGCGGAAGCCTATCTGGGTGCCGGCTTCACCACCTATTCATCTGCCGTCTTCAACTTCGTGCCCGGTCTCGCCGTGGAATTCTACAAGGCGCTGCGCGCTGGCGAACGTGAACGCTGCGAGACAATTCTCAGAGACTTCTTCTATCCCTTCATGGCGATCCGCAGCCGCCGCAAGGGTTATGCGGTTTCGGCGGTGAAGGCCGGGGTTCGCCTGCAGGGTTTTGCTGCTGGCAAGGTACGCCCGCCCCTCGACGACCTGACGGCGGAAGAAGAAGACATGATGGCCCAGCTTATCGCCCCCTGGAAGCGCTGAGCGAGGACGCACCAGATGAAAATCGTCGAGGTTCGCACCCATATTCTCGAGCACAGGCTCTCGGTCCCGTTCCAGAGCGCGTCCATGCGCTTCGATCGGCGTGCTCATGTGCTCGTCGAGATCGTCTGCGACAACGGGCTCACAGGCTGGGGCGAATGCCTTGGTCCGGCGCGACCGAATGCGGCGGTGGTCGCGGCCTATCGCAACTGGCTGATCGGCATGAACCCGCTGGAGACCGAGAAGATCTGGGCCGTTCTCTACAATGCACTGCGTGATCAGGGGCAGCGTGGCCTGACACTGACCGCCCTTTCCGGCATCGACATTGCGCTCTGGGACATCAAGGGCAAGCATTTCGGGACCTCCGTTTCAATGTTGCTCGGTGGCCGGTTTCGCGAAAGCGTCAAGGCCTATGCGACCGGAAGCTTCAAGCGCGACGGCGTCGACCGGGTCGAAGACAATGCACGTGACATCGCGCTCTATCGTTCGCAGGGTTTCCACGCTTCGAAGATCAAGGTCGGCTTCGGCATCGAGGAAGATCTGCGCGTCATCCGCGCCGCCCGGGACGCCGCGGGATCGGACATGCGTCTAATGGCGGATGCCAATCATGGTTATGGCGTTCTTGAAGCCATCGAATTCGGTCGCCGTGCGGCAGACTATGGTCTCGACTGGTTCGAGGAGCCCGTCGTGCCGGAACAGCTCGCCGCCTACCGCGAAGTGCGTGCCAAACAACCGATCCCGGTGGCCGGTGGCGAAACCTGGCAGAGCCGCTGGGGCATGCGTGAGCCGATCGAGACCCGCGCAATCGATATCATTCAGCCGGATCTTGCCGGTGTCGGCGGCTTCACCGAGGCCAAACGCGTGGCTGATCTCGCCGCCCTTCATGGCGTGCGTGTCGTCCCGCATGTCTGGGGCACGGCCGTGCACATCGCAGCCGCCCTGCAATTCCTCGCGGCCATGGTGCCAGACCCCGTTCGGGTCAACCCGATCGAGCCGATCCTGGAATTCGATCGCACCGACAATCCGTTCCGTCAGGCCGTCGTCAAGGAGCCGATCGAACACGTGAACGGGGTGGTTACCATTCCAAACGCACCCGGCCTCGGCATCGAGATCAACCGGGATGCGCTTGCCGAGTTCAAGATGAGGGACGAATGATGAGCCTAATCCGCCCCCTCTCCGGTCGCAAACCCGCAATCACGCTTCCCAAGGGCGCGATCGACACCCAGATGCATGCCTACATGCCAGGCTACCCAGCCGTGCCAGGCGGCCCGAACCTGCCGGTCGGCGATCTGCCGACCCCTGAGCAGTATCGACAGTTCATGGACTGGATCGGGATCGATCGCGTGATCGTCACCCAGGGCATGGCGCACCAACGGGACAACGCCAATCTCATCGCCAGCCTCGAACGGTTCGGCGACATCGCCTGGGGCGTCGCAAGCCTCGATGCCGGTACCAGCGAAGCCGAACTCGACCGGCTATCGGCGGCGCGCGTCCGGGGCGCGCGCATTATGAACCTGCCGGGCGGCGCCACCGATCTGACCAAGCTCGAAGAGGTGGATGCGATCGCCGCCAGCCGCGACTGGATGATCGCCGTCCAGTTCGACGGCAGTGACATACTCGACCATGAGGAACGACTTGCGAAACTGAAATCCCGCTGGGTGCTCGACCATCACGGCAAGTTCTTCTGTGGCGTGACGCCCGAAAGCCCACAGGTTCAGGCGACCAAGCGGTTGATCGACGGCGGGCGCTGCTGGTTCAAGTTTGCCGGCGTCTATGAATCGTCAAAATCCGGCGCCCCCGAATTTGCTGATGTCGCGGCTGTGGCCCGCGCTATCGCGGCGTATGCGCCGGAGCGCATCGTCTGGGGGTCCAACTGGCCCCACAATATGGCGCGCGCCCAGGCAGACTATCCTGATGACGTCGCGCTCACCGACACCGTGCTCGGATGGCTGCCCGATGATGCCGCCCGCAAGCGCGCGCTCGTCGACAACCCTGAAGAACTTTTCGGCATTCCACCTGCAGGAGACAGGTAGCCGAATTGCATTCCGTCGAAACGGGAGGTTTCGGCGGCTTAATCAAAGAGGAGGAAGACCAATGAAAACTGCCGCAATGCTCAGCCTCGCCATGGGGCTTACCCTCGGCGCTGGCGCCGCCTTCGCCCAGGAAATCACCCTGCGCTCCGCCGACATCCATCCCGACGGCTACCCGACGGTCGATGCCGTGAAGTTCATGGGCGACCTGGTGAAAGAGCGCACGAACGGCCGCATCGTCATCCAGGTGATGAACAATGCAGCCCTGGGTTCGGAAAAGGACACGATCGAGCAGACCCGCTTCGGCGTGATCGACATGAACCGCGTCAACAGCGCGCCGTTCAACAATCTGGTACCGGAAACGGTTGTCTTCGGCCTGCCCTTCCTGTTCCGTGACACCGACCACATGCACAAAGTGGTGGACGGCGAGATCGGCGACGAAGTGCTGGCTGCCTTTGAGCCGCATGGTCTGATCGGGCTTGCCTTCTACGATTCCGGCGCGCGATCCTTCTATTCGACGAAAAAGCCGATCCAGAGCCTGGCCGACCTCAAAGGCATGAAGGTTCGCGTCCAGCAGTCCGATCTCTGGATCGCGATGATGGAAGCCTTCGGCGCCAATCCGACGCCGATGCCGTTCGGCGAGGTCTATTCGTCGCTCGAAACCGGCGTGGTTGACGCGGCCGAGAACAACTGGCCGTCGTATGAATCCTCGCGCCACTTCGAAGTTGCCAAGAACTATACGCTCACCGACCATTCGCTGACGCCGGAAATTCTGGCCATTTCGAAGGTCACCTGGGACAAGCTCACTCCGGAAGACCAGAAGGTCATCCGGGAAGCTGCCAAGGAATCGGTCGGCAAGATGCGTGAACTGTGGCAGGCCCGCGAGAAGGCATCGGAAGAAAAAATCCGCGCATCCGGTGCCAACATCATCACGCCTAACAAGGATGAGTTCGCGGCCGCAATGCAGCCCGTCTATGACAAGTTCATCACGGATCCCAAGATGAAGGACCTCGTCGAGCGCGTCCGCGCCGTCAAGTGACATGCCATACCGGCCGCATCCCAGATGCGGCCGGTTTTCGTTTTTGCGGATTTCGGAGGAATCCATGTCGCGTTTCATGCAGGCCATTCGACCCGGGCTCCGGTGGCTGAGCCTCGCCTGCCTCTATCTTGCCGGGACGGGCCTGGTGCTGATGACCCTGATTATCGGCTGGCAGGTTTTCGGCCGCTACGTCCTCAACGATACGCCGAGCTGGTCTGAACCGCTTTCGCTGCAACTGATGTCCTGGTTCATCCTGCTGGGTGCTGCCGTCGGTGTGCGTGAAAGCGTGCATCTGGGGCTGGATATCGTGCGCTACAACATGTCGCTTCGCGTGCAGCGCCTGATGGATCTGGTCAGCCTCGGGCTGATCTGCATCTTCGGCGGTGCAATGTCCTACTATGGCACGCAGTTGGCCGCGGGGACCTGGACGGCGCGGATCCCGGTCCTCGGATGGCCGGGCGGGATCGACTTCATCCCCCTGATCGCAGGTGGCGCGCTGATTTCAATCTTCGCGCTCGAACGTTTGATCGACACGTTTATTGCCCCGGTCGCCGCCATGTCGGACGATGCGGCAAACGCCGAGGTGCTCTGAATGGCCTATTCTATCCTCTTTGGCACATTCGCCATCCTGATGGCGCTCGGCATGCCCATTGCTTTCTGCCTCGGCGTCGCGTCGCTGGCGACGGTGCTCTATCTCGGCATCCCACCCATCGTGATCTTCCAGCAGCTGAATTCCGGCATGAACATCTTCGCGATGATGGCAATCCCGTTCTTCATCTTCGCGGGCGACCTTATGGTCCGCGGCGGGATCGCCTTCCGGCTTGTGCGCTTCGCCTCCGGCTTCGTTGGCCATTTGCGCGGCGGCCTCGGACAGGTCAACATCGTATCCTCGATGCTCTTCGGCGGCATTTCGGGATCAGCCGTGGCCGATGCTTCAGCCATCGGTGGCCTGATGGTGCCGCAGATGGCCGCGCGCGGCTATGATCGCGGCTATGCCGTCAACGTGACGATCAGTTCGGCCTTGATCGCCCTTTTGATCCCGCCGTCGCACAACATGATCCTCTATTCGATCTCCGCGGGTGGCACGGTGTCGGTCGCAGACCTGTTCACGGCCGGCATCATTCCGGGCATCCTGCTGACCATCGCCCTGATGATCACGGCCTATGTCGTGGCACGCAAACGCGGCTATCCCGCAGAGCCCTTCCCGGGCTTCGGCAAGCTGCTGGTCTTCTTCTTCGCCGCCTTGCCGGGGTTGCTGCTGATCGCAATCATCTTCGGCGGCGTCCGCTCAGGGGTGTTCACCGCCACTGAAAGTTCCTGCATCGCCGTCCTCTATGCCTTCCTCGTCGCGATCTTCGTTTATCGGGAGCTCAACTGGAGCGGCTTCGTGGAGGCCATACTGGGAGCCGTGAAAACGACCTCGCTTGTTCTTCTCGTCATCGGCATGGCTGCCGCCTTTGCCTGGCTGATGTCGTTCCTGCAGGTCCAGCTCACGCTCATCCAGCTGGTCAAGTCGATCTCGGACAATCCGATGGTCGTACTCTTCCTGATCACGATCGCGCTGCTGGTGCTCGGCACTTTCATGGACATGGCCCCCCTTGTCATCATCACCACGCCGGTCTTCCTGCCGATCGTTCAGGCCTTCGGCATCGATCCGGTCCATTTCGGTGTCATCATGATCCTGAACGCTGGCATCGGGCTGATCACGCCGCCCGTGGGCACGGTGCTGTTTGTCGGCTGTGCCGTCGGCAAGATCTCGATCCGGGAAGCGATGGAGACCGTCTGGCCCTTCTTCGGAGCCTGCGTCGCGGTTCTGTTGATGGTGACATTCATCCCGGAACTCTCCCTGTGGCTTCCCGCGCAGTTCAAGTGACTTTCCGTCCTCCCGAAGAAGACGTCTTGCAGGGGCTTCGGCCCCTGCTTTTTTTCGCGATAGCTGACACTATGCGCCATCAGTGATGTCATTTTGCTCGCCAGATTGCGCATACTGTTAGATTATCGCCGTTTCGAGTTGCTGAGAGCATCGCTAGACTGGCCTCAGCTTCCTCTTCAATCGGTGGATCATGACAGCGCCAGCCCCTTCGGAAAAAGCCCTCGTCCCCTTTGTCAGCGTCGAGAACATGATGCGGCTCGTGCACCATATCGGGATCGAGCGGGTACTGAACGAACTCACCGACGTTATCGAAGCGGATTTCCGCCGCTGGGCGCTTTTCGACAAGACACCGCGAGTCGCCTCGCATTCGCGGGAAGGCGTGATCGAGCTGATGCCGACCTCTGACGGCGAGATCTATTCGTTCAAATATGTGAACGGCCACCCGAAGAACATGGCGGAGGGTCTGCAGACGGTCACCGCCTTCGGTCTGCTCGCCGACGTCTCGACCGGCTATCCTGTCCTATTGACGGAGATGACCCTGCTGACCGCGCTCAGAACGGCAGCAACGTCTGCCATGGCCGCGCGCCATCTGGCACCCAAGGGTGCCACCACCATGGCGATGATCGGCAATGGCGCCCAGGCGGAGTTTCAGGCGCTGGCGATGAAGGCCGTGCTCGGGATTACCCATCTGAGGCTGTTCGACATCGATCCGAAGGCAACAGACAAGACCATCCGCAACCTTGAGGGCTCTGGCCTTCAGGTCACGGCCTGCACGACGTCACAGGCCGCGATCGAGGGTGCGCAGATCATCACCACCTGCACGGCCGACAAGCAGTATGCGACAATCCTCACCGACAACATGGTGGGGGCCGGTGTGCACATCAA
Organism: Rhizobium sp. 'Codium 1'; assembly: GCF_020889605.1. Classification (NCBI taxonomy): domain Bacteria; kingdom Pseudomonadati; phylum Pseudomonadota; class Alphaproteobacteria; order Hyphomicrobiales; family Rhizobiaceae; genus Rhizobium; species Rhizobium sp. 'Codium 1'. Next base: position 545,877 of record NZ_JAJGPW010000001.1, read on the forward strand.
CGCGATCGGCGGAGACTGCCCCGGCAAGACCGAGCTGCACCGCGACATTCTTTCCCGCGCCGACACATTCGTGGAATACCCGCCGCAGACGCGGATCGAAGGCGAGATCCAGCAGATGGATCCCGACTATCCCGTTACCGAACTCTGGCAGGTCGTGACCGGCGAGGCCGAGGGTCGGCGGAACGAGAAGCAGATCACCCTGTTCGATAGCGTCGGCTTCGCGATCGAGGATTTCTCGGCCCTCCGCTATGTGCGCGAACGTGTCCGCAACACGGCCTTCTACCAGCCCGTGGACCTTATTGCCGATCCCGATGATCCGCGCGACCTGTTCGGCATGCTCCAGCGAGCCCGGGACTGAGAGCAGGCCTTCCGGCTCACGCCGGGCGAACCAGGATTTCCTCGGCTTCCTCCCCATCCATGGCAAGCACGCGCTTTGCCAGATCGAAGGCAAAGCCCTGGCGGGCGAAGGAGGCGATCTCTTTACTCCAGCGGGCGTCGTCGGCTGCGATACCCGGCCGGCGGAAGGGGCCAAAAGCCTTTTTGCGGGCATAGACGACAGCTGAGCGCAGATCGTCCGCGTCAACAAGCACGGCCTCGACGATACTACGATCAACCCCCTTCTCGGCCAGTTTTCGGGCAATCGCGCGCTTGGAACGGCCGCTGCGCGCCGCCGAATTCGCACGGATCTCGGCATAGTTCTGGTCGTCCAGCGCCTTCATGTTGCGCCCGAAGGAAAGGGCCGTCTCCGCCAGCGCGTTCAGCTGGCCTTCACTGATATCCTCGAACTTGCTGCGCGCCTTCCGCCTGATTGCGTCCGCAAGTTCGCGTTCCGTCATCATGCGCTTGGCGAGCCGGTAGGCAGCCGAGTTCTTTGCCCAGGCCAACATGCGTGGCGTGGGCTGATCTTCCGTGGCGTTCGACTGTTCGTCCATGGGTCCGGTTTTTCAACTTCGCGGGGGATCGTCAACAGCCATCTGGATCCTCTGGGTCGCTCAGTGAGACCGCAGCCATTCCGCAAGCTCGGCTTCGGCGCGCTCCAGGGCGCTGTAGTTCAACAGCTTGCGCAGAAGCGCGACCGTCACCGCCCGGGCGCGCAGATTGAACCGCCCCTCATCACTGTCCTCGACCGACATCTGGTAGACGTCGAGTTTCTCGTAAAGCTGCTGCAGGCGGTTCTGGACACTGCGGATCGACAGGCCACGGCGCCGCGAAATAGTGCGATCCGTCAGGCCGAGCGCGATATCGACGAGGATCTCGTATTCGCTGTCGCTGAAGCCCCTGACCTGACCAAGGCTCTTCTGCTGCATGCCGCGCACCTCGCGGTCGATGACGCATTGCGCCTCAACGAAGATGCTGCGCAGCGCGAGCCTCAGGCGCTCGTCGGAGGCTGATTTCAGCACGTAACCATAGGCCGCACCGTCCGGGACAATGCGGGAGACGCCGCGCACATAGGCCTCGTCCGAATAATTCGACCAGAAGAGGATGCGGGTATCCGGTCGCTCCTTCCAGATGGTGCGCGCAGCCTCGATGCCGTTGCGGGCGTTCATCTGCAGGTCCATGACGACATGGGCGGACTTGTGGTCGCGCGCCAGGCGCTCGCCTTCCACCCCGTTTCCGGCTTCGATGACCTTGTCGCATTCGGGAAGAGCAGCACAGACCGCCTCCAGCAGATAGGACCGATGCAGCGGATCGTCTTCGACGATGAGAACCTTCACTTCACGCCCTCCAGCAGTCCTGCCCGGGCGAGGGAGAGCGGCATCTGTACCCGCATAGCCGTCCCCTTCCCGTCGCGTGCGGCCCCCAGCGTCAGCTTGGCCGAAATCAGGCGCGCCCGCGTCACCATGTTTTCAATGCCTCCACCGGCACGTCGGGGCGACCGCGGGAGGCCCTGCCCGTCATCTGCCACCTCGATGGTCAATGCGTTTGCCGCGCTCTTCATCTTCAACTCAAGAACATTTGCCTGAGCATGGCGCACGGCATTGTTGACGGCTTCCTGCGTGATACGGAACAGGGCGATGCGGACCGACTGGTCGATTGTGTCGATCAGACCGTCGGTATCGTCGCTGAGGCTCCAGGCAAGTCGGGAGCCGTGGTCGCGTACGGCGCGGTCAAGATGGTTCTCGATGGCATGGGCGAAACCAAAGAGCTGCAAAACCGAGGGCTTGGCCTCCTCGATGATTTCGCGAAGACCCTGCATGCAGTGCTGCAGGCCGCGTCCAACCGGCTCCAGCGCCTCGCCCTTGACCTCCCCTTCCTGCATCAACCGGTCAATGCGCCGCGACAGGCGGGTGAGATCGGCCAGCGTCTGATCGTGGAGATCCATGCCGATGCGCTGACGCTCACGTTCCAGCGCTTCGGTAAGGCTCAAGGCCCCGGCCCGCAAGCCTTCCTCCCGCGCCCGTGCCTCCGCTTCGACAATCGCCGATTGCTTGGCCTGTTCGGCAGCTCTGAGCGCGAAGAAGTAGGGCGCCAGCAGGTCGGCGATCGACTGGGCGTTGGCCACGTCTTGCTCTGTGTAGAAACCGACCGCATGCGACGAGCAACTCAGCGCGCCAATCACTTCACCGCCGACCTTCAGCGGCACATGAATGCGGCTGCGCAGATTGTGTTCGAAGATCGGGCGGGTGAAGGGCGTGTCGACGTGGTAGCGCGTCTCTTGCTGGGCATCGGCTGTCAGGAGGAAGTCGATCTCCCCCCAGAGCAGGGCTCTGATCGGACTGCTTGCCACTGGCGCGGGTGTGGTTTGCCCCCAAAACGTATCGAGGCCTGTTTCATAAGCCGTGTGGTAGAGGCCATTGACCATGGTGATGCAGACATCGAGGTGGTCATGCGGAACGATGTGCGATACTTCGACGCCCACGGCCTTGATGGCAGAGCGAAAATCGAGCTGGCCGGCCAGGAGCCTGGATATGCCGAGATAGTGATCGAGCAGCGCTGACGGCGCGATCTTGAGCATGATGTCCTCCCCGCGGCCACTCCCACGGCCACATCTCCTTCATAACACATCTCGAAAGGGTGGTCGTCTTGCGGAATCCCGCAAGACTTTGCGTAGATCCCGCAAACGTCCTGCCGCGCTCGACCTGTACAGATGTCGCCGTTCGCTCCATCCTGATCCTGCCGAGAAGAGGAACTCGGCGGGGAATTCAGACCGGGCCACGTCCGGCTGTTTGGAGGAAACCGGGGCCAAGAGCGCCGGACAACAGGGAGTGAGATCATGAAGACCAGCAGAACCCTTCTGGCGAGCGCGGCACTGTGCCTTCTCGCCACATCCATGCCCGCAATGGCCGACACTTCGGGCAAGAAGATTGCCCTGTCGAACAACTATGCCGGAAACTCCTGGCGCCAGGCCATGCTGACCAGCTGGGAAAAGGTGACCGGCGAGGCCGTCAAAGCCGGACAGGTCGCAGCAGCCGACGCCTTCACCACCGCCGAAAATCAGGCGACCGAGCAGGCCGCCCAGATCCAGAACATGATCCTGCAGGGTTATGATGCGATCGTGATCAATGCCGCTTCGCCGACGGCTCTCAACGGTGCCGTCAAGGAAGCCTGTGATGCCGGCATCACCGTCGTCTCGTTCGATGGCATCGTGACCGAACCGTGCGCCTGGCGCATCGCGGTGGACTTCAAGGAAATGGGTCGCAGCCAGGTCGAATACCTTTCCGGCAAGCTGCCGCAGGGCGGCAACCTGCTCGAAATCCGCGGCCTCGCCGGCGTCTTTGTCGACGACGAGATCTCGGCCGGCATCCATGCCGGTGTCGAGCAGTTCCCGCAGTTCAAGATCGTCGGCTCTGTCCATGGTGACTGGGCACAGGACGTCGCCCAGAAAGCTGTCGCCGGCATTCTGCCCAGTCTGCCGGAACTCGCCGGTGTTGTGACCCAGGGCGGCGACGGCTACGGGGCCGCACAGGCCATCGCATCTGCCAACCGCCCGATGCCCGTGATCGTCATGGGCAACCGAGAAGACGAGCTGAAATGGTGGAAGGAACAGAAGGATGCGAACGGCTACGAGACCATGTCGGTCTCGATTGCGCCCGGCGTTTCCACGCTTGCCTTCTGGGTCGCCCAGCAGATCCTCGACGGCAAGGACGTGAAGAAGGACCTCGTCGTACCCTTCCTGCGCATCGATCAGGACAACCTTGAAGCCAACCTGGCCAATACCCAGGCCGGCGGCGTTGCCAATGTCGAGTATTCGCTCGAGGACGCCCAGAAGGTGATCGCTTCCGCCATGTAATCGACCGGAAACCTCCCCAGACCGTCCGGCCTTCGGGTCGGGCGGTGTGGGGGACATCCCTTGGCGAACGAAGCAAAGAGTGAATCAGTATGAGTGTCATGCTCGATAAGGGCGATGGACGGCCTGTCGTCAGCGTTGCCGATGCAAGAGTGAGTTTCGGCGCGGTCAAGGCGCTTGACGGCGTCACGCTGGAGATCGGCGCGGGAGAGTGCATCGGCCTGGTCGGCCATAACGGTGCGGGGAAATCCACTATCGTCAATGTCATCAACGGCGGATTGGCCCCGCATGAAGGCGCCATTCAATATGGTCACGGCAGCGGAGGCCACAGCATCAATGCGGCTCGCGATGCCGGTATTCGCTGCGTCTTTCAGGAATTGTCGCTCTGCCCAAACCTGACGATCGTCGAGAATACCCGGGTCATGCATCGCAGTCTGAAGGGCTGGGGCTGGCGCAAGCGGGGCGCTGCCCTGATCGAGAGCAAACTCGAGGAAATCTTTCCAGGTCATTCCATCGACTGCCACGACGCGGTCGGCTCACTGACCATCGCGGAACGCCAGATGGTGGAGATCGCGATCACGTTCTGTGAGATCGGCAGTCCTGTCCGTCTCGTCATCCTCGACGAACCGACTTCGTCGCTGGACGCGCGCCTTGCCGAGCAACTGCTCGCCTATGTCGAGCGCTTCGTCCGGGACGGTGGCTCTATCCTCTTCATCTCGCACATCCTCGGAGAGATCCTGTCGGTCTCAAGCCGCATCGTGGTGATGAAGGACGGCAGGGTCGTGAGCCAAAGACCGGCTGAGGAGTTTTCGGAACACGGACTGATCGAGGCGATGGGCAGTGTGGTGAAGTCGCGCGAGGCGCGCACGAACGTGCAGAAGACGAGTACCGCTAGCGTGCTTGCCGCACCGCCGGTGCGCGGACGCGGCCTCCCCTTCCAGGCAATGAAGGGCGAGATCGTCGGTTTCGCCGGTCTCGGCGGCCACGGCCAGACCGATATGCTGGTCGGCCTCTTCGAATCCCGGACCGGTAACTGGCTGCGGGCCGGCAACCCTGAAGTTGCTTTCGTCGCTGGCGACCGGGCGGTCAACGGCACCTTCGCGCTGTGGAGCATTCTGAGAAACCTCAGCATCGGCATCCTGCCGGACCTGTCGCGGCTGCAGACCCTGGATTTCACACGGGAAGAGGCGCTGGGGCAGACCTGGAAGGACCGGATCGGGATCCGGACACCCGACATGAACAATCCGATCCTTTCGCTTTCCGGCGGCAATCAGCAGAAGGTTCTTTTCGCACGGGCCCTGGCCAGCCGCGCACCCGTGGTTCTGATGGACGATCCTATGCGTGGCGTCGATTTCGGCACCAAACAGGAGGTCTATGCGATCCTTCGCCGGGAAGCCGATGCCGGGCGAACCTTCGTCTGGTACTCGACCGAAATGGACGAGGTCTGCCTCTGCGACCGCGTCTACGTGTTCAACATCGGCATGATCGTTGCCGAACTGACAGGCGACGATGTAACGGAAGAAAACATCCTATCGGCTTCATTTCAGGAGGCCGCATGACGAAGTTCCTCTCGGGCGACGGCCTTCGCCTCCTGATCCCTGCACTCTCGCTCGTCGGTTTGCTCGCGGCCATTTTCTATCTCCAGCCGCGGGCGATGAGCTATACCGGGCTCAACCTTCTGTTCAATCTGGCCGTCCCGATCGCACTGGCGACGATCGCCCAGATGTTGATCATGACGGTCAACGACCTTGATCTCTCGATGGGCACCTTCGTCAGCTTCGTCGCCTGCGTGACGGCGACCTTTCTGCAGTCGTCCCCCCTGCTTGGCGTCGTCATTCTCATGGGGGCGATCGGAGCCTATGCCCTTATCGGCGTGCTTATCCACCTCAGGGACCTGCCATCCATCGTGGTCACCCTCGGCATGAGCTTCGTCTGGGGCGGGCTCGCAGTGCTAATCCTGCCATCGCCTGGCGGCGCGGCACCCAGCTGGATCCGGGCGATCATGACCGTCAAGCCGCCGCTTGTCCCCATGGCGATCGTCGCCAGCGTTCTGATCGCTGTTGTCAGCCACTACCTGATCATGCGTTCATCCTTCGGCGTGGTTCTCCGCGGGGTCGGCGGCAATCCACGATCAGTCGCTCGGGCCGGATGGTCGATCATCGGTGCCCGCGCGGCGGTCTATGGCCTTGCGGCGTTCTTTGCCGTCCTGGCCGGCATGGCGCTGGTGGGGCTGACAACGTCCGCCGACGCCAATATCGCACTCCGCTACACACTGCTCTCCATTGCCGGCGTCATCCTCGGCGGCGGCGAATTCGTCGGCGGGCGTGTCTCGCCGATCGGTGCCGTCATTGGCGCGCTGACGCTGACGCTCGCGGGGTCTTTCCTTTCATTCCTGCGGATCTCGCCAGACTGGCAGATCGGCGCGCAAGGTGCGATCCTGATCCTTGTCCTGACGCTGCGTCTTGCGCTTAACCGCGCAGAAGGCAGGAAGGGGAAATCATGACCAAGTTCATTTCCACCCTTTTTGCCCGAACCTGGATCTGGTCCTTTATTGCAACGGCCTGCGTCTTCCTGGTGACCATTCTCTTCACGGGCGGGGCGAGCACCGTGGGACTTGCCCAGGCAGCGCTGACCTTCGGCGCCTTTTCCGTGCTGGTCGGTCTCGGACAGATGCTGGTGATCACGCTTGGCCCCGGCAATATTGACCTTTCGGTTCCCGCGAACATGACGCTCGCCGCGACGGTTTCGCTGAAGGTGATGAATGTCGAGAACAGCATGATCCTGACGGGCCTGCTGGTCGCGATCGGCGTCGGACTGGCGATTGGTCTGGGCAATTACACACTGATCAAGCTACTGCGCATACCGCCGATCATCGCAACACTGTCGATGAGCTTCATCGTGCAGTCGACGGCGATCTGGACGAATCGGGGGCTTCGCATCAAGCCGCCAGGCTGGCTTGCGGACTTCACCACCTCATCGACTATTGGCGTACCGAATGTCGCGCTCGTCGCCTTCGTCCTCTCGGTCATCGTCTGGTACGTGATCAACCGCACGGTCTATGGCCGCTCGATCGCTGCGGTCGGCCAGAGCATTCGCGCCGCCCGCATGGCCGGCATACCGATCGACGGCACGCGGCTTGTCACCTACCTGCTCTGCGCCGTGCTTGCCGCCCTGTGCGGCTACCTGCTGGCCAGTTTCTCCGGCGGAGCCGCCCTCAACATGGGCACGGAATATCTCCTGATGTCGATCGCCGTCGTCGTCATCGGCGGCACGGCGGTTGCCGGTGGAAACTCGAATGTTCCGGGGATATGGGGCGCCTCCCTTTTCATGTTCCTGGTCGTTTCGATGCTGAATACCTATGGCTTCGGAGCAGGCATACGCCTCATTCTCACCGGTCTCATCATCATCGCCGTCATCACGCTGCCGACCACGCGCAGCACCGGAAAAACCTGAAGCTATGTCAGGACTGTCCCCATGGAAAACCCGATCTACGAAGTACGAGACCCCCGCTTTTGCGATTTGCTTGTTTCCAGCGCCGCCCTCGACGAGCTCTATACGGGCTGCCGATGGGCCGAGGGACCGGTCTGGTTCGCCGATGGCGGCTATCTGCTGTTCAGCGACATTCCAAACAAGCGGGTTCTACGCTGGATCGAAGGCGCTGGAACCTCGGTCTATCGCGCGCCGTCACATTTCATCAACGGGAACACCCGCGACCTGGAAGGACGGCTCGTCTCGTGCGAACACGGCGGACGCCGCGTCATCCGCACCGAGATCGACGGCACGATCACGACGCTCGCCGACCGCCATGCCGGCAAGCGGTTGAATTCCCCCAACGACGTGGTGGTGAAATCGGACGGCAGCATTTGGTTCAGCGACCCGTCCTACGGCATTCTCTCGGATTATGAGGGCTACAAGGCCGATGAGGAGCAGGCGAGCCGCAACGTCTACCGGCTTGATCCCGCCACCGGCGAACTCACCGTCATGGTTGACGATTTCCTGCAACCGAATGGCCTCTGCTTCTCGCCGGATGAGCGCCTGCTCTACGTCGCCGATTCCGGCGCCAGCCACAAGCCAGATGCGCCGCGCCAAATCCGTGTGTTCGATGTCACGGATGGGAAACGGCTGACGCATGGCCGGGTCTTTGCCCATATCGACAAGGGCATTCCTGACGGCATACGGACGGATGTGGAAGGAAACCTATGGTCGAGTGCTGCTGACGGCGTGCATTGCTTCCATCCCGACGGCACGCTGCTCGGCAAGATCCTGGTGCCGCAGACGGTTGCCAACCTGACCTTCGGCGGGCCGCGCAAGAACCGCCTGTTCATCACCGCGACGACCTCGCTTTATGCGATCTACACCACGACGCGGGGGGCGCAGGTGCCTTAAATCGGATCTCGCGTTGGCGGCTGCGCTTCGCCCGGCACCAACTGCAGTCTTACGTCCTCGACGCGGTATAGGCACGCCTTCTGGCGGACCCCCGAGCCTGTGCTGCTCCTCGAAAGCCGCCACCTCATCATACGGCTTGACGGCTTCGACCATAGTGCCGGCAGGCGGTCAGAGCGGGCCGTATCCGTCACCAGCGCGAAGCTGCAAGTCCCGGCGCGCGAGTGGCAGCCGAGCCGGACGAGAAACCACCGGAGACGACGTCCGCGCCCAACACCGAGCGATCCGGGCGCGATTGATTACGGCATTCATTGGATGAGGGAGACGCGGCGCTTGTGGTCCCTGCGCGATCATGGCAGGAAGCCAGACGAAGGCCTGACAGACAGAATGAGAGAACCCAGAATGTCGAACGTCATCAAGTTCGAGCGTCCGCCGGAGAACAAGCCGCCGAAGCCGAAGAAGGCGCTTTCCCTGACAGCGCGCAGAATCCTGATCTGGGCCGGCATTGCTGCCGCATTCCTTCTTGCCTGGGGCTATTTCACCTTTTTCGGCGCAGGTGCCACGCCCGCCTGAGCGGTCTCAACCTCCTTACACCGCCCTCATCCGCCTGTGGCCGCATCCGCCACCAGTGCGCCGCGAGCGCCGATCACCCTCGACGCAAGCAGTGCTCCCGCCGTGATCGCATCCGGAGTGGACGCACCGCGCAGTTCGGCAGCGAGGTAACCCGCATTGAAGCTGTCTCCGGCAGACGTCGTGTCCACCACCCGCTCGGCCTTTGGAATGGACAGAGTGCCTATCACGCCATCACCGCCCTGATAGGTCACGTCTCCTGCGCCATTCTTGACGATCACGCGCCGCGCGCCTTCAGCGACATAGCGTTTGACTGTGGCTGCGGGATCGCTGTCGCCGAACCAGGTCGCTTCGTCATCGAAGGACGGCAGGCAGAGGTCGCTGATGGCTGCTGCGCGGTGGATCCATCCGCGCATGATTTCGGCATTCTCCCAGAGACGGGGCCTGAGGTTGGGATCGAAGACGACGGTGCCGCCGCGGCCGGCGAACTGGCGCAATGCCTCGATCAGCGCAATACGATCCTGGTTCGCCAGAATCCCCAGCGTGATGCCAGACCAATAGGCGACATCGGCACCATCAAGCGCGCGGATCAGAGCCGCGGGATCGCTGGCCAGCTGTCTGGCTGCACTGTCGTTGCGCCAATAGGTGAAGCTGCGCTCCCCATCCTTGAGCGTGATATAGTAAAGCCCGATGGTTTTGTCGGCGAGTCGGCGAATGTGGTCCGTCCCAATGCCTTCAGCATTGATGAATTCCACCATCCGGTCGGAAAGCCCGTCCGTACCGACGGCAGAGACGTAGTCGATCTGCCAGTCCGGTCCCAGGCTCCGGCGCAGGTAGTAGGCGGTGTTCAGCGTGTCGCCCGCAAACCCCATGCCGAGTGTGCCGGGCGCACCGGTTTCCGAAAGCTCCCCCATGCATTCGCCTATCGACGCGATCCGTGCCATGCCTTGCCCTCTCCGTTGTCCATATTCCGCTTAGCGCGCCAGGCAGCCGCAGTCGACGGGGTACCCGCAAAATCTTGTGAAGGGCCCGGTCAGTTTCATGAACTATCGACGAGGGACTGGATCCCGCGGTTCGAACCACTGCAGCGCGCCTGAGAGAGACGATTGCGCAGACCTAGAGGACGGAGAAGCCCCCGTCACTTCTCGGCACAAATGGCGTAACGGTGCTGCGTCGCCCGCTCGAGCCCCTTGAAGAAGGAGAAATTCTCGCGCTGCGCCCGGTGGATCGCCGACATGTCCCGGTCGATCGTGACCTTGGAGAACCCGGCCTCCCTCAGCAGGGCCGCTACAGCGTCGGCATGCGCGCCGTTGGAGAAATGCACGCGAGAGAGAATGCTGCTATGCGTCGCCGCCATCTCGGAATTCGGTGCGCCATGCATCGCATCCCCGGCGAGACCGAGACGGCCGGCCAAGGCCGTTAACCGCTTCACGAGCCTGGTCAGAATCGACGTGTTGACGAAGTCGCCGTCGACGATCAGCACCTTGCCGCCTGCTTTGAGCACCCGGTGCCACTCGCGAAAGCAGGCAAGCGGATCGACGAGGGTCCAGACGAGATGACGGTTTGTGATCACGTCATAGGTGTCGTCGGATTCCATGGTCCTCTCGGCGTCTCCCATCAGGAAACGGATCTGGCGGCCACGAGCCTTGGCCTTCGCGCGCGCCCGTTCGAGCATGGGCTCGGCCCAATCCAGTCCGGTGACCTTGAAACCAACATCATCCAGAAGGTGGGAGATCACAGCCGTGCCACAGGCGAGATCGAGTGCAGCCCGCCCCTCTCCCGGACCGAGGTGCTTGCGCAACAGCGCGTGCCAGGCTGCCCTCTCGTCTTCGGAGAAGATCTCGTGACCGGGCTGGCTGTCGAAGGTTTCGGCCCTGAGGGACCAGTAGGCCTTGATCTCATCGCGCAGGTCACGGTTTGAAATAGTGCTAACGGCTTGCATAGGCTGGATCTTTCGCAACGGGTCGATGAGGCTGGAACACTTCTAAAAGATATTTCTTGACTGTTAAAGTCATAAAATCATAGTTCACCCCACAATCACAAGCAGGAGAACTGATCGTGTTCAAGATGGAGAAGGTGGCGTCTGCCGCCGCGATTTCGCTCGTCCTTTTTTCAGGCGTCGCGCTGGCTGGCGAGACGGTCAAGATCAAGGACATCGCCGGCCGTGAGGTGGAAGTCAGCGTTCCCGTGGAGCGCGTCATTCTGGGCGAAGGTCGTCAAATCTACTTCACCGCGGCCCTCGACACCGACAATCCCTTCGGCCGCGTCATCGGCTGGCGTGACGACTTCAAGAAGGCCGATCTCGACGGCTACAATATCTACCTGAAGAAATATCCGGAGATGGAAAAGATCCCGACCTTCGGCGGCATGAAGGACGGCACTTTCGATATCGAGCAGGCGGTCGCGCTGAAACCCGATGTCATCATCATGAACACGGAAGCCAAATCCGCGACGGAAGAGAGCGGCTACATCGAGAAGCTTGCTGCCGTCGGCATTCCGCTCGTCTATATCGACTTCCGCGAAAAGCCGATGGAGCACACCGATGATTCCATGCGCATCATCGGCAAGCTCTTCGGCAAGGAAGAGCGCGCCGAGGAGTTCGTGAAGTTTCACGACGCGCAGATCGCCCGCGTCACCGACGTCCTCGCCGACCAGGCGGACCTCAAGAAGCCGGTCGTTTTCATCGAAAGAGCCGGCGGCTATTCGGACGATTGCTGCATGTCCTTCGGCAACGAGAATTTCGGCAAGATGGTCGAACTCGCCGGTGGCGTGAACATGGCGAAGGACTTCATTCCGGGCACCTTCGGGACCGTCAATCCGGAGCAGATCATCGCCTCGAACCCGGATCAGGTCATCGTGACCGGCTCCAATTGGGAGCTCTATGTACCCAGCGGCAAGTGGGTCGGCGTCGGCCCGGGTGCCGATGAGGCGGAAGCCGCCCGCAAGCTCGCCGAACTGATGAAACGCCCCGGCTTCACGGACATCAAGGCGGTGACGGATGGCAATGTGCACGCCATCTGGCACCAGTTCTACAACAGTCCCTACCAGTTCGTGGCCGTGCAGCAGATTGCCAAGTGGCTGCATCCGGACCTGTTTCAAGACCTCGACGCGGACGCGACTTTCAAGGAAATGCATGAGCGCTTCCTGCCGGTCGATTATCACCCCGGCTACTTCGCCTCGGTGAAGACCGGTTCCTGATACCGATCCGGCCGGCGGACAACCGCCGGCCGCCTGCGCTCAAGGGCGTGAGAGACAGGAAGAATTCATGGCTACCACCGTCGAAACGGCCCACCCGGCCTCAAGCGACACCTATCGCAGCCTCACGGCAAAACGCCTGGCGATCCTCGCCGGGCTTTCACTCTGCCTGGTGCTGTCGGTTGCGGTCGACATGGCCTATGGACCCGCACGCTATACGCTGTCCGAGGTCATCTCGACGATCTGGGACCCTGCCTCAGCCGGGAACCAGTTGCGTGTGGTGATCTGGGACATCCGCATGCCGATCGCGCTGATGGCGGTCACCGTCGGAGCATGCCTGTCGTTGGCTGGCGCGCAGATGCAGACGATCCTTGCCAATCCGCTCGCCTCCCCCTTCACGCTCGGCATTTCGGCAGCTGCCGGCTTTGGCGCAGCGCTCGGGCTGGTCGCCGGTGTCGCCGTGTTCCCGGCGGCCGTGCAATACATGGTGCCGATCAACGCCTTCCTGATGGCGATGCTCGCTTCTCTCTTCATCTATGGTGTGTCGACCATGCGCGGCGTCACCGTGGAAACCATCGTGCTGCTCGGCATAGCGCTCGTCTTCACCTTCAACGCGCTGCTGTCACTGCTCGAATATCTCGCCTCGGAGCAGGCCCTTGCGGCCGTGGTCTTCTGGACCATGGGCTCGCTGACCAAGGCGACCTGGGGCAAGGTGGCCGTGACATTCGCAGTCCTCGTCTTCAGCGTTCCGCTGTTTGCGCGCCGCGCCTGGGCCCTGACGGCGCTGAGGCTTGGTGACGACAAGGCCGCCTCCTTCGGTGTCAACGTCCGCTCGCTCCGGCTCCAGACGATGCTGCTCGTCAGCCTGCTGGCGGCCATCCCGGTCTCCTTCGTCGGCACGATCGGTTTCATCGGACTCGTCGGTCCGCATATCGCGCGCATGCTGCTCGGCGAAGACCAGCGGTTTTTCCTGCCCGGCTCCATTCTCTGTGGCGCGCTGCTGCTTTCCGTGACGTCCGTGGTCTCGAAGGTGCTGATCCCCGGGGCGATCATGCCGATCGGCGTGATTACAGCACTCGTCGGGGTGCCCTTCTTCTTCTCCCTGATTTTCACCAACAGGAGACGCGCATGGTAGCGCTCAGGCTCGAAGCGGTGGGTGCACAGTATGGCCGCCACCGCGTCTTCAGCGACATTACCACCGGAGACATTGCAGGCGGCGTGCTGACAGCCGTCATCGGCCCCAATGCTGCGGGCAAGTCGACGCTGTTCAAGCGGATTGCGGGCCTGCTCAACGGAGACGGCGTGGTCCATCTCTCCGGCGAGGAAAGCCTTCGGCCGATCTGTTACATGCCGCAGGATACCGGCGCCAATGCGGTGCTTACCGTCTATGAAAGCGTGCTGCTCGCCTCCAAGCAGGGATCTGGCTGGAAGGTCGCCGATGGCGAGCTTGAGGAGATCGACCGCATCCTGGCTTCGTTGAGGATTTCAGACCTCGCCTTCCGCGACCTCGGCGAGCTCTCCGGTGGCCAGCGACAACTGGTTGCCATCGCCCAAGCGCTCGTGCGCAAGCCGGAGGTTCTGCTGATGGACGAACCGACGTCGGCGCTCGACCTTTTCCGGCAGGTCGAAGTCTTGCAGTTTACGCGCGATCTGGCACGCCGGAGCGGGATCGCGGTCCTGATCGCCCTGCATGATCTCAATCATGCCATGCGCTACTGCGAACACGCGCTCGTGGTCGCAGATGGGCGATTGATCGCGAGCGGTGCGACTTCAGATGTGATCACCCCGTCCCTGCTTCGAGATGTGTATCGGGTCGATGCGCGCATCGAGGCCTGCACGCAAGGCCGACCTCTCGTCATCGTGGACGCGGCTCTGGCATAGACCAGAGGTCGCAAACTCAGCTCAGCCCCACGTAGCGACCGGGCTTGTGGTTGATCGCCAGGATCAGATTGGCAATGGCAGCGCCCAGAACGGACAGGGCGAGCCGGTCTGCCGGCAGGACGAAGAAGGCTGCGGCGAGGATCGTCAGATCCACGCCGAGCTGGAAATATCCGGCGCGCAGGCCTGTCCTCTCCTGGAGATACATGGCCAGGATGTTGATGCCGCCAAGGCCGGTTCGATGCCGGAACAGCATCAGCAAGCCCGTTCCGATCAAGCCGCCACCGATCACGGTGGCATAGAAGGGATCGAGATGGGAGAAATCAATCCACTGACTGTTCAGCTTCGACAGGATGGAGACCAGTGCCACGGCCGTGAAGGTGCGGAGCGTGAAGGCCCAGCCCATGCGTTTCACAGCGAGGATGTAGAAGGGCAGGTTGACGACGAAGAAGATGAGGCCGAAGCCCCAGCCGCTGACATAGGACAGCAACAGGGCGAGGCCCGCACTCGAGCCGACCGTCAGCATGGTTTCGGTATAGATCAGAGTTCCCAGCGAGACGAACATGGTGCCCGAGATCATTGCGAGCACGTCTTCATAGAGGCGATGGCGCTCGGCGCCCGCCTGGATTGCGGTTGTCGTGGTCATGATTTCAGCCCAGAAGTGGTTTCAGCACGGTTGCAACGCGCGGGATGTCGGCACTCTTCAGACCCGCGATATTGATGCGACCGGAGGTCGGCATGTAGATTCCGTGATGCTTTCGCAGCGACATGACGTCGGCTTCCTTGAGCGGCAGGAGCGAGAACATACCCTGTTGTTCGGCGATCTGAGGCGCCAGTTGCCAGCCGTCACCAAGTGCCGACGCGAGCTCACGGCGCAGGCCGTTCAGACGGTCTCGCATCGAATTGAGTTCGGCCATCCAGTCCTGTCGGAGGCTCTCGGTCGCGAGAATCGTGCGAACGACCGCAGCGCCGTGATCGGGCGGCATCGAATAGCTGGTGCGGGCCATGGTGACCAGGTTCGAGCGGGCGATGTCCGCAGACTCCTGTGTCTCGGAGACTGCAAATATGGCGCCGGTGCGCTCGCGGTAGATGCCGAAGGACTTCGAGCAGGAAACGGCAACCAGCGCTTCCGGCGCCGCCGCGATGATGGTGCGCAGTCCGGCCACGTCTTCTTCGATGCCCGCGCCAAATCCCTGATAGGCGGAATCGATCAGGGGCACGAGACGTCGCTCTGCAATCACGGCGGCCAGTTCGTCCCACTGCGCAGGCGTGAGTCCCGCGCCGGTCGGGTTGTGGCAGCTGGCATGGATGAGGACGGCATCACCGCGCGGCGCGCTGCTCAGCGCCTTCATCATGCTGGCGAAGCGTACATCCTGGGTCGGCACGTCGAAATAGGGATAGGTTTCCACGTTCAGGCCGGTCGCGCCGAAGATTCCGGCATGGTTGGGCCAGCTCGGAAGACCGAGATGGATACGGCCGCTGCCGGCGCGGGCAATGAGTTCCGAAGCGAGGCGAAGAGCTCCCGAACCGCCGGGCGTCTGGACGCCGGCCGCGAACCTGCCATGACCCTTGCCACCGACGAGATCCCAAAGCAGCTCCAGAAACACGCGGTCGCCTTCCGGCGCAACATAGGACTTGCTCTCCTGCTTCTCCAGCAGCTCCCTTTCCGCCGCCTTGACCGAGCGCAGGATCGGCGTTCGGCCCAGATCGTCACGATAGACCCCGACTCCGAGGTCGATCTTGTCCGCTCGCTGATCGGCGTTGTAGAGCCCGATCAAGGCAAGCAGAGGGTCGTTGGGCTGGGAGGCAAGCTTGTCGAACATCAGGGACCTTCGTCGATGAGCGGTTGAGTTGCAGAAGAGATACCAAGTTTCGGACGCAAAGTCTCAGCGGATTTCAATGATCAGCCGTCCACGAAGAATGATCCATTGCCGAACACGGAGAGAATGCGATAGAATATTGCGCAACAGCGTGAAAAAGAGCGGTTTAATGGAAGCCAGCCCAGTCCCTCTCGACAAGATCGATCGCCGGATCATCGCCTGTCTGATCGAAGATGCGAGCCTGAACAATGCGGAACTGTCCGAGAAAGTCGGCCTGACGGCGGCGCCCCTGTCCCGGCGGCTGGCGCGGCTCTATGCGAGCGGCATCATCCGCCAGACAATCGTCATCGACCCGCCGAAAGTCGGGCTTGGTCTGCAGGCCTTTGTCGAGATCACTCTGGATCGCACGACGCCGCAGGTTGGCGAACGCTTCATCGAGCATGTGGGCAAGCTCGCCCAGGTCGTGGAGATCCACGCTGTGGCAGGTGATTTCGACTTTCTCCTGAAGATTTCCGTGCGCGACATGGCGGACTACAAGCGGCTGATCTGGCAGGAATTCGATCGCCTTGCCGAGATCAAGACCATCCGGTCGACCATGGTGTTCGACAGTCCAAAGACCTCCTTTGGTTATCTTCCCTGACTAGGTCAGAAGCTGCCGAGCGACACAGGGCGGCGGGTGGCATTTTCCGTCCCGTTTTGCCGGTGTGTTAAGAGATTTTGTCCAATGGTGAGAATTGGGGACGATCCCACTCGTCCACAGACGGTTCAGCCATGGTAACTTCAGTGACGCAATCCGAGCGCGCGCGCGCAAATTCAGGCATAGCCAACGATGCTCCGGCATCCGTTGCCGTTCCGGTGGCGATGGATGGTATGCTCGGTCATCTGCATCCGGCATCAGGGCAGACTGGCGTCGTGTTCTGCGCGCCCTGGGGTTTCGACGCACTCTGCACGGCCAAATTCCACCGTCTCATTGCCGCTGACCTTGCGCGACGGGGATTTCCCGCGATCCGCTTCGACTATCCCGGCGAGGGCGATTCCTTGCCGGTCGACGAGGGCGCAACCTTCGAAACCTGGGTCGCTGGCTCGTTGCGCGCCGCTCAGGAATTGCGTGCCCGGACAGGCTGTCACCGGATACTCTACTACGGCATGGGTATCGGTGCGGCGGTCGCACTTCGCGCCGGACAGCAGGATGATACACTGGCCGGCTATGTGCTCGCGGCATCTGCCCTGAGCGGCCGGCGGTATCTGCGCGAAACGGCATTGCGCGAGAAGGTCATCGAGGACGGGCTCAGCATCGATTTCGGCTATCCGGAGGGCTCGACCGCGCTCGCCTCCTTCATCATGGACCCGCGGCTTGCAACAGATCTGAAGGCTCTCACTGTAGGCATCGACGGCCTGCCCGCCGGATTGCCGGCCCTCGTTCTGGCACGTCCCGAAAACACAGCCGATCTTGAACTCGCCGAAAAGCTGACCAGCTCTGGCGCTGCAGTCGAGTCCATCGATTTCAAGGGTTATGGTGCGATGCTCGACGGGGTCGTGACGTCGCCAATGCCCATGGCGCTCATTGATGCGATCGGCGACTGGGTCAGCCGCAGTTTCCCCCAAGGCACCGGTTCACATGCAGGGCAAGCCACCATCGGCAACGCGCCGCCCGTTCTTCAAACTGACAGATTTCGCGAACGTCCGGAGATTGTCGAGTCCCGTCTGTTCGGCGTCTCCTGCGCGCCCCTGCCGGGCGCAGAGACGGCCGTGATCGTTCTGCTCAACATGGCCTATGCGCCGCATACGGGCTGGGGCCGCATCTGGGTCGATACCGCACGCACGCTCGCGCAACGGGGTATCGCGACGCTGCGTGTCGATCTTTCCAATATCGGCGAAAGCCCTGCGGATCCGCAAGGGGCGGAGCAGGTCGTCTATTCCCCAAACCAGCTCGCAGACGTGCATGCCGTCGTCCGCCACGTGCGCAGCGTCACGGAAGCGCCAATCCTGCTGGCCGGTATCTGCAGCGGCGCACACTCGGCCCTTTACGCTGGCGCTGTTAATCCCGATGTGGCTGGCATCGTTTCGATCAACCAACTGAGACTTGTGCTCGACCCGGACGAGGATGTCGATACGCTTCTGATGGCGGGGGCCCGCCCCCTCAGCGATTACAAGCGCCGCGCCTTCAGCCTGAGCACCTACAAGCGTATCGTCAGTGGCGAGGTCAACATTCCAAAGGCGGCGGCGAACATTGCCAGCCATGCGCGAGACAAAATCCTGGGCCGCATCTCGCCCTATCTTGGCAGGTTTACCAAACTCGGCCGGATGCGTGGCGAATTGTTCGGCCTTTTGCGACGACTGGAAAGGCGGAAGGTGCCGGTCACTTTCATTTCCTGCCGCACCGATGGCAGCCTCGACCAACAGAAGCTCTATTTCGGCAAGAGATTATCCGGACAACGCGCATTTCCGGGCCTGAGGCATATCCTGCTGGAAAACGCCGATCATACGCTCAGCCCGCCCTCCGTCCGGGAGCATGTCATCGGAATCCTGGCCGAGGCAGCCGAGCAATCCACCAAACGGGGATGATCGCGAGAGGGAGTGCCAGAACGCCCCCCTCCCGCGTTGCCAAACAGTCAGCCAGCAGCGACCAGCTTGCGCTTCGCCATGCGGGCGCGGATCGATTCGACGTCGGCGCGGGGCGTCGCGGCGAAAAGTGTGCGGGTGTATTCATGCTGCGGATCCGAGAAGACCGCGTCACGCGTGCCGTATTCGACCGCCTCACCGTAATACATCACCATCACCTCGTCGGCGATGTAACGCACGACGGAGAGGTCGTGGCTGATGAAGACATAGGTCAGGCCGAACTCTTCCTGCAGGTCAGCGAGCAGGTTCAGCACCTGCGCCTGGACCGAAAGGTCAAGTGCCGAAACCGGCTCGTCGAGGACCAGCAGTTTCGGATTGAGCATCAGAGCACGAGCGATCGCGATACGCTGGCGCTGGCCACCGGAGAACATGTGCGGGTAGCGGTTGTAGTGTTCCGGCCCCAAGCCGACCTTGACCAGCATTTCGGTTGCGCGCTCGCGCCGCTCGGCCGAGCTCATCCTGGTGTTGATCAGCAAGGGTTCGCCGAGCACGTCGCCAATCTTCTGGCGCGGATTAAGCGAGCCATAGGGGTTCTGGAAGACGATCTGCACCTTCTGGCGCATCTCGGCGGTCAGATGCCCCGGACGCAGGTCGACCTTCTGGCCGTCGATCAGCAGTTCACCGGCCGTCGGCTCATCGATGAAGGTCAGGATGCGGGCAAGGGTCGACTTGCCGCAACCGCTTTCGCCAACGATGGCAAGCGTCTTGCCCTTGTCGAGCTTGAAGGAGACGCCCTTCACCGCGTGGACGATCTTGTCTTCCTTGAAGAGGCCCTGCGGCACGCGGTAGTCGCGCTTGACGTCACGGATTTCGAGCATCGGGGTTTGTGTTTCCATGGTCATGCGGCACCTCCTGTTTCAGCGGCGGCCAGGAAGTCGGAGACCGTGGTCAGGCGGTCGCCCGTGGCATTTTCCGGCAGGGCCGAAAGCAGCGCACGGGTATAGGGGTTCTTCGGACTTTCGAAGAGCGAGAGCACGTCGGCCTCTTCCATCTTCTTGCCCTTGTACTGGACGATGACGCGGTCTGCGGTCTCCGCCACCACGGCCATGTCATGGGTGATCATGATGAGCCCCATGCCAGTCTCGGCCTGGATCTGCATCAGGAGGTCGAGGATCTGCTTCTGGATTGTCACATCGAGCGCGGTCGTCGGCTCGTCTGCGATCAGGAGCTTCGGATTGCAGGCAATCGCAATCGCGATCATCACGCGCTGGCACTGGCCACCCGACATCTGATGCGGGAAGTGGTTGAGCCGCTCGGCCGGATCAGGCAGGCCGACCAGCTCGAAGAGTTCGACGGCGCGCTCGTGGCGCTCCTTCTTGCCGAGGCCCATATGCAGACGCAGGACTTCCTCGATCTGGAAACCGACGGTGAAACATGGATTGAGGCTCGCGACCGGCTCCTGAAAGATCATGGCCACGTCCTTGCCAATCAGCTTGCGCCGTTCGGCGGCCGAGATCTTCTGGATGTCGCGACCCTGGAATTCCATCTTGTCGGCGGTGATTTTCGCTGTCCATGGCAGAAGCCCCATGACGGCGAGCATGGCGACCGATTTGCCGGAGCCGCTTTCGCCGACGATGGCCAAGACTTCGCCCGGCTCGACCGACAGCGAGACGCCGTCGACCGCCTTGAACCAGCCGCTGGCCGTCTCGAACTGGACGGTGAGGTTCTGGATATCGAGAAGTGCCATGATCAGGACCTCTTCAGCTTGGGATCGAGCGCATCGCGCAGGCCATCACCCATGAGGTTGATGGCGAGAACGGTGATCAGGATGGCAAGACCCGGGAAGGTGACCACCCACCAGGCGCGCAGAATGAATTCACGCGCTTCGGCGAGCATCGTGCCCCATTCGGGAGCCGGCGGCTGGGCGCCCATGCCGAGGAAGCCGAGGGCAGCTGCATCGAGGATGGCGTTCGAAAACGAAAGCGTTGCCTGAACGATCAGGGGCGCCATGCAGTTCGGCAGGATTGTCTTGAACATCAGACGGAGGGGGCTTGCCCCGGCGAGCCGTGCGGCCGTCACATAGTCGCGCGTTTTTTCCGACATGACCGCTGCGCGGGTCAGACGGACGAAATGCGGCTGCAGCACGAGCGCAATCGCAATCATGCCATTGGTAAGGCCCGGGCCGAGGATCGCGACCAGCACCAACGCCAGCAGGAGTGAAGGAAAGGCCAGAATGATATCCATCAGGCGCATGATCGCGGTATCGAGCCAGCCACCGTAATAACCGGCGATGACGCCGATTGCGATGCCGGTCGTCAGCGAGAGCGTGGTGACGAACACGCCGATGAACAATGAATATTGCGAGCCGTAGATCAGGCGCGAGAGAATGTCGCGGCCAACCGGATCGGTGCCGAGCGGAAAGCTCCAGCTGCCGCCTTCGAGCCAGGCGGGCGGCATAAGTACGGCTTCACGATACTGCTCGAAAGGCGAATGGGGTGCGATGACGCCGGCGAAGACGGCGACCAGAACGAGCGCGACGAAGACGACGAGGCCAATGACGGCGCCGCGGTTTTCGGAAAAGTAGAACCAGAATTCGGCCAGCATCTGGCGGCGCATCTGAGCGCTCGAAACCGGCTGGCTTATTGATGTCTCTGCCATGGGAGTTTATCCTTCTAGTGGCGGATGCGCGGGTTGATCAGGCCGTAGAGCAGATCGACGATGAGATTCACGATCATGATGATGCCGGCGATCAGGAGGAGGCCTCCCTGGATTACCGGGTAGTCACGGCGGAACACACTGTCGACCATCCACTTGCCGATGCCGGGCCAGGAGAAGATCGTCTCGGTCAGGATCGCACCGGCCAAGAGAACACCGATCTGCAAGCCGATCGTGGTGATGACCGGAATCATGGCATTGCGCAGCGCATGCAGGCTGACGACGCGGAAGGGCGAGAGCCCCTTGGCGCGGGCAGTCCGGATATAATCTTCCGACAGGACTTCGAGCATGGCCGAGCGCGTCTGCCGCGCAATGACGGCGAGCGGAATGGTGGCGAGCACGATCGTCGGCAGGATCAGATGGCTGACGGCCGAGGTGAAGGCGCCTTTCTGGCCTGACAGCAGCGAGTCGATCAGCATGAAGCCAGTGACCGGCGGGAAGTAGAACATCAGCGAGATGCGCCCAGACACCGGTGTCCATTGAAGGATGCCGGAGAACAGGATCATCAGCAAAAGGCCCCACCAGAAGATCGGCATGGAATAGCCGACAAGCGCGATGCCCATCATCGTCTGGTCGAAGAAGGAGCCGCGCTTGATCGCCGCGATGATGCCGGCGGGAACGCCGATTGCGACGGCCAGCAGGATCGCGCAGAGCGACAATTCGACGGTTGCCGGGAAGAGCGCCAGGAACTGGTCGATGATCGGGCTCTTCGAGACGATCGAGGTGCCGAAGTCACCTGTCACGACGCCGCCGAGATAATCAAAATACTGGACCACCATGGGGCGATCGAGACCGAGTTGTGCGCTGATCTGGGCGTGGCGCTCGGGCGACATGACACGTTCGCCGGAGAGAAGCGCAACCGGATCGCCCGGCAGAAGCCGGATGAAGGCGAAGGCAATGATCGAGACGCCGATGAAGGTCGGGATCAAGACGGCGAGCCGTCGCAGGAGAAAGCCAAACATGTGTGAGACCTGTTGTTTTAAGGGAGGTCGAACCACGGCCCCAAGGCCGTCTGCGGTTTGCCCGATACGCCCCATCCGGGCTTTCGAGCATGACGCGAGATTGCTCTCGTATCAACGACAAACGCCGCGGGCCAAGGCCCGCGGCGAAAGAATTGCGCGTTTCGATTACTCGGCGATGTCGACGTCTTCGAAGGTGAAGTCGCCAAGCGGGCTCTGGACGAAGCCGGAGACTTCCTTGCGCATCGGAACGACCGAGAGCGAATGGTCGATCGTGGCCCAGGGCGCTTCGCGCTTGAAGACGAGCTGTGCCTCTTCGTAGAGCTTGGTGCGCTCAGCCTGGTCAGACGTGACCTTTGCCTTCTTCACCAGTGCGTCAAACTCCTCGTTGCACCACTGAGCGCGGTTGTTGCCGCCGACGGCAGAGCAGCCGAGCAACGTGTCGAGGAAGTTGTCCGGATCGCCGTTGTCGCCGGTCCAGCCGAGCATGACGGCACCGTCACGATCCTTGGCCTTCGAGCGATCGAGATACTCGGCCCACTCGTAGGAGACGATCTCGACGGTGACACCGATCTTGGAGAAGTCGTCCTGGATGATTTCAGCGGCGCGACGTGCGTTCAGCATGTACGGGCGCGAAACCGGCATTGCCCAGACCTTCATCGAAAGGCCGGAGACGCCAGCGGCTTCGAGTTCCTTCTTGGCGGCGTCCAGATCGTAAGCGTCGTCCTGAGTGGCCTCGT
Organism: Rhizobium sp. 'Codium 1'; assembly: GCF_020889605.1. Classification (NCBI taxonomy): domain Bacteria; kingdom Pseudomonadati; phylum Pseudomonadota; class Alphaproteobacteria; order Hyphomicrobiales; family Rhizobiaceae; genus Rhizobium; species Rhizobium sp. 'Codium 1'. Next base: position 568,927 of record NZ_JAJGPW010000001.1, read on the forward strand.
TGTAGGACCACATGGTCGGCGGGATCGGGTTCTTGGCCGGTGTTGCCATGCCCTGGAAGACGGCGTCGACGATGGCTTCCTTGTTGATCGCCTTGTTCAGCGCCTTGCGGACTTCCGGCTTGTCGAACGGAGCCTGCGTCGTGTTGTAGGCGAGGTAAGCCACGTTCAGGCCCTCCTGCTCCATCACGGTCAGGGCCGGATCGGACTTCATGGTCTCGACGTCGGCTGCATTCGGAAACGGCATCAGGTGGCATTCGCCAGCCTTGAGCTTCTGATAGCGAACGGCGGCATCGGTGGTGATTGCGAAGACCAGATCGTCGATCTTCGGTGCGCCACCCCAGTAGTCGGCGTTCTTCTTGTAGCGGATGACGGCATCCTGCTGATAGCCGACGAAGGAGAACGGACCGGTGCCAACCGGCATCTGGTTCAGCTGCTCCTTCTTGCCTTCAGCTTCGAGCTTGTCGGCATATTCCTTCGAAACGATCGAGGCGAAAGGCATTGCGAGGTTGGCAAGGAACGGCGCTTCCGGCTTGTTCAGCGTGATCTTGACGGTCATGTCATCGACCTTCTCGATCGACTTGATCAGTTCCGGGAAGCCCATGCCCGCGGCATATTCCCAGGACGTGCCGGCAACATACTGGTTCCACGGATGATCGGCCTTCAGCTGGCGATCCAGCGAGAAGATGACGTCGTCGGCGTTGAATTCGCGCGACGGCGTGAAGAATTCGGTCGTGTGGAACTTGACGCCCGAACGCAGCTTGAAGGTGTATTCGGTGCCTTCCGCGTTGACTTCATAGCTTTCAGCCAGGCCGGCTTCAGCCTGGGTCGTGCCAGGCTTGAATTCCATCAGACGGCTGTAGATCGGATGCGCGGAGGCGTCGAAGGTCGTGCCAGCGGTGTACATGCCGGGATCGAAGCCTTCCGGCGATCCTTCCGAGCAGTATACGAAGGTCTTGGCGCTGGCGGCACCCGACAGGAATGTGGCGGCAGCAAGCGCTGCAGCGGCAAGAGCGAACTTGGTTTTCATGAGCAGTCTCCCAAAGGCTAAGGACGAGCGTCCTCGCCGGTTCTTTTGGTCCCGCGGCGCGTGGATCGCGCCCGTTTTCTGTGAAGGTCGCGTTATCAACCCAACCCTCCCGCGATCGACGGCCGCCATGCCTCACGTCGTATTCTGACTAGCGGCAAGGATCGTCCGTCGGATCACTGCTGCAGTGTCATATCGGCTTGGTATGCGTTGTAAAGAGAGATTCGGCTCAATTCTGACATCGAATTGGTCTGCTTTTCGCCGCAATCGGCTACCGTCAGCTCATATTTTCCAAAACAGGCAAACGGACTGATCAATCATCGAACATTAGCGATTCTAGAGAATGCAGGAGAATCAATGCATCACAAGATGCTGCGTCGCAAAATGGCAAGGCCGATCATAGGGGCGGGCGCTGTCTAACAAGCCGTTGGAAATTTATCAACCAGTCAAAAAATTCGTACGATCCAGAGCCTGGCGTCATCGCAGCCCGTGCCGCCTTAGCGGTCTGCCTGATGGAGCGAAAGGAGGAGGGGCTTGGGGAACCCCTCCCCCTCCTTTTCGGTCACGCTTTGTGGGGAGAGCGACCGAAGAAGAAGGCATAGGCAGCCGGCAGGACCAGGATGGTCAGCACGGTTGCAACGAGGATGCCGCCCATCATCGCGTAGGCGAGCGGCCCCCAGAAGATACCGCGCGAAATGGGGATGAGCGCGAGCACTGCCGTTAGCGCCGTCAGCATGATCGGCCGGAAACGCCGAACGGCAGAGCCGATAATCGCTTCCCGTCGCTCCATGCCTGCCGCAATGTCCTGGTCGATCTGGTCAATCAGGATGATCGAGTTGCGGATGATGATGCCAAGCAAGGCGATGACACCCAGGATCGCGACGAAACCGAAGGGTGCGCCGGAGATGAGAAGTGCAGCGGCAGCTCCGATGATCCCGAGCGGCCCCGTGGCGAGCACCAGCATCGCCTTGCCGAAATGCTGCAGCTGAACCATCAGCAGCACCACGATGACGAGGAGCATGATGGGCGCTTTCGCGGCAATCGAGCTCTGGCTCTCGGCGCTGTCTTCCGCACCACCCTGGATCTCGACGGAATATCCGGGGGGCAAGCCGTCGCGGAGCGATTGCATGTCGTTGAACATGCGCAGGGCCTCGTCGTTCGACTGGACACCATCCGGCACGGTTGCACGTACGGTGACGGTCGGGAGGCGATTGCGGCGCCATTCAATGCCCTGTTCCAGCTTCGGCACGACCTTGGCGATCTGCGACAAGGGGATGAAGGCCCCGAGATCCGTCGGCACATAGATCGAATTGACGGCGCTGAGCAGGCGACGGCTTTCTTCCGGTTCGCGGGCGACGATCGAGATTGTCTCCTCGCCGGCTCTGACATCGGCAAGTGGGGCGCCGCTCATCGTGGCCTGGAGCATCTGCCTCAGACGCTGCGATGAAACGCCCAGGGCGCGGGCACGGTCCTGATCGACGACCAGCGTCATGGCGGGGACCGGCTCCAGCCAGTCGTCATGCACGGCCTGAAGCAACGGGTTCTCACGGAAGCGCGCCTTAACCAGATCGGCGATGCGGCGAACCTCGTCGCGCTCAGGACCACTGACGCGCATCTGGACGGCCCAGCCGGTCGGCGGACCGAGGAAGAGGCGATCGACCTTGCCGCGCACTGCGGGAAATTCCTCGGCCAGCGTCAGGCGAAGCTTCGTGATCAGGCGCTCCCGCGCCTCTTCGTCTCTCGCCATGACCAGAAGCTGGGCATAGTTCGGGTTGCGAAGCTGCTGGTCGAGCGGCAGAAAGAAGCGCGGCGCGCCTTCTCCGACATAGGTCGCGACAAAGCGCTGATCTTCGTCGTCCAGGATGGCGGTCTCCAGACGCCTGGCTTCGGCCTCGACTTCCTTGATCGAGGTTCCCTCGGGCAGCCACATGTCAACAAGGATCTCCGGACGCGAAGACTGCGGGAAGAAGTTCTTCGGGATGAACTGGAAGGACCAGAGGCTGACCGCAAAGACGGCCAGCGTCGAACCGATGACGATGATCCGATGCTGGACGGCCCAAGCGACGACCGCGCGCAGTCGACGATAGAAGGGCGTGTCGAAGGCATCATGATGGTCGCCGACATGTTTCCTCTGCTTGAGGATCATGTAGCCGAGCCAGGGCGTGAAATAGACGGCGACAAACCAGGAGATGATCAGGGATATGCCGACCACATAAAAGAGCGAGCGGACATACTCGCCGGCTGTTGATTCCGCAAAACCGACGGGGATGAAGCCGGCCGTGGTGATCAGAGTACCGGTCAACATCGGGAACGCGGTCGACGAATAGGCGAAACTTGCCGCGTCCAGCTTGTCGAGCCCCTCTTCCAGCTTTCGCTCCATCATCTCGACGACGATCATGGCATCGTCGACCAGCAGTCCGAGCGAGATGATGAGTGCGCCGAGGGAGATGCGCTGCAGGTCAAGGCCGAACTCGTACATGACGGCAAAGGTGGCGGCGAGAACGAGCGGAATGGCAATCGCTATCACAAGCCCCGATCGCCAGCCGATCGACACAAAGGAGACGACGAGAACGATCAACAGAGCTTCGCCGAGCGCCTTCATGAACTCGGCTACCGCTTCACGTACGACTTCGGGCTGGTTGGAGATCTGCGAGACTTCGAGGCCGATCGGCAGGGTGCTCTCGAACCGCTGCAGCGTTTCCTCCACCGCATCGCCGACATCGGTCACCTTGAAGCCCTTGGCCATGACCACGCCAACCTGGACAGAATCCTGACCGTTGAAGCGGAACTTGCGCTGATAGGGATCTTCGAGCCCCTCGGTGACGGTCGCGATATCACCGAGCCGCGTCACCTGGTTGCCGGATTTCAATCGAAGTTCGCGAATGTCTTCCGCGGCCGAAAAGCCGCCATCCACCGATATGCGCACCGAACGGGACCCGGTATCGATCGACCCGGTCGCATCGATCGCGTTTTGCCCGGCAAGCGCATTCTGGAGATCGGTGAAGGTGAGGCCTCGTTCGGCGAGCGCCTTGGAAGAGACCTCGATGAAGATCTTCTGCGGTTGATCTCCCAGGATCACCGCCTTTTCGACACCCTCGGTCGAGAGCAGGACGTCGCGGGCCTGGATCGCATGCTGCTTGAGCTCCGGATAGCTGTAGCCATCGCCGGTCAGTGCATAAAGCGTGACATAGGTGTCGCCGAACTCGTCATTGAAATAGGGGCCGAGCAAGCCCTCGGGCAGCTCGTTTTCGATGTCGCCGACCTTCTTGCGAACCTGATAGAAAGCATCGGCCACGTCATTGGCATCGGTGTTGCCCTTGACCTGCAGGGTGATGATGGCCGAGCCCGGTCGGGTATAGGACTTCACCCAATCGAGATATGGCGTTTCCTGCAGCTTGCGCTCTATCTTGTTGACGACCTGATCCTGCATGTCGGTCAGGGACGCGCCGGGCCAGAAGGCCTGGACAACCATGACGCGGAAGGTGAAGTCGGGGTCTTCCTTCTGGCCCATGCGCATGAGGCCGAAGAGGCCGGTCAGGATGATCAGACCGAAGAGGAAGCGGGCAATGCTGGGATGGCTTATCGCCCAACGGGACAGGTTGAACGAGCCCGGTTCGACAGGAGAATGGTTCATGATATCTGGATCCCGAAGGTAAAGGTCGCTGGGCTCAACGGGTCGCGGAGTCGGGCGTCACACTGCCAGGCTCCGCTGCGGCCGCACGAGACAGGTCCTTGTCTGCAAGCCGCACCTTCATGTCTTCCGCCATGAACTGCGTGCCGGCGACCACAACGAGATCGCCAGACCTCAGACCTGCCGACACCTGAACACCGGTATCGGAGAAAGTATCGACCGTGACAGGCCGCGCATGGACGGTGGCGTCAGTCCGGTCAACGGTCCAGACCGTGGGCTGCTTGGCCGCGTCCTGGGTCAGCGCGGAAAGCGGCAGTTCGAAAAAATCCTTGCCGGACGGAGCCAGCGCCGTGACCCGCGCCGTCATGCCCAGCAGGATCTGCGGATTGTCCGGCAGCGAAATCCGAACCGCAAAGGTGCGCGAAGTGGCATCGGCACTCCCGGCCACTTCCCGGACGATCCCCTTCGAGGCGAGGCCATCCTTCGACCAGAAGCCGACATCAACCTCCTTGCCGGGCGCAAAGGCGAAAATCTCGTTCTCTGGCACAGCCATGAGGACTTCCTTTTCGCCATCTGCAGCCACCGTCACCACGGGACTGCCGGCGGCAACAACCTGACCCGCATCCGCGCTGATCGCGGTGACGATGCCTGTCTTGTCGGCCTTCAGCTCGCCATAACCAACCTGGTTTCGGGCCTGCTCCAGCGAGGAGCGTTGGCTATCCCTCGTGGCCAGTGCCTGATTGTAGGTCAGTTGAGCCTGTTCGAGCTGCGCCTTGGTCGTCACCTGCTGACGGTAAAGAGCATCGGCACGTTTCAGGGCGAACTCCGCCGTTTCCAGCTGGCGTTCGGCAGCCGCGAGGCTCGCTTCGGCGCTGCGCATCTGGAGCTGGTAGTCGGTGACGTCGAGGCGCGCCAGCACGTCGCCGGGCACGACGCGATCACCGATGTCGACGAGACGCTCGATGATCTTGCCGGCGACGCGGAAGCCGGCAGCGGCTTCGCTGCGGGCCTTGACCGTTCCCGAGTATTTCAGCTCCCGGTTCGAGGATGGGGCGGAGACCTCGATCACCTTGACAGGACGCAGCGTCGGTTCCTTGGCAACCTCTGCGCCCCCTTCCGAGCAGCCTGCAAGGCCGAGGGTGAGCAGGAGGGGCAACGAAAGCATGGATACGCGGAAATTGGCGGACATTGTGGTTCCTCCCCCGACGGGGTGTCAGGCCTTTAGGGCGCGGATGGCGAATTCGGTCAGTTCTTCCGGCTTGGCGCGATTGTCCTTGCCGATACATTGCGCGACCAACTGGGGATGGTGAAGCGGCGAAATCGCCGCTCCAAAACAGCGTGCGATATGGACAGCATCGCCTTTCGCGAATTCGCCCTTTTCCATGCCGTCTTCGATGATCCGGGCGAGGATTGCCTGGATTTCGTCGATATGCTTGTCGATGACGCCCCAGCTTTGCTCGATGGCCACGACCGCCATTTCATGGACCTTCTTTTCGTCCATCATCGTCGTGACCGTGAACTGGAACTGTGCCATCGCATAGCGCCGCAGACGCTCTTCGGCGCTCAGGGGCATGGCGGCAAAATCTTCCGCGATCTTCAGACTCTGTGCGAGCAGACGTGCGCACACGCCCTCGAGCAACTCGCTCTTGGAGGCAAAGAACCGGTAGATATTCGCCGGCGACATGCCAAGGTCCTTCGCCACATCGGCGACGGTCGTCTTGCTGTAGCCGTAATGGCGAAACTGCGCCTCCGCGGCCTCAAGAATGCGCGTGGCCGTATCGGCAGTATCGGTCGATTGAGGAGCGTTTTGGTTCATCATGATTTACGACTGACGTTTTTCAACTTTCGTCATTCGTAACTCGCAAATCGCCATCAGTCAATATGCGGGTAAGGAGGCAGGCTCCAATTTGGGGAAGCCTGGCAACCCGCTCGCATCCGAGAAGTGACCTACGCCACTGACATTCCTCTAGAATTTTGTAGAGCCCATCACATCAATTAGACGGACGGATGAAGCGTTCACGGTTCACGGAAGAACAGATCATCGGGATATTATAGGAGCAGGAGGCGGGCGCGAAGACGGTTGATGTCCGCCGCAAGCACGGCATCTCGGATGCAACCTTCTACAAATACAAGGCGAAGTATGGCGGCATGGACGTGTCCGATGCGCGCAAGCTGAAGTCGCTAGAGCGAGAATTCCAAGCTGAAGAAGCTGCTCGCCGAGGCCATGCTGGACGACGCGATCCTGAAGGATGGTAGCGACTCGGGTCGTGCCGGAAACTGGGGCTCGTCGGTTCTTGGGGCCGCTTCCGATACAGGCAGTCTCCCCGATCTCCCAGCTACGAGAAAAAGACACGAGCGCACGACATGAAAGAACTCGTCGATGGCCAGAAGCTTGGCAACGTGCCAGCGTCGCATAATGCTCAATAACATCATGTCGATATTCCAGGTCCCCCGCTAAAGAGGGTGCGTGAGGGTTCACTCCAACACCTTGTCACTTCGTTGAAAAGCTAGACCCACAGCCTCTATGCGATCTATCTCAACGGGACCGGTTACAGGCGGTCCCGTTCAGACCTTCGGCACATAATCAAGACCCGGGTCAATGCGAGCTGGACGTCCCGCCAGAAACAGCTCGCCGATACGCGGCGCGCTGCGCGAGATGACTTTGCCGCCCTTGACGACGCAGAGCCGGGTTGGCTTCAGCCTGAGCGCCTCGATCACGTCGGCCGCCTGCAGGATCACGAGGTCCGCCTTGCACCCCACCTCAAGGCCATAACCTTCGAGGCCCATTGTTCTCGCCGAATTGACGGTCAATGCGTCAAAGATCTGCTTCTTGTCCTCGATGCCACCCATCTGCGCCACATGAATCGCCATGTGACCGACTTCGAGCATGTCGGCGGAGCCCATGGAATACCAGGGGTCCATGGTGCAATCCTGGCCGAAAGAGACGTTGAGCCCGGCCGCCATCAGTTCGCGCACGCGGGTGAGCCCGCGCCGCTTGGGATAGGTGTCGTGCCGGCCCTGCAGCATAATGTTGATCAACGGATTGGGAATGACGTTGATCTCAGCCTCGGCCATCAGCGGGATGAGCTTCGAGACGTAATAGTTGTCCATGGAATGCATGGAGGTCAGATGCGAGCCAGCGACCCGGCCCTGCAAGCCATGGCGGATGGTCTCGGCAGCCAGCGTTTCGATGTGGCGCGACATTGGATCGTCGGTCTCGTCGCAATGGATGTCCACTGGCAGGCCGCGCTCTGCCGCGAGCCGGCAAAGTGCTTCGAGCGACAGCCGCCCCTCGCCCATCGTGCGTTCAAAATGCGGAATGCCGCCGACGATGTCGATGCCCATGTCGAGCGCGCGCTCCAGCGATTTCGCCCCCTCGGCCGCGCGGTAGTAGCCGTCCTGCGGGAAGGCCACGAGCTGCAGCGTGATATAGGGCGCCACCCGCTCGCGTACCTCGATCAGGGCTTCCGCCGTGACCAGCCGCGGGTCGGAGGTATCGACATGGCTGCGGATGAAGAGCAGCCCCTGCGACACGGCGAGATCGCAGTAGCGCAAGGCACGTTCAACCAGGGCCTCCTTCGTCAGCAGTGGTCGCAATTCGCCCCAGAGCGCAATGCCTTCGAGGAGAGTGCCGGATACATTCATCCGCGGAAGCCCGAGCGACAGCGTCGCATCCATGTGGAAATGCGGATCGCAGAAGGGTGGACTGACGAGGCGGCCAGTTGCGTCGATGTCCTCGCCGGCGACAGCGTCAAGATGTTTCTCGATGGCGGCAATGCGCCCGTCGGCAAGCCCGATATCAAAACCCTGGCGGCCGTCAGGCAGATTGGCGTTTCGCACGATCAGATCGAACATGAGAGAGCTCCTGGCTTCAGCGCTCGCCGCGCCGGTAGGGTTGCATCAGTGCCTGGGGAACGCGGGCGCGGCGCGCCATGACGGCGAGTGCCCCGATTGACAGGACATAGGGGATCATCAGGAAGAGCTGGTAGGGCACGGTTCCGCCAAGCGTCGTTTGCAGGCGCAGCTGGAAGGCGTCGAAAAAGGCGAAAAGCAGGGCTCCAATCAACGCCCGCTCCGGCCGCCACGAGGCAAAGACCACCAGTGCGATGCAGATCCAACCGCGCCCCTGCACCATGGTCGGGAAGAAGCTGTTGAAGGCCGAGAGCGTGAGGAAGGCCCCGGCCATGCCCATCAGCGCGCTGCCGGCCATGACGGCGCCGTAGCGGATCACCATAGGGTTGATACCCTGAGCTTCGGCGGCATGCGGGTTTTCGCCGGTCATGCGGATCGCAAGTCCGAGCGGCGTGCGGAAGACGACATAGGCAAGAACGAGCGCGAGCAGGATGGCGAGATAGGTTGGCGGTGTCTGGACAAAGAAGGCCGGACCAACGAAAGGCAGGTCACTCAGGCCCGGGATCGCAATCGGCTGGAAGGGCTGGATGGTCGGGGGCGTGCCGGCGACCGGCACCAGCAGGCGGAAAACGTAATAACTGAAGCTCGAGGCAAAGAGCGTGACTCCAAGGCCGGAGACATGCTGGGACAGTCCAAGCGTGACCGTCAGCATCGAATGGAGCAGGCCGAACACGGCCCCGGACAGTGCCGCAACGAGGAAGCCGGTCCACAGGTCCGCCCCGTTATAGACGGCGAGCCATCCAATCATCGCGCCGAAGGTCATGATGCCCTCGATGCCAAGATTAAGTACCCCTGCCCGCTCGCAGAGCAGGGCACCGAGCGTGCCGAGAATGAGCGGGGTGGCGATCCGCAGGACCGCGCCCCAGAGGCCGGCAGAGGCGATGATATCGACGACCTCGTTCATCGGCGGATCCTGTACTGAGTGAAGAAAACGGCGATCAGCATGGTGAGAAGCGACAGCGCGACGATGACATCAGCAATGTAGCTCGGAATGCCCATGCTGCGACTCATCCCGTCGGCGCCAACGAACATCGTGGCGGTAAAGAGTGAGGCGAGTACGACGCCGAGCGGATTGAGATTGGCGAGCATGGCCACCACAATGCCGGAATAGCCGTAACCTGGCGACAGATCAGTGGTGACATAGCCCGTCACGCCCATGACCTCGACGGCACCGGCCAGACCCGCAAGTCCACCGGAGAGGCAGGCGACGGCAACGAGGGTGCGGCCGAGCGGGACGCCGGCAAAGGTCGCAGCCTGGGGATTGAGACCAGCGGCCCGGGACTGCATGCCGAAGACCGTGTGCGACTGGACGAAGGCAAGCACGACAGCGAGCACCACTGAAATGACGAGGCCAAGATTGAGCCTCGAACGGGCCAGCAGCTTGGGCAGCATGCCGGCATCGGCGACCGGCTGCGATTGCGGCCAGCCAAAGGCCATGGGATCCTTCAGCACCGTGTCGATCAGCATTGAGACGAAAAGCACAGCGACGAAATTCAGGAGAAGCGTCGTGACCACCTCGTCGACCGAAAAGCGCAACCTCAGCCAGAGCGGCACAAGCAGCAGCAACATGCCCGCCACCGCCCCAAGGACAAGCAGCACGGGGATCTGCAGGGCCGGCGGCCAGTCGCCGACCAGCTGCGAGCTCACCGCCGCGACCGTGATCGCGCCGATATAGAGCTGCCCCTCGGCACCGATATTCCACAGGCGCGCCCGAAAGGCGACAGCCGCCGCAAGCCCGGTCAGGATCAGCGGTGTCGCCCGCGTCAGGGTCTCGGTGGCGGAGAGCCGGGAGCCGAAAGCGCCCTTGACGATCCCCCAATAGGCCTCCAGGACCGGCGCCCCGGCGAGCGCGATCAGCCCACCGGCAATTGCCAAGGCCGCAACGATGGCGATCAGCGGTGTCGCCACCACGAGCGCCACCGAGCGATGTTCGCGCCGCTCAAACCGCATGGACGACCTCTTTTTCCCATTCGCCGGACATCATCAGGCCAAGCCTGCGCGCCGACGCTTCCTCTGCCGGGATCGGCGGCGAGAGCCGACCGCCGACGATCGCCTGGATGCGATCGGCAAGCGCCATGACCTCGTCGAGATCCTCGGAAATCAATAGAACCGCCGTTCCCTGCCGCCGGGCCTCCAGGATACGTTCATGGACGGCTGCCACGGCACCTTCGTCGAGCCCGCGGGCCGGCTGGGCCGCGAGCAGGATGCGTGGGCGATTGATCAGGTTGCGGCCGAGAATGAGCTTCTGCATGTTGCCGCCGGACAGGAGCCGGATGCGGCTCGCCGGGCTACCGCCGCGCACATCGAACTGGTCGATGATGCGCTGGGCAAGCGCCAGGCCGGCGGCGCGCTGCACGAGGCCGTTTTTGGAAAAATCCGCCAGCCGCTCGAGCACGACATTCTCCCAGATCGCCATCTCGCCAATCACGCCGTCCTTGTTACGGTCCTCGGGGATGCGGCCAATCCCCAGGGCTACGGCATCGGCGACCGAGAGCGCGCCGACTGCCTCGCCGAACAGCAGCAGGTCCCCAGAGGTCTTTGCCAGCGTACCGGAGAGTAGTTGAGCAAGGTTTGCCTGGCCATTGCCGGACACGCCGATGATGCCGAGCACCTCGCCGGCCCGTAGCCTGAAATCGATTGCCTTCAGCCGGTCGACCCCACCGACACGGACGGTGAGGGCCGCGGCCTCGAGCACGATATCGCCGGGCGTGGAGGGCTCCCGCACCGGCCGCGTGACGGTGCGCCCGACCATGAGCTCGGCAAGCTCGGCCTTGCTCGTCTCAGCAGCCAGGCGTTCCGCGACACGCCGCCCACCACGGAGCACCACGATGCGGTCAGCCGTCGACATCACCTCGTCCAGTTTATGTGAGATGAAGATCAGCGACAGCCCCTGGGCAGCCATGTCCTTCAGTGTCGAAAAGAGCTGCTCTGCCTCGATCTGGGTCAGGACGGCGGTCGGCTCGTCGAGCACCAGAATCCGGGCATCGTTATAGAGGGCCTTAAGGATCTCCACCCGCTGCTGTTCGCCGACCGAGAGATCGCCGAGGCGGGCATCCGGATCGACCTTCAGGCCGAAGCGGTTGGCGATCGAGAGCAGCCGGGCACGGGCCTGCGTCCGACGAGATCGGAACGACCAGAGGCTTTCGGTGCCGGTTGTGACATTTTCGAGGACTGTGAGGTTCGGGGCGAGCGAGAAGTGCTGGTGGACCATGCCGATCCCTGCGCGGATCGCGGCACGCGGCTTGCCTGGTGCCAAGTCGCGGCCATCGACGCGAACGCGGCCGGCATCGGGTACGTAATGGCCGAACAGGATGCTCATCAGTGTCGTCTTGCCGGCACCATTTTCGCCGAGAAGAGCGACGATTTCGCCCTTGCCGAGGCTGAGGGAGATGTCGTCATTGGCGAGCGTCTGGCCGAACCGTTTGCTGACACCTGATATTTCGAGAACGGGGGTGTTCATGCGTCCAATCCTGCGATGGGAAAGCGATGCTGCCAGCGGCCATCCTGCTCCAGCACGGCAGCGAGCCGCAAGAGCAATGCATCTGCCCCCATCGGGGCGATCATTTGTACCGGCAGAGGGAGAACGTCCTGGTCGGCTCCGAATGGGAGCGTGATCGCTGGAAAGCCGGAGGCATTGGCCAGCGCTGCCAGCGGCGCAAAGGCCGCCATGCGCTCGAAATGCAGGTCGGTGTCGACATGATTACTCGGAAAGCTGCCTACCGGCAGCGGTGCCGTGGCCAGCATCGGCGCAATCAGGCAGTCCAGATCATCGAACAGCCGCCACAGATCGCGGCTGACCCTCACCATGGCATTGAGGCTCTGCCAGAGGCTACGGGCCGACAGGGCAAGGCCCCGCTCGATCACGGCCTGCGTCAGACGCTCGGTCCGGCTCGCATCGAGATCAAAGCGCGTGATCGTCTCGGCGAGATTGATGCAGACGATATCGACGAAGGCCTGGCGACTGGTCGCGGCGATGTCCTCGATCTGGCTGAAAGCGACCGGCACCAGGACATGACCGTCGCGTTCGAGCCGGCGCGCGGCCTCCTCGACCACGGTGGAGCGCTCGGGTTGGGTCGGATGGTCGGAACCGGTCGCGGTGAGAACACCGATGCGCATCTGCCCTTCAGGAGCATCAGCCAAAGCAACTGGTGGAGATGGACCGCGGGCATGTCCGCCAAGGACCGCAAGAATGGCCGCAGTATCGCGCACCGAACGGCAGACGGCCAGTTCGGTCGCGATTCCGCCCAGGTGATTGCCGAAATGCGGGCCGGCCGGCATCAGGCCACGGCTGGGTTTCAGACCGACCAGACCACAACAGGCCGCCGGCACCCGGATAGAACCGCCGGCATCCGTGGCATGGGCGATCGACACGATCCCGGCCGCCACGGCCGCGGCCGCTCCGCCGGACGAACCACCGGCGGACAGAGCTGGTGCGAGCGGATTGCGGGCAATCGGACCGATCTCAGGTTCGCTTGCAAGTGACAGACCGAATTCGGGGCTGGTGGTCAGGCCAAAGAGACAGAAGCCGGCGGCGCGGAACCGTGCCGCGAGATCGGAATCGACGTGACCGCCGCGACGCTCAATGAGACGGGAGCCAGCCGCGACTGGAAATCCGGCGAAAGGACCGCCGAGATCCTTGGCGAGCGTGGGCACTCCCCCAAAATTCATGACCCGGCTGTCAGGATCTCCTGTCGATCGGGCAGCAAAAATACGGGCGGTTTCCAGCCCGCGCTCCGCGTCGATATGGGCGATCGCGCCGAATTCCCGGTATTGGTCCGCGGAGGCAAGAGCAGCCTGCATGGCCTCGATGGCGGAGAGGCGACCGGAGCCGATCGCCTCTGCCAGATCCGTTGCGTCTGAACGCATGGATGGGCTTACTTCGGCTCGTCCATCACTTTGGGAACTTCGAATGTGCCGGCTTTGATTTCGGCACGCTTGGCCTCCATCGCCGCTTCGGCGTCGGCCGGAGCCGTACCCTTGACATAGACGATGTCGCTGCCGCCTTCCTTCATCAGGCCATAGGCCGTGTAGTCTCGACCTGTGGGCTTACCGGCGGCAATGTCGGCGATTGCAGCATTGAGGATCGGGCGGAAGTTCCAAAGGGCGTTGGCGAAGACGGTTTCCGGATAACGTGGGGTATAGTCGATCAGCGAGCCGATCGACTTGATGCCACGCTCCTTGGCGGCATCGGCTGTACCAATGCGCTCGCCGAAGAGAATGTCGGCGCTGGCGTCGATCTGGGCAAGACCAGCCTCGCGCGCCTTCGGCGGATCGAAGAAGGTGCCGATGAAGGTCACGAGGTGCTTGGCATCCGGATTAACTGCCTTGACGCCGGCGGCGAAGGCATTGATCAGCATGTTGACTTCCGGGATCGGCATGGCGCCGACCGAGCCGACGACATTGGACTTGGTCATCTTGCCGGCCAGCATGCCGGCGAGATAGGCGCCGTCGAAGTTCCAGGTGCCGAAGACGCCGAAATTGTCCCCGGACTGCTGGCCGCTGGAGCCCATAACAAAGGCCGTCTCGGGATAGTCGACCGCCACTTCGCGGGCTTGTTTCTCGACCGGGAAAGTCTCGCCGATGATCAGCTTGGCGCCCTGCTCGGCATATTCGCGCATGGCGCGCGGATAGTCGGTGCCAGACACGCCTTCGGAGAAGACATATTCGATCGCTCCTTCGGCCGCAGCATCCTGAAGCGCTTTGTGGAGCACGGAATTCCAAGCATTTTCAACGGGCGAGCCGTGAACGCCCGCCACCTTGATCGGTGTCGCGGCACGCGCTGTGGGAATGAAAGTCGAAGCACTCAGGGCAAGACCCGACGCAAGAATGCTGCGCCGGGAGATCAGGATCTCTCTGGACATTGGCGGTTCCCCATTTTTTTACCAATTGGTTTAAAGGGGTAAGCCAAGCCTAAAAAAGTGTCAAGGACGAGTCTTGTGCATAAAATAGACAAAGCGGTCGGATCGCTCTGACTCCGGAAGCCAGAAATCGTTTATCGCTGGTCCGGAAATGTAGGGCGGCTTGTCAGCAGGAGGCATGCGGCAACCTGACAAAAAGGGCTCGCCTGTTCGAGGGCTGCCTTGGAGCTTCCCCGGCCCATATGAAGCTGCCGATCGCGCTGATGATGTTCTATGCGCTCGATTCGCAGGATGCAAGCAGCCTCCCCAGGTCGGCGATGTCGGATGCCGGGCTCGACACTCGCCGCAACAAGACCGGACGGCCGATTTACCTGCCACTGCTCGAACCCGTCGCCGAGGCAGTGGCGGGGGAACCTAAGCATGACGCCGTCACTCTGTGCGCCAACAGCCGGAGTCTGCCCTGGACCTAATAATGGCTTCAGTACCAACTGGATCAAGCTGAAGGGCAAGCTCGAAGCGGAGGGTGCCATCCAGCCGGACCTGACATTGAAGGGGCTAAGGCACACCGTCGCGACCATTCTTGCCGAGATGGGCCGGGACCACGGCACGATCGCGCTGGTGCTTGGCCACGCCACCGAGGCGATGGCAAAGCACTATTCGAGACGCGCCGACATGACCCGGCAGGCGACATCGGTCGTTGCGGATTTCGGGGAGGAGCTGAACAAACGGAAAACGAGAGTTGTCAAACCGGGTGGCTGAAACTGTCAAACCTTAGAAATCAAGGAGATCGAAAATGTCCGAAAACAATAAATACATCAAGGGCTTGGAATGGTGCCCGGAGGCGGATTTGAACCACCGACACGCGGATTTTCAATCCGCTGCTCTACCAACTGAGCTATCCGGGCATCTCGGCTTGTTTGCAAAGCCTGCCGGTCTTTCTCGAAGACCGCCGGGGTATATCCCCGGGAGCGAGCGGGGTTATAACATCTTGTTCGGCCATGTCCAGCGCCTTGCGGCACTTTTTTGAAGAAGATGTGAAAATGGCTGAAAAGCAAACGAGAACAAGAGGATCGCGAGAAGCCCGAAGGCTCTCGTCGCGGTCAGAAGTGGCCGTCGTCCTCGGCTTTGGACTCGTCGTCTGCCACCGGAATGGCATAGGAGCCTTTCAGCCAGCGAGAGAGGTCGAGATTGCGGCAGCGGTCCGAGCAGAAGGGATAGTTTTCCCGTGTGGAGGGACGGCGGCATTCGGGGCAAGGCAGCGCCTTGCGCAGCGGCTCGACCTTGGCGGTCTGCTGCTGGTCTCCTCGCGCCATCGTCAGCCCTCCGTCCAGCCCGTATGCACGCCATAGCCCTCGCCCGAGAGCATCTGCAGCGTCTCGAAGAGCGGCAGGCCGACAACATTGGTGTAGGAGCCGACAATCTTCTGAACGAAACTGCCAGCGATCCCCTGGATGGCATAGGCGCCGGCCTTGCCGCGCCATTCGCCCGAGGCGAGGTAACATTCGATGTCGTAGCCCGAGAGGCGCTTGAAGCGCACCTTGGTCTCGACGATCTTCTGACGCAGCTTGCCATCGGGGGCGATCAGGCAGACGCCGGTAAAGACCCAGTGGCTGCGGCCGGAGAGAAGATGCAGCGCCGAAGAGGCTTCCTGCATCAATTCCGCCTTCGGCAGGATACGGCGCCCCACCGCCACCACTGTGTCGGCGGCGAGAATGTAGCTGTCGCCCCAGGTCAGGTCCTTGCGCACCTGCTGATGGGCTGCCCTTGCCTTGTCCGCCGACAGGCGCCGGGCGAGCGAGCGCGGATGCTCCGACTTCTTCGGCGCCTCGTCGAGATCCATCGGCATCAGGCGCGCGGGCTCGATTCCTGCCTGTTTGAGCAGGTCAACGCGGCGCGGCGACCCGGAGGCCAAAATCAGCTTCTGTCTCAATTCCATCCGAACGCGCTCCTAAAGCCTCACGTCAAAGGCCAGGGCTTATTTGAAGCGGTAGGTGATACGGCCCTTGGTCAGGTCGTAAGGCGTCATCTCGACCAGGACCTTGTCGCCTGCGAGAACGCGGATACGGTTCTTGCGCATGCGCCCAGCGGTATGGGCGATGATTTCATGTTCATTTTCGAGCTTCACACGGAAGGTGGCGTTCGGCAGCAGTTCCGTGACGACGCCGGGGAATTCGAGGACTTCTTCTTTAGCCATAGAGTGGTTGTCTTTCCTGGGGTGTTAAAGCGGGACGCACGATGGGTCCCGAAAATGTGGGCGGAAACTACACAATCGCCCGGCATTTGTGAACCTTGTAGATTCGGCTTTTGGAATTTGTTTCAAGGGGGCCGAAACCGCCGCTAATCCGGGACCAGAACCAGCCTGTCGCGGATCAGCTTCGTCAGGCGATCGCGCACGTCGCGGTAGGCGGTCAGACGCTGCTCGCGAGTGCCGGTCTCGACCGTTGGATCCGGCATCGGCCAGTACTCCACCTCAACGGCGGAAGAGCGCGTGAGTTCGAGCGCCGCGTGATGCGCTTCCGGCGTCAGTGTAACGACGAGATCGAAGTAATCGTCCGCCATGTCTTCCAGCGTCTGGGGCTGGCGACGACCGAGCGAGAGGCCAATCTCTTCGAGAACGACATCGACGAAGGGATCCCGTTCGCCCTTTCTCACCCCGGCAGACGCCACCCATGTTCCGGACGGCAGCAGATGTCTGGCGATGGCCTCGGCCATGGGACTCCGGATGACATTCTGGCCGCACATGAAGAGGATCGCTCCCGGCCGCGACGGACGGCGGCCCCGAAACATATCCTCATCCATTCCGCCTATCCCCGCCAATAGAGCACGCAGACCAGCGTAAAGAGACGGCGGGCGGTGTCGAAGTCGATCTTGATCTTGCCCGAGAGCCTGTCCATCAGCGTCTGCGAGCCGTCGTTGTGAATGCCGCGGCGCCCCATGTCGATCGCCTCGATCTGCGAAGGCGTCGAGGAGCGGATCGCCTCATAATAGCTCTCGCAGATCATGAAGTAGTCCTTGATGATCCGCTGAAGGGGGGTCAGCGACAGGATGTGGACGGCGACATCTTCACCAGCTTCCGTCTTGATCGAGAAGACGAGCTTTCGGTCGACCAAAGAGAGGAAAAGCCTGTAGGGCCCGCCGGAATGGCCGACCGGCTCGAAGGTGTTTTCCTCGATCAGGTCGAAGATGGCGACGGCCCGTTCGTGCTCGACATCGGGGGTCGAGCGCCCGATGGTCTCGTCCAGCACGACATCTGAGAGCCGGAAGTCGCCCGCCGCCATTTTTCTAGTCCCCGAGATTGAGTCGGATGGCGACAGAGCGGGCATGGGCTTCAAGCCCTTCTGACTTCGCCAGCGCAATCGCTGCCGGTGCCAGCTGTCGCAGCTGATCCGGGCCGAGGCGCAGGATCGACGTGCGCTTGACATAATCCAGCACCGACAGGCCCGAGGAAAAGCGGGCCGAGCGCGCCGTGGGCAGAACGTGGTTCGAACCGCCGACATAATCGCCGATCACTTCGGGCGTATGGCGGCCGACGAAGATGGCGCCGGCATTGCGGATGCCCGAAATCAGGGGTTCGGGATCATCGACTGCGAGTTCGAGATGTTCTGCTGCAATGCGGTTGGCGAGCGGGATGGAGTCGTCCAGCTTCGCCACCTTGATGATCGCGCCGAAATCGCGCCAGCTGGCCGAGGCGGTCTCCGCCCGGGGCAGCGATTTCAGCTGCCGCTCGACTGCGGCCTCGACAGCCTCGCCAAGCGCGCGGTCATCGGTGATCACGATGGACTGCGCGCCCGGATCGTGCTCGGCCTGGGCGAGAAGGTCGGCCGCCAGCCAGTCCGGGTCATTGTCCTTGTCGGCAATGATGAGGACCTCCGACGGGCCGGCGATCATGTCGATACCGACGGTGCCGAAGACCTGACGCTTGGCAGCCGCGACATAGGCGTTGCCCGGGCCGACAATCTTGCCGACAGGGGCGATCGTTTCCGTGCCATAGGCAAGGGCTGCGATCGCCTGGGCGCCGCCGATGCGGTAAATCTCGGTGACGCCGGCAATGCTGGCTGCCGCCAGCACCGTCGGGTTGATGGCGCCGCCGGTTGCGGGCACGACCATGACGACACGCGGCACGCCTGCGACCTTCGCCGGCAGCGCATTCATCAGCACCGAGCTCGGATAGCTCGCCGTGCCGCCCGGCACATAGAGGCCGACGGCATCGATCGCTGTCCAGCGCGAGCCAAGGCCGACGCCGATTGAATCCTCGTAGAGATCGTCCTTCGGCATTTGTCGGGCGTGGTGGCGCTCGATACGCTCGGCTGCAAGCTTCAAGGCGTCTACCAGTTCGGGCGCGGTGGCGGCCAGGGCTTCCGCAATCTCGTCCGCGGTCACCTGCATCGGGACCGTTCCGAAATCCACACCGTCGAACCGCTTCGAGTATTCGGCCAGCGCCGCGTCTCCCCGCACGCGCACGTCGGCGATGATCTTGCGCACGGCGTCATTGACGTCGTCGGAGACTTCACGCTTGGTCGTCAGGAAGGCCGCAAAACGCGCCTCGAAATCCCCCGATGCCTGATCCAGCCAGATTGCCACGCCCCGTAATTCCCTCTCAGCATTTCCATTTCGACGACGCCGTGACGTCCACGCGTCGCAAGCCTCTTCAGCCCGCCTCGTGCTCCGGACGCGCCGTCGTTTCCCACGCGCCACCGGTATCGGCGAGCTGGGCCTCGATGCATTCCACTTCAAGCGCGATCGTGCCGCCCCCGGCAAGCAGGAGTTCAACCACGCCATCAGGCCCCTCGCCCTTCGGCGCATAACGGATCGCGAGGAGGCTCATGACCTCGTCGGACTTGCTCCGATCGAAGCCGATCGAGCGCACGGCCTCGACACGCTTGAAACTGAGACCCGCGCGGCGACGCTCGAAGCTCTTCGTGGCACGCGCCGCCTTTTCCCAGACAAAGCGATTGGCCGCGAGCGAGAACAGGCCCGAGCGGGCCGAGAAGTTCAGGTCGCCGACCTTGAACACGGCGTCCTGCATATGGGCCGAGATGATCGCGAGATCATCGGCATCGAGCGCCAGGAGCTTCAAGTCCGTCATGTCACCTCACAGTATCGCCTTTCGGCGGTGCCCGTCGAATTTCATGCTTTCGACATAGGTTGCGGCTTGTCCAGTGGCAACGGGGCAAAAAGACTTTTCGCCCCGTATCGCTGCGAAAGAGGTCGCGTGAAGCCGGTCAGTCGCTGATCCGCTCGACGATGGCGCCGCAGCGGGTGAGCTTTTCTTCCAGGCGCTCGAAGCCGCGGTCGAGATGGTAGACACGGCTGACCATAGTCTCGCCTTCGGCAGCCAGACCACCGATGACGAGAGATACCGAGGCGCGCAGATCGGTCGCCATGACCGGAGCGCCGCGCAGCCGGGTCACGCCTTCGATTCGGGCCGTCTGACCCGAGAGCGTGATCTTGGCGCCGAGGCGGGCCAGCTCCTGCACATGCATGAAGCGGTTCTCGAAGATCGTTTCGGTGACATGCGAGATGCCGTTTGCACGGGTCATGAGCCCCATGAACTGGGCCTGGAGGTCTGTGGGGAAACCGGGGAAGGGTTCCGTGACGATATCGACCGGGCGAATTGCATCGCCATGGCCAATGACGCGGATGCCGCCGTCAACGGCCGACACTTCGGCACCGGCGCGACGGATTGCTTCGATCGCGGTATCGAGGAGCGAGATGTCGGTGCCCGACAACGTCACGTCACCGCCGGTCATGGCAACCGCCATGGCATAGGTGCCGGTCTCGATGCGATCGGGCAGGACCCGATGACGTGCGCCGGAGAGGCTCGTCACACCTTCGATGGTGATGGTGGACGTGCCGGCGCCTGAAATCTTCGCGCCCATGGCGTTCAAGCAATTGGCAAGATCGACGACCTCGGGCTCGCGCGCGGCATTGCCGATCACGGTCGTGCCACGGGCAAGTGAGGCCGCCATCAGCATGACGTGGGTCGCGCCGACCGAAACCTTGGGGAAGGTATAACGGGCGCCGATCAGGCCACCCTTCGGCGCCTTGGCATTGATGTAGCCGCCGTCGATTTCCATTTCGGCGCCGAGCGCGGTCAGGCCCTCGATGAAGAGATCGACCGGGCGCGTGCCGATGGCGCAACCGCCCGGCAGCGAGACGCGAGCCTGGCCTTCGCGGGCAAGCAACGGGCCGATGACCCAGAAGCTGGCGCGCATCTTGGAGACCAGTTCGTAAGGTGCCGTCGTGTCAGCCACGGTGCGGCAGGTGAAATGCACGGTGCGAGAATAGGAACCGTCCTGGTGTTCGCGGCGACCATTCACGGCGATATCGACGCCGTGATTGCCGAGTATCCGGATCAGGCCTTCGACATCGGCGAGATGCGGCACGTTTTCCAGCGTCAGCGTGTCGGACGTCAATAGCGAGGCGATCATCAGGGGCAGCGCTGCGTTCTTGGCGCCCGAGATCGGGATGATCCCGTTCAACGCATTGCCACCAACAATCCTGATGCGATCCATAAGAGCCTGCGATACGGGCGAGAGGTGCCCGCCTTTCCTTGAGAACGTGTGAGAGGTAGCCAATCCGGCGAGGCTGGCTCTTTAGACGAAAACCATGAGCGGTTCAATTAAAGCTGCAACGCTCGGTTAATCACCGGGTTTGGACGAATTTGCGGCAGGCGTGGAATTGTCGGGCAACCCTTCACCGCCCTGCCCTTCTGCAATCACATCCACCGACGCTGGACGCGCGGCCGGCAGCCCCACCCCGTCCTCGGCTTCGCCGGCGCGTCGCGCCCGCGATTGCTGCTTGCGACGGGCAAGATTCTCACGCAGTTTCGCCGCCGCCCGCTCGCGCCGCCGTGTTTCAGCATCGGAGCGCGCAGGTTTTCCCCGATCAGCGAGCGGCGCGCCCTCGATCGGGCCATCATCCGCTTCACCTTTGTTTTCCGGCTCATTCGTCATGAGCGGGTGATAAACGATCGGAGCAAAATCGCAAAGTCCCTTCCAACCCTGTCACAAAACTTGCCACCCCGAGCGCTTTACGGCTTGCGCTGCCCGAAACTCTATGGCAATAGGCGCCTCGTTCCGGGCCGACCAAACGCGTCGCCCGCCAGATGCTGCTATAGCTCAGGGGTAGAGCACTCCCTTGGTAAGGGAGAGGCCGAGAGTTCAAATCTCTCTAGCAGCACCATTCCATCCCGCTTATCTCCAGTCGACTTATCTGTACGGCTGTCGCCCTTAGCCTCGGACCGAGCGTATCGTCTCTGCAGCACGGTCAGTCGAGTCCCGCCTGTTTCTCGACCATACGGGCAATCGCCCGCCTCTCGGCCCTGGTCCGGATCTGCCGGGAAGTCATTCGGGCAGGCAGAAGGACGATTTCATCGGCTTTGTTGCGGTCCAGGTTGAACGTTCTTTCGGCGGCCGCAAGCCGGTCGTGCCAGGTGTAGCTTCCGACCACCAGGATGGTGAGAGAGCTGGCTGCGGCGAGTTTGTGCCCGGCATCGTCTTTTCCGAGCAGCGCCGAGAGCAGTTCATCGAAGGAGCCGAGGTCGAGAAAGTCGCCGCTGCGCAACGGCCCCTGAACGAGTTCGCTGCGCCTGTCCGACGGCGCAAAGCCCGTGCGATCAAGCTCGCTCAAGGAATAGGTTTCCTCTCCGTCCGGGAAGGACAGTCGCAAAAGAACCGCCTGAACGAAGATAATCTCGGGGCTCATATTCGTCAGGATGCAACGGGCGGCCGCCGTATGGCCGCCTCCCCTGGTGATCAGGATCTTTGGCCGGATCTGGTGCCTGTAGCTCGAATAAAAGAGTTGCAGATAAAGAACCCACACACCCAGCATGGCCAGGCTCGAAAGAGCCGATAAAACGCCGTGATTTTCTTCCAGCCAGGTCCACATCATCCGCTCCCTCTCTGGGGCGAACGTTGCCGGAGAGCGAAAGTTTCGCATGAATCATGAAGATGTCTCCATGATGCGCAGTTGCAGTTGCAGGGCCTCCGCCGTTCCCCGCACCACATCCGCCACTTCGATCAACTGTTTTGCGATCGGGCTCGTCTTGCGCCAGATCATGCCGATCCTGCGCGACGGTTGCGGGTGCTCGAAGCGGGCGATGGAGACATCGGCGGAACGCGTCTCCACCTTCATGGCAATCTCGGGGATCAGCGTGACACCGATGCCGGCGCCAACCATCTGGACAAGGGTCGAAAGCGAGCTGCCGTCCAGGATTTCGCGCGGACGCACGGCACCCATATCGCAGAAGGAAAGCGCCTGATCGCGGAAGCAGTGCCCCTCCTCCAGCAGGAGGAGACGCATCTCGCGCAGCATCTCGCCGCTGGGAACAGGCTTGTCGGCATCGTCCTTTGGGCGGACGAGGACGAAATTCTCCTCGAACAGCGGCATTTCGGTCATCGCCGGCTCCGAAACCGGCAATGCCACGATCGCCGTATCGAGCCGCCCCTCCGACAACTCCTGCAAAAGCTTCGGGGTCACGCTTTCGCGGACATGGATGTCGAGATCGGTATTCTTGCGGGTGAGAGCCGAGATCATACCGGGCAGCAGATAGGGAGCAACGGTCGGAATGACGCCGATCCTGAGGCGTCCGACGAGATGCTTGCGGTGGGCGCGGGCAAGATCGCCCAGTTCATCAACGGACCGCAGAATATCGCGCACCCGCAGGAGAAACTCCTCACCGAAGGCCGAGAGCCGCAGCTGGCGGGCGGCGCGCTCGAACAGTTCGGCGCCCAGCGCTTCCTCGAGTTCCTTGATCTGCACCGACAAGGCTGGCTGGGAGATCGAGCAGGCTTCCGCCGCCCGGCCGAAATGGCCGTGACGCGCCAAGGCATCGAAATATCGCAGCTGCCGAAGTGTAAAATTGATCATAACCTAATCCTATGGAACTGATCACAATTTCCAACTTACATTAATCGATGTGCTTTGCTAGAACAATTCCAGATGATGTCGGCGGCCGCCTTAAGGGAGGCGGTTCAACTGCTTTCGTTTCTCGAGAGAACAGGCAGGCGACGGATCAGGCGGGACGGTGCAATGTCCTGCCGCCAGTTCATCGGCTTGTGATGTGGACGTGCTCTTGCAGAGCCTCTCAGCAATTCGATTCTGGATAAGCGGGTTCTTCAAGGAGGTACATCATGGATACCCTGAGCAACAATGGCGCCGGCAAATGTCCGGTGATGCATGGCTCCAATACGGAAAGCGGCGCAACCGTCATGGCCTGGTGGCCGAATGCGCTGAACCTCGACATTTTGCATCAGCACGATGCGAAGACCGACCCGATGGGCAAGGGCTTCGACTACCGTGAGGCCGTCAAGCAGCTCGACGTCGCAGCGCTCAAGGCCGACATGAAGGCCCTGTTGCGCGACAGTCAGGAATGGTGGCCAGCCGACTGGGGTCACTATGGTGGCCTGATGATCCGCCTTGCCTGGCACTCCGCCGGCTCGTATCGCCTGGCCGATGGCCGCGGCGGCGGCGGCACCGGCAATATCCGCTTCGCGCCGCTCAATTCCTGGCCTGACAATGCCAGCCTCGACAAGGCCCGTCGCCTTCTCTGGCCGCTGAAGAAGAAATACGGCAACAAGATTTCCTGGGCCGACCTCATCCTCTTCTCCGGCACCGTCGCCTATGAGGACATGGGCTTGAAGACCTTCGGCTTCGCCTTCGGCCGCCCCGACATCTGGGGTCCGGAAAAGGACGTCTACTGGGGTGCTGAAAAGCAGTGGCTTGCCCCCTCCGACAGCCGCTACGACGATGTGACCAAGCCTGACACGATGGAAAACCCGCTCGCCGCTGTGCAAATGGGTCTCATCTATGTCAACCCGGAAGGCGTGAACGGCAAGCCTGATCCGCTCGCAACGGCTGCCCAGGTGCGCGAAACCTTCGCCCGCATGGCGATGAACGACGAGGAAACCGCGGCCCTCACCGCCGGTGGCCACACCGTCGGCAAGGCACATGGCAATGGCGATGCGCAGGCACTCGGCGTCGAGCCGGAAGCCGGCGAACTCGACAACCAGGGCCTTGGCTGGCTGAACCCGAACCAGAACGGCAAGGCGACCCTGGCCGTCACCTCTGGCATCGAGGGTGCGTGGACCGCCAATCCGACCGTTTTCGACATGGGCTATTTCGAGCTGCTTTTTGGCTATGACTGGGAACTCACCAAGAGCCCGGCCGGTGCCCATCAGTGGCAGCCGATCGGCATTACGGAAGAACACATGCCGGTCGATGCGACCGACCCGTCGATCCGCCGCATGCCGATGATGACCGACGCCGACATGGCGATGAAGGTCGATCCGGCTTACCGCGCGATCTGCGAGAAGTTCATGGCGGATCCGGCCTATTTCCAGGACACGTTTGCTCGCGCCTGGTTCAAGCTGACCCACCGCGATCTCGGCCCACGCGTCCGCTACATTGGCCCGGAAGCCCCGACCGAAGACCTGATCTGGCAGGATCCGATCCCGGCCGGCCCCGTCAACTACGATGTCGGTGCCGCCAAGGCGAAGATCGCCGCGTCCGGTCTCTCGATCGCCGAGCTCGTCGCCACCGCCTGGGACAGCGCTCGTACCTATCGCCAGTCCGACATGCGCGGCGGTGCAAACGGTGCCCGCATTCGTCTGGCCCCACAGCGTGACTGGGAAGGCAACGAGCCGGCCCGTCTCGGCAAGGTCTTGTCCGTGCTCGAACTGATTGCCGAAGACTTCGGTGCCAGCGTCGCCGACATCATCGTGCTGGCCGGCAATGTCGGCATCGAGAAGGCCGCCAAGGCTGCCGGTTACGACGTGACCGTTCCCTTTGCTGCAGGCCGTGGCGACGCCACCGCCGAGCAGACGGATGCCGCAAGCTTCGCTGCGCTCGAGCCTCTGGCAGACGGCTTCCGCAACTGGACCAAGAAGGACTACGTTGTCAGCCCCGAAGAGATGCTGCTCGACCGTGCACAGCTCATGGGTCTGACCGGCTCTGAGCTGACTGTCCTACTCGGCGGACTGCGCGTGCTCGGCACCAATTACGGCGGCACCAAGCATGGCGTGTTCACCACCCGCGAAGGCCAGCTGACGAACGACTTCTTCGTCAACCTGACCGACATGGGCTTCACCTGGAAGCCGACAGGCAAGAACTCCTACGACATCTGCGACCGCAAGACCGGTGAAAAGAAGTTCACCGCAACCCGCGCAGACCTCGTCTTCGGTTCCAACTCGGTCCTGCGTGCCTATGCGGAAGTCTACGCACAGGACGACAACCAGGAGAAATTCCTCAAGGACTTCGTCGCCGCCTGGGTGAAGGTGATGAACGCCGACCGCTTCGACCTCGAAGTCTGAACCTTGCGACGCTAGAGCTCGTGCGCGAGCCTTAACGACCGCCAGAGCAAGCCGGAGATGCCGCCGCATCTCCGGCTTTTTCGTGGTCTGGACCTCGACCTGTCAGCGCAGGAATGCGCGGAAGCGCTTGAGCGAGAGAACGAAGAAGACGGCAGAGATCGCGACCAGCGCCAGGATCTGTGGCCAGACGACACCAATGCCCGCGTCGCGAAACAAGACCGCCTGAGCCATGATGACGAAATGGGTGTTGGGCGCCGCCGACATGATCCACTGGATCACCTCCGGCATGCTTTCACGCGGGGTCATACCGCCGGACAGGATCTGCAGCGGCAATAGAACCAGCATCAGCAAGAGCCCGAACTGCGGCATCGAACCGGCCACTGTCGCCAGGAAAATACCCATGGAGGTGGCAGCGACCAGCTGCAGGATCGCTCCGACCAGAAAGAGGGACATCGATCCCCGCAGCGGGACATCGAGAGCGGCTTCCACGACGACAAAGAGGGAAAAGACGGTCGCCAGAAGCACGACGAGACCCATCGACCAGATCTTGCTTAACATGATCTCGGCGGGTGTTACCGGCATGACGAGAAGATGTTCGATTGTGCCATGTTCCCGTTCGCGGATGAGGGCCGCTCCCGTCAGGATGATCGAGAGCATGGTCACCGCCGAGATGACCTCATTGATCGCGCCGAACCAGCCCTTGTCGAGCTCAGGGTTGAAACGCGCCCGCAGAGACAAAGACACTGTCGCCCGATCCTCGGCCTCTCCCCGGTTGAGGAAATCCGTCACCTCCCCGGTGACGATCTCCTGGATGTAGCGACCACCGGAAAAAGCCTGGGTCATCTGCGTGGCATCGATGTTGAGCTGGATCTGCGGGCTTCGTCCGGCCAGAAGATCGCGCTGGAATTCCGGTGGAATGTCGAGCACGAAGGTGTCGAGGCCGGCGTTCATGCGCGGGTCTATCTCGGTGGAGGCGATCATCTTCGGTGGCAGGAAATAGGGCGGATAGAGCGCGCTTTCGATCCGAGCCGACACTTGCGAGCGATCCTCATCGACGATGGCGACCGCCGCCTTGTTCAGCGTTTCCGGTTCGGCCGTTGCGGCCGTGTAGATGTTCAGCGTGAAGGCATAGACGATCAAGAGCATCAGGGCCGGATCGCGTACGAGACCGCGAAGTTCCTTGATGCCGAGTTCGAAGATGTTTGCCAGACGCATGGTTCACGCCGCCTGCTTCTTGAGGAGATGGGTGCCGGCGACAAGCAGCAGAGGTCCAACGATCGCCAGCGCCAGGAGTTGCGGGCCGAGATCGACGAAGGTCAGCCCTTTTGAGAAGACGCCGCGGGAAATGGTGACGAAGTGGCTCGCCGGATAGATCTGGCCGATCAGAGCGCCTGCCCCCTGCAATGCCGAGACTGGCGAAAGCATGCCGGAAAACTGAACCGCCGGAATGATGGTGAGCAGCGTGGTTCCGAAGATCGCCGAGATCTGGCTCTTCATGAAGCTTGAGAGCAGGAGACCAAGCGCCGTGGCGGCGAAGACATAGAGAAAGGCACCCAGTGCCAGAACGGCGAAGCTGCCCGTCAGCGGCACCTGGAAGCCGAAGACGGCAAAGGCTGTCAGCATCAGGAAGTTCAGGAAGGCAATGCCGATATACGGCAGCTGCTTGCCGAGCAGAAATTCCAGCCGCGTGACGGGCGTGACATAGAAGTTGATGATCGAGCCGAGTTCCTTTTCCCGCACCACGCTCAGCACCGAAAGCATGGCCGGGATCAGCATCAGGAGCAGCGGAATGACGGCCGGCACCATGGATACCAAGCTCTCCAGGCCAGGATTGTACCGATAGCGGATTTCGATCTCGAAAGCCGCCGCCAGTGCTTCGTCGCCGTAGAGTTCGCGGGCCTTTCGGGCCAGCCAAGTCGCGTGCATGCCCTGGACATAACCAGACACGGTCTCGGCACGCGACGGCATTGCGCCGTCGATCCAGGCGCCGACCTCCACGCTGCGGTTGCCACGCGCAAGGTCTCGGCCAAAGCCGGGCGGAATTTCGATGGCGAGACTGATGTCGCCGGAACGCATGCGCCGATCGAGTTCTTCGTAGCTGGCAATCGGTGGCCGCTCGATGAAATAACGCGAGCCGGCAATCTCGGCGACATATTCGCGGCTCAGCACTGTGTCGTCGCGGTCGAGTGCTGCAAAGGTGAGGTTCTCGACGTCAAGGTTGATGCCATAACCGATGACAAACATGAGGATGAGGCTGCCGACCATGGCAAGCGTCGCACGGATCGGGTCGCGAACGAGCTCGAGCGCCTCTCGACGGCTGAAGGCCAGCAGGCGGCGCCGATCGAGGAGAGGCCTGCGTCGTCTTGCGGCTGGCATCTCGGCTGTCGGGGATCCCGGCTGATGTTCGTCCTGTCCGACGGCGAAACTGGGCGTGGCTTCTTCCCCGATCGCAGTCTCCAGATACTGGATGAAGGCCTGTTCCAGGTCCTGCGCCTTGCAACCTGAAACGATCGCCTCGGGCGCATCAGTCACGAGTACCCTGCCGGCATGCATCAGCGAAATGCGATCGCAGAGTGCCGCTTCGTTCATGAAGTGTGTCGAGACAAAGATCGTCACACCGTCGCGCCGGGAGAGATCGGCGAGCAATTGCCAGAAGCCGTCACGCGCCACCGGGTCGACGCCCGAAGTCGGTTCGTCGAGGATCAAGATATCAGGCCGATGGATCAGTGCGACGGCCAGGGAAAGACGCTGGCGCATGCCAAGCGGCAGGGCGTCCGGCCACTCATCCAGCACCCGCGCAAGGCCGAAGCGCGCGGCAAGATCTGCAATACGTGGCTCGATCTCGGCTGCGGTCATGCCGAACAACCGGCCATGCAGTTCCAGATTCTGACGCAGCGTCAGCTCGCCATAGAGCGAGAAGGCCTGGCTCATGTAGCCGACACGACGGCGGATCGCGATGTCCTTGGGATCGACGAGATGGCCGAAGACCTCGGCTCTACCTTCGCTCGCGGCCAGCAGCCCCGTCAGCATCTTCATGGTCGTCGTCTTGCCGCAGCCGTTGGAGCCCAGAAAGCCAAAAATCTCGCCGCGCGGGATCTGAAAGCTGACGTTATCAACGGCCGTGAAGTCGCCAAAGCGCATGGTCAGGTTGTCGGCCCGAATCGCAATCTCATCCTCCACACCCACCTGTCGAGAGGGGATGTGCAGCGGTTCTGCGCGACCGCGCTTGTCTGCGGGCAATAGAGCGACAAAGGCAGCATCGAGTGTACCGGCTCCGGTCCGGGTAAGAAGTTCAGCCGGCGTTCCCGTCGCCAGGATGCGGCCTTCATCCATGGCGACCAGCCAATCGAAACGCTCGGCCTCCTCCATATAGGCTGTCGCCACGACGACGCTCATTCCAGGCCGCTGCGCGCGAATGCCGTCGATCAGCTCCCAGAATTGCCGGCGCGACAGCGGATCGACGCCAGTGGTCGGCTCGTCGAGGATGAGAAGATCCGGATCATGGATCAGGGCGCAGCAGAGGCCCAGCTTCTGCTTCATGCCGCCCGACAGTTTACCGGCCGGCCGATCGGCGAAGGCTGCAAGGCCCGTTGCATGCAGCAGGCCCGAGATCCGATGTTCCCGTTCACCACGAGCCTGGCCGAAGAGCCGGCCGAAAAAGTCGACATTCTCGAAGACCGAGAGCGTGGGGTAGAGGTTCTTGCCCAAGCCTTGCGGCATGTAGGCAATACGCGGGCAGGATTTCTGGCGATGGGAGGCACGCGCCATGTCGCCACCCAGGACCTCGATCCGGCCCGCCTGAATGGCGCGGGCGCCGGAGACGAGCGAAAGCAGGCTCGACTTGCCGACACCGTCTGGTCCGATCAGACCGACCATAAGGCCGGCGGAGACGTCAAGCGAGATGTCCCGCAGGGCTTGCGTCTTGCCATAAGAGAGGCCGACGCCGTCGAGCCGTATGACCGGATCCCCCCTCAGCGTCTCCAAAACCCCGTCCATTTCACTGCACCAGGTTTGTGGTCAGGCTTTCGGGCCAGGGGGCTTCGGAATCGAGATTGACATAGGCAATGCCCGGCAGCCCCGTCTTGACCTGCTGGATATATTTCTTGAGCAGAGGTTCCGGGATCTGCGCCTTGACCCGGAACATCAGTTTCTCGCGTTCCTCGTCGGTCTCCACGGTCTTCGGGGTGAACTGTGCAACATCCGCGACGAAGCTGATCCGCGCCGGGATGGTATACGCGGCGGCGGCATCAAGCACGATGCGGGCTTCGCTGCCGAGCGCGATACGTCCGACCTCTGCTGTCGGCAGGAAGAAGGCCATGTAAACGTCGGAGAGATCGACAATGTTCAGCACCCGGCCGCCAGCACCCAGGACCTCGCCGAGTTGAGCCACGCGATATTGGACACGACCGTCCCTCGGCGCACGCAGCGTGCTGTCTGCAATATCTGCCTCTATGCGCTCAAGGGCAGCTGCCGCTGCGGCGACAGCTGCTTCAGCGTCGATCACCTGGGCGCGCGCGCCGCCGATCGCGGCCTCGGCGGCCGACACCTGAGCCTTTGCCGCTGCGAGCGCCGCGCGTGCACCTGCGGCTGCGGCCTTGTCGTCATCTGCGACCTGCTGGCTGGTCGTCCGGCTTTCAATCAGGCGTTCGGTCCGGGCAAGCTTGGTTTCGGCAGCACTGAGTTGCGCCTCGCGTTGCGCGACGGTCGCGAGTGCCGCCTCACGCTCTGCCAGTCTCTGGTCGACAACGCTGCCCGCCGTATCGACGGCGACCAGTGCCCGGCGGTGCTCCGCCACCGCCTGCCGGCGGCCCGCATCGAGCTGATCGGTTTCCATGACGGCAAGCACCTGCCCTGCCGTGACGAAATCGCCCTCGCCGACGAGAATGTCCTTCACCCGACCGCCGGTCTTGGTGGAGATATCGATCTCGACCGCCTCGATGCGGCCGTTCCCGTGGGCGATATGCTCGGGTAGGCCATCGCCTTCATAGGTCTTCCAGCCGTAGTAAGCGCCACCGCCTATTACGACCACCAGCAGGGCGGCCAACCAGCCGCTCGGGCGCTTCGCCATCAGCCATCTCCATGATCCGTCTGACACGCCGGGCCCCAGTCCCGACGGCCTTTCCATAGTCATAGGCGGCAAGGCCGCAGGCCAACTTGATCCACGTCAATTGGAGATTGCTTCGGACAGCGCGATCTGCTCGCCAAAACGCCACCCCGGCAAGCCGGGGTGGCGTCTCTCTGGCGCAACGAACCATGTATTCAGAAGCCGCTGGCGAGCTTGCGGCGGAGATCCTTGATATCGGGCATGGCGATTTCCTCGAGGCGGCGCTCCCAGGACAGGGCCGTGTCCACGATGACACCGAGGTCATCATAGCGCGGCACCCAGCCGAGAACCTGTTTGGCCAGCGTCGAGTCGGCGACCACGAGCGATGCGTCACCCGGACGACGCGGAGCATAATCCACCTTGAAATCGACATTCGTGGCGCGGCGCACGGCCTCGACGATGTCGAGGACCGAATAGCCCTTGCCATAACCGCAATTGGCAACAAGGGGGCCGCCGCCTTTCCGCAGGTAGCGGAGCGCCTGCAGGTGAGCATCGACGAGATCGTTGATGTGGATGTAGTCCCGCACGCCCGTACCGTCAGGCGTATCGTAATCCGTACCGTAGACCGACATATAGGATCTCTTGCCCAATGCCGCCTCGCAAGCGACCTTGAGGAGATGCGTGGCACCCGCCGCCGAATTTCCAGCGCGGCCCTTCACGTCTGCACCGGCGACGTTGAAATAGCGTAGGGCAACATAGCAGAGACCATGGGCGCGCGCCGTGTCGCGCAACATCATCTCGCTCATCAGCTTCGACTGGCCATAGGGCGATTCCGGACGCAGAGGGGCGTCCTCACGCACGGGCAGCGGCTTGTCGGGCAGCCCGTAGACTGCAGCCGTCGAGGAAAAGATGACCTTGTCGATGCCGGCCTTCACCGCTGCTGACAGAAGACGCCGAGTATTTTCGGTGTTGTTCTCGTAATAGGTCAGCGGATCGGCAATCGATTCCGGCACCACGATCGAGCCGGCGAAATGAATGATCGCCTCGATCTCGTTTTCAGCGAAAATCTGTTTCAGGACCGTCGGCTTGGCAATGTCGCCCAGATAAAAGCGCGCACCCGGCGCTACGGCCCAGCGAAATCCGGTGGACAGTCGATCAACGACGACAACATCCTCCCCCGCGTCGAGCAGAGCCCAAACCATGTGGCTGCCGATGAAGCCTGCGCCCCCCGTCACCAAGATCGCCATGACAGTTCTTCCCGTTGTTCTTGTTATCGGGAGGAAAGCACGTGCTTCTTACGGAGTGCTTATGAATCGCACCCAAGCCTCTGAAATAGCTTGTCTATCTGGATTCATCGTTAAGCGGCTCTAAGCCGTTTCATTCAAATTTTAGCGACCCGCCAAACCTGTCTCAGAGCGCCTTGATGTAGCTGCCGAGACGCTCGGCGGCGTCCGCGATATGCGCGGGATTGCGCAGGAAGCAAGCCCGCAAGAAGGGCAACCCTCCCTCGCCAAATGCCGTTCCCGGCGCCATTCCGACTCCGGTCTTGTCGACGATGTCGAGCGCTGCCTGTCTGCTGTCGGTGATGCCATCGATCTTGAGGAAGGCGTAAAGCGCACCTTCCGGCTTCAGTGTCTCGACCCTGTTGGTGGCAATCAGGGCATCGCAAAGGATGTCGCGCGAGGCCATGGCCCTTGCAATGTTCTCGCGGACGAAATCGTCACCCTGATCGAGGGCGACGACGGCTCCGCGCTGCATGAACTGGGCGACGCCGGACGTCGAATACTGAATGAGATTTTCCAGCACCTGGCCGAGTTCCGGCGGGGCCACGATCCAACCGACACGCCAACCGGTCATCGACCAGTTCTTCGAGAAGGAATTGGCGAAAATCACCTTGTCGCCCTCCGTCATCACGTCGAGAAAGGAAGGGGCTCGCTCGGCGCCACCGTAGTAGTAAAGCGCATAGATTTCATCGGCGAGAATCCAGATGCCGTGGCGTCGGGCAATTTCCAGAATCGCCTTGAGGTCTTCGCGGCTTGCCGTCCAGCCTGTCGGGTTGGACGGCGTGTTGATGAAGAGTGCTCTGGTCTTCGGGGTAATCGCCTTTTCCAGACGGTCCAGATCGAGGACCCAGCGTCCCTCCGTGAAGGAAAGTGGCACGCAGACCGATTTGGCACCCGCCAGATCGATCGCGGAGACGATGTTCGGCCAGCAGGGCGAAAGATAAATCATCTCGTCACCCGGCGAGGTGAGAGCCTGTACGGAAAGCGCGATCGCCTGCATGCCTGACGCCGTGAGGTAGAAATGCTCGACCGGCAGGTCGGCGCCGAAGTGGCGTTGGTAGTAGCGCGAGAGAGCCTGCCGCAGTTCGGGAATGCCGCGCTGCCAGGTGTAGAAGGTTTCCCCACCGAGCAGGGCATCGCTTGCGGCACGATTGATAAAACCCGGCGTCGGAAGATCGCCCTCACCAGCCCAGAGTGGAAGCAGACCATCGCGGCCGCGCGCATAGTTGATGATCTCGACGATACCGCTTTCCGGTGCGGCGAGTGCGCGGGGGCTGAGGCTGTCCAGCAAGGGCATCGGGTCTTCACTCCTTCGATCGGTGTGCTTTGTCTAGCCGATCAATGGACAAAAATCCCATGATATTCCTTGAGGACAGGATCGATCCTGCTGATAGGTTCCCCGCCCGCCAAGCGGACGAGGAACGGCGGTTCAGCGGGTCTTGAGGAGATCGCGGATCTCGGTCAGGAGCTGAACGTCGGCCGGTGGCGGCGCGGCTTCATCGGCCACCATTTCTTCCTTCTCCATCGACTTGCGCAGCGCATTTACGCCCCTGACCATGAGGAAGATGATCCAGGCGAGGATCAAGAAGTTGATGGCGACGGTGATGAAATTGCCATAGGCGAAGACCGCGCCCTGCTCGCGGGCTGCCGCCAGCGAGTTTGCCGTGACATTGCTGCTCAACGGTATGAAGTAGTTGGAGAAGTCGAATCCACCGAAGATGACGCCGACGATCGGCATCACGATGTCTTGTACCAGCGAATTGACGATGAGGCCGAAGGCCCCGCCGATGATCACGCCGACGGCAAGGTCCATGACGTTGCCGCGCGCGATGAATGTCTTGAATTCCTGTAACATTGTCCCCTGCTCCTTTGTGGTCCGGACCCGTCCGGGCGACGGTTGCCCGCGTTATGGTTAATCAATCTTCACGTTTTCGGAAATGGTAAATCGGCACATTCCGATGTCAGGGTTTCGACTAAGGTCAATGATGCGAGCGATTTCAAAAGGCCGAGACTTGCCCTAAGGTTCCGTCCGAGGATGTCGAGGAGGAGAAGGTGTTCCCAGGCTGGATCATCGTAGCGTCGGCACTAGGCTACCTGCTGTTCCTGTTCGCCGTCGCCAGCTTCGGCGACCGCAAGACCCGTGTGCACGGCGTTCCCGCCGGTGGCCGGCCTGTGGTCTACGCCCTCAGCCTGGCGGTCTACTGTACGTCCTGGACCTATTTTGGCGGGGTCGGACTGGGGGCGCAGTACGGCCTCGAATTCATGGCAATTTATATCGGGCCGATCCTGATGTATACGCTGGGCATGCCGGTCCTGAGGCGGATCGTCGAGCTCGCCAAGACGGAAAAGATTACCTCCGGGGCCGATTTCGTCGCGGCGCGCTACGGCAAGAATCCCGTCGTCGGCATGCTGGTGACGGTGATTTATCTCGTCGGCATCATTCCCTATATCGCCCTCCAACTAAAAGCGGTGTCGAGCTCCGTCGCTGCCGTCATGGATCCGACGGCCTACGGCATCGGCACAGGCAATCTCTATTTCATTGACCTGCCGCTGATCGTCGCCTTCATTCTCGCCTGTTTTGCCGTGATCTTCGGCACGCGCCATACCGATGCCACTGAACACCAGGACGGCCTGATTCTCGCCATTGCGATGGAGTCGGTGGTCAAGCTGGTCGCCTTCTGGACCCTCGGCATCTTCGTCATCTGGACGATGTTCGACGGCCCGGCCGATCTGTGGCAGAAGGCGACCGAGAGCGAGGCCGTCATGGCGGCGCTCACTCATGAGACGCCAGCCAGCCGCTGGATCCTCCTGATCGCGCTCTCGGCGTTTGCCATCATCATGCTGCCCCGCCAATTCCACGTCACCGTGGTGGAAAATCGGACACCGCGAGAGTTGAAGCTCGCCGGCATTCTGATGCCGATCTACCTGATTGCGATCAATATCTTTGTGCTGCCGGCTGCCATCGCCGGGATTCTAGTCTTCGGTGGCACGGGCGATGCCGACCTTTACGTGCTGTCGCTGCCGCTGCAGGCAGAATCAGGCTTCGTCTCACTGCTCACTTTCATCGGCGGCTTCTCGGCGGCGACGGCCATGGTCATCGTGGCCTCCGTGGCACTTGCGATCATGGTGTCGAACGACATGGTTCTGCCGATCTTCCTGCGGCACAAGCTCCTGGGACGACCGAGCCAGCGGGAAGATTTTGCCAAGACGCTGCTGCATATTCGCCGCACCGCAATCTTCGGCGTCTTGCTTCTCGGCTATGTCTATTACCGCTCGGCCGACAACACGACCGGCCTCGCCAAGATCGGCCTCCTGTCCTTTACCGCCATCGCCCAGATCGCGCCGGCCATGTTTGGCGGGTTGATCTGGCGGCGGGCCAATGCGCGAGGTGCCATTGCCGGGCTCACGACCGGGTTCCTCGTCTGGGCCTATCTGCTGTTCCTGCCCAGTCTCGGCACCGAGGATCACTCGTGGATCGCGTCCACGGTTCTCGGCTTCCTCCTGCCCGGGCTCTCCATGTTCGAGCCGCAATATGCGGATCCCCTTGTCAATGCGACGATCTTCAGCCTGTTGATCAACTCGCTCGCCTTCGTCATCGGCTCGCTCAGCCGCAATCCCCGTCCTGTGGAACGTATCCAGTCGGCGATTTTCATCAAACGGCAGCCGCGTTCCAACTTCGCGACGCGTGGCTGGAAAACCAGCGTCGCGGTCGGCGATCTCAAGGCCGCAATCGCGCGCTATCTCGGAAACGAGCGCATGGAGCGCTCCTTCCGCTCCTATGAGCAGACAGTGGGGCACAAGCTGGCGGATGACAGTCCGGCGGACATGACCTTCATCCATTTCTCCGAACAACTTCTCGGCAGCGCCATCGGCTCCTCCTCGGCTCGTCTCGTCCTTTCGCTGATCCTGCAAAAGGCCGAGGATCCGTCTGCCGATACGGTCTGGCTGCTCGACCAGGCATCCGAGGCACTGCAGTACAACCAGGACATGATGCAGACGGCGCTCGCCCAGATGGAGCAGGGTATCGCGGTCTTCGACGCCTCCGATCGGCTGACAATCTGGAACCGGAGGTTCCGAACGCTGCTGGATCTCCCGGAACACGTTGGCCAGGTCGGGTTTCCGTTGCTCGACATGATCGCGATGCTGTCTCAACGGGGCGACGTACCATCCGGCGACACGCAGGCGGTGATCCGCAGTTTCCACCAGTTCGACAGCCCGTTCCAGATGGTGCTGGCCGGCGGCAAGCGGATCATCGAGGTCCGCTGTAACCTGATGCCGGACAAGGGTCTGGTTGCAACCTTCAGCGACATCACAGCCCGCGTGGCGGCGGATCAGGCCCTCAAACAGGCGAACGAGACGCTGGAACAACGCGTGAGCGAACGGACGGCCGAACTCACGCGGGTCAACCACGCGCTGGCCGAAGCGCGAGCGGCTGCCGATGAAGCCAATATCGGCAAGACCCGCTTCTTCGCCGCTGCGGGCCACGATATCCTTCAGCCGCTCAATGCCGCCCGTCTCTACTCCTCCTCATTGGTGGAGCGATTGGGCGTGTCCGAAAACAGTGCCCTGGTCGAGAACATCGATTCGGCTCTCGAGTCGGTCGAGAGCATTCTCGGCGCCGTGCTCGACATTTCACGCCTCGATACGGGTGCGATGAAACCGCGTTTCTCCAGTGTGCCCCTGAGCAACCTGTTGCAGCGTATCGAAACCGATTTCGCGCCCATGGCGCGGGAGAAAAACCTGAAGCTCGTGGTCATGCCGACGACGCTCTCGGTGCGCTCCGACCCGACGCTGCTGCGACGTCTCGTGCAGAACCTCGTCTCCAACGCGATCAAGTATACGCCATCCGGCCGGGTCGTCGTCGGTGCGCGGCGCCTGGGCGACAAAGTGGTGATCCAGGTGACGGATTCCGGTATCGGCATTCCGCCCTCCAAATTCCGCACCGTGTTCAAGGAGTTCGCCCGCCTGGAGGAGGGCATGCGCTCAGCCTCCGGTCTCGGGCTCGGCCTTTCCATCGTCGACCGCATCGCCAAGGTCCTGCAGCACCCGGTCGAACTCTCGTCACAGCCCGGCAAGGGTACGACCTTCAAGGTCGTGATGCCGGTCGACATCGCCAAGCCTGCTGCCAAGAGTGTCTTGCCGCTCGATGGCGGCAGTCGCACGACGCCATCGCTGCAGGGCTTCCGCGTTCTGTGCATCGACAACGAGCCGAAGATCCTCGAAGGCATGCACCTCCTGATCTCCGGCTGGGGCTGTAGCGTCGAATGCGCAGGCTCGATCGCCGAGATGGACGACATCCTGAAATCCAGCCAACCGCCGGATCTCGTCATCGGCGATTATCACCTCGATGACGGGAGCGGCATCGGCGCGATCCTCAGACTTCGGGCGCTGACCAAGACCGATGTACCGGCTCTGCTCGTGACCGCCGACCGTTCGGCCGAGGTGCGGGCCGAAGCGGAACGTCATTCGATCACGCTGCAGCACAAACCTGTCCGGCCCGCTGCTCTCAGGGCCTTCATCACCCAGATCTCGTCACAGCGACGGGCTGCCGCTGAATAATTCCAGTAGCCGACGACCGACACTTTGCCGGCCCCGTTCGACTTTCGGCAAACCTATTCTGCGCTCGTTGACAGGCCAATGACAGGCGATGCGCCGGGATGTCAGAGCCTCAGAGACCAGACAGTGGCGTTGCTGACGACACCTGGCTCGGCGACGAGCCTGATTTCGCGCACAGGCTCGAAACCTGCAATCCGCTTGGTCCCGGTAATCCGGCCATCATCGGCGAAAATTTCGAGCGATCCATAATCGACAAAGATGCGCAGGCGGCGGGCATCGGCACCTCGCGCAAGATAACGCGGCCCCGGCGGCTCGTCCGGACGATCGAGATAGCCGTGCAGGATCTCCAGCCCCTCGTCATGCTGGACAATCGCGAGGCGGATATCAGGGTGATCGAGTTCCAGCCGGAATGCGCCGCCCGCTTCCGAAAGCTCGAAGGCGATCTCGGCGGCGCCGGTGGGCAGGACAACCGACTGGCCGCTCGACAGGCGCGTTCTGTCGAGCATGCGGGCGCGAAGACTTTCGGCAGCACCGATGGGCGGGGTCAGCAGCGTGTCGCCGTCCAGAACCAGATGGCGCGGCAGGGTCATTGCCGAAGGAAAATCGATGCTGGGTCCCGTATCGGCCCAATTGCCGAGCCAGCCGATGCCAACCGGTGTTCCTCCATCGACAAAGGCCTGGAAGGCGTAGTTGTCAGTGCCGAAATCCAGTTCCCGCCCGAAGGACTTGGCAAAGCTTCTGCCATCGAACCAGCCGATGTCGATCATGGTCAGATTGCGCCGGCCTGTCTCCTTGTCTTCGCCATTCATCAAGCCGTAGATCAGCGCCCAGCGGGTTGCGGGATCGCGGTGGTCGCCGCCGATCGGGAGGAGGCAGGGGCATTCGAGCGCCGAGGTCTCAAAGCGGGTTTCGGTGTAAAGTTTGCCGACATAGGTCCAGCCACCGGCTGCCGTATTGTCTTGTGTCTCATAGAGCAGGATTACGCCGCCCCCTGTGCTCTGGCTGCCGAGCAGCATCTTCCAGAGACCGTCCGGCCCTCGAAACACGTAGGGATCGCGGAAATCGAAGGTGAGGCCTTCGCCATCCGGTCGATGGGGCAGGAAGACTTCCGCGGCGCCCGCGCTGAACAGATCCGTCGATATCGCCGTGAGCTGGATCTCCTGCTCCGGCGTGCGGTCGGCGATCTTTTCGGTGAAGAACACCCTGATTCCGGGACTATCGGTGCGCGCGATCGCTGAGCCCGAAAATGCGCCACCACGCTTGTCGGGCCTGACACTCAGTTCCTCCGACGGGAAGAGGAAGACCGGCAGGTGGCGCCAGCGCAGATAGTCCGAAGAGACGGCATGGCCCCAGTGCATGTTGTTCCAGATCCGGCCATGCGAATAATGCTGATAGAAGAGATGCGGCCGTCCGCCGAAGCGGCCGAAGCCGTTGGGGTCGTTCATCCAACCGAAGGGCGGGCGGAAATGATAACCGTAGGGCAAGTCCGGCGGCTCATTGGATGGGTTGGTATGGATGACCGCAATGCCGGTTTCAAGCACGTCTGATGGCGTGAACCAATAGGCGACCGAGAGCGACGTCACCGCCATGTCGTAGGCCAATGTCACCGTACCACCGCCGAAGACCTGGTAGATGCGGAAGGAGTTCTCCTCGGCATTCGAAGCCTGCACTTCGCCGAACTTGCCGTTCGAACTGTACAAGGACACCGCCCCTGGTTCATCCGGCGTCACGGCCTTCAGCCAGAGATGCAGCACAGCGTTTACAGGAAGTTCGACTTCGATGGCCCTGTAGTGATCCGGTATGGCGGTCGCTGTCGTCATGCAGGTTTCCCTTCTTTTCTTTCTAGGCCAGCGCTCAACGGGACGAGCTACGTGGCTGTTCCATGCTTGCCTGTCACAGAGGCTTCAGAAAACCGTCACGGGCGCTTCATCCGAAGCACCTAATGCGGCAGGAACGATATTGTAGATCGGAGCCCTGCTCATGCGTCTCGCGGTTCTCGTCCCTGCCCTGCTGCTCTCCCTCGTTACCGGGGCCGCCAGTCTCGCGCCCCTCCCCCCGTCGAACCGGGCGGCCCTCATACATGACCGCCTTGTCCAGGCTAATCTCAACCGCGACCATATCATGGTCGTGGCCCATCGTGCAGGGTGGAAGAAGGATGGTCTTGCCGTCCGGGCCGAAAACTCCTTCGCGGCGATCGATCATGCTGCATCAACCGGCGTGGAATTGGTCGAGCTTGACGTGCGCCGATCGAAGGACGGCATGCTGGTCATCATGCATGACGAGACACTGGACCGAACCACGACCTGTCGCGGCAAGGTCGCAGACCATACGCTTGCCGAACTCAGGTCATGCCGGCTGATTGTGGAAGGTCAGCAAACGCTGACCGAGGAGCGTGTCTTTACGCTGGAAGAGGCAATGCTGCATGCGCGCGGCCGGATCCTGATCAACATCGACAACAAGCTTGAACCGGAAGCCCTGGTCGAGGTCGCCGATCTCGCGCGCAGCCTCGACATGACGGAGGGCGTTTTGCTCAAGCTCGCAGTCTGGAACGCGGAAAGGTTGCAGCTTGCCCGAGACATCCGCCATGCAATTGGCCCAGACATCGCCTTCATGCCGATCCTTGCCGACGATGCCGTGACCGAACCGGCCTTCATCGACCGTACACAGTCGGCGCTCGGAGCACCCGCTGCGGAGCTTGTCCATTGGTACCGCGATGCCATGCAACCCATCACCACGGATGGCGGACCGCTGCTGTCGCCGCTCGCACGTGCCGTTGCAATCCGCAATGATGCACATCTATGGATCAACACCTATCCGATCGCCGATCGTCCGGAGGGCATGGTCGCCGGCGGGCGCGGCGACTATCTCGCGCTCTCGACAGGCCGCCCGGAGGATGTCTGGGGCTTCTTTGTCGAACGCGGCGTGACGATCATCCAGACGGACGAACCGGATGCGGTCATTGCGTGGCTCGATCGTCAGGGATTGCGGCGCTCCTATGAACTGACGAACTGAGACCGACTACACGACCCGAAATAGAAAAGGCGGCTCGAAAGCCGCCTTTTCCAATGCATTCACATCCCCAGGCTCAAGCAGCCTTTGCGGCTTCACCATAGGGGTCAAAACGGCCGTAGAAGGTCTCGCCCTTGGCTGCCATGTCCTTCAGGAGCGGCGTCGGGGTAAAGTGCGGGCCGTATTGCTTGGCGAGGCGTTCGCAGAGGCTTACGAAGGTCTTCACACCCATTCCGTCGATATAGGACAGCGCCCCACCGGTGTAAGGTGCGAAACCGAAGCCCAGGATGGAGCCGACATCCGCTTCGCGCGGGTCGGTGACGATGCCTTCTTCGACTGTGCGGGCGGCTTCCAGTGCGATGGTCGCGAGGAAGCGTTCCTGCAGCGTCTTGACGTTGACGTCATCCGGCTTCTGCTGCGGATAAAGGTCCTTCAAGCCCGGCCAGATGTGCTTCTTGGCCGGCTTTGCGGGGTAGTCGTAGAAACCCTTGGCGTTCTTGCGGCCAAAACGCTCTTCCTTTTCGACCATGCGGGCAACCAGCTCCATGTGGCGCGGATCGACTGCCTTTTCACCGAGATCGGCAACGGTGGCCTTCAGGATCTTGTAGGAGAGATCGATCGCGACTTCATCGTTCAGTGCGAGCGGACCGACCGGCATGCCGGCGAACTTGGCCGCATTTTCGATCATGATCGGCGGCACGCCTTCGATGAGCATGTTGTAGCTCTCGGCCATGTAGCGCAGGACACAGCGGTTGACGAAGAAGCCACGGGTGTCGTTGACGACGATCGGGGTCTTCTTGATCGCAGCAACGTAATCGAGTGCCACGGCGAGTGCCTTGTCGCCGGTTTCCTTGCCGAGGATGACTTCGGTCAGCATCATCTTCTCGACCGGCGAGAAGAAGTGGATGCCGATGAAATCGACCGGACGCTTGGAGTTGCCGGCAAGACCCGTGATTGGCAGCGTCGACGTGTTGGAGGCAAAGATCGCGCCTTCCGGCAGCACGGCCTCGACCTTCTCGATGACGGCCTTCTTGACATCACGGTCCTCGAAGACGGCCTCGATAACGAGGTCGGCATCGGCCAGCGTGCCGTAGTCGTCGGACGGGGTGATCAGCGACAGGAGCTTGTCGCCATCGTCCTTGGTCAGCTTTCCCTTACCGACAGCGCCGGCGACCAGACCTTCGGAATGGGTCTTGCCCTTGCCAGCGGCCTCCATGTCACGATCGATCAGCACCACATTGATGCCGGCTGCGGCCGTGACATAAGCGATCGAGGCGCCCATGAAGCCGGCGCCGACGACACCGACCTTCTTGATCTCGGACTTCGGCTGACCAGCCGGGCGGCGGGCGCCCTTGTTCAGCTCCTGCATCGAGACAAAAAGCGAGCGGATCATCGAATAGGCTTCGGTGGTCTGGACGATCTCGGTGAAATAACGTTGTTCGATGCGCAGGCCCGTGTCGAAGGGCACCTGCAGGCCTTCATAGACGCTCTTCAAGATGGCAAGT
This sequence comes from Rhizobium sp. 'Codium 1', assembly GCF_020889605.1. Lineage (NCBI taxonomy): Bacteria > Pseudomonadati > Pseudomonadota > Alphaproteobacteria > Hyphomicrobiales > Rhizobiaceae > Rhizobium > Rhizobium sp. 'Codium 1'. The sequence goes on from NZ_JAJGPW010000001.1 coordinate 611,061, forward strand.
GCTGCCGGATAATTGCCGGCGGTTTCACGGCGCAGGATCGCGGAGGCAGCCGGCCAGAGCTGGGCGGCAGCCGGGGTCCAGATACCGCCGCCGGGAACCTTGAAACCCTTTTCGTCCCAGGGGGCGACCGGCTTCAAACCGTCCTTGATCATCTGCTTGGCAGCATTGATCAATTCGCCGGGCTCTACGACCTGATGCACCAGGTTCATGGCCTTGGCGCGAGCGGCCGACAGTGTCTGACCGGTGGTCATCATCTGAAGGGCGTCCTGCGTGTTGGCGAGACGTGCCACGCGCTGTGTGCCACCGGCACCGGGGAAAATGCCGACCTTGACTTCCGGCAGGCCGATCTTGACCGACTTGGCGTTCGACGCCACGCGGCCATGGCAGGCAAGCGACAGCTCGGTCGCGCCACCCATGCAGGTGCCATTGATCGCCGAGACCCAAGGCTTGCCATTGGTCTCGATCTTGCGCCAGAGCCAGGTCATGCGACCGGCGGCGTCGAAGAGCTTCTGGACGGCGGCGGCCGGGTCCTTGGCCTTTTCTTCTTCGAGCATGGAGAACATGCCCTTGATCATCGTGAGATCGGCACCGCCCGAGAAGGAGGACTTGCCGGACGTGAAGACCACGCCCTTGATGCCGTCATCGGCAACGGTCTGGTCGAGGATCTTCTCGATCTCGTCCATGACTTCGACGGTGAAGACGTTCATCGACTTGTCGGGCATGTCCCAGGTGACGAGGGCAATGCCGTCTGCGTCGGTCTCGATGGTGAAGTTCTTGTAAGTCATATCTTACTCCTCCCGGAAATCAGACGCGTTCAATGACGGTGGCAGTGCCCATGCCAGCGCCGATGCAGAGGGTGACGAGGGCCGTGTTCAGATCGCGGCGTTCCAGCTCGTCGAGCACCGTGCCGAGGATCATCGCGCCGGTGGCACCGAGCGGATGGCCCATGGCGATCGCGCCGCCGGCGACGTTCATCTTCGAATGGTCGACCTCGAAATGCTGCATGAAGCGCAGCACGACGGCGGCGAAAGCCTCGTTCAGTTCGAACAGGTCGAAGTCGGAGATCTTCATGCCGGTGCGCTTCAGGAGCTTTTCGGTCACGTCAACCGGGCCCGTCAGCATAAGCGCCGGATCCGAGCCGATATTGGTGAACGCACGGATGCGGGCGCGGGGCTTCAGGCCCATCGATTCTCCGCCTGCCTTGGAGCCAACCAGAACAGCGGCGGCACCATCGACGATACCGGACGAGTTGCCAGCGTGGTGGATGTAGTTGATGCGCTCGATTTCCGGATGGGCCTGGATGGCAACGGCTTCGAAGCCGCCCATTTCGCCGGGCATCTGGAAGGAGGGATTGAGGCTTGCCAGCGACTGCATATCAGTGCCGGGGCGCATGTGTTCGTCGCGGTCGAGGATCACGAGACCGTTGCCGTCCTTTACCGGGATGACCGACTTGGCAAAGTTGCCGGCAGCCCAGGATGCGGCCGAGCGCTTCTGGCTTTCGACGGCATAGGCGTCGACGTCGTCACGGGTGAAGCCATATTTTGTCGCGATCAGGTCGGCCGACACGCCCTGCGGCATGAAATAGCCGGGAAAATTGACCGAAGGGTCCATGTACCAGGCGCCGCCCGACATGCCCATACCGACACGGGACATGCTCTCGACGCCACCGGCGATGACGATGTCGTCCGAGCCCGCCACGACCTTGCCGGCCGCAAGATTGATCGCGTCGAGGCCAGACGCGCAGAAGCGCGAGATCTGGATGCCGGGGGCGGAAAAGTCATAGCCAGCCTCGAAAGCAGCCGCCTTCGGGATGACGGCGCCAGCCTCCATGACCGGGTCTACGCAGCCGAAGATGATGTCGTCGACGGTCGAGGTGTCCAGGCCGTTGCGGTCGCGCAGGGCCTCCAGCGTCTTGGCGGCCAGACGCGGCGTCGGCACTTCGTGCAGCGATCCGTCCTTCTTGCCGCGCCCGCGGGGCGTGCGCACGTGGTCGTAAATGAAGACTTCAGTCATCGTCTCTCTCCCTTGGGCGCACGGGGCGCCTTGATCTTGACGGGGCGACGCCCCTCATCCGCCTGCCGGCACCTTCTCCCCGCAGGCGGGGAGAAGGAGGAACCCTCATAGGCCGCGTGGACCGTTACCCATGCCGCCGCGGCCGCTTCCGCTCTCCCCGCATGCGGGGAGAGGGAGGGTGAGGGGCAAAACTCAAAACGCCTCGGCGGCCATTTCCATCAGGCTGTCGGCACCGGTTTCGATGCGGGCCTTGCGCAATGCCGTCTCCGGCATGATCTTTTCCATGTAGAAGCGGCCGGTCAGCAGCTTGTTCTTGTAGTAGTCGGCATCACCGGATCCTGCGGCGAGGTTCTCGTTCGCAGCCTTGGCCATTTTCGCCCACATATAGCCGAGCACGACGAGGCCAAAAAGATGCATGTAGTCGGTCGAACCGGCACCGGCATTGTCGGGCTTTGCCATGGCATTCTGCATGAACCACATGGTCGAGGCCTGCAGGTCGTTCAAACCCTTCTTCAGGCTCTTGGTGAAGGCCGAGAGGTTCTCGTCCGAGCGGTTTTCTTCGCAGAAATCTCCGATTTCCTTGAACAGCGCCATGACCGCACGACCGCCGTTGAGACCGAGCTTGCGGCCGACGAGGTCGAGCGCCTGGATCCCGTTGGCCCCTTCGTAGATCATGGCGATGCGCGCATCGCGGACATACTGGCTCATGCCCCATTCTTCGATATAGCCGTGGCCGCCGTAGACCTGCTGGGCCATGACCGCATGATCGAAGCCCTTGTCGGTCAAGACACCCTTGAGGATCGGCGTCATCAGGCCGAGCACGTCGTCGGCAAGCTGCTTCTCCGTGGCATCGCCCGAGCGGTGCGCGATGTCGGACTTGAGCGCCGTCCACAGCGTAAAGGCGCGACCGGCTTCGTTGAAGGACTTGATGGTCAGCAGGGCACGGCGAATGTCCGGGTGAACGATGATCGGATCGGCCTTCTTCTCGGGCGCCTTGACGCCTGACAGAGAGCGGCCCTGGATGCGCTCGCGCGCATAATTTGCAGCGTTCTGATAGGCGATTTCGGAGATCGACAGGCCCTGAAGGCCAACGCCGAGGCGGGCTTCGTTCATCATGACGAACATGGCCGCCAGGCCCTTGTTCTCGGCGCCGATGAGATAGCCGGTCGCCTCGTCATAGTTCATCACGCAGGTGGCATTGCCGTGGATGCCCATCTTGTGCTCGATCGCACCGCAGGTAACGGTGTTGCGGTCGCCCACCGAACCGTCGTCGCCGACCATAAATTTCGGCACGATGAAGAGCGAGATGCCCTTGGTGCCCTCAGGTGCACCCTCGATACGGGCAAGGACCAGATGGATGATGTTGTCCGACATGTCGTGTTCGCCGGCCGAGATGAAGATCTTCTGGCCGGAAATCTTGTAGGAGCCGTCACCGTTCGGCACGGCCTTGGTGCGCAGGAGGCCGAGATCGGTGCCGCAATGGGGCTCCGTGAGGTTCATCGTGCCGGTCCAGACACCCTCGACCATCTTCGGCAGGTATTTCTGCTTCTGCTCGTCGGAGCCGTGCTCCAGGATCGCGGCGATCGCGCCCTGGGTGAGGCCCGGATACATCATCAGCGCCATGTTGGCCGACGACATGTATTCACCGACCGCCGAATGCAGGATGTAAGGCAGGCCCTGGCCGCCGTATTCGGCCGGCACTGCGAGACCCAGCCAGCCGCCCTGACAGTAGGCGTCATAGGCCTGCTTGAAGCCCTTCGGCGCCTTGACCGAACCGTCATCCGAACGGACGCAGCCTTCCTGGTCGCCGGAGAGATTGAGCGGGAAAAGCTGCTCTTCCGCGAGCTTCGCCGCCTCACCGACGATCGCCTCGATCATGTCGGGGGTCGCGTCCTCGAAACCCGGCAGGTTGTTGTACCGCTCCAGGCCAAGCACGTCGTTGAGAATGAAAAGCGTGTCGTTCACAGGGGCCTTGTAGACAGGCATCGGTCATCTTCCTCCAAAGACTTCGGTTCCGACGGGATCGGACTGTTCTGGCTTATACAAATAATTGACGTGCGCGTAAACGTCAAAATTTCCAGGCGCGGCATTTTCGCCCGCTCGTCTGGATGACACCCTCCCCTTGCCAAACTCCCATACGCCGCTTGCGCGGGGCAGGAGCGCAGCTTGATCGATCGGGGCTCCTTCATGTTTTTCAGCACATGATTAACGGCTTGTTTACCATGTTTCATGAATGGTTGCGTTTGAAAGCTGGTGATCCATCCGTGATTCCAACGTCGCCTGCGCGCTTTAACGCACAGCGCCTCGGCCGAAGCGAAGATGGACCACTCGGACGCATTCGGACGGCATGATCCGCCCGGCATCATCGAAGCGAGCAGAACCATGAACGGATCGCGATCTGAGACGCAAAGGCCCGGCAGCCCATCCTCCCTGGATGCGTTGAGTCGCACCATTGAAGGGCTTGAGGCGCGGATCGAAGGACTGATCGGCCAGCAGGCCGCTCGCAGCCGCGGGTTGGACGAGCCAGCATCGCGGCCCCTGCCCGGCCGCCGCGCGGACGATGTGCTGCGCAACGAGCGCGATCAGCGCCCGGATCCGCTGGCTGAAATCCGTCAGCGCCAGCGCGCACTCGAAGAGGGCCGCAGTCGGGGTGGTGATCGCAGCCTCTACAGCCGCAGTGAGGAGCAGCCGGCACGCCCGCCGCTGCGCCAGCCCCTGCCGCCGCTTTCCGACCCGCTGCCATCCTATCCGGCACGCGCAGCCGCTCCGGTCGCTGTTGCCGCACGCGCCAGTGACGACATTGCCGAAGCGTTGAGCGGGCTGCGCCGGGAGCTCAAGCAGGACATTGCCGAAAGCCTGTCGCACGAGATCGCCGGCCTCCGCAACGAAATGCGCTCCTTGCGCGCACTGGCCGAAGAAAGCCGGCCGCGGGATGACCTGCACCAGGATATCGCCCGGCTCGCCGAGAGCCTCCAGCGGCTCGAAGGCGTGAAGGCACCCGGCACGGACGGACTGCGTGAGGACTTCAACGAATTGCGCTCGCTGATGGACGGTCTGGCGCGCGAGGATTCCATGCGCCGCATGGAACGCCGCTGGGACGATGTTGAAGTGCGCCTCGATGGGCTGGACACCGGTGCCATGCGTGACGAGATCATCCGCATCGCCGACCGGCTTGACGACATTAAGTCCCAGCTCGGCGGCATAGGCGATACGCGCGCCATTCGCGCACTCGAAGAGAAACTGATCACAGTCGCGGCGGCACTTGAACACATCGGCGCGCATATCGACCCGAACGAGCGCATGGTGATGGAGCATTTCTCCTCGCTCGACATGCGCCTCGACGAGATCACCCGGGCAATCGCCGCCGGCAGCCGCAACAGCGGCCCGGGCAATGACCCGGCCACGTTCCACCGCCTGGAAGAGCGGCTCTCCGGCCTTGCCCGACAGATTGAAGGCCTTTCGGAACACCGCGCGCCGCAGAACGACGCGTCGTTCGAGATGGCGGAACGGCTGGAACTGCTCACCGCGCGGATCGAACAGCTGTCGGCCGAACAGGGTGCCGCGCGCCTGGAAGAGCGTCTCGACCAGATGTCCTACATGCTGGAACGAGCGCAAACGCCGGTGCCGGCTCCGGAACTCACCGGATATCTCGCCGACATCTCGCGCAAGATCGACGCGCTCGACAGCGGTGCCGGCAATGATCGCCTTGCCGATCGGCTCGAAAACCTTGCACAGCGGATCGAGGAACTGGATGCGCCGCAGCCGGTCGCCATGTTCGACGACAGCGCGCTTCGCAACCTTGAGGATCGGCTGAATGCCGTTGTCGACCGGCTGGAGGAAACGAATTCTTCTGGTTCGGCCAGCGAAAGCGCCAGCCTCCGGGGGCTCGAAGACCAGATCGCCCACCTCTCCGCCCTGATCAGCCAGCCGCCGGCTCAGAATCCCGAGGTCGCAGGCCGCATCTCCGCGCTTGAAGACTATGTCGCGACCAGCGACGAATACATCATCGAAGCCGCCCGCCAGGCAGCCGAGACTGTCATGGCCAACTTCGCGCATCGCTTCCCAGCCGGCAGCCAGGCAGAGTCGGCGGACATTTCCGCGCTGACGGCGCTGTCGGAGCATCTGAGGCAGCTTGAAGACCATACGCGCCATTCCGAAGAGCGTACCCACCGCACCTTCGAAGCGCTGCACGACACGCTCGTCCAGATCGCCGGACGGCTGGATGAGCTGCATCATCTGGGCCAGCCGCAGGAGGCGGCTCCGCTTTTTGCCCAGTCTCCGATCGCCCCGGCGCACGCTTCACGCGCGGACGAAAGCGCCGTCCCCATGGCACAGCAGACGCCGCGCATGGTCGCAGAGCCGGCCGCAGAGGCCATGCATCCGATCGATGAGGAACTGCTCGCGGCTGCCGATGATTTTGCCCAGACCATGACCGCGCTGCCGGTCATCGATGCCGCACGCGAGAAGAAGGCGACCAAGCCGAGCCTGCTTGCCGGCCTCGGCAAGAAGCTGATTCCGGGCAAGAAGGCCACCAAGGCCGTTGCAGAGGCGCGTCAGACGATCGACCCCGCTCCCTCGCTCGATCCGGTGGACCTGCTCCCGCCTGACGATGCCAACGAATTGCTGGAGCCGGGCTCGGGCGCTCCGGACGTGCGCAAGATCCTGGAACGCGTTCGCGCCAGCCAGCAGGCCACAAAAACCAGCACATCCACCGAGGACAGCGGCGACAGGACCGATTACATCGCAGCTGCCCGCCGTGCTGCCCAGGCAGCAGCCATGGAGATGGACCGCGCCCAGAAATCAGCGCCCGCTGCCAGCAAGACGCTGTCCGATGTCAAGGCCAAGTCGAGAGCGGCTGGCCCCTCCCTCTTCGCCCGGTATCGCCGTCCGATCCTGATGGCCGTCGGCGCCATCCTGCTTGCCGCCATGGCCATGCCGCTGGTCAACACCCTGACCAGGAGCGAAGCCCCTCCGGTGGTCGAGGACGTGGCTCCGGACGAGACGAGCGAAATCGCGCCCATCGACCAGCCCGTCGACACCGCGCAGACGACCGCGCCGGCCATTGCCGAACTTGCAGCACCGGGCGCCGAGGCGGTCAACAGTGACGCTCCGGCCAAGATGCAGGCAGAGCTCGCAGCTGCGCCGTCGGTGGCAACGCCGGATGCTTCTCGCGCAGCGCCGGTCGGCGCCTTGATGGCCCCCGTTTCGGGCACGCCCGCCCAGAGCCTCGAAACGACAGCCTCTGCCCCGGTCGCCGCCACGCTTGGATCGGCGCAACCTCAGACGGCAGAAGCGACCAAGGTCGTGGTCGCCGAAGAGATCACGGCTCAGGCTCCTGCAGCGGACATCATCGTTCCTGCAGACATCACGCCACCCTCGCTGTCCCTCGCCGCCAAGAATGGCGATCCGCTGGCGCTTTTTGAAATCGGCGCGCGCTATACCGAGGGTCGCGGCGTGAAGAGTGATTTTGCCGAAGCGGCCAAGTGGTACCGCATGGCGGCTGACAAGCGGCTTGCACTCGCCCAGTATCGCCTCGCCAATTTCCTTGAAAAGGGGACGGGCGTCGCGCCAAACATCGATGAAGCAAAGCGCTATTACGAGATGGCGGCCAATGCCGGCAATGCCAGCGCCATGCACAACCTTGCCGTCATCTATGCTTCTGGAAAAGACGGTGCGCAGGACTATGCCAAGGCGGTGGAATGGTTCACCAAGGCTGCCGACTACGGCGTCTCCGACAGCCAGTTCAACCTCGCCATCCTCAGCGCACGCGGCAACGGCACATCGCAGGATCTGGTGACGTCCTACAAGTGGTTCGCAATCGCAGCCAAGGGTGGCGATAGCGACGCCGCCCAGAAGCGCGACGAAGTGGCCAATGCACTCAAACCCGATCAGTTGGAGCGCGCTCGCGCCGAAGTCGATCTCTGGAAGGCCAAGGAGCTGAACCCAGACGCCAACTCGGCCAATACCCCGGACGAATGGGCGGGCAAGGGCCTGAAAACGGCCAGCGTCGACATGAAAAAGGCGATCCGCAACATTCAGGCGATCCTGAACAAGAACGGCTTCGATGCCGGCACGCCCGATGGCCTGATGGGCGCCAAGACCGTCTCGGCGATCAAGGCTTTCCAGACCTCCATCGGCGAGCAGCCGACCGGACAGGTGACAGACAAGCTGGTGACGGAGTTGCTCGAACGCAACAAATGATGCGACTGTCATAAAAGACCGCGTTTGACGGTCTATGAGGGGCTGTTGAATTGACTTGGCAGCCTCTGAGGCGCAAGAAAGAATTCGAACGGTAGCAAGTGCGATCAAGGACTTGCGACCGCCCAGCATGAAAGCCAGCAAGGGCTCAAAGGCCCGATAGCGACCGCGCCAGAGAGTGCGGATACCTGCATTTGAGGTCCGAAGGTGACGATCTATCTGCCGATCGCCGAGTTGTCGGTCAACGTGTTCATCATCCTCGGCATGGGCGCGGCTGTCGGCTTCCTATCGGGAATGTTCGGCGTGGGTGGCGGCTTCCTGATCACACCACTCCTGATCTTCTACAATATTCCGCCCGTGGTCGCCGTTGCGACCGGCGCAAACCAGGTTGTCGCCTCATCGGTATCGGGCGCCATTTCGCATTTCCGGCGCGGAACGCTGGACATGAAGCTCGGCACTGTCCTGCTCATAGGCGGCCTCGTGGGAGCGACGATCGGCGTCTTCATCTTCTCCTGGCTGAGACGCCTCGGCCAACTCGACCTGATCATCTCATTGCTCTACGTCGTCTTTCTTGGCACGGTCGGCGGACTGATGCTGGCAGAGAGCCTGCGGGCGCTGCGGCGTGCGGCGCGCAACGAAGCGCCCCCCTTGAAGCGACCCGGCCAGCACAACTGGGTGCACCGCCTGCCCTTCAAGATGCGCTTCAAGAAGTCGAAGATCTATCTCAGCGTCATTCCCATCCTGGCGCTCGGCTTCGGCATCGGCATACTGACCTCGGTGATGGGTGTCGGCGGCGGTTTCATCATGGTGCCAGCCATGATCTATCTGCTGCGGATCCCGACCAACGTCGTCGTCGGCACGTCGCTGTTCCAGATCATCTTCACCACCGCCTACACCACGATCGTCCAGGCGGCGACCAACTATTCCGTCGACATCGTGCTTGCCTTCGTTCTCATGGTGGCCGGTGTCATCGGCGCGCAATATGGTGTGCGGGTCGGACAGAAGCTGCGCGGCGAGCAGTTGCGTGCGCTTCTCGGCCTGCTCGTTCTCGCCGTCGGCGTGCGTCTTGCGATCGAACTCGTCGTGACACCCGACGACTTCTACTCGCTGGCGATCGGAGGCTGACATGAGAACGTGTCTGCTCGCCCTCATGCTTTCCGCCTTCATCGGTCTTTTTGCGCCGGCTGTGGCGCAGGATCCGCTGACGACGCAGCTTGCGGAACGCGAAGGCATGGATATCGGCACTTCGACCAGCGAAATCGCGATCACCTCGGATTTCTCCGGCGCCGATCTCACCATCTTCGGTGCCCTGACCAGAACCGACCAGCTTCTGCTTGCGATCGGCCAATATGACGTCGTGGTGATGCTTGAAGGACCGCGTGACTGGACCACCGTACGGCGCAAGGAACGTCTCTTCGGCATTTGGGTCAACCGTACCTCGCTGACCTTCGAACAGATGCCGATTTCCTATTCGCTCGCCAGCACGCGACCGGTCGAGGAAATTGCGGCCGACGATGTGCTGACATCCCTGGGGATCGGCATCGACCACCTGGCGCTGACGCCCACGGGCTTCATCAGCAACGCCGCCAATCTGGGCGAATTTCGCGATGCGTTCCGCCGGCTGAAACAGACGGGCGGGCTCTACCAGCGCGACACAGGCGGCGTGCGCTTCGTCTCATCGAGCCTCTTCAAGGCGACCCTTCGTTTGCCTGCCAACATCCCGAACGGCGTACACATGGTGCGTGCCTATCTCTTCAAGTCCGGGGAGTTCATCGCGGAAAAGGAATTGCCTCTGCGCGTGATCAAGACCGGCCTCGAGGAAGCGATCACCGAAGCCGCCCACCAGCAGCCGTTGACCTATGGCGCCTTTGCCGTCGTGCTGGCGCTGATCACCGGCTGGGCCGCGAGCCTACTCTTCCGACGGGATTGAGGGCTCACCCGGCGGCCATGCGTGCCTTGAGGTCGAGATAGGCTTCCGTCAGTTCGCGCAGTACGTCGCGGGCTCCGGCCTCGCGCTCGGCGCCCAGATGGATCACCCTGAGCTCTGCCATGAAGGCTTCCCAGAGCGGCGCGCCGCCACGTTCGAGAATTTCGGCGCGGACAGCCAGATCTTCGCTGACCGGACGGTGCTTCCGCCCCCAGGCGCCCATCATGGCGAGCATGGGAACCAGCTGGATGGCAGGTTCGGTCAGGGTATATATGCCTTTTTGGCGATGTGTCGGATCGTCGGCGCGAACAAGTAGCCCCTGGGCGACGAGACGCTTCAGCCGATCGGCCAGGATGTTCGAGGCGATACCCTCTTCGGAGTTCTGCAAGAGTTCGCGGAAATGCCGGCGGTTTCCGAACATCACGTCGCGGATGACGATCAGGCTCCAGCGATCGCCCAGCACTTCCAGCGTCAGATTGATGGGGCAGCCCGAACGTTGCGATGTCATTTCCCGCCTCCCGAAACTGATTGCGTCTTGCCACCAGTTGCGCTACCGATCAACCAGTTTTAATATGCAATCGGTTTTGGGAGGACTGGGATGCGTAAGCTGATTGGCTGGAACCTGATGTCGCTGGACGGATTTTTCGAGGGAGAGACGCCCTGGGACCTGTCCTTTCACCACACCGTCTGGGGAGAGGACCTGCGCCGCTATGCAGTGTCCCTGGGCGAGGAGACCGATTTCATCGTCTTCGGTCGCAAGACCTATGAAGGCATGGCCGCCCACTGGCAGGAAACGTCGGAAGAGCCTGAGATCAAGGCCTATATGAATGCCAAGGCCAAGGGTGTTGCCAGTCGAGGCTTGAAGGAAGCGCAGTGGAACAACACGCGCGTTCTGTCGGATGCTGTTTCCGACCTGCAGGCGATGAAATTGCTGCCGGGCGAGACCATTTTCGTCTTCGGCAGCGCAGAGTTGCAGCACACTTTGCTGGAGGCGGGACTGATGGACGAGATCCGGATTTGCCTGGCGCCCGTGCTGCTCGGAAAGGGCAATCCGCTGTTCAAACCGGGCTTTGAAAAGAAGCTGGCGCTGCTCGAGGCGCGGCCGGTCGACACCGGTGCCGTGATCCTGCGCTATGCGGTCAAGCCGAACTGAACGGCAAGCTCAGCCGAGGAGGTTGCCGAAGCGCACCGAATAGATCCGGTCGCGGCCGAGAAGGTGTGCGATCAGCTCCGTGCGGGCGAAGAGGCCTGTGAAGGCCTTGTGGCGAAGGTCGAGGCCACCCGTTGTGACGCCGAAGGATGGCATGACCATGCGCAGTCCGTCAGTCGCAAAGCACGGGCGCCGAACTGATTTTTCACGGCGGCGGACGGTGGCGGACGGGTGAAGATGACCGGCCACCTCGCCCTTGCCATGGGCGAGCGACGGCTCGTGACGAAAGGTGAGGCCAGAAAGCGAGAACTCATCCATCGACGCCCCTGGCAAAGCGGTGGTGCCATCCGGATCATGATTGCCGTTGATCCAGACGATCTCCCGTCCACCGGCGAGGCCCAGGATCATTTCCCGGAACACGGAGGGCATCAGGGCCGAACCGACGCGGTCGTGGAAATTGTCACCCAGACTGATGATCGTCGCCGGCTGGAAGCGCGCAACCACACTCTCCAGCAGGCGCAGCGTGGCAAGCGTGTCATAGGGCGGGAGCAGCTGACCTCGTCTGGCGAAAGCAGCCCCCTTTTCGAGATGCAGGTCGGACACGACGAGGGTGCGGTGATCGGGCAGGTACATGGCGCCGGTGAGATCACAGACTGCGGCCACGCCCGAGACGGCAATCTCGGTCGTCGTCTCCACTGTCTCGATCGGCGCAAGGCGCCTCGCCATCATACCCGTCATTTGCTCATTCCGCAGTGCCCGGTGCCGTCATAGCCGCTCCGCATGGTTCACGCCATGGCTTCGGCGATCAGATCGTCTGCCGCCATGGACAGTACATGTTCCTGGGCCTCTCCCGCCACGGGTTCCTTGCCGATCTCCAGCATCACGGGTACGGCGAGCGGCGAAATCTGGCTGAGGCGCTTGTGCAGGATATGCCCTTTGATTCGCTCCAGCATATCGGCAAGGCGGGCGATGTCCAAAAGTCCGGCAGCGGCATCCTGTCGCGTTGCCTGCATGAGGATATGATCCGGCTCGTGGGTACGCAGCACGTCGTAGATCAGGTCGGAGGAGACCGTCACCTGCCGGCCTGATTTCTCCTTGCCGGGATGACGTTGCTCGATCAGGCCGGCAATCACGGCGCAATTGCGGAAGGTGCGCTTCAGCATGAAGCTCTCGTCAAGCCAGGTCTCGAGATCGTCGCCCAGCATGTCCTGATCGAAGAGGTCTGCGAGGCTGAGTGCTCCCCGCGCGATCAGCGAGCCCATGTCCTCCAAGGCCCAGATTGCGAGTGCATAATCCGTCGCGACGAAGCCCAAGGGCTTTGCCCGCATGCGCTCCAGCCGGCGGGTGAGCAGCATGCCGAGCGTCTGGTGCGCCAGCCGGCCCTCGAAGGCATAGATCACCATGTAGAAGCGCTCGCCGCGCGGGAAAGTCTCGATCAGCAAATCGCCGCGCTTTGGCAGAACCGACTTCTCCGCCTGCAGCGACAGCCAGTCGCGCACCTGATCGGGCAGGCTAGAACGACGCCCGGGATCGTCGAGCATGGCGCGAACCTGCTCGGCGAGATAGGTCGAGAGCGGGAATTTGCCGCCGGCATAGGCCGGGATCTTCGGATCCATCGAGAAAGCGTTCGACACGAGGCACTCATTGTCCCTGATACCCTCGAAGCGCAGCACCTTGCCGGAGAAGAGGAAGGTATCGCCCTGGGTCAGCTGCTCGAAGAAATACTCCTCGACCTTGCCGAGCGTCATGCCGCCGCGACCGATCGAGCCGAGATGGTTGCGCTTGACCAGCCGGACATTCAGCATGGGCATCTCGACGATGGTGCCGAGGTTCAGGCGATATTGCTGGGCGACCTGCGGGTTGGAGACGCGCCATAAACCGTCGTTGCGGCGGCGGATGCGGGCGTAGCGCTCGTAGGTTCGGAGCGCATAGCCGCCGGTCGCGACGAAATCGACGATGCGAGCAAAGGTCTCACGCGGCAGGGAGGCATAGGGCAGCGCCGTCGTCACCTCGCGGAACAGCTCTTCCTCGTCGAAGGCATCCGCACAGGCCATGCCAAGCACATGCTGGGCCAGCACGTCGAGCGAACCCTCTCCGACCGGGGGCGTGTCCTGTGCGCCGATATAGTTCGCATCAAGAGCCGCCTGGCACTCCATCACCTCGAATCGATTGGCCGGCACCAGGATTGCCCGCGACGGCTCATCCATGCGGTGGTTTGCGCGACCGATACGCTGGGCAAGCCGGGAGGCACCCTTGGGCGCACCGACATGGATGACGAGATCGACGTCCCCCCAGTCGATGCCAAGATCGAGGGTGGAGGTCGCAACGACAGCCCGCAACCGGTTCTCGGCCATGGCCGCTTCCACCTTGCGGCGTTGCGAGACATCGAGCGAGCCGTGATGCAGCGCGATCGGCAGGTTGTCATCATTGACCGTCCAGAGTTCCTGGAAGAGCATTTCGGCCTGGGAGCGGGTGTTGACGAAGAGCAGCGTCGTCTGAAAGTCCTTGAGGATCCTGTAGATCTCGGGAATGGCATAGACCGCGCGATGCCCGGACCACGGAATGCGATCCTCGGTTTGCAGGATGGTGATATCGGGTCTGGCGCCGCCCTCGACCGTGATCAGACCAGCCGCCGCCTCGCCCTCCTCCGGCTGGGCGACCAGCCAGCGGCGCAGGTCCATCGGTTGCGCGACGGTCGCGGAGAGGCCGATGGTCTTGAGACCGGGGGCGAGCTTCCTCAAGCGCGCGAGACCGAGCGACAACAGGTGGCCACGCTTCGAGGTGACCAGGGAATGCAGCTCGTCGAAGATGACGTAGCGCAGATCCTTGAAGAAGCGGGCAGCATCGGAATGGGAGAGCAAGAGCGCCACCTGCTCCGGGGTCGTCAGAAGAATATCCGGCGGATTGGTCTTCTGCCGCTGGCGCTTGTGCGCCGGGGTGTCGCCGGTCCGGTTCTCGATCGTGATCGGAAGTCCCATCTCGGTGACGGGCTTCATCAGGTTGCGCTCGACATCGACGGCAAGCGCCTTGAGCGGCGAGATGTAGAGCGTGTGGATCCCGGTGAAGCCCTCCCCCGGTTTCTTGCGCCCGCGCTCCGTCAATTCGGTCAGCGACGACAGGAAGCCGGCGAGCGTCTTGCCCGCGCCGGTCGGGGCGATCAGCAGAAGGCTTTCGCCACCATCCTCCCCAGATCTCGCCCGGGCCAGCAGCTCCAGCTGATGGTCACGCGGCTGCCAGCCCTTTTCACCGAACCAGCGGAGGAAGGGGGCAGGCAGAAGGGAATGGGTGGAATCAGCTGTCGTCACCGCCCCAAGGTAGTGGACGGACACCGAAAGAGAAGAGGCGAATGCACCCCCCCGGGCATCATCGCAGCGCGATGTATCGATCCGAGCGGTGATTGATCGCAAGGAACAGGTTCAGCACTACGGCACCGATCACCGAATAGAGCACCACCGAGGGGCTGACGACGGCAAAGGCCAGCGCCATGACGCAGAGGTCGAAGACGAGCTGTACGAGGCCGGCGCGGATGCCGAAGCGGTCCTGAATATAGACGGCGAGTATGCCAAGGCCGCCGAGGCTGGCGCGATGGCGGTAAAGCGCCAGCAGGCCGAAGCCGAGCAGCAGGCCACCGAGAACAGCCGCCCAGACCGGTGCGATGCTCTGGATGACCAGGAAGCGGCTTTCGATTTCGACGATAAAGGAGGTGAGGCCGACGGCCACGAAGGTCTTGATGGTGAAATCCGAACCGACTCGACGCAACGACAGGATGTAGAAAGGCAGATTGAGCAGGAAGAAGAGAAGACCGAAGCTCCAGCCGCTCCAATAGTGCAGGACGAAGGCGAGACCGGCCATGCCGCCAGTCAAAAGGCCAACCTGCGCCAAGAAGTAGAGGCCAAGTGCGGCGATGAGACTACCGGCCACGAGGCCCTGCAGATCTTCCGCAGGTGTGTGGCGGGTCGGATTCGAATTCCAGATTCCCAGCATGCTCGTCAACTGCGCCATCTCGCTCTCCAGAACTGACCTCCCAAGTGCAAATGGTACCCGAGACCCCCTGGAAAACAAGGATGATAGGTCAGCAAAGCTGACCTATGAGGCAAATCGCAAGAAAGCTGCTTCTCAGCCTATTCGGCTCGCAAGAAACAGAATGCCGAAGACCGGTTCTCCGCCATCCATGCGAATGGTGGTCCGGGTCAGAATAAGCACATCGAAGCCATTTTCAGCGAGACGCTGCCGAACATGCTGTTCGGTATGGGCATAGCGCAGGCTCGGCGCCAACAGAAACCCGTCTCCCTTGCCGGCATCTTCGACCGAAAATGCGAAAAGCGCACCAGGTTTTGCAAGCCGACCCGCCAGCGTGAAGGCATTGGCGAGATCGCCGAGATACATCAGCACGTCGGCAGCGGAGATGAGGTCGCAACGGCCTTCTGCGAGGCCATCGTCGAAAAGTCCTGAACCAGGCGGATCAAGCGAGAGGTCGGACTTGGCCAGGAGATCGTAAAGGCCCTTTTCCTCAGCCTTGGCCAGCATGTTAACCGAGAGGTCGAAGCCCTCGAGGCGAGTGACCCTGTCGCGGATCTCAGCGCCGAAGAGGCCTGTACCACAGCCGAGATCGGCGACAATCTCGAAGTGCCGGTCGGCATGTTCGGCAATCAGCTGTGCGAGCTCGGCCGGGACCGCGTAGCCCAGCCGTTCCACGAGTGCTGCATCGAAGCGGTCGGCATAGTCATCGAACAAGGCCTCCACATAACGGGAGGGCGGCTGGTCAGGAACTTCTTCCGCCCCCAGAAGCGCAAGTTTCAGCTGTGCGCCGAAAAGATCTTCAGGGTCGAGGTCGAGCAGCCGCCTCAGGGCAAGGATCGCCTTTTCCACCAGGCTCGCCTTTTCGGCATAGTCCGCGAACGTGACAAGGCCGGCCGGCCAGTCAGGCACGAGTTCAAGCGCCTGCTCCATCAATTCCACCGCTGCCTCATGTTCGCCATTCTCGGCAAGCATGCGGGCATAGTCGGCACGACGGTCGGCGATGACGTCGCCGGACGAAAACTGGGTAGGCTGCATCGAAGAGATCCTCGCGCCTTCCAGCATGGAGACGGCGCGCGGTCTTGACCGATCGCCGGAAAAAACTCAAGTGCTAATAGGCGCCTGCTTCGCCGGCTTGCGGGGCGGGCGGACCACGCCCATATCAGCGGACGACAACAGGAGATACGAATGGCGGATGGCATCAATCGATTTCTCGGCGACACGCCGGGCCGCACGCTCGTCAAGCTGATCGTCGTTTCGCTCATCGTCGGCTTCGTAATGTCGATCTTCGGGCTCGATCCGATCGACCTGCTTGACGGTATCCGCCATTTCATCCTCGACATCTGGTACACGGGCTTCGATGCGCTGGGTCGCGTTGGTCAATATCTGCTGATCGGTGCAACGGTCGTCATTCCGGCCTTTATTCTGCTGCGCCTCTTTGCGTCCCGGAACTGAGCCGCCGATGGCCGAGATCACCCTTCCCCGTCGCCGGCTGCTTCTGATCTCGGCCGGTCTCCTGACAGCCACGATCGCCGGCTGCCGCTCGACCGACATTCTCAATCCTGGCGAGGGCCAGTCGCGGGCCGAGACCGCGGCAGCATTGCCCTTGGTCAACCGGCTTCGGCAATCACGTGGTCTTTCGTCGCTCTCGCGCGGCCGATCGGCAGAGGTCGCGGCGGTTGCTCAAGCCAAGCGCATGGCACGCGCCGGTCAGATGTCGCATCTGATCGGCTTCAATGACAGTTTCGGTGCCCGCATGAAGGGCCATGACGTGCCCTTGCCGGCAGCGGAAAACATCGCGGCCGGCCAGGACACGGTCGAACGGGCCGTACAAGCCTGGATCGATTCGAAGCGGCATCTCGACAATATGCTCGGTGGCTTCAACGGACTCGGCGTCGCCGTCGCCTGGGATTCCTCTTCCGGCAACCGCCCCTACTGGGCCATGGTGCTCTCGGCCTGAGTGATTCTCCCGCTCCGGTCCCCACCGGAGCGATTTATGCACAGCCCATCATCTTTCGTTTCAAGGCCGATTACGGTCAGCCACCGCTCCGTGCTTGCGATCGCGGTGCCCATGACGCTGGGCTTCATCACCACGCCGCTGCTCGGCCTCACCGATACCGCTGTCGTGGGGAGAAGTGGCGAAGCTGCCCAGCTTGCGGGGCTTGCGATTGCGGCGGCGCTTTTCGATCTGCTCTTCGCCAGCCTCAATTTTCTGAGAGCCTCGACCACGGCACTTGTCGCCCAGGCGCAGGGACGCGGAGAAGCGCTCGAACTCTTTGCCGTCTTCTGGCGCTCCATCGTCCTGTCGCTCGGCTTTGGCCTGCTGATCCTCATCGCCTCCCCCGCCATCGTCGGCTTCGGACCGCCGCTCATGGGCGCAGATGGCGGCGTTCAGGCGGCGGCTGCGACCTATATCGGCATCCGCATTCTCGCCGCCCCGGTGACGTTGTCCAACTTCACCCTGCTCGGCTTCGTGCTCGGACGCGGACTAGGCTCCGTCGGCCTTGCCCTGCAGATCCTGCTCAATGGCGTCAACATTGCCATGTCAATCCTGCTCGGCCTTACCTACGCCTACGGCATTGCAGGGGTCGCCTGGGCAACGGTGATCGGCGAGTTCGTCGCCATGGTCGCCGGCTTCGCCTTCATCTTCTGGCGCTACGGTCGCGACGCCGTCCCGCAGGCCTCGATGGTCACCGACCGTGTAAAGCTGATGGCACTCTTCCGGCTCAACCGGGACATCCTCATCCGCACCTTCTCGCTGATCACGGCCTTCACTGTCATGACCCGGATCGGGGCCGGCTTTGGCGCGGTAACCCTGGCTGCCAATGCAGTATTGATGAATTTCTTCATGATCGCGAGTTTCTATCTCGACGGCATGGCGACGGCGGCCGAACAGATCACCGGCGAGACAATCGGCGGCCGGCAACGCCCGGCCTTCGAGCGTGCAGTCAAACTGACGGGTCTCTGGTCCTTCGGCCTGGCGCTTGCCAGCCTCGCCTTCTTCCTCGCATTCGGAAGCGCGATCATCGGCTTCATCACCACCGCCGGAGATGTGCGCAGCGTCGCTGAAACCTATCTCGTCTATGCTGCCTTCACGGCACTGACAGGAGCGCTGGCCTTCCACATGGACGGCGTCTTCATCGGCGCGACCTGGTCATCCGACATGCGCAACATGATGCTGCTCGCACTGACAGGCTATCTCGCGAGCGTGGCAGTCCTCGTGCCGCTGTTTTCCAATCACGGCCTCTGGATCGCGCTCAACGTGTTCCTTGGGTTGCGCGGCCTGCTTTTGCTCATGAGGCTGAAACCGAAGACCGATCAGACCTTCACCGACAGCCAGTGATCCAGCCTCGAGTCGCGAAGCTCGCGGATATTGGCGACCCTTTCGCGGTCAAGAAGGGTGGACAGCCCGCGCAGGATCCGGCCGGGCAGTGCAGGCCCTTGATAGACCATGCAGGAATAAAGCTGCACGAGGTCGGCACCGGCGCGGATCTTCTCGAGCGCCGTTTCGGCCGAGGAAACCCCACCCACGCCGATGATCGGCAAGTTGGGGCCGACACGCTTGCGCATGCGGGCGAGTACGGCGGTCGACCTGTCGAAGAGCGGGGCACCGGACAGGCCTCCCGCCTCACCGGCAAGCGTTGTGTCGGTCAGGCCGTCGCGTGACAGCGTGGTATTCGAGACGATCAGGCCGTCGAGATCATGTGCGGCCGCGACCTCGGCGATGTCATCCATGCCTTCTTCGGTAAGGTCGGGCGCGATCTTCAGGAAGACAGGCAAGCGCTTGCCGGCGCGCAAGCCCTCTTCCGATCGGGCGGCGAGCACGGCCGAGAGCAGCGCATCGAGGCTCTCCCTCGCCTGCAAATCGCGCAGGCCGGGCGTGTTGGGCGACGAAATGTTGGCGGTGAAATAGGTGGCAACGGAATAGAATCGGCGAATGCCGGCCACGTAATCCGCGACCCGGTCCGTCGCATCCTTGTTGGCGCCGATATTGACACCGACGATGCCCGGGCGGCTGCGACGAGCAGACAGGCGCGCAAGGGCTGCGGCGTGGCCTTCATTGTTGAAGCCGAGGCGGTTGATCACGGCATTGTCGCGTTCGAGACGAAAGATGCGCGGCTTCGGGTTGCCTGCCTGCGGCTTGGGCGTCAGCGTGCCGACCTCGGCGAAGCCGAAACCGAGGGACAGCAGTGCATCCGGAACCTCAGCATTCTTGTCGTAACCAGCCGCCATGCCGAGCGGGTTGGAGAACCGGATGCCGGCTACGGTCTGGGCGAGTCGCGGATCGGCAGGCGCTTTGCAAGCCGGAACGAGGCCGGTCCTGAGTGCCGCGATCGAGAGACCATGGGCGGTTTCGGCATCGAAGAGAAAGAGGCCGCGACGGCCAAGGGAAAAGAGATCGGACATCAGCGAGGATCCTCTTGCATCGGGGGAAAGACATGAAGCCCATCATCCCCGAGCGGCAGGGGCTTTTCCCAGATCACGGCGTCGAGCGGAAGGTCGGCATAAAGATGCGGGAAGAGATCGCCCCCGCGCGATGCTTCCCATTTCAGCGCCTCGCCGAACATCGTGGCGTCGACAGCGACAAGCAGGAGCCCCGCCTGCCCGGCGAAATGCAAACGCGCGGTCTCGACGGCCTGGGCAGAAGTGGAAAAATGGATGTAGCCATCGAGGAGATCGATGGCAGCGCCCTTGAAAAGGCCGGCCACCCGGGCCTCCTGCCATAATTCTCGCGGCACGATCTTGTATATGGTCTTGTCCAAGGTCCCGTCTCTCGCAGATCATGAGGGTTGTGGCGGGTTTGCCGCAAACGCCGGCAAATGTCCACGCCCGGCGAGACGGACGACAGGAGGAGACACAGATGGCCATCAGGAAAACGATGCTCTCGCTTGCGGTCCTTTCGCTCCCAATCACGGCGGCCGTTGCGCAGGAAGCCAATCCGGATCGCTACAGCCTTGAACGGTCCGAGGGCGGCTTCGTACGGCTCGACCGCCAGACCGGGGCGGTGACGCTCTGCACCGAGGCCGATGGAACGCTCACCTGCCGGATGGCCGCCGACGAGCGGGCGGCCTATGATGCGGATCTCGCGCGGCTCGAAAAACGGGTCGAGGCGCTGGAGAGCCAGATCGCCGGCGCGATGCCCGGAAAAAGTGGCGACATGCCCAGCGATGCCGAGATCGACCGATCGATCGGCATCATGGAACGCTTCATGCGCGCCTTCTTCAACCTCGTGCAGGAGTTCCAGGGAGAAGAACAGCGATCGGAACCAGAGAGAATTCCCGACCGGACCTGACGTTCGTCAAGGGCTATTCTTTCATTCGCTGCACGACCATTGTCTAGTGCCGCGGCAAACGTTAAAAGGACTGAACGCATTCGTGCGCAATATGACATCGCTCTTGGGAGGGGGCTTTGACATGGCTGCATCCACCTTCATCATTGCCGACGACCATCCGCTGTTCCGAGGCGCGCTGCGCCAGGCTGTCAGCGGTATCGACGGCATGCAGACGATCATCGAGGCCGGTGATTTCGAAGCCGCGCGCAAGGCAGCGGCGAGCCATTCCGACGCCGACCTGATGCTGCTCGATCTGGCCATGCCTGGCGCTTCCGGCTTTTCGGGGCTCATGGCATTGCGCGCCGAATTCGCCAGCCTGCCGCTGGTGATCGTGTCGGCGTCAGACGACCCCGTCACCATTCGGCGTGCGCTCGAACTCGGCGCCTCCGGTTTCATCTCGAAATCAGCCGGCATCGACGAAATCCGGGCCGCGATCCAGTCGGTGCTCGAAGGGGATATCGCGACGCCGGCGAGTTATCAGGGCGGCCAGGAAACCGACCCCGATGTCGCCGACCTCATCAATCGCCTTCGTACATTGACGCCACAACAGAGCCGCGTGCTTGGCATGCTCGGCGAGGGCCTGCTCAACAAGCAGATCGCCTATGAACTCGGCGTGTCGGAAGCGACGATCAAGGCGCATGTCTCCGCCATCTTACTCAAGCTCAAGGTCGACAGTCGCACACAGGCCGTCATCCAGCTGGGCAAGATCAACATGGCGATGGTCGCCTGACCATCCGGAGAGTCGGAGAGGATTTTATTCCTTTTCGACTTTACTAAGCCTGGCCCCTCGTCTATGATTTGCGCCATTGCCGGACCGGGGATCCAATGCGTTCCGGCGCTGAAGAGGCGCGAACATGCTTTCGCATGACAGCATATGGGCCGCGATCGATCGGCTGGCGGAGCAGCATTCGCTGACGCCGTCGGGTCTTGCGCGCCGGGCGGGCCTCGACCCTACATCCTTCAACAAATCCAAGCGCGTCGGCGCGGACGGCCGCATGCGCTGGCCCTCGACCGAATCCATCGCCAAGGTGCTGGAAGCGACCGGCGCCAGTCTCGATCAGTTCATGCGCCATGTTTCGCCGGACGGCATGCGCGGCCATGCCCTGCCGCAAGGCGCCTTCCCGCCCCAGGCAAGCTCCATACCCCTGCTCGGCATGGCCCAGGCGGGTGCCGGCGGCTTCTTCGATGATGGCGGCTTCCCCGCAGGCCAGGGATGGGATCTCGTTGAGTTTCCAGCAGCGCCCGGGCGCAATAACGGCGTCTATGCACTGGAAGTCCAGGGCGAGAGCATGAAACCACTCTATCGCGATGGTGACATCCTGATCGTCGAGCCCGGCGCCCAGGTGCGGCGCGGCGACCGCGTCGTCGTCAAGACCCGCGAAGGCGAGGTCATGGCGAAGATCCTCGCGCGCCAGAGCGCCAAGTCGGTCGAGTTGCAGTCGCTCAATCCCGAGCATCCGCCGCGCATGCTCGACATGAGCGACGTCGAGTGGGTGGCGCGCATCATCTGGGCGAGCCAGTAGGAAAACGCACCTATGCAACGCATCGGCACCTTCATTGCAGGCGCGATCGGCCTCCTTCTCTGGGCCTATCTCGTGGTGCAGGCCGGTGAACATTTCCGGGAGGATCCGGTCGATTACAATATCGAGGACCTCGATGTGCCGGATCCGTCCGAGCTC
This sequence comes from Rhizobium sp. 'Codium 1', assembly GCF_020889605.1. Taxonomy (NCBI): domain Bacteria; kingdom Pseudomonadati; phylum Pseudomonadota; class Alphaproteobacteria; order Hyphomicrobiales; family Rhizobiaceae; genus Rhizobium; species Rhizobium sp. 'Codium 1'. Next base: position 633,377 of record NZ_JAJGPW010000001.1, read on the forward strand.
GATCTGCCGGAAGTCGGGGCAGCCGTCGAAGAAGCGATCGAGCCCGCCCCACAGACCGAGGCGCGACGCCGGGTCAGGGCCATCGAGCCCAAAGCCTTCGGCTCGCCGGCCTTCACCGACACCGGCGACCTTGAACGGGTCGCGGCACGCGCGCCTCTGTCCGAGGTGGAGACAAAGACAAAACCCAAGGTGGTCCTTCTCCATCGGCCAGTCAGCGTTTCCGCCGGCATCGTCGCCTTCGGTGCCGACCAGCGCGTGCGGCTTGCCGATATCATCGAGACCCCGACAGAGCGCAGCTGTGTTGCAAGCGACGGCACATCATGGCCCTGCGGCGCCATGGCACGGACCCAGCAACGCGTTTTCCTGCGCAACAGGTCGCTTGCCTGCGAGACGAGCGCCACGGCCTGGCAGGGAGAGATCCGGACACGCTGTTGGGTTGGCGTCCAGGATGTCGCGTCATGGCTTGCGAAATATGGGTGGGCGGAGGCAGAGCCGGGCTCAGCCCTGGTCGCACTGACGGAAGAAGCCCGCCTCGCCAGACGCGGGCTTTTTGGTGACCCCGTGCGCTGAGCACGATGCCGCCCGCCAGACTGTCGCTCGGCCAGCGCCTTCCCTTGAAACGCTCCGCCGCACCTCCTACTCTCTGGCCATCGCAACTGGAAAGCATCCTTCATGAACAAGCCCGTTTCTCCGGAAGAGTCCCTGATTTTCGTCATGGTCATGGCGTCTGCCGTCGACAATGCCATGGCCGAAAAGGAACTTGTCCGTATCGGTCAGCTGATCGACATCCTGCCGGTCTTCGACAATTTCGAGAAGGAAAGGCTGATTGAGGTCTCGCAACGCTGCGCCGGTCTGCTTTCAGGGCCGGAAGGTCTGGACATCGTCCTGGAGACCATACGCGACGCCCTGCCGGCATGGCTTCACGAGACGGCCTATGCACTCGCCGTCGAAATCGTGGCCGTCGATCTCACTGTCCGGGCCGAAGAAGTGCGTCTGCTTCAGCTTCTGCGTGATCGCCTCGGGCTCGACAAGCTCACCTGTGCCGCGATCGAACGCAGCGCGTCCGCCCGTTACCGGCAGATCTGATCTCGCTCAGAAAAGACCGGCCGGGAAATATCGCAGATAAATTTCCTCCAGCCGCCCATCCTTCGAAAGCGCGGCCAGCGCGCTTTCAAGCGCGCCTGCCAGCGCGCCATCCTGACCGCCGACCATGATCGTCATGCCTTCGCCGAGATGACGCTCCGACAGGAAGGGTCCATCGAAGAAACGGCAACAGCCGGCTGCTTGCGGGCTTACCATCCAGAAGGACAGCTGCAGGGCGTCGGCGAAGACGGCCGAAACCTCCTTCTCCTTCAGGGCCTGCATTGCGGCATCGCGATCCTCGAACTGGACCCGCTCAATATTCGGGAAGAAGGCCTCCAGCATCGCGGCATGGGCCGTATCCCTGACCACACCGACCTTGCGCCCGAACAGCCCGCTGGCATCCTGGCGTGGCAAGACTACGTCGCTGCGCAGAAGAAAACGGGCCGGCAAGAGCAAATAAGGGCGGGTGAAATTGAAGCGCTCGCGCAAATCCGGCGTGACCGCCACGCCCGCCATGACCGCCTCCCCCTGCTTGGCTTCGAGCGCCTGAGTGAGCTGCGCATAGGGCAGCGCCTGGATCTGGCAGCGCGTCTGCAGCCCGAGTTCCTCGCATAGCGCCCGGGCGAGATCGATATGGAAGCCCGAAAGCCTGCCGTTCTGGTCGGTGAAGTTAAACGGCGGAAAATCTGTCGTCGTCAGGAAGCGCAGGCGCAGAGCGCCACTGACATCGGGCCGGACCAACCGTTCACGCGCATCGAACAGCACCGGAAATTCCGGCTCCTGACTTCTGGCCGACGGTGCCACAAGCCCCCAGGTCAGCAGAAGGGCCACCAACAGCCTCCACAACCCCATTAAATCTAGGGATGTAACTTTTGCGCGCATCTCTATCATCATCGTCTGGGGTCAAAGCGGGGCGTCGTTCAGTCAGATGACGTGTAGCAGCTTGGTGTGGACGAGGGAATACGGCCCGCGGATCGTTGCCGCGCGCCAGGGGCGAACACCGGTGCATGACAGGCGGAGTGCCACAAGCGCGCCCGGCATGATCGATTGCGCGCAGCTGAAAGCGGAAGCACGGCGGCTCCATACACTCGGCATTTCCAAGCCGCTGATCGCCAAGATGGCGCAGCAAGCGGCAATCAACGGAACCAGCGTCGAGGCGGAACTTCTCGCGAGCGGCGCGGTCAACGAGGACGCATATTTCGCCGGTCTGGCGCGCATGTACGATCTGCCCTTTCTTTCCGAGATTGATCCGGCGCTCGTCGTGGACCACGTCCATGGCGACACACAGCTCGCCGAACCACGCATGCTGCGACTGCATCACACGGACAGGCCTCCGATCATGGCCGTGGCGGCGAACATCCTGCACATGGACGGTCTGGCGAAACGCTTCGGTCGTTGTGGAAATGGGGCCGGAAGCCTGGTGGTGACGACGCCGTCCGCAATCCGTCGAGCCATCTGGAAAGCAGGCGAGAACCGTCGCGTCAGCCATGCGGTGCGTGGTCTGTTCGATCATCAGCAACCTCTTTCGGCGCGGCTCGTGGTCACGGGTGATCAGGGCTTTTTCGCCGGCGCCAGCCTTTGCCTGCTCAGTCTGCTCCTGATCTATGCGCCGATGGTCGCGGTGGTGCTCGCCCACATGATGCTGTCCTTCTTCCACACAGCGGCCCTCTTCCTGAGGATGGCTGCGGTCTCCCACGGCCGGCATCATCCGCGACCGGACGTTTCCTTTGAAAGTACCGCGGGCACGCTTCCGATCTATACGGTCATGGTCGCGCTCTATCGCGAGACGGCCGTCGTGCCGCAACTGATCGCGGCCCTCGATGCACTCGACTGGCCACGCAGCCTGCTCGATGTGAAACTGGTCTGCGAGGCGGATGACCTTGAAACGCTGGACGCCATAAGGCGGGCGCAGCCCGGACCGCATATCGAAGTGGTCGAGGTGCCGGCCATGGCGCCGCGCACCAAGCCGAAAGCGCTGACCTATGCGCTATCAGGCGCGCGCGGCGAGTTCCTGACCATCTACGATGCCGAAGATCGACCGCATCCGCAGCAACTGCAGGAGGCCTATCATGCCTTCCGTCTCGGCCCTTCCGAGCTCGCCTGTCTGCAGTCACCACTGGTGATCGACAATGCCGGCGACCGATGGATCAGCGCGATCTTCGCGCTCGAATATTCCGCCCTGTTCCGCCGTCTCCTGCCGGCACTCGGCTTCTATCGCCTGCCCTTGCCACTCGGCGGCACGTCGAACCATTTCAAGACCGCGCTGCTCAAGGCGAGCGGAGGCTGGGACCCCTATAATGTAACCGAGGACGCGGATCTCGGCATGCGGCTCTGTCGCATGGGCTATCGCTCCTCGACGCTCACACTTCCGACCTATGAGGATGCGCCGACCGATTTTGCCATCTGGCTCGCACAGCGCACCCGCTGGTACAAGGGCTGGCTGCAAACATGGCTGGTGCTGATGCGCCATCCCCTGCGTACCGCGCGCGACATGGGCCCGTTTTCCTTCTTTGTCTTCCAGCTGCTTGTCGGCGGCATGCTGGTCGCAGCGCTCAGCCATCCCGGTCTGCTGATCTTCATCACGCTCTCTGTCCTGTCGCTGATGCAGATCCCGGCGCCGCAACCGAATGTCTTCACCACGATGATGCTTGCCATGGACATTTTCAACATCCTGGGCAGCTATGCCGTCTTCTTCGCGCTTGGGGCCACACCGATGACGGACCGGGAGAAAAAGGGCATGGGGTGGAAATGGGCGATGATCCCCGTCTACTGGATGGCCGTGTCGCTGGCAGCCTGGAAGGCCGTGGTCGAGCTCAGGCTCAAGCCCTTTCACTGGAACAAGACACCGCACCAGCCGAGACGCAGCACATCCCTGGCGCTCGGAATTGTTCAGACAAATCCGGCAGTCCCCGCCGTCACGTCCTCGTCCGAGAGGTTGTGATCCCCGGCGACCCGCGTCAGCGTGACCCGGGCGCCGCGGTCTCGCAATTGCTTGGCCAGGATCTCACTCTCGCCGGCTGCGGGATCGTCCGATCCGATGACCATCTGAATGCGCGTGCCCGAGAGATCGGCTTTCGGCGGATCGCTCAGAACCGGCATGGGCCGCAGAAGCACCGCCTCGCGAACGATACCCGGATGCAACATGATCGTGGCCGCGAGAAAATTCGCGCCGTTGGAATAGCCGGCGAAACGCAGGCGCGTTTCGTCAATGCCATAGGCCTGTTTGGCATCCTCGATGAATGCGGCGAAGGCTTCGGCCTCCGCAACGATGTCCTTCTGGTCGAAATCGCGCGGACCGAAGCGGCGAAAGAAGCGGGCCACACCTTCCTCCGTCGCGCGGCCCCGGAGGCTGAGAAGGGTCGACGACGGCGCGATCTTGCGCGCGAAGGGCAGAAGGCTCGCCTCATTGCCGCCGGTTCCGTGCAGCAGGACGAGCGTCGAGCCATCACCGGCATCCGGCTCGTGGATGCGGTGCACGAAGGACAGGTCGCGGTATATGGTCCGAGGTTCTCCCGGAAGCGCGAATTGCGGCAGCATCGGCACGATGTCTTGCGGGCGCAGGTGAAAGTGTTCGGGGATGAAGAGCCGATCTCCGAGGGTTTCCAGCGGCTCGTCGATGGCAAAGCCCGGACCATCGGAGGCGAGTTCGATCAGACAGCCTGCGGGCTCGCGGACATAGAGGGAATAGAAGTATTTGCGGTCATGCATATTGATCGTGTCGTCACCGCGCGATTTCAGCTCGGTCGCCTGCGCTTCGACGGCAGCGCGATCAGCCATGCGCAGCGCCACATGATCGATGGCGCCGGTGCCGGGGGCTGCGGGCCAGAAGCCACTGGCGTCGCGCACATCGATACCCTGACCGCTTTCAGACGTAAGGCGGGTGATCGTGCCTTCGGTCGCCGACACACGGAAAAAGGCATGGCGGGTGAGAAAGTCGGCGGTCTGCTGAGGCTGCTCCGACAGCAGGGTCGCTGCCCGCAGACGGGTGATTGCATCCCTCCCTTCAATGCCGCGCACCGGCCAGGCCGCGCCCGGCTCAACCGCGCTCGTGCCGACGAGCTTGACGATGATGCCATCAGGGTCGATGAGCCTGAGCACAGGCTCGGCGAATTCGGTTGCGGGGCCGGTCGCTGCAACACCGAACTGCAAGGCACGCGTCAGCCAGAAGCCGATCGCATCCGGCTGAATGGCAAAGGCGATTTCGCTTGCCGCCCCATGGCCGACGCGGCCGGGGGAACCGTCTTCCCAGGCCAGAAATGTCACCAGCGAGCCGGGACCTGCGACGGCATCGCCGTAAAACAGATGGAGCTGGGCGGCATCCTCGAAGCCCCCTGTGCGCTTGACGAGCCTCAGGCCCAGAAAACCGCAATAGAAGTCGACATTGGCCTGGATCTTCCGGGTGATCGCCGTGATGTGGTGCAGGCCGCTGGTCATCGCATTCTCCCTGTTCTACCCTCCCTTACAACAAATCCAGACGAGGAAAAAATCATGGTGACACTGCTCGGCATTTCGGGAAGCCTGCGCAAGGGCTCGCTCAATACAGCGCTGCTGAAGGCCGCGACAGAAATCAAGGCCGAGGGCTATGCGCTGGAGGCTTCAGGCATCCACGGCATCCCTCTCTATGACGGAGACCTCGAAGAAGCAGAGGGCATCCCGGCCGCTGTCACCACTCTCAAGGAGAAGATCATCGCCGCCGATGGCGTGATCCTGTTCACGCCTGAATACAACAACGGCATCCCCGGCGCCTTCAAGAATGCCATCGACTGGCTCTCACGCCCTTCCTCCGACATGGCCAAGGTCTTTGGCAACAAGCCCTTCGCCCTGGTCGGCGCCTCGCCCGGCAATTTCGGCACCCTGCTCAGCCAGAACGCCTGGCTCTCGGTCCTGCACACGCTCGGCTGCCAGGTGTTTGCGGAAAAGCGGTTGATGGTGTCTCGGGCACATACGCTGTTCGACGCAGAGGGCAATCTCACCGACGAGGCCACCGCCAAGCGGCTCGGCGATCTGCTGGCGGCGTTTGCGCGGTTTGCGGGGCACAGGTGAGAAGAGCTGGAGCGGGTGAAGGGAATCGAACCCTCGTATTCAGCTTGGGAAGCTGCTGCTCTACCATTGAGCTACACCCGCAACGGGGATGAGAAATCCAACAGTTCGACCGGAGTGTCAAGCCGGATGGGACGGAAAGGGGCGCGAATGCAGCGCCCTCTTTGTCAGGGCAGGCGGAAGTGCTTGGAGAGTTTCAAGCCCTGTGCCTGGTAGTTCGAGCCAAGGCCCGTACCATAGAGGCCCTCCGGGCGCTCCTGCATATGCTCGTAGACCAGGCGGCCGATCACCTGGCCGTGTTCGAGGATGAACGGCACTTCGTGGCTGCGGACTTCGAGCACCGCGCGGCTGCCCGAGCCGCCGGCCGGCGCGTGGCCGAAGCCGGGGTCGAAGAAGCCGGCATAGTGGACGCGGAATTCGCCGACCAGGGGGTCGTAGGGCGTCATTTCGGCGGCGTAGAGCGGCGGCACATGCACGGCCTCGTTCGAGACGAGGATGTAGAACTCGTCCGGATCGAGGATGAGTTCGTCGCGGCCACGGCTGTAGAGCGGCTCCCAGAAATCCAAGACCTCATGGGCACCCTTCAGGTCGACGTCTATGACCGAGGTGTGGTGCTTGCCGCGATAGCCGATCAGGCCTTGCGGGCCCGAACCTTTCAGGTCGATCGACAGCGCAATGCCGCCGCCCGAGACGTTTGGCATGTCGCTCGCAACCAGCGTCTCGGCCTTGTGCAGGTCAAAGAGTTCGGCCTCGCCCAGTAGGGCATGGCCGACCCGGAAACGGATCTGCGACAGGCGGGAGCCGCGTCGCACGATAATCGGGAAGGTGCGCGGCGAGATTTCGAGAAAGAGCTGGCCCTTGTAGCCGGCAGGGACCTTGTCGAATTCCTGGGCGTAATCGACCATGACGCGGGTGAAGATGTCGAGGCGGCCGGTCGAACTCTTCGGATTGGCCGAAGCCGAGATTTCGGCCGGCAGGTCGAGGCTTTCCATCAGCGGCACGATGTAGACGCAGCCGGTTTCGAGAACCGCACCGTATTCGAGATCGATCTCGTGAAGGGTCAGCCGCTCCAGCTTCTCGGCAACCGTATGCCCCCGGCCCGGCATGAAACTCGCGCGCACGCGGATCGCCTTGCCACCCAGGCGCAGATCGAGGCTTGCGGGCTGGATCTGGTCCTTGTCCAGCATGACCTCGCTCTTCAGCTGGCCGCCACCGAACAAGGCGCCGATCGCACGATCGGACAAAATCCCGGGTTTCAAGGTCATGATCTCAATCCTGTTTGGGACCGACAAAACCAAAGCCCACCAATTGACGCAAGGCCCGCGAAGGCGTAAGGCAGCCTTATCCCGTGGTGATTTGGCCGGTCGGCTTGCAGCCACGTTAAACAAGTGGCTAAATAGACCGGGTTTACGAAACCGGTCCGTTCACGCGACCGGTTTTTTTGTGTTCGAAAGGCACGCGCATGAGCAAGAACTGGCGCCCGGCAACCACCCTCGTCCATGGCGGCACGCTACGCTCTCCCTATGGCGAGACGTCCGAAGCGATCTTCCTCACCCAGGGCTTCGTCTATGACAGCTCGGAAGCGGCGGAGGCCCGCTTCAAGGGCGAGAACGAAGGCTATATCTACGCCCGCTACGGCAGCCCGACCAATGACATGTTCGAAAAGCGCATGTGCATGATGGAAGGCGCCGAAGATGCGCGCGCCATGGCGTCGGGCATGGCCGCCGTCGCCGCCGCGGTACTGTGCCAGGTCAAGGCCGGCGACCATATCGTCGCTGCCCGCGCGCTTTTCGGCTCCTGCCGTTACGTCGTCGAGACGCTGGCGCCCCGTTACGGCGTGGAATGCACACTGGTCGACGGCCGGGACCTCGCCAACTGGGAAGCCGCGATCCGGCCGAATACCAAGGTCATGTTCCTGGAAAGCCCGACCAACCCGACGCTCGAAGTGATCGACGTCGCGGGCGTCGCCAAGCTCGCCGACCAGATCGGTGCCAAGCTGATCGTCGACAACGTCTTTGCCACCCCGCTCTTCCAGAAGCCTCTGGAGCTCGGCGCGCATGTCGTCGTCTATTCCGCGACGAAGCATATCGACGGCCAGGGCCGCTGCCTCGGCGGCGTCGTCTTGTCGTCGAAGGAATGGATCGACGAGAATCTGCACGATTACTTCCGCCATACCGGCCCTGCCATGTCGCCATTCAATGCCTGGACGCTTCTGAAGGGCGTCGAGACATTGCCGCTGCGCGTCAAGCAGCAAACGGCGAGTGCCGCAGCGATCGCCGATTTCCTCGCGGAACAGGGTGCCGTGGCGAAGGTGATCTATCCCGGACGCAAGGATCATCCGCAGGCCGATATCATCGCCAAGCAGATGACCGGCGGCTCGACGCTGGTATGCTTCGAGTTGAAGGGCGGCAAGGACGCGGCCTTCAAGCTGCAGAATGCGCTCGAGATCATCAAGATCTCCAACAATCTCGGCGACGCCAAGAGCCTGATCACCCATCCGGCCACCACCACCCATAAGAACCTCACCGACGAAGCCCGCGCCGAGCTCGGGATTTCGGGCGGCACTGTCCGTCTGTCCTGCGGGATCGAGGACACGCTGGACCTGATCGAAGACTTCGAAAAGGCGTTCAAGGCCATCTGAGCCGACACCGAAGCGCTTCGGCATACAAAAATTATCAGCCGCGAGTGGCGTCGCGACTGCCCCCTTGCCCTTGACGCGACGGGCTGCGTCGTTATCCCTTCAAGGCAATGTGACGTTCCGCGGCGGATCTTGTTGCCGCCACAAAGAACGCCATGTCTATGGGAATGAAGACACGCTTTCGCAGGGTCCATGCATGTATCGCGCACTGACACGGGACATCGAGGTTCTGGTCGAACCTTACTATCTCGAGGAACAGTCTGACCCGGATGACAGCCGCTACGTCTGGGGCTACCGGATCGTGATCTCCAATCATTCGGCGAAGACTGTGCGCCTGACGCATCGCTACTGGCATATCACCGACCAGAACGGCCAGGTGGACGAAGTGAGCGGCCCCGGCGTCGTCGGTGAACAGCCCTGCCTCGCTCCCGGCGACACCTATGAATACGCCTCCGGCTGCCCGCTCGATACGCCCTCGGGCATGATGTATGGCACCTATCGCATGGAGACCGACGACGGCGAGGCATTCGATGTCGAAATCCCCGCCTTCTCTCTGGACAGTCCGGGCATGGTTCGCACGCTCAATTAGCGCTTTGCGGTTGAGTTGCGCGTGCCCAGTCGCTATCTGGAAGGTCAGATCCGTACTTCCAGCCAGGGGCACCATCCGGCATGAGCATCCAGTATCTCGTCACCCATAGTGGCGGCTTCCATGCCGACGAACTGCTGTCGTCCGTCATCCTGACGCGCCTTTTCCCGGATGCGAAGATCGTGCGCAGCCGGGCGCCCGACTGGATCACGCCCGCGACAGACCGCATCATCTACGATGTCGGCGGCGCCTATGATGCAAACGCCCAAATCTTTGATCACCATCAGCGCGGCGCTCCGCTCCGCGAGGATGGCCAGCCCTTCAGCTCCTTCGGCCTCGTCTGGAAGCACTATGGAAAGGATTATCTCGCCGTTCTCGGCGTTCCGGTCGGCCATGTCGATGCAATCCACGAGAGCTTCGACACCAAGTTCGTTCTCCCGATCGATCTGCTGGACAATGGCGCCCTCAGCCCCGCGACGGCCGGGCCTCTGGCCGACCTCACACTGCCGAGCCTCCTGGAAACCCTGAAACCCGTCTTCGACGACAGGGCGCCAGGCTCGGACGACCGGGGTTTTCAAGCGGCGCTCTCGATCGCCCGCGCCATCGTCGAAGCCGGCATTGCGCAACGGGCCTCCAAGCTCAGGGCCGAGAGCATGGTCCTCGAGGCGATCGCAGCAACGGGAGACCGACATGTACTGGAATTGCAGATGGGCATGCCCTTCCGTCCCGCGATCGTGAAAGCAGGCGCTGACCACCTGCTCTTCGTCGTGCACCCCCGCGACAAGGACTGGTGCATCACTGGCATCCGCAAATCGGAGAACAGTTTCGAGCAACGCGCCGACCTGCCTGCAGCATGGGCGGGATTGAGCAATGGCGACCTTGAAGCCGTGTGCGGCGTCGAAGGCGCCAGCTTTTGCCACAACGCTCGCTTTATCGCAGCAGCGCGTTCGCGCGAGGCTATCCTCGCCATGGCGGACATCGCTGTCACCGAAGCGCTCCGGGCGGACAAGCTCACCACGGAAGCCTGACGAACCGTCGGCGATCAGGCGGCATGAAAATCGATGCCCGCCTCATGTCCAAGCCATGCGACAGGGCCTTCCCGTCGCTTCCAATCTGCAAAAACCGGATCTTGCCGGGCACCAAAAAAGCCGGATCGCTCCGGCTTTTCGTGTCTTCTTCCGTGCCTGCTTTCAAGCCGGCGTCAGCTCTGCCGGCTCGAAGTGGTAGTCGGTCGAGCAGAATTCGCAGGTCACCGTGATCTGCCCGTCTTCCGTGCTCGCTTCGATCTCCTCAGCGGTGAAGCCCTGGAGAACGCCCTTCAGGCGGTCCCGGGAACAGCTGCATCGATCATGGACCGCCTGAGGCGCATAGGCACGAACGCCGCGCTCATGGAACAGGCGGAAGAGCAGCCGCTCGACGCCGACCAGGGGATCGGTGAGCTCGTCGGCGTCGATCGTATCGACCAGCATCCGGGCTTCGTCCCAGGCTTCGTCACCATGCAGGTCCGTATCGCGGTCGTCGCCGTCGCCACCATGCAGGTCCGGATGGCGCATGCGCTCCGGTGCATCCGGCAGGAACTGCGCGATGAGGCCGCCGGCGCGCCAGGTCCGGCGCGGCTTGCCGTCCTCGTCGCGGTCGAAGAGCTCGGCAGCGCCCAGACGCACCCTGGTCGGGATCTGTTCCGACTGGCGGAAGTAGACCCCGGCAATGTCCTCAAGCGAGGTCCCGTCGAGCGGCACGATGCCCTGATAGGGCTGCATGTAGGCGCCCTGGTCGATGGTGAAGGCCAGCATGCCCTCGCCGAGCAGTTCTTCGGGCGATGCGCGACCGGAAGCCACCGCATCCGCCACAGCCTGTTCATCGAAACGGGCATAGGCGCGCACGCTTTCGGGCGAGCTGAAATCGGCGACGAGCAGGTCGACCGGGCCGTCACCCTTGGTCTGGACCGTGAACTTGCCTTCGAACTTCAGCGAAGTGCCGATCAGCACCGTCAGCACGATCGCTTCGGCGAGAAGCCGTGCGACCGGCGCCGGATAGGCGTGACGGTCGAGGATGGAATTGACCAGCGGTCCGAGCTGCACGGCGCGACCACGCACGTCGAGACCGTCCACCTGGAAGGGGACCACACGATCGTCGCCGGCGAAACCGAATTCGCCGAGTTCTGCTTGTTTCATCGCCATGAATGTACTCCCGGCACACGGGGTGCCATACGCTTGGCCGCCTGAGCGGCCCGATCAGAAAGGGCACAGATGGGATCACCTGCGCCAAACGTCAAGTCGGACATAAATTGCCTGAAACCGGCCTCAGATTGCGCCGAGGCACCAGGCGAGGATCGATTTCTGCGCATGCAGGCGGTTCTCCGCCTCGTCGAAGACCACCGACTGCGCGCCGTCGATCACCTCGTCGGTCACTTCCTCGCCGCGATGCGCCGGCAGGCAGTGCAGGAAGAGTGCCTCGTCATTCGCCTTCTTCATCAGGTCTGCATTGACCTGGAAAGGCTGGAAGACATTGTGGCCGCGCGCCTTGTGCTCCTGGTTCATCGACACCCAGGTGTCGGTAATGACGGCATCGGCACCGGTCACCGCGCGGTCGGCATCATGGCAAAGCATGATCTCGCCGCCATTGTTGCGAGCCCAGTTGAGGATCTTGTCATCCGGTTCGGAGCCGAGCGGCACGGCCATGTTCATGCGGTAGCCGAAGCGGGCAGCGCCTTCGACCAGTGAATGAAGGACATTGTTGCCATCGCCGGTCCAGGCCAGCGTCTTGCCGGCGACGGAGCCCCGATGCTCCTCGATCGTCATGATGTCGGCCATGATCTGGCAGGGATGCGTCATATCCGTCAGAGCGTTGATGACAGGCACCGTCGCGTGTTCCGCCATTTCAAGAAGGCGGGCATGGTCGGTCGTGCGGATCATGATGGCATCCACATAGCGCGACAGCACCTTGGCGGTGTCACCGATCGTCTCCGCACGGCCGAGTTGCATTTCGGTGCCGGACAGGAACAACGTCTCGCCGCCCAACTGGCGCATGCCGACATCGAAGGAAACACGCGTGCGCGTCGAGGGCTTCTCGAAGATCATCGCGAGCATCTTGCCGGCGAGCGGCTTGTCGGCGGTGCCGGCTTTCGTCGCCTGCTTGCGGGTCTTTGCGTCTTCTAGAATGCTGCGCAGATCCCCTGACGTCATGGCGGAGAGATCGAGAAAATGCTTGGAAGAGGCCATGAGAGAGCGTCCTGTCTTAGGCAGAGGCTGCGACTGCAGCTTTGGCGCGGATCTGTTCGGCTGCGTGTTCGATGCGGGCAAGGCCGTCGCGCGCTTCCTCTGCCGTGACCGTCAGCGGCGGCAGCAGGCGGATCACGTTGTCACCGGCGGGAACACCGAGCAGATGCTCGTCACGCATTGCCATCAGAAGGTCGGTGTTCGGAACCTTGGCCTTGATCCCCAGCATCAGGCCTTCGCCGCGCACATCCTCGATCACATCCGGGAAACGATCCTTCAGTGAAGCGAGGCCCTGGCGGAAGACCAGCGCCGTGTCGCGCACGTTGTCGAGAAAACCGTCCGCCAGCACGACATCGAGCACGGCATTGCCGACGGCCATGGCGAGCGGGTTGCCGCCATAGGTCGAGCCGTGGGTGCCGGGTTTCATGCCAGAAGCGGCCTCCTCGGTCGCAAGGCAGGCACCGAGCGGGAACCCGCCGCCGATGCCCTTGGCGACCGCCATAAGGTCTGGGGTGATGCCGGCCCATTCATGCGCGAAAAGCTTGCCGGTCCTGCCGACGCCGCACTGGACTTCATCAAGGATCAGCAGCAAGCCGTGCTCGTCACAGAGGTCGCGCAGTGCCCGCAGCATTTCGACAGGGATCGGACGGATGCCGCCCTCGCCCTGGACCGGCTCGACCAGAATGCCAGCCGTTGAATCCGTGATCGCGGCCTTGAGTGCCTCAAGATCGCCGAACGGCACCTGGTCGAAGCCAGGCGCTTTGGGGCCGAAACCTTCCAGATATTTCTCCTGGCCACCCGCGGCGATCGTCGCAATGGTTCGACCGTGGAAGGCGCCTTCCATGGTGATGATGTGGAATTTCTCCGGATGCCCCTTGGCAAAGTGGTAACGGCGGGCAGTCTTGATCGCGCATTCCAGCGCTTCTGCGCCGGAATTGGTGAAGAAGACGCGCTCGGCGAAGGTGACCTCCGCCAGGCGCCTGGCCAGCGCCTCCTGACCCGGCACTTCGTAGAGGTTCGACAGGTGCCAGACCTTGTCGGCCTGGTCCTTGAGGGCACCGACGACATGCGGATGACCATGACCGACAGACGTGACGGCGACACCGGCTGCGAAGTCGAGATAGCGCTCGCCGCTTTCCGTCACCAACCAGACGCCCTCGCCTCGTTCGAAACGCAGAGGCGCCCGATTATAGGTCTGGTAGAGCGGCGTAGCTTCGGCCATGGCGTTCACGATCCTTTTCGACAATCCGTCACACCGGACGGTGCGGCCTCCACGAGGCTCCGAAAAAATTAAAAATGCCGCCTTGCGGCGGCGCGGGCACTATCCCCACTCACCCTTGCAATGTCAACGTTTTCTGCAGGAATCGCGGCAGTTGGAGCGATTTCGGCCAACACGCGCAGGACGAGTGCCGGCGAAGATTCCATCTGTTGCATACTTGACTCACTCGGGAAGCAAGTTGGGGAAAACCGCGAAATCGATTCCAGATGATTCCCGCGACTCTTGTCACGGAGTCAGCCGACCTCTAGGTTAAATTTCATTAACAGATTGCATGCGGCGGAAGTGCTCACCGACAATATCGAGGCGGTTTTGTTTCGGATTCATTCGAAGCAACGGTGACGGATTCTGCCATGACAGACGCGAGCGGCGGAGATGAATGGCATGAACTGGACTGATGAGAGGGTTGAAAGACTCAAGCGCCTCTGGGCCGAAGGCCTGAGCGCAAGCCAGATTGCAGCGCAACTGGGCGGCGTAAGCCGAAACGCCGTAATCGGCAAAGTGCACCGGCTTAACCTTCCGGGTCGCGCCAAGGCAGGAGGCAACTCGTCTGCGGCACGTCCGGCCAAGCGCCCTGCACAGACGCAGCGTCCGGCAAGTTTCCAGAACCGCCCGGCAGCCAGCACGACCACCCGCACCGTCACCCGCGCTGCAGGCGCCACGATGCTGAAGGAAGAGATCGAGGTCGAGGCCTACGAAGAGGTCGAAGTTCGGCGTTCCCTGAACGTGGTTGTTCCGATTTCGCGCCGCCTGGCACTGACGGAACTGACCGAGCGGACCTGCAAGTGGCCGATCGGCGATCCGATGAAGGACGACTTCCACTTCTGCGGCTGCGAAATCGCCGACAGCGCGCCCTACTGCACTTACCATGCAAAGCTCGCCTATCAGCCGGTCAGTGAACGCCGCAAGGCTCGCTGATCCCTCGGCCAGAGACAGAGACATCCAACGGGTCCTTCGGGGCCCGTCTTCTTTTGGCGCCCGCACCAACAAGGAAAAGGGGCCGCAGCGGATGATCCGCGCGGCCCCTTCGATCGTCTTGCAAGCCGGTTCAGGCTTCCATGGAGTAGCCCGCACCGCGAACCGTGCGAATGACATCCTGCATGTTGGAGAAATTCAGCGCCTTGCGCAGGCGGCCGACATGCACATCGACGGTGCGCTCGTCGACATAGATATCATGTCCCCAGACACCGTCCAGCAGCTGAGACCGGGAATAGACGCGCCCCGGGGAGGCCATGAGGAATTCCAAGAGCCGGAATTCCGTCGGACCGAGACGAACCTCGCGGCTCTTGCGATGAACACGATGTGTCTCACGGTCGAGCTCTATGTCCCCGCAACGCAGGACACTGGAGAGAACCTCGGGCTTGGCACGCCGCAGCATGGCCTTGACGCGAGCCATCAGTTCCGGCGTGGAGAAGGGCTTCACGACATAGTCATCTGCTCCCGTCGCCAGGCCACGAACCCGCTCGCTTTCCTCGCCACGGGCCGTCAGCATGATGATCGGCAGGCGCTCGGTTTCGGGGCGCACACGCAGGCGCCGGCAGAGCTCGATGCCCGAGACGCCCGGGAGCATCCAGTCGAGGATCAAGAGATCGGGAACCCGCTCCTGCAGGCGGATCTCTGCCTCGTCCCCCCGCAGGATCGTCTCGACTTCGTATCCCTCGGCTTCAAGGTTGTAACGGAGGAGGACCGACAGGGCCTCCTCGTCTTCCACCACGGCTATCTTCGGCTGCATCAAAAACCAACCTCGCTGGCCAACATCACTCGGTGATCGCACCGACGGAAGAGGTGAGGTCTTCCTTCGGGCGCTCGCCTTCCGGCTGTGCGCCGGTCGTCATGTAATAGATCGTCTCCGCGATATTCGTCGCGTGATCGCCGATACGCTCGATGTTCTTGGCGCAGAACAGAAGATGCGTGCAGCTCGTGATGTTGCGCGGATCTTCCATCATGTAGGTCAGGAGTTCGCGGAACAGCGAGGTGTAGATTGCGTCGATTTCTTCGTCGCGATCACGGATCGACTTGGCCTTCTCGGCCGAGCGCGTCGTATAGACGTCGAGCACTTCCTTGAGCTGGGCAAGCGCCAGGTCCGAGAGATGTTCGAGGCCACGGGCGAGCTTGCGCGGAACGCCGGTCGCCTGAATGGCCACCACACGCTTGGAGTTGCTCTTGCCGAGATCGCCGACACGCTCGAGGTCCGCAGCGATGCGAAGAGCGCCGATGATTTCGCGCAGGTCTGATGCGACCGGCTGGCGCTTGGCGATGGTCACGATCGCCTTGTCACCGATCTCGCGTTCCATGGCATCCATGACGACGTCGTCAGAAATGACCTTCTGCGCAAGTGCGGCGTCGGAATTGACCAGCGAGCGCACGCTTTCGGCGACCATCTGTTCCGCAAGACCGCCCATTTCGGAGATGCGGCGCATCAGGAACTTCAGTTCCTCGTCGAAGGCCGAGTAGATGTGAGAGGAGCCCATTTGAAACGTCCTTGAAATTGAGTTCAACCGTGAATGACGTCAGGGCTCAGCCGAAGCGGCCCATGATGTAATCCTGGGTGCGCTGGTCATCCGGGTTGGTGAACATCTTGTCAGTGTCGTTCTCCTCGACCAGCTCGCCGAGGTGGAACATAGCCGTGCGCTGGGAAACGCGGGCGGCCTGCTGCATCGAGTGGGTTACGATCACGATCGTGAAGTTCTCGCGCAGTTCATGGATCAGCTCCTCGACCTTTGCAGTCGCGATCGGGTCGAGCGCCGAGCAGGGCTCATCCATCAGGATGACTTCGGGGCTGACG
The DNA here is from genome assembly GCF_020889605.1 of Rhizobium sp. 'Codium 1'. NCBI lineage: Bacteria > Pseudomonadati > Pseudomonadota > Alphaproteobacteria > Hyphomicrobiales > Rhizobiaceae > Rhizobium > Rhizobium sp. 'Codium 1'. Next base: position 650,003 of record NZ_JAJGPW010000001.1, read on the forward strand.
GCAACGGCACGCGCGATGCAGAGACGCTGCTGCTGACCACCGGAGAGGCCGGTCCCGGCAGAGTCGAGACGATCCTTCACCTCATTCCAGAGGCCGGCCTTCTGCAACGCGATCGAGACGATCTCGTCCAGCTCGGCCTTGTTGCGGGCCAGGCCGTGAATGCGCGGACCATAGGCGACATTTTCGTAGATCGATTTCGGGAAGGGGTTGGGTTTCTGGAAAACCATGCCGACCTTGGCGCGCAGCTGCACGGGGTCAACCTTGGGGTCGTAGATGTTTTCCGCATCGATCTGGATGTTTCCCTCGACGCGGCAGCTCGCAATCGTGTCGTTCATGCGGTTGATGCAGCGCAGGAAGGTCGACTTGCCGCAGCCCGACGGTCCGATGAAGGCCGTCACGGAGCGGGGGCGGATGTCGATGTTGACGTCCTTGAGGGCGTGCTTGTCACCGTAAAACACCTGCACGTTGCGGGCGGTGATTTTGCTTTCAGTCATGGGTGGCGCTTTCGTCGTGGTCATCTTGGTCGCGAGATTGTTCATCATCATATAACTCCTTACCAGCGACGCTCGAAGCGGCGACGAAGAATGATTGCGATCAGGTTCATCAGGATCAGGAACACGAGGAGCACGATAATCGCACCGGAGGCACGCTCCACGAAGGCCGGGTCGCCACGCTGGGTCCAGTTATAGACCTGGACCGGCAAAGCGGAGGCCGGCTGGAAAAAGCCGTCCGGTGGACCGGCCGGGTATTCGCGCACGAAGGCAACCATGCCAATCAGGAGCAGCGGCGCTGTTTCACCGAGCGCGCGGGCAAGACCGATAATCGCGCCAGTCAGGATGCCCGGCATGGCCAGCGGCAGGACGTGATGGAAGATCGACTGCATCTTCGAGGCGCCGACGCCGAGTGCCGCATCGCGGATCGACGGAGGCACGGCCTTGAGTGCCGAGCGGGTGGCGATGATGATCGTGGGCAGCGTCATCAGCGTGAGAACGAGACCGCCGACGATCGGAGCCGATTGCGGCAGGCCGACAAAATTGATCAGGACGGCAAGGCCCAGAATACCGAAGACGATCGAGGGCACGGCGGCGAGATTGGCGATATTGACCTCGATCAGGTCGGTGAACCAGTTCTGCGGCGCGAACTCCTCGAGATAGATCGACGTCGCGACACCGAGAGGTAGCGACAGCACCAGCACGATGAGCATCATATAGGCTGAACCGATGATGGCGACACCGAGGCCTGCCGCCTCCGGACGCGTATCGGATGCGTCAGGCGCGGTGAAAAAGCCCCAGTTGAACTTGGTCACCAGAATGCCGGCTTCCTTCAAATTGTCCGCAAGAACGAGCTGTTCCGGCGAGACATTGCGATCGAGAGCCGCGCTCTCCATCGTCACGCGACCCTTGTAGTAGCCGTCAATACGGCCACCGGCGAGGAAGTCGAAGGGGTAGGTCTGGCCGATAACGGAGGGATCGGCGATGACGAAGCGACGCAGATCGGCGGCCGCTTCCTTCGAGATGAGCTCGGCAGCAGCCTTGGGCGTCAGGCCCTCGGCAGCAAGTCCCTTGTCTTCCAGCGCCTTGGCCACGGCCTGCTCGATGAGCGGCGCATAGCCAAACGTGGTGACCTTGGCAATGTCCGCCGGGTCGCGATTGCCAGCCTTGTCGAGCTTTGCCGGATCCAGATAGACGTCCAGCGTGACGAAGGTCTGCTGGAACGAGGACAAGCCGTTCGACATGATGGAGAGCAGAAGTCCGATCAGTGCAACGATGCCGAAGGTGACGGCTGCCTTGCCCCACATGCGGAAGCGGACTTCGGCCTTGTTGCGGTTGCGCGTGCGATCATCGACCGTGAGGATCGACTTCTTTTCCGCAGGCATCGGGGATCCGATAGCGGTGAGATCGGTCATTCGTACTGCTCCCGGTACTTGCGGACAATGTAAAGGGCCACGACGTTGAGGCCGAGGGTGATGACGAAGAGGGTGAGGCCGAGGGCGAAGGCGACCAGGGTCTCGGGACTTGCGAATTCCGTGTCACCGGTCAGCTGGCTGACGATCTTGACCGTTACCGTGGTCATCGCCTCGAAGGGATTGATGTCGAGCTTGGCAGATGCGCCGGCTCCGAGAACCACGATCATGGTCTCACCAATGGCGCGGCTCGCGGCCAGCAGGATCGCACCGACAATGCCCGGAAGTGCCGCCGGAAGAACCACCTGCCTGATCGTCTCAGACTGGGTCGAGCCCAGCGCGTAAGAGCCATCGCGCAAAGTCTGCGGCACGGCGTTGATGATATCGTCCGACAGCGAGCTGACGAAGGGGATGATCATCACGCCCATTACGAGGCCCGCAGTCAGGACGGAAGACGAAGACGTCCCGAGACCCAGGGGCTCGGCGAAATAATCACGGAGGAAGGGACCGACAGTGACCAAGGCGAACAGACCGTAGACGATGGTCGGAATGCCCGCCAGAACTTCGATTGCCGGCTTGACGATGCTGCGGGTGGTCGGACCGGCATATTCCGACAGATAGACCGCGATCATCAGACCGATCGGGACTGCGACGATCAGCGAGATGATGGAGACGTAGAAAGTGCCCCAGAGCAGCGGCAGGATGCCAAGTTCAGAGCCACCACGGAATTGCGGGTTCCAGACGGTCGAGAAGAAGAACTCGCTCGCCGGATACATGGTGAAGAATACGTAGGTTTCAAAGACGAGCGATCCGACGATCCCGACAGTCGTCAGAATGGCGACCAGCGACGAGAGGAGGAGCACCGTCTTGACGAAACTTTCGCTCAGATTGCGTGCGCGCAGTTCCGGGTTGATGCGGATATAGGCCAGCGGCAAAGCGGCAATGGCAAGCGCCAGCACGGCGATCGTCATCAGCAGGTGACCGAAATCGGACTGGCTACGGTAAGACTTGGCCGCCTCGAAAACTTCCACCGGCACGTCTGAGCCGAGAGCAACGCCGACCTCGGCGAGCCGAGCGCGGACATTGCCGGCGTCGAGCGCCTCGACATTGACGTCGGCACCGGCCTCGGCAGCGCGAGCCTCGACAGCGCTCAGACCATCCGCTATGCGCCGGACATCCGCCATGACCAGACTCTGGGCACCACCCTCGGGCACGATGCTGTCGGGAATGGTCGCCGCGATGCGGCCTTCAACGATTACCGGCTGAATGAAGAGCCAAGCCATCAGCAACAACAGAGCCGGGACAGCCGTGACAAGGCCGACGACCTGTCCGTAATAGCCGGGCAGAGAGTGAAGCTTCGTGCCGCGTGCGGCCGAAACGGAAAGAGCCTGCCGCCGGCCGAGAACGAAGCCGAGTGCCGCAAGCACTAGAATACAGAGGACGATGATGCTCGCGTTCATGTTACCCGCCATTTCCCCAGCAGAAAGAAACCGGCGGCACGCTTCGTGCCGCCGGTCGCTGCGTCAGATCAGTTCAGCGGCGCCATCGGCGTGCGGGCCTTGACGGCTTCCTGCGTCTTGGCCAGCTCCGGGTCGGAAACGAGACCGTAGGCAGCCAGCGGGCCATCCGGGCCGGCCATTTCGTCCGAGACGAAGAACTCTACGTATTCCTGGAGACCCGGGATGACGTCGAGATGCGCGTTCTTGACGTAGAAGTAGAGCGGACGCGAAACCGGGTATTCGCCCTTGGCGATGGTTTCGACCGACGGCACGACGCCGCCCATGGTTGCTACGCGCAGCTTGTCGGTGTTGTTCTGGTAGAAGGACAGACCGAAGACGCCGATCGCGTTCTTGTTGGCGTCGACGCGGGAGAGCGTCTCGGTGTAGTCGCCGTCGATGTCGACCGATACGCCATCGGTGCGGAGCGCCATGCAGCCTTCTTCAGCCTTGTCTTCGTCGCCACCGGCTGCCGTCTTCAGGGCTTCAAACGTGCCGTTATCTTCGCAACCAGCAATGATGACCTTGGTATCGAACACTTCGCGGGTGCCGTGCTTGGTGCCCGGAACGAAGGCCAGGATCGGCTGAGCCGGCAGGTCGGCGCGGATTTCATTCCAGGCCTTGTAGGGGTTGTCGACCAGCTGGCCGTCCTTGACGACCTTGGCCGCGAGAGCGTTGTGCCAGTCAGCGGCGGTGAAGGCATATTCCGGACCATTGATGTCCGAGGCAAAGACGATGCCGTCGTAACCGATGCGGACTTCCTGGATGTCGGTCACGCCGTTGGTCTTGCAGAGCTCGATGTCAGACTTGGAGATGCGCGACGACGAATTGGCGATGTCGATGGTGTTCTCGCCCACGCCTTCGCAGAGCTTCTTGCGGCCAGCGCCAGAACCGCCGGACTCAACAACCGGAGTCCCGAAGTCGGTGTTTTCGCCGAAGGCTTCGGCAACGATAGAGGCATAGGGCAGAACGGTGGAGGAACCAGCAATCTGGATCTGGTCGCGGGCTACAGCAGCGCCGGCGAAGGCCACGGAGGCCGCCAAGGCAGCTACGGAAAGTTTCAGAGCGTTCATGATCATCTCCCGGAATGGGCTTGTGTGTCTTTGCGGCCGTCGCGGCGAGTGCCAAGCGTCGACCGCTGCGTTCTAGCGGCTCTAGGCTCACGCTTTTATGTCAGTTGGGTGAAACATTTGTGACAAAGATAGTCGTTGAAAAACAACAACATATGCGGTCGACAGCTCTGGGCATTGCCGTTTTATGTCAGAAGCGCACGGTAAATTCGCTGCCGGAGCCGATCTTGGACTTCACAATCAGGCGCGCACGGTGCCTCGTCAGGATGTGCTTGACGATGGCGAGCCCCAGACCGGTGCCCTTTTTCGACCGGCTGTCCTCGACACTGACTCGGTAGAAGCGCTCCGTGAGGCGCGGCACGTGCTCGCCCGGAATGCCCGGACCATGGTCGCGCACGCTCACTTCTGTCGCGCCGCCCGGTTCACGACGCAGCGACACCTCAACCACCTTGCCGTCCTGGCCGTATTTGCAGGCGTTCTCGATCAGGTTTTCGAAGACCTGTACGAGCTCGTCGCGCTCGCCCATCACCTCGACCTTTTCGTCCGGCAGATCGAGCCTGATCTCGACCCCGAGGTCGGCTGCGAGCGGTGCGAGGCTATCGCGCACATGCCCGAGGATCGGCGCGAGTTCCACTTTCTGATCCGGCGGCAAATGGGCCTTCAGTTCCAACCGGGATAGAGACAGGAGATCGTCCACGAGACGGCTCATGCGGTTCGCCTGATCGAGCATGATGGCGAGGAAGCGGTCCTTCGCCTTCGCGTCGTCACGGGCCGGTCCCTGCATGGTTTCGATGAAGCCGCGCAAAGAGGCGAGCGGCGTGCGCAGTTCGTGGCTGGCATTGGCGACGAAATCGCTGCGCATCCGGTCCAGGCGCCGCAGCTCCGAAATGTCGCGGAAGGAGAGAAGAAAATAGGCTGTCGCTTCCGCCCCGTCGGAAAGCACGGGGGCAACGCGGACGATATAGACCCTTTCCGAGGGAAGGCGTTCGGAGTGCTCGATCTGGTTCGGCTCGCCGGTTTCGATCGTCTCGCGGATCATGTCGAGAATGCCGGGCGAGCGCCAGCGCGTCGAGACATGCAGTCCGGCCGGCGGCGTGCCGAAGACCTTCTCAGCCTCCTGATTTCCCGCAATCAGCTCGGAAGCCGCATTCAGCACGAAGATCGGCATATCGAGCGCATCGAGCGAAGCAAGGATCAGCGGCAGCGGGTCTGGCGGCGGCTCGGGCGCAGCGAGAGCCGGCGCAATCACGCTCTGACCGTCCTTTGACGGCCATTGGCGGAAGACCGCGAGCAGGAACAGGAGCACGAAGAGAGTGACGGCCAAGCCGGTGGCGGCCCCGGTCGCCCAGGCGCCGACTGCGAGGATCGCCGCAGACAGAATGTAGGGCCAAGCGGAGAATACCCGCCTGAGTTCGGCGCGCCAACCGTCGCCCGATCCGGCGCCGCCGGTCCTCATATCCTTTGCCCCGCTGTCGTCTGCCATTGCGCGCCGCGCGCTCCGCCTCGTCATCACTGGATGCCTGATAACTGCGATTCATGACAGAAGTTACACCACTCCACCATCGCACCACGCGGCTTATCCCCGCCTGTGCATTCGACCAGACCTGGAACCGACCCGCTTGAACTTCATTTCGGCATAGGCTCAAGTAGCAGAAATCCAACAAAGCAGACGGGGAAGACGATGGACGCGCAGACGGAAAGCCGGGCAGTGACACTGACGGTCGGAGGCAAGCAACAGGTTTTCGATGTCGACCAGCCAGACCTGCCGGACTGGATCGAAGACGAAGCCCTGAAGTCCGGAGGCTTCCCCTACAACAAGAAACTCTCGCAGAAGAAATACAATGCGGAGTTGGAGCAGTTGCAGATCGAACTCGTCAAAGTGCAGTTCTGGATGCAGAAGACCGGCGAACGGGTCATGGCGCTGTTCGAGGGCCGCGATGCGGCAGGCAAGGGTGGAGCGATCCATGCAACGCTCTCCTACATGAACCCGCGCTCCGCCCGGGTGGTCGCCCTGACCAAGCCGACGGAGACGGAGCGTGGCCAATGGTATTTCCAACGCTACATCTCGCACTTCCCGACGGCGGGGGAATTCGTCCTCTTCGACCGCTCCTGGTACAACCGTGCCGGCGTCGAACCGGTCATGGGCTTCTGCACGCCGGACGAATATGAAAGCTTCCTGGAGCAGGTGCCGCGTTTCGAAAAGCTGATCGAACGGGAAGGCATTCGCTTTTTCAAGTTCTGGCTGGGCACCGGGCAGGAAATGCAGCTGAAGCGCTTCCATGATCGCCGGCACGACCCGCTGAAGTGCTGGAAACTGTCACCCATGGACATCGCCGCACTAAACAAGTGGGACGACTATACGATGAAGCGGGACCGGATGCTGAAGGAGACGCATACTGAGCGTGCGCCCTGGACCGTGCTGCATGCCAACGACAAGCGCCGCGCACGACTGAATCTGATCCGCCATATGCTGCTGTCACTCGACTACGACGGCAAGGACTTGGAAAACATCGGCAAGCTGGACAAGAAGATCATCGGTAGCGGGCCGGACTTTCTGGCCTGAGAGAGTTGCCTCCCGAGACCGCCCTGCCCGCTGCCGCGATCATTGTCCGGGCAGGACGCGAATGGCATAGAGATTTACACCGCGTCCGCCGCCCTCGATGTCGGCATTGATCAGGAGGCGCCCCGGCGTGGAGGGCGCCATGTCGTTCTCGAAGGAAACGCGAAAGAGCGCGTCGAGCTTTTGCGGATTAACCGTGAAGCGGTGGCGCGGGCAATCGCTCATGCGTGGGAAGTCGCATTCCACCGATATCTGGACCGGCTTGTCGTCTGTCGATTGCAGTGTAAGCGCAATGGTGGACGTACGGCCGGCCATTTCCCGAAGGACGTCTGCCGGCACGGTCACTTCGACGGCACCCGCTGCGTCACGGCTGCGCGAAACGATCTGGGCGGCATTGCCATCGCCGGCCGCAACGATATCGACCAGGGCATTGGCGCGCGGCCGGATCGCGGAGACCTGCTGCGGCTCGAACACCTCGATCCAGTCATCGGGAAACCCGCCGCGGGCATCGAGCGCCTGGGGACCGGCCGCGCCTTGCGACAATGCCGGATCGGGCGTTCCGGAGAAGTCCTCGGACTCGACACGCGGGGGCGGATTGGGCACGGACGTGTCGCGCTCCGCATCCGACAGCAGCAGGCCGGACGAATAGACCCACCACGCGCCGATCCCGAGGGTCGCGACAAAGACCGAAAGCATCAGGAGGCGCGCCACGAGGCCGCGCCGACGTCGCGGTGCCTTCAGCGGCCGCTCCGAGCGCATGTCGGGCATGGGACCCTCGTCATTCGCATGGGCGTCGTGCGCCAATGTGGATGACATTTCGATCTCATCGTCGAAGGAGGGATCGCCCTGACCCGCCGCCCGGGAGACCGGTGGGTCAAGGGATGCAAAACCCGGTTCGACGCGGCCTCCGCGACGCTCCGGCAAAGGTGTTGTTGCCGGTTCCGGCGCCGCGCGCAGCGTCGGCGCCACCGGAACAGCAGCTTGCGGAGCAGAAACCTCCGGCCTTACCTCCAGCCGGGCGCGCTCTTCCTGTTCGATCGAATGGATGAGCGCCTCAAGCCGGCGCCGCTGATAATTGATCGCCTCGGGGTCATCGATGTTCTGCTTGCCCAGCCCCGTCTCCAGGGCCTGTCGCGCCGACTGATAGACACGGGCGCGCGTCTCCGCATTGGCGCGGTCGGAACGCTCGAGGGCGTTCCTGATGGCCGTTTCCAATCCACTCATTGGCCGCCATACTCCTTCGGGGGTCGCCCAAGCCACATCGCAATCATCGTATAGATTCGGTAAACGCTCGATTTTTCCAGCACAAGCCCGGAAACCCCGTATGCAGCGCAATAAACACAGGAATGAGGCCAGATCGCCCCGGCCGCGCGCGGGCCAACGAAGGCGGCTTTGCCCGTTCACAGCGCGAATTGTGCAGCCCGGCTTTCCTCCCGGCGAAGGATCTGATATTTGACGTTTGCGTAAACGTAAACTTCCTGGGAGGTGAAGTGATGGCCCTGCCGCCGATCCTGAAAGACACTCTGAGACTACCCGTCGTCGCCTCGCCGCTCTTCATCATATCACACCCGAAACTGACCTTGGCCCAGTGCAAGGCCGGTATTGTCGGCTCGTTCCCGGCACTCAATGCCCGGCCCGAGGCGCAGCTCGATGAGTGGCTCGCCGAGATCACAGAGGATCTCGCATCCTACAATGCGAAGAACCCGGATCGTCCGGCCGCCCCCTTTGCGGTCAACCAGATCGTGCACATGTCGAACAAGCGGCTCGAGCACGACCTGATGATGTGTGTGAAATACAAGGTTCCTATCGTGATCTCCTCGCTCGGGGCCGTGCCGGAAGTGAATGCTGCCGTACATTCCTACGGCGGGATCGTGTTGCATGACGTCATCAACAACCGTCACGCGAACTCGGCGATCCGCAAGGGCGCGGACGGCCTGATTGCTGTTGCGACCGGGGCTGGCGGCCATGCCGGCACGCTTTCGCCCTTTGCCCTCGTCCAGGAAATCCGCGAGTGGTTCGACGGCCCGCTTCTTCTTGCCGGTGCGATCGCCAATGGGGGCGCGGTGCTCGCCGCCCAGGCGATGGGGGCCGACATGGCCTATATCGGCTCCCCCTTTATCGCGACCGAAGAGGCTCGCGCCTCGGCGGAATACAAGCAGGCGATCGTCGATGCCCATGCCAATGACATTGTCTACTCCAACTATTTCACCGGCATTCACGGCAACTACCTGAAGCCTTCCATTGCGGCCGCAGGCCTCGATCCGGACAATCTGCCGGAGGCCGACCCGTCGAAAATGGACTTTGACAAGGCGACCACCGGCGCCAAGGCCTGGAAGGACATCTGGGGCTGCGGTCAGGGCATCGGCGCGGTCAAGGCCGTCGAGCCGGTTTCCGCCGTGGTCGACCGGCTGGAGCGCGAATACAGGAGCGCAAAAAAGGCGATTTGCGGCTGAGATCATCATTGCTGGCGTCCCCGCGGATCCAAGTTTCGGGGACGCCAGCATCGGCTTTTTCGGACCCCGCCTGCACTCGCCGCATCCATCCTCCGCCTTCTTCAGCGGGCGAATAATTGGCGAACGGAAAGTCGAGGACGAGGCGGGACTGCAGTTGGACGCCAATCAAGGAGGCTTTGCGGAACTGCCCTCGCAGTTCGAGGACGACACGGGCGCATTTGGACAACTGGCCCAAGACTTGGCCGCTTAACCAGAAGCGCCCGCCCGGTTGCGGCCGGTGATTTTTTGTCCCGCGGCCGAAATGCGTCTTGAAATCAGCAGGCAATCCTTGTATCAGCCCCTCACCAAACGCGGCAGGCTAAATTCCTGCTCGACGTAGGCCGCTTTAGCTCAGGTGGTAGAGCACATCATTCGTAATGATGGGGTCGCAGGTTCGAGTCCTGCAAGCGGCACCATTTCTCAAAGAAATTCTGAGGCTCCGGCCTTCCCCGCCGAAGCTTTCTGTGCAATGAGCGCCGTCGGGCGCGAGTGCCGTAAACTTTAGTACGGGCTCGGGCGGGTTGATTGACGTCTCTCCTGCTGCAGCGCGATTACGCTGCCGTCCATTTGCCAATCCACATTCGTTGAAGACGCGAAAAAGGGCCCCGCTTCACGAGGCCCTTCGATGGTGGTGTTATGACGATACCCAATCAGATCCAGTACGGCGGAACACCGTAGTAGTCATAGACCGAGCGGCCGTTGTCGCGGTACCAATCTTCGCTGTCATCTCGGTGCTTCGGCGCCGCCTCGACCTGCTCTTTGGTGAGATCGATTCGATAGCCGTCGAGGCCCTCGTCATAGGTCAGCTTTTCCCAGGGCAGCGGGTAATAGTCGTCACCGATACCCCAGAAACCACCGAAGCTCAGAATTGCATAAGCCACGCGGCCCCCACGTTTTTCCAGGATGATACGCTGGATCGAGCCGATGCGTTCGCCGTCGCGGCCGTAGACCGCAGTGCCTTCGACCTTGTCGCTGGCAATCAGGTTTGGAGTATCCTTGACATAGGGATCCTGGCCACTGGTGGTCGTTCGATTTTCCTGCAACATTGAGATATCCTCCGTCTTGCTTTTCGATGAACGGATAACGGCGCATGCGGGAGCATGGTTCCTTTCAAAACGCCACGGAGGTCCGACAGGATTGTTGACGTTTACGTCAAGGTTAGATAGCTTTGCCACAGTTGCACTGCCGGCGTGAAAACGCGTAAGTTCTGGGGACCTGAGGAGGAATCGGCCCCCGCGACGGGCATGCAGACAACGAAGGTTTCGGGAGGAACACGATGACGGAAACTATGAGCCGCTTGAGCGGCCGCGCCGCCGACAAGATCTGGGTTAAGTCGTATCCGGCCTCCGTGCCGGCCGAGATCGCACCGCATGCTCATCAATCGCTCGGCGCGCTCTTCGAAGCGAGTTGCGCCAAGTTCGCCGACAGGCTGGCCTTTTCCAGCATGGGCCGCGGCATGACCTTCCGCGAACTGGAACTGCAATCGCGCAAGGTTGGCGCCTGGCTGCAGTCGAAGGGTCTCGCCAAGGGCGACCGTGTCGCCGTCATGACGCCGAACATCCTGCAGAACCCGGTGGCCGTCTATGGCATCCTTCGTGCCGGCATGATCGTGGTGAACGTCAACCCGCTCTACACACCGCGCGAACTCGAACACCAGCTCAAGGATTCCGGCGCCAAGGCGATCGTCGTCCTCGAAAACTTCGCCCACACGGTCGAACAGGTCGTCGCCCGCACAGAGGTCAAGCATGTCGTGGTTTGCGCCATGGGCGACATGCTGGGCTTTAAGGGCCACATCGTCAATCTCGTCGTGCGCAAGGTGAAGAAGCTCGTGCCCGCCTGGTCCATCCCCGGCCACAAGAGCTTCAAGGCCATGCTGTCGGAAGGCGAGAAGCTTACGCTGAAGCCGGTCGAAGTCATTTCGAGCGACGTCGCTTTCCTGCAATATACCGGCGGCACGACCGGCGTTTCCAAGGGGGCGACGCTGACCCATGCCAATCTCCTGTCCAACAAGCAGCAGATCGCGCTGTGGCTGGAGGCCGCCTTTGCGGGCCAGTCGCGCCCCGAGGTGCTGAACTTCGTCTGCGCGCTTCCGCTCTACCATATCTTCGCCCTCACCGTGAATTCGCTGATGGGCATTGCGCTCGGCGGCCACAATCTGTTGATCGCCAATCCGCGTGACATTCCGGGCTTCATCAAGGAGTTGCAGGGCTTCAAGTCGCATATCTTCCCGGGTCTCAACACGCTGTTCAATGCGATGATGAACAATCCGGAGTTCAAGAAGCTCGACTTCTCCTCGCTGATGCTCGTGCTTGGCGGCGGCATGGCTATCCAGCGGCCGGTGGCCGAGCGCTGGCTGGAGATGACGGGACGACCCATCACCGAAGGTTACGGGCTCTCCGAGACCTCTCCGGTCGCGACCGTCAACCGTCTGGATGCGCGCGAGTTCACCGGCATGATCGGCCTGCCCCTCCCCTCGACGGACATCGAGATCCGCGATGAGGACGGCAATACGCTGCCGGTCGGCGATGTGGGCGAAATCTGCATCCGGGGTCCGCAGGTCATGGCGGGCTATTGGCAGCGTCCGGAAGAGACGGCCAAGGTGATGAGCGATGACGGCTTCTTCCGCTCCGGCGACATGGGCCTGATGGACGAACGCGGCTATGTGAAGATCGTCGACCGGAAGAAGGACATGATCCTCGTCTCCGGCTTCAACGTCTATCCGAACGAGATCGAGGAAGTGGCCGTCATGCATGCCGGCGTCCTCGAATGCGCTGCCGTCGGCGTGCCGGACGAGCATTCGGGCGAGGCGGTCAAGCTCTTCGTGGTCAAGAAGGACGAGGACCTCACCATCGAGGAACTCAAGGCCCATTGCGCCGCAAACCTGACCAATTACAAGCGGCCCCGCTATATCGAGTTCCGCGCCGACCTGCCCAAGACCAATGTCGGCAAGATCCTGCGGCGCGAGTTGCGGGACGGAAAATAAATCGATTTAAATTTGGGGAGGCTGAGGCCTCCCCTTCATCTTGATCCTGTCTCAAGTCGCTAATAAGGTCCCCGGCATCATCGCCGAACCAGGGACATTCCGATGCAATCCATCATCGACACATTGACGAAGACGGTCCAGGCCACCCGTGCGGAAGACCTGCGTGCCGCATTCTCGGCCGATCCGCAGCGCTTCAGCCGTTTTACCGCAGCTCTCGACGACCTGTTGATGGATTACTCCAAATGCGCGGTGAACGACGAGGTGCTCGACCTGCTCGAGGAACTCGCAGCAACAGCCGGCGTGGCCGACAAGCGCGACCAGATGTTCTCCGGCGCGCCGATCAACTTCACGGAAGATCGCGCGGTCCTGCACACCGCCTTGCGCAACCGCTCCAACCGCCCTGTCATGGTCGACGGCCGCGATGTGATGGCAGACGTCAATGCCGTTCTCGCAGCCATGGGCGCCTTCGCCGAGGGCATCCGCTCGGGCGAGACCAAGGGGGCCACCGGCAAGGCCATCACCGATGTCGTCAATATCGGCATTGGCGGTTCGGATCTCGGTCCTGTCATGGCGACACTGGCACTCGCCCCCTTCCATGACGGCCCGCGCCTGCATTTCGTCTCCAATATCGATGGCGCCCATATTGCCGACACGCTGAAGACATTGTCTGCCGAAACCACGCTCTTCATCGTGGCATCGAAGACCTTCACCACGATCGAGACGATGACAAACGCGCAGACGGCGCGCGCCTTCGTCGCCGATGCGCTCGGCGAGGCTGCCGTCGGCCATCATTTCTGCGCCGTCTCGACAGCCCTCGACAAGGTTGCCGCCTTCGGCATCGATCCGACCCGCGTCTTCGGCTTCTGGGACTGGGTCGGCGGACGGTATTCGATCTGGTCGGCCATCGGCCTGCCGCTGATGATCGCGATCGGCTCCGACCATTTCGGAGAGTTCCTCGATGGCGCCCACGCCATGGACGAGCATTTTCGCACTGCCCCCTTCCGCGACAACCTGCCAATGCTTCTCGGCGCGCTCGGCGTCTATCATCGCAAGGTTCTGAACTACGCGACGCGCGCGATCCTGCCCTATGACCAGAGGCTGTCGCGCTTCCCGGCCTATCTGCAGCAGCTCGACATGGAATCGAACGGCAAGAGCGTGACGGTCGACGGAAAGCCGGTTGCCGGTGCCTCCGGCCCCGTCGTCTGGGGCGAACCCGGCACCAACGGACAGCACGCCTTCTACCAGCTCATCCACCAGGGCACGAGCGTCATCCCGGCCGAGTTCATGATCGCCGCCAATGGTTTCGAACCTGACTTGCGTCACCAGCATGAGCTGCTGATCGCCAATTGCCTCGCCCAGTCTGAAGCCCTGATGAAGGGCCGCACACTTGCCGAGGCCAAGAGCCAGCTCACCGCCAAGGGCATTGCCGGCGAAGAGGCCGACTTCCTCGCCCCGCACCGCGTCTTCTCCGGCAACCGCCCCTCGATCACCTTCGTCTATGACCAGCTGACCCCGTTTGCGCTCGGTCGCCTGATCGCACTCTATGAACACCGCGTCTTCGTTGAAGGCGTGATCTTCCGCATCAATTCCTTCGACCAATGGGGCGTGGAACTCGGCAAGGAACTGGCGACGGGGCTTCTGCCGGTGGTGCAGGGCAAGGTCGCGGCAACCGGGCATGACAGCTCGACTGCAGGGCTTGTCGCGGCACTTTCGGAGCGGAAGATGGGGTGAGACTGGAAAGGCCCCCGAGCGCTTACGCGCGACACGGCCGAGGGGCGGCGCCAAGAAACCCGTCGAATGGATGCGGCTGTCCGCACGCCCTCCCTCCGGTGACCCGATCCCTGCGGACCGTCATTGACAATCTCCCCTTTCAATGGTTCTTGGCGCGCAGGTTCCGAGCACCTGCCGCCTGCAGACGAAAGTCACGGTAAAGCCGGCACGCAGGTTTCTTCTCACCCTCGAAGCATTTCGTCGGTGGGCAATGCAGGCCCCCATCACAATCGAAATGCCTCTTCGGAGGAGTGAGTGATGTCTCTGCGACAATCGCCCGAAAATCGTTTTCTGACTGCCTCTCCTGGCAAGATCTTTGCCGCCACCGCACTGCCCATGATCGCGATCATGGGCATGAATGGCGTGCTCGGCATCGTCGACGCCTTCTTCCTCGGCCATTTCGTCGGCGCCGAGGCCATGGCGGCGGTCGGCATGACCTTCCCGATCCTCATGTTCACTATCGCGCTGTCGACCCTTGTGGGTGGCGGGATGTCGAGCCTGCTGGCGCGTCAGCTTGGCGCCGGCGATCGCGATGCAGCCACAGCGACCTTTGCAGGCGCACATGGCCTTGCCCTCTTCATTGCGTCTGCGCTTATCCTGCTCTTCTGTGCCGGGGGCAGAGGTTTCTCGATCAAGCTTGCCGGCTCCGACGGACCGATTGCCGACATGGTCTGGGTCTTCCTGGCGATTACCCTGTTCGGAACTCCCGTCCAGTTCCTCCTGGGTGTCCATGCCGATGCCTGTCGCAATGAAGGTCATGCCGGAACGATGGCCCTCATGTCGCTTGGTGTTACACTCGCCAACATCCTGCTGAACTACATTCTGGTGGCTCGGCTGGAGCTGGGCGTAGCGGGATCGGCCTTCGCTACGCTCTTTGCGCAGACACTTGGATTGAACCTGCTCGTCATCTTGCGCCGGCTTCTGCCCAATATGCTGCTATTGAGCATGGTTTGGCGAAGCCGGTGGACTGGCTCCTGGAAACGGATCGCGATTCTCGGGGCGCCTCTCTGCCTGGGTTTTGCCGGAATGGCGCTTTCCGCTGCCAGTGTCGTTATGGCCATGCGCTTTGCGGCAAGTGCCGACTATGCTAAAACCATCGCAGCCTACGGGATAGCGACACGCATCTTCGGGTTTGCCTTCATGCCAAATATCGCTGTCGGAATGGCCATGCAAAGCATTGTCGGCAACAATGTCGGCGCCGGACTTTATACGCGTTCCGATGCGGTGCTGCGGATCGGGGCTACAACGGCACTGCTTTACTGCATTGCTGTGGAGGGTCTGCTCCTCAGCCAGGGAAGCCTGCTCGGCGCCCTGTTTGTCACCGACCCGGATGTGATCAGCGAGGTGGGCCGGATCCTCCGGATCATGGGCGCGCTCTACCTGTTTTCAGGCCCTATCCTCGTGCTCGGCCTCTATTTCCAGGCGGTGGGCCAGCCGGCCCGCGCCGCACTGCTCACGGTCGTCAAGCCCATCATACTGGTGCCGTCACTGGTGACGGCGGCAACTATCCTGCTCGGTGGAAACGCATTGTGGTTTGCCTATCCAGCGGCCGACATCCTCGCTGCGGCGGCCAGCGCTCTCATCCTCGCGACCGCGATGAAGACACGGAGCCATGCCGGCCTCGGTCTGGCTGCAAGGGGAGCCCGGTCATGACCGTTAGAACCATTGCGGAAGCCAAGGCGCAGGCAAAGGCGCTGCGTGCCACCCTCGCTGCGGAGGGGACCATTGTCGGACACGCCAAAGCACTTGAACTGGTCGCGCATCAAAACGGCGCGCGCAACTGGAACACCTTGTCAGCCCAACTCGCGAAGGCGGCTCCAACCCGGTTTCATCTGCACCAAAGGGTCAGGGGGCATTATCTTGGTATGGCATTCGAGGGGGAGATTACCGCGATTACGTCTTCAAGCAGCGGCCACTCGGTGTCCATCCGGTTTGACCAGCCGGTGGACACCGTCACCTTCAAAGGTTTTACCAATATGCGGCGCGTCGCAAGAGGTGTCGTCGATGACAGCGGTCACTCCGCAGAAAAGACGTCAAACGGCATGCCGAATCTGATGATCAGTGGCGCCTAGGTCAGCGTTCGTGCTGTGAGAGGCGTTGTGGCATCCCGAGCCCTCTCAGAACCCGATCTCGGCCGCCGTCGGTGGGTTGGCCCCTGCCCGCGACACCGTCACGGCCGCAGCCTTGGCGCCTACCGTCAGCGCTTCACGCACCGCCTCTTCCGAGAGCGTCGCGACCTTCTCCTTGGTCAGCAGTCCCTGACGCTTCAGCGACGCCAAGATGCCCGCGTCGAAGGTGTCGCCGGCGCCGACGGTGTCGACCACCTCGACCTTGTTCGAGGGAACCGAGACCTTGAAGTTTGCGGTGTAGCCTGTCGCCCCTTCCGCGCCCTTGGTCAGCACCACGAGCTTGGCGCCGCGCGTCAGCCAATAGGCGGCGCGCTCGTCCTGTGTGCCCGACAGCTCGAACCAGTCGAGGTCCTCGTCGGAGAATTTCAGGATGTCGGACATGTCGGCCATGCGGGCGATGCGGGCCTGGTGGGCGGCCTTGTCCTTGATGAAGCCGGGGCGAATGTTCGGGTCGAGCGAGATGACGCGGGTCTTGTGCTCGCGGGTCATCAGCGCCTCATAGGTCGAGCCGCAGGGTTCCGGGATCAGGCTGATCGCGCCAAAATGCAGGGCTTCGCAGCTGTCGTCGAGCGTGGGCAAGTCGGCTTCCGTGATCATCCGGCCTGCCGTGTTTTCGTCGTAGAAGGCATAGGATGCCTGGCCGTTGGTGAGCTTGACCAGCGCGATCGTGCAGGGGCGCGAGAGCGTCGCGCAATAGCTGTAGTCGACGCCGGATGACTTCAGCGTGTCGCGCAGGATGTCGCCCAGCATGTCGTCGGAAAGGCCGGTGAAGAAGCCCGTCTCGATGCCGAGGCGCCCAAGGGCAATCGCCGTGTTGAAAATCGCGCCGCCGGCATAGGGCGAAAAGGCCCGCTCGCCGAGCGTGGTTTCGCGTGGCAACATGTCGATCAGCGCTTCGCCGCAACACAGGATCATTTCGACCTCCCAGTCTTCCGTTTCAATCGATTTAAACCAAGTCGCGCTCGATTTCCAGTGTGTCCGTGAGCATTTGCTCAGGCCAAGGACGAAACCCCACCGTTTCGTCCCGACCATTCGAGCGGTGCATCGAGGAAGGCCTCGACCTCGGAGAGCGTCTTCTCGTCGAACAGTTTCTGCTCGCGAGCAACGGCGAGCACGTGCCGCCATGTCGCGATGTAGTGCAACTTCACCTTGCCATCGTCGAAGCGCTGCTGGGCCTCGGGGAAGATGCCGTAGAAGAAGAGTGCGATGCCGTGATCGACGCCGCCGCCGGCAGCCCTGATCGCGTCGATAAACTTGAACATGCTGCCGCCAGCGGTTGTCAGGTCCTCTATGACGAGAACGCGCGATCCCTCCGGCATGTTGCCTTCGATCTGTGCATTGCGGCCATGGCCCTTGGGCGCCTTGCGGACATAGATCATCGGCAGGCCGAGGCGATCGGCGAGCAGAGCCGCAAACGGAATGCCAGCCGTCTCGCCGCCGGCGATGCAATCGAACTGCTCGAAGCCGGCATTGCGCATCAGGGTGGCGGCGGCAAAATCCATCACCGCAGAGCGCACGCGCGGATAGGAGAGAAGCTTGCGGCAGTCGATATAGACGGGGCTCTTCATGCCGGAGGAAAGCTTGTAGGGCTCGCTGGCGTTGAAATGCACCGCCTTGATCTCCCAGAGCATCTTCGCCACGAGGTCGGCCATCACGGCGGGGTCGGTGAAGGGGGTCTGGATCATGGGGCTCTCCTGTCAGATACGGTCAGAAGCGCAATAGCAGCAAGCCGTGCCGCCCGCCAGATCAACCGTGTGGAACAATCCGCTTCGCCAGATCTTTACGGCTGGCCACACACGAAGGAATAACCCATGGACAACATGCTCGTCATCCAGCCGCTTGTCGCCCTCATCGCCGGCATCCTGATCCTGATCATGCCGCGCCTGCTCAATTATGTCGTTGCCATCTATCTGATCATCATCGGCGTGCTCGGTCTCTGGCCGCAGCTTGGCTCGCTCGGCACCTGACCGGACGGACAACGCGTCCAGATCGGCCACATCAAAGGCCTCGTACACCCGCACGAGGCCTTTGGCGCATCAGGCAACATCCCAGTGCAGTGGGAATTTCGGATTGAAGACGGTCACCGGACCAGCGCCGGTGACGATCTTCGGCGGAAACGTCACCGATTCATCCCGTTTCACGAGCGTGATCGTCTCCTCATTCGGCGCCAGACCATACCAGGCGGGGCCGTTCAGCGAGGTGAAGGCCTCGAGCTTGTCCAGAGCGTCTTCCTGCTCGAAGACATGGGCAAGGCAGCTCATGGTGTTGATCGAGGTATAGATGCCGGCGCAACCGCAGCCGCATTCCTTCAGCGGATCGACATGCGGCGCGCTGTCGGTGCCGAGGAAGAAGCGGGCATCGCCTGAAGCGGCCGCCTTGCGCAGCGCCTGGCGATGGTTCTCGCGCTTGGCGACCGGCAGACAATAGTAGTGCGGCTGAATACCGCCGACGAGAATGTCGTTGCGGTTGATGATCAGGTGATGCGTGGTGATCGAGCCCGCGAGGTTGCGATCGGCGCTACGGATGTACTGAACGCCATCTTCGGTCGTCACATGCTCCATGGTGACCTTCAGCTCCGGGAGACGCTTGCGCAACGGATCGAGGACGGTGTCGATGAAGACCTTCTCGCGGTCGAAAATGTCGACTTCGGGCGTCGTCACTTCGCCATGGACGCAAAGCGGCAGGCCGATCTTCGCCATCCGCTCCAGCACCGGCATGGCCTTGTCCATGTCGCGCACACCGCCGTGGGAATTGGTCGTGGCACCGGCGGGGTAAAGCTTGACGGCCGTGATCAGGCCGGAACGCTTGCCTTCTTCCACGTCGTCAGGGTTTGTGTGCTCGGTCAGATAGAGCGTCATCAGCGGTTCGAAACGGTCGCCTGAAGGCACTGCCTTGAGGATGCGCTCGCGATAGGCGCGCGCATCCTGCGTTGTCACCACCGGCGGCACGAGGTTCGGCATGATGATGGCGCGGGCGAAATGTCGGCTGGTATCGCCGATCACGCCTTCCAGCATGGCACCGTCGCGCAGATGCAGGTGCCAGTCGTCGGGGCGGCGGATGGTGAGCGATGACATGAATAGGCCTCCGGCTTGACGATTACCCGCCGCCCTTAGCATGTCCGCCCACGGGGATCAAAGGATCAGGCGACCCGATCGCTTGCCGATCCCACGGCCTTTTCCGCCTCTTCCGCCTGCTCGCGCCGGTCCTGTTCCAAGATCGCCCGAATGCGAGGCAGAGCGCGTTCGAAGGCAGCCACGCAGTCCGGATCGAACTGGGTGCCGGCACGGCCGAGAATATGCTCGACCGTACGCTCGAAGCTCCAGGCCGGCTTGTAAGGGCGTTCTGTCGTCAGTGCGTCGAAGTTGTCGGCGATGCAGACGATCCGCCCGGAAATCGGGATGGCCGTGCCGACGAGACGGTTCGGATAGCCCTGCCCGTCCCAGCGCTCGTGGTGGCTGGCGGCAATCTCGGAGGCGAGCTGCAGAAGCGACGAACGGGAGCGTCCGAGGATGTCGCTGCCGATTTCGGCATGCGACTGCATCTGGCGATATTCGGCTTCCGTCAGTCGGCCCTGTTTCAGAAGAACCGTGTCTGGCATCGCGACCTTGCCAATGTCGTGCATCGGGGCCGCCAGGCGGATATCGTGGCAGACATGGCTCGGCAGACCCAGTTCAATCGCGATCGCTTCCGAATAGGCCGCGACGCGCAGGGTATGGCGGGCGGTTTCGGGATCCTTGTACTCAGCGGCCAGCGTCAAGCGATGGATAATCTCCTGCTCGCGCTCGCGCAGTTCACCCACCGCACGTTCGACCTCGCGTCGCAGCCATTCGGCCTGATCGGCAAGCTGGCGGCGAGCCCTTGAAAGGCTCACGATGTTCTGGACGCGGGCCTGGAACTCGACAGGGTTCACCGGCTTGGTCAGGAAATCGATCGCACCGGCGTTGAGAGCGGCCATGCGGGTCGTCATGTCTTTGTCGGCCGTGACGAAAACAACGGGAACATCGGCATATTTCTCGAAGCGCACGATTTCCGTGTAGAGCTCGACACCGTTATAGACCGGCATCTGGTAGTCGATGATGGCAATGTCAAACTCAAGCTCCGGCAATGCGGAGAGCACGGCGTCGGGGCTCGCGAATGGCAGAGCCTCGCAATTGTCGAGCTTGCCGACGAGCTTCGTCAGGAGCTTCAGATTGGTGCTGTTGTCGTCCACCAACAAAATACGCATGAACGCCTCCTTGCTTCTCAGGCAACCAGTTTAAATTTAAGCGCGAGGATTTCCTCGCCGAGCAATTCGATATCTTCAGGCGCCGGGGTCTGGCTCCTGAGCGCATTCGCCTTCACCGCCAGGTCGTTGAACCCGACATTGGAGGCTGCCCCCTTGATCGTGTGCAGAACGCGGTCGATCTTGTCCGGATCGTTCCGGTGGAGCGCCTCGGTCAGCTCATCGAGCAGGCCGGTCGCATCGTCGAAGAAGGATTCGACCAGTTCCTGGAAGACATCTTCGCCAAGCGCGTCGACGAGTTCGGCGTGGCGCGCCTCGTCCAACCCCTCGATGCCGAGCTCTGGCATGGACTGAAGTGGCATGGCGGCAAGATCCAGGTCCGGCAATTCCAGTTTCTGGGGCGCAGTCGTCGGCGCCGGGACCGGGACCGGCCTGGTTTCGCGATCCGTCGACGTGGCGTGAGCAATCATCTTTCGCAATCTCTCCAATGTCACAGGCTTGGACTCGAAGCCTTTCATTCCAGCGTCGAGGCAGCGGCGGCGGTCGTCGTCCGATGCGTTGGCGGTCATCGCGATAATCGGCGCTTCGGCCGAGGGGCCGCCTTCGGCAATGATCCGCTTCGTCGCCTCAATGCCGTCCATGACAGGCATCTGCATATCCATCAGGATCAGATCGAAGGCATGTTCGCGAGAAAGGGAGACGGCTTCGGCGCCGTCATTGGCGATCTCCACGTCCTGCCCGAGACGGGCCAGGAAGCGGGTGGCAACGATCTGGTTAACCTTGTTGTCTTCCACCAGAAGGATGCGGCGACGCGGCAGGGTCTCCTCGGCCACCACCTGGGCGGCGAGACCATTCGCCTCCAGGCGGGTCACGGGAACAACTGCCAGTTCGAACCAGAAGATGGAGCCGACGCCGACGGTGCTGCTCATACCGAGTTCGCCGCCGAGGATCTCGACGATCTGCTTGCAGATGGTGAGGCCAAGACCGGTGCCACCGTAGCGGCGGCTGATCGAGGCATCGACCTGCGAGAAGGGCTTGAAGAGCTTGTCGAGACCCGCCTCGTCAATGCCGATGCCGGTGTCCTCCACCTCGAAGCGGATCATCAGCTTGCCTTCGCGATAGAAGTCGCGCAGGCGCAACGTGACGGTTCCCTGCTGGGTGAACTTCACCGCATTCGATAGCAGGTTCAAAAGAACCTGCCTCAGGCGCGTCGGGTCTGTCTTGACGTAGAGGGCATGCAGAGAGTCCGGAAGGTCCAGGATCACCGTATTGCCGTGGTCGTCGGCACGACCTCTGATAATGCTGACACTGCTTTCCGCAAGCGCGCAGACGTCGAAGGCACGCTCTTCCAGTTCCAGCTTGCCATGCTCGATCTTGGAGAAGTCGAGGATCTCGTTGATGATCTCAAGCAGGGCCTCGCCCGAGGAGCGGATCGTCTTGACGCTCTGGATCGCGTCATCGGGAAGGTCTGAGAGCTCGAGCAGTTCCGACATGCCGAGGATCGCGTTCAGCGGCGTCCGGATCTCGTGACCCATGGTCGCCATGAATTGAGATTTGGCGCGGTTTCCGGCGTCGGCGCCTTCATAAGCCTCGCTCAGCTGCGTCGCCATCACCTGCAAGTCGTGGCTCGACCGACGCACCGAACGGAGCTGGCGGTTCAGGATGATGACGAGGAACACGACCGAGACCATCAGGAGCGCGAGCATGACCGTCGAGGTGCGCTCCAGGTTGAGGATCGTCGCCCGGCTGTCCGCCCGCTCATGGCTGACGCGCGTATTGGTGTAAAGAAGGAAGTCCTCGGCCACACGCCCCATGCCGGCAAGATCTGTTTCGAGCCAACGCAACTGCTCCTGCGTCGGCGGGGTGCCGGCGGCATAGGCATCGAATATCGGCTGTGCGGCGCGGACGCCCTCGGTGATGCCGGCGATGTAGCCGTTGATCTTCTCGTCGCCGGAGAAGTAGGTGCCGAACTTTGCCTGGTCGAGGATGGAAACGCGGGAGAAAAGAATATCGTAGCGCAGCGATAGCTCGTCGAGCAATTTCGGGTTCTGCTCTTCGTCACGCATATTCGAGAGGCTGTGAGTCAGCTGGCGCACTTCCCGATCCAGCTGGTAGACAGACCAGAGCGAGTTCTCCCGCACGCCATCTTCCATAATGCGATACTGGCGGGCGATGTCGACGAACAGGATGAGCAGCACGAAGACAAGCACAGCCGAAAGCGTCTGCAGGACGATGGCAATCGTGCCTCCGCCTGCAAATTTCCGTGCTGTGGCGCGCGTCATGGTCACCGGCCGACCTCGATTTCCTTGATCTGCCAGACAGAGCGCGAGAAGTATTTCTCGTTGTAGAGGTCGGCATCGAGGTCGAAGGGATAGACCAGCATCAGGGGCCCCTTGTCCCGCACCGACATCGGCTTTCCGTCGAGTTTCGTGGCGAGGATCGCCTGGAGCCTGGCGTCGTCGGCCGGCACGTCTGCCGCGTAGTCGTTGAGCGCGCGTACCTTGAGGATCGTGCCTGTCGCTCCGACGGCGGTGAGGATCTCGCGCAGCAGTGGGCCTTCGAAGGTCACCTTGCCTTCCGTCCAGGGTGTTTCCATCTCGGCCTTGCGATGCTTCAGACCGTCCAGCATCGCCCGGTCGAACTGCGCCGTATCACCCGCATTCGTATTGGAGATCTCACCCTTCACGGTCAGCACGACCGGGCCGGTCGGCGGGTCCAGCGCAAGAACGGAGGTGGCGCTGATCAGGCTTGCGAGAAGTGCGCCTACAAAGCTTCTCATGACCGATGTTTCCCTTCTTACGCCGAACGGAGTTCGGGATGGACGGCCTCGGCGCCGAGATGATCGGCCAGCAACTTGCGAAAAGCGACAGCCTCGACCGGCTTGCGGAGGAAATCCGTGACGCCCGCGGCCTTGGCTTCCTCACACAGACGCGGTTGATCGTCTGCCGTTACCATCACCACGGGAGTATCGCAGTAGCGATCCATCAGGCGCACGGCCTTGACGAACTGCAGCCCGGACATGCCGGGCAACTGGTAATCGACGATCAGGATTTCGAAGCTTTCCGTATGGCACAGCATCAATGCCGTGTTTCCATCGCCGGCGACCTTGATCTCCTTGGACGTCACCTTCTTGGCGAGGTGCTTTATGATCATCGCATTGGTCGGGTTGTCCTCGACAATCAATACCGCCATTACCTTCACCCTTTGAAAACGCCAGCTTGAAACCCCGGAGCCCTTTTGGCCCGGCGGGAACGGCGTTAACCTTTCATGGAGAAGTTGTATCAGGGAGAGGCTGATATTCGCTGAACCGAACCCGTACAATTTTACCGATGGCGCATTTAATTAGATCTTAAGAATTTACGCAGACTCGGCGAAGCCCTGTGAAAGGTCCATTCAGAACTGGTCGAAAGTGAAATCGGCCGGACGGCTGCGTTGCAGCACGAGCCTGCCATTGGGCAGATCGTTGTTTTCGACTTTCGCTTCGATCTGTGCCGGAGTGAGACCGTAGCCAACCCATCGGGCAATGAGCCGCCGCTCCAGTTCCTCGATCGGCGGCGCGACCATGACGGACAGGTCGAAGAGATCGGCGAGGTCTGCCCACGGCCCCTGATCAAGCAGCAGGTAATTGCCCTCGGCGATCACGATGCGATCCTCGGGCGAAATGCAACGGGCCGCCGCGATCGCAAGCTCCCGGGCGCGGTCAAAGACCGGCACGAAGACTTCGCCGCCTGCCTTTACCGCGCGAAGCAGATCGGCAAGTCCACGCACGTCGAATGTGTGCGGCGCACCCTTGCGGGGAAGATCGCCGCGTTCGTCGAGAATGGAATTGTCGAGGTGGAAGCCGTCCATCGGCAGCACCGCGCTGCGATGGCCTCTTTCGCCGAGGGCTGCATGCAGGCGATCCGCAAGCGTCGACTTTCCGGCGCCGGGAGGTCCGGCAACGCCGACGAGCAAGCGGGCGCCACCATGCGCCCGCCGCTCGATTTCAAACAGAAGATCGTCGAGTTCTGAACTCATGTAGCAAGTTCGGTGTCCGGCGCCGGACGCGCTCCTGTCATGAAGGCTACGGCATCCGACATGGTGTAGTCCTTCGGATTGATCACGCAGAGTCGTTTGCCCAGGCGATGGACATGGATGCGGTCGGCCACTTCGAAGACATGCGGCATGTTGTGGGAAATCAGCACGATGGGCATGCCGCGTGAGCGCACGTCGAGGATCAGTTCCAGCACCTTGCGGCTTTCCTTGACGCCGAGCGCCGCCGTCGGTTCGTCGAGGATGATCACCTTGGAACCGAAGGCCGCCGCACGCGCGACCGCCACACCCTGGCGCTGGCCGCCCGAGAGCGTCTCCACCGCCTGGTTGATGTTCTGGATGGTCATCAAGCCGAGTTCGGAGAGCTTGTCGCGCGCGATCTTCTCCATCGCCGGCCGGTCAAGCTTGCGGAAGACCGAGCCCATGATGCCCGGTTTGCGCAGTTCGCGACCGAGGAACATGTTGTCGGCGATCGAAAGGGCCGGCGACAGAGCAAGGTTCTGGTAGACGGTCTCGATACCGGCCTTGCGTGCCTCGATCGGCGAGCGGAAGTTGATCGCTCGACCCTCGAGCTTGATCTCGCCCTCATCAGGCGTGACAGCACCGGAGATCGCCTTGATCAGCGAGGACTTTCCGGCACCGTTGTCGCCGATGACGGCGAGGATTTCGCCCGGATAGAGGTCGAAATCGGCCTGATCGAGGGCCGTGACGCGGCCGTAACGCTTGACCAGACCGCGGGCGGTGAGAATGGGTTCCTGGGTCATCAGCCTGCTACCTTTCTGATCCACTGGTCGATTGCGACGGCGGCGATGATGAGAACGCCGATCAAGAGATAGGTCCATTGCGGGTCCGTACCGATCAGGCGCAGACCGAGCTGGAAGACACCGACGATCAGCGCCCCGAAAATCATGCCGAGGACCGAGCCGCGTCCGCCGAAGAGCGAGATGCCGCCGATGACCACCGCCGTGATGGATTCGATGTTGGCGAACTGGCCGGCGGTCGGGGAGACCGAACCGATGCGGCCGATGAGTGCCCAGCCGGCGAGTGCACAGATGAGGCCCGACAGCGTGTAGACGGAGATCAGCATGCGCTTGACGTTGACACCTGCGAGTTCCGCCGCGTCCGGATCGTCGCCGACCGCGTAGACGTGCCGGCCCCAGGCAGTGTGATTGAGCACATACCAGAGGACCGCAACCAGAAGCACCATGGCAATGACGCCATAGGTCAGCACGGCACCGCCCATGCGGATGTTTTCGCCGAAGAACTTGAGGATCGGCGCATTGGCGTCGATATCCTGGCTGCGGATCGTCTCGTTGGCGGAATAAAGGAAGTTGGTGGCGAGCACGATCTGCCACATGCCGAGCGTCACGATGAAGGGCGGCAGCTTCATGCGCGCCACGAGCACGCCGTTGATAAAGCCGCAGAAGGCCCCGACAGCCAGACCACAGATCACGGCCAGTTCGGGTGGCAGGCCGTAGCGAAAGGCGAACTGGCCCATGACCACCGACGACAGAACCATGATCGCGCCAACCGACAGATCGATGCCGGCGGTCAGGATCACCAATGTCTGGGCGGCACCGACGATGCCAACGATCGCGACCTGCTGAAGGATCAGCGTCAACGTGAAGGCCGAGAAGAACTTGTTGCCGAGAATGAAGCCGAAGGCCGCAACCGACAGGACCAGCACGATCAGGGCGACGGCTGCGGGGCTTGAATGAAGAAAATGCTGGAAGCGCTCCATTGCCGTGCGCTCGTGTCTGTCGAAAGACGCGACCTGGGTGGAACTGCCCGAGAGGACCTTCTCGAATTCCTGCGGATTTCGCGTTTCGGGATTGGCCGGCTGCATGAGTCATCCTCCCTGCCGTTGTCGATTTTTGTCATTCCATGAAGGATACGCCGGACATGGCTGCGCACAAGGCCGGGCGATCAGCCGACTGGCGGATGGAGACCATCCGCCAGTGCTGCAGTTCAGGCGCGCAAGGCGGGGATCAGCCCCAGCACTTGTCCGTGCCAGCCTTGGTGTCGATGGACTCGACGCCAGCAGCCGGCTTGTCGGTGACGAGCGCGACGCCCGTGTCGAAGAAGTTCTTGCCTTCGGAGGCCGCGGGCTTCTCACCGGTGTCTGCGAACTTCTTGATCGCTTCGATGCCGAGCGATGCCATCAGCAGCGGATACTGCTGCGAGGTCGCACCGATGACGCCTTCGGCGACATTCTTGACGCCCGGGCAACCGCCGTCGACGGAAACGATCAGTACGTCACCTTCCTTGCCGACAGCCTTCAGCGCTTCGTAGGCGCCGGCAGCAGCCGGTTCGTTGATGGTGTGCACAACGTTGACGGAGGGATCCTTCTGCAGAAGGTTTTCCATGGCGGTCCGGCCGCCTTCTTCGTTGCCGTTGGTGACGTCGTGGCCGACGATGCGCGGATCGGTTTCGTCGCCGATCTTGTTGATGTCGACCGTGTCGATGCCGAAGCCCTTCATGAAGCCCTGGTTGCGCAGGACGTCAACCGACGGCTGCGACGGGGTGAGGTTCAGGAAGGCGATCTTGGCGTCCTTGGCGGCGTCGCCGAGGGTTGCTGCCGCCCATTTGCCGATCAGTTCGCCAGCGAGAAGGTTGTCAGTGGCAAAGGTCATGTCGGCGGAGTCAATCGGCTCCAGCGGCGTGTCGAGGGCGATGACGAGCAGACCTGCGTCGCGGGCCTTCTGGACGGCTGGAACGATACCCTTGGTGTCGGAGGCGGTGAGCAGGATGCCCTTCGCGCCGTCGGCGATGCAGGTTTCAATCGCCGCAACCTGGCTCTCCGAGTCGCCGTCGACCTTGCCGGCATAGGCCTTCAGGGTCACGCCGAGTTCGGCGGCCTTGGCAGTCGCGCCTTCCTTCATCTTGACGAAGAAGGGGTTGGTGTCGGTCTTGGTGATGAGGCAGGCAGAAACGTCGGCGGCCTGCACCGGCGCGGCGAAGACAACGCCGAGGGCCAGGGCCGAGAGAGCAGCAGTAATCAGAGACTTTTTCATTTGGTATCCTCCCGAATGGTGTCGGCCAGCTCCTCCGGCCGCAATGCTTCGGCACGGATCGCCTCCTAGCAATCCGATCGGGTGCCTGTCGGCCCCCATTCCTCCACGCCCCCATTTAGAACATCAGAACATTTCGGCTGTCAATAAATAAATCCAGTTGAATTATTAAATCAGTGTGACATCCTGCAGAGGCTTTCGTAAAAGGAAGCGGTCGGGAGGAGCGACCTCAGTGTCACAAGATGATCAAGGAAGACTGGCGGATCCGGCGCCCCGGGTGAGTGCCGGCGGCGGCTCGAACCAGGTGCGTGTGCGCGCCTATAACGAGCGGCTGGTGCTGTCGCTCGTTCGGCAGAATCCGGGATGCTCCAAGGCCGACATCGCTCGCCTGACGGGACTTTCCGCGCAGACGGTCTCGGTCATCATGCGCTCGCTGGAAAGCGACGAACTGCTGATGCGCGGCGAGCCGATCCGTGGCCGGGTCGGACAACCCTCAGTGCCGATGTTCATCAATCCGGACGCCGCCTTTTCCTTCGGGGTCAAGATCGGCCGCCGCAGCGCCGACGTCGTGCTGATGGATTTTGCCGGCAAGATCCGCAAGCAGCGGCACCGGACCTATCGCTACCCCCATCCGGATCATCTGCTGCCCTTCATCTGCGACGGCATTGCCGAGATGGAAGGGGACATGGACACGACCTTGCGCACGCGGATTGCCGGTATCGGCATCGCGGCGCCCTTCGAATTGTGGAACTGGGCGGAAGAAGTCGGCGCGCCCGAGGGCGCGATGGACATCTGGCGGCAAGTCGACCTGCAGGCCCAGGTGCAGACCCGGATGTCGCATCCCGTCTATCTGCGCAATGACGCCACCAGCGCCTGCGGTGCGGAACTCGTCTTCGGGGCCGGCCAGCGCTATCCCGACTTCGTTTATTTCTACATCGGCTCCTTCATCGGCGGCGGCATCGTCGTGAATTCGGCGCTCTTCGTCGGGCGCACGGGAACGGCAGGTGCCATCGGCCCCCTCCCCGTGCGCGACAAGCACGGCGAGACGCGCCAGCTGCTCGACATCGCCTCGATCTTCGTGCTGGAAAACCTGCTTCGTGAGCGTGGCATCGATCCGCAGCCGCTGTGGTATGCGGCTGAGGACTGGATCGACTTCGGTGAACCGCTGGAGATCTGGCTGCAGGATACGGCAGCCGCACTTGCTCAGGCGATCATCGCCGCCGCCTCGATCATCGACTTTGCCGCAGCCATCATCGACGGCGGCTTCCCCGCCTGGGTGCGCCATCGGCTGGTCAGGGCGACCATCGAGGCGATGAACCGTCTCGATCTGCAGGGCGTCGTCATTCCCGACATCGTCGAGGGCGAAGTCGGCGCCCAGGCCCGCGCCATCGGCGGCGCCAGCCTGCCGATCTTCGACCGTTACCTGATCGATCAAACCGTGCTGTTCAAGGATACCACCCATGCTGAAGGGAATTGATCCCCTCCTGAGCCCCGAGCTTCTCGCCACTCTGCGGGCCATGGGCCACGGCGACGAAATCGCCATCGTCGACGGCAATTATCCGGCGCTGGAGCACGCCAGACGGCTCGTGCGGCTCGATGGCCATGCGCTCGTTCCCGTGCTGAATGCGATCCTGAGCGTGATGCCGATCGACGACTTTGTACCGGAAGCGATCTTCCGCTCCGTCGTGGGCAGCAAGCCGGACCAGATTGACCCCGTCCATCGGGAAATCATCGACTGCTGCGCAAGCCATGAGCCGACAGTACCCGTCACGAACCTGATCGGGGCTGATTTCTACAACAGGGTGAAGGCCGCCCATACGGTCGTACAGACCGGAGAGCCGCGCCTCTACGCCAATGTCATCCTGCGCAAGGGCGTGATCTACCCGTAAGCTCTACCCTTCGAGGGCGCGGGAGATACGCCGGGACAACTCGACAGGGTTCTTGAGAACGATGGCGCGGCTGGTGCGCTCCACCAGCTGCTCGCGCGCCAGCCTCGACATTTCGCGCGATACCGTTTCACGGCTTGCGCCGATATGCTCCGCCAGTTCCGCATGCACAAGCGGCGGTGAAATGATGCGTTCGCGGCCCCCGTCGTTGCGCACGCGCGAAAGCCTGAGCAGCGTATTGTAGAGCCGGTGCTTTGTGTCCAGGAAGGAGAGTTCCGACAGGCGGTCGTTCATGGCGCGGATGCGCTTGGACAGGAGCTGGAGCAGCGCCAGCGCCACGTCGGCTCTCTGCTGCAGGATATCGTGAAAGACGATGCAGGGGATCACGGTGACCGTGGCGTCGCTGACGGCCATCAAGCTCGCCGAGCGGGCCATGTCGTCGATGGCGGACTGTTCGCCCAGGATGTCGCCGCGCTTGAAGCTACCGAGAATGGCTTCCTTGCCGACCGAAAACCGCAGCACGGCGCGGATCTCCCCGGTCAGCACGATAAAGACATCCTTGGACATGTCTTCGAAATCGACGAGACTTTCGCCGGCACTCAAGGTGCGCGAATGGCAGCGAGCCAGCCACTCGCGGTCTTCTTCCGGGGTCAACCCAGCAAATATCGCGCATCCGCGCAGTGTCGGAAGCGTGTTTGCCGGGAGCGGCACGGAAGAACCTGTCGAAGGGTTAGCTTTCATTTACGGATTACTTGTCGCATTCATGTCTATGAATCTTACTTATTCGGTCGCGTCGATCGATAGCAAGATGCCGAAAAACAAGACCCTTATAATTCGGCTACCAGATATCATTGAATTTCATTCAATTTGGAACAACGCGGAAACCAAGTTGAGACAGTCAACCAATCGAACCTGACGACGGGCCCCAGACATCGGTCAGGGCGAAACCATGCTCGAAGGGGTCGAAGGGGTCCAGCGCCACCTGATGCAGGCCGAAGGTGAAACCACGGCCGCTGATCGTCGGAATGACGGCCGGGCGTCCGGCGACCTCCGAAACGGCAGCGAGACCGACCTCGAACTCTGAACCGATGATCGAGCGGGACAGCATCACATCGCCGACCTTGACCTTGCCACGCGCATGAAGTGTCGCGAGATTGGCTGAATTCCCGGTACCGCAGGGGGAACGATCGACACGTCCCGGCCACATGGTCGTGCATGTGCGGATCGCGCCATCGGGATCGACATCGCGGAACATCACATAGGCCACGCCCGAAATTGCCGGGATTTCGGGATGAACCACCTGGATCTTCCGGTTGATTTCCTCCTTGAGGATCATGCCGGCTTCGACCAGCGCCCTTGCATTGCCCTTTTCGATGGTCAGTCCCACCTGATCGACATCGACCAGCGCATAAAAAATGCCGCCATAGCTCAGGTCGAAGGTGATGCGACCCCATTGCTCGGTCTCGAGCGAAACATCCAGGTCGTGGACGAAGGAGGGGACCATGGTGAGTTTCACCCGCTCGCAGCGCCCGTCGCGACAGGTGGCCGTCGCCTTGACGAGTCCGGCCGCTGTTTCCAGCATCACGATCGTCTCCGGCTCCTGCATCTCGACCATGCCACTTTCGAGAAGTGCTGTCGTGACGCAGATGGAATTGGAGCCCGAGCTCGCATGGGCCTGGTCCGGCTGTAGGATGACGAAGGCCGCATCGGCCGCCGGGTTCTTCGGCGGCAACAGCAGGTTGACAGAGCCAATCGGCGCACCGCGAGGTTCCAGCACGAGCATGCGCCGGAGCGCCTCACCCTTCGGGTCCGTGTTTAGCCAGAGCAACTGATCCGCCACGGTCTCACCCGGGATCTTCGGGACGCCACCGGTGGCGACCCTGCCGATTTCACCCTCGGCATGCACATCGAGCAGTTGAAGTGTGCGCTTCCATCTCATGTCTTTTATCCCACACTCGGTCGAGTTCACCGCCCCGAAGCGGAGCGTTGCCATTCAAGATCACAAGGACACCCGTGAGCTCAAGAGGCACCCTCGCGGTTCCCGATCAGCAACGTTGCAGCATCCTGTAAATCAGCACTGCGTCACATCCAAGTGCTTTTGTTGAACAGTTCGACAGACAATCGAGGGAGCGGAGGGCAAATGGGGAGGCGACAAATAGCGCCGTCTGGTCTTCTTTTGCTTAACGCATCACTGAAGCCCGATCCTGAGATTAACCCTTTATTAACTCTCTCCCGAAGCGGGCCGCCGTAAGTGTTAGCTTTGGTCCAGATCTAGACTGGAGACCGCCATGCACCGGATGGAGACGATCAATCGCAAGACCTGGGAAAACGCCTGGTCGATCCGCGAATACAGTCGCAGCGAAGGCTTCCTCGACGAAGGGGAGCGAACAGCATTCGACCTTGGGACGGCACAGGTCGGAAAACGCGTTCTCGATATCGGGGTCGGTGGCGGCCGGACCGCAGGCCTGCTCGCGAACGGTCGGGACTATATCGGCATCGACTACACGGCGCCCATGGTGGAGCGGGCAAGGGCCAACCACCCGGCATTGCGGTTCGAGCATATGGATGCGCGCGATCTGAGCGCCTTTGCCGACGCATCGTTCGATCTGGTCGTCTTCAGCTTCAACGGCATCGATTCGGTCGATCCGGCCGGTCGAGTGCGGGTGCTGGAAGAAGTCTCCCGGGTGCTTTTCCCCGGCGGGCACTTCGTCTTCTCGACCTTTCACAAGGACTGGCAGGGATTCGAGGCCCTGCCCGACTACAGGCGAGTGGAATGGACTATGGATCCGCTGCGGCTGGGGTTCAGGCTCTATCGCTATGTCGAGGGTGGCATCCTCAAGGCCATTCGCCTCAGGAAGCATCGAACGCTCGAGCTGCGCGCAGAGGACCATGCGATCCTGATGCATGGCGCGCATGATTTCGGCATCATGGTGCATGCGACCACGCGCCGACATCTTCTGGATCAACTCGGACAGGCGGGTTTTGCAAGCGATCCGCTGCTCATGGACAGGGACGGAAGCGTCCTTGGGCATCAGTGGCCCAGCAGCCTGCATTTTCTGTATGTGCTCGCACAGAAGCCGTTGCGGAGCTGAGAACCGCATCTCCCTGGACTGTGCAGTCTCACCCAGCGAGCCCGCCACTACGGGCAAGCCCCGCTGTCTGCATAGATGCAGCCAGGACACGTGCAGTGTCAGGTTTGTGCAATAAAATAATCAGAGAAAGAATGGCGCACCCGAAGAGATTCGAACTCCTGACCCCCAGATTCGTAGTCTGGTGCTCTATCCAGCTGAGCTACGGGTGCGTGCCAACCGACTGTTCGTCGGCGTGTGGCGATCCTCTAAAACGGGACGATCCGGAATGCAAGCGTCCATTTCGAAAAAGAGTCATTTTCCTGTCACGTCCCGGCCAGGCTTCGCTCAGGCGCGGGCGCGCCAATCGTCGAGAGCCACTGGCCTGTCAGGGATCTCGACCCGGAACATAGTGCCCGGGCCGGGTTTTTCGACCAGCGCGATGGTGCCGCCATGGGCGATCACGAGTTCGCGGGCAATGGCGAGGCCGAGCCCCGTGCCGCCGGAGCGGGCAGAGCCGCGGAAGGCGGCAAACAGGTTTTCGCGGGCCTTGCGCGGCATGCCTGGCCCCGTGTCGTCGATGACGATGCCGACGACAGAGCCGGTGCGCTGCGCCGAGATGGTGATGCGCCTGACATGTTCAGGATCGTCGGTCGAGAAGCCGGCCAGGGCCTGAACTGCATTGCGGCAGATGTTGTGAACCACGCGGAACAATTGCTCGCTGTCGGCGTCCACTTCGATATCCGTTCCGACGCTGTCGACAAATTCAATGCCGGTTTCCGGACTGAGATGCAGGAGGTCGCGCACTTCCTGGCAGAGCTCCGCCAGGAGAAATCGCCGCCGGCGCGGCGCGGCCTCCGACGTCTGCCCATAGGACAGAACCTCGCTCGTATACCCGACAGCACGGTCAATGGTCCGCAACAACTTCGGTGCAAAGCTCTTCACCAGCGGATCGTCCACATCCACCAGCCGGTCGGACATCAGCTGGGCCGAAGCCAGAATGTTGCGCATGTCGTGATTGATCTTCGAGACTGCGAGACCGAGGTCGGCGAGCGTCTTCTGCTGGCGCAGCGTCTTCTGCAACTGGACCTGCATGCGCGACAGATGGCGCCCCGCAACGGCAATCTCATCCTTGCCTTCGGGCGTCGGCAGCACACGGGTCGGATCCTCGGGGGCTTCCGCGAAGAACTGCATGCTGCGGGCGAGCCGTCGGACCGGCATGATCATCACCCGGTTGATGGCGAGGAACATCAGGAAGGCCGTGATGACCGAAATGATCAGGGATACGACGAGGATGTTGCGCGCATAACCCAGCATAGCCTTGCGCAGCGGCGCCTCGTCGATGACGATTTCGACGGTCACTTCGCTGGTCTCGGCGATCGGGCCATAGACCCGGAGCAGCCGATCGCCGCCGAAGAAAAGCGTGTAGAGGGCATCGCGGATGGAGCCGAATTCGGAATAGTCCGCGAGATCGAAGGCGGCATCCACTTCGCTCGGCATCTCCGTGACCGCGAGCAACTGAGACGTGCCGTCCTTACGCAGAACGATCGCCTTGGTTCCAGTCGTCGCAAGAGTAAGGTCCTGCACGCCACGGGGCAATTCCAGCGGTTGCAGCCCGTCGATCACGACGCTTGCGGCCGCCGCCGTGTTGAGACGGTCCTGCAGCCAGCGCTGGCGCATGGTCGCCACAGACGGCGCAAAGATTAAAATTTCGGCCAGCATGACAAAGGCGATCGTCAGCCAGAGCAGCTTGCCCGACAAACCGCGGATGCGGGACGGCATGGCGTAACCTCCGGAGAGGTCTGCCTGCAGATCGGTGTCCTGCAGATCACTGTCCTGCCGGTCGAACATCAGCCCTCGTTCCTATCGCCCCTGTCCACTGCCCGAGGTTCACAAACATCAAGGCAGCGTCACAAGACTAATGCAGCGCGATCGCACATGCCATGCGTAAGTCGCGAAGAAACATGAAACTTCGTCCATGTTATGGAGAGAGATTGCATGGCGGAGGCACGGCAAGGCGGCTATATTTCACAAAGTCGTATGGCTGGAGACGGTTCTTGCCCGGCTGATTGACTCCTAGGGCCCCTGACACTATAAGCCGCGCACGTTCGGAAACATGCGCCCGGCGGCGCGTACCCGTGCGAAGAACCAAAACGCTGTTGCAATTTGCACATCCAAGAAGGGCCGCACACCGCGGTATTAAATAAATGTCGAAGCGTACTTTCCAACCTTCCAAGCTTGTTCGCAAGCGCCGCCACGGCTTCCGTGCGCGTATGGCCACCAAGGGCGGCCGCCTGGTCTTGAACGCTCGCCGCGGTCGCGGTCGCGCCAAGCTTTCGGCCTAACGGCCAGATGAGCCCGACGAGATGACGGGCCCATGACGTCCACGGACTCCAAAAATCCTGTCGGCCGGCTGAAAAGCCGGCCCCAGTTTCTCGCCGTGAGACACGGCGAAGCGCGCAAGGGTCGCATCTTCCTTCTCGAAGTGCTCGACCGCAAGGACGACGCGCCGCCCCGCGTGGGCTTCACCGTCACCAAGAAACACGGCAATGCAGTAGAGCGAAACCGCATGCGGCGCAGGTTGAAGGAAGCCGTGCGACTGAATGCGGCGTTTGCAATGCAGCCGGGACATGACTATGTCATTGTCGCCCGGCGCGAGGTGCTGGGTATTCCCTTTGATCAATTGTCCCGGCAATTGATCCACCGCATCGAAAACCGCCCGTCGAACAAAAGCCGGTCCGACAAGACCGCTCCCAGGAAAGAGTGATGCAGAACAACCGCAACTATTTCATCGCGATTGCCTTATCGGTGGTGATCGTCCTCGCCTGGCAGTTCTTCTACATGAACCCGCGGATCGAAGCCCAGCGCAAGGTCCAGGAAGCCCAGATCGAACAGCAGCAGGCTCAGACGGAGCAGCAGGTCACCACACCGGCCGCGACCGTCGATGGCAGCCTTCCGGCCGGTGGTGTCGCCACTGCGGAAGCCAGCCGCGAAGCAGCCGTCGCAAAGACGGCGCGTGTTGCGATCGAGACGCAGGACCTGGTTGGTTCGATCAACCTGACCGGCGGCCGCCTCGACGATCTGAAACTGCGCCAATATCGCGAGACCGTGGATCCGGCGAGCCCGATCGTCACCTTGTTCAATCCGGCTGAAACCCGCGACGCCTATTTTGCCGAACTCGGCTTCATCGCCGGGGAAAATGCCGGGTCCGTTCCGGGTCCGAACACCGTCTGGACCGCAGCGGACGGCTCCAAGCTCACCGAGACGACGCCTGTCACGCTGACTTTCACGAACGAAGCCGGCCTGACCTTCTCCCGCAAGATCACCGTCGACGAACATTACATGTTCACCATCGAAGACGAGATCGTCAACAATGGCACGGCTGCCGCAAGCCTTGCGCCCTATGGCCGTGTCACGCGCTATAACAAGCCCGCAACGCCCTCGATCTTCGTCCTGCATGAAGGTTTCCTCGGCGTCCTCGGAGCCGAAGGCAGCCTCGCCGAACACGACTACACGGATGTCGAGGAAGAGGCGATCGCCAATGCCAAGGCGACCGGTGGCTGGATCGGCATCACCGACAAGTACTGGGCAACGTCGCTCATCCCGCAGCAGACGTTCCCTTACGAATCGCGCTTCTCGTACTTCACCGATGGCCAGCCCCGTTTCCAGGCCGACTACAAGAACGACGCCGTCAGCATTCCCGCCGGCCAGAGCACCTCGGTGAAGACACTTCTCTTCGCCGGCGCCAAGCAGGTTCCGGTCATTGACAGCTATCAGGAAAGCCTGGGCATTCCGAAGTTCGACCTGATGATCGACTGGGGCTGGTTCTATTTCATTACCAAGCCGATGTTCCACCTGATGGACTACTTCTTCCATCTCGTTGGCAATTTCGGCGTGGCCATCCTGCTCACCACCATCGTCGTCAAGCTGCTCTTCTTCCCGCTCGCCAGCAAGCAATACGCCTCCATGGCCAACATGAAGCGCGTGCAGCCGAAGCTTGAAGAGCTGAAGACCAAGTTCGCCGACGACCGCATGGGCCTGCAGCAGGCGATGATGGCGCTCTACAAGGAAGAGAAGATCAATCCGGTGGCCGGCTGCTGGCCGGTTCTCCTGCAGATCCCGGTCTTCTTCGCCCTCTACAAGGTCATCTACGTCACGATCGAAATGCGTCATGCGCCGTTCTTCGGCTGGATCCAGGATCTCTCGGCGCCCGATCCGACGACCTTCATCAACCTGTTCGGCCTCCTGCCGTTCGATGCGCCAACCTTCCTGCATCTCGGCGTCTGGCCGATCATCATGGGTGTCACCATGTGGCTGCAGATGCGCATGAACCCGACACCGCCGGACCCGACACAGGCGATGCTGTTCAACTGGATGCCCGTGATCTTCACCTTCATGCTCGGCACGTTCCCGGCAGGTCTGGTGATCTACTGGGCCTGGAACAACACGCTGTCGATCCTGCAGCAGGGCTTGATCATGAAGCGCCACGGCGTCGAGATCGAACTGTTCAAGAACATTGGTCGAATGTTCCGGCGAAAGCCCGCAACGACCAAATAACGATCAGAAAGCCCCGGCCCAAGCCGGGGCTTTCTGCTTTTTGGAACGAGATCGCCAATGACGGACATCACTGCCCCCACTCCACGCGCCTGGCTCGGCATCGCGCTCGTTGCCGGCTCTGCCCTGGCCTGGAGCTATGGCGGTGCAATCCAGCGCTTCATTGGTGTGGAGGACGGTTGGACCATCGTCTTCTGGCGCTGCCAGTTCGCCGGGCTTTTCCTTCTGGCCTTCATGCTGCTGCGCGATCGGTTCGACGGCACCATCCGTCTCTTCCGCTCCATGGGCTGGCCCGGCTTCTTCATCGCCGTCGGCTTTGCCCTCGTCTCCACCTTCTTTGTCTTGGCAGTGACGATGACGCCGGTCGCGAATGTCGTGCTGTTCTTGGCCTCCATCCCGCTCTTTGCCGCCCTCCTCGCGCGGATCGTGCTGAAAGAGCCGATTACGCCCGTCACCTGGGGCGCCATCTTCGCGGTCATCCTTGGCGTCGGTATCATGGTGTCATCATCGATCGGCGACGGCGGCTCAATCCTCGGGCTGGCGCTTGCCGCAGCCATTCCGGCGATCTTTGCCTGCATGACGGTGATCACCCGCAGCTATCCCGGCATCCGCATGACGCCCGCGGCCTGTGGCGGCTCGTTCATCGCGTCCGCAATAGCCGCCAGCCAGGCCGGCACCTTTGCCGTCAGCGGACAGGACCTCGCACTTCTCTTCTGCTTCGGCGCACTCAACCTGGGGCTCGGCATGGCGCTTTATGTCACGGGCGCGCGCATGATCCCCTCGGCGCTCGCCGCCCTGATTGGTACAGCCGAAATGATCCTCGCCCCGGTCTGGATGGTGGTCCTGCACAACGAGATCCCCTCCGGCCGCACAATCATCGGGGGCGCACTCGTCATGGCGGCCCTCTTCACCTATCTCATCAACCACGCACGGCAGGGGCCGAGGCACCCAGATGCAGCGGCGGCTTGACTTTGCCGCGCAAAACCCTGATTTGACCGGGTTCAAGAGAGACCCAAGCCATGCGCGACCCTAATCAGAGAAGTGACTATCCCCTGTTCGTCCGCCCGTGGATCTTCATCCGCGGCGTGCCGTCGATGGACTTCCTGCCGCCGGAAGGCCCGCTCGAAGTCGCCTTCGCCGGTCGTTCGAATGTCGGAAAGTCGTCATTGATCAATGCGCTGGTCGGTCAGGCTGGCCTCGCCCGCACCTCGAACACGCCGGGTCGCACCCAGGAACTCAACTACTTCGTGCCCGACGGCTATTCCGGCAATGCCGGTGACCTGCCGCCGATGGCGCTCGTCGACATGCCTGGCTACGGCTACGCCAAGGCGCCGAAAGAACAGGTCGACGCCTGGACCAGGCTGGTCTTCGATTATCTGCGCGGTCGCGCGACACTGAAGCGCGTCTATGTGCTGATCGACAGCCGCCACGGTATCATGAAGAATGACGACGAGGTGCTGACCTTGCTCGACAAGGCCGCCGTCTCCTACCAGATCGTGCTCACCAAGACCGACAAGATCAAGGAAGCCGGCGTACCGCGGCTGATCGCCGAAACGCTTGAGAAGATCAAGAAGCATCCGGCCGCCTTCCCGGAAGTGCTGTCGACTTCGTCCGAAAAGGCAGACGGCCTCGAAGAGTTGCGGGGCGCAATCACCGAGGCCGTCAAACAGGGCCTTTGACGCTCAGGCGCCTGTCGTCGCGTCAGGGGCGGTTACGCCCCCTTAGCCTTACATCTTCGGCAGGATGACCGTGTCGACGACATGGATCACGCCATTCGACTGCTTGACGTCGGCGATGGTCACGGTGGAGACACCGCCATTTTCATCTGTCAGCGTGACCTTGCCGTCCATGGCCTTGGCCTTCAGCACGCAACCGCCGACGGTGGTCACGTCGTGTTCGCCGCCGTCATCCGCAATCATCTTGACGATGGCATCAGACATCACGTCGGCTGCAACCACGTGGCAGG
The DNA here is from genome assembly GCF_020889605.1 of Rhizobium sp. 'Codium 1'. Taxonomy (NCBI): domain Bacteria; kingdom Pseudomonadati; phylum Pseudomonadota; class Alphaproteobacteria; order Hyphomicrobiales; family Rhizobiaceae; genus Rhizobium; species Rhizobium sp. 'Codium 1'. Next base: position 689,145 of record NZ_JAJGPW010000001.1, read on the forward strand.
TCAGAACCTTGGTGAGCTGGTCCTTGTTTTCCGGCTTCAGCAGGGTGTCGACCGTGCCGGCCGGCAGCTTGGCGAAGGCGTCATTGGTCGGGGCGAAAACGGTGAACGGACCGGCGCCCGAAAGGGTTTCAACGAGACCTGCGGCCTGAACGGCGGCAACCAGCGTCGTGTGATCCTTCGAGTTAACGGCGTTTTCAACGATGTTCTTGGTTTCGAGCATTTCACCACCGCCGACCATCGGATTGGCGGCATAGGCTGCGGCAGCGCCTGCCAGGATGGCTGCGGAGAATGCGAGCGGGCGAAGAGCGGTCTTGAACATTGCGGTTTCCTCTTATCCTTGGTGTTCTCGATCGTGTCCCTGCGGTTCGCGCGGGACATCGGGGCGTTCCTCAGCGGGAACACCTTCAAGGACGGAGGCGCGGTCAGCTAAGTTTCAGGCGGCTCGAAATATCCGGCCGCCTGACATTCATTGCATTGATTCTACGAGGGGATTTCTTCGTCAGGGCCGTATTTCACCGACCGCCACAACGGGACCTGTCGCCTTGCCCGTCGGCGACCCGCCGAATGGTTCGAGGCTGACGGCCAGGACGACGCCTTCGGTCAGGCGAGCGCGCAGATCCCTGGGAACGTCGAGTTCCCCCAGCCCCGATTGCGGCAAGACGCCGAGCGAGATCGGCGCCTGCTCTCCTTCGACAAGCCAGAGTTCCAGAGACTGCTCCTCTGCACCGCCACTGGCCACCGGCGTCACCGAAAGGCGTCCGGATGCTCCGTCGTAACGGGCATGGAGCGCGATGGCCTGATTGTCTCCGGCGAGATCTGCCATCAGCGCCGCTTGCGGCTTCGGGCGGATCTGCTCCGCATAATCGAGGCCGAAGACGAGACCGAGCGCTGCGATCGAGGCGAGGCTCAGCCCGCGCCAGAGCACCAGCGAATTCCACAGGCTGCCTCTGACCCCAGCCGTTGTGGCCGGAGATGCAAACAGCCGATCCTCGATCGTCGAAAGCAGTTGATCCGGCGGCGTCACCTCGGCGTAGTCGTCGTTGAACTGGGTAAGGTTCTCTTCCCAGCGACGGACCATGGCGGCGAACTGCCAATCGTGGCGCAGGCGCGCGTCCACCTTCTGGCGTTCTGATCCGCTCAGGACGCCGAGGACATATTCGCCCGCGAGAACTTCATCCCGCGACCGGTCTCCCTTGCTTTGGTCAGGCGTGCTCATCCATGCACTCTCTCAGTTTCAAAAGGCTGCGCCGCAGCCATGTGCGCATCGTGTTCAGCGGAACGGCGAAATGATCCGCCAGCTCCTGGTAGGAGAGACCTTCGACATAGGCCTGGCGTACCGCCAGCGCCCTGTCAGGATCCAATGCCTCCAGGCAGGTGTCAATGCGGCCGCCCTCGGATCGAAGCACGGCGTTCTGCTCCGGATCGGGTGCCAGATCAGCGATATCCACCGCAGCCTCGATATCCTCCCCCTGCGGCCGACGCGCCCTCAGGCGATCGATGCAATGGTAGCGGACGATGGCGCATAGCCATGGATAGGCATTGGCTCCGTCGCCCGTATAGCTGCCGGCCTTGTGCCAGATCTTCACGAACACATCCTGGAGCGCCTCTTCGGCCTCGCCCCTGTCTTTGAGCATACGGATGCAGATGGCGAAAAGTTTCGCCGAAACACCACTATAGAGCAAGGAAAAGGCATTCCGGTCCCGCAGGGATACCCGGGCCAGCAATCCGCCGATGTCGTCGCGTTCCATTCAGCCCCCTCACGCCACCGCCGATCATATAGCGCATCATCAGCGGCGGACAATGCAACGAGAAGAAGAAGCATGTCACGCGCCGCTTATATTGCCGGGCGATTATTCCATCGCGGCGACACATGCGCTAAAAGGCCGCGATCCACAGCGAGGTTTTCCATGTCAGCTTCCGAAAGCGAAATCCAGGCCCGCCTTCTCGTCCAGGCACTGCCCTTCATGCAGCGCTACGAGAACAAGACCATCGTGGTCAAATATGGCGGTCATGCCATGGGCAATCCCGAGCTCGGCAAGGCTTTCGCCGCCGACATCGGGCTTCTGAAGCAGTCCGGCGTCAACCCGATCGTCGTGCATGGCGGCGGCCCGCAGATCGGCGCCATGCTCGCCAAGATGGGCATCGAATCGCGTTTCGAAAACGGCTTGCGCGTGACCGACCAGAAAACGGTCGAGATCGTCGAAATGGTCTTGGCCGGCTCGATCAACAAGGAAATCGTCGCGCTGATCAACCAGACCGGCGAATGGGCGATCGGGCTCTGCGGCAAGGATGGCAACATGGTCTTTGCCGAAAAGGCGCAGAAGAAGGTCCGTGACCCTGACAGCAATATCGAGCGCGTGCTCGATCTCGGCTTTGTCGGCGAGGTTGTCGAAGTCGACCGCACCCTGCTCGACCTCTTGGCACGGTCGGAAATGATCCCGGTCATTGCCCCCGTTGCCCCGGGCCGTGATGGACATACCTATAACATCAATGCCGACACCTTTGCCGGTGCCATTGCCGGTGCGCTCAACGCCTCGCGCCTGCTCTTCCTGACCGACGTTCCCGGCGTGCTCGACAAGAATGGCACGCTGATCAAGGAACTCTCGGTCGCCGAAGCGCATGCGCTGATTGCCGACGGCACGATTTCAGGTGGCATGATTCCCAAGGTCGAAACCTGCATCGAGGCGATCCAGGCCGGCGTTCAGGGCGTTGTCATCCTCAACGGCAAGACTGCTCATTCCGTGCTTCTCGAGCTCTTCACCGAAACCGGTGCCGGCACGTTGCTCGTCCCTTGAGTCGACAATGCTTCTGCCTGCCGCCGGTCACTCGATCGGCAGCGGGCGCTCCAGTTTCTCGCTCGCGGGCGTAACAGTGCGCATGGAAAGGACCGCGCCCAGCACGATCGCATATGCGACGAAGTTGTAGATCAAGCCGAGGCTCATGCCCTCGGCATAGGCCGCCTTGCCGCTCAGACCTTCAGCCGTATTGCGCGCCAGATCGGAGAAGAAGATCTCGCTGACGATCGCGATCCCGAGCGCGCTGCCAACCTGCTGGATCGCTTGAAGCGCGCCCGATCCACCACCAGCATCCTGCGGCGGCACGCCCGCCAGCACCAGCTGGAACATCGGTGCGATCGCAATGCCCATGCCAAGGCCGCTCAACAGGAACCAGGGCAGAAGCGCCATACGGTCAACGATCTCGCCGACCGTCTGGATCTCGCTCCGCAGCAGGCCCATGCCGATCGCCACCATCACCACGCCGACGATAACGCGGATTCGGGGCGCGATATTGCCAAGACGTCCCGAGATCAGCGAGGCGATGAAGATGCCGACGGAAAAGGGCACGGTCGTCATGCCGGACTGGAGGGGCGTCAGGCCATAACCCTGCTGCAGGAACATCGCCAAGATCAGGAAGAAGCCGGGCAGCGTCGAGAAGAAGGTCGCTGTCATCAGCGCGCCGATGACGAAGTTCCGGTTCTTCATCAGCGCGACCGGCAAGAGTTCGGGCGCCTTCAAGCGGTGTTGGCGCCGCTCCCAGAGACCGAAGGTGACACCTAGTGGAACGGCCATGGCGAGCATGACGAAGCACCAGAGGGGCCAGCCGAAGCCACGCCCCTCGATCAGCGGAAAGATGATGCAGAAGATCGCGGCCGCCGCCAGCACGATGCCACCGAAATCGTTCCTGAGACCGGGCTTTGGCGCAAGCGCCGGGATCAGCCGCCAGCCGAGCAGGATGGTCACGATGCCAACCGGGATGTTGATCAGGAAAATCGGCCGCCAGCCGAGCTCGAAGAGATCAAGGGCAATCAGCCATCCCCCGAGGATCGGCCCAGAGACCGCGGCAAGTCCCGCACTCAGGCCAAACAGCGAAAAGGCCGCGGCCCGCTCCTTCGGCGGAAACATCATCTGGGCAATCGCCAGCACCTGCGGCGTCATCACCGCCGCCCCTGCCCCTTGCAGCAGGCGTGCCACCACAAGCCAGCCGATATCGGGCGCCAGCCCGCAGAGCAGCGAGGCAAAGGTGAAGGCCGCGACGCCGACGAGAAACACCTGCTTCTTTCCCCGGACGTCACCGAGCCGCCCGAAGGGTAGCAGACCGAGCGCGAAAACCAGCACATAACCGGCCACCACCCATTCGATCTGGCTTGAGGTTGCCCCGAGTTCCGACTGCAGACTGGGCAGCGCGACATTGACGATGGTGACATCGAGCAAATTCATGAAATTCGCCAGCATCATCACCGCCAGAGCCGTCCAGCGCTTCGGGTAGGGATGGGACGCAGACATTTGCGGTGCATCGGCAGGGCGGTTTACGACGGGCGTCTCGGTCATCATCTTCTCTCCCGCCTTCGGCACGCTTGCGGCATCCGGTGTATCGCGCTGGGGAATGGGTCGCAACCATATGGAGCAAACGGCAGCGCAAACTTTTCCCTCATGCTGAGAGGGACGCGCCGCGCTCCTTGAATTACGAGGACTTAGACGTGTCAGCCGAAAGCATGCTTCGAGGCCCGCGTTGCTTGGGCACTCCAGCATGAGGGCTCACACCAGAACCAGCAGCAATACCCCGAACACGATCAGCACGCAGCCCGCGATCTCCAGCCGGTTGATGCTTTCCTTGAAGAAAAGGACCGAGGACGCAAATGTGAAGAGCATCTCGACCTGGGCCAAGGCCTTGACCACGGCCACTTGCTGCAGGGTCATCGCCGTGAACCAGCCGAAGGAGGCCGTAGCACCGACAAAGCCGACCAGGGCGCTGATCTTCCAGGCGGCACGGACGCGGGCGAGTTCGGCGCGGTCACGCCAGGTCATCCAGGCAAGCATGGACAGCGTCTGGAGGGTGATCACCACGCAGAGCGTGTAGCCGGCTTGGACCATGGCATCCGGCGCAGGCAGGCTCGGCGCCAGCGAAAGCGAGGCGGTGCGGTAGGCAATTGCGGAGACGCCGAAGAAACAGCCTGAGGCGAGGCCGATCAGCGCGGTGCGGCTGGTGACCGAAGTGACGAGGCTCAAGGGCGTGAAGGCCGTACGGGCCACAGAGATCAGCATGACCCCGAGGATGGAGACGAGGATTGCAGCTGCGGTGCCCAAGCCAATCGTTTCGCCGAAGAGTATCAGTGCCAGCAATGCCGCCTGGGCCGGTTCGGTGCGCGAATAGGCCGTTCCGACTGCAAAGTTGCGGAAGGAGAAGAGGTGCACGAGCAGGAAGGTGGCACTGATCTGGGCGAGCGCCCCGATGACCGCCCAGACCGCAAAGGTCAGCCCCGGAGCCGGCAGTGGGCGGCCGAGGCCAAGATGCAGGATGGCAAGATAAAGAAAGGCGAATGGCAGACCGAATCCGAAGCGCACGAAGGTGGCGCCTGTCGTGCCCATCAGGCCTTTGAGGTGTTTTTGCAGCGTCGAGCGCAGGTTCTGCAGGAAGGCGCTGCCAACCGTGATGATGGCCCAGAGTTCCATGGGAAAGCGTCCAGAAGAGCCGCGGCGCGGTTTACCCGGCTTGCGGCGGGAGATCGATGAAGTGGTGAATTTCGCCAGAGCGGCTGAGGCTCAAGGCCGCGTATATCAACCGGCGCGGTGGCGAATGGTGCCCGCACTGACCGGGTGAAACCGCGACGGCAAACGCTTGCGGTCCTGAAGGACCACGACGCGTTCCATTGTCGAAATCGGCATCTTCTTTCCCATCTTACCCAGATAGCACTTCCCGAAGCGGCGACCAATGCTAATTAGGGACAACGCGCCTGATGTCATCAGGCGATCCGCACCACCCAAGAGGACCTGATGAACACCCCAGCCAAGATCCCCTCGCCCGCCGATTTCGCCCATGTGCGCGACTGGGTCTTCGACCTCGACAACACGCTCTATCCACATCACATCAACCTTTTCGAGCAGATCGACTCGAATATGACCGCCTTCGTGGCGGAAATCCTGCAAATGGAGCCGGCCGAGGCGAAGGTGCTGCAGAAGCGCTACTACCACGAGCACGGCACGACGCTCGCCGGTTTGATGCTGCATCACAAGGTCGATCCGAACGCGTTTCTGGAGCGGGCGCATGCCATCGACTATTCGGCGCTGATCCCGGACGAGGCGCTGGGCTCGGCGATCAAGCGGCTTCCGGGACGGAAGTTCATCTTCACCAATGGAACCGTTGCGCATGCCGAGGCTGCAGCACGGGCGCTCGGCATCCTCGACCATTTCGACGATATCTTCGACATCGTCGCTGCCGACTACGTGCCGAAGCCGGCCGGAGCTACATACGACAAGTTTGCGAGCCTCAACCGGATCGACACGAAACATGCGGTGATGTTCGAGGATCTGCCGCGCAATCTGATGGTGCCCAAGGCACTCGGGATGAAAACCGTGCTGCTCGTGCCGCGCAATCTGGGTACTGCGATCCTGGAGACCTGGGAGCGTGTGGAGCATGTCGATGCTGACATCGTCGATTATCTCACCGATGATCTGACGACCTTCCTGCAGAGGCTGCTCGCGGACGAGACGTGAGCTGAAGCTTACGAAAGTTTCATGCAGCTTACGGAGAGTTAAGTAGGTCCGGGACCTTCCCGCCGCTACGGTTATCCCATCGAAGCAGACACTCGAAAGGATTACCAAATGAATGGCAAGACCCTGACGCTGGCGGCGGTAGCAGCCTCTCTCCTCATCGGCACCACTGCCGGCGGCGCATTTGCGCAGGACCGTAGCGAGCGCCGTGGTGGCGCCGGCCGTGGCGGTCCGGAAACGATGTTCGTACAGATGCTGCAGCAGCACGACACGAACAAGGACGGCAAGGTCAGCAAGGAAGAGGCGACGGCTGCGGGTGCGGTCATGTTCACCGCCATCGACGCCGACAAGGACGGCGTGCTGACCCCTGGCGAGATGCGCCAGCACCGTGAAGCGATGCGCGAAGAGCACAAGGCGACCCGTGACGCCATGCGGGCCGAGCGCCAGGCAGAACGGGAAGCGGCCAAGGCCGACGCCCCGACACCGCCTCCGGGTGATGCCCCTCAGGAAAAGGCCATGAATGGCGATGGTCCGCGTGGTGAGGGCAAGGGCCAGCACGGCAAGCGCCACGGCGCGCAAAACGAGCGTGCAGAGCGCGGCGAAAATCGTCGTGGTCCCGATGGCATGCGTGGCGAGGGCCGGATGATGCGGGTCGCGGATACCGACGAGAACGGCCAGATCAGCCAGGCGGAAGCAACCGCCATGGTCGACAAGATGTTCACGCGGATGGACCGCAACAATGACGGCGTCATCAGCGCCGACGACATGCCGAAGCGGCCGATGATGATGCGCTGATCGGAAGATCAGAGCCCCAGATGACCAAACAGGCGGCCCCCTACGGGGCCGCTTCGTCGTTCAGGTCGTAGAAATCCTCGATGATCTTCCAGGCTTCTTCGGCCGTTTCGGCAAACTGGAAGAGGTCGAGATCCGCGGGCGCGATCGTGCCGAAGGCAGCGAGCGCCTCAAAGTTGATGATGTCCTCCCAGAAGGCGCGGGAGAAGAGGATCAACGGGATCGGCGCCATGCGCTTGGTCTGGATGAGCGTGATCGTCTCGAAAAACTCATCCAGCGTCCCGAAACCGCCGGGGAAAATGGTTATCGCCTTCGCGCGCATCAAAAAATGCATCTTGCGGATGGCGAAATAGTGGAAGTTGAAGCTGAGCTCCGGCGTGACGTAAGGATTCGGCGCCTGCTCGTGCGGCAGGACGATGTTGAGGCCGATCGAGGGCGCGCCGACCTCGGTTGCACCGCGATTGCCGGCTTCCATCACCCCCGGCCCGCCGCCGGTCACCACGACAAATTCCTGGTAATCGCTCAGAAGCGCCCGCTTCGAGCAGAGCTGCGCGAATTTGCGGGCTTCGTCGTAATAGATCGATGCATTTTCGAGGTTCGTCTTCTGGACGTCGTTCTTGGCGGCCCAGGCAGCTTCACCCGGTGCAGGAATGCGCGCTCCGCCAAACATCACCACCGTCGACTTGATGTTGCGCTCGGCAAGGATCATCTCCGTCTTCAGAAGTTCGAGCTGCAAGCGGACGGGGCGAAGCTCCTCGCGGCAGAGGAATTCCTCATCGACATAGGCGAGCGTGTAGGACGAAGACACCGATTGCGGGGTACGCGGAACGACCTGCGCCGTCTGCTTGTCGGTCGAGCTATCCTTCAGCGGATCCCAGGATCCGTCCTTGCGCCTGTGCTTGCCGTTTTTCCACTGTGCCATGCCTCTTCCTTTCCAGCCTGCGGGGCTGCCGCGGCTGTTTTCTTCCAGCCCTTTATGCGCTAGAGCTTTGCGCGAATTTTCGATCAGATCCTGATCGTTTCAATCCCCAAGGTAGACAACGAAGTTTAAGGAATTCAGATGAGCGCCTCCGATCTTACCCAGCTCGAACACGTCATCGAAGCGGCATTCGACAATCGCGATACCGTCACGACGGCGACAAAGGGCGAGATCCGCGATGCTGTCGAAACGGCACTTAACCTGCTCGACAGCGGCAAGGTGCGGGTTGCCGCCCGGGGCGAAGACGGCAACTGGGCCGTACAGCAGTGGCTGAAGAAGGCGGTGCTCCTCTCCTTCCGCCTCAACGACATGGAAGTCGTCAAGGGCGGCCCGGGTGCCTCTACCTGGTGGGACAAGGTGCCGTCGAAGTTCGAAGGCTGGGGCGAGGACGAGTTCCGCGCCGCCGGTTTCCGCGCCGTGCCGAACGCCGTCGTGCGCCGCTCGGCCTATGTTTCCAAGGGCGTCGTGCTGATGCCGTCCTTCGTCAATCTCGGCGCCTATGTCGGTGAAAACACCATGGTCGACACCTGGGCCACCGTCGGCTCCTGCGCCCAGATCGGTGCAAACGTTCACCTCTCCGGCGGCGTCGGCATCGGCGGCGTGCTCGAACCTCTGCAGGCCGGCCCGACGATCATCGAGGACAACTGCTTCATCGGCGCCCGCTCCGAGGTTGTCGAAGGCTGCATCATCCGCGAAGGCTCCGTGCTCGGCATGGGCGTTTACATCGGCAAGTCGACCAAGATCGTCGATCGCGCAACCGGCGAAGTAATGTATGGCGAAGTGCCGCCCTATTCCGTCGTCGTCGCGGGCTCCATGCCGTCAGGCAATGCCGTGATGGCAAATGGTCTGCCGGCGCCGCATCTCTACTGCGCCGTCATCGTGAAGCGCGTCGATGAAAAGACCCGCTCGAAGACCGGCATCAACGAACTGCTCAGAGACTAAGCCCTCATGGCCTTGCCGGGGCGGGAGATATCGATCGGCTGGGCGCTCTTCCTCTGGGACGGCGCATCGGGCGACGCGTCTTCATCCTCGGCACGCTGTTCTGGATGATGACGAACGCGGCGGTGATCGCGTTCGTCACCGGGCAATCGGCCGACGACATCTCGCCTGGTTCCTTCTCGCTTTTCCTGACGACTGCAAGCCTGTCGCTTGTCTCCCTGCTGATGCTCGGCACCAAGCGACTGCACGATATCGGCATGCCGGGGCCGGTCTCAGTCCTTCTGCTCCTGCCTGCTTTTTCGCTGATCCTCTTCTTCGTGCTCTGCGTCTGGCCATCCGTCGAGGATGACAACCGTTATGGACCGGGGCCCGACTTGCGATCGTCCTGACCGGTGGGTGACAGGTCCGGGCAGATCGGCTAAGTCTCACAAATCTTCTCAAGGTACCGACGGTCGGGCTGAACCGGCACTCGGCCAAGCCCGTAAAAGTATTCATGACCGCTACCAATCCTGCCGACGTTCTCCAGGCCCTCATTCGCTGCCCTTCCGTCACGCCTGCCGAGGGTGGTGCGCTTGATGTGCTGGAAGGCCTGCTCTCGCCGCTCGGCTTCCGCGTCGATCGGATGATTGCGAAAGATGAAGGCACGCCCGACATCGAGAACCTCTACGCCCGTGCCGGATCCGACGGCCCGCATCTGATGTTTGCCGGCCACAGCGATGTCGTGCCTGTCGGTGCCGAGAGCGACTGGAGCGCCGGGCCATTTTCGGGCGATGTCCGCGACGGAATGATCTATGGCCGCGGTGCTGTCGACATGAAGGGCGGGATCGCCTGCTTCATCGCGGCCTATGCGCGACTGGTCGAAGCCGGTAAGGCGCCGAAAGGCTCGGTCTCTCTGCTGATCACCGGCGACGAGGAAGGCCCGGCCGTCAATGGTACGATCAAGCTGCTCGAATGGGCGGCCGGGCGCGGCGAGTGCTGGGATGCCTGCCTGGTCGGCGAACCGACCAATCCCGACACGCTCGGCGACATGATCAAGATCGGCAGGCGTGGCTCTGTCTCGGCCACGGTGACAGTGAAGGGCGTGCAGGGTCACGCGGCCTATCCGCATCTGGCCGACAATCCGGTACGCGGCGCGCTGTCGCTTGCAAAAAGCCTGATGTATCCGGCCTTCGACCAGGGCACGGAGAACTTTCAGCCGTCGAACCTCGAGGTCACCACGATCGATGTCGGCAATGCCGCAACGAACGTCATTCCGGCTTCGGCGCGGTTCAAGTTCAACATCCGGTTCAACGATCTCTGGACCGCCGACAGCGTCAAGGCCGAGATCGTGCGCCGTCTCGATGCAGCCGCTGTTGATCCCGAGCTTCGTCCGGAGCGTGCAGCGATCGGCTATGATATCGTCTGGTCGGAGCGTCCGAGCCACGTTTTCCTGACGTGCAACAATGCGCTGATCGCCTCGCTGTCGGGTGCGATCGAGACGGTCACCGGCAAGACACCCAAGCTCTCGACCACGGGTGGCACCTCGGATGCGCGTTTCATCAAGGATTATTGCCCGGTGGTCGAATTCGGCCTCGTGGGCCAGACCATGCACATGGTCGACGAAAGGGTCGCCGTGTCGGATCTGGAAACCCTGACCGTGATCTACCAGACCTTCATCGAACAGTGGTTTGCCCATGCCGACGCTTAAAGAGGTCGAGTTCTATCTCAGGGGCCTCTGGCTGCTGTTCAAGCAGGATCCATCAGGCTTTTCCTATCTCGACCTCACCGACCGCGGCGCCGTGCGTTCTTTCTGGGCCATCCTCTGGGCACTGCCGGCGATCCTGATCTCCTTCGCCTGGTGGCGTCTGCTCTATCTCCAAGGCCTTCCCGAGGATACTGGACCGGGTGCCGTCTTCTTCTTCCGGCTCGCGCTGGTCGAGGCGTCGAACTGGCTGTTTCCGCTAATTCTGCTGGGCATTCTCTGCTGGATGATCGGGATCGGCGAGAAATACGCATCGATGGTGGTGGTGACCAACTGGCTCGCCTTGCCGGTTTCCTACTCGTACGGCCTGCTGGTTTTGTTGATGATGTTCGTGCCGGCGCTTTCCGGAGTCGTCGCCTTCCTGTGGCTTCTTCTGATGATCACACTGATCGCCGTGCTGTTCCGTATCATGCGGATGATCGTGGGCGATCAGCTGCTGATGGTGTCGACCGTCATCATGGTGCTGCTGATCCCCTCGATGATCATCGCAGAGGTGCTGGAACGCTATCTCGGCGTCTATCCGGGCTGAGCGCGCCTCAGCGTTCTGCCGGCTCGTCGTCGGGATAATCCACGGCCATGAAGAAGAGCCCTTCCGGCGGCGCCACTGGTCCACAGGCCGACCGGTCGCGGGCATCGAGGGCTGCCCGGACATCTGAAGGCGTCATCTTGCCTTCACCCGCCAGTTTCAGCGTACCAGCAAACGAGCGAATCTGGTTGTGCAGGAAACTCTGGGCCGTGGCGCGGATCTCGATGAGTTCGCCTGAGCGCGTGACGTCCAGGCGATCGAGCGTCTTGACAGGGCTTTTCGCCTGGCAATGGGCTGAGCGGAAGGTGGTGAAGTCGTGATGGCCGATGAGCTGCTGGGCAGCCGCGTGCATCGCCTCGTGATCGAGCAGCTTCGGCACCCACCAGGCGCGCTTGTCCTCGAGCGCGAGCCGCGCCGGTCGGGTAATGATGCGGTAGAGATAGTGACGGCGCAGCGCCGAGAAGCGCGCATCGAAATCGTCAGACACGGCCTTCACATCGAGCACGGCGACCTGCTCGGACGCCATCGCCAGATGCGCATTGAGCGCGTTGCGGAGTTTGTGCGGCACCCAATCACGCGCAAGATCAGCATGGACCACCTGGCCCATGGCATGAACGCCGGAATCGGTGCGGCCGGCGCCGCGAATGACGACCGTCTCGCTGGTGAGCGACAGGATCGCCTTTTCCAGGGCCGCCTGGACGGAATGACCGTTTTCCTGACGCTGCCAGCCGACATAGGCCGAGCCATCATATTCGACAGTCATCCGAAAGCGGGGCATCAGGCGATCACCGTGCCCTTGGGCAGAGGCGTGCCACGCACGAAATCTTCGGCCTTCAGTGCCTTGCCGCCGGCCTTCTGCAGGCGCACGAGGCTGACGGCGCCCGTGCCGCAGGCGATCGTCAGGCGGTCGTCGAGCGCCGTACCGGGAGCAGCCAATGCTCCATCCCTTTCAGCAAGATGCGACGCGATGAGCTTGACGCGTTCGGGTTTGCCGTTGACATCCATTTCGGTCCAGGCACCCGGAAAGGGCGAAAGTCCGCGAATGTGGTTGTGCACCTCGACTGCCGGCCGGGTAAAATCAACGCGGGTTTCGGCCTTGTCGATCTTGGCGGCGTAGAGCACACCCTCCTCGACTTGCGCGACCGTTTCGAGCGTGCCGGCTTCGAGCCGGGCCATCGCCTCGACCATGGCTTCGGCGCCGACGACGCTCAAGGCATCGTGCAACTCGCCGGCGGTCACGTCGGGGCCGATCATCACCTTGCGGGTAAGCGCCACGGGGCCTGTGTCGAGGCCCTTGTCCATCTTCATCACCATCATGCCCGTCTCGGCATCGCCGGCCATGATGGCGCGCTGGATGGGGGCTGCCCCACGCCAGCGCGGCAAAAGCGAGGCATGACCGTTATAGGCGCCGAGACGCGTGCCGGTGAGAACGGCTTCAGGCAGCAGCAGGCCGTATGCCACGACGACGGCGACATCGGCTTGCAGGGCAGCGAAAGCTTCGCGATCGGCGGGGTCGCGGAAATTCAGCGGATGGCGGACATTGATGCCGAGGTCTTCTGCGGCGACATGCACGGGCGACTTCTGCAGATCGAGGCCACGGCGGCCACCGGGACGCGGTGGCTGCGAATAGGCCATGACAATCTGATGGCCTGCCGCATGCAGCGCCTTCAGGGTCGCGACGGAAAAGTCCGGCGTGCCCATGAATATGATGCGAAGTGCCATCGTGTCTGCCTTCACGCGCGGGTTAAACGACGGCCGGGATCAGATCTTCTGACGGGCGGCCTTGGTGAACCTCTTGATCACCATCTCGCGCTTGAGGCGGGAGATGTGATCGATGAAGAGCACGCCGTTCAAATGGTCGATCTCGTGCTGAAGGCAAGTGGCGAGAAGGCCGTCGGCCTCGGTCACCGTTTCCTTGCCGTCACGGCCGAGCGATTTGACCGTGATCGATGCCGGACGCTCGACTTCGGCATAATAATCCGGGATCGACAGGCAGCCTTCCTCGTAAACCGAGCGCTCGTCGGAGCTCTTGAGGATCTCCGGATTGATGTAAATAAGGGGCGCGGGCTCTTCGCCCTCCTTGGCGAGGTCAATGACGAGGAGCCGGCGCGGCACGCCGACCTGAATTGCCGCCAGGCCAATGCCGGGGGCCTCGTACATTGTTTCGAGCATGTCGTCGATCAACTGCTCAAGCTCGGCATCAACGCGCTCGATGGGCGCGGATACCTGACGCAGCAGAGGATCGGGCAGGATGATGAGAGGCTTGATGGTCATGGCCTCCATTAGCGCAAGTTCCAGGCGGAGGAAACGGAAAAAACGCTGCCGTTTTGCCGTTTCCTGTCCTGTCAGGCGGCGCGGCGGTCGGGTGCCCGGCGGGTCGGCGATCCCGCCTCGTCAACACGGGTGCGGATCTTCGAGAGCTGCTCGACGAGGGCTGCGACCTCGCTACGCAGGCGGCGCGTCTCGTCCGAAGTGCGATCGACCATGCCACTGTTCTCGTGCGTGAGGAGATCCATGTTGCGGGTCGCCTGGTTCACTTCGTTCAGGCCAATCGCCTGGTCCTTGGCGGCAGCGGCGATGTCGGAGACGAAGGTGTCGATCTCATCGATCCGGGTAATGATGTCACCCAGCACCTCGCCCGTGCCGGTGACCAGACCGACGCCTTCCTTGACCTGCGTTGAGCTCTGGGAGATCAATTGCTTGATTTCCTTGGCTGCATCGGCCGAACGCTGGGCAAGCTGGCGCACTTCCTGCGCGACCACCGCGAAGCCCTTGCCGGCATCCCCGGCACGCGCGGCCTCGACGCCCGCATTCAGCGCGAGAAGGTTGGTCTGGAAGGCAATTTCGTCGATGACGCCGATGATCTTGGAGATCTCGGTCGAAGACTTTTCAATGGCATCCATGGCGGAAACGGCTTGCGAGACCACAGTGCCCGAGGTCTTCGCCTGCTGTTGCGTGTCGCGCACGGCGTGCGAAGCGCGCTCGGCATTGGCGGCCGTCTGGCTGACGCTGACGGAGAGCTGCTGGAGGGCCGTCGAACTCTGCTGGACCCCGCTCGCCTGACGAGTGGTGCGGCTGGCGAGTTCATCGGACGCGTGGGCGATCGCGTCCGTGCCGGTGAGGATGCCTTCCGAGGCGCGGCGGATTGCGGCGAAGGATGTATTCAGGCGATCGACGGTTTCGTTGTAATGGCCAGCCATTTCCTTGAAATTGTCAGGCAGGTCCGTCGTCATGCGGGCTTCGAAATCTCCCTGGGCCAGCGCTTCCAGGCCGCGGCGAAGATGCTCCATGGCGATGGCCTGATCGGCCTCGAAACGGGCGCGCTCCTCCTCCAGAGCGCGACGCCTGGCATCGAGCTCTTCCAGATAGACCGAGATCGCATAATCCATGTCGAGCATGGCGGCCTTGACCACAGAACGAAGCTTTTCACCCAGCGAGACTGCATGTTGCCTGCCGAAAGGAAAGGGCCAGTGCTTAACGAGAATGCCGGAGAGAAGCTCGCCGACCAGCATGGAATAGCCACCGATATACCAGCGTGGCTCCAGCCCGATGCGGGCATGGGCCTTGCCGACGGCGGTGACGCCTCGCACGTAGTTTTCATCGAACTGACCGCTTGCTACCTTGTCCCAATGCCCGATCTGGGCAGACTTCGCGCCATTCATATGGGCGCCGTCGCGGAAGTGTCCGGCGATCTTTCCGGTCTTCGTCACCTTGGCGTAGAACTTGTCGAGCGCGCCGCCCATGATCTCCTTGATCGAAGGACGCAGCTCGGCGAGCGTGCTGCGTGCCTTCTGGTCGATCTCAAGGAATTCAAGGCGTTCTGACAGGTCGTTCTGGGCTTTGGTGGTCATGATGCGATGCGGGCTCTCGGGATTGACTGGTTACAAAAAGAACTGTCACGGTTTGCTGAACAGATTCTAAATGCCCGATGGCGAATTCCCTGGAAACTCGCCATCGGGTTCGTGTCGTCAGCCAGCCCGGCGAAAACCGCCGGCAGCAGACTGGCTTGCGTTTTGCGACCAGGCTCCTGATGTCTTGAAGCCCTGAAGCGCCTGGACCAGACGGCCCGCCTCCTCCTGGAGAGTGGCTGTCTGGGCCGAACTTTCCTCGACCATTGCGGCATTGCGCTGGGTGATCTGGTCCATCGAGGCGACCGAGGTGTTGACCTCACGCAGGCCGCCGGACTGGTCGGCTGCAGCCAGGGCGATCTTGGCGACGATATCGTTGATTTCGCCGATGCGGACGATGATCTTGCCGAGTGCTTCGCCGGCATTGTTGACGAGGTCGACACCTGCCTCGACCTGCGTGGAGCTTTGCGAAATGAGGTTCTTGATCTCGCGGGCGGCATTGGCGCAGCGCTGGGCGAGTTCGCGCACTTCCTGGGCGACGACGGCGAAACCACGGCCGGCCTCTCCGGCGCGAGCGGCCTCGACGCCGGCATTGAGGGCCAGGAGGTTCGTCTGGAAGGCGATCTCGTCAATAACGCCGATGATCTTCGAGATCTCGTCCGAAGACTTCTCAATGGCACCCATGGCACTGACCGCGCGGCCGACGACCTCTTCGGACACACGGGCTTCCGACAGAGCGACGCCGACCACCTGTGATGCTTCCTTGGCGCCGTCGGCCGTCAGGGTGACGTTCTGGGTGAGTTCGTGCAGTGCCGCCGTGCTCTCTTCGAGGCCTGCGGCCTGTTGCTCGGTGCGCTGCGCGAGATCGTCGGTGGCATCGAAGATGGCAGCGGTCGACTTGAAGATCTCGTCGGCCGACTGGCGGACCGTCACAACAGTCGAGCGCAGAGCATCGATGGAGGCGTTGTAGTCGCTCGCCATCTGGACAAAATTGTCCGGCAGGTCGGCCGGAAGTCGGGCATCGAGATCACCCGCGGACAGCTTGGCGAGCACAGCGCGGAGGGCTGCAAGTGCGGTCGCCTGTTCTGCCTCGGTCGTGAGGCGGGCATGCTCAGCGGCCTGGCGCTGTTCGGCGAGGATGTCCAGATAGACGGAGATTGAATAGTCCATGTCGAGCAGGGCGGCCTTGACCACCACTGAGATCTCGTCGGCAAGCTGCGCGGAATTCTGGCGGCCGAAGCGGCTCGGCCAGCGCTCGCGGACCACCGCATGGACCAGCTGTTCCAGGACCAGCGCATAGCCGCCGATGTACCAGCGAGGCTCCAGCCCGATGCGGGCATGTGCCTCTCCGACCCTGGTGACGCCTTCAACATAACTGTCGGTGTATTCGGCCGTTCCGACGATGCCCCAATGTTCTTCCTGACGCTTCTTGGCACCCTTGATGTGATCTTCGCTACGGAAGAAGGCCGCCGTTTCCGGTACTTTGCGCACCTTGTCATAGAAGATGTCGAGTGCGCCGCCGATGTTCCGGCGGATCAGTGGCCCGAGGCGACGCAGGGTCTCTCGACCCTGGTCATCAAGCCCGAGAAAACGAAGACGGTTCTTCAGATCGGAATTGTCGGCACGCGACATGGCACACTCACTCTTTTACAACCCAGGGAAACATCAGATGATGCTGATGGAAAGGCGGGAAGGAGGCACCCAAATGGTAAATCTTTGGTTGCGTCAGCGGCGCCGTTTTTCGCCGACACGATCGAACACGGTGTTTCGGGGCGCGCTCCCTCCCCCTGGCTTGCGCTTTGTCAGTTTCGGCTGGAAAAAAGATACGCCGGCATATGGCTCCGGACACTACGCGCTTCGCATGTTCACTCTTTGATCTGTCAGCCTCCTCCGAATCAGCTATTGTCAGCGTATGAACATCCAGGACATTCCGGCGGTGACCATCGGCTCAGTCACCCTCTCGCCCACCTTCCTGCTGGCGCTCGCCGCAGCGGTCGTGCTCGTTCCCATTATCGCACTCGTCCTGCTCTTGACGCGTGCGGCATCTGCCAGAGCAAGACAAGTGGAGGAGATGGCCCGGCGGGACGAGACAGCGGAGGCGCGGCTCGCAGAACTCCTGAAGGCGCAGGCCGAAATGCAGGGTCGGCTTGCGACCATGGCCGAAGTCTTCGGCAGCCGTCAGACTGAACTGAACCAGACAATCAGCCAGCGACTCGACGGCATGACGCACCGGATCGGCGCGACGATCACCGAACAGACCAAGTCGACCCATGACAATCTGCGGACCCTGCAGGAGCGGCTCGCAGTGATCGACGCTGCACAGAACAACATCCAGTCGCTGGCCAAGGACGTCGTCGGCCTGCAGGCGATCCTGTCCAACAAACAGACGCGCGGCGCCTTCGGGCAATCGCGAATGGAGACGATCGTCGCCGACGGCTTGCCCATGGGGGCCTATGCCTTCCAGACGACACTGTCGAACGGGTCGCGCCCCGACTGCACCATCCGCATGCCGAATGATTCTCCGCCGCTGGTGGTGGATGCAAAGTTCCCGCTCGAAGCCTGGAACGTGATCCGGGAAACAGAAAGCCCCGAGCAGAAGAAGGCGGCTTCCCAGCAGTTCAAGCGCGACATGGAGGTACACATCCGGGACATTTCGGAGAAATACCTGATCGCGGGCGAGACCCAGGACATGGCCTTTCTGTTCGTGCCGTCGGAATCGATCTTTGCCGAGATCCACGAGAATTTCGAGGGTGTCGTGCAGAAGGCGCACCGGCAGAAGGTCGTCATCGTCTCGCCGTCGCTTCTGATGCTGTCCATCCAGGTGATCCAGGCCGTTCTGAAGGACCAGCGCATGCGCGAGCAGGCACACCTGATCCAAGGCGAGGTGATCCGCCTGATGGAGGATCTGAGCCGCCTGGACGATCGCACGCGGAAACTGCAAAGCCATTTTCTGGCGGCCCAGAAGGACGTGGAGATGATCATCACCTCCTCGGACAAGCTGGCCAAGCGCGGCGCCAAGATCGAAGCCATGGAGTTCGAGACGCCGGGCGGACGCGAGGATGGCGAAGATGTCCCCGCGCGGGCGGTGGAGAGCCGCACCAGCATGCTCAAGCTCAGGGTTGTTGACGAAGACTGAGGGGCTGGTCCAAAAGAGAAAAAAGACGGCAGAGCATTCCGACGAAACGTCGTCGCCTTCAATGCTCTGTCCCGCTGGTTTCATGCCATTCCGGAGGCAAAACCGGTTACCGCTTTTGCTGGAATTGCCTTAGGGAGGCACCTCGCTCATGATCACCGTCTTCGGCTCCATCAACATGGACCTCGTCGCCACCACGCCGCGCCTCCCGAAGCCGGGCGAGACAGTTTCGGGAACCGGATTTGCAACGGCAGCCGGCGGCAAGGGCGCGAACCAGGCGCTGGCCGCCAAGCGCGCCGGCGCGTCCGTGCGCATGGTGGGGGCGGTTGGGCGTGACGAGTTCGCGGCACCCGCGCTCGACCTGCTGGAAAAGGCGGAAACGGACCTTTCCGGCGTCGCGCGCGTGGATGGCCCCACCGGTACAGCGCTCATTCTCGTCGGTGGCGACGGGGAGAACATGATCGCGGTGGTGCCTGGCGCCAACGGCACCCTCAGCCCCGGCCAAGCAGCCGAAGCGGTTTCGGGCAGCAAACCGGGTGACATCCTGATGCTGCAGCTTGAAGTGCCCGCCGCATCGGTGAAGGCAGCACTCGAGGCTGCCAAGGCGCAGGGCGTGCGCACCGTGCTCAATACGGCGCCGCTGATTGCCGAGGCTGCCGATCTCGCGAAACTGGCAGACATTGTCATCGCCAACGAGACCGAATTTGAACTTCTGGTGGGGCGCGAGGCGCTTACCGCCGACCAGCGCGAACAAATGCTGCTTCAGATGCACACCGAGACCGGGCAGATCCTGATCATCACGCTCGGCGCCGAAGGCGTCGTTGCTGCGGAGGGGGGCCGCCTGCATCGGACGAAGGGGCTGAAGATCGAACCGATCGATACCGTCGGCGCCGGCGACACCTTCTGCGGGTATCTGGCAGCCAGCCTCGATTCCGGACTGATGCTCAGCGAGGCGATACGTCGCGCGGCGGTTGCCGGATCGCTCGCCTGCCTCAAACCCGGGGCGCAGCCGTCGATCCCTGTGTCCGATGAGGTTTCCGCCTCGCTCTGATCTGAAACAGAGCTGACAAGTCTGATTTATTGCCCGTTAAGCAATGGAACATAGCATCGGTCGCGATCGGGGTGCGTGAAGCGCGCCCGGCCGCGCCATGAAAGTGCGGAACGAATGCCCCTGCGTCCTGATCCTCAGTCCTCGAGGCCTCCATGTTCGCCTTCTTCAACCGTTCGATTGCAGCCAAGCTTCTCGTTGTCACTGGCATTGCCATCGGCCTCGTGCTCATTCTCTCCAATCTCGTTCTGATCTCGCAGACCCGTGACCGGGTTCACTCCCTGACCATGGACCAGGCGGACGCCGAGGCCAAATCCATCGCGCGTGAAATCGCCGGTGACATCGGCGAACTTGCCAGTGCCGCGCGCACCATGTCCGGCGTCATCGGTCGCGGGCATGAGGGCAAGTCGCTCGACCGGCTCGGCATCACCAATATCCTGAAGGCAAATCTCGAACAGAACCCGTTCGCTTTCGGCAGCTGGATGGCGGAAGAACCTCTCGCCATCGACGGGCAGAAAGACGAAATCAAGGGCAAGCTCGACCTTTCGGCCAATGACGAAGGCTACTTCACCCCTTACTGGTCGAAGAACCGCAACGGCGAGGTCCAGTTCTCTACCTTCCGCGCGGATTATCCGGCCGAGTGGTATGCGCTGGCGGCCAAGAGCGGCAAGGGCGCGATCACGGCTCCTTACATGGCCGAGGGAACCGACGTTCCGACGACCATGAGTTCCATCGCTTTTCCCGTCTTCTCCGGCGGCAAGCTGATCGGCGTCACGGGCGTAGACATGTCACTTCTGTCGCTGTCCGACAAGCTGAAGGCGTTGAAGCCCTTCGAAACCGGCCGCGTGATGCTCGTGGCGCAGGGCGCGCAGTGGCTCGTGGCCCCGACAGACGACCTCGTGATGAAGACCTATGAAGCCGAAGGGGCGGACGCGCTCAAGGCTTCGCTATCGAACGGAACCGGCGGCCTGGTCCCGAACCTCGTCAACGCAAGCGGCGAAGGCTTCGACCGCCTGCTTTATCCTTTTGCCGTTCCGGGCGTGAACGCGACCTGGGCTGTCATCATCGACATTCCGCATGCGGCGATCAATGCCGCGATCGAGGCGCAGACAATGATGATGATCGTCGGCGGCCTGATCGTGCTCGCTGCCGTGATGCTGACGCTGCTCCTCGCCGTTCGTTCTCTCGCACAGCGCCCGTTGCATGGTCTCGTCGGCGATGTCGAGCGCATGACGAAGGGCGATTATGAAAGCGACATCTCGAACCAGCATCGCGAGGACGAAATCGGCCTCGTCGCCAAGGCGCTCAACGGCTTCCGTCACAAGCTGGCCGAAAGCCACATGCTGGCAGCAGAAGCCGAGACACAGCGAAAGGCAGCCGAAGGCGAACGCCGGCGCAACGAAGAGGATCGCAATGCCTCGGCCTCGGTGCAGCAGCATGTGGTCACCGCGCTCGGCAGTGGTCTCGCCCAGCTTTCGCAGGGCAATCTGGCCCATCGGATTGCCGAGGACTTCCCCGGCGAATACGGGGCGCTGAAGCGGGACTTCAATGAAGCAGTGGCGAGCCTCGAACAGGCAATCGCGTCGGTCAACGGCAGCGTCGTCAATATTGCCGCCGGGACGAGCGAAATTTCCGAAAGTGCCGCCGACCTCTCCAAGCGCACCGAGCAGCAGGCCGCCAGCCTGGAGGAGACGGCTGCAGCCCTCAACGAACTCACAGAGCAGGTCCATTCCAGCGCCGAAAACGCGGGTACTGCCGCCAACACCGTCTCGGTCGCCGTCAAGGATGCCGAGAAGTCCGGCGAAGTCGTACAGAAGGCAGTTGCTTCCATGCACGGCATCGAACAGTCGTCGCAGGAGATCTCGCGCATCATCGGCGTGATCGACGAAATCGCCTTCCAGACCAACCTTCTGGCACTCAATGCGGGCGTCGAGGCGGCGCGTGCCGGGGAAGCCGGCAAGGGTTTTGCGGTCGTGGCGCAGGAAGTGCGTGAACTGGCGCAGCGATCGGCCACCGCTGCCAAGGAAATCAAGGCTCTGATCAACGCCTCGGCCGCACAGGTCAAGGACGGGGTGGAGCTGGTCGGTGAAGCGGGGCAGACGCTCGAAAAGATCTCCCAGCAGGTCATGCAGATCAACGGCCTGATCCGGCAGATCTCGGCTTCGGCCAGCGAACAGGCATCGGGCCTCAAGGAGGTCAATGCCGCCGTCAACCAGATGGACCAGGTGACGCAGCAGAACGCGGCCATGGTCGAAGAAACGACGGCCGCCAGCATGGCGCTGCGCAACGAATCCGACACGTTGCGCGGGCTTGTGGCGAAGTTTCAGGTGGGTGGTGCGGTCGCTCCGGCTGCTATCCTCAGAGCCACAGCGGAAAGCATGCGCGGTTCCTACACGCCACAGGCCGCGGCTCCCCGCGCGCCAGTCTACACGCCGGCGCCGCGGAAGGTGGCGGCGGCAGGCGGGGCCTCAGGCGGCGCCGACAGCTGGGAAGAATTCTGAGCCGAGAACAGATTGCAGACATAGAGGGCCGCTGCAGATGCAGCGGCCCTTCTCGTTTATTGGAGGCGCGAAAACCGCTCGACCAGGAGGTCGAAGAAACCGTCGGCATCGACATTGCGCATGACGGTTGCGTTCGGCGTGCGGCCGGAGACGCCCCACCAATCGACGACCGTCATGCCAACCGTCAGTTCCGACTGCACCTCAATCTCGACGTTGCAATGACGTCCGCTGAACAGCTCCGGCTTCAGGAGGTACGCGACGACGGTCGGATCATGGAGCGGACCGCCATCGGAACCGTATTTCGCCTCATCGAAGCGTTCGAAGAATTCCAGCCACTGCGCCATTATTTTCGCCGGCCTGGTGCCGATGGCGGCGATCCTCGCGACGCGCGCCTTGGTGGTCATCAACTGGTGCGTGACATCAAGCGGCATCACGACGAGGGGAATGCCCGAAGCGAAGACGGCAGCGGCAGCATGGGGATCAACATAGATGTTGAATTCGGCAGCCGGCGTGATGTTGCCGCCCTCGAAGAAGCCGCCGCCCATCATCACCAGTTCCTTGACGCGGGGCGCGACATCGGGCGCCTTTTCAAGCGCAAGACCGATGTTGGTCAGCGGGCCGAGTGTGCAGAGCGTGACGGAGCCGGCCGGTTCGTTGCGCAGCGTATCGATGATGAAATCAACGGCGTGCTGGGTCTCCACGATCATGGTCGGTTCCGGAAGGACGGCGCCGTCAAGGCCGGTCTTGCCGTGTACGTGTTCTGCGGTGACGAGCGGGCGCACCATGGGGCGATCCGCGCCTTCGAAGACGCGCCGGCCTGTCTCGCCGCAGAGTTCGCAGACGATGCGGGCATTGCGGCTGGTCATCCGCAGGGGAACATTGCCAGCGACTGTCGTGATGCCGAGGAGTTCGATTTCATCCGGGCTGGCGAAGGCAAGCATGAGGGCAGCTGCATCGTCCTGACCGGGGTCGGTGTCGATGATGATCTTGCGGGGTTCGGTCATTGGGCATCCTAAGGTCGAAAGCCTGAGGCTTGGAGCGCAGCCTTGCATTTGTCAAGCAAGAGAGTGCTTGTCGGGCGGGATGTGATTTCCCATATTCAGTATGACTGGCCAACAGCCCCTGCCGGGCTGAACAAGGAATGAAATGACGCGCACCAGACTGCCGACGGAAGCCTTCCTCATCACCTTCGACACGGCCGATGGCGGCGCATTGCGGCGGCCTCGGGGTAGTGACGGCTACCCGCCCTACGACATCGAACGCCTCGCCCCGCGGATGGGGGTGGAGCGGCTGCGCGTGACACTCGCCGTGGCGGGGTTCGACGAAAACGAACTCGACGTCAGCATCGAGGCGAACCAGTTGATCATCTGTGGCAAGCAGGTGGACCGCGAGGAGGTAGACTATCTGTTTCGAGGCATCGCCTCCCGGCAATTCCAGCGCGTCTTTGCGATCGAGGATGGGATGGAAGTAACCGGGGCGTCGTTGAGGAACGGGCTTTTGTCGGTCGACATTGAAAGGCACGATCCCGTGCATCTGGTAAGGAAAATTAACATCTCCACCGCAGAATGAGACTTGCGGCAATGTTCGGCCGCCTCTCCCTCATTCGCGGAGGATCGGAATGTTACTGAAAGAAGCCTCGTCCCACCTGACCAAGTCTGAGTTCGCCCATCTGGGCGCCGGCGAAGTGGGCTATATCCGGAAGATGAAGTCGGCCGAAGTTTCCCGCTGCTTCCCGGAAGCTCCGGAAATTGATCCTACACTGGACCTTTGGGCTTTGTTCGCCGCCGATGGCACACCCATTCTCCTCACGGACAATCGCTCCAGCACCTTCTTCAAGGCCGCCGAAGACGATCTGAAAACCGTATCGCTGCACTGAATTTGTGCTCTGGCCAGTTCGCGGCGACGGCGCTCGCGAATCAGCGCTTGTGGAAGGTGAGATAGGCCGAGGATCGGCCCTCACGGCGAGCCTTGGCTTCGTAGCGCGTTCCCGGCCAGCCGTCATAGGGCGTCAGCCAGTCGCTGGCATTGCGGGCCGTCCATTCGAACCCACCATGATCGCGGCAGTGCTGCAGCGTCCAGTTGACATAAGTGTCGATGTCGGAGGCGAAGCAGAAGGTGCCTTGCGGTTTCAGCACCTTATGGAAGCGCTCAAGGTTCACCTGCGAGACGAAACGGCGCTTCCAGTGGCGCTTCTTCGGCCATGGATCGGCATAGAAAAGATCGATCTGGTCGATCTGGCCTTCCGGCAACCAATCGAGCAGCTGCGTGGCATCGTCATCATAGACGCGGATGTTTTGCAGTCCCTCGGCCTCGACGACCGCCAGCAGCTTTGCCATGGAATTGATGAAGGGTTCGACGCCGATGAAGCCGGTGGTCGGATTGGTGCGGGCGCGGTGAACGAGATGCTCGCCGCCCCCAAAACCGATTTCGAGACGGATCTTGTCGACAGGCAGAGGAAACAGCGATTTGAGGTCGGCTGGCACCGGAGATGCCAGGTCGACCTTCAGCTCCGGCAGGATGGTTTCCATCCGCCCGACCTGCTGGTCGCGCAATGGCTTTCCCTTGCGTCGACCGAAGAAGGCTTCGGTCGATCTCGTCCTGCGTTCCTGTTCCGTCATTCAGATCAAGCCTTGATCGCATCCTTGAGCGGCTTGACCAGGTCCAGCTTCTCCCAGGAGAAGGAACCGTCGCGGCCAGCCTTGCGGCCGAAATGGCCGTAGGCCGACGTCTTAGCATAGATGGGCTTGTTGAGGTCAAGATGGCGGCGAATGCCCGACGGGGACAAGTCCATCACCTTGCGGATGCCGGCTTCCACCTCGTCCTCGGTGACCTTGCCGGTTTCATGCAGGTCGACATAGATCGACAGCGGCTGGGCAATGCCGATGGCATAGGAAATCTGGATCGTGCAGCGGTCGGCGAGACCGGCGGCAACGACGTTCTTGGCGAGATAGCGGGCGGCGTAAGCTGCCGAACGGTCGACCTTGGTCGTGTCCTTGCCGGAGAAAGCGCCGCCACCATGGGGGGCAGCACCGCCATAGGTGTCGACGATGATCTTGCGGCCGGTCAGGCCGGCGTCACCATCGGGACCGCCGATGACGAACTTGCCGGTCGGGTTGATATACCAGGCGCAATCGTCAGCGATCTTGAGTTCGCCCAGAGCTTCGCGAATGAAGGGTTCGACGACCTGGCGAACCTTTTTGGAATCCCAGTTCTCGTCGAGATGCTGGGTGGAGAGTACGATGGAAGTTGCTTCGGCCGGCTTGCCGTCGACGTAACGGACGGTGACTTGGCTCTTGGCATCGGGGCCGAGCTTGCCGACGTCGCCTTCGCCCTTCTTGCGGGCGGTGGAGAGCGTCTGCAGAATCTTGTGCGAATAGTAGATGGGTGCCGGCATCAGGTCCGGCGTTTCCTTGCAGGCGTAACCGAACATGATGCCCTGGTCGCCGGCGCCTTCGCTGTTGGAGCTATCAGCAGCCTTGTCGACACCCTGTGCGATATGAGCGGACTGCGAGTGCAGGAGAACGTCGATCTTGGCCGTCTTCCAGTGGAAGCCGTCCTGCTCGTAGCCGATGTCACGGATCGCCTTGCGGGCGGCGGACTTGAACTTGGCCGGATTGATGACCTCGTTGCCGTTCTTGTCGGTCTTCATCAGGCTCGGCGGAAGGCGGACTTCGCCGGCAATGACGACGCGGTTGGTGGTGGCAAGGGTTTCGCAGGCAATGCGCACAGTCCAGGGATCAACACCGGTCTTGGCCGCTTCCCGGTATACCAGGTCGACGATTTCATCGGAAATTCGGTCACAAACCTTGTCCGGGTGACCTTCGGAAACGGATTCGCTGGTGAAAAGGTAGTTTGCGCGCATCGGGATTCCCCTCAAAGTATGGATGGCGGCATCGTTACTCAGTTCCAGCGGCGATGACAAGGACACAACCACATAAATATATCTTTATGTGAGTAGAATTTTCCTTTCCGCGCATAAAAAAAGCGGCCCGACGGCCGCTCTCTTTGAACAGGACGTGGCTCGCTTACTCGCTGTCCGCCTCTGCCGCCAATGCCTTGACGAGATCGACGATCTTGCGGCGCACCTTGGCGTCGCCAATCTTGACAAAGGCACGGTTCAGCTGGAGACCTTCCGAGGAAGACAGGAAGTCGACGACGTAGTTGGAGCTCGATGCTTCTGCCATCCCGGTCGCATTGGAAGGCTGGTCGCCCGGGGCATCCTCGAAAAAGAAGGAAACCGGAACCGTCAGAATGTTGGAAATGTTCTGAAGGCGGCTGGCGCCGACCCGGTTGGTGCCCTTTTCGTATTTCTGGATCTGCTGGAAGGTGATTCCGAGGCTTTCGCCCAGCTTTTCCTGGCTCATGCCAAGCATCGTGCGGCGGAGCCTGATCCGGCTCCCGACATGGATGTCAATCGGGTTCGGCTTCTTCTTGTTCTCGATCATGAAAGTCGTCCTGACAAATTGTTGGCGTTCCGACCAGAACCCGGCGTCCACGAAACCATAACGATACGTTGTACTCGTGATCGCTGATCTTTCAGCATACTTATAGATTACCGGTCTGTTCCACTATGCAATTTTAGGGGTTTTTGGTCAATTCGTCCGCCTAATAAAACCCAGACTAGAAAACAGGGCAATCACGGCCATTGCGGCAATCACCAACCAGAAGTTTAGCAGGTGGGATTGAATGTTACGTTTCGGATCGGAGCTGACATCAAGGGTTGCATCCACAGCCCCCGACGCGTTCAGCGCCAAACCATCGATCACACGTCCATAAGGGTCCACGACTGCCGAAATGCCGTTGCTTGCCACCCGGATCAGCGGCAGGCCCGTCTCGACGGCGCGCAGCCTTGCCTGAAGAAAATGCTGATAGGGACCTGGTGTCGAACCGAACCAGGCGTCGTTCGTCACGTTCAGGATTGCATTTGCGCCGGCAAGGTCAGGCGCGATTTCTGCGGGAAAGATCGCCTCGTAGCAGATCAGTGGATAGAACCCGATGCCGGATGGCAATTTCAACGGCGCCCGGCTGGCCGCAGCGGTGAAGCCACCGGGCAGGCTGATCAGTTCCTCGATACCGAAGCGGCGCAGAATGTCCTCGAAGGGGACGTACTCACCGAAGGGCGTCAGATGTATCTTGTCGCTCGCGCCGAGGATCTGGCCCTTGTCATCGATCATGTAGACCGAATTGTAGTAAAGCGGCGGCTGGCCAGCGCCCCGCTCCTCCGCCCGGACGGCGCCGGTCAACAGAACCTGACCTTCCTGGAGCACGTCGCCGATACGGACGAGGGCATCCGGGTTTTCGGTGAGGATGAAGGGGACGGAGGTTTCAGGCCAGATGATCACGTCGGGTCGTGGTTTACCGTCTTCCGGCGCTGCGGCGCTCAGGCTCAGGTGCTTTTCAAAAACTCCGATGCGATCAGTATTCTCCATCTTCTGCGACTGATCGATCGCCGGCTGCACGAGGCGGACCGTCAGCGTCTTGTCCGCTTCCATCGGCGGAGCGACGTAGAGACGATAGCCACCGTAGCCGAAATGGGCGGAGAGCAGCAGAGCGGCAAGCAGCAGGCCTGGCCAGGCACCGCGGCGCGTGCCGAGAAGCGCGGGTGCGGAAAAGACATAGACTGCGAGGGGTGTGATCGCGAGGATGCCGAGCAGATAACTTGACTGCATCATCAGCGGCACGGGCATTGCGGCATAGCCGATTGCATTCCAGGGAAATCCGGTCGCGATGAAACTGCGCAGCCATTCGACGAGGCCAAAGGCCACCGCAAGGGCAGCTATGCGACCCATGCCATCGGACCATACCTGCCGCGCCAGCATGGTGGCCAGCCCGTAAAAGATCGCGAGCACGGCGGGGAGCCCGAGCACGGCGAGCGGGATTGCCCAGGCAAATTCATCCGCCTCGAGCAGAAGAGCATTGCCGAGCCACCAGAGACCGCTGACGAAATAGCCGAAACCGAAGAACCAACCCGTCCAGAAGGATGAGGAGAGCCCTGCCCTGCCCGTTTCGGCATCGCCCGTTGCCCCGTCCAGAAGCCAGACGAGCAGTGTGAACGAGACGAACATCGAGGCGAAGATGTCGAATGGCGGAAGGGCAAGCGCCCCGATCGCTCCTGCGAGAACTGCGAGACCTGCTCGTCTCACGCCCCACAGCAGCAAGATCCTCGCTGCCAAAGCCTGCATGTCCACCCCTCTTGACCGCGAATCAAACGCGGGCAGTCTTCCAAAAAACAGGGGCCGTGTCGCGGCTTTCGGTGCTGGAGGCTCCGACCGTCAGGACGATGGCCGGTCGGCGCTCTCTAGCGGCGTCTCGCTCACGTCGACAACCGGCTCGGCGGCTGGTTCGACGACTGGTTCGCTCGGCACTGCTGCAGCTTTGGGCGCGCGAGGCTTTGCCGGTGCCTTGGTCCGCGTCCGCGCCTTGGGTGCGGGCTCGCTCTGCGTGGGAGCCACGGCCTTGGGCGCCTTGGCATCGACGTCGCCGTCGGGGCGGATTTCGACATCCCCCTTCGTGGTCGAGCGACGGCGCGCACCGGCCCGCTTGCGGGCGACGCGAACACGCTTGATGCGGCGGGGATCAGCATCGAGGATGTGGAACTCGAAGCCGGGCAGCGCCTGGACCACCTCGCCGCGGGCCGGGATGCGGCCGAGCGCGGAGAAGATCAGGCCGCCCAGCGTATCGACGTCTTCGAGGCGATCCTTGATGTCGAAATCGGGACCGATCGCTTCGGCGATCTCTTCCAGTTCGACGCGGGCGTCAGCGATCAGAACATCGTCGGAGACGCGGCTGAACATGACTTCTTCATCGTCGTGTTCGTCATCGATGTCACCGATGACCATTTCGACGATATCCTCGTGGCTGACGAGACCGTCCGTGCCACCATATTCGTCGATGACCAGTGCCATCTGGGTGCGGGCCGCCTGCATGCGGCTCATCAGGTCCGAGGCGAGCATGGAGGGCGGAACGAAGAGGATCGACCGGATGATGCCAGCTTCGGCGACAGTCTTCATGAGATCGATGCGGGCGAGGTCGAAGTCGATCTTCGGCTTGGCCGGCTTTTCCACCTTGTCTGCAGCGTTTGCTGCTGCGGCCGGCTTTGCCATGCGCTTGCGGCTGCGAGCCTGCTTGGTGACGTAGGATAGAAGGTCGCGGATGTGGACCATGCCGCGCGGGTCATCGAGCGTATCGGCATAGACAGGCATGCGCGAACGACCGGACACATCGAAGATGGTCATCAATTCGCCGATGGTGACGCTCTGATCGACCGCTTCGATATCGACGCGCGGGACCATGATGTCCTCGACGCGGATCTCGCGGAAGCGGAGAATGTTGTTGAGCATCGCCCGCTCTTCGGGCGTAAATGCCTCGCCCAACTGGGCATCGGCATTCAGGGCGACCGTCAGGTCCTCGCGCAGGCTCGTGGAAGAAGACGGTTTCAGAATGCGGGCCAGGCGAGCCCAGAAGGATGGTGATTGTCGGGCCGAGCCTTCCGCTCGGGGGGGACTACTGCCCTCTTCCGAAGAAGATCCCTCATTACTCTCTTTGGCCTCGGGGGCCGTTTTCGTCGCAAAATCGGTCATTGTTCCAAACTATCAGATCGGGTCTTGTCCCGCATAGGGGTCAGATAGGCCAAGTTTCGCCAGAATGCGAGTCTCCAGCGCTTCCATTCTCTCGGCATCGTCAATTTCGATGTGGTCATAGCCGAAGAGATGCAGGAATCCATGAACCATCAGATGGGTCAGATGATCCTCGAAACTTTTCTCCAGTTCAATCGCTTCACGCTCCACCGTCTCACGCGCAATGATGATGTCACCGAGCATCGGCCCCGGCATTTTGCCGGGGGTCAGCGGATAGGCGGGAAAGGAAAGGACGTTGGTCGGCTTGTCCTTGTCGCGCCATTCGGCATTGATCTCACGGATCATCTCGTCATCTGCGAAGACCAGCGAGACCTCCGTCGGTTGCTTCGGGAAGGCCTGGCCTTCGCTTGAAGCGAGATGCGTTTCGGCCGCGCCGAGAACGCGCGTGGCCAAAGCCTCCAGCGCGATCTCGTCTGCCCAACCGTCTGCCTCGACGGCTATCTGTATGTCCAACTGGCTCATCGTTTCATGGCAGGGCGGGCCTTAGTGCTCGCTCTGCTCGCTCTCGTCCTGTACCTTGTACTTCGCGTCATAGGCCTGCACGATGCGGCCGACAAGCGGATGGCGGACCACATCGGTATCCTTGAAGCGGACAACCGAGACACCTTCCACACCCTTCAGCACCTGCAAGGCCTCGACGAGGCCGGATGTGACGCCGCGCGGCAGGTCGACCTGGCTCGGGTCGCCGGTGATGATCATGCGGCCATTCTCACCGAGACGGGTGAGGAACATCTTCATCTGCATCGAGGTGGTGTTTTGCGCCTCGTCGAGGATGATGGCGGCATTGGCGAGCGTGCGGCCACGCATGAAGGCGAGCGGCGCGATTTCGATGACGCCGGCGGTGATGGCACGCTCGACCTTGTCACCGGGGATCATGTCGTAGAGCGCATCATAAAGCGGACGGAGATAAGGATCGACCTTCTCCTTCATGTCACCCGGCAGGAAGCCGAGGCGCTCTCCGGCTTCAACGGCTGGGCGGGTGAGCACGATGCGATCGACCACACCGCGTTCCAGAAGCTGGGCAGCATGCGCGACGGCGAGATAGGTTTTGCCGGTACCGGCGGGGCCGACGCCGAATACCATTTCGGATCGTTCCAGCGCGCGCATGTATGCGTCCTGGGTCGGCGTGCGGGCCGCAATCGTCTTCTTGCGGGTGGAAATCTGCGCCATGGAGAGCTTGGCCTTGCGCTCCATTGTCGGAAGGGACAACTGGTCGTCTGCAGCGACTGCCATGCGGATCGCGCCTTCGACATCCGAAGCTTCGACTGAGACGCCGCTCTGCAGGCGGGCATAGAGGAAATCGAGAGCGCGACGGGCCTGATTGGTTGCCTGAAGTTCGCCGGTTATGGCGACCGAATTGCCGCGGGCGCGGGCCTCGATCTGCAGGCGCTGCTCAAGCAGTTTCAGATGCTGGTCGAACTGGCCGAAGAGCTCGCTGGCAAGCCTGTTGTTCTCGAACGTCAAGATGAAGTGATTGGCGTCGGTCGCAGGGTTGCGGACATTGCGCGAGGGTGAAGAAACCACTTCTGTTGCGTTCAAGCGATCAGGCTCCTGTTGCGTTCAGGTTCAGACCCTCACTCTAACCCTCTGCCACCTCGGCAAACAAGCTGTTTGGGCCGGCTGCGGTGATTCGTACCTGTATAATGTCACCGATTTGCGATGACTTTGCATCAACATTCACAGAGTGCAGCCAGGGCGAACGACCAATGAGCTGGCCCGGCATGCGGCCCGGCTTCTCCAGTAGCAGATCGATGGTTTTGCCAATCATCGATTGCATGAAGGATTGCTGCTGGTCGAGCAGCAGCGCCTGGAGCCGTGCCAGGCGTTCTGTCTTCACATCCTCGGCCACGTGATCGGGCAGATCGGCGCCGGGCGTGCCCGGACGGGTGGAATATTTGAATGAATAAGCCTGTGCGTAGTTCACGTCGCGCACAAGGGTCATCGTGTCCTCGAAATCGGCCTCGGTCTCGCCGGGAAAGCCGACGATGAAATCACCCGACAGCGCGATATCCGGACGGACGGAACGGATGCGTTCGATAAGGGCGATGTATTCCGAGGCCTTGTGGCGACGGTTCATCGCTTTCAGGATCCGGTCGGAGCCAGACTGCACCGGCAGATGCAGATACGGCATCAACATCCTGAGATCGCGATGCGCTTCAATGAGACGGTCATCCATGTCGCGCGGGTGGCTGGTGGTGTAGCGCAGACGGGCAAGGCCCGGGATTTCCGCAAGCCTGTAGAGCAGGTCGCCGAGACCGATCGTCGTGCCCTGCTCGTCCTCGCCATGCCAGGCGTTGACGTTCTGGCCGAGCAGCGTCAATTCGCGCACGCCTGAATCCACGAGACGACGGGCTTCCGTCAGAAGCTGGGAGAGCGGACGGGAGACTTCGGACCCACGGGTATAAGGCACCACGCAGAAGGTGCAGAACTTGTCGCAGCCTTCCTGGACCGTGAGGAAGGCGGTGACCGAGCGCGGTTTGCCGATGATCTTGGTCGGATCGGGCAGGTGCTCGAACTTGTCTTCCAGCGCATATTCGGTATCGACCACGCGCTCGCCGGCGCGGGCCTTGCGGAGCGCCTGCGGCAGACGGTGATAGGTCTGGGGGCCGAGCACGACATCAACAGCGGGCTCACGGCGGGAGATTTCCTCGCCTTCAGCCTGGGCGACGCAACCGGCGACGCCGATCATGAATTCCTTGCCTTCGGCCGCACGCACCTTCTTGTGCTCGCGCAGGCGTCCGAGCGCCGAATAGACCTTTTCGGCGGCCTTCTCCCGGATATGGCAGGTGTTGAGCAGAACGAGGTCAGCCTCTTCCATCACCTCGGTCGGCGCATAGCCATCCGCCGCCAGGGCATCGGCCATGCGACCGCTGTCATAGACGTTCATCTGGCAGCCATAGGTCTTGATGAAGACCTTGCGCGTATTGGCGCCCGGCAGCGGGGTTTCGGTGAGGCTCGCGGTTTCCTGGGTCATGGCCGCTATTTAGTGGTTTTCGGCCGGCGATTAAACCGAAAAGTTGGGGTTGTGATGAAACCCTTTAGCCATTGATCTCAGATTTTGGAGGGAGCTTGCCCCGTTGCCGAGCATCGGCACGCCACAATCTCTTTCTGGCATCCGGCGCCTCCAGATGACGATACCTGCCTCCAGAAAACTTTGGCCAGTCAAGGGCCATCCCAGCACGCACAAGTTCGGCAGCAATATCGCGACCGTCCGGCAAGAAGCACTCCGCAACTACACGATCATATGAAAGATCCGGGCGCAGTCTAGCAGTAACAACTTGGCCCTTGCACATCTGGACCAGAGTCCACTTCGACTTTTTACCCCAAGGATGATCCAGTTCTGGCGCGTCTATGCCTGCGATGCGAATGTGCGTGCCGTCTATCACGATGGTATCGCCATCCACGACCCAACATTGTCCTCTGAGAATTCGTTCGCTTACAGGCTCAGGCTTCAGGTGAACCACAACGACTGGAGGTCTGCCAGAATCTCTGGACCGTCGCTTTGTCTCACGCAACAAAAGCCTGAACAGCATTCGAAACATTCGGTCTTCCCCCACCGCATTTTGTTGCGAGTAAGATGACCTACCGGCGTCCAGACTACAACCACTGACAAAGTCTCGCTCAGCGGCGGTGCCGGCCGCGCAGATGGGCGAGCAGCATGGTCCGCAACTTGTCCTCGATGCGGATCGCGAGTGCCTTGCGGCTGTCGCCTTTCTTGAATTCGACCGTCTCGCCAAAGGTCACGTCTACATCAAGCGCGCCCGCACGCAGGACGCCGATCAGATGCTCCAGGAGACCGATGTCGCCGGGCCAGCCGGCGATCGGGCGGTGGTACCGTCCCATGGGCATGCCCTGGACGCGGGTATAGGCGATGGCGACGGGCTGAACGTAGACGACAGCATCTTCCCCATTCGGGAGGGCGGCCGCGGCCGCACCGAAGAGGGACGACTTGATGCCGAGGATGCGGTTGCCATCCGAGGTCGTGCCTTCGGGGAAGAGCACGACGATTTCGCCATCTCCCATGCGGGCCGCAATCTCGTTGATCTGGTCGCCGGTGCGGCGCTTTTCCTCGCGAACCACGAAGATGGTCTTCTGCAGCCTGGCGAGGAAGCCGAAGACGGGCCAGGAAGCGACCTCGGTCTTGGCAATGAAAGCAACATCGGCCAGCGAACCAAGGACGAGAATGTCCATCCAGGACGCGTGATTGGCGGCAATCATCAACGGGCGGCGGGTGTCGAGCGCGCCATGGACATGGACGCGGATGCCGAGGAACCAGAGCGCCATGCGGTGCCACTGGCGCGGCAAACGCCTGCGCAGCGGCCAGTCGAGGCGGAGCGCCAGAAGCTGGACCGGAATCAGCAGCCCCGAGACCACGAGCAGCACGAGCAGGTAGAGCCCGACCCTCAACCAGTTGATCACGCGGGCCTCGCAGGCGTGGTGGTCATCGGCTCACTTCTCGTCCTTCGACAGCGGTATGCCATAGAGCTCCAGGCGATGGCCGACGAGGCGGAAGCCGTGTTCGCGGGCGATGCGCTCCTGCAAGGCTTCGATTTCCGGCGAATGGAATTCGACCACGGTGCCCGTCTTCAGATCGATCAGGTGGTCGTGGTGCTCTTCGGGCACGGTCTCGTAGCGCGAGCGGCCGTCGCGAAAATCATGTCGCTCGATGATGCCGGCGTCCTCGAAGAGCTTGACCGTGCGATAGACTGTCGAAATCGAAATCTTGGCGTCGATCCTGGACGAGCGGCGATAGAGTTCCTCGACGTCGGGGTGATCGTCAGATTCCTCGAGGATGCGGGCAATGACGCGGCGCTGCTCGGTCATGCGCATGCCCCGTTCGGCACACAGCGTTTCCAAAGATTTCAGGGCGTCGTTCATGGTGTCAGCTTATCTGCAGATGGTCGGTTCGTCCAACCGACCGGTTAGCGAAGATCGCGGCGCATGACAAGCGCGGAGGACCGGCGGCCGTTTTCATTCATATAGTAGGCCGGCCGTTCGCCGGCCTTCTCGAAGCCGAGCTTGCGGTAGAGGCCGAGGGCCGCCTGGTTGCCGTCGTCGACTTCGAGGAACATGGATTCGCCGCCCCTCAACTTCGCCTCGCGCATCGCCGCCTGCATGAGCCGCCAGCCGAGGCCGAAGCGGGCGACTTTGTCGCTGACGGCGATCGTCAGGATCTCGGCCTCGCCGGCCACTTCGCGTGCGAGCACAAAGCCCGATAGCGGCGCCTTGAAGAAGAGAGTGTTTGTCTGCCAGGCGGCGAAGCCGAAGGTATTGGGCTGGTAAAGCAGGCTGAGGAATTCGCCATCGCCCCAGGCGCGGGGGAAGCGCTCGGCATGCAGCCCGGCCACCGCGCGGCAGTGTTCGGAGGTCATGGGGACGATTTCGAACTCGGGCTGGCGGTAGAACAGGCTGTCGCGCATGTCAGGCTCTCGATACGGCAAACCCGGCTTGCGGTTTCGCATCCGGTCCGCGCAGATAGAGCGGCCTCGGCTTGCCCTGGGCTTTCGCCGTTGCTGAGATGCGCGCAACGAGATCGATCGGATAATGATCGGGAGCGGTTTCAGCCTCCCGGTCATTCACCAGGGTCGAAGCCGAGCCGACCAGCACGACGCCGGGCGCGGTCGCGCGGGCGAGATAATCGTCGAGCTCGAGCAACAGCGGTTCGCCCTGCGGCACATCGCGCTCGAAGCCCTGGGCATAGACCTGATCGCGATGGGCGTTGATCGCGGCCAGCACGGGTTTTTCGGAACTGGATGCGGTCCGGGCCAGAACTTCCAGCGTCGACACGCCGACACATTCCACCCCGAGTGCCAGAGCCAGCCCGCGGGCGGCGGCGACACCGACGCGGATGCCGGTGAAGGATCCGGGACCGACTGTCACCCCGATACGCTCGACATCGGTCAGCGTGAGCTTCGCCTCGGCCAGGGCATCATCGATCATGGCCATCAAGCGTTCGGCATGACCACGCCCGATGGTTTCGCTGACGCGGCCGAGCATCTTGCCCGTTTCGGACTCAAAAACGGCGGCTGCGCAGTCCACACCCGCCGTATCGATCGCAAGAACGATCATGTTGTCTCCAGTCCGGTCCAATCAGACCGCTTCGACTTCCTGCACCTCGGGCACGAAGTGGCGGAGCAGGTTCTGCACGCCGTGCTTCAGGGTCGCGGTTGAGGACGGGCAGCCGGCGCACGAGCCCTTCATGTTGAGGAAGACCTTGCCGTCCTTGAAGCCGCGGAAGGTGATGTCGCCGCCATCCTGAGCGACGGCAGGACGAACGCGGGTTTCCAGCAGTTCCTTGATGGTCGCAACGATCGTTTCGTCACCCGCATCGAAGAACTCCTCGTCGCTGTCCACTTGCGCGGACGTCGAGGCCGTGCCCATGACGGGGGCACCGCTCATGAAATGCTCCATGATCGTGCCGAGAATGGCCGGCTTCAGATGCTGCCATTCCGGGCCGTCCTTGGAGACGGTGACAAAATCATAGCCGAAGAAGACGCCCGTCACGCCCGGGATCGTGAAGATGCGCGAGGCGAGCGGTGACGCGGCCGCACTTTCGGCGTCGCGGAATTCGGCCGTGCCGGTCTGCATCACCACCTTGCCGGGCAGGAATTTCAGGGTCGCCGGGTTCGGCGTGGCTTCGGTCTGGATGAACATTATGGCCTCCGGTGCGGTGAGGGCACCACTAAAGATTAGAATATTTCCAAAATAGACCTTGCGGGCCGCATCTTCAAGACACGATCGTCAGGAAGTCGACATCAGCAGAGCGCGTCGATTTCCTCATCCGTCAGCGAGTCCGGCAGGACTGTGACCGGGATCGGGAAGGCAGCGCCGCGTCCGGCGATCATCGAGACCAGCGGGCCGGGACCTTCCTTGGTCGAGCCTGCGGCCAGGACCAGAATTGCGATGTCTCTGTCTTCCTCGATCAGGCCGTTGATCTCGGGATAGGCGCTTCCCTCACGGATGACGAGCTCAGGCTCGATGCCGATCGTATCGCGCACCGTCTGGGCTGCCTTGGCCATGACCGCCTCGGCCTCTTCCCGGGCCTCGGCCCGCATGATCTCCTCGACGCCCAGCCATTGCTGGAAGTCACCTTCCGGGATCACGTAGATCAGCACCAGTCCGCCATTGGAATTCTTCGCGCGGCGTCCGGCATAATGGACCGCTCGCGAGCATTCCGGAGTGTTGTCGATGACCGCCATGAACTTGCGGCGATGACCTTCAAGACGTGACAGACGCGTTGAAACCATTGATGACCCCGCCGCCGGAAAGATATCATGTGGCGCAGGCGGGCTCCGGGCGGACCCGCCAGCGACCAAGACCTTATCGCACGAATCCGATGATGTCGCGGACTTCGTTCATGGTCTTTTCGGCACGGGTACGCGCACGTTCACCGCCATCCCGGAGGACCGCATCGATGTGACCGGGGTCTTCCATGAGGCGACGCATCTCCGCGTTGATCGGGGCCAGAACCTCGACCGCGAGATCGACCAGAGCCGGCTTGAAGACCGAGAACTGCTGGCCGCCGAATTCGGAGAGCACGTCCGCCTTCGACCTGTCGGCAAGTGCCGCATAGATGCCGACGAGATTGTCGGCCTCGGGGCGGCCCTTCAGACCGTCGACTTCGCTCGGCAATGCATCCGGATCGGTCTTGGCCCTGCGGATCTTCTTCGAGATCGCATCCTGGTCGTCCATCAGATTGATGCGCGACAGGTCGGACGGGTCCGACTTCGACATCTTCTTGGTGCCGTCCTTCAGGCTCATGACGCGCGGCGCGGGGCCATCGATCAACGGCTCGACCATGGGGAAATAGGCGTGAACCGGCTCTTCGCCGACCTTGATGTCGATGCCGAGGCCGGTGGGAACGATCTTGTCATGGAAGTCCAGGTTGAACTTCATCGCGATGTCGCGGGCAAGCTCCAGATGCTGCTTCTGGTCATCGCCAACCGGCACATGGGTGGCGCGGTAGACGAGAATGTCGGCGGCCATCAGGCTGGGATAGGCGTAGAGGCCCAGCGAGGCCTGCTCGCGATCCTTGCCGGCCTTGTCCTTGAACTGGGTCATGCGGTTCATCCAGCCGAGGCGGGCGACACAGTTGAAGATCCAGGCCAGTTCCGCATGCTGCGGGACCTGGGACTGGTTGAAGACGATGTGCTTCTTCGGGTCGATGCCCGCGGCAAGGAAGGCGGCGGTGATCGAGCGGATCTGGGTCTGCATGTCCTCGTGGACGAGCTGAGCCGTCAGCGCATGCAGATCAACCACGCAATAGATGCAGTCGTTGTTTTCCTGCAGTGCGACGAACTTTCTGATGGCACCGAGATAGTTTCCGAGATGGAGATTGCCGGTCGGCTGAACGCCGGAGAATACCAGCGGCTTGAACTCACCCATGATTGTCCTCAACAGGCTGGTGGAGGGCCCGATCTTGCGATCGCGTGTCGATCACGGCTTATGCACGGCGGACGCTGTGCAATCAAGCGCTCACTTCCATGGCGCTTAGCGCTCAGACCTTCGCCGGTTCGATCAGATCCCACAGGTTGCCATAGAGGTCCTGAAACACCGCGACGGTGCCATAGGGCTCGTGGCGCGGGGCTTCCCGGAAGAGCACACCCGCGTCACGGAAACGCGCATGGTCACGGGCAAAGTCATCCGTTCGCAGGAAGAAACCGACGCGGCCGCCGGTCTGGTTGCCGATCGCCGCCCGCTGGGTCTCGTCTGCCGCCTCGGCAAGCAGGATGGCGGCACCTTCTCCACCCTTGGGACGGACCACCAGCCAGCGCTTGCCATCCGGCATTACCTTGTCCTCCACGCAATCGAAGCCAAGAGCCTCGCAATAAAAGGCCTTCGCGCGGTCGTAGCCGTCGACCAGCAGACTGACGAGAAAGAGACTGTTCAGGGTCATAGATCACGCCCTCCGGTCCGCTTTGTGACGCTCGGGCTCAAAAAATCACGCATGGGCAAATTTCCTCCCTGATTCGAGGGGGTTAGAGACTGATTTCGCGAGGCGCCAAGGGCCCCGCGGGCAGCCTAAAAAACAGGCGAAAACGTCAATCCGAGCAAAGCGCACCAAATTTGCCACATTTGCAGGAATAAAAAACTGCCGCAAGCGATCTGGATCGCTGAAAACAACAAACTCATTCCAGAAGGTCACTCATGCGCACTTTGTTTCGCGTCGCGCTCGGCTGCGTTCTTTCGCTCGGTCTCCTCTCCCCCGTCGAGGCCGTGGAGAAGAAGAAGCGCCATTTTTTCATGAAGCATGACACGGCCGTTGCCTATACGCTGCAGCGTGTCAGCGTCAAAGCCAACTGTTTTCC
Organism: Rhizobium sp. 'Codium 1'; assembly: GCF_020889605.1. Lineage (NCBI taxonomy): Bacteria > Pseudomonadati > Pseudomonadota > Alphaproteobacteria > Hyphomicrobiales > Rhizobiaceae > Rhizobium > Rhizobium sp. 'Codium 1'. The sequence goes on from NZ_JAJGPW010000001.1 coordinate 728,085, forward strand.
GGATGAGCTGAAGGGAATTCTCGCCCATATCGCCAAGAAAACCGGCAAGAAGCCGGTCGTCACCTCCGGCCACCGTCCTCGCTCGGGTCGGTCCCAGCACAGCCACTGTTTTGCCGCCGACATTCGTGTGCCCGGCGTTTCCGAGAAGAAGATCGTCGCAGCCGCGCGAACAGCACCCGGCATCGGCGGGATCGGGCGCTACTGCAATGGCATCGTGCATGTCGACATCGGCCCGAAGCGGACCTGGACCTATTGCTGATCAGGCGCGGACGGGGTCGTTTCAGACTCGGCGGCGGGCTTTTTCCTACGCTTCAGATTGCGGCGGATCATGCCGATATCGGCACCGCCGATGAGGAAGGCAATGCCGAAATAGACGGGCATGGCGACGACCACCAGCGCACCCAGAGCCAGAACCTGATCAAAGAGCGGGCTTTCCGGCGATAGGCAGGACGACCAGCGATCGGACAGGTAGACGAGCAGGGCGGCCATGATCGCGGACGCGATCATCAGGCGCACGGTGCGGGTGACGAGCGTCCACTCGAAGACGAGATGGCCGCGCCAGAGCAGGACCGAAAATAGTAGAACGGTGTTTGTCCATCCAGCTGCGGCTTCGGCGATCGCAATGCCGCTTTCCTCGAAGATCGGGAAGAGTGTCACGGCAAGGCCCGTGTTCAGCGCGACCGAAACCATGGTGAAGCGCATCGGGGTCTTGGTGTCTTCGCGGGCGTAATATCCCGGCTGAAGCGCCTTGATCAGCACGAAGCCCGGCAGACCGATGCCGTAGATGGCAAGGATCGAGGCAACGACAGCGGTGTTCTGTTCACTGAAGGCGCCGCGCTCGTAGAGCACACGGATGATCTCGTCGGAGAGAACCCAGATGGCGGCGGCGGCGGGGAGCGTGAGGAAGAGGACGAATTCGATCGATCGGTTCTGAAGGGTGCCGGCCTCCTTCATGTGCCCACCCTTCAGCGCGCGCGCGAGTTCCGGCAGGAGCACGACGGCGACCGCCACGCCGACAACGCCGAGAGGCAACTGGTAGATGCGATCGGCATATTGCAGAGCCGAAATCGCCCCCTCTTTCGTCGAGGCGATGGCCTGGCCAATCAGCTGGTTGATCTGGGTGATGCCACCGGTGACGGCAGCCGGGACGGCCAGTACCAGCAGGCGCTTCACATTGGGGGTGAAGCGCGGACGCTTGAAGCCGATCCGGATGCCGGCACGGCGCACGCCGATGTAGACGACGGCCATCTGCAGGAGACCCGCCCCGAGCACGGACCACGAGAGCGCCCAGGCTGTTGCAGCGGGATCGGCACCGGTCCACAGCGCCCATCCGAGCGCCCCGATCATCAGGACATTGAGGAAAACAGGGGCGATGGCAGCCGCAAAGAAGTGGTGCAGCGAATTCAGCATGCCGCTCAGCATGGCCGTCAGGGACATGCACATCAGATAGGGGAACATGACGATCGCCAGGCGAACCGTCAGGTCGAACTTTTCCGGATCATCGGCGAAGCCCGGGGCAATGACCCACTGGACGAGCAGCGGCATGGAAAGCTGCATTCCGATGGTGAGGATCAGCAGGACGGAAAAGAGGACGCCGAAGACTTCCTCGGAAAAACGCCTGGCGCCATCGGTGCCGTTCGCCTCGATCTCCTTGGCGAAGAGCGGCACGAAGGCGGCGTTGAAGGCACCTTCGGCAAAGAGACGGCGGAAGAGATTGGGGAAGCGGAAGGCTGCATAGAAGACGTCTGCGACCGGTCCTGTGCCGAGGGCTGCGGCCATCAGGGTTTCGCGCGCAAAGCCGAAGATGCGGCTGCCGAGCGTCGCACCACCAACGGTCATGAATTTCTTGACCAGGCTCATTCCTCAGGCCCGCGCCTTTTTCGGCGACGGCGTCGCCCGTTGGGGCTGCGCGATGATGCCCGAGGGCATGTTGTCCCGAAGTTCGTCCGGCTGGTCGACCATGACGGATTTCAGCCGGTTGCCGATATTCGCCTGGCGGTTCTCACTGGTGACCTTCTGGCCGACGAGGTCAGTCACGTAGAAGGTGTCGATGACCTTTTCACCGAAGGTGGTGATGCGGGCCGAGTGGATGTCGAGCGAGAGGTCGGAGAGGACAGCGGTGATCTCGGCAAGGAGGCCGATGCGGTCGAGGCACTCGACTTCGATGACCGTGAACTTGTTGGAGAGCGCATTGGAGAGACGCACATCCGGCTGGACCGGGAAGGTCTTGTTCTTCTTCTTGCCCTTGGAGCGCGTGGCGATGACTTCGGGCAGGCGCTTGCGGCCCGACAGCACGTCCTCGATCATCTTGCCGATCGTGGCGGCGCGGCGGGTTTCGTCCTCGTCGATCGGGAATTCGCGATTGATCAGGATTGTGTCCAGCGCGCGGCCATCCGACGTGGTGAAGATCTGGGCGTCGGCGATGTTGGCGCCGGCAGCGGCACAGGCACCGGCGATGATCGACAGCAGGCGCGGATGGTCGGGCGACAGCACCGTGATCTCGGTGATCGCGTGGAACTGGTGGGTGCGCACCATGGTGGCGAGCGCCTGGCCGGACTTGTCCGTCTGGCGAATGAAATGGGCGTGACGCACCTGGTCTTCGAGATCGACGGAAAGCAGGTAGGGTTCGTAATGCAGCTTGGTGTAGGTGCGCTGGTCCTTCTGGCTCCAGCCTTCGAGCGCCTTCGAAAGCTGCTCGGCAGCATGTTTGGCGCGCTCCTTGCGGGAGACCTGGGAAAAGCCGCCTGACAGCAACAATTCGGTCTCGTAATAGAGCGTGCGCAGGAGTTGGCCCTTCCAGCCGTTCCAGACACCCGGACCGACGGCTCTGATATCACAGACCGTCAGCACGAGCAGCATCTTCAGGCGATCGAGCGACTGTACCTTTTCGGCAAAGTCGGTGATCGTCTTGCGGTCATGCAGGTCGCGGGTCTGGGCGACCATGGACATCAGCAGATGCTGGTCGATCAGCCAGGCGACCATTTCAGTCTGTTTGGGCGAGAGGCCGAGACGCGGGCAGAGCTTGCGGGCGACCTTGGCACCGGCAACGGAATGGTCTTCCTGGCGGCCCTTGGCGATGTCGTGCAACAGGATCGCGACGTAGAGCGTCTGGCGATCCTCGATCTCCGGCATGATCTTGTTGGCCAGCGGATGAACTTCCTCCGCCCTGCCGTTGTCGATTTCGGAAAGCACCTCGACGGTGCGGATGAGATGCTCGTCGACGGTGTAGTGATGATACATGTTGAACTGCATCATCGAGACAATCTTGCCGAATTCCGGCATGAAGCGGCCGAGCACGCCGGCCTCGTTCATGCGGCGCAAGATGAAGCCGGGATCCCTGCGGGATGTCAGGATTGAGAGGAAGAGGCGGTTTGCTTCCTCGCTTTCGCGGAAGGTATTGTCGATCAGCGAGAGAGACCGGGTGACCGCCTTCAGCGCATCGGGGTGAAATTCGAGGCCGTTCAGATCGGCGACATGAAAAAGGCGCATGATCGACATCGGATCATTCTTGAAGACGCCAGGATCGGCAAGCGCGATGCGGCCGCGATCGTCGATGAATTCGCTGGCGCCGGCGATCTTTCGCGGGCGGTTGGCGAAACGGCCAATCATGCCGCCGATGCCGGGCGCGGCTTTCGCCTGTTGGTCTTCCAGCGCCGCCGAGAAGATACGGGTCAGGTCACCGACATCCTTGGCCACCAGGAAGTAGTGCTTCATGAAGCGCTCGACGGCGGAAAGACCGGGACGCGGCTGGTAGCCGAGGCTTTTGGCGATTTCCGGCTGGATGTCGAAATAGAGCCGCTCTTCCGGCTTTCCGGTCAGGTAATGCATGTGGCAGCGAACCGCCCAGAGGAAGTCGTCGGCCTTCTGGAAGAGGCGCCATTCGTGGCGGGAGAGAACGCCGAGGCGCACCAGTTTGCCGGTATCGCGGACGTGATAATTGTATTTCGCGATCCAGAACAGGGTCTGGAGATCCCGCAGGCCGCCCTTGCCTTCCTTGACGTTGGGCTCGACGAGATAGCGGCTGTCGCCGGCCTTGCGGTGGCGTTCGTCGCGTTCGGCGAGCTTGGCGGCAATGAATTCGGGCGCGGTGCCGGTCGTGACGTCCTGATCGAAACGATGCTGGAGTTCGGTAACGAGCGTCTCATCGCCGCAGATGTGGCGGGTTTCGAGGATGGCCGTGCGGATGGTCATGTCCAACTTGGACAGGCGGATACACTCCTCGACCGTGCGAGTGGCATGGCCGACCTTGAAGCCGACATCCCACAAGAGGTAGAGCACGAACTCGACCGCCTTGTGCATGTCTTGCCCTGCCTTGGGCGGCAGGAGAAAGAGGAGGTCAATGTCGGAGCCGGGCGCCAGCGTGCCGCGGCCGTAACCGCCGACGGCGGCGACAGAGAGGCCCTCGACACCGCGCGGATAAACATGGGTGCGGGCAAATTCGAAGATCACCGAGATCAGCTGGTCCTGAATCCATGAGATCCGGTTGGCGCAGTTCATGCCGCTGCCATCCTCGAAGAGCTTCAGGCGCGCCTGCTCACGGGCATCCGCCGAGGCTTTCTTCAGGATGGGCAGGAGCCGCGAGCGGATCTCGAGCAGATTGCCGGAGCCGCTCCGTGTCACCGCTTCGCAGGACGCACGCAGCGCGTCGATGTCTAGGAGATCGTCGAAGGCAAGGTCTGCTTTGGCCATGGGGGGCAGCATCATCTCTCGGGACCCGGGAATCGGCCGGGATTGGTGGCGCTATAGCCCTTTTCGGGCGCGATTGACAGGCACTCTACCGGTCAAGGCTTGCCAAGTTGTTTCTTGAGATCATAGAGCGCGTCGAGCGCCTGGCGAGGCGTGAGGTCGTCAAGATCAATCGAGCGGAGGGCCTCCTCGACCTTGGAAGGGCCTGATTTCTGGACCTCCTCGCGGCGGACGGCGACCTGGAACAGCGGCAGGTCATCGATCAACTGTGCGGCCGGGTTCTTGCGGTCACTGTCTTCCAGGCGGGTCAGAACTTCCCGGGCGCGCGAGACCACAGCGGCCGGCAGGCCGGCGAGGCGGGCAACCTGGATGCCGTAGGAGCGATCGGCGGAACCGGGGCCGACCTCATGCAGGAAAATGACATCGCCATCCCATTCCTTGACCCGCATCGTGACGTTCGACATACGGGCAAGCTTTTCCGACAGTGCCGTCAGTTCGTGGAAATGGGTGGCGAAGAGCGAGCGGCAGCGGTTTGCCTCGTGCAGATGCTCGACGGCGGCCCAGGCGATGGAGAGGCCATCAAAAGTGGCGGTGCCGCGACCAATCTCGTCGAGGATGACCAGCGAGCGATCCGTTGCCTGATTGAGGATGGCGGCGGTCTCAACCATCTCGACCATGAAGGTGGAGCGGCCGCGGGCGAGATCGTCAGAGGCGCCGACGCGGGAGAAGAGCCGATCGACCACGCCGATATGGGCGGCACCGGCGGGCACGAACGAGCCCATCTGGGCGAGGATGGCGATCAGCGCATTCTGGCGCAGGAAGGTCGACTTACCGCCCATGTTCGGGCCGGTCAGCAGCCAGATGGCACCGGGGCCTTTTGTATCATGCGGCGAGAGATCGCAGTCATTGGCGATGAAAGGGCTGGCGGCCTGACGGCGGAGCGCCTGCTCGACGACCGGGTGGCGACCGGCGGTGATGGCGAACATTCTCGAATCATCGACCAGCGGGCGGCAATAGCCCTGCTCTTCTGCCAGGGCCGCGAGGCCGGCAGCGACATCAATCACTGCGAGGGCGCGGGCGGCAGCCTTGATCGGTTCGGCGGCAGCGACGATCTGGCTCACCATCCGTTCGAAGGCCGCAAGCTCCAGCGACAGCGCCTGGCCGGCGGCGTTGGCGATGCGGCTTTCGAGCTCGGCGAGTTCCGTCGTGGTGAAGCGCATGGCATTCGCCATCGTCTGGCGATGGATGAAGCGAGCCTTGGCCTCGTCGCCCTCAGTCATCGGGCCGGCATTCCCCGCAGTGACCTCGATAAAATATCCCAGCACATTGTTGTGCTTGATCTTCAGCGACTTGATGCCGGTTTCCTCGGCATATTGCAGCTGCAGTCCGGCGATCACGCGGCGGGACTGGTCGCGTAGCGCCCTGAGTTCGTCGAGCTCTGAAATCGCGCCATCGCGCAGGAAGCCGCCGTCGCGTTTCAGGAGCGGCAGTTCGTCGGCCAGCATTGATGCGAGGCTCGGCGCGAGATCGGCGGGAAGCGCGGCGAGATCGTCCAGCGCTTCGGACAGCTCCTTCGGCAGGCTTGGAGGATCGAGCAGGCGGCCAACCTCGGCGGAGGCAGCAAGGCCGGCGACAATCGAACCGAGGTCGCGCGGGCCACCGCGATCGAGCGCGAGACGCGATAGCGCGCGCGGCATGTCGGGCACCCGCTTCAGGGCATCACGCAGGCGATCGACGAGCAGGCCATCAGCCAGAAGATGGGCGATGGAGTCCTGACGATCGGCAATCGCTTCCGGGTCCGTCAGCGGCGACATCAGGCGCTCGGCGAGCAGGCGGGCCCCGCCGCCGGTGACGGTTCGATCGACCGCCTTGAGGAGCGAGCCGTTGCGCTCGCCCGAGAGTGTCTTGACCAGCTCGAGATTGGCGCGGGTCGCCGGGTCGATGAAGAGGGTCGAGGCGGCGTTTTGACGTTCGGGAAGCCCAAGCGGCGGGCGTTCGGAAATCTGGGTCTTTTCGACATAGGCGACGGCGGCTGCAGCAGCGGCGATCTCGGCGCGGGAAAAAGAACCAAAGCCATCCAGCGTTCCGACGCCGAAATAGCGGGCGATGCGGCCCTCTGCGCTGGCGCTGTCGAAGAGGACGCCCGGCTGAGGCACCACGACACGACCGAGCACGTCGAAGGCCGGCTTCAGCTCCTCGTCGTGGAAGAGCGTATCGGGCACGATCAGTTCGCGCGGCTCGATGCGCAGGATATCGGCGAGCAGGCGGGTCTCGGTGGTTTCGGCCAGACGGAAGATACCCGTGGAGATGTCGATCCAGGCGAGCGCCAGCTGGGGTGCGGAGCCGCCACGGATGCGGGCGAGTGCCATCAGATAATTCGATTCGAAGGGCGAGAGGAGCTTGTCCTCGGTAATCGTGCCTGGTGTCACGAGGCGCACCACGTCGCGCTTCACGACAGATTTCGAGCCGCGCTTCTTGGCTTCTGCTGGGTCTTCGATCTGCTCGCAGACTGCGACACGGAATCCGAGCGAGATCAGCTTCTGCAGATAATCGTCGGCCGCATGCACCGGCACGCCGCACATGGGGATATCCTGGCCGAGATGCTGGCCGCGCTTCGTCAGCGTGATGCCGAGCGCGCGCGACGCATCGACCGCATCCTCGAAGAAAAGCTCGTAGAAATCGCCCATCCGATAAAAGAGCAGGCTGCCGGGGTTGGCGGCCTTGATCTCGATGAATTGCTCCATCATCGGCGTGGCCGTCGCGCGACTCTCTTCCGAGGTCAGCTCGGCGACGTTCAGGACATCACTCGGGGTGGCTTGATATAGCGTCACGGGCTCGGTGTTTTCTTGAAAAGGAAGTCGTGCAACACTAACGGCTTAAGGCGAGGAAAAACAACCAGGATGGACCAGCGAACGCCCGCTGCCCACAACAAGGTGAGGGGAAGCATGACGAGCGAGAACAAGACCGGCCGAACGAAAGTCTCGGTGACGGAACAGGAAGCGCTGGACTTTCATTCCCAGGGGCGACCAGGCAAGCTGGAGATTACGCCGACCAAGGCAATGGCGACCCAGCGCGATCTGTCGCTCGCCTATTCCCCCGGCGTCGCCGTTCCGGTGAAAGCGATCGCCGCCGATCCGGCCACGGCTTACGATTACACGACCCGCGGCAACATGGTCGCGGTCATTTCGAACGGCACGGCGATCCTTGGCTTGGGCAATCTCGGGGCGCTGGCCTCGAAGCCGGTCATGGAAGGCAAATCCGTTCTCTTCAAGCGCTTTGCCGACGTGGATTCGATCGACCTCGAGGTCGACACCGAAAACGTCGACGAGTTCATCAACTGCGTGCGTTATCTCGGCCCCTCCTTCGGCGGCATCAACCTCGAAGACATCAGGGCGCCGGACTGCTTCATCATCGAAAGCCGGCTGCGCGAGCTGATGGATATCCCGGTCTTTCACGACGACCAGCATGGAACCGCGATCATTGCGGCTGCAGGGCTGATCAATGCGCTGGAGCTGACGGGGCGCGACTTCAAGACGACGAAGCTCGTCTGCAATGGCGCAGGGGCTGCTGCGATCGCCTGTATCGAACTGATCAAGGCGATGGGGTTCAACGGCGAGAACATCATTCTCTGCGACACCAAGGGCGTGATCTACCAGGGCCGCACCGAGGGCATGAACCAGTGGAAGTCCGCCCATGCCGTCAAGACGGACCGGCGGACGCTGCGCGAGGCCATGGTCGGCGCGGACGTCGTGTTCGGGTTGTCACAGAAGGGCGCACTCGCATCCGACATGATCGCCTCGATGGCGCCGAACCCGATCATCTTCGCGATGGCAAACCCGGACCCGGAAATCACGCCTGAGGAAGTCGCCGAAATCCGCAACGACGCGATCATGGCGACCGGGCGTTCGGACTATCCGAACCAGGTCAACAATGTTCTGGGCTTTCCCTACATCTTCCGCGGTGCGCTCGACGTGCGCGCCAGCCAGATCAATGACGCGATGAAGATCGCGGCGGTCAGGGCGCTTGCAGATCTGGCGCGCGAAGATGTGCCTGACGATGTGGCGGCCGCCTATCAGGGCGAACGTCCGCGTTTTGGACCGCAATACATCATTCCCGTTCCTTTCGATCCACGCCTGATCTCGGCCATTCCGGTGGCCGTCGCAAGAGCCGCGATGGAAAGCGGTGTTGCGCGCAAGGAAATTGACGATCTCGGCGCCTATGCGCACGAACTATCGGCCCGGCGCGACCCGATTGCAGCGGCGACGCAGCGGATCTTCGAGCATGTGCGCAGCCACCCCAAACGCGTCGTCTTTGCCGAGGGCGAAGAGGAGCAGGTGATGCGCGCGGCGATTTCCTTCGTCAATCTCGGGCTCGGCACGGCGATCCTGCTCGGCCGCGACGAACCGCTGAAGGCGACCGCCGAACGTGCCGGCATCGATCTCGACCGCCCCGGCATCGAGGTGATCAATGCCCGCATGTCGACCCGCGTCGAGGCCTATACCGAATATCTCTATGCCCGCCTGCAGCGAAAGGGCTACCTGCATCGCGATGCGCAGCGTCTGATCAACACCGATCGCAACCATTTCGCTGCCTGCATGGTGGCGCTGGGAGATGCGGATGCCATGGTGACAGGCACGACGCGCAATTATTCGACCGCGCTCGAAGATGTTCGCCGCTGCATCGACACGGCTCCCGGACACCGGGTGATCGGGGTGTCGCTGGCGCTTGCCCGTGGCCGCACGATTGTGGTCGCAGACACCTCCGTGCACGACATGCCGACGGCTGATGAATTGGCCGACATCGCCGAAGAAGCGGCCGGCGTGGCACATCGGCTGGGGCTGGAGCCGCGCGTGGCGCTGCTGGCCTATTCGACCTTCGGTCACCCGACCGGCGAGCGCTCCGAGCGGGTGCGCGAAGCCGTGAAGATCCTCGACCGGCGTGGGGTTTCCTTCGAATATGACGGCGAGATGGGTGCAGACATCGCGCTCAACAGCCATCGGATGGAGCAGTATCCGTTCTGCCGCCTCTCGGGCACGGCGAATGTTCTGGTCATGCCGGCGATCCATTCGGCGGCAATCTCGACGAAGATGCTGCAGGAACTGGGCGGGCTGACGGTGATGGGACCGCTCTTGATCGGGCTCGAAAAGTCGGTTCAAATCGCCCAGATGGGCTCCAAGGACAGCGACATCGTCAATATGGCGGCGATTGCGGCCTATAACGCAGCGGTTTGATCAAGGCGCGAACGCCTAGGCGAATACGGGGGCGGCTCTTGCGAGCCGCTCCATGTCGTCGTCGATCTCGCGCTTCAGCCAGCGCTTGAACTTCTCCACCTTGTCGGAGCGCCTCGCGTTTTCGGCGGTCACGAAGTAGTGGCCGAACCCGGTCTTCACCGAGGGGCCGAAGGGCGCGACCAGCTGGCCGTGTTGCAGCTGATGTGAGGCGAGTGTCTGCCAGGCGAGCATCACCCCCTGCCCTGCAATCGCGGCATCGAGACACAGCGACGCCTCGCTGAAGGTGTGGCGCGCCTTGATCTCGGCGCCCGGAAGGCCCGCGGCGGCAAGCCAGACATCCCAGGTGAACATGGCGCGGCCATCAATGATTTTGGGCAGGGTCAGGATGTCGGCGGGCTTCTCAAGCGTGGCGGCCATGGCGGGCGTGCAGAGCGGCGCCACCTGCTGCTCCAGGATCAGTTCCGTCCGGAAACCCGGCCAGTGACCGCGCCCGACGCGGATCCTCAGATCCAGATCCGTCTGGCTGGCGTCGGTCAACCGGTCATTGGCATCGATGCGCAGGCTGATTTGCGGGAAACGTTCGGAAAAGTCTGCAATGCGGTGCACAAGCCAGCGGGCTGCGAAGACGGGGGCAACGGAGATGGTCAGCAGGCTGTCGTCGCTGCGCTTGGCAAGCGCCACGGCGCTGGAGAGATGACGAATACCATCGCTCAGGCGGGCCAGGATTTCAGCTGCCGTTTCGACCGGGACCATGCCACGACTGGTGCGTTCGAAGAGCGTGCGGCCGAGCTGCTGTTCGGTCTTGATCACCTGCTGGCTCACGGCACCGATCGATACGCCCAATTCTTCTGCCGCCGTCTGCAGTGAGCCGAGGCGGGCGACGGCTTCGACGGCACGCAGGCCGTTCAGATGGACCTGGTTGAGGCTCTTCATGCAGGAAAACTATAGCCGGACACGGGAAAACTCAATTGAATATTGGAGGCCAGAGGTCGAACATAGTCTCAATCCAATACTGGTATCGCTCTCGCGGAGCGCATGAGGTTTGAGCCATGTTCAAGTTTTTCTGGAGACTGCGCGAACCCGAATCAGAAGCAGCGCGCGATTGGCGGCATGACCCCACGGGGCACCCGGCCGTGCGGGCGATGAACCTGAAAGAGCTTGCCGATCTGCCGATGGTGGCAGAGGTCCCGATGCGGGTGGCGAAGGCTGAGGTGGCGGCGTGTGACTGCCGACTGGGTGTTGGCCAGGTGCGATCAGCCGGATGTGCTGTTTCGCGATGAGCGGTCAGACCAGAGCACCGGGGGTTCGGCCTTTCTGCCCCCCCTATCATTTCCTCGCCAGGGAGAAGAAGCGATCGTCAGCTGGCGCTGGCGAAGCGGCCCGCGTCGGCGCCGTAATAGTTGACGTAGCGGCCGGAAATGCTGGCAATGGGCAGAATGATCAGGACATCGGTCGTGTTGAACGCCTGATCGACCACCGCTCCATTGCCGACCATGGCGCCGAGGCGGAGATATCCCTTGATCAGCGGCGGCATGGCGAACAGGGCGCGGCGGGCATTGACGGCCTCTGAGGGCATCAGATCCATCTCGCGGTAGAGATGGGGCAGTGCGTCCACGGCCCATTCCCCTCTGGCGACCGCGTTCTGATGCAGGAAGGACAGCGCGAGCGCATGCTCCTCCGGCTGCACGCCGGGGAAGGAGCCGCAGCCGAACATGGCATCTATGCGATGGTGGAGGGCGTAGGCCCAGCAGCCCTGCCAAAGCAGCTCGACCGTGCGCTTGGTGCGATATTGCGGCAGCACGCAGGAGCGGCCGAGCTCCATGAAGCGCTTTTCCGGATGGCGGGCGACAAGCGCATTCACGCCGAATTCGGAACCGGAATAGAAGCCGCCATGGGCGATCGCCACTTCATGGCGCAGCAGGCGGTAGGTGCCGACGATCTGGTCTTCGCTATCACCGTCGATCGAGCGGTCGAGCACCAGAAGATGATCGCAAAGGCTGTCCCAGCTATCGACCTCGCGGCCGCGACGGGCATCTTCGACGGAAACCTGAGCCTTCATTTCCTCGACGAAGACGCGGTAACGCACGGCTTGGGCGGCATCAACCTCGCGATCGGTGCGAGCAATGCGGGTCTCAAGGTTGCCAATGCGCCCGAGGATATCGCGGGATGATGGCTGCCCGAGCGACGCCGCAGCCGTGTTGCCCAGGTGAAGGTCTCGTTCGATCAGTTCCACGCTCATCGGATCTATCCAGCGTTGAAGTCACGCGCCTTTAAACACGAGACTACTACAGGAAAGTGACAAAACTTCGCACACGTGTGTGCTCCCTCAGACTTCGGGCGGCTTCGGTTTCCGGTGCTGAATGATCTCGTCAACCACGATGCAAATTGCCCCGATGGTGATGAAACTGTCGGCCAGGTTGAAGACGGCGAAGGACCAGGTCTGAGTATAGAAAAGGATATAATCGACCACGTAGCCATAGGTCAGCCGGTCGATGATATTGCCAAGCGCGCCGGCGATGATCATTGCGAAGCCGAGATGCGCGAAATGCTGTTGCGGGCCCGTCTTGCGCCACAGCCACAGAACGAAAGCAACGATAACGAGGCGCAGGCCGATGATGAACCAGCTGTCGAGATGCGACAGCATGGAGAAGGCGACGCCGAGGTTATGCGTCCGGTAAAGCGCCCAGAAGGGCAGAACCGGGATCAGCTCGTGCATTGGCAGAGTGACTTCCACCGCATATTTGATGGCCTGATCGAGGACCAGCGCGATAGCGATAAAGCTGAGGACCGGCAGCGGCCGGTTGAAGGCGGCAAACATATGTTACTTGTCTCCGTCAAGGGAGAGCAGGTGGCGGCGAACCTCGAAGAGCATGACGCCGGTCGCGACCGCCAGATTGAGGCTGTCGGCCATGCCGACCTGGGGAATGCGGGCGAGCTTGTCCGCGGCCTTGGCAAGGTCATCCGGCAGACCCGACTGTTCGTTGCCCATCATCAGGATGACCGGCTTGGAGCGGTAATCGATGGTGCGGTAATCAACGGCTCCGGCCAGATGCGTGGCGACGAGACGGGCGTCGACGGATTTCTTCCATTTGAGAAAATCCGCCGGCGTCGTCTTGACCAGCGGCAATGCGAACATCGAGCCCATGGTGGCGCGCACGGTTTCCATCGAGAAGGGATCGGTGCAATCGCCAACCAGGATGACGCCCGAAGCGCCGGCAGCGTCTGCCGTGCGAATGATCGTGCCGAGATTGCCGGGATCGCGAACCCGGTCAAGCGCGATCCAGGTCTCCGAGCCCTTGGGCTGGATGTCCTTGAGCGGCGTCCAGCGCTGTTCGAAGACAGCGGCGACCATTTGCGGGTTGTCGCGCCTCGTGATCGAGGACATGACCTTTTCGCTGACTTCCAGCACAAGGCCGCCGGCGGCGACCGTGCGCGCGGCAACCTTCTCGACCAGAGGCTTTCCCTTGCCGGCCTTGGCATAGACGAAGGTGCGGATGGCCCAGCCGCGATCGAGCGCATCGATGACAAGCTTCAGGCCTTCGGCGAGGAAGGTGCGGCTTTCGTCGCGGCTCTTCTTCTGTGAGAGGGCCTTGATGTCCTTGATGACCGGATTGGCGAGGCTGGTGACTTCCTTCACCTGACCGACGCGGCGGGAGCCGTCCTGGCGATAATCGTCGGTCATTTCGGCACCCAGCGGCTAAAGAGAGAGGTGGAGAGCGCGCGGCCCGGCGTCTTTCCGTCGAGGCCGGCCTCGCGGATGACCAGTTCGCCCGACTCGACCAGACCACCCTTGCCGCGCATGGTTTCGCGCATCAGTTCGTGGATCGAATAAAAGCTCGCGCGGATCGAATAGGCCGTCAGAACAAGACCGACGGCCTTGGGCGCCAGCAGTTCGCGGCAGATATCGAGCATCAGCGGCAGATGGTCGAAAAGCTGCCAGACTTCACCGTTCGGGCCACGGCCGAATTTTGGCGGGTCGGTGAGGATGATGTCGTAGCGATGGCCGCGGCGTTCCTCGCGCAGGATGAACTTCATCGCGTCTTCGCAGATCCAGCGGATCGGCGCCTTGTCGAGGCGGCTCAGGGACTGGTTTTCGCGGGCCCAGCCGATCGCCTTCTTGGAGGCATCGACATGAGTGACTTCGGCGCCGGCGGCGGCGGCAACGAGCGAAGCGACCCCGGTATAGCCGAACAGGTTCAAGACCTTCAGCGGCCTATCCGATGTCTCGATCTTCTGCTTCATCCAGCTCCAGTGGGCGATCTGCTCTGGGAAGACGCCGACATGACGAAATGCGGTGAAGCGGCCGTGAAAATCGACGCCGAGCAGGGAAAGCGGCCAGGTTTCGCCGAGCGCCTCACGCTGGAAGCGCCAGCGGCCCATGCCATCTTCGTCTGTATCGCCGGTGAAGACGGCGTCGGCCTTGTCCCAGACATGGGTGGGCAGGGCCTTGGGCCACAGCGCCTGGGCTTCCGGGCGCACGATCCGATAGGGGCCGTATTGCTCGAGCTTGAGGCCATCGCCGCTGTCGATCAGGTGGAAATCGCCAGCGCCTGTCGATTCGAGGATCAAGGGCACGCGCTCGGCCGGACGGTCACCGGTGCGGACAGCCAGCGCGCGGGCGGGCTCCGCCGCCGTATCAGGGGATTGCGCCGGGGGCTTCGGCCTTGCAGCCTCGGCATCGCGGCGCGGAGGACGGGCCTGTCGCTCATCCCTGCCCTTCGATGCATAAGGCTTTGCCGCTGCCGGCCGCGTCTCACCACTGCCCTTTGCCTTCGCTCCCGGGAATGGCTTGGCGCCGGGGCGACGTTCCTTGTTCTTCACGTCTGTTATCCGTGGCTCTTTAGGTCTCGGCCAGCCCTTAGCATTGCCGGCCCGGCGCGGAAAGGAAATTTGCCGCGAATTCGCCGGCCCTGGCCTTACTTGGCGCTGAGCTGCGGAAGGGTCGCGCCGGCGATTTCTTCGGCGCGGGTCTTCTGCCGGTCAGCTTCGGCCTGCCACTGCTGTGCCATGCGTGACTGGCTGCGGGCCTTCTTGCGATGCTTGCCCTGGGTGAACCAGGTGACGATGGCGCCCAGAAGCACGCCCAGCATGACGGCGAGAATGAGAAGCACAAAGAGCGGCGCGGAGGCCGACAAAGCCTGATCAGCCGGATCGAAGGGATTGAATGCCAGCCTGACCGGCGCGCGGTTCGCGACCGCCAGAACGATGAGGAGTATGCCGAACGGAACGAACACCACGAGGCCTACGATTTTCCGGATCATCTCGAAACTCCCTGTTCTGTCCAGGGTGCATCAAGGCACCCCATTTGGCTCAAGTTAAGGACAGACGCGGAATTTTCAACGCGAAAAGCGGTTATTCGTCGCCTTCGTCACCCATGCCGGGATTGAGCCGCTCGCGCAACTCCTTGCCGGTCTTGAAAAAGGGCACCCACTTCTCTTCGACGAAAACGGTTTCTCCCGTGCGCGGATTGCGACCGGAGCGCGAGGGCCGATTCTTGACGGAGAAAGCTCCAAAGCCACGCAGCTCGACGCGATTGCCACCTGCAAGCGCATCGGTGATCTCATCGAGGACGGCATTTACGATGTTTTCGACATCGCGATGATAGAGATGCGGATTACGGGCCGCGACGATCTGCACCAATTCCGACTTTATCACGCGGACCCCCTGCATTTTCTGTTGTGACGTGAACGTCGCCAAAGTTGCCAAAGCGAAAAAGCTCAGTCAAGGAACAACTTAACCATAAAGTCGCGGCTTTGCGAGAGCTATGACGCGCATCACATGTCAAATCGTGATAGGGTCCGCCTTCGTTTCCCCGCATCGCCATTCCATCAGTCCGACTGGCATGTTTCTTGTAACGGCGTTGCGGCAATCCATATTGGCAACAACCGGAAGACATGCGAAACGACCAATACGATGGATCGGCTGCGGTCGCCATCCTTGAAGAACGGGTTCCTGTTAATGCTGCAATCGATTCATGACGGCCTGCCGACCACCGGCCATGGGGCAGGTGCGGATGCCTACCGGAAGGCGATGAGCCACTCCCGGCGGGTCAAAAGGCTGCGCGTTATCCTGCCGGTCGTCGCGCTCGCGGTCACGCTCGTATTCATGGCGGTTTCGGTCGTCAGAAGCCTGATGCCGGACGAATTGCAGATCGAATCCGCCAAGATCGAAGATGGCAAGGTCGTGATGGAAAAGCCGGCGATCGCCGGGCGTAATTCCGAAGGTGTCCGGTATTCACTGCGGGCCGAACGCGCCCTGCAGGATATAAAGAATCCCAACATGATCACGCTGGAGACGATCGCGGCCGCAGTGCCTGTCAATGACACTGTGCTTGCCCGCGTCGTGGCGACGAGCGGCATCTTCGACCGGGCTGCCAACCTGCTAAATCTCGACAAGCCGTTCACGCTCAACCTGAGCAGCGGCATCGATGCCCAGTTCGGCTCCGCCAATCTCGACATTGCCGGGGGCACGATGAAGACGAATGACCCGGTCGCGATCCAGACCAAAGGCGCGTCGATTGTTGCGAACTCGCTCGAGATGAAGGATAAGGGGCGAACCATGATTTTCACGGGCGCCGTCAAGTTGAATATCGAGCCGTCCGCCATCCGCAGCAATCGGTCAATGGAAGCCGCCCAGCCATGATTTACCGCTCCTTCGCCAAGATTTCCCTCGCTGGCTTCCTCCTCGTTTCGGCAAGCGGCCTGACTGCGGTCGCCTCGGCCCAGACGACGAATAGCCAGATGAATGGCCTGAAGTTGTCCAACGACCAGCCGATCCAGATCGAAAGCGATGCGCTCGAGATCCGCGAACAGGAGAAGAAGGCTTTCTTCACCGGCAATGTTAAGGTGGTCCAGGGCACAACGACCCTTCAGGCCGGCGCCATGACGGTTCTCTATCGCGGCGAAGGCACAACGGTCACACAGGGCAATGCCGACATCGAAAAGATCGATGTGACGGGTAAGGTCTTCCTGCAGTCGGAAACGCAGCAGGCGACGGCCGACAAGGGCTATTTCGACATGACGAAGCAGGTCTTCGTGCTCGAAGGCGAGCGCGTGGTGCTGTCAGAAGGGCAAAACGTCTTCGTCGGCTGCAAGCTCACCGTCCAGATGAATTCTGGCCAGGCCAAGCTCGATAGCTGCGGCCGGCGCGTCCAGATCCAGCTCGACCCCAAGTCTCAGCAGAGCAACTGACGGGTCGGCGTGAACGTGCAAATTCCCTTCCTTAGAAAGACAAAGCAGGCCAGCAAGGCGACTGCCCCGGCCGGCCTGCCGGGCGACAAGGCGCGCTATGAAGGCACGCTCATCGCCCATGGGCTGACCAAAAGCTACAATTCGCGCCGCGTCGTGAACGGCGCATCGCTCGTGGTGCGTCGCGGTGAGGCCGTGGGCCTGCTTGGTCCGAATGGCGCCGGCAAGACGACGTGTTTCTACATGATCACGGGCCTTGTGCCGGTCGATGCCGGAACGATTTCGATCAACGGCAATGACGTGACGTCTATGCCGATGTATCGGCGCGCGCGTCTCGGCGTCGGCTACCTGCCCCAGGAAGCCTCGATCTTCCGCGGCTTGACCGTCGAAGACAATATTCGTGCGGTTCTCGAAGTGCATGTCTCGGACAAGCGCAAGCGCGAAGCGAAGCTCGACGAGCTGCTGTCGGAGTTTCACATCGAAAAGCTGCGCAAGTCGCCTGCCGTGGCGCTTTCGGGTGGTGAACGCCGCCGTCTCGAGATCGCCCGCGCGCTTGCCACAGACCCGACCTTCATGCTGCTCGACGAACCCTTCGCCGGCGTCGACCCGATCTCGGTCTCCGACATCCAGAACCTCGTGCGGCACCTGACGGCCCGCGGCATCGGCGTATTGATCACGGACCACAATGTGCGGGAAACGCTCGGCCTGATCGACCGTGCCTATATCATCCATGCGGGCGAAGTGCTCACCCACGGACGGGCCAACGACATCGTCAACAATGCCGATGTGCGCCGCCTCTATCTCGGCGACAAGTTCAGCCTTTGAGGCCAGGACGAAGAAAACGAAGCCCAGCGCGCTCCTGCGGCTTGACCAAAGTAAAATAAAAAGCAATTTTTGGGCCAAGTCGATTATCCCGCCATCAATGGCGGGGCTGCGGGGGAATGTAGGGGAGTCGAACGTCCGCCATGGCCTTATCCGCCAACCTATTCCTGCGACAGAGCCAGTCGCTGGTGATGACCCCACAGCTGATGCAATCAATTCAGCTGCTGCAGATGACTCACCTCGAACTGATGCAGTTCATCTCTCAGGAAGTGGAGCGCAATCCGCTGCTCGAAATGGCGGCAGATGATGGAGATTTGGGCGGCGAGATACCGGACAATGCCGACCGACACGGGAGCGCCAGCCAGCAGGAGACACCTGCTGACGACATGGCAGCGACACCGTCGCTCGACAGCGACTGGTACGAGCATGGCGCCACCGAACGGCTGAGCGACCGACTGGATACGAATTACGACACGGCGTTTGCCGATGAGGGCTCGGCGCAACGCCCTGACGCCCCCGAACTGCTCGGACAGTGGAAGTCGATGCCGGGCCAATCCGGCGAGGGAAGCGAAGGCTTCGACCTCGATGACTTCGTCGCGGGCCAGATCAGTCTGCGCGACCACCTGAACCAGCAGGTGCCCTTCGCACTCACCTCGCCCCCGGATCAGCTGCTCGCGGCCGTACTGATCGACCATCTCGACGAAGCCGGCTATCTGCGCGCGGATCTCGCCGAGATTTCCGCACGACTTGGCATTTCGCTGGCTGATATCGAAGCTGCGTTGAAGACCCTTCAGACGCTCGAGCCGGCAGGTGTGTTTGCGCGCTCGCTGAGCGAGTGCCTGACGATCCAGCTTCAACAGCGGGACCGTTACGATCCGGCCATGGCCGGGCTCATCGACAATCTGGACCTGCTGGCCAAGCGCGACTTCGCAACGCTGAAGAAGATTTGTGCCGTCGACGAGGAAGACCTCATCGACATGCTGGCGGAAATCCGCAAGCTCAACCCCAAGCCCGGCAGCCCGTTCGAACATTCGATAAGCGAATCAGTGACACCGGACATCGTGGTCCGCCCCGACGGTCAGGGCGGCTGGCGGGTGGAACTGAACCCGGATGCGCTTCCCCGAGTGCTCGTGAACCATAGCTACATGGCAGCCGTCGGGCGGCGGGGCGCCTCCAAAGACACGCCGGACCAGGCCTTCATGTCGGAATGCATGCAGAATGCAAACTGGCTGACCCGAAGCCTCGACCAGCGCGCGCGCACCATCACCAAGGTCGCCGCCGAGATCGTGCGGCAGCAGTCGGCCTTTCTCGATCATGGCGTCGATCACCTGCGCCCGCTCAATCTGAAGACGGTGGCGGATGCGATCAAGATGCACGAGTCGACCGTCAGCCGCGTCACGACAAACAAATACATGATGACGCCGCGCGGGCTGTTCGAGCTGAAATATTTCTTCAGCGTCTCCATCGCCTCGGCCGAGGGCGGTGACAGTCACTCCGCGGAATCCGTGCGACACAGGATCCGCGCCCTGATCACCCAGGAAAGCCCCGAGGCCGTGCTCTCCGACGATGACATCGTCGATCAGTTGAAGTCTGGCGGCGTCGACCTCGCCCGTCGCACCGTAGCGAAATACCGAGAGTCAATGAACATCCCCTCCTCCGTGCAGAGACGCCGGGAAAAGCGGGCGATGGCGAAGATTTCGGCCGGCTGAACGCCGCCTTCCCGACGCAAAGATTAACGGGAGATTGACTCTTCTCCCGAGGGCGGCTAGAAGCGCGCCGCAATCGACAGCGCACACTGTCGCTCAGGGGAAAGTGCCCTGGACTACGCCCGACAAACGAAGGCACAGACTGACCGAACCGCTCGAAAAGCTTGGACGCGGACGTCGCTTGGCGTAAAATGGATATGCAACCAATCATAAGAAGGGAAACTCCATGAGTGTGCGTGTATCCGGCAAGCAGATGGAAATCGGTGAAACTTTCCGCCAGCGGATCGAAGACCGAATCCAGGATGCGGTTACCAAATACTTCGACGGAGGGTATTCCGGGCAAGTGGTCGTCACGAAGTCGCAGTCGCGCTTCGCCGCCGATTGCCTGGTGCATCTTGATACCGGCGCTAACCTGCATGCCGCAGGCGAGGCCAATGATCCTCAAGTGGCCTTCGACACCGCGTGCGAACGCGTCGAGAAGCGCCTGCGACGCTACAAGCGCAAGCTGAAGGATCACCACGCCGGGGAAGCACAGAACCCGTCGATCGAGGTGGCCTACACGGTCATGGATTCCGTAGACGACGAGCATGATGAAGTGCCGGACGATTTTTCGCCGACAATCGTCGCGGAAAGCACGAAGCAACTCCGCACCATGTCGGTGGCGACCGCCGTGATGGCACTCGACATGACCGACGAACCCGTTCTTCTGTTCAGAAGCCCGGGAAAAGAACAATTGAATATCGTTTATCGTCGGAATGACGGTAATATCGGGTGGATCGATTCCGCCAACATCAAAGGCTGAAGATCGGAAGGGCGGCTGTCTTTTGCAGTCGCCCGCTCCTCGATCCGAGGCATGAAGGACATTGATATGGCATTGGCAGATTTGCTGCAGCAGGATGCTGTCGTACCTACACTCCGGGTGAACTCCAAGAAGCAGCTGCTTCAGGAACTTGCGGCCAAAGCTTCCAAGCTCACCGACATTCCGGAACGGGAAATATTCGACGTCATCCTGCAGCGCGAGCGGCTCGGCTCTACCGGCGTCGGCAACGGGATTGCCATCCCCCATGGAAAACTGAACAAGATCAGCAAGATCACCGGGATCTTCGCGCGTCTTGAGACGCCCGTGGATTTCGAGGCTCTGGACGACCAGCCGGTTGATCTGGTCTTCCTTCTCCTGGCCCCCGAAGGTGCTGGTGCGGATCACTTGAAAGCGCTATCTCGGATCGCCCGTGTCCTGCGCGATCAGGATCTCGTGGCCAAGCTGCGGGCGACGGAATCGGCGTCGGCTATCTACACCTTCCTCAACGAGGAACAGGCGTCGAACGCCGCCTGATACCCTCAGCTCCCAAAGATGAGCCAAAAAAAAGCGCCCCAGGAGGCGCTTTTTGATTCAAGGGCGGTCTCTGCCTGTCACGCCTTCGAGGTGTCATCGGTTGAGGCTTCCGTCTTTGGGCCGCCCTTGGCGACGCCGACCATGGCCGGCCGCAGGACGCGCTCGCCGATGGCGTAACCTGCCTGAACGACCTGAACGACCGTGTTGTTTGCAACATTCGGGTTGGGAACCTCGAACATGGCCTGGTGGAAATTCGGGTCGAACTTCTGGCCTTCCGCCTCGATCTTGCGAACGCCATGACGCTCCAGGGTCGAGAGCATGCCCCGCTCCGTCATTTCAACGCCCTCGATCAGGGCCGTCCAAGCTGCATCCGCTGCAGCACGGGCCTCGTCGGGCAAGGTCTCGATGGCGCGGCGCAGGTTGTCGGACACCGAAAGCATGTCCCGTGCGAAACCCGTGACCGCATAGGACTTGGCATCCTTGATCTCGCGATCGGTGCGGCGGCGAAGATTGTCCATCTCAGCTGCGAGCCTCAGGAAGCGATCGCGCAGGTCGGCGTTCTCCGCCTTCAACGCCTCGACAGGATCAGGCTGCTGCTCAGCGGAGGCCTCACCTTCGTCTGCAACCTGCCCTTCGGGGGTCGCGGTTCCTTCTGCCTCGAGGGCTGCCGCGTCAGGTCCGTTCTTGTTGGTTTCTTCGGTCATGACGTTCTCCGGATAATGTCTCGTTTTCGAAGCTCAAGGTTTCGAATGCGTGCCCGATATCAGGGTTTGGCGCGAAAAAATCAAGGGTTTGCAGGGAAATTGCTCACCGCTGGCCGCGCGATAGCCTGGCCATGAGCTGCGCGGTGTAATCGACCATGGGAACGATGCGCGAATAATTGAGGCGCGTGGGTCCAATAACGCCGACAGCACCGACGATGCGATCTTCGCCGTCACGATAGGGTGCGACGATCAAAGACGAGCCGGACAGCGAGAAAAGCTTGTTTTCCGAGCCGATGAAGATCCGCACACCCGGCCCGGTCTCCGCCAGATCGAGGATTTCGATCAGGCTTTCCTTGCGTTCCAGGTCGTCGAAGAGAAGCCGCAGCCGGTCGATGTCGTCTGAACCGACCAGCCCTTCGAGGAGATTGGCCCGGCCGCGCACGATGAGCCGCGCCGGCTGTTTGTCTGCAACCTCGCCCGACCAGACCGCGAGCCCGCGCTCGACGAGATCGCGCGACAGCGTATCAAGCTCGCTCGCGACCTGCGTCTTGAGCTTCTCGATCTGGCTGCGCAATTCCCGCATCGTCTGGCCTGCAAGATTGGCATTGAGGAAATTGGCCGCTTCCGTCAGCTGCGACGCGGTCACGCCGGCCGGAAGGTCGATGATGCGGTTTTCGATCTGGTTGTGCTCGCCGACAAGGACTGCGAGCGCCTTGGTCGGCTCCAGCCGGATGAATTCGACATGCTTCAGGATCGGGTCGTTCTTGGACGAAATGACAAGGCCTGCACCGCGCGAAAGCCCGGACAGCATGCGGCTCGCCTCGGTGAGCATGGCTTCCATCGGCTGGTCGGCGCTGGTCGGCCGGATCTGCCGTTCGATCTCGTCGCGCTCGCCATCCGAGAGATCGCCGACCTGCATGAAGGCATCGACGAAAAAACGCAGGCCGGCTTGCGTCGGCAGGCGCCCGGCGCTGACATGCGGCGCATAGATGAGGCCGAGATCCTCGAGATCGCTCATGACATTGCGCACAGAGGCCGGCGAAAGCGACATCGGGAGGAGACGCGAAAGACTGCGGGAGCCGAGCGGATCGCCCGAGTCGAGATAGGTCTCGACGATGCGGCGAAACACTTCCCTTGAACGATCGTCCAGGGAAGCGGAAACGTCTGCGACGGTCGTCTTCAGTGATGCCATTGGCGGAGCGGACTGGATCTCAGATGTTTCATGACGGAAATATAGTCACAGCGCACGGGATGACCAAGGAATAAATCGCGTCCGGCGCGCCACTGCGTGCCGCGACATGGTTTTTCTTTGCAAATACGCAGCTCCCTCCTTAGAAGGCAACAGACAACCCAGGAGATTGCAATGCGGCCATCCGGCAGAAAAACCGATCAAATGCGCAAGGTTTCGTTCGAGCGCAACTTTTCCAAGCATGCGGAAGGCTCCTGCCTGGTCAAATTCGGCGATACTCATGTGCTGTGCACGGCAAGCCTCGAAGACAAGACCCCGCCGTGGCTGCGCAATTCCGGCAAGGGCTGGGTGACGGCCGAATACGGCATGCTGCCGCGCGCCACCGGCGACCGCATGCGCCGCGAGGCCTCCGCCGGCAAGCAGAGCGGCCGCACGCAGGAAATCCAGCGGCTGATCGGTCGCTCGCTGCGCGCTGTCGTCGATCTGGAAGCGCTCGGCGAGCGGCAGATTTCGATCGACTGCGACGTCATTCAGGCCGATGGCGGAACGCGAACTGCGGCGATTACCGGCGCGTGGATCGCGCTGCATGATTGCCTGAAGTGGATGGAAACCCGCAGCATGATCAAGGTCGAGAAGGTCCTGAAGGATCATATCGCGGCCGTCTCCTGCGGCATCTTCGCGACCCAGCCGGTGATCGACCTCGATTATCTGGAAGACTCGGCAGCCGAGACGGATGCCAATTTCGTCATGACCGGAACCGGCGGCATCGTCGAGATCCAGGGCACGGCCGAAGGCAAGCCATTCAGCCAGGACGAGTTTCTGATCCTGCTCGGCCTTGCCCGCAACGGGATCGACGAACTGGTCGCCCTGCAGAAGCAGGCGATCGGCTGAGACCTCGGGACTGAGGCGAAGAGGCCGGGCGGATGGCAGGGGAGATCGAAGGCGTTCTGGAAGCGGCGCTCTATGCGTCCGACCTCGACGCCGCCGAGCATTTCTATGGCGCCGTACTGGGCCTGGAACGCATCGCACGGCATGACGATCGGCACATCTTCTTCCGCTGCGGGCAGACGGTGGTGCTGATCTTCAATGCGGCCGAGACGGCAAAGCCAGCGCCAGCAGGTTCGCTGCCGGTTCCGGCACATGGCGCGAGCGGCGCGGGTCACCTGTGTTTCCGCGTATCCGGCGATGCACTCGACGCCATGGTGGCACGGTTGATTTCCGCCGGGATCACCATCGAATCCGATTTCCGCTGGCCCGGTGGCGCCCGCTCGATCTATTTCCGCGATCCCGCCGGCAACAGCCTGGAATGCGCCGAACCGAAACTCTGGAATCTCTGAGGACCGCATGCGCAAACTTGATACCCGCACCATCGTCGTCGCCAGCCACAATGCCGGCAAGATCGCCGAGATCGCCGACCTGATCGGCCCCTTCGGCTTTTCCGCCAAGTCGGCCAAGGACCTCAACTTCGTCGAACCGGATGAAACCGGCACGACCTTCGAGGAAAATGCCGCGATCAAGGCGCTGGCCTCAGCCAAGGCGTCTGGCCTGCCAGCCCTCTCCGACGACAGCGGCCTGGTTATCGACGCACTCGACGGCGCGCCCGGCGTCTACACAGCCAACTGGGCCGAACGCGAGGATGGCAGTCGCGACTTTGCCATGGCGATGGAAAAGGTCGAGACGGCGCTTGCAGAACGCGGCGCTTCTGATCCGGCGAAACGGAGCTGCCGCTTTGTCAGCGTGCTCTGCCTCGCCTGGCCCGATGGCCATACCGAATTTTTCCGGGGCGAGGTCGAGGGCACCGTTGCTTGGCCGCCGCGTGGGTCCGCCGGCTTCGGCTATGACCCGATCTTCCAGCCGGAAGGCCATGAGCGCACCTTCGGCGAGATGACCGCGGACGAGAAGCACGGCTGGAAACCGGGCGATGCAGCAGCGCTGTCGCACCGCGCCCGTGCCTTCAAGCTCTTCGTCGAAACCTGCCTGGAGGCCTGACCCCTTGACCGACCGGTCCTTCACGCTTCTACCTGACACGGGAGAACCCGGCTTCGGCGTCTATGTGCATTGGCCTTTCTGCGCGGCCAAATGCCCTTACTGCGACTTCAACAGCCATGTACGCCACCGGCCCGTGGATCAGGCTCGCTTTGTCTCGGCATTCCTCGCCGAGATGAAGGCGATCAGGGCGCTCTCCGGGCCGAAGACGGTCACCAGCGTTTTCATGGGCGGTGGCACGCCCTCGTTGATGGATCCCGCGACGGTCGGCGCCATCCTTGATGGGATTGCCGCCAACTGGCACATGCCCGATGGCATCGAAATCACGATGGAGGCCAATCCCTCCAGCGTCGAGGCGACCCGCTTTCACGGCTACCGGGCTGCCGGGGTCAACCGCGTCTCGCTCGGTGTGCAGGCGCTGAACGATCCGGACCTGCGTTTTCTCGGCCGGCTGCATGACGTCGCTGATGCGCTGAAAGCCATCCGGCTGGCGCGCGAGATCTTTCCGCGCATGTCCTTCGATCTGATCTATGCCAGGCCCAACCAGACCGTGGAGGCATGGGAGCGTGAACTGAAGGAAGCGATGTCCTATGCCGTCGACCATCTGTCGCTCTACCAGCTGACCATCGAGGAGGGCACAGCCTTTTACGGTCTGCACAAGGCCGGCAAGCTGATCGTGCCCGACGATGAACATGCGGCAACGCTTTACGAGGCGACGCAGGAAATTACCGCGCGAGAAGGGCTTCCGGCCTATGAGGTGTCGAACCATGCCCGCCCGGGTGCCGAGAGCCGGCACAACCTCACCTACTGGCGCTACGGTGATTACGCCGGCGTCGGACCCGGAGCGCATGGGCGTTTGACGCAGGGGCGGACGAAGATTGCGACGGTGGCCGAGCGGCATCCGGAAACCTGGCTTTCTGCCGTCGAGCAGAATGGCCACGGGATGATCGAACGCGAAGAGCTCGATCACGAGGCGCAGGCCGACGAATTGCTTCTGATGGGGCTTCGCCTGCGCGAAGGCGTCGATCTCGCCCGGTGGCAGCAGCTTTCCGGTCGCGATCCCGATCCCGACAAGGAGCAGTTTCTGCTCGAACAGGGCTTCATCGAGCGGCTGGGCAATTCGAGGCTTCGGGTAACACCAACCGGGATGCTGATCCTCAACGCCGTCGTCGCAGACCTCGCCTGCTGAGGAAGATGCGCCTGGCGGAACGCGGGAATACAGCCTCGTCGTTGACTGCGGGCTATGCTGAAATGAAACTTCTGGAAAGTTGAGATCGCCCGTCTCATCTGGATCGTAACCCCGAGATCATCGCGATCGCCCGCGTCTGACCGCGTCCGGACACGGAAAGGCCACCAAGAGCCCGTTTCGGGATCTCGGTGGCCTCAAAGTCTGCGGTTGTTCACTTATTCGTTGATCAGGCGACGCAGGAGTTCAATCTCCTGCGACAGCTTCTGGTCGGCCGAGATCAGCTCTTCGATCTTGCGAACCGCATGCAAAACCGTCGTGTGGTCACGACCGCCGAAGCGGCGACCGATCTCCGGGAAGGAGCGCGGGGTCAGCGTCTTCGACAGATACATGGCGATCTGGCGCGGCTTGACGATGACGCGGGTGCGGCGGTTGGACACCAGTTCCTGGCGCGAAACATTGTAGTGACGAGCGACGACGCGCTGGATGTCCTCGATGCGCACGCGCTTCTGATCGCCCGCGCCGACAAGATGGGCGAGCAGTTCATCGACGCGTTCGATCGACAGGTTCGGCTCGAAGGAACGGCGGAACAGAAGCTGGTTGAAGGCACCTTCCAGGTCGCGGCCGCTGCTGGTGATGTTGCGCGCAACATGTTCCAGGATCTCGGCGGGGATGTCGATCGAAGCGTCATCCTTGCGGACGACTTCCAGGCGCGACTTCATCATGTCGAGACGCATATCGTAGTCAGGCGCTTCCATTTCGATGGCAACGCCACCCTGGAGACGCGAACGAACACGCGGGTCAAGCGATTCCAGTTCCCAGGGCGCACGGTCGGCGGCGACGACGACCTGCTTTGCGCTGTCAAGCAGCATGTTGAGCAGATGGCAGAACTCGTGCTGGATCATCTTTCCCTGCAGGAACTGCATGTCGTCGATGATCAGGAGGTCGATGTTGCGCAGCGAGTCCTTCAGCGTGAGGGCATCATTGTCACGGATGGCGGTGGCAAAGCGCCACATGAAATATTCGGCGGTCAGATAGACCACGCGCGGCGCGCGTGGGCTGTGCACTGCGGCATTGGCGATCGCCTGCAACAGATGCGTCTTGCCGAGGCCGACGGAGGAATGAATGAAGAGCGGGTTGAAGCGTACGGCGCCAGCGCCGGCTTCGGCGATGGTTTTGGCGGCCGCGAGTGCTACCCGGTTCGACGCGCCTTCGACAAAACCATCGAAGGTGTAACGGCTGTCGAGCGGCGAGCCGAAGAGCGGGCTTGCCGTGCTTGTCGCGCGGCCCGTGACCGACGACGGGCCGGGCGGCGAGGCGATCTGGCCGATGCCCTGCGGGCCTGTCTTGCGCGCTGTGGTCTGCTGGGGTGCGGGCTCGGAACCCACCTGACGCTCGTCCATGATCGGGCCGCGGGTGTTGCGGCTGGCGGTGCGGACCATGATCTCGATCTTCAGGATCGACGGATCCTCCGCCTGGAAGATCGACGTGATCAGATCCAGGTAACGGTTATTGATCCAGGACTTCAGGAAGGTCGTGGGAACCGTCAGCCGAACCACGCTCTTGGAAGCCGAATGCAGCTTAAGGCGGGCGAACCAGCTCTGGTAGACATCAACCCCGACCTGCGCCTTCAGTCTTTTGCTGAAGCGGTCGAAGAGGTCGCTATGTGTCATTCCGGCATTCTCTCCTGCTCCGTCGGAGCACGCGACGCCAAGCGCCGACTGTGCATTGTCCCCGTTTACCAACGCACTGGCCGTCATCGAGTTCATGTGCATATTGCCGCCTTCCAAAATCATTCCTGGTGTAGGGCGCTTCAATGCTCGCCCGACAGCCGCTTCATCTCGCGCCAACCCCGAAGGGTCGACAGTCCCCAGACGCATCACAAGGGTGCTTCAGCCGAAAGCACCCGCATGACTTGCCCCTCGCCCCCTCAAGACGATGGTCGTCCCTTGTCCCCCGAACCGCATCCTCGACATGCGGCTCGTAATTCTCCGGCCCGATCTGCAATGCTGCAGACAAGACACAAATCCTCATCGCGCGGAGACGACTACGTCTCCGATGCAACGCCGAACACTTTATGATAAAACGGAATGGAAACACTCCGCTCCGGCAAGGGTAGACTGGTCCAGACCACATTGCTGCCGTCCGAGCCGTCGTTTCGGAGGTTTCCCTGCCCCCTTGCTGGAGGCCATTAAGGCAGGATCAAATGGCAAGATCAACCGGGATTTTTACGCAAACTCCGGCGGCGGCCATTGACTCTTGGTACTTCATTTTTGCGTCACATTCGGTCGAAAAAGAAATGCTTTTGAATCAAGGAGATTCATGGCCGGCGGCAAAATGGACCTCCGGCAGAGCAGAAAAATAAAAAATCTCTTGACTCACAAGGCGCCCAACCTCCCCCGACGGAAAGTGGAGGCGAAGCTGACGACCTCTCTCAAGCCAATGTAATGATTAGATATTTTATGTCATGCGACTGACAAGTAAGCTTGTTTCACCGCATTACAATGCGCCAGCTCAACACCGCCGAAACGGAAACGACGAAAAGCCCGGCGAAACGCCAGGCTCTTCAGAAAATGTCGAAACAGTGTCTAAAATTAGACAGCCAAGGCCTTCACACGAGCGGCGAGACGCGAAATCTTGCGCGATGCCGTGTTGGCGTGAACTACGCCCTTGGTGGCGGCGCGCTGGATCTCCGGCTGGGCAGCCTGAAGTGCATCCTTGGCAACCGAAGCGTCACCAGAAGCGATGGCTTCTTCGACCTTGCGGATGAAACCACGGACCCGCGAACGACGAGCCTTATTGACTGCAGTGCGGCGAGCGATCTTGCGGGTCGCCTTTTTCGCCGAAGAAGTGTTGGCCATGGATGCCTCTCTCGAAATTCAAACCAAAGCCCACCATCGCCGCGTCGGGTCGTTGCGACCTGCCATACCAGCACTTGGGGAGCTGCTTCATGAGAAAGCGCAATGGCTTTCCCAACCGTGGGCGGGCATATAGCGGGAAAGCGCGAATGCGTCAACGCGGATTCGACAGGAATCGCGCCCTCCCTTGCGCTTATCTGTTCCGGAAGGCCGGCTTGCGCTTCTCAACGAAGGCGGCCATGCCCTCCTTCTGGTCTTCGGTGGCAAAGAGAGAATGGAACAGGCGGCGCTCGAAGCGCAACCCCTCGGTCAGAGTCTGCTCGAAAGCGCGGTTGACCGCCTCCTTGGTCATCATCACGGATGGCAACGAGTAGGATGCGATCTTTGCCGCCGCTTCCAGCGCCTCGTCGAGCAAGCGCTCCGGTTCGACCACGCGGGCAACGAGGCCGGCGCTTTCTGCCTCGATCGCATCCATCATCCGGCCGGTCAGGCAAAGATCCATGGCCTTGGCCTTGCCAACTGCGCGGGTAAGGCGCTGCGAGCCCCCCATGCCGGGCATGACGCCGAGCGTGATCTCGGGCTGGCCAAACTTCGCGCTCTTCGAGGCGATGATAAAGTCGCACATCATGGCGAGCTCGCAGCCACCACCGAGCGCGAAGCCGGACACGGCCGCAATGAAAGGCTTGCTGAAGCCGGCGATCGCATCCCAGCCGCTGATAAAATTGCCGGTATAGACGTCAACGAAATCGAGCGACTGCATTTCCTTGATGTCGGCACCCGCCGCAAAGGCCTTTTCCGAACCGGTGAGCACGACGGCACCGATCGCGGCATCGGCCTGCAGCTCGGCCAGAAGCTGCCCGAGCTCGCGCATGACGGTGGAATTCAGGGCGTTCAGCGCCTGGGGCCGGTTGAGGGTGATCAGCGCCACCCGATCGCGGCGTTCGATCAACAGGGTTTCATATGACATGACTTCCTCCCTTGCGCGGCCTTTGGCCTCATTTCTGGCAGGCCCGACAATAGAATGTAGAGCGGCCCGATTGAACTATTCTTTCGACGGTACCCTGGCAACCATTCGAGAGGCAGGGCTTGCCTTCCCGGTCGTAGGTCCGGAAGGAATGCTGGAAGTAGCCCAGCGTGCCGTCTGCCTGGATATGGTCACGCAATGACGAGCCGCCCGCCTGGATCGCATCCGCAATGACCTCGCGGATCGCGTCGGTCAGCACCGCGAGCTCAGCCTTGGGCCTGCCCTTTGCCGTCACCAGTGTGGATACCTTGCGGGTGGGGGAGAGATGCGAGCGCCAGAGCGCCTCGCAGACATAGATATTGCCGAGACCAGCAATCACTTTCTGGTCCAGCAGAGCGCTTTTCAGCGGCTGGCTGCGACCGGCGAAACGCGTGGCCAGATAGTCGGCGGAGAGCCGGTTGCCGACCGGCTCGGGACCGAGATCGCGGAAGGCCGGATAAGTGTCGAGTTCGGAGCGCGCCATCAGCTCCATGAAGCCGAAACGGCGCGGGTCATTATAGACGACACGGACGGCGCCTTCCGGGCGGTCGAGATGGAAGACGACGTGGTCGTGCTTTTCGTCCTTGCTGCGCTCGTGGTGGAAGACGCCGGGCAGATTAGCCCCCTCCTCTGCCTCGATGCGGAAAGAGCCGGACATGCCGAGATGGGCAATGATCGTCAGGTCGTCTTCGAAATCGATCAGCAGGTACTTTGCCCGACGCGACAAGGCGAGGATCCGGCGTCCTTCTACCCTTGCGGCAAAATCGCGCGGCAGGGGAAAGCGCAGATCCGGGCGCCGAAGCTCCAGGCGCTGCAATCTGGCGCCCTCCACGGCGGGTGCCAGACCGCGTCTGACTGTCTCAACCTCTGGCAATTCCGGCATTTCAGCCCATCTTTCTGTTTGAAGCGCCTGTTTTACGGTCTATAGACCAGCCTTGAAGCCGGTGTCCTGCGCAGATAGCGCGTGAGAGCCCTTTTCGCTATGGTCCGCCCGACCTGTCCGTTACGTGGAGTGAACCGATGACTGCAAGCCGCATTTCCGCCGAGGGTGGCATGGAAACCTCCTATGGCTTCCGCCAGGTCGACGAGCAGGAAAAGCAGGGCCTGGTCAACGAGGTCTTCCACAAGGTGGCCAAGCGCTACGACATCATGAACGACGTGATGTCGGCCGGTCTGCACCGCGTCTGGAAGGATGCAATGGTGGCGGCCCTCAATCCGCGCAAGGATCCGAATTACAAGATCCTCGACGTTGCCGGCGGCACGGGCGACATCGCGTTTCGCATTGTCGAAGCCTCGAACCGCTTGGCCCATGCAACCGTGCTCGACATCAATGGCTCGATGCTCGGCGTCGGCGCCGAGCGGGCAGAAAAGAAGGGGCTCTCCCCCAACCTCACCTTCGTCGAGGCCAATGCCGAAAGCCTTCCTTTCGAGGACAAGAGCTTTGACGCCTATACGATTGCGTTCGGCATCCGCAACGTGCCGCATATCGACGTGGCGCTGTCGGAAGCGTTCCGGGTATTGAAGCGCGGTGGACGACTGCTGGTGCTGGAATTCTCCGAAGTGGAGATGCCGCTGCTCGACAAGGTCTACGACGCCTGGTCGTTCAATGCGATCCCGCGCTTTGGCAAGATGATTACCGGCGATGCCGAGCCCTATCAGTATCTCGTGGAATCGATCCGCAAGTTTCCCAACCAGCCGGATTTCGCCCGGATGATCGAACGGGCCGGTTTCGCCAACGTGCGCTACACCAACTATACCGGCGGGATCGCAGCCCTGCATTCCGGCTGGAAGATCTGAGGCGCATGAGCACGATCGGTGCATATTTCCGACTGGCGCGGGTCGGCTGGGTGCTGGTGCGGGAAGGCGTCGTGGCGGCGCTGCCATCAGAAGGTTTGCCTCCCTTCGTCGGCTTCGCCAAGGCGGCCGTGGCTCCGCTTGCCCGCAGCCGAGCCAAATCCGTCGACCGGGCCGATCGACTGGCCAATGCGGTCGCACGGCTGGGCCCTTCCTATGTGAAGATCGGCCAGTTTCTCGCAACCCGACCGGATGTCGTCGGCGCGGATTTCGCCGAGGATCTGTCTTGCCTTCAGGACCGCATGGCATTCTTCCCGACCGAAGCAGCCAGAGCCACGATCCGTGAGTCTCTTGGCCGGACGATTGAAGATCTCTACGCGCGCTTCGACGAGCCGATTGCCGCCGCATCGATTGCGCAGGTGCATCCGGCCGAGGTGGACACACCGGAGGGACGGCGCAAGGTGGCCGTGAAGGTGATCCGTCCCGGCGTGCGCAAGCGCTTCGCCGCCGATCTCGAGGCCATGTATCTGGTGGCGCATCTGCAGGAGCGCTTCCTGCCGCATACCCGACGGCTGAGACCGGTCGAGGTGACCAGGACGCTCGAGCAGACCACCAAGGTCGAAATGGATCTGCGGCTCGAGGCCGCCGCTCTTTCAGAAATTGCCGAGAATACCAAGGAGGATCCCGGGTTCCGCGTCCCCACCGTGGACTGGGAGCGGACAGGACGCGACGTCGTCACCATGGAATGGATCGACGGCATCAAGATGTCTGATGTCGAAGGACTTCTGGCCGCCGGGCACGACCTTGATGCGCTGGCCGACACGCTGATCCAGTCCTTCCTGCGCCATACGCTTCGTGACGGATTCTTCCATGCCGACATGCATCCCGGCAATCTCTTCGTGGATCCCGCCGGCATGATTGTCGCGGTCGACATGGGCATTGCCGGGCGTCTGGGCAAGAAGGAGCGCCGCTTCCTCGCCGAGATCCTCTATGGTTTCATTACCCGCGACTACATGCGCGTGGCGGAGGTCCATTTCGAGGCGGGCTACGTTCCATCGCACCACAATGTCGCGAGCTTCGCCCAGGCGATCCGGGCGATCGGCGAGCCAATCCACGGACAGCCGGCAGAGACCATCTCGATGGGCAAGCTGCTGACGCTGCTGTTCGAGGTCACCGAAATCTTCGACATGGAAACGCGTCCGGAACTCGTGATGCTGCAGAAGACCATGGTTGTGGTCGAGGGCGTTTCGCGCATCCTCAATCCTCGTTTCAACATGTGGAAGGCCGCAGAGCCCGTCGTTTCGCACTGGATCCGCGACAATCTCGGGCCTAAGCGGATCGCGACCGACCTGAAGGATGGCGCGAAGGCGGCCCTGAGGCTGGCCGAGGCGCTGCCGGAGATCGCGGCCAAGACCGAAAAGCTGCATGGCGAAATCGTGCGCATGAGCGAGGAAGGGCTTCGCTTCGACGCCGACACGGCCGAGCGCATCGGACTTGCGGAGGCCCGGCACACACGGTTCGGCCGGGTGGCGCTCTGGGTCATTGCTGCGGCTGCCGTCGTGATTGCGGTCCAGGTCTCCTGATCTCACGCCCAAACGCCGCGCGTTTGGACCAAATTTTCTTGATGTCTTGATGGAACAATGCCGCACAAGCGGCGTTGCAACGGCATTATGCTTTCTTTGTTCCCTCAGGAGCACCATGTCTGCCACCCAAACCGGCTTCGTTCGGTCCACGCTGCTCTTTCTCCTGATCGGCACCGGAATTCTCATCGGGATCATCGTCGCGACCCTCGGTCTCGTCGAGCGCACGCGCTCGACTTTCGACTACATCCTGCAGGAGCGCAGCATCCGTCGCATGTCGGCCGACCTGATGCAGAAGCTGACGGATGCCGAGACCGGCCAGCGTGGCTTCGTCATCACACGCGACGAGCTGTTCCTGCAGCCCTACGAAGGCGCCACCGCCGAGATCCGGGACGACCTGGCACAGCTTGGCGAAGCCGTGAAGGATCGGCCGATCAAAGCCGCGCAGATGGCTGAGCTGCGCGACAGGGTCCGCAGCAAGCTGGACGAGATGGGGCAGACAATCAATCTCGTGCGGAGCGGCGAGCCGGATCAGGCCATCGAGCTCGTCCAGAGCGATGTCGGCCGCGAGTTGATGGACGACATCCGCGAGATACTCGATCGGTTCAAGGAACTGTCCGACGCCAATGTCGAAAGCGGAACCCAAGACCAACTTGCCGCCACACAACAGCTTCAATGGATCACCATCGGTGGCGGCATCGCCATTATCGCCGTCATGGGCGGCGCGCTCCTCGTCGTCGCGCAACATGTCCGGGCACTTGCGTCCTCCCGCCGCGAGGTGGAAGTCCTGAACGAAGGCCTCGAGGCGCGCGTTGCGGAACGCACCGAGGACCTGATGCAGGCCAACCAGGAAATTCAGCGTTTCGCCTATATCGTGACCCACGACCTGCGTGCGCCGCTGGTCAACATCATGGGCTTCACGGCGGAACTGGATGCTTCGCTGAAGGCGTTGCAGGCCTATGTGCTGAACGACGGCAAAGCCATATCGGAGGAGCAGATCCACGAGGCGCGGCTGGCGGCGGCCGAGGACCTGCCGGAAGCAATCGGCTTCATTCGTTCGTCAACGAAGAAGATGGACGGCCTGATCAACGCCATCCTCAAGATTTCCCGCGACGGCCGGCGCCAGCTGAAGCCCGAGATCGTGGAACTGCAACCGATGCTCGAGACCATCACCGCGAGCGTCTATCATCAGATCAGTGAGAGCGACGGAAACATCGACCTCGACATCAAGGCGCCCCGCCTCAACACCGACCGGCTTTCGGTCGAACAGATTCTCGGTAACCTTTTCGACAATGCGATAAAGTACAAGCATCCGGATCGGCCTTTGGCCCTCGCTGTCCGAACCGCGCCCGAAGGGCGGCTCATGGTTCGGATCGAAGTGGAGGACAATGGCCGTGGCATTGCAGAACAGGATCACGAACGCATCTTCGAACTCTTCCGGCGGTCCGGCCATCAGGACCAGTCCGGCGAAGGCATCGGTCTCGCCCATGTCCGCTCGCTTGCGCGCAACCTGGGTGGGGAGATCACAGTTCGGTCCCGCCTAGGGAAGGGATCGACCTTCGTACTGCGACTGCCATCTGATCTGTCACGCTTGGTACGGAGTTGAATATGAAAGCCGTGGGTAAAGAAGTCACCATCATCATGGTTGAAGACGACGAGGGTCACGCCCGTCTCATCGAGAAGAACGTGCGGCGCGCCGGCGTGCACAACGAGATCATCCCGTTTACCAACGGGACCGCGGCGCTCGACTACGTTCTTGGAAAGGATCGCAGCGGCAAGGCTTCGGAAGATCGTTACCTTCTGATCCTGCTCGACCTCAATCTACCGGACATGTCGGGCACCGATATTCTCGACCAGATCAAATCCAATCCGCATACGCGGCGGCTGCCGGTCGTCATCCTCACCACGACGGATGACGAGCGGGAGATCCAGCGGTGCTATGACCTCGGGGCCAATGTCTATATTACCAAACCCGTCGATTACGACAATTTCGCCAACGCGATCCGCCAGCTCGGTCTCTTCTTCTCCGTCATGCAGATCCCATGACCGCGGATCAGCGTCGATGAGATTCCGCGTCCTCTACATCGACGATGATGCGGCCATCGCGCGGCTGGTGCAGAAGCATCTGGGTCGGCTGGGGCACGAAGTGTCCCATGCCGAAAACCCAACAACGGCGCTCGAGCGGATGCACAGCGAAGGCTTCGACGTCGTCGTGCTCGACCATTATCTGCGACACGGCACAGGCCACGAAGTTCTCGCGCAGATGCGCGAGAGCAAGGTCGATTTGCCCGTCGTCTATGTCACGGGCTCCAACGAGGCCCAGGTTGCAATCGAGGCGATCAAGGCTGGCGCGGCCGACTACGTGATCAAGACGGTCAGTGACGACTTCCTTTCCCTGCTGACGAGCGCCATCGAGCAGTCCGTCGCCAATGCCCAGTTGCGGGCGGCCAAGGCGAAGGCTGACGAAGAGATCCGGCTTGGCAAGGAAAGGGCGGAGGCGCTGCTTGCCGAAGTCAATCACCGTGTTGCCAATTCGCTGGCGCTCGTGGCGAGCCTTCTCCGATTGCAGATCTCGAGTGCCCGCAGCGAGGAGGTCAAGGCGGAACTCGCCGAAACCCAGGCGCGGATCTCGGCGATCGCCGGCATGCATCGCAGCCTCTATACCTCCGACGACGTCAGCAAGGTCGAACTCGACCGTTATCTCAATCGCCTGACAGTCGAGCTCTACAATTCGTTGCACAGCGCCGAAAGGCCGATCCGTCTGCTCCTCGATGCCGATCCGATCACGCTGACCGCCGACAAGGCCGTATCCGTCGGCATGGTGGTCACGGAACTCGTCACCAATGCCTTCAAATATGCCTATCCCCAGGGGCAGAGTGGGGACATCCGGGTGACGCTCAAGACGATCTCGGTCGAGGAGGCGATACTGCGCGTGGAGGACGACGGCGTAGGCATCGATCCTGATTGCGCGCCGAAGGGAACAGGGCTCGGCAGTCGCATCGTCAAGTCGATGGCCGCAACGCTCGGGACGGGTCTGCGTTACCTTGAAACCGAGCGCGGAACAGTCGCGGAGGTGCCGCTCCGCCTCGGCACGAATGGTTGATCCGCTCCGTTTACCAGTCTTGTTCTTCAAGCATTTTCCACCCGCAGAATTTGCGCTAGGGTCCGGCCGACAGAAAGGGGTCCCTTTGCATGACCTTGGCCGGAAAGCGTATTTTGCTGATTATCGCGGGCGGTATCGCCGCCTATAAGAGCCTCGACCTCATTCGCAGGCTTCGCGAGCGCGGTGCTGACGTGCGCCCGATCATGACGCGAGGGGCGCAGGAATTTGTCACACCGCTCGCCGTGGGCGCCCTCTCGGCCTCCCATGTCTATACCGAACTCTTCTCCCGCGAAGACGAACAGGATGTGGGCCACATCCGACTGGCGCGGGAATGCGATCTCGTGCTCGTCGCGCCCGCCACCGCTGACCTGATGGCGAAGATGGCGAACGGGCTTGCCGACGATCTGGCCTCGACCGTATTGCTCGCCACTGATCGCCCTGTGCTGATCGCGCCTGCGATGAACCCGAAAATGTGGTCCCATGCGGCCACACGGCGGAATTTTTCCGTGCTCCAGCGCGACGGGATCCAGGCGATCGGGCCAATGGAAGGCGAGATGGCTGAGAGTGGCGAACGCGGGCGCGGACGCATGGCCGAACCGCTGGAGGTCGTCGCCCGCGTTGAGGATCTGCTTTCGGGACCCAGGCCCCTCGCCGGGCTGAAGGCAGTCGTCACCTCCGGGCCGACACATGAGCCGATCGATCCCGTGCGCTACATCGCAAACCGCTCTTCCGGCAAGCAGGGACATGCGATCGCGGCGGCACTGGCCCGGCTTGGTGCAGATGTGACCCTCGTCTCAGGGCCTGTGATCATACCCGACCCCGAGGGCGTTCGGACATTGCATGTCGAGCGCGCCGAAGAGATGCGCGATGCCGTGATTTCCACGCTGCCGGTCGACATCGCGGTCATGGTCGCTGCCGTGGCCGACTGGCGGGTCGCGGCCTCGGCGGAGCAGAAGATCAAGAAGCAGCCCGGCGAGGCGCCGCCACCGCTGCAGCTCGCCGAAAACCCCGATATTCTGAAAACAATCGGACGCCACCCCGAGCGCCCGCGCCTCGTCGTCGGCTTTGCTGCCGAGACGGAGAATGTCGAGGACAATGGTCGGGCCAAACTCGAGCGCAAGGGTGCCGACCTGATCGTCGCCAATGATGTCTCCCCCGAGACCGGCGTGATGGGTGGCGACCGTAACCGGGTTCGCCTGATTTCGCATGACGGAGTCGAGGCATGGCCCGATCTCACCAAGAGCGAAGTGGCCGAGCGACTGGCGATGTGGATCGCCACCCAGATCGGGGGAACCGGCGCATGAGTCTTTTCGACCGGGACGGATTCGAGGCGCTCGTGCGGAGCCTGCCAGGAACCAGTCTTGTCGACCAGTGGGACGCCCGAGTGGCCAAGGTGGGCGACAAGGTCTTCACACTGCTGACCGATGCCGAACGGCGGATCTGCTTCAAGGTAAGCGAGGAAAGTTTCGAGATCCTGACGGCACTCGGTGGCGTGGCGCAGGCCCCCTACTTCGCCAAGCGCAAATGGGTGACGGTCGATCCGGAGACGGAACTCGCTGCAGCAGAGATAGCAGAGTACATCCGCCGCTCGCATCGCTTGGTGGCCGGTGGCCTGACCAGGAAGCTGCGGGCAGAACTGGGGATCCCAGCTTGACGGGAGAAGTTAGCCGGCCATAGCGGGCTGGCGTACCTGATCGAGCCTGATGCGTTCGACCTGCGGCTTGAACTCAGCGGCATCCAGCCCGTTCCCATTGAGGATCACGGCACTGCCGGCCGTGATTTCCACCCAGGTGTCCGTCTCGTCGTTCAGGGGTTCCGAGACGAGGCAGTAGCTTCCCTTCGGCCCCATGGGGGCGGCATAGAGCGTGGGGGCGTGCTCGTCGGTGGAGTAGCGAACCGCATAGAGCGTCTCGCCGTCGGAAAAAGCCGCCGTCAGGCGAATCCTGGCCTCGCCGGTCAAATGCAGGCTGATCTGTTCGACGAAGCCGACGGCCTCGCTCATGGCGGCGATCGGGCGCTCCCGCAGACCAAACTGCAGGGCGAGCAGGAAGAGGAGTTCGCTGTCGGTGGTACCGACGCGGGCGTGGAAATGTTCGTCGTCCAGCATGCCTTCCATGGGGCGGCGGATGCGATCGAAATTGTCGATCTGGCCATTGTGCATGAAGGACCAGTTTCCATGCACGAAGGGATGGCAATTGTCGCGACGCGTCGCGCCATGGGTCGCGGCACGCACATGGGCAAGAAAGAGCGGCGAACGGATCTGGCGGGCAAGGCTCTTCAGATTGCAGTCGGACCAGGCGGGGAGAACATCGCGGAACCGGCCGGGCTCGGGGCGATCACCATACCAGGCGATGCCGAAACCATCGGCATTGGTCGCAGTTTTCGCGCGTGTTGCGCAATGGGATTGCTCGATCAGGGAATGAGCGGGCGAGGTGACGAGCTCCTCCAGGAAGATCGGAACTCCGCGATAGGCTGCCCAGCGACACATATGTCCTTACAACTCCCAATCCGCCGAACCACCGACGACTTTCATCCAGTCTTGGCTCGAATGGCTAACGATTTGCAAACGTCACTGCTTTCATGACAGATATTTATCCGGGCCGGCAATGGCTTTCCGCAGTGCAACACGAGCAAAAGTGAACACTGCGTTGCTTTTGGCGCTCCTCCGCAGCCTCCTTCGATCGTCTATATTGGCTGCAACCGAAGCCTTTCGTTCCGAGGAGATCCCCGATGTCCATACGTCCCGTCAAACATGAGAGCCGCGCCACGCCGACCATGGAAGGCGCCGGCGTCAAGCTGCACCGCGTCTTCGGATTCGGCGATCCTGACATGACCGATCCGTTCCTGATGATGGACGACTTCCGCAACGACACGCCGAGCGATTATGTCCGCGGCTTTCCGTGGCATCCGCATCGCGGCATCGAGACGATCACCTATGTGCTTGCCGGGACCGTCGAACATGGCGATAGCCTGGGCAATCAAGGTATGCTGGGCGCCGGTGACCTGCAGTGGATGACGGCCGGTAGCGGGATCCTGCACCAGGAAATGCCAAAGGGCGATTTCGCCGGCCGCATGCACGGTTTCCAGCTCTGGGCCAACCTGCCCTCGTCGCTGAAGATGACGAAGCCGCGCTATCAGGACATCAAGTCAGCCGACATTCCGGTCGTCGTGGACGATGACGGGACTTCGGTCCGTGTCATCTCCGGCGAATTCTGGGGCAAGAACGGCCCGGTCGACGGGATTGCCGCCGAACCGGTCTATCTCGACATTTCGGTGCCGCCGGGCAAGCGCAAGTCCTTCCCGGTCGATACCTATCGCTCGGCATTTGCCTATATCTTCGCCGGCTCCGGGTCGTTCCGCGATGCGTCGACGCCCTTCGGCGTCAAGGTCGAGAAGGAGTATCTAGGCGAAGAGCTGAATATCCGCGACCTCTCCGGAAACCGTACGCTCGTCGTCTTCGACACCGGCGACGAGATTATCGTGCAGGCGGGCGAGCAGGGTATCCGTTTCCTTCTCGTGACAGGCAAGCCGATCAAGGAGCCCGTCGCCTGGCACGGGCCGATCGTGATGAACACCCACGAAGAGCTGATGCAGGCGATGAAGGAGCTGCAGAACGGAACCTTTATCAAGGCCGAGCATTAAACCCCGCAGTCAAGTTCACCTTGCCCGGCGGCACTCCACCGCCGGGCCTTCTTTTTTTGTAGATCCCGTCTCCCAGCCATCAACTCTGCCCCGAGACCTCCCACAGGGCGTGGAAATGGTGGACCGGGCCATGCCCCGAACCGACGGACAGTTGACCCGAAGTCCGGACCGCGTCTCCGAGCCAGGCCTTGGCGAGCCTCACAGCCTCCGGTGTTTCGAGGCCCTTCGCCAGTTCGGCGGCCAGGGCGCTCGACAGGGAACAGCCCGTGCCATGGGTGTTGCGCGTAGGGATGCGATTGGCCTCAAACCACGTCACGGTTCCCCCGGCCACCAACACGTCGGGGCTTTCCTGGCCCGGCAGATGACCACCCTTGACGAGGGCGGCCTCCGGGCCAAGGCCCGTCAGCCTGATGGCCTGGGACTCCACGATCCGCCGGTCGCAGGCTTCGGGGTCGCCGAGCAGAGCCGCGGCCTCCGGCAGGTTGGGCGTGAGCAGTGTGGCCAGCGGCAGGAGCTCGTTCGTCAGCGCGTCGATCGCCTCCGGGTCGAGCAGAGCGGCCCCTCCCTTGGCGATCATGACGGGATCGAGCACGATGGGGATGCCGCGATGAGGCCTCAGCATATCGGCGACCGCGCGCGCGATGCCGGAGTTGGCAATCATGCCGATCTTCACCGCATCGACGCGAATATCGGCAAAGACCATGCGGATCTGCTCTGCCACGAAGCCGGGATCGAGCGGCATGACGGCCGAGACCCCTCTCGTATTCTGGGCGGTCAGCGCGGTGATGACGGCCATGCCGTAGCAACCGCGCGCGGAGAAGGCCTTGAGGTCCGCCTGGATGCCGGCACCCCCGGAGGGGTCGGAGCCGGCAATGGTGAGCACGTTGCGGATGGGGGACGATGGCATCTCGGCTTCTCCTTTGCGGGTGGAGAAGCGACGGGCAGACGCAGAGAGCCCGCGGCACCCGAGCGACTCCCTCCGCCAGCATGATCTGGTTCAGGTTCAAAGGGTGCTTCTCAGCCCGGCTTTCGCCGGACGCCCCTGTCTCTCGAGGTCGAGACTAGGCGAGAGTGGTGTCTCTGTCACTCATCTCTCGCCGATTTAAGTGTTTGCAGGCTTGGCCCGGAGCAGCTAGGGGAGCCTCATCGCGCATTGGACCAGAGGAGCCACGCCTTGCATCATTCCCCCGACAGGCTTTTCGAC
Organism: Rhizobium sp. 'Codium 1'; assembly: GCF_020889605.1. NCBI lineage: Bacteria > Pseudomonadati > Pseudomonadota > Alphaproteobacteria > Hyphomicrobiales > Rhizobiaceae > Rhizobium > Rhizobium sp. 'Codium 1'. The sequence continues at coordinate 769,299 of NZ_JAJGPW010000001.1, forward strand.
CGCTCCTATGACGCTTTTCTCTTCGACATGGACGGGACGCTGCTCAACTCCATCGCCGCTGCCGAACGGGTCTGGAGCCGCTGGGCGCTGAGGCATGGTCTCGATCTCGAGACCTTCCTGCCCTTCATGCACGGCAAGCGTGGAATCGACACGATCAGCGCGCTGAACCTGCCCGGCATCGACGTGGTGCAGGAAGCTCTCGAGATCGAGCGCGGCGAAATCGAGGATCTCGACGGCGTTGTTCCCATTTCGGGTGCCGTCGCCTTTCTGAAAAGCCTGCCTGCGGAGCGCTGGGCAATCGTGACTTCGGCGCCTTCCGCTCTTGCGCGTGCCCGCATTGGTGCTGCCGGCCTGCCACAACCGCTGCAAATCGTGACGGCTGAGGATGTGAAGATCGGCAAACCCGATCCGGCCGGCTACCGCCTCGGCGCGCAGAAGCTTGGCGTCGATCCGTCCCGCTGCCTGGTCTTCGAGGATGTACTGGCTGGCGTCAGGGCCGGAGAAGCGGCAGGGGCCGATGTCGCCGTCGTCACGGCCACCCACGCCCAGCCGCTCGAGACATCACATCCGACCATTGAAAGCTATGAGCGCCTGCGGGTCGACTTCCAGCCACCGTCAGGGCTGCGGATCGCTTCGGCAATTTGACGGGTCGAGAGGCAGGTGGCGAGCCAGCGCCGCCACCCCCCGAGACAGATCACGCCGCCTTGACGGCGTGATACTCCTTGATGGCAACCATCTTGATCGCCGGGTAGCGTTCGGACTCGTAACGAAGCGAGAACTGGTCTTGCGCCATGAAGACCGGGTCGCCATCGAGATCGCGGCAGATGTCGCCACGGCGCTGGGTCATGAACTTTTCAAGATCATCCTTCTGTTCGGCCGAAATCCAGCGGCAGACGGAGAAGCGCGACATTTCGAAGGAGACCGGCAGGCCGTATTCGCCCTGAAGGCGCTCCTTCAGCACGTCGAGCTGCAGCGCGCCGACGACGCCGACGATGGCAGGCGAGCCGTCTTCCGGCGAGAAGAGCTGCACGACACCTTCTTCCGCCATCTGCTGCAGGGCTTCCTTCAGCTTCTTTGCCTTCATCGCATCTTCCAGACGGACACGGCGCAGGATTTCCGGCGAGAAGTTCGGCACGCCCTGGAACACGAGGTTTTCGCCTTCGGTCAGGGTATCACCGATGCGCAGCGTGCCGTGGTTCGGGATGCCGACGACATCACCGGCGTAAGCCGTATCGGCGAGCTGGCGCTGCGAGGCGAAGAAGAACTGCGGTGCCGTCAGGCCCATCTGCTTGCCGGTGCGGGCAAGGCGCGCCTTCATGCCGCGCTCCAGCTTGCCGGAGCAGATGCGGGCAAAGGCGATGCGGTCCCGGTGATTGGGATCCATATTGGCCTGGATCTTGAAGACGAAGGCCGTCATCTTGTCTTCGGCCGCGTGCACCGTTCTGACATCGGCGACCTGGTCGCGCGGCGGGGGCGCAAAGGCGCCCAGCGCGTTGATCAGGTCGCGCACGCCGAAATTCCGCAAGGCGGAGCCGAAGAAAACCGGCGTCATGTGACCTTCGAGGAAGGCCTTGTGATCGAAGGGCCGGCAGGCTTCCTGGGCCAGTTCCAGCTCGTCGACGAAGGTGGCGCGCTCGTTTTCCGGCAGGTTTTCGGCGACGTTCTTCGGGTTGTTGACCGCGAGCGCCTCGACCTGCTTGTCGGAGCCGCGGAAGGTGTTGTCGACCAGATTGTAGGAGCCACAGAAGCTTTTCGAACGACCGACGGGCCAGGTGATCGGGGCCGTGTCGAGCGCCAGCTTCTCTTCCACCTCGTCGAGGATCTCGAAGATGTCGCGGCTTTCGCGGTCCATCTTGTTGACGAAGGTGATGATCGGGATGTCGCGCATGCGGCAGACCTCGAACAGCTTCAAGGTTCGCGGCTCGATACCCTTGGCGGCATCGATGACCATGACGGCCGCATCGACGGCGGTCAGCGTGCGATAGGTGTCGTCGGCGAAGTCTTCGTGACCCGGTGTGTCGAGGATGTTGAAGACATTGCCGTCATATTCGAAAGTCATGACGGACGTGACGACCGAGATGCCGCGCTCGCGCTCGATCTTCATCCAGTCCGACCGGGTCTGGATGCGATCCTTCTTGGCCTTCACTTCACCGGCGAGCTGGATGGCGCCGCCGAACAGCAGCAGCTTTTCGGTGAGTGTCGTCTTACCCGCATCCGGGTGCGCGATAATAGCAAAGGTGCGGCGGCGGGAGACCGCCTCGGCGAGCGTTTCGGCCATGATCGTGAAGTTCCTTCTGGTCGGGCGGTTATCTAGCGTTTCACCGGCCAATATGCAATTGAGCGCGACAAACAAAGGAATCCTGCCCATGTCCGCCATCCGCTCCGACGTCCCAGGTCCCCTGCTCACGCTCAAGCGCCTGCCGCATGGCGAGGGGCTGGAGCTTCCCGCCTACGAGACGGCGGGGGCTGCCGGCATGGATCTGCGCGCGGCCGTCGATGACGGGGAACCACTCACGCTCGCGCCCGGCGCGAGGGCGCTGGTTCCAACAGGCTGGATCATGGAAATCCCGCACGGTTTCGAGGCGCAGATCCGGCCGCGCTCGGGGCTCGCCTTCAAGAACGGCGTCACCTGCCTCAACACGCCAGGCACCATCGACAGCGACTATCGCGGCGAGGTGAAGGTGCTCTTGATCAATCTCGGTGAGGCCGATTTCGTCATCACCCGCGGCATGCGGGTCGCGCAGATGGTGATCGCACCGGTGACGCAGGTCAGGCTGACTGAGGTAACCGAGACTTCGGAGACTGTGCGAGGTGCTGGTGGGTTTGGTTCGACGGGGGTGTGAGGGCGGCGTTTACCGCTGCGCTTCCGCCACCATGCGGATGGCGAGCGCGGCGAGCACGGTGCCCATCAACCAGCGCTGCACGACCATCCAGAGCGGCCGGCCCGCGAGGAAAAGCGCAATGGTGCCAGCGGTCAAAGCGATCAAACCATTGACCGAGACGCTGATGACGATCTGTGTGAAGCCGAGGCTCAGCGACTGAAGAAGCACGCTGCCCCGCGCTGGATCGACAAATTGCGGCAGCAGCGACACATAGAGGATCGCGACTTTCGGATTGAGCAGGCTTGTGACGAAGCCCATCAGAAAGAGCTTGCGCGGGCGGTCGACCGGCAGATCGCGGACCTGAAAGGGTGAGCGTCCGCCGGGGCGCAGGGCCTGCCAGGCCAGCCAGGCGAGATAAAGTGCGCCGCAGAGCTTCAGCACTTCGTAGGCCAGCGGCACGGCCAGCAGCAGCACGGTGATGCCGAGCGCGGTCAAAACCATATAGACCACAAAGCCGAGGGCGACGCCTCCGAGCGAGACAAGGCCCGCCATGGGACCCTGGCAAATCGACCGTGACACCAGATAGATCATGTTGGGTCCGGGTGTCAGGACCATGCCGAGGCAGATCAGGCTGAAGGCGAAGAATGCAGGCAGGCTTGGCACAACGACGTCTCCACGCAAGTGTGCACCCTCCTTGATGCAACCGACCCCGGATCGCAATCGCGATCGTGTCACCGTTGCAAGTCTTTGCCGCCAGGATTAGGAATGGGGCGAGGAGGAGCCCCCATGACCCTGACGACCATCATTGCCTATTGCGGCGCCCTCTTCATTGCGGCTGCCATTCCGGGCCCGGGCATGACGGCAATCGTGGCGCGTGCGCTGGGCTCCGGCTTCCGGCCGACCTTCTTCATGGGGCTCGGGCTGATTCTCGGCGATCTCGTCTATCTGACGGCCGTCATCCTTGGGCTTTCGGTGCTGGCCAAGACCTTTGCCACGCCCTTCCTGATCCTGAAATTCCTCGGGGCGGCCTATCTCGTCTATGTCGCCTGGAAGCTCTGGACGGCCGGGCTCCTGCCGCAGGACATCAAGGCGCAAAAGGCCATGCGCCCGGCGCTTTCGTTCCTCTCCGGCCTGCTGGTCACACTCGGCAATCCGAAGACCATGCTGTTTTACGTGGCTCTCGTGCCGACACTCATTCCGCTGGAGGCAATCGGGTCTGCGGACTACGTTCTGCTCGTCGGGCTGACCTTCATCGTCCTGATGGCGGTGCTGCTGCCCTATATCCTTCTGGCCGCCCAGGCGCGGGGCCTGCTCAAGCGGCCGGAGGCACTCAAGCTGCTCAACCGCGGCGCGGCGGGGGTCCTTGCGGGTACGGCAGCCTATATTGCGGCGCGTGCGGCCTGAAGCCGGTCCAGGCGTTCCAAGCCTTGCGGAGGCGGAGCAGATTATTCCAACCAGGCGTCCCTCGGCGACATGCCTGTGCTGGCGCGGCCTTCGAGGGAAGCATAAGCTGGGTTCAACAAGATCATCAGGGAGAAACACATGACTGAGCAGAAAAAACCCGGTCGCGGACGCGTCTATGGCTCGATCACCGAAACGATCGGCGACACCCCCATCGTCAGGCTCGACAAGCTGGCCAGGGAAAAGGGCGTGAAGGCGCATCTGCTGGCCAAGCTCGAGTTTTTCAATCCAATCGCCTCGGTCAAGGACCGTATCGGTGTGGCAATGATCGAAAGCCTGGAAGCACAGGGCAAGATCGTGGCCGGCAAGACGGTTCTCATCGAGCCGACTTCGGGCAATACCGGTATTGCTCTTGCCTTCGCGGCAGCCGCCAAGGGCTATCGCCTGATCTTGACCATGCCCGAGACCATGTCGATCGAGCGACGCAAGATGCTGGCGCTTCTCGGGGCGGAACTCGTGCTGACCGAAGGTGCCAAGGGCATGAAGGGCGCGATCGCCAAGGCCCAGGAACTGGCTGATGCGACGCCTGACGCCGTGATCCCGCAGCAGTTCGAAAACCCGGCCAATCCGGAGATCCACCGCAAGACCACGGCCGAGGAAATCTGGAACGATACCGAAGGCACGATCGACTTCCTGGTGTCGGGCATCGGCACGGGCGGCACGATCACCGGCACGGGCCAGGTGCTGAAGAGCCGCAAGCCAGGGGTCAAGATCATCGCGGTGGAGCCTGCCGACAGCCCGGTTCTGTCCGGCGGCAATCCCGGCCCACACAAGATCCAGGGCATCGGCGCAGGGTTTGCGCCTGCTATCCTCGACAGGGAAGTCTATGACGAAGTCATTACCGTCACCAATGACGAAGCCTTTGAAAATGCCCGCCTCGTCGCCCGGCTCGAAGGCGTACCGGTCGGCATTTCCTCCGGCGCTGCGTTGACTGCCGCGATCCAGCTCGGCCAGCGGGAGGAGAATGCCGGCAAGACAATCGTCGTGATCATCCCGTCCTTCGCCGAACGTTATCTTTCGACCGCCCTCTTCGCCGGTCTCGGCGAGTGAACCATCCGCGGAAGCGCCGGCTCGGGACCGGCGCTTCCGCAAGCATTGCGGCGGGTCACATCCCCGGCTAGTTTGCCTCCGACAATCCGACTGCATCCCCAGGGGGCCCATGCGCGCACTTCTTCATCGCCTCCCTGCCTTCGCCTCGGTGCAGGAGCGACATTCCCCCAGCGGCCTCGTCGCCACCTATGTGGCGAGCCTCATCGTCTTCGTTATCGCCCTTGCCATCAGGGCATGGTTCGATCCCGTCCTGCCCGCCGGATTTCCCTTCCTGACATTCTTCCCGGCCGTCATCATTTGCGGCTTCGTCTTCGGGCTGAGGCAAGGCCTGATGGTGGCGGCACTATCCGGCATTTCGGCCTGGTATTTCTTCATCAGCCCCGGACGGTTCGATTTTTCCATGGGGACGCTTCTCGCCATGGGGCTTTACCTGTTTGTGGTGGCGACCGACCTGACACTAATCTATCTCGTCACGAGGGCCTATCGCCAGGAGATGACCACGCGCGAGGAGATCCAGCGGCTTGCCGAACAGCAGGAGGTGATGGCGCAGGAGCTCGACCATCGGCTCAAGAACATCTTCGCCACCATCAACGCGATCATCAGCCTCTCGCTCAAGAACGCCTCCAGCGCCGACGAGCTCGCCGCGCGGCTGCGCGACCGGCTGACCGCGCTTGGCCGGTCCAACCTTTTGTTGCGAGGCTTGCGCGAAGGCGAAGACGCCTCGCTGCAAAGCGTCGTCTTCCAGGCGCTCGAACCCTTCGCCATTGTCGGCACGCCGCGCTTTTCCGCCAGCGGACCGCGCGTCCCGATCGGCGGCCAGACCGTTGTCGTGCTCAGTCTCATCCTGCACGAACTCGGAACGAATGCCGCGAAATATGGGGCACTCAGCGTGCAGGGCGGCCACGTCGCCCTCGACTGGTCGGTCGAGACACATGCAGAACCGGCCGAGCAACTGGTGATCACCTGGCGCGAGAGCGGCGGACCGGTCCCCTCCCCACCCCTGGCCGGCGGCGGCGGCTTCGGCTCGACGCTGATGAAACGCGTCATTGCCGGCGTGCGCGGACAGACCGAAATCACCTATCCGGAAACGGGTGCGGTGATCCGCATGATGCTGCCGGTCGACATGTTGCGCCCGACAGAAGGGCCGCCCGCCGAGCATTGAGGCTCTATCGCCGTCCTGCCCGGCCTCCACATCAGGCTGCCGTTGCAAGCCTCTCGGACGCGATGCGGTAGGAGATCGCTTCGGCCAAGTGAATGCGCCCCAGGATTTCAGCGCCGTCGAGGTCGGCAAGCGTCCGGGCGACCTTCAGCACTCTGTGGTATCCACGCGCCGAGAAGCGGAACTTGTCGGCCGCATCACGCAAGAGCTGGAGGCCCGAGGCATCCGGTTCGGCCAGCGTTTCGATCAAGGCCGTCGAGCAGCGGGCATTGGTGCTGACTGCGAGACCAAGCCTTTCGAAACGATCCCGCTGCCGGGCGCGGGCCGCAGCGACGCGCCTGGCCACCTCTACGCTGCTTTCGGCCGTTCGCGGCCGGATCAAATCGCTGGCAGAGACCGCGGGAACGTCGATGCGGATATCGATGCGGTCCATCAATGGCCCGGAAATGCGGCCCTGATATTCGGCCTGACAGCGGATCCCGCGGGCGCAGACATGACCCGGCTCCCCCGCCATGCCGCAGCGGCAGGGATTCATCGCGGCGACCAGCTGGAAATCGGAGGGATAGGAGACGCGGTGGTTGGCGCGGGCGATGATGCATGCGCCATTCTCGAGCGGCTGGCGCAAGGCATCGAGCACCGGCGGCGCAAATTCCGGCAATTCGTCGAGGAACAGGATGCCGTGATGGGCGAGCGAGGCTTCACCGGGCTTTGCCCGCAGGCCGCCTCCGACAAGGGCTGCCATGGTGGCCGAGTGATGCGGCGTGCGGAACGGCCGCCGATCGGAGAGCTTGCCGCCGGAGAGCTGGCCGGCAATGGAATGGATCATCGACACTTCGAGCAGTTCGGACGGCGACAGCGGCGGGAGGATGGAGGGCAGACGCGCCGCCAGCATCGACTTTCCCGAACCGGGCGGGCCGACGAAAAGCAGATTGTGACCGCCGGCAGCGGCCACTTCCAGCGCGCGCTTGGCGCTTTCCTGCCCCTTGATGTCGGCGAGATCAGGCAGATTGGCGGCGGGTGCCCGCACCGAAGGCTCCGGTCGGGTGAGCACCTGCGTCCCCCGGAAATGATTGGCGAGCGCGATCAGGCTGCGCGGGGCGAGGATATCGACCTCGCTGCCGGCCCAGGCCGCTTCCGCGCCGCTATCGGCCGGGCAGATCAGCCCCTTGTCCATGGCATTGGCACTGATCGCTGCCGGCAATGCGCCGGCGATCGGGGCGATGGTGCCATCCAGGTTCAGCTCGCCGATAACCAGGAAGCCGGATAGCGCGTCCCCGGGGATCGCGCCGAGTGCGGCCATGAGGCCGAGCGCGATGGGCAAGTCGAAATGCGAGCCTTCCTTGGGAAGGTCCGCCGGCGCCAGATTGACCGTCACCCGCTTGGCCGGCAGTGCCAGACCGGAAGCGTGCAGCGCCGCCTGAACGCGCTCGCGGCTCTCGGCCACCGCCTTGTCGGGCAGACCGACGATCTGCATGCCCGTCTTGCCGGGCGCGACCATGACCTGAACCTCGACAGGCACGCCCTCAATACCCTGGAATGCAACCGTACTGATACGCGCTACCATTGCCCGCCCTCGCCGATCGACCTGAAACCGCCGGTGCAACTTCATATTGCGTGTGGCGACAGGAACAATCTCGCATAGGAGGCGATGATGCGCAAGAACATTTGCGGAACAGTCGCATCTTCAGATGGCGTTAGGTTGCAACCGTCGGGGCAATCCGGACAGGCCTGGAACTTCCAGCGGGGTTTCAGTCGGTCAGGTGCGCTTGCGCTCGATTGCATCCCAGAGAAGGGCCGCTATGTCGGCGCCGCCGAACTTCTTCACTTCGCGGATGCCGGTCGGCGATGTGACGTTGATCTCGGTCATGTAGTCGCCGATGACGTCGATGCCAACGAGCAGGAAGCCGCGTTCACGCAGGGCCGGTCCGATGCGGGCGCAGATTTCCCGCTCGCGCGCCGTCAGTTCGGTCGGCTCCGGTCTTCCGCCGGCATGCATGTTGGACCGGGCGTCGTGTTCGGCGGGTACCCGGTTGATTGCGCCCACCGGCTCGCCATCAACGAGGATGATACGCTTGTCGCCCTTGCGGACGGCCGGCAGATAGCCCTGAGCGATGAACGGCTCGCGGAACATCTGGCCGAACATTTCCATCAGCGAGGAGAAATTGCGGTCGTCGCGCGTCGAGTGGAAGACGCCGGCGCCGCCATTGCCGTAAAGCGGCTTCAGGATGATGTCGCCCTGCTCCTCGCGGAAGCGGGCGATCTCGGCCGGATCCTTCGTGATCAATGTCGGCGGCATCAGGTCAGCGAACTCGGTGACGAAGATCTTTTCCGGCGAATTGCGCACCCAGGCCGGATCGTTGACGACGAGCGTTTGGGGGTGGATGCGCTCGAGCAGGTGGGTGGCGGTGATATAGGCCATGTCGAAAGGCGGATCCTGGCGCAGCAGCACCACGTCCATGGACGAGAGATCCACCCGCTCGGCGGCGCCGAGGGTGAAGTGGTCGCCCTTGACGTCGCGCAGTTCCATCGGCTCGACGGTCGCATAAACCTTGCCGTCGCGCATCGACAGGCGCTCCGGCGTGTAGTGGAAAAGCTTGTAGCCGCGCGCCTGCGCTTCCAGGCTCATGGCGAAGGTGGAGTCGCCCGCGATGTTGATCGTGGATACATGGTCCATCTGGACCGTGACATTGGTAATCTTCGCCATGGGGTCTGTCTCCGTTCGGAAAGTCTCGGAGATTTAGGCCGTGCGGCGGGGGATAGCAACGCCGCGCGGCCTCAATTTTGCTGAACGAGGTTTCAGGTCAGAGTGCGGAATACTTACCACGCCTCAGCGCGTTGCGGATCCGGTAGAGTGTGGCGAGCGGTCCGGGGAAGGGTTTTCGCAGGAAGGCAACCTTGCGGACGTAATTGTCGACCCGCCACGTCGACCAGGTACCCTGGCGGAAGTAAGCGATGTCGCCTGCCCTCAGCATGCGCTGGCTTCCGTCCTCGCCGGTGACATGCACTTCGCCTTCCTGGATGACCACTGTTTCGTCCCAGCCGAAGAACCAGCGGAACTCGCCAGCGGTGCAATCCCAGACGGCCGTCAGGCTCGCCTCGTCGGTGCTTTGCGAATGCTCCCCGATACGCGCGAGCGGCGTGCCGCGAATGATCCAGTCCGCGTTGATGGGCGCTGCCTTGAGCGCCAGGTGATCACCATTGGCGGCGACTACAGGCGCCTGCTCATCCATACGGCGGTGCGGCGCCATCAGTGCAGCACTCGCCATTCCCGCCAAAAGAAGCTTCAAAGCCATGTTTTCCCCCTCTCAAATCGCAGGGGACGCTACCAGCAAGCTCCTAAGTTCACGTGAGCCCGACTGTTAAAATGCGCGCGATCGGCTCAGGCAAAAGCCTGGCTGCGCTCGGCGGACGCAGTCGTCGAGACCGCGTCGCGCGAACCGAGTTCCAGGCGCTGGCCGGTATCGGCTGCGAAGAAATGCAGCCGGTCCGGTGCGATCCGCAAGGGCAGCCTGGCCGCGAGCGGGACGCTCGAGCCGACGACCGCGGTGAGAGGTTGTTCGCCGATCAGACCATGCACGAGCCGCTGGGCGCCGAGTTCCTCGACATAATCGATGGCAAGATCGAACATCACGTCGCCCTCGCCTGCGAGGACCAGATCCTCTGCCCTCAGACCCACACGGACATCGCCCTGCGGCCAGACACCGTTCAAGGCGATCTGCTCGTCCCCGATGGTGAGTTCAGAGCCTTCGATCCGTCCATGGACGAGGTTCATAGCCGGTGAGCCGATAAAGCTCGCGACAAAGGTCGAGGCCGGACGGTTGTAGACCTCAAGCGGCGTGCCGATCTGCTCGATCCGGCCACTGTTCAGCACCACCAGGCGGTCTGCGAGTGTCATGGCCTCCAGCTGGTCATGGGTGACGTAGATCGCGGTCGTCTTCAGCCGCTTCTGCAGCTTGCGGATTTCGCCGCGCATGGTGACGCGCAGCTTGGCGTCGAGATTGGAAAGCGGCTCATCGAAGAGGAAGACGGCGGGTTTGCGCACAATCGCACGGCCCATGGCAACGCGCTGGCGCTGGCCGCCGGAGAGCGCACGCGGCTTGCGGTCGAGATATTTCTCGATCTCCAGCATTTTGGCGGCTTCCGCCACGCGAGCCGCAATTTCCGCCTTTGGCGTGCCCCGGTTCTTCAGGCCGTAGGCAAGGTTGTCGTAGACCGTCATGTGCGGATAGAGCGCATAGTTCTGGAAAACCATGGCGATGTCGCGGTCTGCCGGCTCGACTTCGTTGACCACACGATCGCCGATCGAGATCGTCCCCTCTGAAATATCCTCAAGCCCCGCGACCATGCGCAGCAGCGTGGACTTGCCGCAGCCGGAGGGGCCGACGAGCACAATGAATTCGCCGTCCTCGATCTGGATGCCGACCGTGTCGACGGCCATAGCGCCGCCCTTGTCATAGATCTTGGAGACCCGGTTGATGTCGATGGACGCCATGGTTGGCACTCCCTTTACTTGTCTGTTTCGGTGAGGCCCTTGATGAACCAGCTCTGGAACACCACCACCACGATGACGGGGGGCAGGAGTGCGAGCACGGCCATGGCAAAGGCTTCGTTGTAATCGGGGATCTGCGAGCCGACCCAGACCTGCAGGATCTGCTTGATGCCGCGCATCAGGGTGTAGAAGCCCTCGTCGGTGGTCATCAGCATGGGCCAGAGATACTGGTTCCAGCCATAGACGAACATGATGATGAAGACGGCGGCGATCATGGTGCGCGAGAGCGGCAAGAGGATATCGATGAAGAACTTGAAGGGGCCGGCACCATCGATGCGCGCGGCCTCCAGAAGCTCGTCCGGCACGGACTTGAAGAACTGCCGGAAGAAGAAGGTGCCTGTGGCGGAGGCCAGAAGCGGCAGGATGAGGCCCTGATAGCTGTTCAGGAGCGAAAGCTCGCTCATGACCTTGTAGGTCGGCATGATGCGCACTTCGAGCGGCAGGAGCAGCGTGGTGAAGATCAGCCAGAAGGCGAGTGTGGCAAAGCGAAAACGGAAGTAGACGATGGCGTAGGCTGCCAGCATCGACAGCACGATCTTGCCGATGGCAAAGCCCAAGCCCAGGATCAGCGAGTTCATCGCCATGGTGAGACCCGTCACCTGGCCGGTGAAGCCGCCGGACTTGAACAGGACCTTGTCATAGGTCGTGGCGAAATTGTCCCCAACCGAGAGCATCAGGCCGTGCGTGTGGATCTCGGCGGCGGAGTGGGTCGAGGTGGTGAAGGCCACCACCAACGGTCCGAGCATGAAGATGACGCCTGCGATCAGGATCAGATGGTCGAAGAATTTGGTGCGGTACATGGCGCTCTCCTCAACCGTAATGGACGCGGCGTTCGATGAAGCGGAACTGGATCATGGTCAGGACCAGGACGACCAGCATCAGGATGACCGACTGGGCCGAGGACGAGCCGAGGTCGTTGCCGCGGAAGCCGTCGAGATAGACCTTGTAGACCAGGGTGATCGGGTTGTTAGCCGGCTTGTCCTTCACGATGACGTCGATGACGCCGAAGGTGTCGAAGAGCGAATAGGTCATGTTGATAACCAGCAGGAAGAAGGCGGTCGGCGTGAGCAGCGGCAGGATGACGGTCCAGAAGCGGCGCGTGCCGGACTTGCAGTCGATCGCCGCGGCCTCGCGGATGGAGGCCGGGATGCCCTGCAGGCCGGAGAGAAAAAAGATGAAATTGTAGGGGATCTGGTTCCAGACGGCGACCGCCACCATGGCAAAGGCAGTATCGAAATAATTCAGGCCGACCTTCATGTCCCAACCGAAGAGGGCGGCGAATTTGACGAAGGGACCGATATGCTGGTCGAAGAGCATCATGCCGATCAGCCCCGCGACCGGCGGGGCAATGGCATACACCACGATCAGCAGCGTCTTGTAGGCGGACTGGCCGCGAACGACAGCATCCGCCTTCAGCGCGAGCAGCATGCCGATCGACAAAGCCAGGAAGGTGACGATCAGGCTGTAGGCGATCGTGAAGCGGGCGATCCGCTGGTATTCCGGTGAGGTGAGCGCATCCGTGTAGTTGTCGGCGCCGACGAAGCTCGAACCGAAGCCAAAGGGGTCCTCGATATAGAAAGAGGACTGGATGGCCTGCATCGAGGGCCAATAGAAGAAAATGGAAATGATCGCGAACTGCGGCAGCAGGAACAGATACGGCAGGTATCGCGAGTTGAACTGGACGCGCTTCATGGAGCCCTCTCAAGGCAAGTCCCGGGGGCTTGTCGCCCCCGGGCCCCAATCAAGTTTCAGAAATGATCAGCCAGCCGTCTTAGCAAAGCGGGCGAGAAGCTCGTCGGCTTCCTTCTTGATCGTTTCCATGGCGTCCTTTGCCGTCGTCTCGCCGGCGAAGAGGCGGTTGTATTCGCGCTCCATCACTGCACGGATCTGCGGGTAGAAGCCGAGGCGATAGCCCTTGTTCCACTCGGCCGTCGGCAACTGCAGCTGCTGGATGCCGACTTCGGCAGCCGGCTTTTCGTTGTAGTAGCCTTCCGACTTCGACAGTTCGTAGGCGGCGTTGGTGATGGCGACGTAGCCGGTGGCCTGGTGGTAGAACTTCTGGACGTCGGTCGAGGTCAGGAAGTTGAAGAAGGAGGCCGAGCACTTGTTCTCTTCAGCCGACTTGCCAGCCATCGCGAAGAGGGCAGCACCACCGATGAAGGAGTGCACGCCAGCGCCTTCGATCGAGTCCCAGTAAGGCAGGAAGGTTGCCGAGAAGGGCATGGTCGCCGTCGTCTGCAGGCCGCCGAAGGAGCCGGACGAACCGATCCAGAGAGCGGCCTTGCCTTCTTCGAAGACCTTCTGGTTGTCGTTCCAGGCAGCACCGTAGTAGCCGAACAGGCCCTGGTCGTACCAGGCCTTCAGCTTGTCATACATCATGACGTGGTTTTCGTCGGTGACGTTGATCGTCGTATCAACGATGCTGTCATAGCCGTTGTTGTTGGAGGCGAACTGGATGTTGTTGCGCGAGAAGAAGTTCTCGGTGAACTGCCATGTCAGCTGCGACTGGACGAGCGGGATGAAGCCGGCTTCCTTGAGCTTTGGAGCGATGGCTTCGAACTCTTCCCAGGTCTTGGGGGCTTCGACGCCGGCCTTCGTCAAGGCTTCGTCATTGATGTACATGATCGGCGCCGACGAGTTGAACGGCATGCCGACGAACTTGCCGTCGCTATCGGCGTAGAAGTAGCGAACACCCTCGATGAAGGCTTCGCGGTTGAATTCGAAACCGTTGTCCTTGAGGAGGTCTTCAGCCGGAATGGTCGCGCCCTTGGCATTGATGATGGTGGCAGCGCCGGCGTCGAAGACCTGCAGGATGTTCGGCTGTTCGCCCGAACGGAAGGCGGCGATGCCGGCCGACAGGGCTTCTTCGTAAGTCCCCTTGGACACGGGCGTCAGGGCGCACTCGCTCTGAGCTTCGTTGAACTTCTGGGCGATCTCGTTGATGACTTCGCCGTTGCGGCCGCCCATGCCGTGCCACCAGGTGATGTTGGTCGCGGCAAGCGTCGTCGATGCGGTCATGGTCAGGGCCAGAGCGGCCAGGGAAATCTTCTTGATCATGGGATAGATCCTCTCCACCGGTTGTTGCGGTGAGGGCTCCATTAGGCGCGCTCCATGACAGCGACTTGAAAGTTTTATGTCAGGGCTGTCACAAAACGAAGGTTTCGCTATTCCCAGTCCGAAAGTGAAACGAAGCTAAAAAGCGCCCTGAAAATGGGTCGGCCAGCGCCATGGCCGCACGACGACAATATCATGGCGAAGTGACAGGCGTGTTGCATCGGGTTGCCTGCGAAGCCAATGATCTCCGGCATTGGCGATGCGCCTTTCGGCCGCGTAACCGACGGCGTCGACACCGGCGCGCAGATCTCTTCGGGCTTTCACTTCAACGAATATGACGAGATCGCCGCGGCGGGCGATGATGTCCACTTCCCCGGCTTTCGTCTTGTAGCGGAATGCCAGGATACGGTAGCCCTTGAGGAGCAGAGCGAGTGCTGCCCGGTATTCCGACCAGCGGCCCAGCCTCTCGGCACGGATGCGATTTCGATCCGCGCCGGCTCGCTTCATGCTGCCCCCTTGAGTTCCAGAAGGCGCTGGTAGAGGTCCTTGCGCGGCAGGCCGGTCAGCTTTGCGGCCTCGGTTGCCGCCTTGGCGGTCGGCATGGTGGTGGCCAGTTCGGCCAGCAGGCTGTCGACATCGGCGGCGTCAGGTGCGGCATCGGGGGCCGGCGGCCCAATGACGAGGACGATCTCGCCCTTGACCGTCTTGTCGGCATAGGCGGCGGCGAGATCGCCGAGAGGGCCTCGCCGGAACTCCTCGAAGGTTTTTGTCAGCTCCCGGCAGACGGAGGCCGGCCGATCATTGCCGAGTTCGTCGGCGGCAGCGACCAGGGTATCGCCGATGCGATGCGGGGATTCGAAGAAGATCAGTGTTGCGGGCACCTTGGCAAGCTCCCGCAGGCGATCGCGCTTGGCCTTGTCCTTGGTCGGCAAGAACCCGGCAAACAGGAAGGAATCGTTCGGCAGGCCCGAGCCGACAAGGGCGGCGAGCGGTGCCGAGGCGCCGGGGATCGGCACCACCCGGTGCCCCGCCTGAATGGCGAGCTGGCCGAGGCGGTAACCGGGGTCGGAGACGAGTGGCGTGCCGGCATCCGAGACCAGCGCCACGGATTTGCCCGCTTCCAAGGCTGCGAGAAGCCGTGCGCCGGCCTCGTCGGCATTGTATTCGTGATAGGCATAGGGACGGTTTTCGATGCCGTAGCGGTCGAGCAGTACGCGGGTGACGCGCGTATCCTCGCAGGCGAGCACATCGGCGCCGGCCAAGGTTTCCAGCGCTCGTATGGTGATGTCGCCGAGATTGCCGATCGGCGTTGCCACGAGATAAAGCGCGGGCTCCAGTGGCCGGGCGGCAATCAACGTATCGTTCAGGCGGTAGCGCTTCGAACCGTGTGCGGAGGGCGCTTTTTTCTCTTCAGTTGTCATGCGGCCTTTATCCTCCACCCCCATGCTCGCGGCAAGGCCGTCGCCAACATAAACCATTCCGACAAGCTCCGCCCGGGACGGGCGTGGAAAACCTTGGAGCCTCTTGCTTTTCCCGCTCTTTTACTGCCATTTTGCCCGTCCACATTGTCCGGCCCGGGGACTGCCCGGCCCCTTTTTCCGATCCGGAACTCCGGAAGACGACACGTCGAAAGCGGTAGCATCCCATGCGTATAACTCTTGAACGGTCCAATCTCCTCAAGTCTCTGAACCACGTGCACCGCGTGGTCGAGCGTCGCAACACGATCCCGATCCTTTCGAACGTGTTGCTGAAAGCCGAAGGTGCTGCGCTCGACATGAAGGCGACGGACCTCGACCTCGAGATCACCGAGAGCACGGCCGCCATGGTCGAGCAGGCAGGCGCCACAACTGTGCCCGCGCATCTGCTCTATGAAATCGTGCGCAAGCTGCCGGACGGTTCGGAAGTCCTGCTCGCCGTCAACCCGGACGGCGGCACGATGACGGTCGCCTCCGGCCGCTCGAAGTTCTCGCTGCAATGCCTGCCGCAATCGGACTTCCCGGATCTCACGGCCGGCAGCTTCTCCCACTCCTTCAAAATGAAGGCATCGGACTTCAAGATGCTGATCGATCGCACGCAGTTTGCGATCTCCACCGAAGAGACCCGCTATTACCTGAATGGCATCTTCCTGCACACGATCGAAGCCTCCGGCGCGCTGAAGCTGCGGGCCGTCGCGACCGACGGTCACCGCCTTGCCCGTGCCGATGTCGATGCGCCCCCCGGTTCGGAAGGCATGCCGGGCATCATCATCCCGCGCAAGACCGTCGGCGAATTGCAGAAGCTGATCGACAATCCGGACCTGATCATCGGCATCGAAATCTCCGATTCCAAGATCCGCCTTTCCATCGGCTCAGTCGTGCTTACCTCCAAGCTGATCGACGGAACCTTCCCGGATTACCAGCGGGTCATTCCGCAGGCGAACGACAAGGAAATGCGGGTCGATTGCCAGACCTTCGCGCGCGCCGTCGACCGTGTCTCGACCATTTCGTCGGAGCGTGGTCGCGCCGTGAAACTCGCTCTCGCCGATGGCCAGTTGATGCTGACTGTCAACAATCCGGATTCCGGCAGCGCCACGGAAGAGGTCGCCGTCGGCTATGAAAGCGACGCGATGGAGATCGGCTTCAACGCCAAATATCTCCTCGACATCACCGCCCAGCTCTCGGGCGAGGACGCGATCTTCCTGCTGGCCGATGCCGGCTCTCCGACGCTCATTCGCGACACCGCCGGAGCCGACGCGCTCTACGTCCTGATGCCGATGCGCGTCTAGGCACCTGAAACTTTCTGGCGGGCATGTGGCCCGCCTGCGCCATTCCCTCTTGCGTTTGCGACAGACTGGCCCAAAATTGTCGCAATCAGCTCGCAGCAATCGCGCAGCAACAAGAAGAGGGACGACCATGGCCATTCGACTGAAGGAACGGTTCGAAAAGAAATTCGACGAGGAAATCCGTTTCTTCAGGGGCATGATGCAGGGTCCCAAGACCGTCGGCGCGATCATGCCGACCTCCTCGATCACCGCCAAACGCATGGCGAGTGTCATCGACGTCAAGTCGGGCCTGCCCGTTCTGGAACTTGGGCCAGGCACCGGTGTCATCACCAAGCAGATCCTGGCGCGCGGCGTCGCGCCCGAGAAGATCGTTTCAGTCGAGTATTCGCAAGATTTCTACCGCCGCCTTGTCGAGGATTATGCCGGCGTCAACTTCGTCCATGGCGACGCCTTCGACCTGAAGATATCCCTTGGCGACTTCGCAGACCAGACCTTCGACTGCGTGATTTCGGCCGTGCCGATGCTCAGTTTTCCCATGGAAGCGCGCATCCAGCTGCTTGAAGACCTGCTGTCCCGGATTCCCGAAGGCCGGCCGGTGGTGCAGATCACCTATGGCCCCGTGTCGCCCGTCATCGCCAAGCCGGATCGCTATCACATCCAGCATTTCGATTTCGTGGTGCGCAACATCCCGCCGGCGCAGCTGTGGATCTACCGCAAGGCCTGAGCGCGCCACCAATGTTCGGGCTCTACATTACCCACCCGCAGGTGCAGATCGATCCCGCAGTCCCCGTGCCCGACTGGGGTCTGTCGGCCATCGGGCGGGCTCGCGCTGCGGCTTGCGCGGAACGACCCTGGGTGCGGCAGCTTTCGCGGATCGTCAGCAGCAGAGAGCGCAAGGCGGTCGAAACTGCCGAGATCCTTGCCAATGCCGCGGGCGTCGACGTTGAAGCCCATGAGGCCCTGCACGAGAATGACCGGTCGGCGACCGGCTTCCTTGCGCCTGGCGATTTCGAGCGCGCGGCGGACTGGTTCTTCGCTCACCCGCAGGACAGCTATCGCGGCTGGGAGCGTGCCGTGGATGCGCAGGCGCGCATTGTCAGCGCGGTGGATGGCATCCTTGCGACACACGACGCCACCAAACCGATCGCCTTTGTCGGACACGGCGCCGTCGGCACCCTGCTGAAATGTCATTTTTCAGGCATCCCCATATCGCGGGTACAGGATCAAGCTGGGGGCGGCGGCAATCTTTTCTGCTTCTCCCTTGCAGACCGGCGCATCTCATGCGACTGGACGCCCATGGAGATCTGGCAGGAGTTTTATACGTGAGCGCACGTCATCGTCTCATCGTCGGACTGGATGTTCCGACGGTCCAGGAAGCGGAGCGGGTCGTCTCCACGCTCGGCGACAGCATCTCATTCTACAAGATCGGCTACCAGCTCGCTTTTGCCGGCGGGCTCGAATTCGCCCGCGATCTCGCGATGGAGGGCAAGCAGGTCTTCCTCGATATGAAACTGCTCGACATCGACAATACAGTCGCGTCTGCGGTCGAGAACATTGCGCGCATGGGCATGACCATGCTGACCCTGCATGCCTATCCGAAGGCCATGGCAGCCGCCGTCAAGGCCGCAGAGGGCTCCGGCCTCTGCCTGCTCGGCGTCACCGTGCTCACCTCCATGGACAAGCAGGATCTGAGCGATGCAGGCTACGAATATGATCCCCATACGCTGGTGCTGAAGCGTGCCGAACAGGCAAGCATGGCCGGCATGGGCGGTGTCGTCTGCTCGGCCGAAGAAGCCTCTGCCGTACGCGGCATCGTTGGCCCGAAGATGGCGATCGTGACACCCGGCATCCGGCCGGCCGGCGCCGACAAGGGCGATCAGAAGCGCGTCATGACGCCCGCGGACGCGATTGCGGCTGGCTCCAGCCATCTGGTCGTGGCACGTCCGATCGTCAAGGCGGACGAGCCGAAGGCCGCTGCGCTCGCCATTCTCGCCGAGATGGACGAGGCGCTGGCCAAACAGGCGTAATCGAAGACAAACCGGGAGGAAGACATGGCCAAGGGCTATTGGATCGCACGTGTGGATATCAGGGACCCCGAGCGCTACAAGGACTATGTTGCAGCAGCGAAGGTCGCCTTCGACAAGTATGGCGCGACCTTTCTCGCCCGCGGCGGCGCCTTCACCCAGCTCGAAGGCAAGGCCCGGACCCGCAACGTGGTGATTGAGTTCTCCTCGCATCAGGTTGCCGTCGATTGCTACAACTCGCCGGAATACCAGATTGCCGCCAAGATCCGCCAGGAAGCGGCCGATGCCGAGATGGTGGTCGTCGAGGGCGTCTGATCCTCCGTCGCCTGAGGTGGAATGTCCCGCGGATGCGGCCTTGACGGGCCTTTCCCCGGCCAGACGATTCGGCTAAGAGAGGCGCAGATCGCGCATATCGTATGCGCCCAGCCAGTTCAGGGGAGCCGTCCATGACCTTGTCCAACCTTCCGCCGCTCGTCACCGTCTTCGGGGGCTCGGGCTTTGTCGGGCGGCATGTGGTCAGGGCGCTTGCCCGCCGCGGCTACCGCATCCGCGTCGCCGTCCGCCGCCCCGATCTCGCAGGCTTCCTGCAGCCGCTCGGAAATGTCGGCCAGATCTCCTTCGTCCAGGCGAACCTGCGCTACCGCTCGTCGGTCGATGCCGCCGTGCAGGGGGCAGACCATGTCGTGAATTGCGTCGGCATCCTGTTCGAGAGCGGCCGCAACGGCTTTGATGCCGTGCAGGATTTCGGCGCGCGTGCTGTGGCGGAAGCCGCGCGGTCCGTCGACGCGACGCTGACGCATATTTCGGCCATTGGCGCCGATGCCACCTCGGACTCGGTCTACGCCGCCACCAAGGGCCGTGCGGAGGCCGCCGTGCAGTCGATCCTGCCTGACGCCACCATCCTGCGCCCTTCGATTGTCTTCGGGCCCGAAGACGGCTTCTTCAACAAGTTTGCCGCCATGGCCCGCATGGCACCCGTGCTGCCGCTGATCGGCGGCGGCAAGACGAAATTCCAGCCCGTCTATGTGGAAGATGTCGCGGAAGTCGTTGCACGTTCCGTCGACGGCTCGATCGCCCGCGGGAAGATCTACGAACTCGGCGGCCGTGACGTCGCAACCTTCAAGCAGTGTCTCGAGATGATGCTGGAAATCGTCGGTCGCAAGCGCCCGCTCGTTTCCCTGCCCTTCGGTATCGCCTCGCTGATGGGCAGCATCGCCTCTGCCGTGCCGTTGATCACGCCACCGCTCACCAGCGACCAGGTCAAGCTCTTGAAAAGGGACAATGTCGTTTCGGCGGCTGCCAAGGCGGAAGGCCGGACGCTGGAAGGTCTCGGCATCCAGCCGGTGACCATGGCCGCGATCCTGCCGACCTATCTGGTGCAGTATCGCGTGCATGGCCAGTATACGGGATCCGGCAAGGCAGCCTGATGGCTGCCTGCATGATCTTGCGCCCCACCGCCACTGCGTTGCACAAAAGACGCAGCTATCCGGAGACCTGCGTTAACCGCGGATAAAGCAAGATCGCCTATTGATGGCGGTCGTGGCAATGCGTAAAGACTGGCCCCCAACGGCCGGTCGGAAGCACTTTCCGGCGCTTCATTTCAGTCAGTATTCAAGAGGCACTTCCATGGGCAAGCCTATCGCACTGTTCTTCGCATGTGCGGCACTGGTTATCATCGCAGGCTCCTTCGTCGCACCGACCACGCTGGCGGCCCGCAAGGATAATTGCTCGCCCGCCTATGGCATCGATCCCTGCGCGACGTCGGCCATTTCCGCGAAGAACTGATTTTCCGATAACAAAAGGCCGCCCTGTGGACGGCCTTTTTTCTTGTCTGCGCCTTCTCGAGTTCAGCCGAAGGTGAGAAGTCCGATGATGCCAGCCAGGCCGACGGCGATCCGCCACCAGGCGAAGGGCGCATAGCCCCGTTTCGAGACAAAATTCAAAAGCCCCCGCACAACAAAAAGCGCCGAGACAAAGGCGGCCACGAAGCCGATCGCGATGATCAGGCCATCGTCCGCCGAGATCGCATTCCGGTTCTTGTAAAGATCGAGCGTGAAGGCCCCGAGCATGGTCGGCATGGCGAGGAAGAAGGAAAACTCAGCCGCCGAGCGTTTGTCGGCTCCCAGCAGCAAAGCCCCGACGATCGTGGCGCCTGAGCGCGAGGTCCCGGGGATCATCGCCACACACTGACAAAGACCGATCTTGAAGGCGAGCGACAGCGGATATTCCGTGACGTCGTGATATCGAGGCTTCAGCGGCATACGGTCAATCCAGAGAAGGACGAGCCCGCCGAGAATGAGGACAACGCAGATCAGCATGGGCGTTTCGAAAAGCACGGTCTTGATGAAGTCGTGCGCGAGCGCGCCGATCACCGCAGCTGGCAGAAAGGCGACCAGAACGGCCCCGACAAAGCGGCGGCTCTCCACACTGGTCGGCAGCGAGAGCGCAATGCCGAGCAGCTTGGCGAAGTAGACACTGAGGATGGCCAGGATGGCGCCGAGCTGGATCAGAACGGCAAAGGTGTTGCCCGGCGATTCGAAGCCGAGGAAATGGCCGGCCAGCAGCACATGCGCGGTGGACGATACCGGCACGAACTCGGTCAGCCCTTCGATCAGGCCGAGCACGAGCGCGCTGATAATCGATTGATCTTCCATGGGGTCTCCTTCTAGGGGAAGGCAAAGTGATTTGCTTGTATTGCGGGAGCTGAAACCCTATAGCTTGGAAGCCGCCTTGATGACCAGCCGCTTCGAAAGCCTGCGCTGCGGCTACTGAAAAATCCGAGAATTCGAGTTCCGATGCCGACCCTGTATCATCACACGATGTCCACCGCGTCCCGTTTCATTCGCCTGGTTCTGGCCGAATACGGCTTCCAGACGGATCTGGTGGAGGAGCAGACCTGGGAGAAGCGCAAGGAGTTCCTCGCCTTCAATCCCGCTGGCACGCTGCCCGTTTATGTCGACGACAATATGCGGGCGCTCTGTGGTCCCTTCATCATTTCTGAATTCATCGACGAAACCCACGGCGTGCTGAAGCGCGACCGCCGGCTCTTTGCGGAAGATCCCTTCCAGCGCGCAGAGATCCGTCGGCTGACGGAGTGGTTTCTCCAGAAGATGGAGCAGGATGTGACCAAGCCGCTGGTGCGCGAGCGCGTGCACAAGCTGATCATTCCGAACGGGCTGGGCGGCGGCGCCCCCGATTCCAAGGTGCTGCGTACGGCGCGCTCCAATATCCGCCATCACATGAAATACCTGACCTGGCTGTCGGGCTCGCGCCAGTGGCTGGCTGGCGAACGTCTGAGCTATGCCGACCTGTCGGCTGCGGCCGCTGTCTCCGTGCTCGACTATCTGGGCGAGATCGACTGGAATGAATTCCCGGTCGCAAAGGACTGGTATCAGCGCATCAAGTCGCGGCCGTCCTTCCGACCGCTGCTCACCGAGCGCGTGCGCGGCATCACGCCCGTGTCGCATTACGCCGATCTCGATTTCTGACGGTTGCTGCCATGGATGAGCCGCAGATCGATCCCAAGATCCGGAAGCGGCGGGCAGACCTCACGCGGTTCCTGCGCAAGGAAGCAGAAGCCCAGGGTTTCGATCTTTGTCGGATCACGTTGCCGGACGTCATTCCGGAGGCCCCAGCTAGGCTCCAGAGCTTTCTCGAGGCCGGACGGCACGGCACCATGGCCTGGATGGAAGAGACCAGGGATCGTCGCGCCGACCCACGCGTGCTCTGGTCGGAAGTCCGGTCCATCGTCATGTTCGGCATGAATTACGGACCGGACGAGGATCCGCGCCTGCTGCAGGCTGAACCCGAGAAGGCGGCGATCTCCGTCTACGCCCGCAACCGCGACTATCATGACGTCATCAAGGGGCGCCTCAAGGAAGTGGCGACACGCTTTGCCGCTCGCGCCGGGGCAGATGTGAAGGTCTTCGTCGACACGGCGCCCGTGATGGAAAAGCCGCTTGCGGCGGCGGCAGGCTTGGGCTGGCAGGGCAAACACACCAATCTCGTCAGCCGCGACTTCGGCTCCTGGCTGTTTCTCGGCAGCCTCTTCACTACCGCCGAACTCGACATCGACGAAGCCGAGCGTGACCATTGCGGCTCCTGCCGCGCCTGTCTGGACGCCTGTCCGACGAACGCGTTCCCCGCCCCCTATCAGATCGATGCGCGGCGCTGCATTTCCTATCTCACGATCGAGCACAAGGGGCCGATCGACAGGGCGCTGCGTCCTGCCTTCGGCAATCGCATCTATGGCTGCGATGACTGTCTGGCCGCCTGCCCCTGGAACAAGTTTGCGGCTTCGGCCCGCGAGATGAAGCTCGTCGCGCGCGAGGACCTGAAGACCCCCGACATTGCCTTCTTCCTGACGCTGGACGATCCGACCTTCCGCACCTATTTCAGCGGCTCGCCGGTCAAACGGATCGGGCGAGACCGGTTTGTGCGAAACGTCCTGATTGCCGCTGGCAATTCCGGCTCTTACGATCTGGCGCCTGCCTGCGCGACACTGTTGACGGATCCTTCCGCCGATCTGCGCGGCATGGCGGCATGGGCGCTGTCGCGGCTTCTGCCGGAGCAAGACTTCATGAGGCTCCGGGCAGAGCATCTGGGGCAGGAAACGGACGCACAGGTCCGACAGGAATGGATGACGGAGAGCTGACGCATGCGTGTGATGATTTTCGGCGCGGGATATTCGGGCAAGGCAATCGGCAGGCTGCTCCATGATCAGGGCGCCTCGGTTGCCGGAACCACGCGCAGCGCCGACAAGGGCACTGCGCTTGCAGAGACCGGCATCCGACCCTTCATCTTCGATGGCCTCAGCCTCTCCGAAGAACTGCGCGCCGAACTTTCAGAGACGACACATCTTATCCAGTCGATCGCGCCTGGGAGTGCGGGTGACCCACTCATCCGGCTCTGCGGATCTGCTGATATCAAGGCCCTGATACCCCGGCTCGAATGGGTCGGCTATCTATCCACCGTCGGCGTCTACGGCGATCATCATGGCGCCTGGGTGAACGAGGAAACGGAATTGAAGCCGGTTTCTGTGCGTTCGGTGGAGCGGGTGGAGGCGGAGCAGGCCTGGCACACAGTCGCAGCGCGGGACGATCTGCCGCTTGCGATCCTGCGCCTCTCCGGCATCTACGGCCCCGGCCGCAACACCTTCATGAACCTCACCAAGGGCACGGCGCGTCGACTGGTGAAGAAGGACCAGGTATTCAACCGCATCCGGGTCGAGGACATCGCGTCCGCCACGGCCCTCCTCGCGGGTGCGAAAACAGCAGGTATCTTCAACGTGACCGACGACCTGCCGTCCCCACCGCAGGATGTCGTGACCGAGGCGGCGCGGCTGATGAGCGTGGAGGCGCCGCCGGAACAGCCTTTCGAAACGGCAGAGCTGACCCCGATGGCACGCTCCTTCTACGGCGAGAACAAGCGGGTTTCGAACGCCAAGATCAAGTCGCTCGGATTCAACTTCCAGTACCCGAATTACCATGTGTCACTGGTGGATCTACTTGGCTCCGGAACATGGAACCGAAAGCCATAGGGCAGCGTTTTCCTGGTTGAACTTTGCTCATGTCGCGCCACAAGTCCTGCAAAACATTGCCCACCGCCCCGTTCGCACCACAATTCGGGCAGGAAATATGGCGTCTGAGCAAAATTTTTCTTCAATGATTCCGTGAGCGGCAGAAGCATGGCCGACGCGAGTTTTTCATTCTCGCAAAGCGCATGGAATCAAACGATTTTTCTCAGAACTTAACATTTCATTAGGGTAAAGACTTGCAGAATTCACATTACGATTGTTACAGGCTGTAACTTTTCGTGAACAATAGATGGCACGTTTTTGCCATTTTTGACCCTGCCTAGCCGCTGCACGCAAAAATTCTCTCGTGCCAACGACTAGGGATGTATAACTTGACGATTAGCCGACGCTCTATTTTGACCGCTGCAACTGTTGCTGCACTCTGTGCTTTCGCACCTCACAGTGCAAATGCGAAGTCTTCCTGTGGCGGCGCTTCCTGGTATGCGCTGCATTCGAAGACCGCCTCGGGTGAACGCATGAACCCGGCCAAGCTGACCGCGGCCCACAAGAGCCTGCCTTTCGGTACCAAGGTCAAGGTCACCAATTCGCGAAGCGGCAAGAGCGTCGTCGTTCGCATCAACGATCGTGGCCCCTTCATCCGCGGCCGCGTTCTCGATCTCTCCAAGGCTGCCGCCCAGAACATCGGCATGATCCGCGCGGGCCATGCCAAGGTCTGCTACGAGATCATCGGCTGAGCTAGACCGCCTTCGGGAGCGGCGATTGGTCCGTCGGGTTTTAGGCGCTTGCTCTTGCCCTTGATCGCCGTTACCACGCTCTCTTCTTTCAGAGGAGAATGACCATGCGTCTGGGCGGCCGTCTTGCCGGTGCGATTGAAGTCTTGAGCGATATCGAGACCCGTCGCCGTCCCGTTGCCGATGCCCTCAAGGATTGGGGCCTTTCGCATCGTTTCGCCGGTTCCGGCGATCGTGCTGCCATCGGCAACATCGTCTATGACGCCCTTCGCATGAAGCTTTCCCATGCCTGGCTGATGGATGACGACAGCGCCCACGCGCTCGGCTGGGCGGTGCTGTTGCGCCAATGGGGCATGAAGCTCGAGGCTCTGCAAGCCGATCTCGAAGGCGACAATTTCGCGCCTGCGCCCCTTTCCGAAAGCCAGACTGCGGCCTTTACCACCCGAGACCTCTCCGAAGCCCCGCTTCATGTCCAGGGTGACATTCCCGACTGGGTCCAGCCATCCTTCGAGCAGGCCTTCGGTGACGACTGGCTCGCCGAAGCGCAGGCGCTTGCCACACGACCGACGCTCGATCTGCGCGTCAACACGCTGAAGGCCAACCGTGACAAGGTGCTGAAGGCACTCGACCGATCCGGCGCCCAGGCTTCGCCGATCGCCCGCTTCGGCATGCGCGTACCGGCCGGCGAAGGACCGTCCCGCCTGCCGAACGTCACGGCCGAACTCAGCTTCCAGAAGGGCTGGTTCGAAGTTCAGGACGAAGGTTCGCAGATTGTCGCCGATCTCGTGACGCCGCGCGAAGGCGATCAGGTGCTCGACTACTGCGCCGGCGGCGGCGGCAAGACGCTCGCCATGGCGGCCGCCATGAACAACAAGGGCCAGGTGCACGCCTATGACGCCGACCGCAAGCGGCTGGCACCGATCATCGAACGACTGAAGCGCGCCGGCACGCACAATGTTCAGGTGCATGACAGCACCAAGGGTCTCGCGAGCCTCAAGGAGCGCTGCGACCAGGTGCTGGTCGATGCGCCCTGCACCGGTACCGGCACCTGGCGGCGCCGTCCCGACACCAAGTGGCGCCTGACCGACCGGAACCTGCAGGAGCGTCTGGCGCAGCAGCAGGAAGCCCTGACCGAGGCCTCGACCTTCGTCAGGATCGGCGGATCGCTGCTTTACGTCACCTGTTCCGTGTTGCCGGAGGAAAACGATCGACAGGTTCAGGCCTTCTGCGAGGCCAATCCGAGCTTCGAGACCGTTCCCGTGCTGGAGGACTGGACACGTTTGTTCGGCGACTCGGCCCCAAAGCCTCGCTCGGCAGATGGCAAGACGGTGACGCTCAGCCCGGCCAGCATGGATACGGACGGCTTCTTCTTCTGCCGGATGCGGCGCCGCGCGGAATGACCTGATCATCGTCAATTGCAGTCATTGTAAATTATACTCGACTGTTTGACACCAGTTTCTTTTTGCGCGAAGACAGGCCGTCCGTTCAATACGAGGCGCCCATCGGCGCCGAAGGGAGACACCATGATCCGGAAATCCGTCATCGGCGCGTCGATCGCGCTGCTTGTAACATCGGCTGCCATCTTCGCTGGTCCGGCCGTCGCCGCACCTGCGCCCAAGGACGTACTGACCCACTACAGTGCAATGGCCGAAGCCAAGTTCCAGGATGCGCTTTCGACTGCCAAGGCACTCGATGCCGCCATCGACGCGCTGATCGCCAAGCCCAGCGACGAAACGCTGAAGGCAGCACGCGCAGCGTGGATCGCCGCCCGCGTGCCCTATCAGCAGACCGAGGTCTATCGCTTCGGCAACCCCATCGTTGACGATTGGGAAGGCAAGGTGAATGCCTGGCCGCTCGATGAAGGCCTGATCGATTACGTCGATGCAGGCTACGGCACCGAGAGCGATGGCAACGCGCTCTATGTGGCCAATGTCATCGCCAATCCGAAGATCAAGATCAACGGCGAAGATGTCGATGCTTCCAGCATCACGCCGGATTTCCTGGGCGAGACCCTTCACGAGGCGGGTGAAGTCGAAGCCAATGTCGCTACCGGCTATCACGCCATCGAGTTCCTCCTCTGGGGCCAGGACCTGAACGGCACGGGCCCGGGCGCCGGCAGCCGCTCCCATACCGATTATGACACGGCCAATTGCACCAATGGCAATTGCGACCGCCGCGCCGCCTATCTGAAGGCCGCCTCCACGCTGCTGGTGCAGGACCTCGAAGAAATGGTCGCCGCCTGGGCGCCCGAAGGCGAAGCGACGAAGGCCGTTCTTGCCGATGCGCAGAAGGGCATTTCCACGATCCTTACCGGCATGGGCTCGCTTTCCTACGGCGAACTCGCCGGCGAGCGCATGAAACTCGGCGTGCTGCTGCATGATCCGGAAGAGGAGCATGACTGCTTCTCCGACAATACGCATGCCTCGCACCTGAACGACGCGATCGGCATCGCATCCGCCTATACCGGCGAATATACGCGCGTCGATGGCACCAAGCTGACCGGTCCGTCGCTGTCCGAACTCGTCGCTGCCAAGGATCAGGCGCTCGACGCGGAAATGAAGGCCAAGCTCGACAAGACGCTGGCTGCCATGAATGCCATGGCCGAGCGCGCCGAAAACAAGGAAGCCTACGATCAGATGATCGGCGAAGGCAATGCGGAGGGCAACGCCACCGTCCAGGCCGCCATCGACGGTCTGATTGACCAGACCCAGACCATCCAGCGCGTCATTGCGTCGCTGGAGCTTGGCACGATCGAGCTTGAAGGTTCCGACAGCCTTGATAGTCCTGAGGCCGTCTTCCAGTAAGCAGCAAAGGCGGGCCGCCCCTCACCGGTGCGGCCCGATCTTCACAATGACAGTTCGCAAGGTCCTTCTCGCCGGTCTCGGCCTTCTCGTCACGGCAGCTTTCCCGATGTCTGCGGCACTCGCCGGGGAACTCGGCGAACGCGCGGATCTGACGCCCAAGGACCGGGCCCGTGTGGTCGCCGTCACGCGCCCCACAGAAGACTTCGGCAAGGCCGAGCGCTTCGAACTGATGCAAGGGGGGGCGGGAACGTCTCCACGCGGCGTCAACGCCGATTCCTTCTCCGACTTTTCCGCCAACATCACCTTTGCGGAGGAAGAAGACTTCAAGCTCGGGAATGCGCTGTTCCGCAAACTCTGGGTCTCCTCCCCCTCTTCCACTCAAGCCTCCGATGGCCTGGGTCCCCTGTTCAATGCGCGGGCCTGCCAGAGCTGTCATCTGAAGGACGGACGAGGCCATCCGCCGGAAGGCGACCGCGATCATACCTCGATGTTCTTCCGGCTTGCGCGGCCCGCTGCCACGGCCGAGGAACAGGCAAGGCTCGACCGGCTCGACATGGCCTCGCTTCCCGACCCCGTCTATGGCGGCCAGTTGCAGGATCAGGCAATCCCCGGCATGGCGGCCGAGGGGCGCATGGTCGTGACTTATGTCGAGGAGGCGGTAACGCTTGCCGGCGGCGAGACCGTGATGCTTCGCCGGCCCAGCTATGCCGCCAGCGACCTCAATTACGGACCGCTCGACCCGAACACCACACTTTCACCACGCATCGCCAATCCGATGATCGGGCTCGGCCTGATCGAGGCCATCCCCGAAGAGGATATTCGGGCGCACGCCGACCCGGACGACGTTGACGGCGACGGCATTTCCGGACGCGCGGCCCGCGCCCGCGATCACCGCACCGGCGAAATCAAGCTCGGTCGCTTCGGCTGGAAGGCGCAGAATGCTTCGGTGCGCGACCAGAGTTCGAGCGCCTTTGCCGGAGACCTCGGCATTTCGACGCCTGACGATCCGCGCCATTTCGGCGACTGCACAGACAGGCAGACGGCCTGTTTCGAGGCGGCGACCGGTGTTCAGCCGCGGCTGGGCAATACGGAAGCGCCGGATCCGGTCCTGGACCTCGTGACCTTCTACGCCAGGAACCTGGCCCTGCCGAAGCGACGCGACGTGAACGATGCCACAGTCCTGCGCGGCAAGCAGGTTTTCTACCAAAGCGGTTGCATTGCCTGTCATCGACCGAAATTCGTGACGAGCCGGAAGGCCGAGAACAAGGCGCAGGCCTTTCAGCTGATCTGGCCCTATTCCGACTTCCTGCTGCACGACATGGGCGCGGGCCTCGCCGACAACCAGCCCGTCGGAGATGCGACCGGCCAGGAGTGGCGCACGCCGCCTCTCTGGGGTATCGGTCTCACGCAGGTGGTCAGTGGCCACAGCTTTTTCCTGCATGACGGGCGGGCGCGCAACCTGACCGAGGCCATTCTCTGGCATGGGGGAGAAGCCGAAGCTGCCCGCAATGCTTTTGCCACCGCCGAACCCAAGGACCGCAAGGCCCTGATCACGTTTCTGGAGTCTCTCTGATGCGGGTATTCACGCGCCTCGCCCTTCTCTCCGCCATTCTTCTGGCCCTGCCCCTGCCTGTGCTCGCGCAGGATACGGCTCCGACCGTCGGCGCGCTCGACGCCGCCAAGGTGCCTGTTGTCATGGCACGTGCGGTCGACGAGTTCATCCGGCCGGGCTACCGGCGGTTCACCGATCGGGCTGGCGCGATGCAGACGGCCATGACGACACTCTGCGGCTCTCCCTCGGCTGAAAGCCTGAAAGAGGCCCACACCACTTTCGGCCATGTCGTCGAAGCCTGGTCCCGCGTCGAGATCGTGCGCGTCGGGCCTGTTATCGAGGGTAATCGCTTCGAACGCATCCTGTTTTTCCCCGATCGCAAGGGAACGGGCCTCAAGCAGGTTCAGGCGGCCCTTGCCAAACCGGATCCAAGCGTCACCTCTGTCGAGACGCTGAAGGGCAAGAGTGTCGCCATGCAGGGGCTTGGCGCCCTGGAATTCGTGCTGTTCGGCACGGGCTCTGGCAGCCTCGCAACAGCTGAAGGTGCTTACCGCTGCCAGTACGGCACGGCGATATCCGCCAATCTCAAACGTCTCGGTGTCGAGCTTACCGACGCCTGGGATGCGCCCGATGGTGTCCAGGCCGCGTGGAAGACCCCGGGACCTGCCAATCCGCTCTACCGCGACGAAGCGGAAGCCGCCAAGGAACTGCTCGGTGTGCTCGTCCATGCCGCCGAGACGATCCGCGACCAGCGCATCGAGCAATTCTACAAGGGTGACCCAAAGAAGGCCGTGCCGCGTCAGGCGATCTACTGGCGCTCAGGCAATACCTTCCGCTCGATCACGGCCAATATCGAGGGTTTGCGCGACCTGCTTGACACGTCGGGCATGGTGGACCTGCTGGCTGAGGACAATCGCTCGGTCGTCTCGTCGACGGATTTCGTTGCCCGCTCCCTGTCGCGGGTTTCGGCCGACATCAAGCCGGATGTGGCCCAGGTCTTCGAGGACCCGGCGCAGATCGCCAAGCTGGATTTCCTGCTGCTCAACAGCCGCGACCTGATCCTCAGGCTCAACAATGATCTCGGCGGCGGCATCGGGCTTGCGGCCGGCTTTTCTTTCTCCGACGGCGACTGAGATGACTTCAACGCCACTCATCGATCGCCGGGCCTTCCTGCGCTCCGCAGGCCTTGCCTTCGTGGCAGGCCTTGGCCCAAGTTCGGCCTTTGCGCTGGAGCGAGCCGACGCGGTCTATGCCAGCGGCATCAAACGCTCCGACGGAAAATTTGCCATCGGGCTCGTCAGCGAGGCCGGCAGCCTGATCGCCGAGATCGCGCTGCCGGGCCGAATCCACGGTCTCTGCCACAGTGTCGCAAACGGCCTGTCTGTCGCCTTTGCCCGAAGGCCCGGCACATTTGCCGTGGTCTTCGACGCCAAGAACCATATAGAGCCGCGCATCATTGCCGCGCCAGAGGGGCGGCATTATTTCGGCCACGGCGCCTTTTCACCCGACGGCAAGCTCTTCTACGCGAGCGAAAACAACTTCGATGCCAATGCCGGGATGATCGGGATCTACGACTGTCTTTCCGGGTTCGAGCGCGTGGGCGAAGTCCCGGCTCACGGTATCGGCACTCATGACATCACCGTCACAGAAGGCGGGATTCTCGTGATTGCCAATGGCGGGATCGAGACACACCCCGATTTCGGCCGGACCAAACTCAATCTCGACCACATGGAACCCTCGCTGGTCCTGGCCGATGCCCGCACGGGTACGCTGCTCGAGAAGCATGTGCTGCCGCCGGAACTCAGGCAGCTTTCCACCCGGCATCTCGATGTCGCCGCCGATGGGCGGATATGGTTCGCCTGCCAATATGAGGGGCCGCGCACCGATCGTCCGCCTTTGATCGGGCATTTCGCCAAGGGCGTAGCCGTCTCCTATGTACATCTGCCTGACGAGACGACCGATCGGCTGGGCAATTACGTCGGCGCGATCGCCGTCAACCGCACCGAGGGCCGCGTCGGCATCGCCTCGCCGAAAAACGGTCTCTGGGCCGTGCTGGATGGCCGGGACGGGCGGCTTCTCTCCGAGACGGTGTTGCCGGATGCAGCGGGCATTGCCCCCTCCCGCACAGGTTTTGCCGTCTCGTCCTATCGCGGCGATTTTCTCGACCAGCACAGCAAGGTTGCCTGGGATCAGCACATCATCCGTCTCTGAAGGCTGGCAGAACCCAAGGAGGCGCCCTAGATGCGGTTTATGTCCAAGATCCTGAGCTATATCCTCTTCATCGGCTTCGTCGTCGGCGCTGGCCTCCTCGCTGGCCTCACCAATGCGCCGGGCGACTGGTACCAATCCCTGAACAAGCCGGGCTTCAACCCGCCATCGTGGCTCTTCGGCCCGGTCTGGACGACGCTCTACGTGCTGATCGGCATCGCCGGCGCGCGTATCTGGCAGCGCGCCCCGAAATCGGCAGCCATGCAGCTCTGGTTTGCCCAGATGGCCCTCAACCTGATGTGGTCGCCAGCGTTTTTCGGCCTGGAGAACCCGGAATTGGCGCTCGCGGTCATCGCCGGCATGCTTCTGACGATCATCGCCTTCATGACGAAGGCCAGGTCGATCGACCGGATCTCGGCGCTGCTCTTCATCCCCTATCTCGCCTGGGTCGCGTTTGCGAGCGTGCTCAATCTGTCGATTGCCTGGCTCAACTGATTAATCGCTGAACCGGCTTGCCTGCCTCACATGCGCATGCCACTTTCGCCGCCGAAAAGGGACATGAGGCATGGTGGACTACGATCAGGACGCAGTCGAAACGCGCATTCGGCAGAGCTTTGCACGTCAGGGGGCGATGGAGACTCTGGGCGCCTCTCTGTCGCGCGTCAGCCCCGGTGTGGTCGAGATTGAACTCGCCTATGACCCCAAACTCACCCAGCAACATGGCTTTCTGCATGCAGGTGTAATCTCTGCGGCCCTCGATACCGCCTGCAGCTATGCGGCCTATACGGTGACCACGCCCGAGATCTCGCTGCTCACCATCGAGTTCAAGGTGAACCTAATGTCGCCGGGGCGCGGCGAGCGCTTTCTGTTTCGCGGCGAAATCACCAAGCCCGGATCCAATATCATCGTCGCCGACGGTCGCGGTTATGCGCTGACCGAGGGGCCGGCCAAGCTGATTGCCTCAATGACCAGCACGATGATGGTGATCCGCGGGCGAGAGGGGATTTCCGGATGACCTATGAGATGAAGCCGATCGCCGGAAAGACAGTGCTGTTCGTCATGGCGGCGGACGCCGAATACGGCGTTTTCCTGCGCACCCGCATCTCGCCGCTGATGACCGGCGTCGGACCGGTGGAGGCCGCCGTGGTGCTGACCAGGGAACTTACCCGCCTCTCCAGCCACGATGATCTGCCGGATCTCGTCGTGTCGCTGGGCTCGGCCGGATCCGCCTCACTCGAACAGGCAGAGATCTACCAGGTTTCCGCCATATCCTATCGCGACATGGATGCCTCGGCCTTCGGCTTCGAGAAGGGCAAGACACCCTTCCTCGATCTCCCGGTTGCCGTCGAGCTGCCGCTCAGGATCCCCGGCATTCCGGCCGCCACGCTGTCCACCGGGGCGAATGTCGTCTCGGGTGCCGCCTACCAGTCGATCGAGGCCCAGATGGTCGACATGGAAACCTTCGCGATCCTGCGCGCCTGCCAGAGTTTCCACATTCCGCTGATCGGGCTGCGCGGCATTTCCGACGGCCGCCACGACGTCAATCACATTGACGACTGGACGCAGTATCTGCATCTCATCGACAAGAAGCTGGCACTCGCCGTCGACGGCTTGCAGACGGCGCTGGAAGACGGCGTCTTCTGGTTCTGAGCAGGCGCACAAAAATTCGCGGTCCTCTGGGCAATCTGCCATTGAAAGATGGCCGCGATTTCTTTAAAGGCTCGCCATGACCCAGACAGCACATCCCGACAGTGTTCTCATCGTCGATTTCGGCAGCCAGGTAACGCAGCTGATCGCCCGCCGCGTTCGTGAATCCGGCGTCTATTGCGAAATCGTCCCCTTCCAGTCCGCCGAAGACGGCTTCCACCGGCTGAAGCCCAAGGCGATCATCCTGTCGGGAAGCCCCGCTTCCACGCTGGACGAAGGAAGCCCCCGCGCACCGCAGGTGCTGTTCGACAGCGGTCTTCCGATCTTCGGCATCTGCTATGGCCAGCAGACCATGTGCGCCCAGCTCGGCGGCAAGGTCGAAGGCGGCCATCACCGCGAATTCGGCCGCGCCTTCCTCGAGGTCGAACAGGATTGCGACCTCTTCGATGGCCTCTGGTCCGTCGGCTCCCGTCATCAAGTCTGGATGAGCCATGGCGACCGCGTCACCGCGATCCCGCCGGGCTTCAAGGTGCTCGCCACCTCGTCCAACGCGCCCTTCGCCTTCATCGCGGACGAATCGCGCAAGTATTACGCCGTGCAGTTCCATCCTGAGGTCGTGCATACGCCCGACGGCGCGAAGCTCATCCAGAACTTCGTGCAGAACATCGCCGGCCTAAAGGGCGACTGGACCATGCATGCCTATCGCCAGAAGGCGGTCGAGCAGATCCGCGCCCAGGTCGGCGACAAGCGCGTCATCTGCGCGCTCTCGGGCGGCGTCGACTCGTCGGTTGCAGCGCTGCTGATCCACGAGGCCGTCGGCGACCAGCTGACCTGCATCCTCGTTGACCACGGCCTGATGCGCAAGAACGAGGCGGCGGATGTCGTTGCCATGTTCAAGGAACACTACAACCTGCACCTCATCCATGTGGATGCGGTCGACAAGTTCGTCGGCGAGCTGGAAGGTGTCAGCGACCCGGAAACCAAGCGCAAGATCATCGGCCGCCTGTTCATCGAGACCTTCGACGAAGAAGCGAAAAAGCTCGGCGGCGCGGACTTCCTCGGCCAGGGCACGCTCTATCCCGACGTGATCGAAAGCGTCTCGTTTACCGGCGGCCCCTCGGTGACGATCAAGAGCCACCACAATGTCGGCGGGTTGCCCGAGCGCATGAAGATGCAGCTTGTCGAGCCCTTGCGCGAACTCTTCAAGGACGAAGTCCGCGTGCTCGGCAAGGAGCTTGGCCTGCCGGATTCGTTCATCGGCCGCCACCCCTTCCCGGGTCCGGGCCTTGCCATCCGCTGCCCGGGCGGCGTGACGCGCGAAAAGCTCGACATCCTGCGCGAAGCCGACGCCATCTACCTCGACGAAATCCGCAAGGCTGGCCTCTACGACGCGATCTGGCAGGCCTTTGCCGTGCTCCTGCCGGTCCAGACCGTCGGCGTGATGGGCGATGGCCGCACCTACGAATTTGTCTGCGCGCTCCGCGCCGTCACCTCGGTCGACGGCATGACCGCCGATTTCTACCACTACGACATGGAATTCCTCGGACGTGCGGCCACCCGCATCATCAACGAGGTCCGCGGCATCAACCGTGTGGTCTACGATGTGACGTCGAAGCCGCCGGGCACCATCGAGTGGGAGTGAGGCGAACGCCTTAGTCGTGATGAACGAATGAAACGGAGGGCCATTGCCCTCCGTTTTTTTGTACCTTGCGCTCAGAAGCCGAAGGACTGTTGCGCGGGTGACGCCTCGACCGAGGGCAGACCTTCCAGCTCCAGCATGCGTTGCTTGGACACTGTGCCGCCCGGTGCGGAGAAGCCCCCGAGCTTTCCGCCAGCGGCGAGCACACGATGGCAGGGGATGATCAGCGGGATCGGGTTTTTCGCCATGGCCTGACCGATGGTCCAGGCGCCGGCCGGCCCGAGATCGAGCTCACCGGCAAGCGCGCCATAGGTCGTGGCGATGCCCCAGCCAAGACGACGGGTGGCGTCGTAGATCCGCCGATAGAGATCCGTCTGGCCCGAGAGGTCGAGAACCAGATCGGAGAAATCGGCTTCATCTCCGACGAAATACGTCCTGACGCGCTCGATCACCTGCCCGATCCAGACCGATGGCTCTGCTTCAATCGCTGAGGGAAGACGCCGCCGCATGGCGCCTCGGGTCTCCTCTGCGGCCTCCCCCGGCAGGCGGAAGCCGGCAATGCCATTCTCGGCCCATGCCATGGCGCAAAAGCCCCTGGCCGTTTCGAAGACTGCATAGTGATGCGTGGTCGACATGATTTGCATTCCGCTGATGACGTGAGGCTGCCGAATGTCCCTGCAGGCGCAATGCCTCAAAATGGCGATCTTCCAGGCAGCGATCAACCCGTTTTCTACGGTCGCCAAATTGCGCTCCGGCTTGCCAGGCGCGCTTGCCTGTTGCTATCCGTCGAGCACGGAACGGGAGACATGCGGCATGACCACCATCTACGGCATCAAGAACTGCGACACGATGAAGAAGGCGCGCACCTGGCTCGAGAGCCAAGGCGTGGCGCATGACTTCCACGACTACAAGGCCAAGGGCATCGACGCGTCGACGCTCGACGGCTGGATCGGCAAGGTCGGCTGGGAAGTGCTGCTCAACAAGGCCGGTACGACCTTCAAGAAGCTCGACGACGACAAGAAGGAAGGTCTCGATGCGCAGAAGGCCAAGACGCTGATGCTGGAGCAGCCGTCGATGATCAAGCGACCTGTGCTCGACGTGGATGGCGCGCTCGTCGTCGGCTTCAAGCCCGAAACCTATCAGCAGACCTTCAAGGGCTGAGCCCATGGCGAAGACCACTCGCGCCACGCAATTTCTCGACAAGGCCGGCGTGACCTACACCACCGCGACCTATGACTACGACCCGAATGCCGAGCGCATCGGTCTGCAGGCGGCAGAGGCGATCGGCGAACATCCATCGCGCGTATTGAAGACGTTGATGGCCGAACTCGACGGCAAGCCGGTCTGCGTCGTGGTGCCCTCCGACAAGGAGGTGTCGATGAAGAAGCTGGCGAGCGCCTTTGGCGGCAAGTCGGCAGCCATGATGAAGCCGGCCAATGCCGAGAAGCTTACCGGCTTTGTCGTCGGCGGCATCAGCCCTTTCGGGCAGAAGAAGCAGGTGCCGACGGCCATCGAGATATCCGCCATGGATGAGGCGCTGGTCTATATGAATGGCGGCCAGCGCGGGCTGCAGGTGCGGCTGTCGCCGAGGGATGCTCTTGCCGCACTGGGCGCAATTGCAGCACCGCTGGTGGCCTGACCTTTGCCGGCGGTCTGGACTTCACCATATTTGCGCTTAAGTCTGACTGACATCTTCACCACAGGAATGCCTCCATGACCCTCCCCGATATCTCCGCCTCCATCGACCCGCAAAAACTCGACAAGCTCGCCGAGGTGGCGATCAAGGTCGGACTGCAGTTGCAAGAGGGCCAGGACCTGGTGCTGACGGCCCCGCTTGTCGCCGTGCCGCTGGTGCGGCTGATCACGGCGCATGCCTATCAGGCGGGCGCCGCGACGGTCACGGCCTTCTATTCGGACGAGGAGACAACGCTCGCGCGTTATCGCCATGGACATGACGAAAGCTTCGACCGCGCGCCGAACTGGCTCTATGACGGTATGGCCAAAGCTTATGAGAACGGTGCGGCGCGCCTTGCAATCGCCGGCGACAATCCGCTGCTGCTGTCGCAGGAAGACCCTGCCAAGGTCGGCCGCGCCAACAAGGCGACCTCGATCGCCTACAAGCCGGCGCTGGAGCATATCTCCAATTTCGACATCAACTGGAACATCTGCTCCTATCCGAACCCGTCCTGGGCGAAGCTCGTCTTCCCGGATCTGCCCATCGAAGAGGCCGTGCGCAAGCTCGCGGACGCGATCTTCGCTGCGTCCCGCGTCGATCGCGACGATCCAATCGCCGCCTGGGCGGCGCATAATGCCGAACTGAGGACGCGGTCGACCTGGCTGAACGGCGAGCGCTTTGCAGCTCTTCACTTTACCGGTCCCGGCACCGACCTGACGGTTGGCCTTGCGGACGGCCATGAATGGCATGGCGGCGCCTCGACGGCGAAAAACGGCGTGACCTGCAACCCGAACATTCCGACGGAGGAAGTCTTCACCACGCCGCATGCGCTGAAGGTGGAGGGCCATGTCTCCTCGACCAAGCCACTCAGCCACCAGGGCACGCTGATCGACGACATCCAGGTGCGGTTCGAAGGCGGACGGATCGTTGAGGCCAAGGCCTCGAAGGGCGAGGCCGTGCTCAACAAGGTGCTCGACACCGACGAAGGCGCGCGGCGGCTGGGCGAAGTGGCGCTGGTGCCGCATTCCTCGCCGATCTCGGCCTCGGGCGTGCTCTTCTACAACACGCTGTTCGACGAGAACGCCTCCTGCCACATCGCGCTTGGACAATGCTATTCGAAGTGCTTCCTCGAAGGCGCCTCGCTCAGCCAGGATCAGATCAAGGCGCAAGGCGGCAATTCCTCGCTGATCCATATCGACTGGATGATTGGCTCGGACAAGGTGGACATCGACGGCATACGCGCCGACGGCTCCAAGGTGCCGGTCATGCGCCGTGGCGAATGGGCCTGACGCCTTCCTTGCATCCCCGACAAACAGAAAACCCCGTCCTGCTGCCAGGGCGGGGTTTTGTTTTCAGCGCTCCGGATCGTTCAGCGATAGTAGACGATCTTGCCGCCGTTGAACGCTGTCTGCACCCAGAGCACATTGTGCGGGGCGATGCCGCGAACTTCGAGGGCGGCCGACAGGCTAGGATCTTCGGCCACCACAGCTTGGGCAAGTGCCAAACTGTTGCCGGTCGGGTAGATGGCCTGCTGCGGGTAGGTATGGCGTTCGAAGCTGCCACGATCGACACGGATCGCGGTGACATTGCCGTTACATTGCTTGCCGAAGAGGATATCGCGGGGTGTCCAGCCGCCGGCTTCGACATAGGTCGCGGCCTGGGCTGAAACGCCGCCGACAGTGGCCGCAGCAAGGGCTGCGGCAAGAACAAGTTTCTTCATCATGGTCATGCTCCGTTTGACCGGATGCTTGGGAGCACATCCGGCTTCTGGCGCAGATGTGGCGACGATGAAGATAGTTGTCCAGTATCATCACATGAGGTTGATCGATTGTGCGCAATCTATTTTCATGTGGTAACGGCCACCGGCTGTTGCGGTGGCCTGTCTTCACGGATGAGGCGCATGGCTCTCATCCGACGGCCGGCGATCAGCTCTGGCGCGCCTTGCGGGCGGCGTAGCGACGGTCGCGTTCGGCCTTGCGGGCGGCTTCGTCTTCGACAACGCGGCTGATGCGCGAAGCTTCGGCCTGTTCGCGGGCGTCCTTCTCGGCGTTGGCCTCGGCAATCAAGGCTTCTTCGCGTTCGCGGGCTTCCTGTTCGGCGCGGATTTTTTCCTCGGCCTTCAGGCGGTCGCGTTCGGCATGGCGCCTTTCGCGTTCTTCAGCGCGGGCAGCGCGCTCGGCCATGCGGGCCTCGCGTTCGGGGTCGGCTGCGGCATGGGCCGCCTTATAGGCCTCAAGCAAAGCTGCCTTGGCGTCGGTTGCTGTCGTGCGGCGTTCGGCCAGGCCATGATCTCTACTGAATTTCATCGGTACTCCGATCTTTGAATTGTGGTCAGGTTCGCGCGCGCTTGGCGACCAGTGCGGCCGTTGCGCTTTCGCGTGCTTCGCGTTCGCGCGTCAGGCGCGCCTCGCGCAGGCGGATGGTCTTTTCATCGCGCGCCGAGGTAATCGCGTCCTGCTCTTCGATCGCGCGACCGCGAGCGAGAAACTGGGACTGTGTCTTCGCAAAGGCGATTTCTGCAGTCTGGCGCGACTTGGTGAGTTGCTCGGTCATGTCGTCTCCTTTCAGGAGGCTTGCCCGCTGGAGCAATAAAAAAAGGCCAGGCAAACCGCCTGACCTTCCGTGGGATCGTGCTTTCGACAGTGCCAGTACATCCGTGGTCAAAGGAAAGCGGATCCCGGATCTATTAGGCGGCCTGCAGGTTGCAAGCCGACATCTTGCCCGACTTGTTGTCGCGCTCCATGTCATAGGCCAGCTTCTGACCTTCGACGATTTCGCGCATGCCGGACCGTTCAACGGCCGAGATGTGAACGAAGGCGTCCGGGCCGCCATTGTCAGGCTGAATGAAGCCGAAGCCCTTGGTGGAATTGAACCATTTTACTGTGCCAGTGGTCATGATGAACCCTTTCATAGCGCATAGAGTGCCGCAGCGCGGATGCGCTGTGGAGGTAACGATTTTTGAAAGGAAGGTTCGACAGGGCGCGGGCTGTTCCGCGCGATAACCAAAGCTTAGCAAGCAACAATCGATACCGGATAGATAGAGGCTATCCTAGTGAAAGTCAACCATCGGTTTTTCGATCCGGGGGCTCCTCAATCAAAGGTGTAAATCTGGATATTGCAACCCACGGCGTCCTTGCCGCCCTAAATGCTGGCAAAGGCAACCCTGACCTTTGCTAGGAAACCCTCGCGTTTTGCCTCCGTCGCGCGATCCATGTCGTGGATCTCGAGCATGCGGAAATCGACGCTCCTGGCGCAGAAAGGCGCCACGCCGCGCTTCAGGATGCGCTTCACCGGATTGCCCATGTAGAGATGGACCACCCACCAGGGGGAGCCGGTCGACGTGACCACCCAGAACGTGCGGATATCGGTCATCAGCGGAACGATCCGACCACCTGCCTTGTCGTGCTCGAAGGCGACGCCCGGCACGAATACGCGGTCAATGAAACCCTTCATGATCGCCGGAAGATTGAACCACCATTGCGGAAAGACGAGGACGAGACCGTCTGCCGCTTTCAGCCGCTGCACGAGGACCGAGACCTCGATCGGCTGATAGTTCGGCTCCATGTAGGCGGCGCGTTCAGCCGCTGTCAGACGTGGGTCGAAATCCTCGGCATAGAGATCGAGCAGGTCGACCGTGTAGCCTTTCGCCTGCAGCGTTTCGACGACTAGCCGGGCGGCGGAGGCGGCGAAGCTTTCCGACAGCGGATGGGCCAGAACGACGAGGAAATGCCGGGCGGCCATCAGAAGAGGCTGCCCTGCCCCGCCGGCGGCTCGCTCTTGCGGACGGGTCTCGACACGGACGCGGCGCGCGCCGGCTGCGGAGCCGATGGTTCCGGCGGCGCCACCCCTTCGCCGGCCATCGCGGCCACCCGGCCATCAGCGAATTCGATCGCGATTGCCTGACCATGCGACAGTCCATCCGCACGCGAGACCGGGCGGTCGTTCTCGTCGCGGATCACGGCATATCCGCGGGCGAGCACATTCTTGTAGGAGAGAGACTGGAGGACGCGATCCTGCGAGACCAGTGCCTGGCGGGCGCGGCGCAGGTCGTTGACGACGGCACTATCGGCCCGACGGCCGAGGCTTTCCAGCCGGTCCCTCGAACGCTCCGTCATCGCCTTCAGGCGCCCCGGAACCGCCGTCAGCGTCGCGTCAAATCGCCCGAGACGCGCCTTGTTGCGCTCGATCAGACGCTCGATGACACGTTCGGCACGCACCGCGCTTTCAGATAGCTTCTGCCTACGCTCGATCAGCCGGCGAACGAGCATGTCGGGCGACAGCTTGGACGCCGCGCGCTCGAAACTGCGGCGCTTGTTCATCGTATTGAGTTCGAGACTTCGCCCGAGGCCGGCAGCGGCCTCATCGAAGCGGCGGCGCGGCAGCGCCAGCAACTGGTCAAGCGAGGGCAATGCCCGCACCAGACTGCGCAGGTTCTGACGGCGAGTTTCCATCTGCCGGTTCATCGAGCCCGAAAGCCGGGCGGAAAGCGTCGCCACCTGAGCCTCCAGATCGGCCTTCACAGGCACGGCCATTTCGGCAGCGCCTGTCGGCGTCGGCGCGCGCATATCGGCGGCATAGTCGATCAGCGTCCAATCGGTCTCGTGGCCGACAGCCGAGATCAGCGGGATTGCGCTGGCCGCCGCCGCCCGTACCACCGCCTCGTCGTTGAAGCTCCAGAGATCTTCGAGGCTGCCGCCGCCGCGCGCCACGATCAGCACGTCGGGCCGCGGGATCGGGCCACCAGGCTCGAAGGCGTTGAAGCCATGGATGGCATTCGCCACCTCGTCGCCGGAGCCCTCACCCTGAACCTTGACCGGCCAGACGAGAACATGGACGGGGAAGCGATCCGAAATCCGGTGCAGGATGTCGCGGATGACGGCCCCGGTCGGTGACGTCACCACGCCGATCACCTTCGGCAGGAAGGGCAAGAGCTGCTTGCGTGCGGGATCAAACAGACCTTCCGCCGTGAAGCGCCGCTTGCGCTCCTCGATCAGGGCCATCAGGGCACCGGCACCGGCCGGCTCCAACTGTTCGATGATGATCTGGTATTTCGAAGAACCGGGGAAGGTCGTCACCTTGCCGGTGGCAATCACTTCCATGCCCTCTTCCGGCCGATATTTCAGCTTTGAGAAGGAGCCCTTCCAGACCACCGCATCGATGCGGGCCTTGTCGTCTTTCAACGAGAAATAGGCATGACCCGAGGAATGCGGCCCACGATAGCCGGAGATTTCACCGCGCACGCGAACATGATCGAATGAGGTTTCGATGGTGCGCTTGATCGAGCCCGAAAGTTCCGAAACGGAGAACTCGGTGAGGTTCGTCGGCGAATCGCTGTCGAAGAAATTGCTCATGCTCCTTTCCTAGCGGAAAACTTCGGGCAGATCAGCCCGCTCGCGCGGGAGATCCCGTGCTTTCCGTCAAGGAAGCTCGACACGGTAGATCTGCAGGCCCGAGGCCCCCCCGATCGGGACGGGTCGCAGATAGCCGGGCACTTTTCCAGCCAGCAGCTGCGCATAAAGTCCGTCCGTCTTCATTGCAGCCATGACCTGGGTCTGGGCAAATGTCGGGCAGAAGACGAGATAGTCGACGCCCGAACCGCGCAGGAAGGCGGCGGCCTCCTCGGGCTCGGCGAGACCGATGTGGATTTCGGTGAGCATGCCACCCTGGTTGCGGTGATAGGGCCCGGACAAGGTTCTATGATGCGTGAAGCGAAGAATTTCAGGGCCGAAGTCGGATGCCGCCGCCACGGTGCCTTTGGGCAGGCCGGCAAGCGCAGCGAAACCTGCCGGGGCTTCGCAGGTCGGGCCGCCTTCGCTCGACGTCGCGGCAGAGCCGCCCGCCATGAATTTCATCTGGTTGGTGACGCCCGCCGTGCCCTCGACGGCCAGCACCCCGAACAGGGCCCAGGCGCTGGGCACCGAGAGAAACGCAGTCAGCGCGAAAAGCAGACCGATGCCCGGTTGATCAGGCGCGTTTCGGGCCTTGCGCCGGAGCTCGGCGATGAGCAGGGCGAGTGGCGGGATGGCCAGCAGATTGGCAAAGATCGCTCCTCGCACCTGGACGAGCGCAATGGCAAAACAGACCCCGACGAGCGCCAGAATGATCGCGTGGGCGCGAGGACGATCGGCATTGACGATTCGGAAGAGGCAGGCGCAGATGGCGAAAAAGCCGACAGCATAGAAAGCGCCAAAGGCCGAGGGGCCCTTTTCGGCCTGGGCCAGTACGGACTGTGCCTCGACCACGCCGGAGAGCCAGAGCGACTGAAGGAGCGGGTCGAGCTCGTCCAGCGGATTTTGCAGGCATTGCGGAGCGATGGTCACCGCACCGATGCCCACGAGCACGCCGGTCACGGCGATCGCCAGGACCCGCAACCGGACGTCCTGCATGCCGGGCAGCTGGGTCGCGATGAAGAGTGCTGCGGAGCCGATGCCGACCACGGCATAAAAGCCGAGCGAGAGACTGTCGCAGGTGACGACGTCATACTGTGCCGGGGGAACGGTCGCGAAGAAAAGTGCGGAAAGGCTGATCAGCAAGGTCAGCGAAAAGGCGCGCGCCGCTCGTGCGTAGGCCGGACCTTCCACCGCCCAGAGAATGCCGACTGTAGCGCAGGCCACGGCTATCAGAGGGGTCGTTTCGGCGCCGATTGCTATTGCCATGGCGGCCGCCAGGCCGGCCAGGGCGTGACCGGACGCACCGCGGGACGGGTCGAGCAGGCCGGCGGCGATCGTTGCGACCAGAACCAGCTGGACATTGTGATGGTCAATAGAGCCGGGCAGGAACCGGTTGCTGGTGACCACGAAGACGGAGGTCAGCATCAGCGCGATGTGCATGGCGACGTCATCGCCCATGCGACGCGCGGCAACAGCCATGGCCGCCAGCAGCGGCAGGGTCAAGAGAA
This sequence comes from Rhizobium sp. 'Codium 1', assembly GCF_020889605.1. Taxonomy (NCBI): domain Bacteria; kingdom Pseudomonadati; phylum Pseudomonadota; class Alphaproteobacteria; order Hyphomicrobiales; family Rhizobiaceae; genus Rhizobium; species Rhizobium sp. 'Codium 1'. Next base: position 812,869 of record NZ_JAJGPW010000001.1, read on the forward strand.
GGGGCCAGACAAGCAGCGCCAGGGCTTCCGCCTGTTCCAGAGGCAGGATAGGCGAGAAGAGGCTGATCAGGAGCGCGATCGGCAGATCGATCAGGCGCGACCAGTGCATCAGCGTGCCGCCATCAAGCCCAAGCCTGTATTGCGTCAGGTCGAACCAGGATTGGCCGGCGAGCAGATCCCGCACCTGGACGAGTCGCATGACGTCATCATTATCGGCGCCAACATAATCGCTTGCCGCCGGCAGGTTGAGCAGCATCAGCATGGCCGTGGTGACGAGGCCGTAGACAAGAACCCAGATGACGAGCGGACGCGGGCGGGAGATCTTTGACGCCTCCGGCAGGGTAATGTCGGCCATGCTTCGTCAAACCTCCAGGCCCGTCGGGCGCGCGAACCGAACCGACAGGCCAAAATTCAAAGACTGATCCTGGCCGAAACCTAGCCTTAACCTTCTCAAGAAATAGTAAAGCCAAGGTGGCCGCAGGCTGCCTGTCCTCCAGACGATCCAGCAGGTCCGCCATGAGCCGTCAGGCCAGTTCCCATCTCGATATCGCCGTACTGCTGCCCTGCTACAACGAGGCCGCGACTATCGGCGAGGTCGTCAGCGATTTTCGCGCGGCCCTGCCCGAGGCAAAGATCTATGTCTATGACAACAATTCGACCGACGGCACGGCGCTGAAGGCCATGCTTGCCGGTGCGACCGTCGTGCGTGAACGCCGCCAGGGCAAGGGCCATGTCGTGCGGCGCATGTTCTGCGATATCGATGCCGACATCTACATCATGGCCGATGGCGACGGGACCTATGGCCCTGCCGATGCAGAGGAACTGATCCGCACGCTCATTACCGAGCGCGCCGATATGGTGGTCGGCACCCGACGCGGCGTACATGACGATGCCGGACGCCAGGGTCATGCCTTCGGCAACCGGCTGTTCAACCAGCTCTACCGTCTGCTGTTCGGTAACGACTTCACCGACATTCTCTCAGGCTACCGCGCGTTCTCGCGCCGCTATGTGAAGAGCTTTCCGGCGATTTCTGGCGGCTTTGAAATCGAAACCGAAATGTCCGTCCACGCTTCGCGGCTGCGTCTGCCGGTCATCGAACTCGAACTCGACTACGGGCGTCGTCCGGCCGGCTCAGAGTCAAAACTCTCGACATTTCGAGACGGCTTCAAAATTCTTCGCATGTTCGCACTTCTCATGAAGGAGACGCGGCCCTTCGCATTCTTTGCACTGATCGCTGTCGCTTTTCTGGCTCTCGGCATTCTTTTTGCCGCGCCTGTTGTCGTGGAGTATTTCCAGACCGGCCTCGTACCCCGGATGCCCACATGGGTCCTGTCGCTATGCCTCGTTGGCCTGAGCTTTGTGTCCTTTGCCGGCGGGGTCATCCTGGATTCGGTTGCACAGGGGCGCAACGAACTTCTTCGACTACACTACCTTTCCCTGCCCTCCATCCATTCGCGGCACCGGTCTGAAGCGGCCGAAGGGGTTGCACAGGAAAGAGATGCCGCATGAGGCGCGAGACCACCAACCGGATCCGCTTCGTCATTGAAGACATCTTCCCGCCGATCCTGCGTGATTCCAGGCTGTTCCTCTGGCTGGCCCAGCTTGTATGGGGCAAGCACATTTCAGATCTGGCCGAGTTTCGCGCTCGGGCGCCCTTTCTGACGGAAGAGGCCTATGCCGATCTTTATCGCAAGCACCCACGGGTCCATGCCGGCACGGACAATTCGGAAGCCTGCATCGAGCGGATCGTAGAAGGGGTCGAGGGCGACAGCGTGTGCGACATCGGCTGTGGCACGGGCGCGCTTCTCACGCGCATCCGTGCGCGCAACCCGCATCTATCCCGGGTCACCGGAGTCGACTTCGTCATTGATGACGCTGCCGCCTTGCCGGGCGTCGAATATGTGGCGGCGAAGATCGAGGCTCTTCCGTTTGCGGACGCAGAGTTCGATACGGTCATCTGCACGCATGTCATTGAACATGTACTGGAATACCAGCGCGCAATCGCCGAGCTCCGGCGCATCGCCCGCAAGCGCGTGATCATCGTGGTGCCGCGGGAACGCGAGGCCCGCTACAGCTTCAACCCACACTTCAATTTTTTCCCCTACACGCACTCTTTCCTTCGCGCCATGCACCCTGTCCCGCCGCAATACACCTGCGTCGATATCGGTCGTGACATCTTCTACATGGAAAATCGCGAGGACTGAGCATGATGCAGCTTTCTACTCTGACGCTCGCGACCTGGACCGGCTTGCTGGCCACGCCCCTGCTGATCGCGTTGGGACAGGTCCTTTTCAAGCTGACGAGCCAGAGCATAGGGACATTTTCTGCAGGCAGCCTGATGATGCTTGCCATCAATCCGGTGTTCCTCGCCGCCCTTGCCCTCTATGGCTTCGGAACCGTCGTCTGGATTTATGTCCTGCGCTCGGTTCCGCTGACGATTGCCTATTCCTTCATGGGGCTGACGTTCTGCTTTGTGCCCCTGCTTGCGCAGATCTTCTTCGGTGAGCCGCTGCACATGCGCTATCTGATCGGGACCCTGCTGATCCTGGCCGGGCTCGTGACAATTCATGTCTGAGCCCGGCAATCGGCGCGACTGGGCCCTTGCGCTCGGCGCCACGCTGACGGCCGACCTCCTGATCTTCCCGACAGTTTACGGGATGCTGGGAGCGCCGATACTGTCACGCTGCGTGTCGCTTCTGATCGCTTATGCGTTCTCACAAACGCTGCGCCTCGGCATGGGCCGCGGCATAGCGCCCCGCGCCATCTTTCAGGTCCCCGGCCTGTGGCCGCTGCTCGCGGTCACCGTGCTGATCAATTTCGGCCTGTTCGCAATCCTCAATACGCGGGCACCCGAGATCCGGCCGATCCTGCATCTGCTTCTGGCCTGGACGGGGTCAATGCTCTTCCTCGCCTTTGGCCTTTCAAGGATAAAGCGGCTCCGATGACCGGCGGCCGCACTTCGGCAGCCGCCCGACAATCTCCGGCTTACACCGCTTCCCAGCCATCCTTCTCGGCAGCCCGATAGATCGCGTCGATCAGCTTCTGGTTCGCCTTTGAACTTTCCAGCGTGACGACCTCACCCTTGGTGCCGGCGGCGGCCCGGGCAAAGGCTTCGGCCTCCAGCTTGTACTGGCGGCTGTCGGGGAAACGGAAGATCTGCGAGACATTGTGGCCGCGATTGGTGAGCTCGACCTCTTCGGCGCCCCAGCGATCGGCATTGAACGGCGACTTCACCTCGATAAAACCATCCGTGCCGTGGAAGACCATCAGCTGGCGATTGGCCATCTGGGTCGAGATATAGAAGTTCAGCTCAAAATCGGCGAAGTCGGCCTTGACGCTTGCATAGATGTCGGTGCCGAATTCCGGGTCACGCTCGATGGTCGACTGCACGCGGACAGGCTCCTTGTCCGTGACAAAGCGTGTGGTGATCGTCGGGTAGACGCCGATATCCGGCAGCGCGCCGCCCCCGAGCTCGGGAATGTTGCGCATGTTGCCGGGGTCGCGGTTGAAGTAGGTGAACGAGCCCTGGACCATCTTCAGCGTGCCGATGGCGCCCTCGGCGAGCAGCTCGCGCACCTTCAGCCAGACCGGTGCGTAAGTCACCATATACGCTTCTGATATCAGCACCTTGTTGCGCTCGCGCGCCGCGATGATCTCGTCGATTTCGGAGGCCTTCAGCGCGATCGGCTTTTCGCAGAGCACGTGCTTGCCAGCATCGGCCGCCTTGATTGCCCATTCGACATGCTGTGACGTCGGCAGCGGAATGTAGACGGCGTCGATGACGTCGGAGGCGAGCATGTCCTCGTAAGACCCAAAAGCATGGGGAACCGAGAAGCGGTCGGCCATCTCGCGGGCCCGGGCCAGATCGCGGCTCGCAACTGCCGTGACGACAGCATTTTCGGCATCCTGGATCGCCGGCACCACAAGCTCGCGACCGATCTTGGCCGTCGACAGAATTCCGAAACGAAGCATCTCAATTCCTCCCTGAAAATAACGGGGCGGACATTAGGCGAAGCACCGGCAGGGCGCAACGGGTTGTCAGACAATAGGCAGACGGACATGGAGGCATGCCTGGCTGAAAATGTCCGCTTTTCGTCCGGCTCACGCATGGCGTCTTCCAGACCAAGATTTATGCTAGACCACATCACAACGACAGGAGACGAATATGTCCGCTCAAGACACTGCCCTCATCGTGATCGACGTTCAGGAGAGTTTTCGCCAGGCACCCTACTGGGACGCTACGGGACTGCCCGCCTATCTTTCCCGGCAGCAGGCGTTGATCGACGGGGCCAAGGCCGTCGGGATGCCGATCGTGCAGATCTTCCACGTCGACAGCGATGACAGTTTCACACTCGAAAGCGGCCTGGTTCGCACGCTGGACGAGATCACGATCGCGCCCGATGTCACCTTCCACAAGGGTGTGCATTCCGCCCTGGTCGATACGGACCTGGAAGCCTGGCTGCGCGAGAGAGGCATTCGGCGCGTCATCGTCTCGGGCATCCGCACCGAGCAGTGCTGCGAGACCACAACGCGCCATGCATCGGATCTCGGTTTCGAGGTTGATTTCATCACCGAGGCGACACTGACCTTCCCGATGACGCATGCCTCAGGCAAAGTCTTCTCCGCCGAGGATATCCGCATCCGGACGGAGCTGGTGCTTTCCGGACGCTTTGCCCGGATCGCGACGGTCGAACAAGCCCTCGCACCCCTCTCCGCCGCCGCCTGAGATTGGCCACCATGGACGTGATCCCGGTCTTCATCCTCGTTCCGCCTGACAGCCTGCTGATCGACATTGCCGGTCCGCTGGAGGTGCTTCGTTATGGGAACCAGGAGCAGGACCGGGTCCGCTTCGACTATCGCTACATCTCGGCTGCACGACAGCAGACAACCTCGATCGGGTTGGTCCTCGACGGGCTGGAGCCACTGCCAGAACGGCTGCCCGACAAGGCGATCCTCGTCCTTCCCGGAAGCCTTACCGTCGGCATCGCAGAGATTGCGCGAGACACCGAACTGAAGACGCTCACGCGCTGGCTCACCCGGTCGGTCCGGCCCGACACGCGGCTTGTGACCATCTGCTCCGGTGCGCTGCTGGCGGCTGCCGCCGGGCTGTTGGAGGGGCATCAATGCACCACACATGCCGAATGCCTGGAGGACCTGCGGCAGCTCGCACCGACGGCCAGCGTGCTGGAGAACCGCCTCTACGTCGAGGATGGCAATCGCTATTCGAGCGCCGGCATTTCCACCGGCATCGACCTCATGCTGCATCTCGTCAGCCGGCTTGCCTCGCCACAGGCAGCACTCGCTGCCGCCCGCAAGATGGTCATCTATCTCAGGCGCAGTGGCCAGGACCCGCAGATGTCCCCCTGGCTTTCGGGGCGCAACCACATCCATCCCGCCATCCACCGTGCACAGGATGCGATCATGGCCGATCCGGCACATGACTGGTCGCTGCCGGGCTTGGCCGACATCGCGCACTTGAGCGAACGGCATCTGTCACGCCTGTTTCGCGAGCATGTCGGCCAGTCGGTCGTGGATTACGTCAACCTGATGCGGGTGACGCTTGCCCAGGAACTGCTCAAGCAAAGCAGGCTCGACATGGAAAGCCTCGCGCATCGTGCAGGTTTTGCCTCCTCCCGCCACATGCGGCGGGTCTTTTCCCAGCATCACGGCCTGTCTCCACGCGCGTTTCGCAAGACAGCGGATTGACTGGCGGCAGAACCTGGAAAGCTCCGATGGAACACCCATATGTGGGGCGAGGCGCGGCGGCCCAACAGCTGAGCTTCCGACTTCTTCAAAGTTTTTCTATGCTACCTTCCACTTACGCTTGATTGCGTTGTTCTTACTCTTTCTCCCAGATCCTTTCCGAGGCTTCCCATGCAGAAACGTGCTCTTGGCCGCACCGGCCTTTCCATCGCTCCCATCGTTTTCGGTGGCAATGTCTTCGGCTGGACAGCTGACGAGAAGACCTCCTTCGAACTTCTCGATCGCTTCTTCGACGCCGGGTTCAACACCATCGACACCGCCGATGTCTATTCTGCCTGGGTCGATGGCCATGAGGGCGGGGAGAGCGAGAAGGTCATCGGCAAATGGCTGAAGCAGGGAAAGGGTCGTCGCGAAGACGCCGTCATCGTGACCAAGGTCGGCTTCGACAACAACGGCCGCAAGACCGGTCTGTCTGCCAAATGGATTGCAGAAGCGGTCGAAGGATCCCTGAAGCGCTTGGGCACTGACTATATTGATCTCTACCTTGCCCACAAGCCGGACGCCGACACGCCGATCGGGGAGACGCTCGAGGCTTTTGCCCGCCTCAAGGACCAGGGCAAGGTCCGGGCAATCGGTTGCTCCAACTACGAGGCCGATGAACTGCGGGCCAGCCTGGAGGCTGCCGAACGCTCGGGCCTTCCGCGCTTCGACGTACTTCAGCCGGAATATAATCTCTACACGCGGGAGCGCTTTGAAGGCCCGCTGCGGGATCTCTGCATGACCGAGGAGATCGGCGTCATCAGCTACTATGCGCTCGCGGCCGGCTTCCTCACCGGCAAGTATCGCAGCAAGGCCGATACGGAAGGCTCCGCGCGCTCCTATCGCGTCGGCGATTATCTCGACACGCGCGGCCTTGCGATCCTCGGCGCACTCGACCAGGTGGCCGCAGAAACCGGCACGAGCCCGGCCACCATCGCCATTGCCTGGGTCGCAGCGAAGTCCGGCATCACCGCACCGATCGCGTCAGCCACCAGCCTGCGCCAGCTGGAGAGCCTGATTGCCGCCGGCAATCTGGACCTGACGCAAGCGCAGATCACGCGACTGGACGAGGCCGGCGCGTGACAAAGCCGGCCCTCTTCATACGGGACGCCACGGCGGCTGACGAAGCCGCCTGGCGGGGCCTTTGGGCCCAGTATCTCGCCTTCTACAAGGTCGAGCTTGCCGACGATGTCACGGACCATACCTGGGCCCGCATTCTCGATCCATCGTCGCGCGTCGCCATGCGTGTTGCGGAGGTGAACGGCGTACTCGCTGGTTTTGCGATCCACCATTTCCACGATTCAACCTGGGTGAAGACGGCGGACTGCTATCTGGAGGATCTGTTCCTCGATGCGACCTACCGTGGCCGGGGTATCGGGCGGGCGCTGATCGACGACCTGATCGCGATCGCGACGGCCAAGGGCTGGTCGCGGCTCTACTGGCACACCGATCGGGACAATGTCACGGCCCGCAAGCTCTATGACACATACGCGCCGGAAGACGGCCATGTGCGCTACCGGCTGAAGCTTTGCTGATACCTGTCAGGCGCGCCAGCGGAAGAAATCGATGAAGGCTCGAAGTGCCGGCCGCATCTGGCGACGGCTGGAATAATAGAGCGAAAAACCGTCGAAGGGCGGGCACCAGTCGTCGAGCACGCGGATGAGCAGACCTTCGCGGATATCCGCCTCGACGCCTGTGTCGAAGAGCTAGGCAAGGCCGGCCCCGTCCCGCGCGGCCTGTCGCATCAGGCCCTGGTCGGACAGGATCAGCGGACCCCGGACATTGATCGACAGAGAGCGACCAGCCTTCTCGAATTCCCACCGATAGATCGTGCCGCTCTGGAAACGCCGACGGATGCAGGCGTGTTCGGTCACGTCGCGCGGTTCGCACGGCATCGGATGCCGGGCAAAATAGTCCGGCGACCCGACAACGGACCCCCGCCACTGGCCACTCATCCGCACCGCGATCATGTCCGAGTCGAGATGTTCGCCGAGCCGCAAGCCAGCGTCATAACCCTTCTCCACGATATCCTCGAAGCGGTCGTCGGTGACGATGTCCAATTCTATGTCGGGATAGGCGGCAGCGAAGGCGCCGAGGCGCGGCGCGACTATGCTTTGCGCCGCCAGCATCGGCATGGTGATGCGCAGGGCGCCGGCCGGACGGCCGGTGCTGTCCGACAGAGCCTCGATCGCCGAGGCGATGTCGGCGAGTGCTGGCTGCAAGGTCTCCAGAAGCCGACGCCCTTCGGCCGTCGGGGCGGCACTGCGGGTGGTGCGCGCCATCAGGCGGAGGTTCAGGCTCTCCTCCAAGGCGGAGATTGCATGACTGACCGCCGAGGGCGCGATGCCGAGTTCGGCCGCCGCCTTGCGGAAGCTGCCGTGATGGGCGACGGTGGCGAGGACGGCGAGTTGAGACAGCTGGGTTCTGTTCATTGATCGAAATGATAGAACAAGCTGATGCGATCTGCATGGATTTTCTGAAGAGCGCCGTTGCCCTAGATATCCCTTGTCAGCCCACTGCGGCTGAGTTCGCCATGAAACTCCGGAGGCCTCCATGAAGACCCGCACACTCGGCACGCTCACCACATCCGCCATCGGCCTCGGCTGCATGGGCATGAGCCATGCCTATGGCACCAATATCGACGAGGCGACGGCGCAGAGGCTGTTCGACCACGCAGTCTCGCGCGGCGTCACCTTGTTCGATACCGCTGAAGTCTATGGCCCCTTCACCAATGAAGAGCTGGTCGGCAAGGGCCTGAAACGCCATCGCGACAAGGTGGTGATCGCCACCAAGTTCGGCTTCACCGTCGGCGACGAGGCCAAGGCTGCACGTCCCTCCGGCCTCGACAGCCGGCCAGAGCATGTCCGGGCGGTGGCAGAAGCCTCCCTGAAGCGGCTCGGCATCGAGGTCATCGACCTCTTCTACCAGCACCGCGTCGACCCTGACGTCGCAATCGAGGAAACGATCGGCGCCATGGCCGACCTCGTCAGGCAAGGCAAGGTCAAGGCCCTCGGCCTTTCCGAGGCGAGTGCCGCAACGCTGCGCCGCGCCCATGCCGTTCATCCGATCTCGGCCATCCAAAGCGAATATTCGCTCTGGACCCGCGACCCGGAAACCAACGGCGTGCTCGACACCTGCCGCGAGCTCGGCATCGGCTTCGTTCCCTTCTCACCGCTCGGCCGTGGCATGCTGACGGGTGCTTTGAAGGATCTCTCCAAGCTCGGCGAAAATGACTTCCGCCGCGGCCTGCCGCGCTTCGACCAGGAGAATTTCGACGCCAATCTGGCGCTCGTCACCGCGCTGGAGACCATGGCGGCAGAGAAGCGTGTCACGCCAGGTCAATTGGCGCTGGCCTGGGTCCTTGCCCAGGGCGATTTCATCGTGCCGATCCCAGGCACGACGAAGATCGCCAATCTCGACAGCAATATCGATGCGACCGAGATCGTCCTTTCCATGGAAGACCTCGCCACGCTCTCGGCGGTCGTCTCCCCCGAAAAGGTGGCCGGCGCGCGCTACAACGAGGCCATGTCGAAAATGTCGGGGCGCTGACCGGCTGGAGCATTTCCGGTCGAAAACCGGGAATGCTCCATATGCCTTTTTTCGTCCCAGTCCGGATGCCCGCCGCTCACGCATTTTTTCCGGGCGTGCTCTCGCGAGCAAAGCGCCGGCTGGCCGCCACGCAGAGAACGACGAGCAGGGCCGTTACCAGCATCGGCGGGCTGACCTTCTCATGCAGCAACCCCGCGGCCAGCACGAAGCCGAGAAACGGCTGCAGCAGTTGGAGCTGCCCGACCGAGGCGATGCCGCCGAGTGCCAGGCCGCGATACCAGAAGATGAAACCGATCATCATGCTGAACATCGAGACGTAAGCCAGCGCCAGCCAACCGGTTGTTGAAACCGCTGCGAGATCCTCCGGCACGGTCCAGAGCGCGAGAGGCAGCATGACAGGCAGCGACAGCACCAGCGCCCAGCTGATCACCTGCCAGCCACCCAGTCGGCGCGACAGGCGCGCGCCCTCGGCATAACCCAGGCCACAGGCGAGGATCGCGGCAATCATCAGCCCGGCACCGGCAATCGCCATGTCCGCCGTCGTCGATAGCGCAAAGCCGGCGACAAGGGCCGCGCCGGTCACCGAAAACATCCAGAAGATCGCAGATGGACGTTCGCCGGCGCGCAGCACGCCGAACAGCGCCGTGCACAGCGGCAACAAGCCGATGAAGACGGTCGACTGGGCCGAACTGATGCTCTGGAGCGCGAGTGCCGTCAGAAGAGGAAAACCGACGACAACGCCGAGTGCGACGACCGCCAGCGGCAGGAGGTCGCAACGCGCCGGCCGCTTCTCTCGCAAGCCGATCAGCAGGACGGCTCCCAGAAGGGCTGCGATCACCGCCCGCGCCGAGGTCAGAAAGAGCGGTGCAAAATCGGCCAGTCCCAGACGCGTTGCCGGCAGCGAACCACTGAAGATCAGTACGCCGATGAAACCGCTGGCCCAGGCTTTCCAGGAAGTCGTCATTCTCGTCTCCGTTTTCTATTCCTGCCCTATCGCGCACAAGGGCTGGCGCAGCCAGAGACGGAGCGATACAATTTTACCAAACTGTACTGATGACAAAGGCCACACAGATGAACGAGCGTGTTCAAGCACCGAAGCTTTCCGCGTCGCGGACCGCACTTGTCATGGCCGACATTCGCGGGCGGATCGGTTCGGGCCAACTGGCGCCCAATGACCGGCTGCCCTCGATCCGCCGGCTGGCTGTCGAGCTTTCGGTATCCCCCTCCACCGTCGTGGAGGCCTATGACCGGCTCTCTGCCGAAGGCCTGATCCGTCCCCGGCCCGGCTCCGGCTTCTTCGTCACAGAAGCCGGGCGCACGCCTGCCCCGCTTGTCCGGCTCGAACCGCCCCGCGCGCCGGAAGTCGATCCGTTCTGGGTGGCGCGCCAGGCGCTCGATGCCGATCCCGGCACGTGCAAGCCCGGCTGCGGCTGGCTGCCAACGGACTGGATGCCGACGGGCCTCCTGCATGCCGGAATGCGGAACATATTGCGCAAGGAGACAAGTCTTACCACCGACTACGGTTCTTCCCGGGGCAGTGCCGGCCTCCGCCGCTTCGTCGAGACGCGGCTGCGCCAGCAGTCGATCACGCTTTCCGAAGATCAGGTGCTGCTTGCGGGATCTGCCACCCAGGCGCTCGATCTCGTCTGCCGGCTGCTGCTTCGCCCGGGCGACCGTGTCATCGTCGACGATCCCTGCTATTTCAACTTCCAGACCCTGCTCAGAGCCCATCAGGCGATCGCGGTCCCCGTGCCTTATACCGACAACGGCCCCGACATTGCCGCCTTCGAGGCCGCTGTCACGCGCGAGGCGCCGCGGCTCTATCTCACCAATTCCGGGCTACACAATCCGACAGGGGCAACACTCTCGCCGCAGGCCGCCTTCCAGTTGCTCGGCATCGTCGGCCGTTCGGACATGCTGATCGTGGAGGACGACATCTTCTCCGATTTCGAACCGGAGCCGGCGATCACGCTCGCCACACTCGACGGGCTTTCCCGGGTGATCCGCATCGGCAGCTTTTCCAAGACCATTTCGGCCTCACTGCGCACAGGCTTCATCGCCACCGATGCCGAGCGTATCCGCCTGCTCACCGACCTGCAGGTCGCGATCCAGTTCGGCGGCCCAAGCCCGGTGGCGACCGACGCGATCCACAGCGTGCTGTCAAGCGGCGGTTATCGCAAACATCTCGATCAGATCCACCGGCGCCTCGACACGGCGCGGCGCGCGGTTGCCACCCGGCTCGGGGATCTGGGCATCGAACCCGTGCTCACGCCCCGTGGCGGGCCCTATCTCTGGTGTCGCATGCCCGAGGGCATCAGCTCGACGGCGCTTGCCCAGTCCGCCCTGCCCCAGGGTGTGGTCCTGGCGCCCGGCAATGTCTTCAGCCCATCGTTGTCGGCGGACGGCTTCATGCGCTTCAATGTCGCGCATATGGGCGATGCACGGCCGTTCCGGGTGCTTGACCGGGTTCTGAAGGGAATGAGGTAGCTCAGCCGCTCACGGCACGGCGATACGCCAAGGGCGTCGTCCCGGTGACGGTCTTGAACATCCGCGTCAGGTGGCTCTGGCTGCTAAAGCCGCAGGCCGAGGCGATCTGGGCAATCGGTTCGGGGCCGGCGAGCATGCGCCGCGCGCGGTGGATGCGCCGGTTCAGGATGAAATCATGCGGCGTGACCCCGCAGCTTGCGCGAAACATCCGTTGCAGGTGGAATTCGCTGAGATCCGCGAGTGTCGCCAGATCTCGGAGCGTGATTGTCTGGTCCAGGTTCGCCTCGATATGGTCCACCAGCCGTCGCCGCAAGACCGGCGCAAGACCGCCGCGCAGCACCGGACGCCGCGCGCCGCCATAACGCGGATCGGCAAAGAGCTGCCCGACGGCCGAGACGATGGCCTGTTCGGCCAGAAGCCTATTGCCGCCCTGCGTCGCAGCAGCGAGCTGCACCAGCGCCTCCGCCAGGCGCGGCGCTTCGTCAAAGGTCGCCTCTGGCAAGAGCATCAGCCGCGCATCGCGGTCGAAGGTCTCGGAAAAGAGGCGACGCAGCTCGTCGTCGGCGACATAGAGATGCACGAACTCGAATTGCTCGGTGATCTCCCATTCGGACGACGCCCCCTGCGGCATGATGCAGAGCGCGCCCGGCCAGCCGGCAATGCTGCCGGCATCGAGCCGCCGCGTGCCGTCGCCGCCGCGCAGATAGCAGCTGAAGGTGTGCCCGTCCGTCCGCTCATAGCGCATGCGGTCATGGCTGTTGCGCCAGATTGCGCTTGCCCTGCCCTGACCGAGGTCGAGCGTCTCCCCACGCTCGGCACGGGACGAGGCGGAGAGGGAACCGAAGACGGTGGCGGTGTGCAGCATGGATAACTTTCACGAGATCGCCCGCATTCTAGCGCGCTTTGTGCGCTGCGCCATCGGCAATCGGGCAGGCATGCCCAGCATGGCGAAGAACACCGCAAGATCGTGCAAGAAGAAGGGGCATGCATGGCGTTACCTGCCTCCCGAAAGCGGGGCCACAGTCCATGACCAATCTTCTTCTCTTCTCCTCAACCGTCCTGATCTGGGGCACGACCTGGATCGCGATTGCGCTGCAGATCGGGCCGGTGCCGGTGCTGGTCTCGGTCTTCTACCGCTTCGCGCTTGCCGCTCTGGTGCTCGTCGGCGTCCTGGCCCTCACAGGTCGCCTCAAGGTGCCGACGCTCAGGCAACAGCCCTTCATCCTCGTTCAGGCCTTGTCGCTCTTCTGTTTCAACTTCCTCTGCTTCTATCACGCGGCAAGCTATGTGCCGTCTGGCCTCATCTCCGTCGTCTTCTCGCTTGCCACGGTCTACAATGCCGTCAATGCCCGCCTATTTTTCGGCGACAGGATCAAGCCACGCACGCTGGTCGCGGCGGGCCTCGGTGCCACCGGGCTTGCGCTGCTCTTCGGCCCTGAGATCTTCATCGCCGTCAATCCCGACAGCTGGAAGGGCATCGGGCTATCGGCGCTCGGTACGCTGTTCTTTTCCTTCGGCAACATGGCCTCGCGGCGCAACAGCGCCGCCGGCATTGCGCCTGTCACCGCCAATGCCTGGGGCATGAGCTACGGCTCGATTGCGCTTCTTGTCCTTATCGGCATGACAGGCACGCCCATCGTGCCGCCACCGGACCAGACCTATCTCGCCGCCCTCGTCTATCTCTCCGTCATCGGCTCGGTGGTGGGCTTCACCACCTATCTGATGCTGGTATCGCGTATCGGCTCCCAAAAAGCGGCCTATGCCACCGTGCTTTTTCCCGTCGTCGCGCTGACGCTGTCGAGCCTTTACGAGGACTATCACTTCACGCCGCTCGCGATCCTGGGCCTCGCACTCACGCTGGCCGGCAATGCCGTCATGTTTGCCCGGTTGCCGCGCCGACTGACCATGACCGCTGTCGCGCCGGCGGATCTCAAGGCGTGATCGCTGATCTTCCCGTCGCGACTGATGACGCGGTCGATTTCCCGCGTCAGGGAAGAGTTTCTGCGCTATGAGAAGCGTCAACCTCTGATCCCAACGCGGAAAGTGCCCATGGCCCCACGTCCTGCCCCAGGGTTTTGCCCTTGACCGGCCCCCATGACCTCGCCGTCCTTGCGCGGCTCGGCTTCGGCGCCTTCTTCACCGAGCAGGTGACGGCTGACGAGGCCGAACTCCTCGTCCGCCGTATTTCCTCCGTGCATCGCGACCGCGTGGAGGGGATCGATGCCACGGGGCCTGTTGCGATCGAGCTTCCGCCGAACAGCAATACGGCCGATTTCGCCGTGGGCGACTGGGTTCTGACCTCTCCCTATACCGGCCTCCTCGTGCGTCGACTGGAGCGCCACACCGTCCTGCAACGGCGGACCGAGGGCGCTTTCGGTCAACAGCTCGCCGCCGCCAATGTCGATACGCTGTTCATCGTCACGTCCTGCAATGCCGATTTCAACGCCGCGCGGCTGGAACGCTATCTGGTCATGGCCAATGAAGCGGGCACGCGCCCGGTGATCGTGCTGACCAAAGCCGATACCGTCGATGACCCATCCCCGTATGCCGATGAAGCAAGAGCGCTGCAGCGCGATCTGTCCGTCGTCATCGTCAATGCGCGCTCGTCCGATGCCATCGACCCCTTGATGCCCTGGTGCGGCCCCGGCCAGACCGTGGCGCTGGTCGGATCCTCTGGCGTCGGAAAGTCGACGCTGGTCAATACACTTGCCGGCCATGGCGCCGAGACGGCGCAGAAAACCGGGGCGATCCGCGAGCATGACGCCAAGGGCCGGCACACGACGACCGCGCGTTCCCTGCATGCCATTGCAAGCGGCGGCTGGGTGATCGATACGCCCGGCATTCGTACGCTTTATGTCAGCGACATCACCGACGGCATCGACACGCTGTTTGCCGAAATCACCGACCTTGCCCCGCATTGCAAGTTTCGCGATTGCAGCCATTCGCATGAAAAGGGCTGCGCCGTGCAGGCCGCGATCAGGGAGGGTACGCTCGATGCGGCCCGGCTCGATCGCTGGCGCCAGCTGCAGGCGGAAAACCGCGATCGCACGCCGGTCTATTCCGGGCCGAAGGGCAACAAGACACTGCGCAAGAAGAAGTATTGAGCTTTCCGCCGCCAAACCCTACATAGGGTCACAGGCGACGCCCTTCGCACGCGTCGCATCCGCTCGACACAGACGAGCTTTCTTCCTCGTTTACCCGCGACATTCCAGGCTCCGGCATCCTGCCGGGGCACGTTTCGAATTGGAGACCAGCATGGCAGACGACAAAAACGCCGCAGTGAAGGGCTATGAGCCCATCCCCTTTGCCAAGAAGCATCGCATCTCGGTCGAGGACGCCAAGACCATCCTGGCCAAGCATGGCGACGACCGCAAGTCAGCCGACAAGGAAGGCCGTCGCGTCAGCCTGTAAGGCGTGACTGCAACAGCCCGACCCCGGTGATCAATGACTGCCGGCCCAAAACAAAAGCCCTTTCCCCGGAAGACGAGGAAAGGGCTTTTTCATTGTTTAGGACAGGCAGGGCCGCCTGCCAGAAACAGGTCAGGCGCGCAGCGTACCGCCCGTCGATTTCTCGACATTGCCGACGATCTTCTTCGTCAGCGCATCGAAATCCTCGTCGGTCAGGGTCTTGTCGGAGGGCTGGATCAGCACTTCGATCGCCACCGACTTGCGTCCCTCACCCACCGAAGCGCCCTCGAAGATATCGAAGACGTTGACGCCCGTGATCAGCTTGCGGTCCGCGCTCGTCGCTGCCTTGATGATCGCGCCTGCCTCGACGGCCTTCTCGACGACGAATGCAAAGTCACGCTTGACCATCTGGAAGGGCGAAAGCTCCAGTGCCGGCTTGGTGCGGGTGGCCTTCTTTTTCGGCTCAGGCAGAGCATCGACATAGATCTCGAAGCCGCAGAGCGTGCCGGAGACATCGAGCGCTTCCAGCGTCTTCGGATGAAATTCACCGAAGGTGCCAAGCGTGACCTTGGGACCAGCCTTGATCGTGCCGGACCGGCCCGGGTGATACCATTCGGGGCCACCCTGCTCGATCTGCACATTGCTCATCGGGATTCCGCAGGCTTCGAGCACAGCGAGCGCATCGGCCTTGGCGTCGAAGACGTCGACGGGCTTGCCGCCGCCCTTGGCCCCATTCGACCACATGCGGCCGGCACCGGCGATCGATGCGGTTCCGCGCCGAACGCCGCCGGCAACACGCCGTTGACCTTCCGGCGTATCGGCTTCGTAGGTGCCCGACACTTCGAAGATCGCGACATCACCGAAGCCGCGGTCGGCATTGCGCTGGGCGGCCGTCAACAGGCCCGGCAACAGGGAGGGACGCATGTCCGACATATCGGCCGCAATCGGGTTGACCAGCTTCAACGCCTCGCTTCCGCCGCCGAAGAGCCTGGCGTGCTCGGCTGGAATGAAGGACCATGTGACTGCTTCCATCATGCCACGCGAGGCGAGCGCCCGCCGCGCCGAGCGCGTGCGGATCTGCAGGGTCGTCAGGATCTTGCCGTTGACCGAGCCGGTCGGCGGCAGCGGCTCTGGCTTGATCTTGTCGACGCCGAACATGCGCATGACTTCTTCGACGAGGTCGGCCTTGCCATCGACATCGGGACGCCAGGACGGAACGGAGACCTTGGCGACCTTGTCATCGCCCGAGAGGACTTCGAACCCGAGCGCGGTCAGGATCTGGCGCGACTCGTCGTTGGAAACGGTGAGGCCGGTCAGGCGCTTCACTTCCGAATAAGGGAAGTCGACGACCTTCTTCTGGTGGCCCTTGTAGCCTTCGACCTTCGCTTCGGCCGCGACGCCGCCGCACATGTCGAGCACCAGTTCGGTGGTGCGCTCAAGGCCCGGGACCATATATTCGGGATCGACGCCACGCTCGAAGCGATAGCGCGCATCCGTGATGATACCATGGGCGCGACCGGTCTTGGCAATGTTGATCGGATCCCAGAGTGCCGATTCGATCAGAACATTGACGGTGTTTTCATCGCAGCCCGAATGCTCGCCGCCCATGATGCCGCCGATCGATTCCGGGCCGTTGTCATCGGATATGACGACGTTGTTCGGGTTCAGCTTGTAGGTGTGGGTGTCGAGCGCGAGGATTTCCTCGCCGTCCTTTGCACGACGAACCACCAGTGTGCCGTGGACCTTGTCGGCGTCGAAGACATGCATCGGACGGCCCTGATCGAAGGTCATGTAGTTGGTGACATCGACGAGAGCCGAGATCGGACGCAGCCCGATCGCGAGCAGACGCTGCTGCATCCATTTCGGGCTCGGGCCGTTCTTCACGCCGCGCACGAGGCGATAGGCAAAGCCTGGGCAGAGATGATCTTCGAGCTCGAGTTTCACCTGATGCGGGGTCTCGCCCTCGACCTTGAAAGCAGGCGCCTTCCTTGTCTTGAGCGTGCCGAGACCGGAGGCTGCGAGATCGCGGGCAATGCCAAAGACGGAGGTGCAGTCCGGACGGTTCGGCGTCAGATTGATCTCGATGATCGGATCGTCGAGGCCAGCGTAAGACGCGAAAGACGTGCCGACCGGCGCATCCTCGGGCAGGTCAATGATGCCGTTGTGATCCTCGGAGATGTTGAGCTCCTTTTCGGAACACATCATGCCGTGGCTCTCGACGCCGCGGATCTTGCCGACCGAGAGGGTGACATCGATACCCGGCACATAGGTGCCCGGCCGTGCCAAGGCCCCGATCATGCCGGCGCGGGCATTCGGCGCACCGCAGACGATCTGCACCGGCTTGCCGTCACCGGCATCGACCGAGAGAACCTTCAGGCGATCGGCCTCGGGATGCTTTTCCGCCGTCACGATCTTGGCAATGACGAAAGGCTTGTAGGCCGCCTTGTCGTCGACGTCCTCGACCTCGAGACCGATTGCGGTCAGGCGCTCGCAGATTTCCTCGAGCGAGGCCTCGGTTTCCAGGTGATCCTTCAGCCAGGAGAGTGTGAATTTCATTGTCTCGTTCCCATCTGCATCTTGCCAGAAGCATCCAGCGACCGCGCGCCTGACGCCTGCCTTCCGAGGAGCATGCTGACCACAGTCACATCGAGATCGATGTCGGGCCAGTGAATGCTCGTCGGCATGAATTCCACGTTGTTCCGCTCCACCGGCATCGCGTCCTTGAGGGGCGGATACCATGAGATCGGGACGCTGACGATACGACCGTCCGTCAGTTCCACATGCAAGAGGTCGTCATCGCAGAGGAGGTCGACCGGGCGCATGTTGTCGAGATGTTCAATCACGTCGCATTGCCTTCATTCACTCGGAGCGGCGGGATTGGTCCGCCGACCCGTCTGGCCATCCTCATCCCATGAGGCAGCCACGCATCGTTCAGCTTAGCTGCTCAGTCCGCCAAACAGCGTCGGCACGTCGAGCGGGCGGAAGCCGTAATGGCTCATCCAGCGGACATCGGCGTTGAAGAAGTCGCGCAGGTCCGGCATGCCGTATTTCAGCATGGCAATGCGATCGAGCCCCATGCCCCAGGCGAAGCCCTGGTATTCGTCGGGGTCGAGGCCGCCTGATCGCAGCACGTTCGGGTGAACCATGCCGCAGCCGAGGATTTCCATCCAGTCCTTGCCTTCGCCGAACTTGACGATCGGACCCGAGGAGCGGTCGCACTGGATATCGACTTCGAAGCTCGGCTCGGTAAAGGGGAAGAAGGACGGGCGGAAGCGCATAGTGACGCTATCGACCTCGAAGAAGGCCTTGCAGAATTCTTCCAGGATCCAGCGCATGTGGCCGACATTCGCCGTCTTGTCGATGACGAGGCCTTCGACCTGATGGAACATCGGCGAATGGGTGGCGTCACTGTCCTGGCGATAGGTCTTGCCCGGGATGACGATGCGGATCGGTGGCTTCTGGCTCTCCATGGTGCGCACCTGCACCGGCGAGGTATGCGTGCGCAGCACCTTGCGATCACCGTTCTCATCCGGGGACAAGAAGAAGGTGTCGTGCATTTCGCGGGCCGGATGGCCATCGGGAAAGTTCAGGGCAGTGAAGTTGTAGTGGTCGGTCTCGATATCGGGACCTTCGGCAATCGAGAACCCCATGTCGGCGAAGATCGCGGTGATCTCGTCGACGATCTGGCTGATCGGATGGATACGGCCGCGTTCGGCGGGCGAGGAACGCACCGGCAGCGATACATCCAGCGTCTCTGCCTTCAGGCGGGCATTGATCGCCGCATCCTTCAGCGCCGCTTTGCGGGTTCCGATTTCCTCGGTGATCTCGGTCTTGAGAGCATTGATCGCGGCCCCGCGCGTCTGGCGCTCTTCCGGCGTCATCGTGCCGAGCGTCTTCAGGAGTTCGGAGACCGAGCCTTTCTTGCCGAGGGCCGCCACGCGCACCGCCTCGATCGCGGGCTCATCGCCGGCTGCGGCGATGTCCGCCAGAAGCTGTGCCTTCAAAACGTCTAGTTCAACCATCTTGTCCTGCCTTGGCGGTGTTCGGGCTCTCCACCCTGTCGAGTGGGGCCTTCATCAGAAATTCCGTTGCCATGATGAAGCGTCGCAGATCACTACCCATGTGAACGCGGCCGATCAACCGTATCAGCGGCAAAATTCGGCTGGCCAGTGCCGTCAGCGATCGCAATTCGCGTTGTGCCGCATCCGTGGCGTGGCGCGACCATGCCCCGAGTGCCGCCGGGCAGGTTTCATCCGGTCGTATCGCACGCGACGCCACGATGAGGAAATACAGGAATACGTCGCGCGCCTGGGCCATTTCGAGCGGCATGACCGAGGCTGGATCCTCCTCGAAATCCATGAAGCCGACCTCGCCGTCGCTCAGGAAGAAATCACGCACATGCGGGCGCCCGTGGCTGAGGCCAGCGGCATGAACGCGACCAAGCCCATCGGCCGCCTGGACCAGAAGCGCGTCATGGCCCACCGGATCCGACGTGCGCAGAGTGTTCAGCCGCTCGGCCAAGGTCGGGCCGACATCGGCCATGACCATTGCCGTCTTCGACTGGAAAACGATCGGCGGCACCGGAAAGCCTGCCGCCGCGAAAATGTGCATCCGGGCGATCTCGCGCGCCTGCATGGCGTCGGGCGCCAGTTGCGGCGAGGGCCTCAGATGCGGAACCCGCAGAAGCGCTGCGACCAAACCCTGGAAGGAGACGAAACGCGGCAGCACCTTGACGCCCTGGCGCTTGATCCAGAGCCGGCGATGCGGCAGGTCGAGACATTGCACCCGGTCGTCGCTCTGGACCAGCGCTCTCAACACTTCCGCAATTTCATCGTCTGCGAGTTCGATTTCGCCATTCGGCGTATCGGACCCATCCCCCAGATAGGCCATGTCCAATCCTTCCCCGCCACTGCGGCAAACAAAAAACCCGCGCCGGAGGTCCAGCGCGGGTTTCCCAATCAAAATCCACAGAGGCTTGGGAGCGCTGGTTTACTTGACCGCGCTTTCAAACTCGTTGGTCGTGCCGGCATCCTTGAGGTAGGCGAGCGACTTCTTCGAAGCGTCTACGAGCTTCGCGAAGGCTGCCGGCTCATGGATGGCGAGGTCGGAGAGGACCTTGCGGTCGACTTCGATGCCAGCCTTGTTCAAGCCGTCGATGAAGCGGCCGTAGGTCAGGCCGAATTCGCGGACGGCAGCGTTGATTCGCTGGATCCACAGAGCGCGGAAGTTGCGCTTGTTGTTCTTGCGGTCGCGGTAAGCAAACTGCTTGGAACGATCGACGGCAGCCTTGGCGGCCCGGATCGTGTTCTTGCGGCGGCCGTAGAAGCCCTTGGCCTGCTTGAATACCTTGTTGTGCTTGGCGCGGGAAGTTACGCCACGTTTTACGCGTGCCATGTCATGATCTCCTTAATTGTCCAACAGCGAGCGGGTCTCAGAGACCGTTTGGCAGGTAGTTCTTGATGACCTTCTTGCCGTCAGGTTCAGCCAGAACCATCGTGCCGCGGGCATCGCGAATGAACTTGTTGGACCGCTTGATCATGCCGTGACGCTTGCCAGCAGCAGCCGCGAGGACCTTGCCGGAAGCCGTGATCTTGAACCGCTTTTTCGCGGAGGATTTCGTCTTCATCTTGGGCATTTTGCTACTCCATTGTTCTTGTATCGAAACAGGCAGACGAATGCCCGTTTTCAAGCATAAAGAACGGCCACGGCATGCCCTGCCGGACCGTTCGGACGGGCGCTTATAACCGCAGACCCAGGAAAGCGCAACGGGTGGCAGCCGGAATCTTCGAGGAGAGGGCGAGAACGTCGGCGCCGACGGCAAGGCCAGGCCCCTTGGCCTTGTCTTCGGCCAGATGCGCGCCGGCGAACTGTCTGGCACGCAGACCCTCATCGGCGGCGATCCACCGGACGTATCAAACGAAAAAAGCCGCCCCGAAAGGCGGCCTTTTGAACGTCACGGTGACGACTGCTCACTTCGGAGCGAGCACCATCATCATCTGTCGGCCTTCGAGTTTCGGCTCAGCCTCAACCTTTGCGATGGTCAGCGTGTCTTCCTTGACCTGAAGCAGGAGCTTCATGCCGAGTTCCTGGTGGGCCATTTCGCGGCCACGGAACTTCAGGGTCACCTTGACCTTGTCGCCCTCTTCGAAGAAGCGGTTCATCGCCTTCATCTTCACCTCATAATCATGGGTGTCGATGTTCGGACGCATCTTGATTTCCTTGACCTCGACGATCTTCTGCTTACGACGCGCTTCGGCCGCCTTCTTCTGGTTGGCGAACTTCAGCTTGCCCAGATCGAGGATCTTGCAGACCGGCGGCTCGGCATTTGGCGAAATCTCGACCAGATCGAGCCCGGCCTCCTCCGCCATTCGCAGCGCCTCATCAGTCGAAATGATGCCAAGGTTCACGCCCTCGTCATTGATCAACTGGACTTTCGGAATGCGGATTTCACGGTTGGAGCGCGGCCCGTCTTTCACGGGGGCATCGGTCTTGAACGGTCTGCGAATGGTCGTATTCTCCTCAAACAATTACAGAATGTCGCAGCGTTAACCCGCGCGCATCCGCGTCAAATGGCTATGTGATATCTGCGACGGCAGTGTCAATAGCATGCTTCTGAAAGAAAATCACCTGTTGTCCGCGACTCTGCGAATGTGTTTTACCACCTTCGACAAAAGGAGAGCGGCTACCATGGGCACAACAGCGAATATCCTGCAGGAGAAGACGATCACTGTCGGAACCGGCGAGGCGGCACGCGACATCGCCGTCATCACACGCCTCGGCGTCGCCAAGGACAAGCCGGCGGTCATCTGGCTCGGCGGCTACCGATCCGACATGGCCGGCACCAAGGCGATCGAGATGGACGCGCTGGCTGCCGAACAGGGCCTCACCGCGATCCGCTTCGACTATTCGGGGCACGGCGTGTCCGGGGGCGATTTCCGGAAGGGCACCATTTCGCGCTGGACCGAGGAGGCGCTGGCGGTCATCGCAGACGCCGGCACATCCAGGGTCGTGCTCGTCGGCTCCTCCATGGGCGGCTGGATCGCACTTCGCGTCATCCAGGAAGCGAAGCGGCTCGGCCTGCCGGTCACGGTCGCTGGCCTGGTGCTCATCGCACCGGCGCCCGATTTCACGTCGGACCTGATCGAACCCAGCCTGACGGAGGCGGAGCGGCAGTCGCTCTCGGAGCGAGGCTACTTCGAGGAAGCGTCGGACTACAGCCCCGAACCCAACATCTTTACGCGTGATCTCATGGAAGACGGCGCGAAGAACCGCGTGCTCAAGGGCCTCATCGAGACCGGCTGCCCGGTGCATATCCTGCAGGGCATGAAGGATCCGGATGTGCCATATCAGCACGCCCTGAAACTCATGGAATTCATGCCGCTGGACGACGTCGTGCTGACGCTGGTTCGGGACGGAGACCACCGTCTCTCCCGCCCGGAAGACATTGCCCGGATGAAATCCGCAATCATCTCCATGATCTGAATAGCGTCGAAATACGATATCTCCCGCCGATCGGGAACATAACGTGTCTTTGAACGTTCGAACTGTCGCATTTTAACCATAGTGGATGAATTGCGCCGGTGGAGACCATCGGCGCCGTTGACTTACGTCGCCCTGCAATCTTAACCTTTTGTTAAGGATACAGGGGACGTGTTCATGACGAACGGCTCGCACGCCATCAAGGCGCTCATCATCGCAGTTGCGATTCTCGCACCTGCCCATGCGGGCTTTTCGGCACCGCAGTCGCTGCGATCGATGATCACCGGCAGCGTGACTTCCCAACCGATCGGCCACTACGAATTCTGCAAGGCCCTTCCGCAGGAATGCGCCGTTCGCAACCGTCCCTCGACCCCTCCCAAGGTGACCGATCACGGCTGGAGCCTGGTTCGCGACATCAATGCCAGTGTCAATCACGCCATCATCCCGATGACCGACGAGGAAATCTACGGGCGCGAAGAGGTCTGGGCTTATCCCGTCGATCTCGGCGACTGCGAAGACTTCGTGCTGCTCAAGCGCAAGAAGCTGATGGCAGCCGGGTTTTCGGCCGCAGATCTGCTGATCACCGTCGTCCGCAAGCCCGATGGCGAAGGCCATGCCGTCCTCACGGTCCGCACCCAGTCGGGTGACTTCGTGCTCGACAATCTCAACGACGACGTGAAGCTCTGGACCGAGACGCGCTACGCCTTCCTCAAGCGTCAGTCGAACACTGACAGCGGCCGCTGGGTGACCATCGAGAACGGCACGGCCGACGTGCTGGTCGGCGCATTGCAGTAATCGGGTCGGCAATCGGGGCCCTCTTCACCGTCGCGTCAGCGCGAGTGTCGCCAGGACCGCCAGACAGGCCATGCCAGCCAGTGCGCCAAGCGCTGCCGATGGCCCCACCGTTTCGTTCAGCCATATCACCGAGACCGGCGCGATTGCCGACGCGACGATGCGCGTCGATGCGAGCGTGCCCATGGTCCGGCCATATCCGGCCGCCCCGAAGTAATGCAGCGGCAGCACGCCCCGCACGATCGACGTCAGACCCTGGCCCGCACCGTAAAACACCGCGAAGGCAATGGCGAAAGCCGCGAAGGGCTGAATGAGCGCACCCGCCAGCACGAAGAGGCCGAGTGCCAAGGCAAGAGCCGCGATGATCGCCGTCATGGTAGGCGAGAAGAGGTTTCGCCTGGAATACTCGATCAGTCGCGCCGTTACCTGGCTCGGTCCGATGAGGCTGCCGGCAAGTGTCGCCAACGTGGTCGCATAACCGAGGTCGCGCATCAGGACGAGAAGCGTTGCGCCGACCGCTGATACAACGAAGCCGCCCGCCGCGAAGGCCGTCGCCATCAGCACCATCCGGCGTTTCCGCTCTCCGTCCGGGTTCACCTCTGCGCTCGGTTCCCCGAGGCGGGAGACCGGCTCTGCGGCGCCCCTCGCTCGCGGCAAGGCGCAATGGATCGGCAGTGCGATCAGGAGGTTCATGGCGGCGAGGACGAGATAGACATCGCGCCAGTCCATCCAGGTCAGCAGCCATTGCAGCAGCGGCCAGTAGACTGTCGAGGCAAAGCCCGCGATCAGGGTCACAAGGGTAATGTGGGCTCGGGCCTCCCGGCCATGGGTCTGGGCAAGGGCCGCGAACCCCGCATCATATTGCACGGCGAGTGCGATGAATTCTGCCACCAGGGTGATCACCGCAAACTGCCAGGCATTCTGCATCACCGCAAACAGGGCGAGCGCCACAGAGGCCGTGACCGAGCCGAGACAGAGAACCAGCCGTGCACCGAAGCGATCGACTAGGCGCCCGAGGATCGGCGCAGCGATCGCTCCCGCGAGCAGGCCGAAGGAAAAGACACCAAAGACGAAACTCTGGCCCCAGCCGAATTCGCGGGCGATTTCGGGAGCGAGTACGGAGAAGGAATAGTAGAGCGTACCGTAACCGATGGTCATGGTGACGCCCAGACCAATGGTCGCGGGAGAGGCTCTCATGGATGCGCAATAACGACGGATGATTGCAGACGTGTGACTGTCATCCTGGCGCAATCGTCCGAGATCGCCAATCCAAATGTCGCGCGCTTGTCGGCTTCAGCGCTATCTGCCACCATCCGGCCGAATGGGGGATCCGGTGCAGAGCGGACAGATCAGACAGCTTCTCAAGGAGGCGAGACGGCATACCCGACGCGTTGAAGAGGCAGAAGACCTGCTTCAGGACGCGCTCGTCGCAGCACTTTCTGCCGGTCGGGCGGATCTTTCACTGCCGGAAAACATGCGCTGGATCCGTGGCGTTCTGCGTCATCGCAGCGCGTTCCTGGCGCGGTCGGCCATGCGTCGGCGGCAGCGGGAAAGCGCCTTCATGTTCGAGCAGTCGGTTGCGAGCGATCCGACCCTGCCACAGGAGCTCACTCGTCATGCGCAGTTTCTGCCGCCTGCGCTTCGAACGACATTTCTGCTTGCCGTCAATGGCCAGACCCACGTCGAGATCCGGCATCTGCTCTCGGTGAACGAGGTTACGCTCCGGCAGCGCATCTGCGAGATCCGCAAGCGGCTGCGCGTCGCCGGGCTTTCGGGTTCAGCCTCCGAGCGCCTCTCCGGACAGCTGGCCTTCGGCTCGATCCGGCGGTCGCTGCGGCCGCTGGTGCTGCGGCCCGGCGCCCGGCTCGCAACCCATGATCCGGACGGTCATCTCATTTGTTTTGACCTCAATCTCACGAAGTTGCGGTCTGCGGCAACATGAGGGCGTTCGCGTTCCAACACTGGAGTTCTCCATGCTGAAAACCAAGAAGCTCAACAACATCTGCTATTTCGTCACCGACATCGAACGGACTGCCCGCTTTTATGGCGAGGCGCTCGGACTGCCCCTGCAGCGCATGCAAAACGAGCCGGGTGAACCCGACTGGCTGATCGCCTCGACGGCCAACGGTATCGACCTCCTGTTCTTCCAGGCCGAAAGCAAACCGGGCAACTCCCCGGTCATTGTCTTCGATCTCGAAGAAGGAGGCATCGACGACATAGTCGAAGGGCTTGCCGAACAGGGTGTCACAATCGTGACACCCGTCAGCCATTCGCCGGGCGGCTGGTCGGCGGAATTTGCCGACCCCGACGGGCATACGCTCTCGATGTATCAGACGGCGGAAATGCCTCGGCAGCTGAAGACCATGGCCTGAGACCGACCGCTCGTGGCAGTGCCCTCGTTATCCCTGCCCGATCAGAACGCCGGCGGCCAGCACCAGCGAGCCGCCGAGCACCACCTGCATGGCCGCGCGCCAGAAGGGCGTTTCCATGTAGCGGTTCTGGATGAAGGCGATCGCCCAGAGTTCGAAGAAGACGACGATGATCGCGGTGATCGTCGCGGTCCAGAAATGCGGGATGAGATAGGGCAGCGCATGGCCGAGACCGCCAAGCGCCGTCATGATCCCCGAGGCAAGGCCCCGCTTCAGCGGCGAGCCGCGACCGGAGAGCTTGCCGTCGTCATGGGCAGCTTCTGTAAAGCCCATGGAAATGCCGGCGCCGACGGAGGCCGAGAGACCGATCAGGAAGGTGGACCAGGTATCGCCGGTGGCGAAGGCCGCCGCGAAGATCGGCGCGAGTGTCGAGACTGAACCATCCATCAGGCCGGCAAGGCCCGGCTGGACATAGGTGAGGATGAACTGGCGCTTCTTCGTCTCGTCTTCCGTCTCGCGCACATCTTCCGGCAGATGCCGGTCGCCGAGCATGGTCGCGATCTCCTCATGGCCCTGTTCGGCCATGGCGAGATCGCCAAGAAGCTTGCGGATGCCGGCGTCGGAGGTGTGCTGGGCGGCCTCGTGATAAAAACGGTAGGCCCCCTCCTCCATTCGCATCGTTTCGTCACGGATCTGATCGAGCGTCTGGTTCTGGCGCAGCCAGTCGGGCTTACGGTCATAAAAGCCCTGCACGTGCTCGCGCCTGATCAAGGGAATGCGCTCGCCGAAACGATCGCGATGCATCTCGATCAGCATGTTGCGATGGGTGTGCTCGACCTCCGCCATGTCTTCGAAGACCTTGGCGGATTGCGGATACTGGGCGCGCAACTGATCGGCATAAGCGAGGTAGATCCGCGCATCATCCTCCTCTGAGGAAATGGCGAGTGCCAGGATTTCCTGTTCGGAAAGTTGATCGAAGGGCCGCTTGCCGCCCTTGAGGGAGAGACTGAACATGAGATTCAAACACCTGTTTTAGAATTGTTCTAAACTTAGGGCAGATTTCTGCTTGAATCAAGATGCCGGATGGACCATCTCCTTCGGCGAGCGCATCAACCTTGCGACAGTCACCGAGAACGAGAGACAGCATGACCACGGATCTCACGGGCCGTGCCGCCCATCGCGCCGAGATTACCGCCCGTGCCGAAGCGGACATGGCGGCCATGGGCGTGGATGCAGCCTTCATCGAGCGCCTGGTGGAGACCTTTTACGGCAACATCCGCCGCCATGCAGATCTCGGGCCGGTCTTCGAGGGTCGCCTTGCCGGGCGCTGGCCCGAACACATGGTGAAGATGAAGGCCTTCTGGAGCTCCGTCGCCTTCAAGACCGGCGCCTATGGCGGCAAGCCCGTCATGGCGCATCACGGGGTGGATGGCATAACCGAAGGGCTCTTCCTTCAGTGGCTGCAGCTCTTCTCCGACACGCTCACCCAGATCGACGCGTCCGCGCAAGCCCATGGCTGGTTCATGGCGAGTGCGGAGCGGATTGCCAAGAGCCTCGTCCTGTCTCTCTTCTACAATCCGGCACAGGACGATCCGCGCTTGCAGGGCGCAAGCTGACGGTTCCTTGCGTGGAACAATGATCCGACGAAACAAAGCGCAAATTTGGTCGGGTTGCCGGACAACTTAGTGAGCTTTTGCCCTTGCACTCCCTCGCCCGCGAGACTAGACCCGCCGCGGGAGCTGGAGGAGTGCATATCATCAGAGGCAAGAGATCATGAACCGCCGTCAATTTTTCAAACAGGCCGGTATTGCCGGCGTCGGAGCAGCCGCACTTGCAGCGCCCGCCATTGCGCAGGAAAACCCCAAGGTCACCTGGCGCCTCGCCTCGTCTTTCCCGAAAAGCCTCGACATCATCTTCGGGGCCGCGACCGATATTGCCGAAAGCGTCTCGAAGGCGACCGACGGCCAGTTCGAGATCCAGGTCTTCGCGGCCGGTGAAATCGTCCCGCCGCTGCAGGTGGCCGATGCCGTCACCGCCGACACCGTCGAAATGGGCCACACCTGCTGCTACTACTATATCGGCAAGGACCCGGCTTTTGCGCTCGGCACCGCCATTCCCTTCGGTCTCAACGCCCGCATGACCAATTCCTGGTTCACCGCCGGCGGCGGCAACGAGTTGCTCAACGAGTTCCTCGCCACCCACAAGCTCTATGCGCTTCCGGCCGGCAATACCGGCGCCCAGATGGGCGGCTGGTACCGCAAGGAAATCAAGACGATCGATGACCTCAAGGGTCTGAAGATGCGCATCGCCGGGCTCGCCGGCGAGATCATGGCCAAGGTCGGCGTCACCCCGCAGCAGATCGCCGGCTCTGACGTCTATCCGGCACTGGAAAAGGGCACGATCGACGCCACAGAATTCGTCGGTCCCTATGACGACCTGAAGCTCGGCTTCTACAAGGTCGCACCCTATTACTACTACCCGGCCTGGTGGGAAGGCGGCCCGACCGTGCACGCCTTCTTCAACCTCGACAAGTTCAACGGCCTGCCGGAAAACTACAAGCGCATCCTCACCGATGCCTGTGCGGCGGCCAATGCACACATGCTCGCCCGCTATGACGCCTCGAACGCAGCAGCCCTGCGCGAACTCGTCGCCGGCGGCGCCCAGCTGCGCGCCTTCTCTTCGGATATCCTCGACACCTGCCACAAAGCTGCCAAGGAGACCTATGCGGATCTCTCGGCCAAGAACGAGTGGTTCAAGAAGCTCTTCGACAGCCAGCAGGCGTTCAAGCAGGACGCCTATCTCTGGGCCCAGATCGCCGAATACAGCTTCGACACCTACCAGATGATCCAGCAGCGCCAGGGCACGCTCTGAGGCCTTCATCCAAACGTGATGCAACGAACGCCCCGCCCCCGGTCGGGGCGTTTTCGTTTGCTACACTATCTGTACTGGACGGCCATGGGCTGCGGGGCGCATGATGGCCGCCTGGAGGCCGGGATGGTGAGCGAGGGCTACAATCAGTTCTGCCCGGTGGCGAAGGCCTGCGAGGTGCTGGAGCCGCGCTGGACGCTGCTCCTCCTGTCCGAAATGTGGTCCGGCTCCACCCGCTTCAACGAGATCCGTCGCGGCGTGCCCGGCATGTCGCCGACCCTGATGTCGAAGCGGCTCAGAGAGATGGAGGACCGCGGCCTCGTCCTGCGCGCCCAGCATCCCACCTCGGGCGAGATCAATTATCGAACCACCGCAATCGCCGACGAGCTGGAGCCGATCGTCCGGGCGCTCGGCCAATGGGCGCACCGCAATATCGATGCGGATGTCACACTTGAGAAACTCGATGCGCGCCTCCTGATGTGGAACATGCGCCGGAAGATCAATCCCGCCTCTCTGCCGGCCTCGCGTCGCAGCGTCATCTGCTTCATCTACCCGGAACTGCCACGCGACGAGCAGAGCTACTGGCTCTTATGCAAGCCGGGCAAACCTGTAGACCTCTGCTCCACCGATCCCGGGCATGACGTCGATCTCTTCGTGACAGCCGATCTGAAGGCGCTCACGTCTGCCTGGATCGGGCTTTCCAGCCTTCGCGCCGAAATCGCCAGCAACAGGATTACCCTGGTCGGCGATCCCGCGATGGCCGCCACCATCGGCGCGTGGATGGTGCGCAGCTCCTTTGCCACGGCACCGCTCTGACGGTCCATTTTCTGTACCGGCCGCACTACAGTTCCTACACTGGCCCCGCACGGATCCTGCCGCGACACTTCTCACTCCACCAGAAGGAGAGAGACCATGAAAAATGCTGCAATGACCGCCGCCAGCCCCGCACCCGTCGCCTCGCTTCCCCTGCCCGATCTGGTCGCGCTGAAGGCCCGCCAGCAGGGTGCCTGGGCATCTGGTGACTACGCCGTTGTCGGCACGACCTTGCAGATCGTCGGCGAGACGCTATGCGAAGCACTCGACCTGCGGGCCGGCGAGCGCGTGCTCGACGTCGCCGCCGGCAACGGCAATGCCACGCTTGCCGCCGCCCGTCGCTGGGCGGTGGTCACCTCAACCGACTATGTTCCGGCACTTCTGGAGCGCGGCCGGGCGCGGGCAGAAGCGGACGGCCTGACGGTCGCTTTCCAGACGGCCGATGCCGAGGCCCTGCCGTTCGAGACCGACGCCTTCGACGTGGTCCTGTCCACCTTCGGCGTGATGTTCACGCCGAACCAGGATCAAGCCGCCGAGGAATTGCTCAGGGTCTGTCGTCCGGCTGGCCGCATCGGCATGGCCAACTGGACGCCGGACGGCTTCATTGGCCAGCTGTTCCGTACGATGGGTCAGCATCTGCCGCCACCGCCCGGCGTGCTTTCGCCGGCCTCGTGGGGGACAGAGGCCCGACTGAATGCGCTGTTCTCATCCGCCGGCACCGTCGCCACACAACGGAAGGTCTTCACCTTCCGCTATCGTTCGCCTGATCATTGGCTGGAGGTTTTCCGGACCTGGTACGGGCCGGTGCGCAAGGCGTTTACGGCGCTGCCAGACGAGGGCCAGGCGGCTCTCAGCCAGGATCTCCTGGAGCTGATCGGCCGCTTCAACCGGGCAACCGACGGCACAATGGTGGTGCCGAGCGACTATCTGGAAGTCATCGTCACCAGGCCCTGAAGCAGCTGGAGGCCCCTGCTGCATGGCGGGGCCTCCATGCGAACGACAAGGAGGAGCGTTCAGTCCTCCAGACCCATCAGCACATTGGCGACGTTGAGCCCGATTTCGGGCACGCCGTAGCCGCCTTCCATGACCGTCAGCACCGGCACGCCGCTTGCGGCAATCAACGCGCCCATGCGGATGTAATCGGGGCTCGTCAGCTTGAAGAAGCTGATCGGGTCCTTTTCGAATGTGTCGACGCCCAGCGAGAGGACGATTGCTTCCGCCCCATAGGCCTTGATCTTCTTCAGGCTGTCTTCGAGGGCTGCCGACCAGATCTCGAAGGGCGTGCCCGAGGGCATGGGATAGTTGGCGTTCAGGCCTTCGCCCTCGCCTTCACCGGTCTCGTCGGCGTAACCGAGGAAGAAGGGGAAGGCGTCTTCCGGCTCGCCATGCAGCGAGGCGAAGAAGATGTCGCCACGGCGATAGGTGATGTCCTGTGTGCCATTGCCATGGTGGAAATCGACGTCGAGGATCGCGACCTTTTTGGCGCCATGATCCAGAAGGCGCTGGGCGGCGACGGCGGCGTTGTTGATGAAGCAGTAGCCGCCGAAGAGGTCGATACCGGCATGGTGACCCGGCGGGCGGCACAGCGAGAAGGCGAAGCGGCTGCCCTCGTTCAGCCAGTCGGCGCCGGACAAGGCAACATCCATCGAGGCGATCGCTGCCTCATAGGTGCCCTTGGAAATCGAAGTTTCGGCCGAATTGGTGTAGTAGCCCACGGCGCCGTCGATGTTCTTCGGCACGCGGCCCGTCTGGCTGCGCCGGCAGGGGAAGGAGGTCGCGATTGCCTCGCCCTCGAAACCATGCGCCTGCCAGCGATCCCAGCAGGTGCGCAGAAATTCGAGATAGCCTGCATCGTGCAGCTTGAGCGCCGTTTCCAGCCCGTGCTCGGCCGGTGCGCGCACATCGGTGAAGCCCGCGTCCTTCACGCCCGCCAGCACCCATTCAGCGCGGAAGGGTCCCTCGAACGGCTTGACCAGCAAACCGCCATGCAGCTCGGTCTTGGCGTCGCGCAGCTTGTGCTTTTCGGAATAGAATACCCGCATGCCTATTGATTTCCCTCTGGTCGTTTTGAAGGAAAATCTGCCTTGTCGGAGCCTCGGCCACAAGTGCAAAGGGGGCAATTTTCCTGGTCATTCGACCAAAAAAATTGCCCCCGCCCCTCGGCCCCCGCCGAATTGATTCTACTCGGTCAGGTTGATCTGTTCCGTCTCGCCACTGCTGCAGGTGTAGCAGCAGTCTTCGCATGTCTCGGCATTTTCAGGCCCCACACCCCAATAGGTCTGCTTGTCGCCCGAGATCCAGGCGCCGTAGCAGATCGACTCGCCTTCTTCACAGGAAAGCGGGATCTGCTTGGTCTCGCCGTCATCCAGATAGTAAACCTGGTTGTCGCCCGGCCAGATGTGGTTCCGGTCCTGGCTGTAAAGCTCGAGCTCGACGGCATTCGGGTGGTCGTTGCGCATCACGAAGGTGACGTCGGCGGCAAGAGCCGGCGAGGCCACGGCCATCGCCAATCCCAGGGCGATCCATTTCAAACTGTTCGTTGCAACCATCTTGTTCCACGTTCCCCTGATTATCTGAATTCCGGCAGACGATAAGCAGAAGACCATGCCTATGGAAAGGGCTTGGCGCTGACGTTTTTTGGGTGAGTTTCAACACCTTGCGCTGCGCCCATCAGGAGAGGGCCTTCCAGAAAATCACCGTGTCGCAAAAGCGTCCGTCGGGGAAAAGCGCATAGTTCGGAATGATGCCGGAGCGCTGCCAGCCGAGTTTCTCGTAAAGTGTTTCGGCCAGTTCGCCCGCAGCCGTATCGAGGACCAGCAAGGACAGACCCGCCCGGGCCGCGCCGGCCTCCGCTGCGGCCATCAGCATCCTGGACAGACCGAGCCCGCGAGCATCACGATGCACAAGCAACTTCATCAGATCCGCGCGGTGGGGCTGGTTGGGTTTCGAGGCAAACCCGATCTGGACCGTGCCGACGAGGCGGTCCCCGATAAAGGCGCCATAGAGGAGCACCTCGCCGCGCCCGACGCGGTCTGCGACCCCTTCCCAGAAGGCTTTCCCATCCGTGGGCGTGAAGGGTGGCATGAAGCCAAGGGAAGCCCCGTCGTCCACACAGTCGGACAGGGCCTCGCAAAGGTCGTTCAGGACGGCGAGCGCGTCGGTTTCGGAGAGCAGGCGAATTTCGGGCTTGGCGGCAGACATGGTTCAAGTCCTGTGGTCGGGAGTGATCAGGGTCCGAGGGAAATGACGACGGCATAGCGGGCAGCACGGTCGGTCGGATTGCGGTAGCCGTGCACATCACCGACATTCATGAAGAGACAGTCTCCTGCCTCCAGCCGATGCACCAAGTCTCCGACAATGAGTTCGATCACGCCCTCGAAGACCCAGACATGTTGGGTCTGGCTGCGCCCGGTCGGGCGTCCCGGAAACCGAAGCTCGGCACCGGCCGGAAACTCGACCTCGACGATATCGGTCCCGCTGCCCGTGCCTTGCGGTGAGACGGCGCGGCGCAGATAGCCGCTTTCAGGATCGCGCCAGATCGGCTGTTCGACCCGGCGCGAGAGTGGCGAAGGCTCTGCTTCCGTGCTGGCGAAGAAGACCGAGAGGGACACACCGAGCGCCGAGCAGAGCCGCGCCAGCAGCGCGGCCGTCGGACTTGCCTCCGTGCGTTCGATGCGCGAAATCATCGCCCGGCTGACGCCGGACGCTTCGGCCAGCTGGTCGAGGGTCAAGCCGCGCCCGACCCGCAGACGCTTCAGCCGCTCGGCGACATGTGTCTCGAAGCAATCTTCAGATTCCATTATCCGAGAATTTCATGGGCGCATAATGGAGTCAAGCTTTCGTATGCCCCCTCTTTCTTCATGCCTCACCCTCGGCGTAAAAGAAACGACCGCCCCGCCGTCAAGACCGCAGGACAATCCGATGCAGCAGCACACTCCCGAGATCGGCCCGGCCATCAAACGCGAGCGCAAGGCACGCAAGCTGACGCTCGAACAGCTCGGCACGCTGTCGGGCGTTTCCAAGTCGATGCTCAGCCAGATCGAGCGGGGCGAGGCCAATCCGACTTTCGCCGTGCTCTGGAGCCTTACCCAGGCGATGGAAGTCGAACTGTCCGATCTCATCGGCAACGGCACGTCGGTCGCCGGGCGCGAAGAGATCGAGGTGACCTCGATCATGCACACGCCAGTGATCCGCAGCGCTGACGGGTCCTGCCGGCTGAAGATCCTGAGCTCGCCCCGGCTCGCCGGCCAGACGGAATGGTACGAGCTCGAAATGGATCCCGGCGGCGCGCTGATCAGCCAGCCACATTCGATCGGCGCCTTCGAGCATTTCACCGCCTTCACCGATGGTTTCGAGATTTCGAGCGGCGGCAGCAAGACCGTCATCCGGGCCGGCGAGACCGCCCGTTACCGCGCCGATGTTCCGCATGCGATCCACAATGTCGGAACGGATATCGGCAAAGGCCTGCTGGTCGTGCTACACAGGTAGACGAAAAGGCAATTCCAAAATATCGATTGCCGGAGGGCAAAATTCCGATATGCTGGAATTATCAGCATTGAGGGATTTCCCATGCAGACCGGCTTTCTCGACCATATTACCGAAACCCTTAAGAGCATTGAAGCCGACGGGCTTCTGAAGCGCGAACGCGAGATCGTCAGTCCGCAATCGGGCCGCATACAGGTGCGTGATGCCAAGGGCACGCGCGAGATGATCAATCTCTGCGCCAACAATTATCTCGGCCTCGCCAATCATCCCGATATCGAACAGGCCGCCAAGGCTGCGATCGACAGCCATGGCTTCGGCATGGCCTCGGTCCGCTTCATCTGCGGCGCACAGGACATTCACCGCGCGCTCGAACAGGCGATTGCGCGCTATCTCGACAAGGACGATGCGATCCTGTTTGCCGCCTGTTTCGATGCCAATGGCGGGATCTTCGAAACGCTGCTGGGCCCGGAAGACGCCATCATTTCCGACAGCCTGAACCATGCCTCGATCATCGACGGCGTGCGCCTCTCCAAGGCTAAGCGCTACCGCTATGCCAATTCGGATATGGACGGGCTGGAAGACGAGCTGAAGAAGGCAA
Source organism: Rhizobium sp. 'Codium 1' (assembly GCF_020889605.1). Classification (NCBI taxonomy): domain Bacteria; kingdom Pseudomonadati; phylum Pseudomonadota; class Alphaproteobacteria; order Hyphomicrobiales; family Rhizobiaceae; genus Rhizobium; species Rhizobium sp. 'Codium 1'. Next base: position 847,459 of record NZ_JAJGPW010000001.1, read on the forward strand.
TCGCCGACGGTACGCGCTTCCGTCTGATCGTCACCGACGGCGTTTTCTCGATGGACGGCTATGTCGCAAAGCTGCCGGAGATCTGTGCGCTCGCCGAAAAATACGGCGCCATGGTGATGATCGACGAATGCCATGCCACCGGCCATCTCGGGACCAAGGGCAAGGGCACGCCGACGCTGACGGGTGTCGGCACGCGTGTCGACATCATCACCGGCACCTTCGGCAAGACGCTTGGTGGAGCCATGGGCGGCTTCATCGCCGGCCCGAAAGCCGCCATCGACCTGCTGCGCCAGCGCGCGCGGCCCTATCTCTTCTCCAACAGCCTTGCACCCGCTGTCGCTGCCGGCTCACTGAAGGCGATCGAGATCGCCGAAAGCGCCGACGAACTGCGCACAAAGCTCACCGGCCATACCAGGCGCTTCCGCCAGGGCCTCACCGAGGCTGGCTTTGAGCTTTTACCCGGCGAGACACCGATCATCCCCGTGATGACCCATGACGCGGTGCTTGCCCAAAAGCTTGCCGCCGAACTCGATGCGCGCGGCGTCTATGTCGCCGGCTTCTTCTTTCCCGTCGTGCCCAAGGGGCAGGCCCGCATCCGTACCCAGATGTCGGCAGCGCTTTCCGAGGCCGATATCGATACCGCCATCGCCGCATTCATCGATGCAGGCAAGACCATCGGGATGATCTGATCATGAAGGCGCTTTCCAAGCAGAAATCCGAAGTCGGCATCTGGATGATCGACGCAGCCGTTCCCGAAATTGGGCCTGACGACGTGCTGGTCAAAATCAACAAGACCGGCATCTGCGGCACGGACGTGCACATCTACAAATGGGACGAGTGGGCGCAAAAGACCATCCCCGTGCCGATGATAACAGGCCATGAATATGCCGGCGAGATCGTCGCCGTCGGCGCCAATGTCCGCAATCTTAGCGTCGGCCAGCGGGTCTCGGGCGAAGGTCATCTCGTCGGCATGAACAGCCGCGCCTCACGCGCCGGCAAGTATCATCTCGATCCGGAAACGAAGGGCATCGGCGTCAACGTACAGGGCACGTTTGCCGAATTTGCCAGGATCCCCGCCTTCAACATCATCCCGCTGCCCGACACGATCGACGACGAGATCGGCGCGATCCTCGATCCGCTCGGCAATGCCGTGCATACGGCGCTCGCCTTCGACCTCGTCGGCGAGGACGTCATCATCACCGGCGCCGGTCCGATCGGCATCATGGGGGCGGCCATCGCCCGTCATGTCGGCGCCCGCCACGTTGTCATCACCGACGTCAATCCGGAGCGCCTGGCGCTCGCGGCAGAGGTCGCCGACGTGCATCCGGTCAATGTCGCCAAGGAAGACCTGCGCGACGTGATGACGAAGCTGAAGATGAAGGAAGGCTTCGATGTCGGGCTCGAAATGAGCGGCTCGCCGGCCGCCCTCGACCCGATGATCGACCATCTCGTCATGGGCGGGCGCATCGCGCTTCTCGGCGTTCCCGCGCGACCTTTCCATTTCGATCTCTCCAAGGTCGTCTTCCGCATGGTAACGCTCAAGGGCATCTATGGCCGCGAGATGTTCGACACCTGGCACAAGATGCTCGCCATGCTCGAAAGCGGCCTCGACATCCGCAAGGTCATTACCCACCGGATGAAGGTGGACGACTATGCCGAAGCCTTCGAACTCGCGAGCGCTGGCAAGGCGAGCAAGATCGTGCTTGACTGGACCTGAGGACGAGCACGCAGGCAAAGGTGCTGCCACGCAGAATTCCGGGAACATAATGCGACTATCCCGCGTATGGTGATCGTTTGAAACGGGGAACCATCATGCAAAGAATCGGTCGAGTGCGGGAAGTCTGGCGCTATCCGGTGAGTTCGGTTGGCGGCGAATCGCTTGCCTCGATCACGGTTTCCCCCGAGGGGATCGCAGGTGACCGGCAATTCGCCCTGTTCGACCCGGCAACGGGTCTAGCCGCAGCCCCCGAACGGGAGACCCGCTGGCGTCCCGCACTCTTCGTCACCGCCTCGCAAGCGCCAACCGGACTGCCGGTGATGCACTTCGCCGACGGGGCGGAGCATGCACTTGATGACGACGCACTGGCGGATCGACTGGCAGAGCATTTCGGCTTCCCGGTTGCGGTCGGGCTCCTTGGCGCGGGTGACTACCGCTTTCCCGTTGTCTCCAACCGATATCAGCCGGCGCCCCTTCACCTCGTGACATCGGCATCCCTTCAGGCGCTTGCCGGAAGCGCAAGCCTCCCGCCGCTCGATGCAAGGCGCTTTCGCCCCTCCGTGCTGATCGAAACCGACGACGGGGATGGTTTCCTCGAAAACGACTGGGTGGGTCATGTCGTCAGGATCGGCGACACGGACATCCGCGTCACGGAGGCCTCGCGTCGCTGTGGGATGACGCTTGTCGCGCAGCCCGGCATGGCGGAAGAGCCGGATGTGCTGCGCGGCATCATGCGCCACAACAAGCGCAATCTCGGCGTCTATGCAGCGCCGGCCGAGGCCGTGACCATCCGCGTCGATGATGCCGTTTACGCCGAGATCTGAAATAGCGGCGTGTCGACCTCAAAAATGTCCTTGAGGATTGCATCGCCAACTGTCTCGCCGATGTCCCGGGCACTGGTGATGCCCTGAACGAAGGGCTCCTTGTGCAGCAGGAAGGCTATCGCCGCGCAATAAAGCCGGCCCTGCGACATCAGGCCGAGACGCGGGCGATAGCATTCGTCCACGTCGATGCCGCCTGTCCGAACCATATCGGGATCCCGGTCAAGGGACATGATTGTCTCGACCCTGGGTGTCGCGGCTTCGCGCACGCCACCCTGGGCGACGAGGGTCGGAAAGGGGAGATCCGTGGCCGACAGGGTATCCTGGCCGGTCGCATCAATGAAGGCGCCGAAGCGATGCACCGTGCCTGACACCTCGACTTCCGCGCCTCGCTCCAGACCGTCCTCGGCCGTGCGGATCCGGTAGTCCTCGCCGAGCCGCAGGATGGAAAGCTTGCCCGCGCGCGACAGCGCAAGCAGCCTGCGGATCGACATCAGCGGCACCGTTGCATAGTCGTCGATGAAAATACCCTTGAAGTGTCGGTGGAAACGCTTGAGGTCGTTCTCGTCCAGATGCGGAATCACACGGGCGACGATCTCGTGGGTGATCAGGATCGCATAGCGCCACGGCACCGTGTAGCGCTTCACCCTGTTGTCCTCGGCCTCGGCCAGGTTCTTCGCTGCCCAGACGAAAGGATCGCTCTCGGTCCGGTCGGCATAATAGGCCGCAGCAAAACTCTCCACCGTCAACTGCGACAAACCGATCCTGGCGGCGTAGTCGGGATCGCGCGCGACGATCTCGCGGCGGAAGAGATCGAAGACATCATCGAGCAGATCGTGCCGACCCGTCGCGATCAGGGCGTCGATTGCCTCTTCGGTGCAGACCTCGGGCTCCATATAGGGCAGAGGACAATAAAAATCGGCCTCCGGCAGGATGCCCTTGCGCGACATCAGCGTCGCCCGGAAGTCCTGCGTGCCTTCGGCGGGCTGGTATTGCAGGTCGCCCGCCGCATCAGCGTAGAACATGCCATGCGCGGTTGCGACCGTCATCAGAGCGTCGATGCCGCTCAGCGACGTGCCGAGAATGCCGACCGCCTCGTTACGGATGGACTGGAGCACCGTCGCTGGCCAGGGCGAGACGAAGTAGCCGGGACGGATTTCCGTGCTTTCGGGCCAGTTGTGACCGGTCGCCATGACAACGTGATCGAAACTCGCGTCGTCTTCTCCGTCCGGATGGGAAACCCGCAACCGGATCGCATCCGCCTGGATCTCGATGTCGGCCACCTTGTGACGGGCCAGCACGGTGATCTCGTGACCGCGTTCGGCGGCCAGCGTCAGCATGCGCTCGAACTGCGCCTGCATGTAATCGCCCAGCACCAGGCGCGGATAGAATTCCCGCTCGTCGATCGCCTCGCGGCGGATGCCATGGCGGACCAGGCTTTCATCATCCTGCCGCCGCAGCCACTCGGCCAGCGTTTCTGTAAAGGCGGGAAGTTCGATGCTCGGAATATTGGAGAGCATGGCCGGATCATTCATATCGGGATGGTATGGCGTGCCCTTGCCGGGTTCACCCTCCGCCTCGTAGAGGGTGATCGACAGGGGAGCTGTCGCCTCGATCAGTCGCTTGAAGGTGTAGAGGCCGGTTGGACCCGTGCCGATGATCGCAATTCTCGGAAGCATGAATGTCTCGCTGTCGCGCAAGGGATCTCGCGTGGGGGGGTCCCTGACAATGCGCATAGGCGGCGGATGTTCCGCTGATCTTCCACCTGAGACCGGAAGTCCCGACCGGAACAAATCCCCCCGGTCGCGACTTTCTCAGGCATCGAAACATCCAAAGGAGGATATCAGATGATTTCTGCAGATCAGATCCGCGAACACATGGAAGTTCTGGCCCAGGACGGCGCCCATGTCGGCACTGTCGACCATATGGATGGCGCAAGCCGCATCAAGCTGACCAAGAATGATTCGGCTGACGGTCAGCACCACTACATTCCCCTCGACTGGGTCGATCATGTCGATCAGCACGTGCATCTGGCCAAGAACGCCGACGACGTGAAGCGCGACTGGTCGGTCAACTGATCGATACGCCTTGGCATGATGCCGGCGAAAGAAAAGAGCCGTCCCACGAAACGGGACGGCTCTTTTTCCATATCTGAATGTCTTCAGCCGCCGACCTGGGCGATCCAGTCGGGCAGGCTGTAATAGTTGGAGATACGGGCAACCTTGCCGTCACGGATTTCGAAGAAGGCGCCGGCAGGCAGGCGGTAGGTCTGTCCATTGGCTTCCGGCAGGCCCTCGTCCGTGGCGAGATAGGTGCCGTTGACGATGAATTCGGCAGCACCCCGCGTGCCGTCCTCGTTCACCATGACCACCATGTCGGTCAGCTCTTCCTTGTAGCATCGGTTCATGTGGTCCATGAACTTCGCAAAGGCTTCCTTGCCCGTCTGGCGGGCACCCTGGTTGACGTCGTGGGCCACGTCATCGGTCAGGAGCGCGAGGAATCGGTCCATGTCGCCGGCATTGAAGGCATCGTAATAGGCACGGATGGTGGCGGCGGCGGTCATCGATCACTCCTCGTCGTGGAACTGCTTTCTCAGGTCGTCACAGACGGGTATAACCACTCCGCAACGGACTGAAAACACTCTATGACGCTTACGATCCAATCCTTTTCCGGCAGCGACGCGACACCCTTCTTCGGCGACCTCGCGCGGCTCAGATCCACCGTCTTTCGCGACTTTCCCTATCTGTACGAGGGAAATCCGGATTACGAGCAGACCTATCTGTCGACCTATGCGAGGTCTGAAGGCTCCGTCTTCGTGCTGGCCATCGATGGCGACCAGGTGGTCGGGGTGGCGACGGGCACGCCGATGGCAGGCGAGACCGAAGAGGTTCAACGCCCTTTCCTTGCGGCAGGCTTCGATCCCGAACACTTCTTCTATTTCGGCGAAAGCGTGCTTCTGCCCCAATATCGCGGCCGCGGCATCGGCGTGAAGTTCTTCGAGGGCCGCGAGGCGCAGGCGAAGAAGCTCGGCCTGCGCTACGCCACCTTCTGCGCCGTCGAGCGCCCTGCCGAGCACCCGCGCCGGCCGGCGGACTATCAGCCGCTCGATGCCTTCTGGGGCAAGCGCGGCTACACCCATCATCCCGAGCTTCGCACCACCTTCACCTGGCGCGACCTCGATGAAACCCATGAAAGTCCGAAGCCGCTTTCCTTCTGGATCCGGGATCTCAGCGCATGACAGTCCTTACCCTTGCCGCCTGTCAGTACAAGATCGAGCTCATCGAAAGCTGGGAAGATTACGTCCTCCATCTGACGCAACTGGTGCATCAGGCCGTTGAGCGTGGCGCGAAACTCGTGCTCCTGCCGGAATATGCCGGACTGGTGCTCGCCGGCCAGCTCGACGCCGCCACACGGTCTGACCTGCACGGCTCTATTGCCGGCATCCAGCCCACGATCCCGGCCTGGGTCGAACTTTGCGAGGAGCTCGCCCGCACCCATTCGATCGTCTTCCAGCCCGGCTCGGCACCCGTGCTCGACCCCGATGGTCAATACCGCAACCGCGCCTTCCTCTTCGGACCCGATGGCCTTGTCGGTCATCAGGACAAGATCATCATGACCCGCTTCGAGCGCGAGCAATGGGGGATCGCTGCCGGACGCGATGGCCTCACCGCCCTCGACACGCCGCTCGGCAAACTCGGCATCCTCATCTGCTACGACAACGAATTCCCGATGCTCGCCCACACACTCGCGGAACAGGGCGTCGATCTGATCCTTGCCCCATCCTGCACCGACACGCTGGCCGGTGCTTACCGCGTGCGCATCGGCGCCCAGGCGCGGGCGCTCGAAAACCAGATCGCCATTCTTTCCTCCCCCACGGCCGGCACCGCGCCCTGGTCACCCGCACTCGACGAAAATCGTGGCCGTGCCGCCCTTTACGTGCCCTCCGACTACGGCATGCCGCCCAATGGCATCTATGCCGAAAGCGAGAGCGACGAGGTCGAGGAGAGCCACTGGCTGATCACGCAAATCGATCTCGACGCCGTCCGCCGCCTCAGAACCGATGGCCAGGTCGCCACCCGCCGCGACTGGCCGGAACAATTCTGCGTCTAAAAGCCAAGCTTTCCAGCCTATCGCGTCAATTTCCCGCTAGGCGTTGACCAAGCTCGCTGCTATATGCGCGAGCCATGAGCACCGATCGCACCCCTCTCGACCATATCCGCAACTTCTCCATCGTCGCCCATATCGACCATGGCAAATCGACGCTGGCCGACCGCCTGATCCAGTCGACCGGCGGCCTCGCCGATCGCGAGATGTCGGAACAGGTCCTCGACAACATGGAGATCGAGAAGGAACGCGGCATCACCATCAAGGCCCAGACGGTGCGTCTGCACTACAAGGCCAATAATGGCGAAACCTATGTGCTGAACCTGATCGACACGCCCGGACACGTCGACTTCGCCTATGAAGTCTCGCGCTCGCTGTCTGCCTGCGAAGGCTCGCTGCTCGTGGTTGACGCCTCCCAGGGCGTCGAAGCCCAGACACTTGCCAATGTCTATCAGGCGATCGACAACAATCACGAACTGGTGACGGTCCTCAACAAGGTCGACCTTCCGGCCGCCGAACCCGAGCGGATCAAGGAACAGATCGAGGAAGTCATCGGCATCGATGCGTCGGAAGCCGTGCTGATTTCGGCGAAGACCGGTCTCGGCATTCCCGACGTGCTCGAAGCCATCGTCCACAAGCTGCCGGCGCCGAAGAGCGAGGGTGGCGAAAAGGCCCCCTTGAAGGCGCTCCTGGTCGACAGCTGGTACGACACCTATCTCGGCGTCATGGTTCTGGTGCGCGTGCTCGACGGCGTGCTGACCAAGGGCCAGGTGATCCGGATGATGGGCACGGATGCCAAATACAATGTCGAGCGCGTCGGCGTGCTCACCCCGAAAATGGTTGCGGTGGATTCACTCGGCCCGGGCGAAATCGGCTTCTTCACCGGTTCGATCAAGGAAGTGGCCGACACCCGCGTCGGCGACACCATCACCGAGGACAAGCGCCCGACCGCCAACATGCTGCCAGGCTTCAAGCCGGCCCAGCCGGTGGTGTTCTGCGGCCTGTTCCCGGTCGACGCCGCCGACTTCGAAGACCTGCGCGCCGCCATGGGCAAGCTTCGCCTCAACGACGCCTCCTTCTCGTTTGAAATGGAATCGTCCGCCGCGCTCGGCTTCGGCTTCCGCTGCGGCTTCCTCGGCCTGCTTCACCTCGAAATCATCCAGGAGCGCCTCGAGCGCGAATTCGATCTCGACCTGATCGCGACCGCACCGTCCGTTGTCTACAAGCTGTTCATGACCGACGGCACAGAGCGCGAGCTGCACAACCCGGCCGACATGCCCGACGTCGTGCGGATCAACGAGATCCACGAACCGTGGATCAAGGCGACGATCTTGACGCCGGACGATTATCTCGGCGGCATCCTCAAACTCTGCCAGGACCGTCGCGGCATCCAGACCGAACTCACCTATGTCGGCAAGCGCGCCATGCTGACCTATCAGCTGCCGCTCAACGAAGTGGTCTTCGATTTCTACGACCGGCTGAAGTCGATCTCCAAGGGTTATGCCTCCTTCGACTATCATCTCGACGCCTATCGCGAGGGCAACCTCGTCAAGATGTCGATCATGGTCAATGGCGAGCCGGTCGATGCGCTCTCCATGCTGGTCCACCGGACGGCGGCGGAAAAGCGCGGCCGCGACATGTGCGAGAAGCTGAAGGACCTTATCCCGCGCCACATGTTCAAGATCCCGATCCAGGCCGCCATCGGCGGCAACGTGATCGCCCGTGAAACGATCTCGGCGATGCGCAAGGATGTCACCGCCAAGTGCTACGGCGGCGACGCATCCCGCAAGCGCAAGCTCTTGGACAAGCAGAAGGCCGGCAAGAAGCGCATGCGCCAGTTCGGCAAGGTCGAGATCCCGCAGGAAGCGTTTATCGCGGCGCTGAAGATGAGCGACGAGTGAGGGCTGGGGCCTTGCTTAAAGGCTCCCGTTTCCTCATCTCACCCTGACGCCCGCGCAGCCTCTGCCGCGATCGGCAAGGTCTGCCGTGGCGGGTCCGAGATAAGGACAGGAAGGTCCGTGCTCTCCGCCTGCAAAAATCCTGCAGCCGCACTCGAATAGATCGACATCAGCATCGGTGGCTGGAAGGGCTTGAGCGGCGCACCCGCCAGGGACGCCCGCATCTCTTCAAGGCGCCACGGCTGATATGTGGCGCCGAGGACACTTGCCAGATCGGGGATAGTCCAGGCTTCCACTCCCGACAGTTCGTAAATGCGACCTGCATGAACCTGCGGGTTCTTCAGAACCGTCACTGCGGCATCGGCCAGATCTTCCCGCGCCACCGGTGAAATAGGCGCAGTGCCGAAGGGTGCCCGGATCAGTCCATCGACCGGCGCGGCAAGTGCCCCGATCAACTCAGCATAGAGACCATTGCGCAGGATCGTCCAGGCAAGGCCGCTGTCCTTCAGCCGCTTCTCTGTCCACCGATGGGCGAGCGCAAAGGCGAGGTGGTCGCCCGTCCCGCTGAGGCTGGTATAGACGACATGCCGCACGTCGAAGCTGACAGCAGCTGCGATTACAGCCTCATGGCGGCTGATCACGACATCGTCTTCCCCGTAACCGGCGGAGATCATCATTAGCGTTTCGACGTCGCTGAAGTCGAGCGTTTGTGGATCGTCGAAATCGATCCGACGTCGATCTGGCCCCGCCTCGTCTGCCAGGCGGCTGCCAATGCAGATGTTGAGGCCGGCGTCTTTGGCACCTTGCGCGATGAGGGAGGAGAGTTGGCCGGAGCCACCAGTCAGCAGTATCATGGGTTGCGTCCTTTTCGTTGCGGGCGCATCTATTTATTGCGACCACCGGAACTACGTAAGGAGGCACATTGATGTTCGCCGCAACACAGCCCGCGGCCAAGACGCTCGAACCTTGCGGCACACCGGATCATGAGGATTGCGGCCTTCGCCTGACACTTGATCGCCTTGGTGAAAAATGGACGGTCATGGTGATCGCCGAACTCTCGACAGGCCCGCGCCGCTACCGGGAGATCGAGCGCGCGCTTTCGGGCGTCACCCAGCGCATGCTTACGCTCACATTGCGCCGTCTCGAACGGGACGGATTGGTTGACCGCCATGTCGAACCCACCAACCCTCCCTCGGTCACCTATTCTCTGACGACCCACGGCCTCGGGTTTTCGGCCATAACGGCCGGGCTGGTCGAATGGTCGCGGGAACACAAGGACGCGATCCTTGCTTCACGCGAGGCCTATGATGGGCGGGGAAAGGGCTGATGGGCCCATTCTCAACGAGCCGAAGCCGTGCTGGTTTTTGCGCAGCAACGGAGACCATCCCTGTCGATCGAAGCCCGAGAGCCACATGAGCTGACAGACAGTGAAGCGCTCGTCGCCGAGGCGATCAGGGCGTCGAACGACCATGTCGCCAGGCACGGCATGCCGCTCGAATATTACCGGACCGGACCCGCCTCAATCCTCGCATCGCCATCGATGGCGAAACCTTCGCGAGGCTCACCCAATTCACTAAGACTGTGCATGTCTCTGCTGTCGGTCCCGCTCCCGCCGATCTCTCCGCTCGCGCGACGAGATCACCGGTGCCATGGCTTCTCCTCTTCCTGGGTTTCCGACCCCTCCTTGCCCACGCGCCCATCGCACGCTAGCATTCGCATGCAATCATAAGCCGATGGGTGAAACGACAGGGGAAACGGGCATGCACAAGTTCAAGATCGTCAAGACCGAGAAGGGCGAATTTCGCGTCCAGTTCGTCTACAATGCCGAAATCATGGTCTGGTCGGAAAATTATGCCTCGAAGGCAAGCGCCAAGAACTGCGTCGAATCGCTGAAGAAGAATGCTCCTGCCGCCCCCGTCGTCGACCTCACGAAGGAGGAGACCGGCAGCGGTTATCGTTTCGAGATCGACCGCGCCAAGAATGGGGAAACCTTCGTCCGCTTCCGCGCCGCCAATGGCGAGATCATGGTGCGCTCGGAAACCTACAAATCGAAGTCGAGCGCGAAGAACTGCATCGGATCCGTCCAGAAACGCGCCGCCGAGGCCGTCGTCGAAGAGGCCGAGTGAGGCTGATAGGCTTATTCTCTTACTGATGCAGGCAGCTACCTCCTCCCCTTCGGGGGAGGACGGAATGCCGAAGGCCTGAGGTCAGCGGAAGCCGCTTGAACTTACGGTTTTCGTGGCGAGGGGCATGGCTGCGTGGCACTCGCCTCACCTAGCCCCTCTCTTGGAAAATCCGCGAGGGGGGAGACACGTCCCTCGCTATCGGAATCCTCGCCCGTTTTTCCCCGGCACCCGCAGAGTGTCTGCCTAGCCACCGTCATTGGCGCGTGACGCGCCCCCTCAGAACCCCTCGCCCGGTTTCCATAGTTTCGGCGCCACACCGCGCGCGACCACATAAAACCCGTCCGCCGTGACCGTCTGCCAGGGGCCCGCCTCGCCATCCGGCCAGAGCACGCGAATCTCGGTTTCGGCCTGTTTCCCCAGCCCGACATGGTGCCAGCCGGTCTTGCCGCTGGCGTGGCCGCCGCCGATGGTGACCTCACGTCGCTGGACGATCTCACCGGTCTTGACCTCGATCCAGGCACCGACGGCATCTCGGTTGACGTCGTCCTGGCGGAGCGCGATCTCGAGGAAATGGCCTGTGCCTTCGGTCGCGTTGCGCCAGATCTCGACGGGCGAGCCCTGGTTGACGACGAGCAGATCGACCAAGCCATCGAGGTTTAAATCGACGAGCGCCCCGCCGCGGCCCTTGGCCATGGAGGCGACGCCTGCCTTGTCGCCCATCTCGGCGAACCGGCCGTCCTCGCCCTGAACCAGAAGGTTGTTGGGGTCCTTCTCGGCAAAGTCCGGCATCTCGGCGACATTGCCCTTGGCGACGAAGAGATCGGTGCGGCCGTCATTGTTGACGTCCTCGAAATCGGTGTGCCAGGCCGTCGACGGGCGGATCTCTGCGCCGACATAGGGCCGGTGGGCAGTCGCCCCCCTGGCGAAGGCGATGTCGGCATAGGAGGGCTTCGGCTTGCCATCGGTCGGGATGGCGTCCAGCGTCTGAAGCTTGTTGTCGGCCATGCTGGTCAGGAAATATTCCGGGTAGCCATCGAAATCGAGGTCGTGGCTGGCAATGCCCATGCCCCAGATGCGCAGGTATTTCCACCCCTCATCTTGGGTGTAGAGCCTCGGCGCCTTGCCGGGCTCGACATGCCACATCTGCTCCTGGCCGCCCTTGTAATACTCCCGATCGTTGGAGACACGCAGCGACGGCGTGCCGGAGCGATTCCAGTCGGTAAAGAGGATCGACAGCGGGCAATAGGAGGGCGTGAGCGGCAGCGGCGGGGCAAAGCGGCGCTCGGTGGCAGATATGGGGCGGTGCACCCAGTTGTCGGTGCAGGAGCCCCAGGGCTCGAAATCCTCGAAGCGGTCGATATAGTTGCCAATGGCGAGTGTCGGCCAGCTGTTGCCCCGCTCCCAGGTGGCGGAGAAGGCCGTGGACCACGCGTCGCCACCGTCGAAGCCCCAGGCTTCATTGGCGCGCTCGAAGCGGCATTCGCCGAGACCCCGCATGACGACATTTTCGCCGGAGCGCAGGAGCACGACGTCTTGCAGCCCGTCGCCATCGATATCGAGCGGATAGGCGCCGATCACCTTGTCGAGCTCCAGGCCGGACACCTTTTCCTCGAATTTCAGGGTGCCGCCGGGGGTACTGCGGTTGAGATAGAACCTCGCCTTGTCCTCGCCGCCTGATAGCACCAGATCGGGAAAACCGTCGGCATTGCAGTCGAAACTGCCGGCGCCACCGCCGACCATATATTCCCAGTCACCTCGATAGGTGCTGGCGATACCGCTGGACGCAGTCTCGTCGGTGAAGCGGGGAGGAAGCGGGCCGCCATTGGCACGCGCTGTCGCGACCTGCGATGCGGCGAGAAGGATGGTCAGCGTCGTAATCCTGCCGACACTCCGGATCTTCATGACGCCAGTCATCCACGGGTCCTCAGGGCGACCGTCTTTGCGCCGATGCAGCGGCCCTGATCCAGGCCACGGTCGATTGCCGCGCGAAAATGGATGCCGCCATAAAGACGCGAGACGCCCGCTTCTTCGGCGGCTTCCCAGAAGCTGCCGAAGGACCGGCTGGGAAGCTTGTCCTTTTCATGCGTGTTGTCGGTGAAGGCATAGTTCTCGCCGAAGAAGGCGGTGAGCACGGTGGCGGCGGCGCCCGACTGGGTGGAATGGCCGCTCGGATATTCCGGGAAGGGCGGCGTGATCAGGATGGGTTCCCATTTCGGGTCGATGACGCGCTTGATGTAGGTAACGGGGCGAAGCAGGTCGTATTCGAATTTCGAATGCCAGCAGCCGATGAAGGCATCGGCCAGCGTGACGCCAAGGCGGGCGACCAGATCGGCATGCTCTGCAGCACTGGCCTTGCGCTCGTCGAGGATCTTGAGGCCGATCACGATCCAGTGGCCCGGCGGGGTTGGCGAGAGCATCGGATCATCCGACCAGAAGCGCGCAATGGCCCGCTGCTCATCGGTGACCTCGTTCACCGCAGCATAGACCTCAACCGCCTCCTTATGGAAATCCGACTCCTTGTCCTCACTATAGGTTGGTGGCGGCGGCAAGGGGCAGCCATTGCCCGCTTCCATGGCGAAGGGCCGGTTCTCACCCCATTTCGGCAGAAGCGGCTTCTGCTGCTGGTTGATCAGGCTGGTCGGGATCCAGCTGTCCTTGCGGTTGCCGAGGGCGAATTCCAGGGGAAAGCCCATGTTCTCGACATCGGCACCGCCATCCCCCTTTGACCAGGCGAGGATATGGGCCGTGACGCCTTGTCCATAGGCTTGGCTGCGGGCGACGAGTTCAGGAGCGAGACCGGCGGACACCTCGGCCGACAGCTTTTCCGTCATGCGCTTCAGGGCGCGCTGGCCGGTCGGGCCGGTATTGCCGAAGAGTTCCCGGGCCGCGGACGAAAGCGCCGCCTGCAGCACGACGGCTTCGTCATAGGCGCCATTTTCGCGGGGCGGCACCGCCGTCAACCCGTTCAGCTGGCCGGAGAGGGAAGTGAGCGTCGTGTCGCCGGAGGCAAGCGCTTCATAGGCGGTGACGCCGAGATAGGCGAAGGCGCGGCTGGCGACCGGTGGCGAATAGGTGGGCGTATGACGGACGAGTTCGAGGATCAGGCGATACCAGTCGCGAATGACCGTGTCGGCTCCGACAGAGCCTGCCTGGACCGGCTGAACCACCAGCGCCAGAATGATGAAGCAGAGCGCCAGAATGCGCTTCCCCATGGCTTTCATGTCCCCCTCCCACAGGTTTCTGAAGCAATCTCAATCGATTGAATATCGATTAAGCACGGGGGCGGACGCCTCGCAAGGGGGGCAAGGGATGACTGTGGGGCAAACCCGGCTGGTGACGCAGCCGCGATGCCGCCTGCCACCAGTCGAGCCCGGAGGCCGCAGCGAGCCTTTCAACCTGGCATGATCTGCTCGACCCAGGCGCGGGCAATCGCGAGGCCCGCCTCATCGGACAGGAGACCATCCGCCGGCTCCAGCTCGGGATGCCGGTTGAGCCAGCCGGGCTCCTTCCGCTCGATGATGTCGGGGAAATGCGTCATCCAGTTGCGCACCACCTCGCGATTTGCCTCGAAGTGGAACTGGAAACCGTAAGAAGCGCGGCCAATGCGGAAGGCCTGGTGCCGGGCGGCTTCGTTCTCTGCCAGATGGGCCGCCCCTTGCGGCAGGGTGAAGGTATCGTCGTGCCACTGGAAGGAGAGGAAGCGGTCGGGCAGGACGGACAGAACCGGGTCGGCCTTGCCGGCTTCCGTGCGGGCGATGCCGCGCCAGCCGAATTCGGGCGCGGAACCGATCAGGTTTTCGCCGCCATAGGCGCGGGCGAGAAGCTGGCTGCCGAGGCAGATGCCCAAGATCGCCTTGTCGCTGTCACCAAAGCGACGCATCAGCCTTGCGAGCTCGGAGAGATAGGGATGCTTGTCGTCGTCGCGGGCATTCTGTTCGCCGCCGAAGACAACGAGGGCGTCATGCGCATCGACGTCCGGCAAGGGTTCCCCGGCATAGGCATGCACCGTAACGATCTGCGCACCGGCCTCGGCAAGCGCAATGCCCACCTGGCCGGCTTCGGTGACGCGGGTATTCTCGACGATGGCAACGCGCATGGGGAATCGGGTCTCGCGGGCGGGTGCCTCAGAGAAAGCATGGACACGCGCTCGTCGCAAGACGGTGGGCACCCGAGTGCCCTCCGTCCTCCGAAATCAGACGTTTTTCTTCAGGCGGGCATCGACGGACTGGCTGTTGCCGCCGCGGATCACGAAGAACAGGGTGATCGCGACCCAGAGCAGAGACTTTTCGGCGCCGGAGAAGCCCTGCCCCATCTGGATCCAGTGGAAATAGACCGTGACCAGGAGGACGATCGTGGCAGCGAGTGCCGCCGGGCGGGTGAGCAGCCCGATCGCCAGCAGGATGCCACCGAAGAATTCCGTTGCGGCGAGCAAGGGTGACCAGAACATGCCGGGATAGAAGCCGAGGCCTTCGACCATCTGGACGGCGCCGAAGGGATCGGCGATCTTGCCGGCACCATGGATGACGAGAAAACCGCCCGCAACGAGACGCAGCAAGGTTTCGACGAGATCATGGCCGGAGCGATAGACGGGAGCCAGAGCGGGGACGAAAAGACGGTTCGGTTCAGTCGACATGCAGAATACCTCGGAAGACAATGATACGGGCCTCATGAGGGAACACCGGGGGCATGGCAATTGCAGCTGGACAAAAAGTTGAATACGAAAGTTAACTTCTGCGTGATGCAAGGATGGCAAAGATGGACAAGCCCCGGATATCAATCACCTATTGCACGCAATGCAACTGGCTTTTGCGCTCCGGATGGATGGCGCAGGAGCTGCTGCATACCTTTGCCGACGACCTCGGCGAAGTGGCACTCATCCCGGGGACCGGCGGGATCTTCGAGATCCGGCTGAACGGTGAACTGATCTGGGAGCGCAAGCGCGACGGCGGCTTTCCGGGCCCGAAGGACTTGAAGCAGAAGGTGCGCGACGCGATCGATCCCGAGCGCGATCTCGGCCATGTGGATAGGGCGAGCCGCAATGAAGGAATGGACAGCTGAGCAAGGCGGCCGATGGGTCGCCCTGCCGGCTTCCGGTGGCTCAGTTGAAGGGCGACCGGCAGATCTTGTAGTAGCCGCTCGACGAGAGGAACTGGTTGGTGCGGGGATTGTAGGACCGGTAGCGGTTCAGGCACCAGTCGACATGGCGCTGCCAGGCGCGGCCGGGCGGTCGATATCCCGGATTGTCATAGACCGGCGGCCGTGGAGGCGGCCGGTAACCGGGCTCGACATAGATGGGCGGACGCGGGCGGGGCCGATAGACCGGAGGCTCATCATAGACAGAGGGCGGATAGTATTCAGGCGGCAGGGGCCGTGGGCGACGCGGCGGCGGGCGATCCCAGGTTTCGTAGCAACCGGAAAAGTCACAGACCAGATCGACCGTCTCGACGTCCGAGCGCTGCTCAGCCGTGGATTGAAGGGGCGTCGGCATGGCGGCCTCGGCCAAAGGTGCCAAAAGCTGGGTGCCGGCCAGTGCCAGAGCCATGAGGGCTGTTCTCGTCGTCATCTCTTTATCCTGTCTCGTCCCCGGCTTGCCGCTCTCGTGCTTCGCCGACTCGGAAACAGAGCCGTTCGATCACGGCTTTTTCACGACGGCGTTACCGGCCGGCAGGTGGCGGCCAGCGCCACGGAGGCCGGACAGGTGTGCAGATGGTTTTCCCAGCTTTCCGGGCCCTTTCATAAAGGCGACACGAAAACTTCAAAATGCCGGTTGACAGGCCGGGGTAGTCGCTTTACACGGCTCCTCGTCGCCCAGATGGCGGAATTGGTAGACGCGCCAGCTTCAGGTGCTGGTACTCGAAAGGGTGTGGAGGTTCGAGTCCTCTTCTGGGCACCAAATTCCGATTTGAGATCAGCAGTTTATGCGGTCCTCAAACAAAAGAAAAAAGCCCGGCTTGCCGGGCTTTTTTCTTGTCTTCTGACAGCCGCTCGACGCCGCTGCAAAGCCATCTTCGACCGATTTCAGCAGCCCTTTCCCGAACGCCCGCGCATAGCCGAAAAGGACAGACCATGGACGAGACCGTCGCCATCGAAAGCCGTAGCGAGTTCGCCCTCTGGGCGATCGAACGAGCCAAGGAAATCGTCGCACAGGAAGGCACGTCGCTGGCGCTTGCGGCGCGTGACATGGACGAACAGGGCCTGCGTGAGGCAGGCCAAAACCTCGGTGGCGCAATCAGCGCGGCACTGCTCGAAGTGTTCGACGGCCTGCTTGGCCAGGACGACCAGGGCTGAGGCGATCAGACCGACGCTCTCAGTCGATGATCCGCGGGTTGACGCCCGGATACCAATCACGACCACTGCGCGGCGGCTCGGTGCCCTGGTAGACAATGCCGTTCTTTTCACACCGATAGACCGTGTAGGGAAGCATGTCGCGCAGTTCGCGGCGCCCGAAACCGGGACGCGGGGCAATCGTGCGCGTTTCGCAGGCGTAGCCTTCGCCAAACTGGTTGGCGGGGTCCTGCGGCTTCACACCCGGCAGATCCTGGAAACTGTCCTGTGCAGCATCGCCCCAGGCGATGCCTTCGGCGGCGACGACGGGGGCTGCGAGGGCCGACAGAACGACCATCAGCAGCGCCATGGCGCCCTGGCGGCCGATCGATATTTGCATTGGATTGTCTCGGCGAACCGGCAGCATGGCACTTATCCCACAGGGTATGACAGTGCCGATATAAGTGGTCTCCGCCCCACCACCAAGGGCCTGCACTTCACGTTTCGGCGACGGGACGGCGATAGCCCGTCGGCGTTCCGTAAAGCCAGCCGATGCGTTCGATGGCGGCTTCGAGCGTCTCTCGTGCCACGGTCATGGTGTGACCATTGGCGTGGATCATGGTCGTCTCGTCTTCCATGATCGCCACATGCCCCTTCCAGAAGACGAGATCGCCCCGTCGCAGGTCGCAGCGCTCGATCGGCACTCCGAGACCCGCAGCCTGCATATCGCTGTCACGGGGCGCCTCAAGACCGGCGAGGCGCATGGCCAGCTGGACGAGCCCCGAGCAATCGATGCCGAAGCCGGATTTGCCGCCCCAGAGATAGGGGGTCTCGAGGAAGAGAGCCGCAACCGCGACATAGTCGGGAGCCGGCGGATCGGAGACAGGGCGAAGATGGCGTGAAACGAGCGCGCCGCCGTCGGAAAGGAGGAGATAGCGCGTGCCACGGGTCTCGGCTTCTCTGACTATCGTGAGCCGGCTACCCATCGAGAGTGCTGTGCGGGTGGGAAACCGCAGGTCGGCGCCGCGATAGACGAATGTGCGAGGAACCGTAACAACGTGGGTCGCCGGAACCGTCGGGCCGAGCGCCTCTTCCGGCAGGTAGCCGACATAGCTGTCATCGGTGGCCTGGACCCAGGCCCAGCCCTCCTGCCGGTCGAAAACACGGACTTGCTCGCCCATCAAGAGCTCGGTGTCGATGCCTGCAGAGACATCCGGCTTTGGGCGGAGAGCGGCGACCGGCAAGGTCACCATGGAGGGTTCGGGCGCAACGAAACGGTCGGCGTCCACCTGTCCCTTCAGGGCAATATCGGCGAGATCAGGGCGGAAGGCGGCGAGGCGCCGGTCGAGCATGGCAATCTCCGTCAGCCGAGCGAGCGGCCCTTGGCGATAACGCAATCGCCGAATTTTTCGAGGAAAAGCGCACCTGATACGGTGCGTTTGACGATGACGCTGCGGCGGTCGAGCTCGTCCCTGATGCGATCGACCAGGCCCATTTCGCCAAGTGTGTCCAACGCGCGGGTGATAACCGGCTTGGTGACATTCAGCGTCGCGGCAAGCCCGCGCACCGTGTGGGGCGGAGGCACGAGATATATTTCCAGAAGCACGGCGAGCTGGCGCATGGTGAGATCATGGCCTTGCCTCTGGACCTGATCCAGCGTCACTTTGTGCCACAGGCCGAGCGCCTGGGTTGCCGTCATTTCGAGGCCCATGGCCCCTCCCCTTCGTCAGATGCGGGCACTCCGCCCCCGCTTCCCATCATTCCGGCAAAGAAACGATCTGGCAAGAGGGAGCGGCCATGCACCACCCGGCGTCGAGCTCAGTCTGCCTGCAGCATTCGGTAGAGGGCGCGAATCGCCTGAGCCTCGCCACCAACGGGAGAATGAGCTCGTTCGCTCTGCGACCAGCCGAAAATGTCGAAATGGGCCCAGCGGCGACCGGGGGAGACGAAGCGCTTGAGGAAAAGGGCCGCCGTGATGGCACCCGCCATGCCCCCGGAGGGGGCGTTGGTCAGATCGGCAATCTGAGCCTTCAACATTCGCTCGTAGCCCTTGTGCAGGGGCAAACGCCACACGGGATCGTCAACCTCGATGCTGGCATCGGCAATCCGATCGGCGAGGTCTTCGTCGTCGGTGAAGTAGGGCGGCAGGTCGGGGCCAAGCGCAACACGGGCGGCGCCGGTGAGTGTCGCCATGTCGATCAGCAGGTCCGGCTCTTCCGCATCTGTATAGGCCAGGGCGTCCGCCAGGATTAGACGGCCTTCCGCGTCGGTATTGTCGATCTGGACAGTCAGACCCTTGCGGCTCTTGTAGACGTCGCCCGGTCGGAAGGCATTGCCCGCGACCGCGTTCTCAACAGCCGGGATGACGACGCGCAGATCAATCTTCAGCTTGGCGTCCATGATCATCAGTGCAAGGCCGAGCACATTGGCAGCGCCTCCCATGTCCTTCTTCATCAGAAGCATGGAAGAAGCCGGCTTGATGTCGAGGCCGCCGGTATCGAAGCTGACGCCCTTGCCGACGAGGGTTACCTTGCGGTGCCCCTTCTTGCCCCAGCGCATGTCAATGAGACGTGGCGCGACGGTGGAGGCGCGGCCGACGGCGTGGATGAGGGGAAAATTCTTCGCGAGAAGATCGTCACCTGCGATCACCGAGACTTCGGCCTTGTAGTGTTCGGCAAGACGGCGAACGACGGCTTCGATGTCGGCCGGGCTCATGTCATTGGCCGGCGTGTTGATCAGGTCGCGGGCAAGATAGACGCCCGATATCTGGCGCTTGATGTCGGCGGCGTCGGCATCCTGAGGGATGAGCAGACGCGGCTCCGTGATGCTTGCCGAGCGATAGCGGTCGAAGCTGTAGGCGCCCAGGCCATAGCCGAGAAGAAGACGGTTGGCGGTCAGCGGTGCGGTCTCGATATGCCATTCGCCGGCCGGCAGCGCGCGGGCGAGCTTGCCGGTCAGATAGGGGTTTTCGGACGGGTTGGAGCCGAGGCCGAACAGCGCGCCGCCCACATGCCCCTCGGCTGTCGGGACCAGCAGGACCGCGCCGGGCTCGGCCTTGAAGCCCGCCTTCTTGGCCCAGTCGAGGGCGAGCGGTTCCAGAGTGCCGGTTTCGACATGAGCCGGCGTGACGGCGAAGACCGGAAGCGTCTTTCCGCCCTTCGTGCTGAAGGGGGAAGGTCGTTCGATATATTGGAAGGGGGCCATGGAGACGCTTTCTGGAGATTCGCAGGAGGTGACCGATTAACACTCCGTTAGGGTTAACAGATTATTGCTTGAGTGGAGATTGCGCCGCCCGTCCCTGGCGAGGCGGTGGGACGAAACGGAACTCGGGACAATCACCATGCGCATGCAAAACCCAGGCTCGGCAAACCGTTTGCAGATCATGGCCACGGCCGGCCTGATGGTGGCCGCGCTGGCGCTTACAGGATGCGCATCGGGAAAAAAGGAACTGACGACGGGCTCCATTCCTAAGACGACCCGCTCGCTCGACGCGCTGAGCGGATCGGAGCTCACCCGTGCCGTGGACGGCATCGGCCAGGCCTATGAGCGCAATCCCAAGGATCGCAATATCGGACTCTCCTATGCCAATGGCCTGATGATGACGGGACGCAACGCGCAGGCACTCGCCGTCATGCAGCAGGTGGCGATCTCCCATCCGAGCGACCGCGAAGTGCTCTCGGCGCTCGGCAAGGCGCAGGCTGCAGCCGGGCAGCTGGAAAAAGCGCTCGGTACAATCCAGCGGGCGCAGACACCCGACCGGCCCGACTGGCGGCTCTATTCTGCCGAAGGCGCGGTGCTCGATCAACTCGGACGCTCCAGCGAAGCGCGCTCGCGCTACCGCATGGCGCTGCAGATCCAGCCGAACGATCCGAGCGTGCTGTCGAACCTGGGCATGTCCCATGTGCTTTCCGGCGACCTGAAGACGGCAGAAACCTATCTGCGCCAGGCCTCGCAGCAACCAGGCGCCGACAGCCGTGTGCGGCAGAACCTTGCACTGGTGGTCGGTCTGCAGGGCCGGTTCCAGGAGGCCGAACAGCTGGCCTCGCAGGAACTCGACCCGCAACAGGCAGCCGCCAATCTGCAATATCTGCGCGGCATGCTCGCCCAGCAGAACTCCTGGAAGCAGCTTTCCAGTCAGGACATGCCGAAAAAGAAGGGCTGAGCCCCGCTCAATCGGGAAAGTCGAGGGTGGAACGGCCGCTGGTCAGATCCCGGACCAGCCGGGTCGCCTGGTCCTCATCGCCCTGGCTCAGCGTCACCGTGAGATCCACACCCTGCGCCGTGAAGGTTTCGGCGAGCACGAGATGCGGGATCGCGGTCAGCCGCGCCTTGACCAAGGCGAGATCGGAAAAGCCCACAGCACAGCCTCCCGTCACCATCGGGATGATCTCGCGCTTTTCGGCCTGACGCAGCATCTGCGCTGCGGTGCCGCCATAGGCACGCATGAGGCCACCGCTGCCGAGCAGAATGCCGCCGAAGAAGCGGGTCACGACCACCACGACACCGTCGAGATCCTGGCCGTCTATCGCCTGCAGGATCGGCTTGCCCGCCGTGCCCGAGGGTTCGCCGTCATCGGAGAAGCGATAGGCCTGACCAATGCGCCAGGCCCAGCAATTGTGATTGGCGGCGGGATCGGAAACGCTCGCAAGAAAGGCCCTGGCCTCCTCTTCGCTGGCAATCGGCGCTGCCTGGCCGATGAAACGGCTCTTCTTGATGTCCTGGACGAAATCGGCGGGAGCGAGGAGCGTGTAGGGCATGGCGCTCTCTCAGGCGCCCGGTTCGTGGAGGGTCAGCCATTCGGCGAGTGCGGCGATGACCGAGAGCCTGAGTGCCGCCTTCATGGCCAGTGCCCGGGTGAGCGATGCGTCCCGACTGGAGAAGCCGAGTTCGGCCATCACGCCTGAGGGGGTGAGCTGGCGGGCGCGCATGACGGTCTCGATGCGCTCGATGGTCGACGGAAGCAGGTAGCGGCCGTTCGCGATCAGGGCTGCGGCGTCATCCGGCACTGGCTCGGCCGGTTCCGCCGTTATGGCGCCTCGTCCCCTCGCCCGCGATTCGGCCGAGACGAAATCGAGAAAG
The DNA here is from genome assembly GCF_020889605.1 of Rhizobium sp. 'Codium 1'. Classification (NCBI taxonomy): domain Bacteria; kingdom Pseudomonadati; phylum Pseudomonadota; class Alphaproteobacteria; order Hyphomicrobiales; family Rhizobiaceae; genus Rhizobium; species Rhizobium sp. 'Codium 1'. Next base: position 869,468 of record NZ_JAJGPW010000001.1, read on the forward strand.
GCCTGACGCTCCTCCGACGTGGCGGCCGTCCAGGCTTTCAGCAGCTTCTGCAACGGGCTGGGCTTCTCTTTCTTGGACATGACCGGCTTTCTGTTCGTCTCCGTCCATAGCCCGAGCGCGGGCCTGGCGCGAGAAAAAAACTTGTCGCCTCGCTTCGTCCGGCACGGAGCAAAATTCGGCTTTGGCAACAGCATCATCGGCGACAGAACGGGGGCGATCTGGCTTCCCGTGCATTAGGAATTCCTGCCAGACGGAAAGCGGTCGTTAACCTTTATTTTCTACTCAGATAGCTCAGTTTTCGCGTTCCCGTATCCCGTCAGAGTTCAGGTTTCCGATGCACCCTCCCCGTTCCAGTTCTGCGTATCAGGTCAATCAGTCAGGGGAGAGCGACAGCCAGGGGGCCGACCAGTCGGCGGCAAACCAGATCGAGGGCCGCGAGGAAACGCCTGTCTGGCAGAAGGCGTTCGTGCTCGGGCCGAATGTGCGCTTTACCCGCACGCCCGATCGCGTACCGGCCAAGCCGGAAGCTGAGGCGAACGCATTGCCGCAGCCAACGGCACGGACCACCACTCCGACGCGTACGATCGCCTCGCAGCCGGTCACGCAACCGGCAGCAACTCAGCCGCAGGCCAGGCACCACGTTCCCTCACCCACACCCCCGTCCTCTGCGCGGACGACATCGCCGTCAACCGGCGTGCCTTTTGCCGGGCTGCCGCGGACCGGCGCAACGACGCCTGCGCCCCAGCCGGAAGCGCCGCGCATACCGGCTTCCGTGACGTTGCCGCAGCCGCCGGATGCAATCGGCGCGCGGGCGCTCACCTACAAGCTTCGCCGGGAACTGGCGCGTCAACAGGCCGAACAGGCTGCATGGGAAGCCTCGGTTGCGGATGGTGCCGGCAGCGAGATCGGGCCTGCGCCGCATCCGCTGCAGCCGGCACCGCTGGTCCAGGGGATGCGCAGCGTGCTCGCCAGCACCCAGGCCGCGACCATCGGCGCGGCTCAGCGGCCGACGAGCGACGTTTCCGTGCCGCCATATCTGCAGCGCTCGCTGGCGCAGCAGGCAGAGGCCGCGCGGGTGGCCGCCCTGCAAGCAAGCCAGACCGCGCGCGCGCCCATGGTGCGCAACGCATTCCTGCGCACACCGCAACCGATCAATCCGGAACCCGTCTCGTCACCCGCGACGCACAACGCCGCAAGCACTTCGCCTGCTGCCTCTGGCTTTTCGGCCTGGGCCCAGATGACCGCGCCGGATACAAAGCTGCCCGCAGCCGAAGCTCCGGTCGCCCCCGACGTCGTCGAGGCGCCGGTGACGGCAGCGAGACTTCCGATCGCATCGCTGCTGTCGGATCACATCTTCTTCGAGGCGATGATCGAGCCGGTGGAGACGCCCGCGGATATCGAAATGGCGCGTCCTGTCGTATCGCCGTCGCCCACGAAGACACGTCTGCCCGCCGCCCGTCAGAGCATCGCCCCGGCCGTTCACCAGCCCGTCAGGACCATTCCCGCACCGACACCGCCGGCCATGGCAACCGGTCGCGCCGAAGTGGTTCGTTATCGGCCTGACGCGCTCACGACATCGGTGCAGCCTGCAACCGGTTTGCCGCGCAAGCCGTCTTTCGAGGCGACCGCCGGATCGGTCGTGGCGCTCTACCGAGAAGTCGCCCGCCGCGACGTAACGGCATCGACCTTTCCATTGCCGCCGGCCTCGATGACGGCTGAAACAGTCCCCCCGCTCGAAGCTGCCGTGCCGCTGGCAGTTCAGGCGAACCACGCCTCCATCGTTCCGGTCTCGGCCGCACTGCCGCGCCAGCCGCTGTTCCGGGCGCAGGAAGCACTTGGTGAAGGCGAATACCAACTGCCTTACCTCGACTTCCTGCAGACGCCGCCGGTCCAGACGGGCGTGACGATGTCGGCCGAGGCGCTGGAGCAGAGCGCCGGGTTGCTGGAAAACGTGCTGGAAGATTTCGGCATCAAGGGTGAAGTGATCGACGTCAGGCCCGGTCCGGTCGTCACACTCTACGAATTCGAGCCGGCACCGGGGGTCAAATCCTCGCGCGTCATCGGCCTTTCGGACGATATCGCCCGTTCGATGTCGGCCCTTTCGGCGCGTGTTGCTGTTGTCCCCGGGCGCAACGTGATCGGCATCGAACTGCCGAACCCGGTGCGCGAGACGGTCTATCTGCGCGAGCTGATCGAAACGCCCGATTATGCCGAGACGCGCTACAAGCTGCCGGTCTGCCTTGGCAAGACCATTGGCGGCGAACCCGTCATCGCCGAACTCGCGAAGATGCCGCATCTGCTCGTGGCCGGCACCACCGGGTCGGGCAAGTCGGTCGCGATCAACACGATGATCCTGTCGCTGCTCTACAGGTTCCGTCCCGACGAGTGCCGGTTGATCATGGTCGATCCGAAGATGCTGGAGCTTTCCGTCTATGACGGCATCCCCCATCTGCTCACCCCCGTCGTGACCGACCCGAAGAAGGCCGTGATGGCACTGAAATGGGCGGTGCGCGAGATGGAGGATCGCTATCGCAAGATGAGCCGCCTCGGTGTGCGCAATATCGACGGCTACAATGCCCGGGCCGCCCAGGCGCGCGAAAAGGGCGAGACGATCACCGTCAATGTCCAGACCGGATTTGATCGCCACAGCGGCGAAATCGTCTACGAGGAGCAGGAACTCGACCTCTCGCCGATGCCCTACATCGTGGTCGTGGTCGACGAAATGGCCGATCTGATGATGGTCGCTGGCAAGGAGATCGAAGGCGCGATCCAGCGGCTGGCGCAGATGGCGCGTGCGGCCGGCATCCACCTGATCATGGCGACGCAGCGCCCCTCGGTCGATGTCATCACCGGCACGATCAAGGCGAACTTCCCGACCCGCGTTTCCTTCCAGGTGACGTCGAAGATCGACAGCCGCACCATTCTGGGCGAGCCGGGTGCCGAGCATCTGCTCGGTCAGGGCGACATGCTGCACATGGTCGGCGGCGGACGCATTGCCCGCGTCCACGGTCCCTTCGTTTCCGACGAGGAAGTCGAGAAGGTCGTCGCGCATCTGAAGATGCAGGGGCGTCCGGACTATCTGGGCACTGTGACCGAGGATGCCGACGAGGTCGAGGACGAGCCGGAAGAAGATGTCGCCGTCTTCGACAAGAGCGCCATGGGCGAAGAGGACGGAAACGATCTCTATGACAAGGCGGTCAAGGTGGTGCTGCGCGACAAGAAGTGCTCGACCTCCTATATCCAGCGGCGGCTTTCGATCGGCTACAACAAGGCCGCCTCGCTGGTCGAACGCATGGAGCAGGAGGGCATTGTCGGCCCGGCCAACCATGTCGGCAAGCGGGCGATCATCGTCGGCGGGCGAGAGGTCAACCCATCCGCCGAAGAGTTCGAGAGCTGAGCCTGCATCGGCAAGACACTTGATCGGGGACAAGTCCCCTTCGGGGCGCGCCGTGCTGCGGCGTGCCTTTTTTCCTTGATCGGCCCGGCATCCTCACGATGGGGAACCCTTTCGGCGGCATGCGGTTCGGAGGCCGTCAGATCAAGGAGACATAGACAATAGCAGAGGAAAGACCTTCGCTCTTCGTCACCGGCCTGCGCAATGCACATGCAATGGAAAACCAGGCAATCTCGATCATCAAACCACAGCTCTCTCGGATCGAGAACTATCCTCAAGTGGCACGGCGACTCGAGCAGCACCTGCGGGAAACGGAAGCGCAATTGAAACGGCTGGAAGACATTCTCGCCAGCCTCGACGAGGAGCACTCGACCATGAAGGACTGGATGCTCTCGGCCGGCGCCAGCATGGCGGCCCTTGGCCACGCCATGGCGAACGACGAGATCCTGAAGAATTCCTTCGCCAACCAGGCTTTCGAGAATTACGAGATCGCCGCCTATAATTCGTTGCTGGTCATGGCGGAAATGGGTGGGTTTCACGGCGCGACGAGCGGTCTGCAGCAGAACCTCGTGGAAGAGGAGACCATGGCCGAGTGGCTGCGGGAGAATCTCCGTGAGGTGACGACCGAATTCGTCTCGCGGCAAGAGGCGGGCGAAGACGCGAAGGTATGAGGGCCCGGCCAATTTCAGGCCCCGGGAGCGTGGAAGCGGGCACATCCCGCTTCCACAGGCCGGTTCACAACAGCACGGCGCCAGTCAGACCTGAACGGGCCTGATCGTATCGGTACCGATCTCGCCCTCGATGAGGCCGCGGGTGAGACCCTGCCGGTCACGCGCAATTTCCACCACCGTATAGAGTTTCTCTGAGCGGAAGGCACTCGCCATGCCGGTCGTCACGTCCTCGGCAGGTTTGGCGTCAATCTCCATATAGTCCAGTTCTTGCGATGCAGCGACGAGGCGGGCATCGCCCGTAGAGCGGGCGGCCACAGTGACCACACCATGGCTGCGGGCGTTATCCCAACGCGGATCATCCGGCTCGGCGATGGGTTCCAGACGGTAGACATTGAGCAGTTCGTCACCCCTGGACATGCCGTGTGCTGCCGCAGCTGCATCCGACCGGCGAGCGGCGCTTTCCACAGGCTGCGCCAAACGCCGATCGCTTTCGCCTCCCGGCCTTTCATTCGGTATTGCGTGGTCTGTGTCTTGCGGCATGGTCTTCTCCCTCTGACATGCGTCCGTCTCCAACCGACGGTGACCCTATCCGGTTCCGTCGGCCGTCCGTCTTCTGAACACGGAACATGCCGGCGAGCGGACCATTCTTCATTGATAAGGAGCAAGAGATGCCGCCAGTCACGCCTTCATCCCCTCACGTCGCGACCACCCCTGTGGCAGACGAAAGGGGCCGGCATGCGCAAAGCCCGGAAACCATTCCCCTGCGCGGCCTGTGGGATGTGTCGCTGAGGCTCATGGCTCGGCTGACATCCGACCGGGTCATGCTGGCGGCGGCGGGTGTATCGTTTTACATGATGCTGTCCCTTTTTCCCGGGCTTGCGGCGCTTGTTTCGCTTTACGGGTTGATTGCAGACCCCACCACGATCGCTGGTCGGCTTGATTTTCTCTCCGAACTGCTGCCGGCAGACGGCGTGGCGATGATCCTGGACCAGCTGCAGTCACTCGCGGACGAAAACGACAGCACCTTGAGCATCGGTTTTCTTGCGGGTCTCGGCGTTTCGCTGTTCAGCGCCCGCAACGGCATGGTAGCCCTCTTCGAGGCGATGAACATTGCCTACAAGGAAACGGAGAAGCGCGGCTTCATCCACACCACGTTTCTGGCCATCGCGTTCACCCTCGGGGCCATGGCCATCCTCGCCGTCATCGTCACGGTGCTCGCAATCCTGCCGATGATCATTTCCGTCGTCCTCATTTCCGAACGGGCTGAGATGCTGGTCGGACTGATCCGTTGGCCGATCCTGATGAGCGTCGTCTGGCTCGGGACCGTCATGGTCTATCGATACGGGCCGAGCCGGGAAAACGCCAAACTGCGATGGCTCGCCTGGGGCACGCTGCTCAGTTCTCTCGCCTGGCTGGTCATGTCGATCGGCTTCTCCTTCTATCTGGAGAATTTCGCCGACTTCAACGCCACGTATGGCACACTCGGCACCTTTATCGGCCTGATGTTCTGGACCTGGCTTTCCGTGGTCATCCTGGTCGTCGGAGCGATGATGAACGCGGAACTCGAACATCAGACGGCCGAGGATACAACGACGGGACCGACCCAGCCAATGGGACTTCGGGGCGCCCATGTCGCCGACACACTCGGCCCGTCGCAATAGTCGAAAACATGCTCAAAAAAATGGGGCGGCACCGAATGCCGCCCTCACGTCCTACCCTGCTGGTCTATCCGGTCGTCAGCCGTTTCGGCGCTCGCGGGCGCGGCTGCCGGGGAACAGCAGCTGGATGAAACATTCGGCCGTCGGTTGCGGTTCGTGATTGGCAAGCCCGGGGCGCTCATTGGCCTCAATGAAAACATAGTCGGGTTCGGCAGGATCATGGACCATGAAATCGATGCCGACGACCGGGATCTTGATCGCTTTGGCGATCCGGCAAGCGGCTTCGACGAGCCGGGGATGGACGGTTGTCGTGACATCATGGATCGTGCCGCCGGTATGGAGATTGGCCGCCTTTCGCACGGTAATCTCGCGGCCCTCTTCGAGCACACTTTCGAGATCGAGGTCCTGCTCGGCAAGGCATCGCTTTGTCTCGGCATCCACAGGGATGCGGCTCTCTCCCCCTGTCGCGGCAGCCCGGCGGCGAGACTGCTGGTCGATCAGCTTGCGGATCGAAGTGCGACCATCGCCGATCACGCGCGGTGGACGACGGACGGCGGCGGCAACGAGCTTGTAATCGATGACGACGAGGCGCAGGTCCTCGCCTTCGAAACAGGCTTCCAGAAGCACGCGGTCGCAGACCTGACGGGCCTGACGGATTGCGGCCTGCAATGCCTCCATCGAAGAGATGCCGACCGAAATGCCTCGGCCCTGCTCTCCGCGGGCGGGCTTGACCACCAGCTTGAGGTGCTTTTCCAGAAATGCCTGCTTTTCGGCGTCGGGTGCATCCGCAGAGAGCTGCGCCGGCACGCTGAGATCGGCTGCCTCGGCGAAGCGGCGAGTGACCGCCTTGTCATCGCAGATCGACATGGCGACCGAGGAGGTAAGATCCGAGAGGCTTTCGCGACAGTGAATGCTGCGCCCGCCATGGCTCAGACGGAAGAAACCGCCTTCGGCGTCTGTTACCTCGACATGAATGCCGCAGCGCAGCGCCTCATCGACGATCAGGCGGGCATAAGGGTTGAGTGCCTCATAGCCTTCGACAGGCTGGGCAAAGAATTTCTCGTTGATGGCGTTTTTGCGTTTCACCGCAAAGAGCGGCACGCGGCGGAAGCCGAGCTTTTCATACAGTCCGATCGCCTTGTCGTTGTCATGCAGGACCGAGAGATCGAGATAGGCGAGGCCCCGCGCATGGAAATGTTCGGCGAGGATGCGCACCAGGCCTTCGCCGATGCCCGGCTGGCGAGCCTGGGGGTGAACCGCGAGGCACCAGAGCGAGGCACCGCGTTCCGGGTCGTCGAACAGGCGGTGGTGGTCAATGCCGGTGATGGTTCCGACGATCTCGCCGGTCATATCGTCCTGCGCGACGAAATAGGTCACCGGCCTGTTGTCGCGCTCGCCGGCGAAGAAATCCTCGCGCACCTGGACCATGCCGCAGTTCGCATAGACCGCGTTGATGCCCGCAGCATCGCTTTCTGACGAGAAACGCCGGATGGTGACGCCCTTGGGGCGGCGGCCACCGGCACGATAGGTCGATAGGTCGAGCCGGAAGGTATGTGACGGATCGAGGAAGATTTCCTGGGGAGCCTGGGCGAGGAGGACATGGGGGTCGCCGACGTGGAAGGCGATGTCGCGCGTATCAGGTGCTTCTTCACGCAGGGCTGCGAGAAGATCCTCATAGCGGTCGAAAGTCGGTGTGAAAAGGAGACGCCCCCAGCCGCAGTCCAGGGCGACATTGCGGTTGCGCCCGGCCGTTTCCGCGGATCGGCTGGCCGAGCCCTGGCTGCCGCCCCCGGGTGTCCGGAGGCGGGTCAGTCGATGAGAGACAGCCTTGCCGCGCCTTGCCTTACGCGGCGGAGTGGCGGGCTTTTTCTCTGCCTTGCTCACGTCAGTTCTCCTGGGCCTGCAACCACATTTCGAGAAGTCCGATCTGCCAGAGTTCGGAACCCTGCAGCGGCGTGATATGCGAGGCGGGATCGGCCACCAAACGATCGATATAGTCCTGCCGGAAGAGGCCGCGCTCGCGTGCCGCCTTCGATGACAGGGCGTCGCGGAGCATGTCGAGATAGGGGCCGGCAATGTATTTCAGCTGCGGGACCGGGAAGTAACCCTTCTTGCGGTCGATGACCTCCGAGGGGATGACCTTGCGGGCGACATCCTTCAGTATGCCCTTGCCACCATCGCGCAGCTTTTCCTCGGGGGGAATGCGGGCGGCAAGTTCGACCAGTTCGTGGTCGAGGAAGGGGACACGCGCCTCCAGGCCCCAGGCCATGGTCATGTTGTCGACCCGTTTGACCGGGTCGTCGACGAGCATGACATTGCTGTCGAGGCGCAGCGCCTGATCGACAGGGCTATCGGCACCGGAGCGCAGAAGATGTTCGCGCAGCAGGTCGCCACTGACGTCGCGATCGGCAATCCAGCGATCCTGCAGCTGGGTCTGCAAGGTTTCGTGCGAGCGATCCCGGAAGGCGCGGCCGTAATCGGCGACGACATCGGTGGAGCCGACGAGCGGCGGATACCAGTGATAACCGCCAAAGACTTCATCGGCGCCCTGGCCCGATTGCACCACCTTGATGTGTTTCGAGACTTCCTTCGACAGCAGATAAAAGCCGACGTTGTCGTAGGAGACCATTGGCTCGGACATGGCAGCGATGGTGCCGGGCAGCGCGCCCATGAGATCGGCGGAAGGCACGAAGATCTTGTGATGGTCGGTTCCGAAATGCTTCGCGATCAGATCGGAATAGACGAATTCGTCGCCTTTTTCGCCATTGGCTTCCTCGAAGCCGACCGAAAAGCTCATCAACCCCGTCTGCCCGGCCTCGGCCAGGAGCCCGACGATCAGGCTGGAATCGACGCCGCCGGAGAGCAGGACGCCGACGGGTACGTCGGCGATCATCCGGCGCTTGACGGCGAGACGCAGGCCATCGAGCAATTGCTGCTGCCAGTCCTCGCGGCTCATGCGCGCATCTTCGGCCCGACGCGTATAGGCCGGATCCCAGTAGCGCTTGTCCTCAAAGCTGCCATCGGCCTGGTAGACCCTGACGGTCGCCGGGGGCAGCTTGCGCACACCCTTGTAGATCGTCCGCGGCGGCGGAACGACGGCGTGGAAGGTCATGTAGTGATGAAGCGCCGTGACATCGATGGCGGTATCGACCCCACCGGTCTTGACGAGGGCCGGCAGCGAAGAGGCGAAGCGCAGGCCACCCGAAACTTCGGCCAGATAAAGCGGCTTGATGCCGAAACGGTCGCGCGCCATGGCCACACGGCCGGTATCGCGCTCGTGGATGGCAAAGGCGAACATGCCGTGAAAGCGGGACACGCAGTCCGGACCCCAGGCATGCCAGGCCTTCAGGATGACTTCTGTGTCGCCATCGGAGAAGAAGCGGTAGCCCTTGGCTTCCAGTTCGCCGCGCAGTTCACGGAAATTGTAGATGCAGCCGTTGAAGACAAGCGAGAGGCCGAGGTCGGGATCGACCATGGGCTGTTGCGACTTGTCGGAAAGGTCGAGGATGCGCAATCGTCGGTGACCGAGCCCGACATTGCCCCTGACTATCACGCCGGCCGAATCCGGCCCTCTTGGGGCCAGAACATCCGCCATGATCGAAACCGCCGCTACCGATGGCGATGCACCATCGAATCTCACTTCTCCACAAATGCCACACATGAACTGGGCTGAAACCTCCGTTGAAAGACCAAACAAAAGCGCGCCGGCACGCCGATCGTCGATCGCCGGCACACCGTCGCTTACCATGCAAATGCGTGAGCAGTTCCATTGTTCCAATCTTTTTTTGGAAAAATGCCCGGAGTGGTGCGACGCCCCGTTTCCAGGGCGTCGCATTGATCAGTTCAGGGCCCTTTTCAGGGGCTTGACGTGGCGCAGCACCAGGAGATCCAGCAGAAGAACCGTGATGAGAACGGCGCCAGAGAGCGGGAAGAGCAGCGCCGTCACCAGCATGACGAAGGCACCGGTCTTCCAGAGGGCACCGGGCTCGACGACAACGGGCGCCATCAACCGGGCCGCATTCTTCGGGCGGCGCTTCCACCACATGACGATGCCACTGACCGACAGGAAGATGATCGCCAGGCAAAGAACCGTCACCAGGATGAGGTTCCAGAGCCCCAGGTCGCCTTCATGGAAGGCGATGCCCGCCGCCATGGCCTTGCCGGCGAGGCCGTAGTCAGTGAAGCCGACATCGGCGAGCACGCGGCCGGTATACTGATCGACATGCACGGTGCGGTCCATGAGCGGATTGGCGCTGTCATTGCTCATCGTGTCGCGGGCAATCGTCCAGACTGCCGTGTCATCACCCGGGAAAGCCAGCTGGAACCGCTGGTCGAAGCCGAGATTGCGAGCGAGCGCGACGATGGCATCCAGCGAGACGGGCTGTCCTTCCGGCGTGCCCGTGACGCCCGCCGCAGAGCCGGAGGCCGGCATCGGCGCCTGCTCCAGCGTCCACGGGACTTCCTTGACGCCACCATGGTTCATGCTGGCATGGGTTTTGTCCGAAAGGGGGACATTGTCCCACTTCTCTGCCGGAAACGTGCTCCAGGCCTGGGTCATCTTCTCGCCCCAGATGCCGGCCCAGGTCAGGCCCGAAATGAGGAAGACGACCAGGAAGAGCGAGGCATGGAAGCCGATCGACATATGCAGTGATTTCCACAGCGGCCGGCCCTTCGCCGACAATTGCGGAACGAGGACAGATCTGATGCTGCGACCGTCGCGCGGCCACCACAGATAGAGGCCGGTGACGACGAGCATGATGCCGAAGCCGGCGGCGATTTCGATCAGTCGATCTCCCAGATCGCCGATCATGAGGGAACCGTGAATGGTGCTGGCCAGATCATAAAGGCCGTCGCGACGTTCCCAATAGCCGAGGGTCTCCGCCTTGTAGGGATCGACGGCGACCATGAAAGAGACGTCTGCCTGATTGATCCGGAAGAGCGAGGCCTGGTCGGGGTGTCGCGGTGCGATGTACTGCACGATCTGGCCAGGGATTTCGCGGATGGCGGCTTCGGCCTGGGCGGACACACCGGTCATCGTCGACCGGGGCGTGACGACGAAGGTCTTTTCGCCGTCACGGCCGAAGATCGTGGCGGTCCAGAGCATGACGAGGCCGGTGACGGCGAGCATCAGCAGGAAGGGGGCCACATAGAGGCCGGCATAGAAATGCCAGCGCCAGGCGGTGATGTAGAAACGGCGCGACACGGCGGCGCCGTGCGCCTGGGCGGGGGAGAGATCGGAAACGATGGTCATCCTGGGTCTCGACTGGTTGAGGAGGGTTGAGTGGGAAAGCAGGCGATTGCCGGCCGCGATGCCCCAAAGTTGTTGCGGAGCGAACGCGGCGACGAGATCGCCGCAGGCCGGTCAGGGCGTGGTGCGGGGGCGTTTGGAGATGGCGGGAGACGCAAGGGGAGATCAGGCGACGGCCCGCGATCGGGGAGGATTTGCAGCAAGACAGACATCCGTTTTCGACCGGAGTTGCAGGGCTTGCAACCTCACCGGCCTGACGACAACAACGGCCGGACGCAGGGATGCGCCGGCCATGACCTTCGATCAGGCGGTGACGGGCGGTGCGCGAGGATGGGTATCGGGCGGGAACAGCTGGCGGTGATGCGCCTCTGCCGGCTGCGGCAGAACGACGGTGGCGGCCATGGCCATACGCGTGCCGACGGCATCGGCGGGCGACGGGAGCAGAACCGCGGTCGAGATGCGGCAGGCTTCACAAGCGGAGGCGGCGGCGTGCGTCTTGCCCCTGCCATCATCCGACGGCAGGCAGAGTTCGGGCAGGCTGCCATCCGGCAGGGTCAGGGTGGCAATTTCATCCGGGGAGAATTGCTGTGCGGGTGCCAAGACCGGTCGATGGGCGAGGCCGAGCAGGACCATCGCGACGACGCAGATCATGCGTATCGCTCGGTCAAAGCTCATACGGACGCCCGTTTCCGTCATTCCATCCCCCGACAGCCGCGCTTGACTAGCATTCAGTCAGGCCGCTCACAAGCGGTGATGCAACGCCGTTTCGATGCGAGCGGAAACGCCGAAACAGGGCGGCCTGGAACAGGCGCCTCTTGACGTACAGCACCCGGCTCAGGCGGCGGGATGGCTGCGCATCTGGCCAGGCGTGCGGCCATAGGTGCCCTTGAAGACGCGGGTAAAATGGGACGTGTTCTGGAAGCCGACCTGGAGCGCAATGTCGATCAGCGAAGCATTGGTCTGGGTGACCAGCATCTTGGCACGCTCCATGCGCAACTTGGTATAGATACGGGCCGGGGAGACATCGATCTTCTGGGCGAAGAGGCGCTCCAGCTGGCGGCGCGACAGGCCGACGGAGCGCGCGAGCTGGTCGATGGTCAGCTCGTTTTCCAGGCTCTGTTCCATCAGGATCAGCACCGCCTTCAATCTTGGATCGTCGCAGTCGATGGTCAATGGCCTGCGGACCTGGATGTCCTTGTTCGTGCGGGCCTTTTCGATCTGCAGCACTTCCAGCGCATTGCGCTCGGCGTCGTGGCCGAGATACTGCCGGACGATGAAGGCAGCGAGATCGGCGGAACTGCTGCCACCGGCACAGGAGCCACGGCGGCGATCGAGATTGAACAGGCGGTCGGAGCGCACCTCGTGATCGGGGAATCGATCGCGAAACTCCTGATAATGCAACCAGCTGACACAGGTCTGGTGGTTCTTCATCAATCCGGCTTCGGCGAGGATGAAGGTGCCGGTGCAAAGCCCGATCAGCGGGACTTTCTGCGCCTCGGCCTTCCTCAGGAAGGCGATGGTCTGATCGTCCACGGCCGGCTGACGGCCGAGCAGGCCGCCGACCACGACGATATAGTCGAAGCGGCTGGGATCGACGAAATCGCTGGTGGGCGCGACCTGCACCCCGCAGCTGGAGGTGATGAGGTGGCGCGTGCTGCCGATGACCTGCCAATCGGCGAGCACGCGGCCGGAACGATCATACTGGTCGCTGGCGAGCCGGATGGTGTCGATGAAGAGCGCAAAGGCGGAGAGCGTGAAGGACCGTGACAGCACGAAGCCGATCTTCAGCCGCGGCTTTTTCGTTCCCTCTTCAACCGACATTGGTTCATTCTCCACAATCCGGCGCGATCGCCGAAACTGACGCTAGCAGGGGGAAGGTATCGCTGCAATCGAAGCGAATGCGTGGACCTCACGCACACGGCTCTGCTTCGGGCCGGAGCGGTGCGCCGACCGCGCAGGATGCGTCAATTCCTGGCAATGGGAGCGGAGATGGCATGGCTTCCGGTCGAGAATATGACAATAGAACTGTTCCGATGCTGGTGAGATCGGCCGGCAACGCCGTGGGCGTGCCCTTGCTGCTCCAACGGGCGCAATCTCCCCCGTGGTGCAAATCCTGTTCGCCGGATATTTTTTGCCAGGTCCGCCAATTGATTGTGGAGAAGGCCATGACTGCGGGTTTCCGCTCCACTGCTGGCATTCAAGATCGACACTCATCGGCCGCGAATGGCAGATCGATGGTTTCCGTATCCGTGCGGGGATTGCGAACAGCGGCTAAACGGCTCGCTCAGCGCAATCTGCAAAAACAGCTTTTTCTGAATTGTATGGCGGACAGGGTGGGATTCGAACCCACGGTACGCTTTCACGCACACACGCGTTCCAGGCGTGCGCCTTAAACCACTCGGCCACCTGTCCAGGGGGATCGCGGGGGAAAAATCACCGCGGTTGGTCGGGCGCGATATATACCGAGGAATTCCGGCGGATCAACCGAAATCTATCAGAATTTTGACATCAGCCGACAATTCCCTATCTATAAGGCCGAGCGCGGCGGGTTGGAGGCCGTGCCGGGCCTCAGCCGGAGACATTGATCGTGCGATTCCTGTTCAGGATCTTGAGTTTGCTTGCGCTTTGCGTCGGCGTCGTGTTCGGCGTCGTGGATTCGATCGCGTCGGTATCGGCGTCGCAGGTCATCATCACCCCTCTCTCGGAGGCCTGGATCGACGCACATCCGGGCTCGCTCATGGCGCTCGAAGGCATGGTCGAGCAAAGGTTCGGCGATGGTGCCTGGCTTGCGCTGCGCGATGTGGTTCTGCCGCAACCGGCTTTCGCCGCCTGTCTCGTACTGGCGCTGGCATTCTGGGTGATCGGCTACAAGAAACCGTCTGCCGCCGGGCGTTTCGCCGCCTGATTTGATGAAGACCGCCTTGAAGGGTGGGGTCATGCAGCGGCAAGAACCGCGCTGTGTCCGTTTCAGCCACAGCCTGCGACCAGCGACCCATTGGCCGGAACTGCAAATAATGCCGCATTCGACAATTCGCCTTCGGGCTTAACTGCATAAATGAGAAGAAGCGGGCCGACATGCGGCCCAGGAGGTAGCAGATGTTCCTGATCGACATGTTCAACAAGAAGACTGTGATGCCCACGGCAGATAACGCCCTTCCCGGCCGCTCCGAGCCGATCCCGACGGCGTCCACGCATTTCATCTCCGGCCTTCCGCTCAAGGCCCCCACGCCTGACGGCATGAAGACCATCTATCTTGGCATGGGTTGTTTTTGGGGTGCCGAACGTCTGCTCTGGCAGACGCCCGGCGTGCACCTGACCGTCGCCGGATATCAGGGCGGGATCACGCCCAACCCGACCTATCAGGAAACCGTCACCGGCCTTACCGGCCATACCGAAGTGGTCAAGGTGGTCTATGATCCCGCGACAATCTCGCTGGAGGGCCTGCTCAAGATCTTCTTCGAAGCCCATGATCCGACCCAGGGCATGCGTCAGGGCAATGATATCGGCACCACCTATCGCTCGGCCCTCTATGTGGAGGACGAGGAGGACATGGCGGTTGCCGTCGCCGTGCGCGACCGGTTCCAGGATGCGCTGGTCACGGCCGGTCGCAACAGCCGGGTGACGACGGAGATCGCCCAGGCTGGCCCATTCTATTATGCGGAAGATTATCACCAGCAGTATCTGGCGAAGAACCCGAACGGCTATTGTGGGTTGCGCGGCACGGGTGTTTCCTGTCCGATCACACCTGCCGCCTGAGGGCAAATGCCCAAAGGGGCAGCAGAAATCACATTGATCTGACTGAGTTTTCAGCGCCGGGCACTGAAAATTCAGCAGACTTGTGAATTTTTACCAGATGAAAAAAATCTGGTGAATTTTCATACCAGCCATGCAAGGATGATCGCCAGCCAAGACCTCCGAGACAGGGGGCGGCGGTTCCGCAGACATGTCTTTCTCTTCAGGAAAGGCTTGCGGGAGGACCCAACAAGATCAATAGCAACAACAGGGCTGCATTATGAAGAAAACCCTCCTCAGTCTCTTTGCCTTGGCCGCGATGTCGGCGACCGCGCTTGCGGCCGATGTCAAGCCGGCGCTGGTCTACGGCACGGGCGGCAAGTTCGACAAATCCTTCAACGAAGCCGCCTACGGTGGCGCCGAGAAGTTCAAGGCCGAAACCGGCGTCGACTACCGCGATTTCGAGCCGACCAGCGACACGCAGGGCGAACAGGCGATCCGCAACTTCGCTTCGCGCGGCTTCAACCCGATCGTCGCCGTTTCCTTCGCCTGGACCTCGGCCGTCGAAAAGGTCTCCGCCGAATTCCCGGACACGCAATTCGTGATCGTCGACTCGGTCGTCGACAAGCCGAATGTCCGCTCGGTCGTCTACAAGGAAGAAGAAGGTTCGTATCTCGTTGGCCTGCTCGCCGGCATGGCATCGACCACCGGCAAGGTCGGCTTCGTCGGCGGCATGGACATCCCGCTGATCCGCAAGTTCGCCTGCGGCTACGAGCAGGGCGCACGTGCGGCCAAGGCCGACATCCAGGTCTTCCAGAACATGACGGGCACGACGGGCGCTGCCTGGAACGACCCGGTTCGCGGCGGTGAGCTCACCAAGAACCAGATCGACCAGGGCGCAGATGTCGTCTACGCGGCAGCCGGCGCCACCGGTCTCGGCGTGCTGCAGACGGCTGCCGACAATGGCAAGCTGTCGATCGGCGTCGACTCCAATCAGAACCACCTGCACCCGGGTTCGGTTCTGACCTCCATGGTCAAGCGCGTCGACCTCGCTGTCTACAACGCCTACGCGGACTCGAAGAACGACAAGTTCACGCCTGGCCTGCAGGTTCTCGGCGTTGCTCAGGAGGGTGTCGCCTATGCCCTGGACGACAACAATGCCAAGCTGATCACCGAAGAGATGAAGGCTGCCGTCGAGAAGGCCAAGGCCGACATCGCTGCGGGCACCATCAAGGTCCATGACTACATGTCGGACAATTCCTGCCCGAAGTGATCTGAAATCCGGGCGCAGGACGGCTCCAGTGTCGTCTTGCGCCCTTATTGTATGTCTGGGGGACCGGAATGAGTGCAGCGAACCAGGCACCCGCGATCGAATTGATCGGCATCGACAAGAAGTTCGGCGCGGTGCATGCCAACAAGAACATCAATCTGACGGTCGCCAAGGGTTCGATCCACGGCATCATCGGTGAAAACGGCGCAGGCAAGTCGACGCTGATGTCGATCCTCTACGGCTTCTACCAGGCCGATCACGGATCCATCCATATCGACGGCAAGCCGATCACGATCAAGGACAGCCAGGCCGCCATCAGCGCCGGGATCGGCATGGTGCACCAGCACTTCATGCTGGTCGAAAATTTCTCCGTGCTCGAAAACCTGATGCTCGGCGCGGAAGGCGGCGCCCTGCTCGGCAAGGGCACGGATGCCGCGCGCACATCGCTGAAGAAGCTAGAGGAAGACTACGAACTGGAAGTGGATCCCGACGCGATTGTCGAGGAACTGCCCGTTGGCCTGCAGCAGCGCGTTGAAATCCTGAAGGCGCTCTATCGTGGCGCCGAGATCCTTATTCTCGACGAGCCGACCGGCGTTTTGACCCCGGCCGAAGCCGACCACTTGTTCAAGATCCTCGGCGTGCTGCGCGATCAGGGCAAGACGGTCATCCTGATCACCCACAAGCTGCGCGAGATCATGGCGATCACCGATACGGTATCCGTCATGCGCCGCGGCGAAATGGTCGCAACCCGCAAGACGTCGGAGACGACCGTCGAGGAACTTGCAGAACTGATGGTCGGCCGCCGCGTGCTCCTGCATGTGGAAAAGCAGCCGGCCAATCCGGGCGAAATTTTCCTCTCGGTGCGCAACCTGACCGTCAAGGACGGCCGTGGTGTCGTCATGGTCGACGACGTCTCCTTCGACGTTCGCTCGGGCGAAATCGTCGGGATCGCGGGCGTGGCCGGCAATGGTCAGAGCGAATTGCTGGAGGCGATCACCGGCATCCGCAAGCCCACCTCCGGCGAGGTCTGGATCAACGGCCAGAATGTTGCCGGACTTGATCCGGCGGAGCTGCGTGGCATCGGCATTGCTCATATTCCGG
Organism: Rhizobium sp. 'Codium 1'; assembly: GCF_020889605.1. Lineage (NCBI taxonomy): Bacteria > Pseudomonadati > Pseudomonadota > Alphaproteobacteria > Hyphomicrobiales > Rhizobiaceae > Rhizobium > Rhizobium sp. 'Codium 1'. Next base: position 886,542 of record NZ_JAJGPW010000001.1, read on the forward strand.
AAGACCGCCATCACATGGGCCTGGTGCTTCCCTTCGAGGAGAGCCAGAACGCCATCCTCGGCTATCACCGCGACGAGCGCTATGGCAAAGGCCCGTTCCTGAACCCCGACCTGATCCGCAAGGGGGCGGCCGAGGAGATCGAGAAATACGACATCCGGCCGCCGAACCCGCGGCTCAAGACCGCCAATTTCTCGGGCGGCAACCAGCAGAAGATCGTTGTTGCCCGCGAGATCGAGCGCGACCCGAAGCTCCTGATCGTCGGCCAGCCGACCCGTGGCGTCGATATCGGTGCGATCGAATTCATTCACAAGCGGATCGTCGAGACGCGCGACGCCGGCAAGGCCGTGCTGCTCGTCTCCGTCGAACTGGACGAAATCCGCTCGCTCTCCGACCGTATCCTGGTCATGTTTGCCGGCAAGGTCGTCGGAGAGAAGACGCCTGACACAGGCGAACAGACACTCGGCCTGATGATGGCCGGTATTGCCGCTTGAGGATTTGATGAGCACTGCATCCGTACCCCTTCCGAACTGGATCAATTATGCGCTGCTGCCGCTGATCAACCTCACGCTCGCCTTCCTGGTGTCGGGCCTGGTGGTGTGGATCATCGGCGAGAACCCCTGGGAGGCGCTCAAGCTGATGCTGGAAGGCGCACTTGGCAGCGGCGAAGGCATTGGCTTCACCCTGTTCTATGCGACGAACTTCATCTTCACCGGGCTCTCCGTCGCGGTTGCCTATCATGCCGGCCTGTTCAACATCGGCTCCGAAGGCCAGGCCTATCTCGGCGGCCTGGGGGCGGCGCTTGCCGCTCTGGCACTCGACCAGTACGTCCCGTGGTATGTCACCATGCCGTTCGCGATCATGGCAGCCGCCCTTTTCGGCGCGGCCTGGGCGCTGATCCCGGCCTGGCTGCAGGCCAAACGTGGAAGCCATATCGTCATCACGACCATCATGTTCAATTTCATCGGCGCAGCGCTGATGGTTTACCTGCTGGTCAACGTGCTGATCGTTCCTGGCAAGATGGCGCCCGAGACCCGCACTTTCCTCGAGGGTGGCCAGTTGCCCAAGCTGGATTGGCTGATCGCGATGTTCGGTGGCAAGCTCGGGCCTGCACCGTTCAACGTGTCCTTCCTGATCGCACTCGTGATGTGCGTTCTGGTCTGGGTGCTGATCTGGCGCACCAAACTCGGTTACGAGATGCGAACACTTGGAATCAGCCGGTCGGCCGCCGCCTATGCCGGCATCCCCTATGTGAAGATCGTTATCATCACCATGTTGATCTCGGGTGGTCTCGCCGGCATGATGGCGCTCAACCCTGTGCTCGGGGCCTCGGCCCGCCTGCAGGTGGAATTCGTGGCGGGCGCCGGCTTCGTCGGCATTGCAGTCTCGCTGATGGGACGCAACCATCCGCTCGGCATCGTGCTTGCTGCCATCCTGTTTGGCATTCTCTACCAGGGCGGAGCCTGGCTTTCGTTCGACATGCCCAACATCACCCGCGAGATGATCGTGGTCATCCAGGGTCTGGTGATCCTGTTTGCCGGCGCACTCGAATTCATGTGCCGCCCGATGATCGTGCGCATCTACCAGACACTGACAAAGGCCTGAGGACGCGACCATGGAATCATTCGACATGCTCATCAGCATCCTTGGCTCGACGATCCGTCTGTCGATCCCGCTGATCCTGGCTGCGCTCGCCGGCCTCTATTCCGAACGGGCCGGCGTCTTCGACATCGGGCTGGAGGGCAAGATGCTGGCGGCGGCCTTCGCGGCGGCCTGCGTTGCCTATCTCACCGGTTCGGCCTGGCTCGGCCTGTTCTCCGGTATCGCCATCTCGCTCGTCTTCTCGCTGATCCACGGCTTTGCCTCGATCACCAATCGCGGCAACCAGATTGTCTCCGGCGTGGCGCTCAACTTCGTCGCAGCAGGCCTCACCGTCGTGCTTGGGCAGGCCTGGTTCGGCCAGGGTGGCCGCACCCCGCAGATTTCGGGTGACGCCCGCTTTTCACCGATCATCCTGCCGGGTGCCGACGTGATGCGGGACGTGCCCTTTGTCGGGCCGCTCTATTCGAACGTCATCTCGGGCAACAATATCCTCACCTACATCGCCTTCCTGGCAGTACCGATCTCCTGGTGGGTGCTCTATCGCACGCGCTTCGGCCTACGCCTTCGCGCCGTCGGTGAAAACCCGGGTGCCGTCGATACGGCCGGCATTTCCGTCACCTTCCTGCGCTACCGGGCCGTGCTGATGGCCGGCCTTCTCTGCGGAATTGCCGGCACCTATCTCGCGATCGCCCAGTCGGCAGCCTTCATCAAGGACATGTCGGCAGGCAAGGGCTTCATCGCGCTCGCGGCCCTCATCTTCGCCAAGTGGAAGCCGGTGCCCGTCATGTTCGCCTGCCTGCTGTTCGGCTTCCTCGATGCGCTTGCAAACTTCATGCAGGGCAAGGAGATCCCGGTCATCGGCGAAGTGCCGGTCCAGCTCTTCCAGGCGCTGCCCTATATCCTCACCTGTATTCTGCTTGCAGGCTTCATCGGCTCTGCCAATCCGCCGAAGGCTGGTGGCGTCGCCTATTCCAAGGAGCGTTGATCATGGCGCATGATCTTTTCGAAGCTGCGCGCGACGCAATGAAACATGCGCATGCGCCCTATTCCAAATTTCCGGTGGGCGCTGCGATCCGTGCGGATGACGGCCGCATCTATACCGGCGCCAATATCGAGAACCTCTCCTTCCCGCAGGGCTGGTGTGCCGAGCCGACCGCAATCGGCTGCATGATCATGGGCGGGGGCAGAAAGATTGTCGAAATGGCCGTGATCGCCGAGAAGCTGGCCCTTTGCCCGCCCTGTGGCGGCTGCCGGCAGAAGATCTCTGAATTCGCATCCGCCGACACCAAGATCTATCTCTGCGATGAGGCCGGCGTACAGAAGGCCATGACCATGGACGAACTTCTGCCGCTCAGCTTCAAGACGGACGTGCTCGGATGAAGCCTGCGGTGGATCTACTCGTGGAGCGCCTGAATGGGCTCATGCCGCGCCATGCAATCGTGCTCGGATCCGGCCTGGGCTCGCTGGTGAACGAGGTGCGGGATGCCGTGCGTGTTCCCTATTCGGAGCTTCCCGGCTTTCCCCTGAGCGCGGTTTCCGGCCATGCGGGCGAGCTGGTCGCCGGCATGCTGGGCCAGACGCCCGTGATCATGATGGCGGGCCGCGTGCACTACTATGAACATGGCGATCCGACCGCGATGCGCATCCCGATCGACGTGCTGAAGGGGCTTGGCGTGACAACGCTGATTCTGACCAATGCGGCCGGGTCTCTGCGCGAGGACATGCCCCCGGGCTCGGTCATGCAGATCACCGATCACATCAACTTCTCGGGCAAGAACCCGCTGATCGGCGAGCCGAGCGACGGGCGCTTCGTGGGCATGACCTCGGCCTATGATGCCGAGCTGCAGACAGCGATGCGGGCGGCAGCGGAAGCCGTGGGCGTGCCGCTATCTCAGGGTGTCTACATGTGGTTCTCCGGCCCGAGCTTCGAAACACCGGCAGAGATCCGGATGGCACGCGTGCTCGGTGCCGACGCGGTTGGCATGTCAACCGTGCCGGAAGTCATTCTCGCCCGTTTCTACGGCATGAGGGTTGCGGCCGCCTCCGTGATCACCAATTATGGGGCAGGCATGACAGGTGGCGAGCTGAGCCACGACGAAACCAAGGACATGGCGCCGATCGGCGGCACCCGTCTGGCCACCATCCTGAAGCGGATGATCGGCGGAGGAAATGACATTGAATAATCAAGAATTGCGCGCTGTCGCATCGCGGGCGCTTTCGCTGCTCGACCTCACAAATCTGAAGGACGACTGCACGCCCGACCAGATCGTGACGCTCTGCGCGCGCGCCCAGAGCGCCTTCGGCCCAACGGCTGCGATCTGCATCTGGCCGCGCTTCGTCATGCAGGCCCGTACGCTACTCGGCCCCGATAGCCCGATCCGTATCGCGACCGTCGTCAACTTTCCCTCAGGAGAGATGAAGACAGAAGACGTGCTGGCGGAGACGCGGGATGCCGTGGCAGACGGTGCCGACGACATCGACCTCGTGATCCCTTACCGGGCGCTCGCCAAGGGCGACGCGCAGGCTGTGACCGACATGGTTTCGGCGGTCAAGGGCGCCTGTGGCCCGGCGATCCTGAAGACGATCCTGGAGACGGGTGAACTCAAGGATATCTCTCTGATCCGCCGTGCCTCCGATCTTTCGATCGCGGCCGGGGCCGACTTCATCAAGACCTCGACCGGCAAGGTTGGCGTCAATGCGACGCTCGAAGCGGCCGACATCATGCTGCAGGCGATCCGCGACAGCCGCCGGAAGGTGGGCTTCAAACCGGCCGGTGGCATTTCGACGGTGGCGGATGCCGGCCATTACCTGAGGCTCGCCGATACGATCATGGGTGAGGACTGGGTGATGCCATCGACATTCCGCTTCGGGGCTTCGGGCCTGCTCGACGACATTCTGGCCGTTCTTTCCGGCGCGCAGTCACCTACCGTGGCATCGGGGTATTGAACCATGCTTCCCCAAGAGATCATCCGGCGCAAGCGTGATGGCGGAACCCTCAGCCGGGACGAGATTACCGGCTTCATCGAGGGGCTTTCCCGAGAGACGATTTCCGAGGGACAGGTCGCGGCATTCGCCATGGCGGTGTTCTTTCGGGGCATGACGCCGGACGAGATCGTGGCACTGACGCTTGCGATGCGCGATTCGGGCGAGGTGTTGTCCTGGGCCGGCGTTGGAAGACCCGTCGCAGACAAACATTCCACCGGTGGTGTGGGCGACAATGTCTCATTGATGCTGGCACCGATCGTCTCAGCCTGCGGCCTTGCCGTACCGATGATTTCTGGACGTGGCCTTGGCCATACCGGCGGGACGCTCGACAAGCTGCAGTCGATCCCCGGCTACAATGTGATGCCCGACAATGTCACCTTCCGCCGGACGGTGGATCGCGCCGGCTGCGCGATCATCGGCCAGACGGGGGATCTGGCGCCGGCCGACAAGCGTCTCTATGCGATCCGCGACGTGACGGCGACGGTCGAATCCATCCCCCTCATCACCGCCTCCATCCTTTCCAAGAAACTGGCCGCCGGGCTCGAAAGCCTCGTGCTGGACGTCAAGGTCGGCAATGGCGCCTTCATGGCGAAGGCCGAGGATGCCGAGGCGTTGGCGCGCTCTCTGGTCAGGGTGGCCAATGGGGCTGGCGTCAAGACCACGGCACTTCTGACCGACATGAACGAGCCGCTTGCCGACTGTGCCGGCAATGCCATCGAGGTTCAGAATGCCGTCGATTTTCTGAAAGGCCGGAAGAGCGGTACGCGGCTCGAAGAGGTCACCCTGGCACTCGGCGCCGAGATGCTGGTCAATGCCGGCGTGGAGACCGATCAGACGGTGGCGCTGCGCCGTTGCAGCGAGGTTCTCACGTCCGGAAAGGCTGCGGAGATCTTCGGCCAAATGGTCAGCGAACTTGGCGGACCTGCAGACTTCATGGAGAGGGCGGAGACCTACCTTCCCCGCGCCAAGGTCGAGGTGGCCGTTCTTGCAGAGCAGGACGGTTATCTGAGCGCCTGCGACACGCGCGGGCTCGGTCTCGCCGTGGTCTCGCTCGGTGGTGGTCGCCAGCGTCCGAGCGACAAGATCGACCACGGCGTGGGCCTCGCCGGCTTCAAGCCACTGGGAACCAAGGTTGCAAAGGGTGAGCCGATCGCCTTCGCTCGGGCAAATGACGAGGCGGCAGCCACTCAGGCCGCGAAAACGGTGGCCGCGTGCTATCGCATATCGGACAAGAAACCGGCCGACACGCCGGTGATCGGGCTCAGGATCGGCGCAGAGTAAAGGTCATAATGCCTTACTGGATCATCCGCAGCGTCTGCTTCTCGGCTGTGTAGGACTTGAGCTTCTTCATGAAGCTCATGCCGACCAATGTTGAGGACAGGGATTCGTCGCCGAGTACAAAGGCGTCGACATCACGAACCCGGATGCTGCCGATCTCAACGCGGTCCAGCACGATATGCGCGGCCTTGATGGAACCGTTGGCCGTATTCACCTGATAGCGGAAGTCGAGCGCGGCCGGGCTGAAACCTAGGCGGCGGGCGGTGGAGACATTGATTGCAACCAGCGAGGCACCGGTATCGACCATGGCGTCGACAGGCTTGCCGTTCATCTTGAACGTGCCTGCGTAGTGACCGCCTGGTCCCATTGTGAGGACCGTCTGACCCGCTTGCGTCGCCGAAGGCTTGGCTGCAATCTCTTGGGGAGCGGTCGCCTCGCGTTCGACCAGCATTGCCTGGACTTTCTCCGCGATTATCGGCCACTGGCTGGCGGACAGAGCGAGCGTCAGGACGGTGAACAGCGTGCGAGCGAACATCAGCGACCCCCGTTGAGCGATGCGCCGATCGTAGCAGCCAGCCGCGCGAAACGGGATAACAGGCGATGCAAAACGGCCCGAAACCAGGGTTTCGGGCCGCCAAAGCTTGTAATCTGGTTAAGAAATCACTTCGTCCCGTACATGCGGTCGCCGGCATCGCCGAGGCCGGGCATGATGTATCCCTTCTCGTTGAGATGGCTGTCGATCGACGCGGTGAAGATCGGCACGTCCGGATGGGCGGCGTGGAAGTTCTTGATGCCTTCCGGTGCTGCCAGCAGGCAGAGGAAACGGATGTTCTTCGCGCCGCGTTCCTTGAGCTTTTCGATCGCCGCGATCGAGGAATTGCCGGTGGCGAGCATGGGGTCGACGACAATGATCAGACGCTCCGACAGAGCTTCGGGCGCCTTGAAGTAATATTCGACGGCCTGCAGTGTCTCGTGATCGCGGTAAACGCCGACATGGGCGACGCGGGCAGCAGGAACCAGTTCCAGCATGCCTTCCAGAAGGCCGTTGCCGGCGCGCAGGATCGAGGCGAAGACCAGCTTCTTGCCCTCGAGGATCGGCGACTGCATCTCGGTCAACGGAGTCTCGATCGTCTCCATGGTGAGCTCAAGATCGCGGGTGACCTCGTAGCAGAGCAGCGTGGAGATTTCCCGCAAGAGGCGGCGGAAGCTCGAGGTCGACGTTTCCTTCCGGCGCATGATCGTCAGCTTGTGCTGCACGAGGGGGTGATCGATGACTGTTACGCCGTCCATGGTCGAGCCTTCTTTTCTTGTTTTCTGATTTGTTTCTATTTTCACATTCTCTTGGACGCCTGCAAGAGCGATACCGGATTTTGCCAGGTCTTCAACAGGCGCGGGCTCACAGGCGGGCGAGAAGCCGCGTCCTTGTCTCCTCATCGACGAAGGCCGCCTCGATCGCGGTACGCGTCATGCCGTCGATCTCCGCGTCGGTGAAGCCGAATTCGCTCGATGCCCAATCATATTCCTGGGCAAGCGACGTGCCGAAGAAGGGTGGATCGTCGGAATTGATGCAGACTTTCACACCTGCCGCGTGGAACTTGCGCAGCGGGTGGCTTTTGAAATCCGGGAAGACATTGAGCGCGATGTTGGAGCCCGGGCAGACTTCGAGGACTGTGCCGAGATCGACGAGGCGGCTGACGAGGTCCGGATCCTCGATGGCGCGGACGCCGTGTCCGATCCGCGCGGGCTTCACGATGTCGAGGGCATCTGTGACGCTGAAAGCGCCGCAAACTTCACCGGCATGGATGGTGAGGCCAAGGCCGGCCTCGCGGGCGATATCGAAGGCACGGGCGTAATCCGCGACGCGGCCCATGCGCTCCTCGCCGGCCATGTTGAAGCCCGTGACGAGCGGGTTGTTGCTGCGGGCGGCGTATGCGGCAGCTGCAATGACGCTTTCAGGGCCGAAATGGCGTTCGCCGGTGACGATGATGCGGGCCTCGATGCCCGTTGCAGCCTTTGCGGCCTCGATGCCGGCGGTGATGCCGGAGAGATAGGTGTCAGCGCCGAGGCCGATGCGGTCGCCGTGATCAGGCGAGACGATGAGCTCGCTGTAGATCGTGTCGACGGCTGCAAGTTCGCGCAGATAGGTCTCCGTCAGAAGGGCATAGTCCTCCTCGGTGCGGAAGAGCGCGGCGACACGGTCATAAGCCTTGATGAATTCGGCAAAATCGGTCCAGGCGTAGGTGCCCTCGTGCATGAAGGTCGCAGCGTCAATGCCGTATTTTTGCGCCTGAGCCAGGGCCAGCGCCGGTGGTGCTGCACCCTCGATATGACAGTGCAGTTCGGCCTTTTTCAGTCGTTTCGTCACAGGAAGCTCCGTCCGTAGCGGCCAGGAGCAATCCCCAGATGCGCCGCGATGGTTTCGCCAATATCGGCATAGGTGTTGCGGACACCGATGTTGCGCGAGCGCACGCCAGGGCCGAAGCACATGATCGGAACGCGTTCGCGCGTATGGTCGGTGCCGCGCCAGGTGGGATCACAGCCGTGGTCGGCCGTCATGAGAACAATGTCGCCGGGCTTCAGCTTGCGATGGACTTCCGGCAGGCGGCGATCGAAGGCTTCGAGCGCTGCAGCATATCCCGGCACATCGCGACGGTGACCGAAGAGCATGTCGAAATCGACAAAATTGGTGAAGACGAGATCGCCGTCTTCCGCCTCATCCATGACCTTGAGGGTCGCATCCATCAAAGCCATGTTGCCATTGGCCTTGATGACGCGCGAGACACCCTGGTGGGCGAAGATATCGCCGATCTTGCCGATGGCATGGACCTTGCGGCCGGCTTCCACCAGGCGATCGAGCAGGGTCGGTTCGGGGGGCAGGACGGAATAGTCGCGGCGATTGCCGGTGCGTTCGAAAGTCTGGACGGTTTCGCCGATGAAGGGTCGGGCAATCACACGGCCGATATTCAGGGGATCGAGAAGCTTGCGTACGATCTGGCAGAGGTCGAGCAGACGTTGCAGGCCGAAATGGGTTTCGTGGGCTGCGATCTGGAAAACGGAGTCGGTCGACGTGTAGCAGATCGGCTTGCCGGTGCGGATGTGTTCCTCACCGAAGCGGCCGATCACTTCCGTGCCGGAGGCGTGGCAATTGCCGAGGATGCCGGGCAGGTTTGCCTCCCGGCAGATCGCCTCGACGAGATCGGAGGGGAAGGCTTCGTCGCCTTCCGGAAAGTAACCCCAGTCGAACATGACAGGCGTGCCGGCGATTTCCCAGTGACCGGAGGGCGTGTCCTTGCCTTCGGAGACCTCACTGGCGGCACCGTGGAGGCCGAAGACCCGCTCTGGGATCGGCATGGCGTCCGGCGTCTTGCCGGTTGCGAGCCTGGCGGCCGCCAGGAGGCCGAGTGCGGACATGTTGGGCAGGGTCAATGGGCCCTGGCGAAGGCCTTGGCGATCACCGGCGCCGGCGGCACAGAATTCGGCGATGTGCCCAAGCGTATCGGAGCCATCATCGCCATAGGCGGGCGCATCGGGAGCACCACCGATGCCGAAGGAATCGAGAACGAATATGAAAGCGCGTGCCATGTGGAACCCACGGCCGGGTCTGGTTTGTTGGTCTGCCGGCCTTCGCCAGCATCCTTAGCGCCTTGCCGGGATCTTGGCAAACATACCCTTCAGCAGCCGCTGCAGGCAACATCCTTGCCCAGACGCTGGCGGAAATAGAACTCCCGGGCGAGCGTCAGGCTCTTCGTCTCGGTACCCGTGAGACCAGGAAGATACATCATCAATTCGTGCGACACGCTGAGTTCACTGCGGATGAGGAAGGTGTCTTCCACCAGCATGTCGGAGGGGACAGGCGCGTCGGTTCCCACCGCATAGGGTGCGATGCCGGTCGTCGACCAGGACCAGGCCACCTTGGCTGCCTTGGCCGAATTGATCTTGATCCCGCTGATCTTGATCACCAGGTTGTTGGAAGGATAGGGCACGAAGATCGCGCCTGATACGTCGGACATCGTCGTGAGAAAGGTCTTGGTCACAGTATCCTGGCGCGCGACGAGATCTGCCACCGTGCTGCTCGCCAGCGAGGCCTTCTTGGCGACACTGAGGCCCATGGTGAGCTCGAAGGCCATCAGATAGAGAACGATGAGCATCGGCGCGATGATCGCAAACTCGACGCCGCCAACGCCCTGCCGGTCGCGAGCGAGGCGGCGCAGCGTGTCGGAGACGGCTGCTCCCGCAAACCGAAGACGAGCGAACAGCGATATCTCTCTGCCTCTTGCGGTCATGGGTAATTCTCGTTCTGGAACGCGGTTGTGGCCACGATCAGGAAGTCGGACGGCAGCGAACCGTCAGATGGTCGGATCGTCGTGATGTAGGGGCGGATGAGATCGGTGATCACCTGCCAGCGATAATAGGCACGCAGCATGTTGATCGTGGAAGGGCCGCCGGGCGTGAATTTGAAACTGGTCGGATCGATGTCGGAGAAGGTGTCCGTCGAGGCCCGCGGGATGGTTTTCGGGATGGCGCCGAAGGTCGCGAAGGTTCTGGCATCGATGTAGAGCTTGCTCGGGGTCGAGATCTCTGTTTCCGAGCACTGGATCATGATGTCGACTTCATCACAGAAAGCCTTGCGGAACTTCAGCACGTCCATGTCGGTATCAGGCCGGTTCAGCTGGTAGGTGATCTGCCCGGTACGCAACTGTCGTCCGAGTGTGTTGACCGCGTTGGTCACCAGTTGTTCGGCGGCAAAGGCCACAAAGGTTTCGATGATCGCGAAGATGATCATGAAGTAGGGGATTGCGAGGATCGCGAATTCGATCGCTGCTGCACCATCCCTGGATCGCGCGAGCTTCCGCCATAGACGGAACCGTGGCCGCCGGCTGTTTTCAGCCTGATGATGTCGATCTGTGTCGTGGCTCGTCATGGCCTGTTCATCCCCAAAGATGGACAAAGGCTACGGGTCAAATGTTGATTTTCCGTTTCCCGAATCTTTACACTTTGCCGAACCCGCTCAACGGAAATCTCGTACACTTTATGGCGTGGCGCCCGTCGTCGCGTGTTCTTCGCAGTTCGGCGTACAGGAAAGGACCGTGCGTTCTGTCGACTTGAACACGCGCACCGTGCTCGATTCGTCGATCGACACCAGGATGCGCTCGTCGACGATGGCGTTGCCGTCGGCATCAAGAAGGACGAGGTTGGTCGTGCCGTATGAGCGCCCGGTGAGAACAATCGTGCGGGCATCCGCGACAGTCGCATCGGCGACTTGCGAGTTGCCGACGATCACCTTGCTGACGGGCCGGTCGAGCTTCAGGACGCGGGCGCTGTTCATATAGACGCGCAAAATGCCCTCGTCTTCCGCCTGAACGGCAGGCGCCGGTGACAACATGGCCAGCGCCAGGAACATGACGGCAGCTACGGCAAAATGACGATCTGACATGGACATGCCCTTGAATACGCGCGTGAAGAGGTGCCGAGAGGATGCCCGGCTTAGGTGAATGAAGGGTTAAACCGGAAAGCGGCGCGCTGTGCGGGCGGCTGGACGCGGTCGTGCATGCGTCACCGACTGAAAATGTGCACGTCCATCTGCCGGCTCAAACCCCGACTGCCTCGATCCGGGACAGATCGAGCTTTAAGGGGGATCGCATCCATGAATTCGATCACCAGAGTGCCGTCCGTTGCATGGCGGACGACCGGCCCCGACTTCGTCAACAGGGCCAAAACGCCGAAAATCCGGGGGGCTTCGGTCGCATCTTAGCGACCTCCTGCAGCATTCGTTTACCACAGCACCGGCTAAGGCTGCTTCACGATCTGGTAACCGTTTTTCTTAAGTCGATGGCAACACGGCGCCGGTTAGGTTTGCGACATCCGAGCAGCGGTAAACAGTTGCCGGCAGTGCTGATCAACCTCGCGGAGTAGGAGAATAACATGACCAAGCTTTTCGCACGTTTCATCAAGGACGAGTCCGGCGCAACCGCCATCGAGTACGGCCTCATCGCCGCCCTCATCTCGGTCGCCCTGATCACTGGCGCCTCGACCCTCGGTGGCGCTCTGAACAACACGTTCGTCAACGTCGGCGCCAAGATGGGCCAGGGCGTGACGGCTAGCCAGTAATATACTGGCGGATCTGTCGAGATCAGGGAAAGCCGCCAGCGCATGGCGGCTTTTCCAGTTTCTGGATAATTTGAAGCATTCGCCGTTTGCCAATTGCAAACAGATTTCAGGCAGAGTGGCGATCTGACTGGGGAGCTTCACATGTATAATGCAGCCGTCTTTCTCATCCTTCCTATCTGCCTCGTGCTGGCAGCCTTGACGGACTTCCTGGAGATGAAAATCCCGAACGGGATTCCTGCTCTCCTCGCTGCATCGTTTGCGCTGATCATACCGTTCAGCGGCCTCGAGCTCGTCGAGATCGGCTGGCATCTGGCAGCCGCACTAATGGTGTTCGCCATCTGTTTTGCATTCTTTGCTTTCAATGTCATGGGTGGTGGAGACGCCAAGATCCTCACCGCCTCTGCACTCTGGTTCGGCTTCAACACCTCCCTCTTCGAGTTCCTGATGTTCACCTGCTATCTCGGCGGCCTTCTGACGGTTGCAGTGATCCTGCTGCGGGCAAACTGGGATAAACTGGAAACGGTCGGGATGAGGCTTCCCCAGACCCTCATGGTCGCCAAGAAAGTTCCCTATGCGATCGCCATCGGAGCTGCCGGGCTTTTGAGCTATCCGGATTCTCCGTTGGTACAGGCCGCTATTCGGAGCACGCACTGATCGGGCGCGAAGAAACCTTCCGTTAACTACGATTGTAAGCGGCTCATTAACTATAAGTACACCAATTCCTGATCAATCTCTTGGGCAGAACCTATTGCGTCGCCCGAGGATCGATCATGAAACCCGCCCGTCTCATCATACTCGCCGTTGCCGTAGTGGCCGCCGGTATGGCCGGTCTCCTCGCCATGCGGCTGAGCGGCAACCAGACCGTCATCGTTCAGGATTCCATCGTCGAGAAGGAGCCGAGCATCGATGTTCTGGTCTCGGCCAAAAACCTGCCGGTTGGCGCGCGTCTCGATGAAACCTCCATGCGCTGGATGCCCTGGCCGCAAGGCAGCGTCGTCGATGGCTTCATCACCTCCTCCACGCGGCCGGATGCTCTGACCGAGCTCACGGGCGTCGTTGTCCGCCTGCCGGTGTTCGAGGGCGAGCCACTGCGCCGCGAAAAGATCGCCGATTCCTCCTCCCGCATCCTCTCCGCGCTTCTGCCATCGGGAAAACGCGCGGTCTCGACCGAGATCTCTGTCGCGACAGGTGCGGGCGGCTTCATCCTGCCGAACGACCGCGTCGACGTGATCATGGTGCGCAAGGGTGACGAGGACAACTTCCTCACGGAAACCATCCTGTCCAACGTGCGTATCCTCGCCATCGACCAGCAGATCGAAGAAGCACCTGATGGCTCCAGATCCGTCATCGGTACGACAGCAACGCTGGAGCTGACGCCAGAACAGACCAAGGTCATGGCCGTTGCCCAGCAGATGGCCGACCGTTTGTCCCTCGCGCTGCGTTCCGTCGCCGATGCCCAGGAGGAAGACACCTCGGCCGCCGACCACCTGCTGAGCGGCGGGGACGGTCAGCCGACCATTCAGGTCATCAAGTCCGGCGAGGTCGTCAAGTCGACCTCCTCGACCGCCAATTCCATGCAGTGAGTGGGGACACATCGTGGCCAGCCTGACGCACAAATTCAGAGTTTCCCTGACCGGTGGCATCGTTTTCGCCATGACGTTCACGGGATCACCTGCATCCTTCCCGACTCACGGCAGTCTCTTTCCGGCCGCCGAGGCCGCGCAACAGACCGTGCTCAGAATCACCAATGCCGGGCCAGGTGCTCGCCGTACCGTCAAGCTCGGGCTGAACAAGGCGCTGGTCGTCGATCTGCCGGCAGACGCGCATGACATTCTGGTTGCCGATCCTGCCATGGCCGATGCCGTGACCCGTTCGTCGCGCCGCATCTATCTCTTCGGCAAGACCGTCGGCCAGACGAACATCTTCATCTTCGGCGCCGACGGCAATGAGATTATCAGCCTCGACATCGAGATCGAACGCGACATCGCCGGGCTCGAGGCCAACCTGCGCCGTTTCATCCCGCAATCGGACATCAAGGTCGAAATCGTCTCGGACAATATCGTTCTGACAGGCACGGTGCGCACGCCGCAGGACGCCGCCCGCGCCCAGAGCCTCGCGCAGGCCTTCCTCAAGGGTGGTGAAGCGACGACACGGAACCAGACGGCTTCCGGAGGCGACAATGGCGGTGATGTGGCGATCTATGCGGAAGATCGGCAGGAGTCCCAGATCGTCAATCTCCTGACAATCGAAGGCGAGGATCAGGTCACGCTCAAGGTCACCGTCGCGGAAGTGAGCCGCCAGGTTCTGAAACAGCTCGGCTTCTCCGGCAGCGTCTCAGACGGTTCGACCGGCATCAGCTATGCCAATCCGTCCAACCTCGGCAATGCCATCGATCCGACAGGAACCGCCACGATTTCTGCCGGAATCGGCGGTCTCGGGATCAATACCTACATCAATGCGATGGAACAGGCGGGCGTGATGCGCACGCTGGCCGAACCAAGCCTGACCGCCATTTCGGGCGAAGCTGCCAAATTCTACGTCGGTGGCGAATTCCGGATTGCCGGGCAACAGGAAGTGACGAGTGACGAAGAGGGCACGTCGCTCGAGCGGACGACCGAAACCGTCGACTACGGGATCGAGCTGAATTTCCGCCCCGTCGTCCTCGCACCCGGCCGCATCAGCCTGCAGATCGAGACCAATGTGTCCGAGCCGACCTGGGAATCATCGCAGGTCACGGGCAACGTTCTGAACCAGGTTCCCGGCTCCACCTACCTGTCGATCCGCAAGCGCGAGGCATCGACGACGGTAGAGCTTCCGTCTGGTGGTTCGATCGTGATCGCCGGCCTCGTCCAGGACAATATCCGCCAGGCAACCTCGGGCCTGCCGGGTCTGTCGAAGGTTCCGGTGCTCGGTACGCTCTTCCGCAGCAAGGACTTCCAGCGCAACGAGACCGAACTCGTGATCATCGCGACGCCCTATCTCGTGCGTCCCGTGGCACGCGGCGCGCTGTCGCGTCCGGATGACAATTTCAACCCCGAGAATGACGGCGCGACCTTCTTCCTGAACAAGGTGAACAAGGTCTATGGCCGTCGCGAGAACCCTGTAGCGCCCGGTCAATACCACGGCGCCGTGGGCTTCATCTACAAATGAACGGCGCGAGGATCATGATGGAAAACTCGACACGTCAAGTCAGGGAAAGTCAGCCAGCCATGGCATCCGCACGTCACTCCTTGCAGCGTCTCGTTCTCGGCAGCGTCCTTCTGGGGACAGCTGCAGTGCTCGCCGGATGCGGCAGTATGAAGGACCAGATGTCCACCTCGGCCATCCCGGACGATTACCGTACGCGCCATCCGATCATGCTCAGCGAAGTCGAGCATACGCTCGACGTCCCGATCGCCTCGGGCGACCGGAAGCTGACAATGAGCGTGCAGGATTCCATCGCCGGCTTTGCCGCCGATTATCTGTCGGCATCGACAGGGACGATCCAGGTCATGGTGCCGCATGGTTCGCCGAATTCGGGGGCAGCCTCCGCATTGCGCAAGCAGATCCGCCAGGTTCTGACCACGCGCGGCGTGCCGTCGAACCGGATCATCGAAACTTCCTATCAGGCCGAGGCGAACAGCAATGCAGCGCCGGTGCGGATCAGCTATGTGGCGATCACGGCAATGACCAATCCTTGCGGCGAGTGGCCCGAGGACCTGCAGAACAACACGTTCAGCAACAAGAACTACCACAATTTCGGCTGCGCGACTCAGAGCAACCTCGCCGCGCAGATCGCCAACCCGATGGATCTGGTGACCCCGCGCGACATGGCGCCGATCGACGCGACCCGGCGGTCGAACGTGATCGGCCTCTATCGCGAAGGCAGCAATACGGCAACCGAGTGATGCGGCAGGGGTCCAAGAGGACAGGATGAGAGCATGAACGCGATCGACTATGAAATTGGCGAAACGGGCGGCGAATTTCGCGGGGCCTCCGAGAGCGTGATCGCAGGCGATGTCGAGGCCCTGCGTCCCCTGCCCCGCATTTCGATCCATGCCTTCTGCATCAGCGATGCAGTGCATCGGACCATGGAGCAATGTGCCGCCGACCGTCGCATGGCGCGTGTCAGCATGCGCATCACGCATGGCAATGTCGCTGCAGCGGCAAACATGTTCTCCTCGACGCCGACGCCGAACCTGATCATTCTCGAAACCGATGCCGGCCCGCGCGACCTCCTGACAGAGCTCGCGCCGCTCGCGGAAGTCTGCGATCCGAGTTCGCGCGTGATCATGGTCGGCCGGCATAACGACATCGCTCTTTATCGCGAACTCATTCGCAGCGGCATTTCGGAATATATCGTCGCCCCCTTCACCATGGCGGACATGATGGGGTCGATATCATCCATTTTCGTCGACCCAGAATCCGAGCCGCTCGGCCGCAGCATCGCCTTCATCGGCGCCAAGGGCGGTGTCGGCTCGTCGACGATTGCACATAATTGTGCCTTCGGGATCTCCTCGCTGTTTTCAACCGAAACCGTCCTGGCGGATCTCGACCTGCCGTTCGGCACGGCCAATATCGACTTCGACCAGGATCCTGCACAGGGCATGGCCGAAGCCGTGTTCTCGCCGGAGCGGCTGGACGAGGTCTTCCTCGATCGCCTTCTGACAAAATGCGGGCAGAACCTTTCGCTTCTTGCAGCACCTTCGATGCTCGATCGAGGCTATGATTACGAGCGCGGGACGTTCCAGCCCATACTCGACGTCCTGCAGCGAGCAGCGCCAATCACCGTGCTCGATATTCCACATGCCTGGGCCGACTGGACGAGAGCGGTCTTGTCCGACGTCGACGAGATCGTCATCACCTGCGCGCCCGACCTCGCCAATCTGCGCAACATGAAGAACATGCTGGATGCACTGAAGAAACTCAGGCCGCAGGACAAGCCGCCGCACCTGATCCTCAATCAGGTCGGCATGCCGAAACGTCCCGAAATCGCGCCATCGGATTTCTTCGAACCGCTCGAACTCGAGCCGGTCGCAATCATACCCTTTGATGCACAGCTTTTCGGCACGGCCGCCAACAGTGGCCGGATGATCAGCGAACTCGATGGGAAATCCCCGACAGCGGAGACCTTTTCGCAGCTGGCGCATCTGGTGACGGGCCGCGCCACGATCAAGAAACCCAAGAAGGCGGGCCTCGGCTCGCTCATCGAAAAACTCCGCAAGAAGTAGACCGGTAACAGGAACAGGTAGAGCTCATGTTTGGCAAACGCGGAAACGACGGCTTCGGCAAGGGCGGGGCGGGCGTCAGCACGATCCCGGCACAGCCGCCTGCTGCCGCACCTGCGGCCCGTTCCAGCACGCTCATCGAGCCCGGCAGCCCGGAGGTCAACAGCCGCCAGCAGGTCGCGGCACCTTCGATGCAGACACCGAGCCGCAAGAAGCCACCGCGGACAGAAGATTATTACGACACAAAGAGCCAGGTCTTCTCGGCGCTGATCGACACGATCGACCTCTCGCAGCTGGCCAAGCTCGACGGCGAAAGCGCGCGCGAAGAAATCCGCGATATCGTCAACGACATCATCACGATCAAGAACTTCGCGATGTCGATCTCGGAGCAGGAAGAACTGCTCGATGACATCTGCAACGACGTCTTGGGCTACGGTCCGCTCGAGCCGCTGCTGGCACGCGACGACATTGCCGACATCATGGTCAACGGGGCTGGCCAGACCTTCATCGAAGTCGGCGGCAAGACCATCGAGTCGGAGATCCGCTTCCGCGACAATTCCCAGCTGCTTTCGATCTGCCAGCGCATCGTCAGCCAGGTCGGCCGCCGCGTCGACGAATCGAGCCCGATCTGCGACGCGCGTCTTCCCGATGGTTCCCGTGTCAACGTCATCGCGCCGCCGCTCGCGATCGACGGACCGGCGCTCACCATCCGCAAGTTCAAGAAGGACAAGCTGACCCTCGCCCAGCTCGTCAAGTTCGGCGCGATCACGCCCGAGGGCGCGGAGGTTCTGCAGATCATCGGGCGCGTCCGGTGCAACGTAGTCATCTCCGGCGGTACCGGCTCGGGCAAGACGACGCTTCTCAATTGCCTGACCGGCTTCATCGACACCGACGAGCGTGTCATCACATGCGAAGACACGGCCGAACTGCAGCTGCAGCAGCCGCATGTGGTGCGTCTCGAAACGCGCCCGCCGAACATCGAAGGCGAAGGCGAAATCACCATGCGTGACCTCGTCAAGAACTGCCTGCGTATGCGCCCCGAACGCATCATCGTCGGCGAAGTGCGTGGACCGGAGGTTTTCGACCTTCTCCAGGCCATGAACACCGGCCACGACGGTTCGATGGGCACGATCCATGCGAACACGCCGCGCGAATGCCTCAGCCGTATGGAATCGATGATCGCCATGGGTGGTTTCTCTCTGCCGGCCAAGACCGTGCGCGAGATTATCTCCGGCTCGATCGACGTCATCATCCAGGCCGCCCGTCTGCGCGACGGTTCGCGCCGCATCACCCACATCACCGAGGTGATCGGGATGGAAGGCGACGTGATCATCACCCAGGACCTGATGCGCTACGAGATGGACGGTGAAGACTCCAACGGCAAGATCATCGGACGGCACATGTCGACCGGCATCGGCAAGCCGCATTTCTGGGACCGCGCCCGTTACTACAACGAGGATCGCCGGCTCGCTGCCGCGCTTGATTCCATGGAACAGAAGTCGAAGGGGATCTGATCACCATGTTCGGCATCGATCCGACCATTCTCGCCATCGTTCTTCTGGTTGCCGTCTCGACCGGAGCCGTGGCCTATGGCGTGCTGTATTCGAGAATCGAGACCGACAAGAAGACCGCCAGCCGCATCAACAGGGTTCGTGCTGCCGAGACCGACACCTCGCAGGTGAAAGCTGCCCGCGACCGCGTGCAGGAAATCTCCAAGCGTCGCAAATCTGTCCAGGATTCGCTGAAGGAACTGGAAAAGAAGCAGCAGCAGGAGAAGACCAAGAAGGCCAATGCCACCAGCCTCAAGGCCAAGCTTGTGCAATCGGGTCTGCCGGTAACGCTGCCGCAATTCTATATCCTGAGTGCCATTCTGAGCCTCGTCGTGCTCGCCGTGACCTTTCTCACCGGCATGCCGCCGCTGGTCATCGGGGGCGCCACCTTTGTCGCTGGCCTCGGCCTTCCGCGCTGGATCGTCGGCTTTCTCGTCGGCCGTCGCCAGAAGCAGTTTCTGAACGAGTTCCCAAACTCGCTGGACGTGATGGTCCGCTCCATCCGATCGGGCCTGCCGCTGAACGACGCGATCCGCATGATCGCATCCGACGGCCAGGAGCCGGTCAAGACCGAGTTCCGCCGGATCGTCGAATCGCAGCAGCTCGGCCTCAACGTCCCCGATGCCGTTGCGCGCATGCACCAGACCATGCCGCTCTCGGAGGTCAGTTTCTTTGCTATCGTCGTGGCGATCCAGGGACAGGCAGGCGGCAATCTTTCCGAAGCCCTGTCCAACCTTTCGCGCGTGCTGCGCGACCGCAAGAAGATGAAGGCCAAGGTCAGCGCGCTGTCGATGGAAGCGAAAGCTTCGGCAGCCATCATCGGCGCCCTGCCCTTCATCGTCGCCTTTCTGGTTTACCTGACATCACCGCAATACATCATGATCCTCTTCACTGATCCGCGAGGACACCTGATCCTCGGCATTTCAGCGGTGTGGATGAGTATCGGGCTGCTTGTCATGCGCAACATGATCAATTTCGAGATCTGAAGGATAGGCGGGATGACCGAAGACTGGGCCGCACAAATGACCGATCCGGCGTTGGTGATCGCAGTGCTGGTGGCGCTCGCGGTCTTCGGCACATTCTACACGTTCGCGATGCCGTACCTGGAACGCGGCGATCTCAACAAGCGCATGCGTGCAGTCTCGACCGAGCGCGACCTGATCCGCGCGCGTGAGCGGGCGAAGCTCAATGCCGAAGCGACGCAGAGCCGCGCATCGCTCCGGGCCAACAACAACAAGTCGGTGCGCAATATCGTCGAGCGCTTCAATCTGAAGAAGGCGCTTGTCGACGTCGGCACCGTCGACCGGCTCAAGGCTGCAGGGCTTCGTTCACAGAACGCGCTGAACATGTTTCTCGTCGCGCGCTTCCTGTTGCCCTTCGCAACTCTGGCACTGACCGCATTCTGGGTCTTCGCACTGGGAAATCTCGCCGAAAAACCGCCTGCGGTCCGGCTCTTCGCGACCATCGTGGGGGGGTATGTCGGCTTTTATCTGCCGAACATCTATATTTCGAACCGCATTGGCAAACGCCAGAAATCGATCCGCCGCGCGTGGCCAGACGCGCTGGACCTGATGCTGATTTGCGTGGAATCCGGTATTTCCCTTGAAGCCGCCATGCGACGCGTATCGGACGAAATCGGGGAACAATCACCCGAACTCGCCGAGGAAATGGTACTCACCACCGCTGAGCTCTCGTTCCTGCCCGATCGGCGCCAGGCGCTCGAAAATCTTGGCACGCGAACCCAGCTCGACGGCGTCAAGAACGTGGTCCAGGCGCTGATCCAAGCGGACCGCTATGGTACGCCTGTCGCCCAGGCACTTCGGGTGCTGGCTCAGGAAGGGCGCGACGAGCGCATGAACGAGGCGGAAAAGAAGGCCGCGGCCTTGCCGCCGAAGCTCACCGTCCCGATGATCCTGTTCTTCCTGCCCGTGCTGGTCGCGGTCATCCTCGGTCCGGCCGGCATCCAGGTGTCCGACCGCTTCTGACTGCGCTCAATCAGTGGACGGTTGCGAGCTCTTCTTCAAGGAGCTTCAACGCATCCTGAAGCGCTTCCACCAGGATGTCCGTCAGTTCGTCGGACTTGTTTTCGAGAAGCATCAGCTTGACCGCCATGTCCTGCTGTTCGAAATACTGATCAGGTCCTTCGTTCATCATCGTCATGTCCCCATAAGGCCGAATCATCTCGGCTGGTTCCCACGATGATGACGTATCCTTGCGCCGGGCTTTCACCCGATCGCGCTTTTCCGGTCAAGCCTCACTCCCTCCATCACCCGCTGTCACGGCCGCGCTGAAATTCGAGAAAAACTCTCCGGCGAGCTTTTTTGATGTCGATTCGATCAGACGACTGCCGAGCTGAGCGATTTTGCCACCGACTTCCGCCTTCACCGTGTAGGTGAGTACGGTCGCTCCTTCGCCATCGGATGTCAGCGTCACATCTGCCCCGCCCTTGGCAAAGCCGGCAAGGCCACCCTTGCCTTCGCCTGATATCGTATAGGAATTGGGCGGGTTGAGGTTCTGCAACTCGACGGCGCCCTCAAACTTCGCCTTGATCGGTCCGATCTTGAGAACGACCTTGGCCGCCATCGTGGTGTCGGACGTCTTTTCCAGGCTCTCGCAGCCAGGGATCGCCTGTTTCAGGATATCAGGATCGTTGAGGGCCAGCCATACGGTCTCGACCGGCGCCTCTATGCGCTCGCTTCCCTGCATATCCATTCGGCATTCCTCCCTTGCAGATCACGGGCTCCCTCCCGTGGAAACAAGACTGCATGGCAGGGGCGGCGGATGCAAGACATCTAAAGCATCAGAGCGTCGCTGATGTCAGACGATTACGGCCTGCTCGACACGGTCCTGTGAACCGAAGAAGCGGAGGTATCGCTCAACCTCGGCCGGATCGCCAGTTGCCTTGCGCGGATTGTCCGAGAGTTTCACGGCAGGGCGGCCATTGGCTTCCGACACTTTGCAGACGATGGAAATCGGTTTCAGGCCGGCGATCTCCACAGGTGCGCAGCCGGCGAAATCATTGGTGAGGTTCGTGCCCCAGCCGAAGGACATGCGCACACGGCCGGCGAAGTGGCGGTAGGTGTCGATGATGGCATCGACATCAAGACCGTCGGAGAAGATCAGCAATTTCTTGCGGGGATCTCGGCCCGTCTTCTTCCACCAGTCGATGATCTTCTCACCGCCTTCGATCGGGGGCGCGCTGTCCGGGCGGAAACCGGTCCAGTCGGCGACCCAATCGGGGGCGTGCTGGAGAAAGGATGCGGTGCCGAAGGCATCCGGAAGGACGATCAGCAGGTTTCCGCCGTAGAGACGGTTCCAGTCCTTGAGAACCTGGTAGGGGGCGGCTGCCAGTTGCTCGTCGTTTCTGGCAAGCGCTGCGACGACCATCGGAAGTTCGTGGGCATTCGTGCCCACTGCCTCCAGATCCGAATCCATGGCGAGCAGGACGTTGCTTGTCCCCGTGAAAGCCGGGCCTATGCCTTCCTTCAGGGCTTCGACGCACCAGCGCTGCCAGAGGAAGCTATGGCGCCGCCGGGTACCGAAATCGGAGATGCGCAGGCCCGGAAGTTCGCGCAGGCGCTCGACCTTGGCCCACATCTTGGCCTTGGCTCGGGCGTATAGCACATCGAGGGTGAAATAGCCGACGGAGCGCATGGCCGCACGCGAGCGCAGTTCATTGATGATTGCGAGCGCTGGAATCTCCCAGAGCGTCGTTTCCATCCAGGGACCGTGGAAGGTCAATTCGTATTGACCGTCGCGCTTGGCAAGCTCGTATTCGGGAAGCTGGAGATTGCCGAGCCATGCAAGGAATTCGGGTTCGAAGATCTGGGCCCGCCCATAAAAGGTATTGCCTGCGAGCCAGATCATTTCCTTCTTGGTCAGACGAAGAGACCGCACATGATCGAGCTGGTCGC
This sequence comes from Rhizobium sp. 'Codium 1', assembly GCF_020889605.1. NCBI lineage: Bacteria > Pseudomonadati > Pseudomonadota > Alphaproteobacteria > Hyphomicrobiales > Rhizobiaceae > Rhizobium > Rhizobium sp. 'Codium 1'. The sequence goes on from NZ_JAJGPW010000001.1 coordinate 909,183, forward strand.
GTAGCTCCTGCTCGTCGATCTCGTCGGCGAGACGGACCGAGGTGGTGCGGTTGATCAGGGTGAAGGTGGCGTTGACCTCCGGGTAAAGCTTCCAGATCATCTGAAGCATCAAGAGCTTGTAGAAGTCGGTATCGATAAGGCTGCGGATGATCGGATCGAGCTTCCAGGCGTGGTTATATACCCTGGTCGCGATATCAGTCTTGGTCATGATCCACTGCCTTCACTTCCGCAGCGGGGGCTGCGGCGGGCGACCGGAACACTTCGGTCGCTTCCGCTGCAGTTATCGGCAATCGATTTCGGATTGTCCAGTGAGCGACGTGCGCGCACCAGCCAAGCTGCAATCACTGGCCCGGCGTCGGGTTTGACTGCGGCATGTTCTCGGCTCCGTCGGAAGTGCCCCCCGGGGACGGCGCTGGAGCTGTCTGCTGCGACTCATTGGCCGGATTTTCCGGCGCAATCGAATTGCCCCACCATTCAGCGGGAATCCAGACCAGCATGGCGAGGATGAGCCCTCCCAGGAGGACAATCAGGACAGGCTTGCCGCGAAAGCCCTGGCGAGCCTCGACCGGCGTCATGGGCTCAGGCCTCAGGCCACGGGTCCGACGATCAGATGTGTCGGGCATATCGGTTCTGCTGCTCATGTGATGCTCCCATTTTCTGAGGCGCTCAAGGCGCGTTCCTCAGGACAAACGGAAGCTGTCGCGGTTTGTTCCGCGAATTCGGTGGCAGATCAGTAGCCGGATGTGCGGTCGACGACGAATTCGAGCGGTTTGCCGCTTTCCAGACGAGCGATCTGCGCCTCTACATGGCGGAAAAGTGCACGAACATCAGATGCCGCTGCCGCATGGGGCGTCACGATCACATTGGGCATCGACCAGAGCGGGCTGTCGGTGACAAGCGGCTCATGTTCGAAGACGTCCAGCGATGCTGCCTTCAGCGTACCGTCGGCGAGACACTCGATTAATTCGGCTTCGTTCTGGCTGCCACCACGACCCGCATTGAGGAAGATGGGACCGTCCAAGGCGCCAGTGCTGCGGAGCTTCGAGAAGAGCGCGCGATCGTAGATGCCGCGCGTGTCCTCGGTCAGCGGCAGGAGGCCGACGAGGATGTCGGTGCGACCCAGGAAGGCATCGAGGTCTGCGGCATCGAAGGTTTCGAGACCGGCGATCGACTTGGCACGACGCGACCAGCCGATGACATCGAAGCCCATGACCTTCAGCTTGCGGACGGCATCGGCACCGAGGACACCGAGACCCATGACACCGACCGTGACGTCACGGGCTTCCGGCTGTTCGGCGATTTCATTCCAGACGTTCTCCCGCTGTTGCCCGGCATAGGCGATGCCGTTGCGCAGATGGTGGAGGCATTGCCAAACAACCCACTCGCTCATGCGATCCGTCAGGCTGCGATCGACGAAGCGCACGATGGGAAGGTCGGGGAGTTCATAGGCCGAGAGGATGTGATCGACGCCGGCCCCACCGGAGAAGATGGCCTTCAACCCCGTGGCACGGCGGAAGAGCGCCGGATCCGGCTTCCAGACGATGGCGAATTCCGCATCGGAAATGTCTCGGTCGGCATTGGCGGGGTCGCCCATGTCGATGACAGGCCGATCTGGAAAGGCCGAACGCAGTGCGGAGACCACAGTCTCGCGCGCGAAGCGGAGGTCGATGACGACGGGGCGTTTGTCGGACATGGTAAACTCACATTATTGGCGAATGCCACCGGCCTCGACGGCTTCGAGATTGAAGGCTGCGGCCATCAGGGCACGGGTGTAATCGGCTTTGGGAGAGGCGAAGACCTCTGCCGCCGGACCCTTCTCGACCACCTTTCCACCGCGCATGACGATAAGCTCGTTGGCAAGCGCTTTCACAACCTTCAGGTCGTGACTGATGAAGAGATAGGCGAGATCGTGCCTGGCCTGAAGGTCGCGCAGGAGATCAACAACCTGGGCCTGGACGGTCATGTCGAGGGCGGATGTCGGCTCGTCGAGCATGACAAAACGGGGTTTGAGCACCATGGCGCGGGCAATCGCGATGCGCTGCCGCTGACCGCCGGAAAATTCATGCGGATAGCGCCAGCGGGTGGCGGGATCGAGGCCGACTTCCTCAAGCGCCCAGGCGACGCGAGCGTCGCGCTCTTCCGCCGTGAGCTGCTTTTCATGAACCTTCAGACCCTCGGCAATGATCTCGCCGACCGACATGCGGGGGCTGAGCGAGCCGAAGGGATCCTGGAAGACGATTTGCAGGCGATCGCGCAGCGGCCGCATCTCGCTGTAAGAGAAAGCGTGAATGTCCTTGCCAATGAAGCTGATGCGCCCCTTCGAGGCAATGAGGCGCGAGAGGGCCAGGCCGAGCGTGGTCTTGCCAGAGCCGGATTCGCCGACTACGCCGAGCGTCTGCCCGGCCCTGAGCGTCAGGTCCACGCCATCGACGGCTTTAACATGGTCCACCGTGCGGCGGAGGAAGCCGGCCTTGATCGGGAACCAGACGCGGATGTCCTCGCCCTGCATGACCACGGGTTTTGTCCCGTCCAGAAGCGGCGGCTCGCCGCGCGGCTCGGAGGCAAGCAGCTTCTTCGTATAGGGGTGCTGCGGGCGCTCGAAGATCTCTTCGACCGCGCCGGCCTCGACGATCTCACCCTTGGTCATGACGCAGACGCGATCGGCGAATTTGCGGACGATGCCGAGATCGTGGGTGATGAACAGCATGGACATGCCATGCTCGGTCTTCAGGCGGCCGAGCAGTTCCAGGATCTGCGCCTGGACGGTGACGTCGAGTGCCGTGGTCGGCTCGTCGGCGATCAGGAGCTTCGGTCTGTTGGCGAGTGCCATGGCGATCATGACACGCTGGCGCTGCCCGCCCGAGAGTTCATGGGGATAGGCCGTGAGCCGCTTTTCAGGTTCGCGGATACCGACCTGATGCAGCAGTTCCAGCACTCTTGCGCGGGCCGGGGCGCCCGCCAGACCCTGATGGAGCGTCAGGATCTCGCCGATCTGCCGCTCGATCGTGTGGAGCGGATTGAGCGAGGTCATCGGCTCCTGGAAGATCATGGTGATCTCGTTGCCGCGCACGGCACGCAGCTCCGGCTCGCTGGCCGTCATCAGGTCGCGACCGTCGAAGAGGATCTGGCCCGAGGGGTGGCTGGCGGCCGGATAAGGCAGAAGTTTCAGGATCGAGGCAGCCGAGACCGACTTGCCGGAACCGGATTCGCCGACGAGAGCGACGATCTCGCCCCGACCGATATCGAAAGAAACCCGGTCTACCGCCAGACTCTCGCTTCCGCCCTGATGGAAGGCAACGGACAGATCGCGCACGGAGAGGAGAGGTGACATCAATCGAAACCTGACAGTCGAAGTACGATAATGAACAACAAGAAAAAGCTACCAAAGGTCGTGATGTACTCTGGGAGGATCCCATACTTCCCGCCAGCACTGCCCTTGTTGCTAGCCTCGATAACCCTGCTTCCCAGTTCGGGAAACACCTCATCAAAGTCGACGTCACCTTTTCGAAAAGTAGTCTTCACCGGAAAAAGCCACGTATCGATCCGATCTAAATCCAGTGATGGCGTCCTTCGTTCGACTTTCTTGACCTCGGCGTTCTGTAGCACGTCTTGCTCGGCCAAAAACGCTGCTTCGACCAAAAGCGCAGCTACTCGCCGGTTCCGGAACTGAAATCTGAGTACCAAGTGGAAGAGTATCCAGACGATCCCGGCAAGCGGAATAAGCGTTTCCCTGCCAAGGCGTGCCATGTCCTGAGGAATTGAATTGAGCACAACGAAACCCAGAAAGAATGCTCCTTCGAGAGCAAATACACTAAAGGCCATGGCCTCCTTATGGTTGTGGTACTCCGCGTAGTGTTGGCGGAAGGATCTGAGATAACTGATCTTCTGCTCTTGGTTCATGGGATTCTCCTCATCGGAAGGTCTTCCTCGGATCGAAGGCATCGCGCACGGCTTCGCCGATGAAGATCAGGAGCGAGAGCATGATCGACATGGTGAAGAAGGCGGTGAGGCCGAGCCAGGGGGCCTGGAGATTGCGTTTGCCCTGCGCGATCAGCTCACCAAGCGAGGGCGAGCCAGGCGGCATGCCGAAGCCGAGGAAGTCGAGCGAGGTGAGCGTGGTGATCGAACCCGAGAGGATGAAGGGCAGGAAGGTCAAGGTGGCGACCATGGCGTTCGGCAGCAGGTGGCGGAACATGATCGTGCCGTTTCCGACGCCCAGCGCGCGGGCAGCGTTGACATATTCAAAATTCCGCGCGCGCAGGAATTCGGCACGCACGATGCCGACGAAGCCGACCCAGGAGAAAAGCAGCATGATGCCGAGCAGGACGAAGAAGCCGGGCGGCAGGATGGCTGCGATGATCAGCAGGATGTAGAGCACCGGCATTGATGACCAGATCTCAATGAAACGCTGCATCAGAAGATCGGTCCAGCCGCCGAAATAACCCTGCACAGCCCCCGCCGTGACCCCGATCGCGGCGGAGGCGAGCGTCAACGCCAGTCCGAAGAGGATCGAGATACGAAAGCCGTAGATCATGCGGGCCATGACATCGCGCGCCTGATCGTCGGTGCCAAGCCAGTTCATGTTGCCGAGCACGCAGTTCGGGTCCTCGGCCTTCAGCGGATAGGCGGCGCAGCGGGTTTCCTTGTCCATCAGCCAGAAGGGCGCTGTGGGTGCCGAATGCGGCACCTCGGAATTTACCGTGCGGTAGGAATAGCGGATCGGCGGCCAGACCATCCAGCCGTTGGCATTGATCTCGTCTGATATGAAGGGCGAGCGATAGTCGGTGACGGCGAGGAAACCGCCGAACTTTTCTTCCGGGTAGTCGACGACAACCGGGAAGAGGATCTCGCCCTTGTAGGAAGCGATGACGGGCCTGTCATTGGCAATGAATTCGGCAAACATCGAGAGCACGAAGAGGACCATGAAGATCCAGAAGGACCACAAGCCGCGCCGGTTCGCCTTGAAGTTTTCGAGGCGACGGCGATTGGTGGGCTTGAGCCAGGCCTTTTTCGGCGGCGCGATGGACGTGGTTTCGACGGCGGACATCAGACATCCCTCCGATCGAAATCGATGCGCGGGTCAATCCATGTGTAGATCAGGTCGGAGATGAGGCCGACCACAAGACCCATCAGCGAAAAGATGTAGAGCGTGGCAAAGACGATCGGATAGTCGCGATTGACGACGGCGAGATAGCCGAGGCGTCCGAGGCCATCGAGCGAGAAGATGTTTTCGATGAGCAGCGAACCGGTGAAGAAAGCTGAGATGAAGGCCGCGGGAAGGCCGGCGATGACGATCAGCATGGCGTTGCGAAAGACATGGCCGTAGAGCACCTGGCGCTCGCCGAGACCCTTGGCGCGGGCAGTCACCACATACTGCTTCTTGATCTCGTCGATGAAGGAGTTCTTCGTCAGCAGGGTCGTCGTGGCGAAGGCCGAAAGCAGGAGCGCTGTCAGCGGCAGTGCGAGGTGCCAGAAGTAGTCGAGGATCTTCTCCCACCAGGAGAGTTCGGCGAAATTGTCGGAGGTCAGGCCGCGGAGCGGGAACCAGTCGAAGAAGGAGCCGCCTGCGAACAGCACGATGAGCAGGATGCCGAAGAGGAAGCCCGGAACCGCATAACCGATGACGATGACGCCAGAGGTCCAGACATCGAAGCGCGAGCCGTCTGAGACCGCCTTCCTGATCCCAAGCGGAATTGAGATCGCATAGGAGATCAACAGGACCCACAGGCCGAGCGAGATCGAGACCGGCATCTTTTCGATGATGAGGTCAATGACAGACGTGTTGCGGAAGAAACTCTCACCGAAGTCGAAGCGGATGTAATTCCACATCATTTCCATGAACCGTTCAAGCGGCGGCTTGTCGAAGCCGAACTGCTTTTCGAGCTTGGCGATCAGGTCCGGATCAAGGCCCTGGGCACCGCGATAGCGGGAGCCACTCTCCTCCGTGCCGACCGACTGGTTCAGCATGTCGCCGCCGCCGGACAGACGCGCATCGGCGCTGTCGCCCTGACCACTCAGCTGGGCGATGACCTGTTCGACCGGGCCACCGGGGGCAAACTGGATGACGATGAAGGATATGCCCATGATGCCGATCATGGTCGGGATCATCAGCAGCAGACGCCGGAAAATATAGGCGATCATGCAAAACGCTCCGTAGCGGGATCAAACCCGCCGGCCAAGGCCATTCCCATTGCGTCCGCCAATCTCAGCCGCTCCCTTTCATGCGATTCGTCCCCTTCATTCCTAGTGGCTCCGGGCCAAGGCGCAAGCCCCGAGGCCGGGTCACTGGCTCTTCGCCCACCAGATCAGGGGGAAGCCGGTGGAATAGGTCGGTAGTTCAGCCGGGTGCTCGAACTTGTCCCAGAAGGCATAGCGGGCCGTCCCGCCATAGTAGAGAGGTATGACGTAGTCATGGGCGAGCAGCACACGGTCCATCGCTCTGGTCGCGGCAACCTGTTCGTCTCGGTCGGCCGGGAAGATGATCTTTTCGATCAATGCATCGACCGCGGGATCGGCAATGCCGGCATAGTTCTGTGAACCTTCGCGATCGACCGAGGTCGATCCCCAGTAATCGCGCTGTTCATTGCCCGGGTTGAGCGTCTGGGCCCATACCGTCCAGGTCATGTCGTAGTCGAAAGTCCGGGTGCGGTTGGTGTATTGCGAGTCATCGACGGTGCGAACCGCCATGTCGATGCCGATCTTGCGCAATTGCTGCTGATAAGGCACGGCCACGACCTCCAGCTGCGGGCTGGACAGAAGCAGCTCAAAGCGAAAGGGCTGACCCGTCTTCGCGTTCACCATGGCATTGCCGCGCAATTCGTAGCCGGCGTCCTTCAACAGTTCGACCGCTTTGCGGAGGTTGTCTCGCGAGGCCTGCGGCGTGCCTCCGACCGGGTTCTCATAAGGCGTGTCGAAGACCGAAGCCGGAACCTTGTCTTTCAGGGCCGTCAGCAGTTCCAGCTCCTTGCCTTCAGGAAGTCCGGTGGAGGCGAGCTCGGTTCCGGAGAAGAAACTCGCGACGCGGTGATAGGCGTTGTAGAAGACCGTCCGGTTCAGCTCCTCAAAATCGAGCGCATAGTTCAGCGCCTCGCGCACCCGCTGGTCCTTGAAGATCTCACGCCGCATATTGGGAACCAGCGCCTGCATGATCCCCGTTGCGCGGTAGGGATTTTCGTATTCCTTTTTCGTGACGCGGCCATCCTTCACGGCGGGAAAATCGAAACCGGTTGCCCAGCGGGCGGCACGCGTCTCCTGCCAGAAATCTGTGTTGCCGGAGCGGAAGGCCTCGAACTCGACGTCGCGGTCGCCGAACATCGTGTAGGTGACGTTCCGGAAGTTGTTGTAACCGACGTTGACGTTGAGATCCTTGCCCCAGTAGTCGTCGCGCAATTCGTAGCGGATGCTGGCGCCGGGCTTGAACTCGGCAATCCTGTAGGGACCCGAACCCAAGACAGGCTCCAGAGTGGTGCGTGAAATGTCACGCGGCTGACCATCGGGACCATTTCCTTCCCACCAGTGCTTGGGAATGACGGGAAACTGGCCAAGGATCATCGGTAGTTCGCGATTGTTCTTCTGGTCGAAACGGAAGGTGACGTCTCGCTCGCCGGTTTTTTCGGCCGAAATCACATGGCCGTAATAACTCATGTAGAGAGGGTTCAGCTCCTTCAGCTTTTCGAAGCTGAAGATGACGTCCTCGGGCTTCACGGGTTCACCGTCAGCAAAACGGGCTTCGGGACGCAGGCGGAAGGTTGCGCTGGAGAAGTCTGCGGGGAAAGAGACACCCTCGGCGAGCAAACCATATCCGGTGGACACCTCGTCGCTGGAATCCTTGAGCAAGGTGTCAAAGACATAAGCAAGCGCCGGGGCCGCCTCTCCCTTGTTCAAAACCGGGTTGAAGCTGTCGAAGGTGCCGGTCGACGACATGCGAAGCGTGCCGCCCTTGGGCGCTGTCGGATTGACGTAGTCGAAGCGTTCGAAGCCTGCTGAATATTTCACATCGCCGACGATGGCGACGCCGTGCACGAACGGCTCAGCCGGCTCCTGCGCGGTCACAAGCTGCGGCGAGAATGCCAAAACCGCCAGGAGACCACCGAACACCGCACTCTTCTTGTTCAGACCCATCGACCGATTTCCCCTTGATTTTCATGGTTGCGACGCAGGATAGGGCAAATGTCGACAAAAAACAGGCAGCTGACAGAGATGTGAGCGGCGTTGCATCCGCAGATTCACCCCATTTCCATTTCACGCTAGACTGACAGGTGATTCACCCGGGGCGCTGCGCCCTTGGGAGATCAGGACAGACCGGGGACGAACACACGATGAAAACGACCAGGGGCAGCCGCCCGATCGCCGCGGCACTGATGCTTGCGGCGGCCTTCGCGACCGTCATCGGCGACGCGGCCTTTGCCGAGGGGCGCCCCGCAAAGGAATTGTTTGGCGGCATGGCACTGCCGGCCAAGGCTGCCCCCTCGCCGTACGGATCCTATGCCAAGGGCTGCATTGCAGGGGCAGTCGCCATCCCGACCGATGGGCCGACCTGGCAGGCCATGCGGCTGTCGCGCAATCGCCGCTGGGGCCATCCGCAGATGATTGCGCTTCTCGAACGGTTTTCCAGAGATGCGGTGCAGCTCGGCTGGGGATCGGGGATCCTGATCGGGGATATTTCGCAGCCACGCGGCGGCCCGATGCTTTCGGGCCATGCCTCGCATCAGATCGGCCTTGATGCCGATATCTGGTTCACGCCGAAGCCTGTAAACCCGTTGTCGCCGCAACAGCGCGAAGACATGCCCTTCACGTCCTTGCTGGAAAAGAACAAGTTCCTCACCGTGGACAGGCGGCTCTGGACCGACACCCTTGCCCGGATTGTCGTGCAGGCGGCCAGCTATCCGCAGGTGGAGCGCATCTTCGTCAATCCAGCGATCAAGAAGAAGCTCTGTGACACCTGGCCCGGCGACCGCTCCGCGCTGGGCAAGATCCGGCCAATCTACGGTCACGACGCCCATTTCCACATCCGCATGCGCTGTCCCGATGGCGCGAGCGGTTGCAAGCCGCAGGCCGCAGTGCCGCCAGGCGACGGCTGTGACAAGTCGCTGGCCTGGTGGTTTACCAAGGAGCCCTGGGCGGCTCCAAAGAAGGACCCGAACGCCAAGCCGGCGCCGAAGCCGCGGGCCATGCAGGTGTCCGACCTGCCTAAGGCCTGCGCCATGGTGCTGGATGCCGGTGGACCGTCGAGCGAACTGGAGGCGACCTACCAGGCCCATGGCGGATCCATGCCCGCCGCTGCCTCGGCCTTTGTCGCGCCTGTGGCCGCAGCCGACCCGTCTTTCGAGATTCCCGCAGTGGTACCCGTGCCCGCCGCTCGCCCCGCCGGTTGGTGAGACGTCCTGCGCCTGATGCCTTTTCAAGCGCGGCGGGCTGCGCTAGATGGGTTTATCAAATCGATTAAAATGAGTTGGGGGACCCGTCGTGAGCCGCACCCGTTGTATCGCCCTGATCGCGCATGACCAGAAGAAAGATGACATGGCGGAGTTCGCCAGACGCCACAAGGCCAAGCTCATGGGCTGGCGGATCGTGGCGACGGGCACGACAGGCGGCCGGATCAAGGAGGCCGTATCCGAGCTCGACGTGACGCGGCTGAAGAGTGGGCCGCTTGGCGGCGATCAGCAGATCGGCGCATTGATCTCGACCGGCGAAGTGGACATGCTCGTCTTCTTTGTCGACCCCTTGACTCCGATGCCCCATGATGTGGATGTCAAGGCGCTGATGCGGCTGGCGACCGTCTACGACATTCCGATGGCGCTGAACCTCTCAACCGCCGACATCCTAATGCAGACCCTGACTGCCTGAGGCAGCGGGGGCCAAGACCGGACAGACCATGGCCCAGACACAGCGCGACGACACCCTCCCCTTTCCGATCCTGATCGGCGACATCGGTGGCACCAATGCCCGCTTCTCGATCCTGATCGACGAAAGTGGCGAGCGGATCAGCTTTCCGAACGTGGTGAACAAGGACTTCGCGACGATTGACGATGCGATCCGCACCTGCGTTCTGGAAACCACGAGCCACAAGCCGAAGTCGCTGATCCTGGCGCTGGCCGGGCCGATCGAAGGCGACGAGGTGCCGCTGACCAACTTCCCCTGGATGGTCCGGCCGAAGGTGCTGATGGCCGATCTCGGCTTTGCCGAAGTCTTGCTGCTCAATGACTTCGAAGCACAGGCTCTTGCCGCAGCAACGCTCGAAGCCAGCGACCGGCAGAATCTCGGCTCGCTCAGCGAGGCGCCGCTCGGTTCGCGCGTCGTGCTCGGGCCCGGTACGGGCCTTGGCGTTGCCGGCCTGGTCAGGGCGCGGGACATGTGGTTCCCGGTTCCGGGCGAAGGCGGGCATGTGGATGTGGGGCCGCGCACGCTTCGCGATCACCAGATATGGCCATATCTGACGCCGGTGCGTGACCCGAATGCGGCACTCGGGCGCATTTCCGCCGAAGAGCTTCTCTCCGGACGCGGGCTGATGAACATTTACCGCGCCCTCTGCAAGGCGGATGGCAATCTGACGCCCCGTTACGACGAACCGGCAGAGGTATCGGCTGCCGGTATTTCTGGCGCGGACGCCAGGGCGGGGGAAGCGCTCAGCCTCTTTGCCACCTATCTCGGTCGGGTCGCGGGCGATCTCGCACTCATTTTCATGGCCAAGGGTGGCGTGTTTCTTGCCGGCGGAATCTCGCCGAAGATCCTGCCTGCGTTGCAGAGCGGCGAATTCCGCGCGGCCTTCGAGGACAAGGCCCCGCATCAGGCCCTGATGCACAGCATTCCGACCTTTGTCGTGACCCATCCCCAGGCCGCCCTGCACGGGCTCGCAGCCTTCGCAACCGCGCCGGCCGACTTCGGGCTTGCCACCGAGGGGCGTCACTGGCGCTGAGCGCAAAGGCCGTCCGCCTATGGCCAAAGCCGCCGCGACTGGCTATAGAGCGGCGGCGCCTGCGCGGGCGTAAAAGAGCAATCGCACAGGACATTTCTTCTTGGCCGCCAGGAACACCGAAACCCGCAAGACGGATATCGAAAGCGTCTCCGCCATCCTGAAGCGCGTGATCGCGGAAAACGGGCGCGAACACGTCAGGGGTTACACATTCGCCATCTTCTGCCTGCTGACGGTCGCGGCGACTACGGCATTCACCGCCTGGATCATGGAGGCCGTGATCAATGAGGCGTTTGCCAATCGGCGGGCCGACCTCGTTTGGATCATCTGCGGCGCCATCTTTGCGGCTTTCGTGATCCGCGGTTTTGCCGGCTACGGGCAGGCCGTGACGCTGTCGAAGATCGGCAACAATATCGTGGCCCGCTATCAGCGTCGGCTGTTTGCCCATCTGATGTCGCTTTCCGTCGGCTATTTCAGCGAAGCCCGATCCGCCCGCCTCGCTGCCCAGATCAACGAGAATATCAACGGCGTCCGGGATGTTCTCAATCTCACCGTTACCTCGCTGGCGCGCGATCTGGTCACCCTCGTCGCCCTGATCGGGGTCATGTTGTTCCAGGATCTGGTTCTGACGCTCATCGTCTTTACCGTGGCGCCGCCGCTGATGATCGGACTGCGCTATCTCTCCAGGCGGCTGCGCAGCGCCACGAAAGAGAGCATTATCCTCAATTCTCATGTGCTGGGGGCGGTCCAGGAGACCGTTCAGGGCATCGCCATCGTCAAGGCCTTCACCATGGAGGCCCAGTTGCAGAACAAGATCCAGTCGACGATCAACGAGGCGGAACGCCGCGCCAACAAGATCGCGCAACTCAGCGAACGCAATGGCCCGATGACGGAAACGGTGGCCGGCTTCTCGATTGCGGGGGTCATGGCCTATGCCGCCTACCAGGCGATCTATGGGGGCGTCCTGCCCGGCGCCTTCTTCTCCTTCGTCACTGCGCTTCTGCTCGCCTACGAACCGGCAAAGCGGCTCGCGCGCCTGCAGGTGCAGATGGAACGCGCTGCCGTCAACGCCCGCATGATATACGAGATATTGGACACCCAGCCACATCAGCGCGACAAGACCGGTGCGGCGGCGCTTTCGGTTACGGACGCGCGGATCGAGTTCCGCGACGTGACCTTTGCCTATGGCTCCAACCCGCCTGTCCTGCGCAAATTGAGCTTTACCGCTGAGGGCGGACAGACGACGGCGCTGGTGGGTCCTTCGGGCGCCGGAAAGTCGACCGTCATCACGCTCGTTCCGCGTTTCTACGATCCGGCAGGTGGCGAAATCCTGATCGACGGGACGAACATCGCCGACGTGACGAAGGCGTCGCTCCGCCAGCACCTCGCCTATGTCTCGCAGCAGCCCTACCTTTTCGAAGGCTCGATCCGCGACAATATCCGCTATGGCCGTCCCGAGGCGACAGATGCGGAGATCGAGGATGCGGCGCGGCTCGCCAATGCGCATGACTTCATCCTGGCGCAGCCGCAGGGTTATGACACGCCCGTCGGCGAAAACGGCGTGACGCTATCCGGTGGCCAGAGGCAGCGGCTCTCGATTGCCCGTGCGCTTGTGCGCAACGCGCCGATCCTGCTGCTCGACGAGGCGACCTCCGCACTCGACACGGAATCGGAAGCTGCCGTGCAGCAGGCGCTCGACGCCGCCATGGCCGGGCGCACCGTCATCGTCATCGCGCATCGCTTGTCCACGGTTGTCAACGCCGACAAGATCATTGTCATGCAGGCGGGCGAAGTGGCCGAGGAAGGCACGCATGAGAGCCTTGCACAGCAGCCGGGCGGTCTTTACGCTCGCCTCAACAACCTGCAGGCCGCGTCCAACGGCCCGCACAACATTCAGGAATAGACCCGCATGGATACACCCATGAAGCTCGTCGTCGTTGGTGCCGCCGGTCGCATGGGCAAGACGCTCATCAAGTTGATCAGCGAGACGCCGGGCATCGTGCTGCATGCGGCGGTCGAACGGACGGGCTCTGCGGTTCTCGGACAGGATGCCGGCGAATTGGCCGGCGTGCCGAAGCTCGGCGTTGCCGTGACCGACGATCCGCTGGCAGCCTTCGTGCATGCGGACGGCGTCGTCGACTTTACCACGCCGGCTTCGACCGTGGAGTTCGCAGCGCTCGCCGCGCAGGCGCGGATCGTGCATGTCATCGGCACCACCGGCTGCCTGACGGAGCACGAGGAGAAGATCGATGCCGCCGCGCGGCATGCGCGGGTGGTGAAGTCCGGCAACATGAGCCTCGGCGTCAATCTGCTCTCGGTTCTGATCAAGCAGGCGGCGCGCGCGCTGGAAGCCTCGGGCTGGGACATCGAAGTGCTGGAAATGCACCACAAGCACAAGGTTGACGCGCCCTCCGGCACGGCACTCTTGCTCGGCGAAGCGGCGGCGGAAGGGCGAGGCATTGCGCTTGCCGATCATTCGGTCAGAGTGCGGGACGGACATACCGGACCACGCGAAGAGGGCTCGATCGGCTTTGCCACGCTGCGCGGCGGATCCGTCATCGGGGAACACTCCGTGCTGTTTGCCAGCGAAGGCGAGATGGTCACGCTTTCTCACAGCGCGACCGACCGGTCTCTCTTTGCGCGCGGCGCATTGCGGGCAGCCGTCTGGGCCCGGGACAAAAAGCCCGGCCGCTATACCATGCTCGACGTGCTCGAGCTCAACTCCACCCCCTGATCGTCAAGAGAGGAATTGTCGATGACCGGTACACTCGTGCTCGTGCGCCATGGCCAGAGCGACTGGAACCTGAAAAACCTGTTTACCGGCTGGCGTGATCCCGATCTCACGGAGCTCGGCGTCCAGGAAGCCAATGCCGGCGGCAAGGCGCTTGCCGACTATGGCATCAAGTTCGACATCGCGTTCACCTCGGTGCTGACGCGTGCGCAGAAGACCTGCGACATCATCCTCGAAAACGTTGGCCAGACGGACCTCGAGACGATCAAGGACCAGGCGCTGAACGAACGTGATTACGGCGATCTCTCCGGCCTCAACAAGGACGATGCCCGCGCCAAGTGGGGCGAGGAGCAGGTTCATATCTGGCGCCGTTCCTATGACATCCCGCCGCCAGGCGGCGAAAGCCTGCGCGATACCGGTGCGCGCGTCTGGCCCTATTACATGACCGAAATCCTGCCGCGCGTTCTGCGTGGCGAGAAGGTCCTGGTGGCTGCACACGGCAACTCGCTGCGCTCGCTGGTGATGGTTCTCGACAAGCTGACCAAGGAACAGATCCTCGGCGTCAATCTCGCGACCGGCGTTCCCATGGTCTACAAGCTGAAGGCGGATTCGACCGTGGCTTCCAAGGAAGTCCTGGGCGACATGTCCGGCGCGCATTGAGTGCAACAGTAAACGCTTGATATGAAAGAAGCCGCCCATGAGGCGGCTTCTGCATTTCCAGGTCCTGTTGTCAGTTCGCCTGCTTGCGCATGAAGCCCTGAATCAACTCCGCGAGGGCCTCTGGCTGCTCGACACAAGGGATGTGCGCGCAATCGTCGATGACCTCGAAACGGGCATCGGGCACAAGTTGAGAACCGGCCTCCACGGTTGCGGGCGGGGTGGAGCCATCCTGGTCGCCGACGACGAAGAGGGTGGGCACGGTGACGGTCGGCAGGACGTCGGAGAAATCCGTGTCGCGCAAAGCCGCGCAGGTCGAGAGATAGCCGGAAAGAGACTGGCGCGTCATCATCAGACGGTAGCCAGCCAGCTCGTCGGCACGGTCATCATGGAAGGCCGGTGTAAACCAGCGGTTCATGGCGTTATCGGCTGCACTTTCTATCCCGTCCTTCTCGATACCGGCGATGCGTTCGGCCCAGATCTCGGCGGTGCCGATGCGGGGGGCGGTGTCGCAGAGGATGAGCTTGCGGAACAGATCCGGCCGCTCCTGCCAGAGGCCCTGGCAGACGAGACCGCCGACCGAGAGGCCGCAAAAGGTCGCCTTGCGGATGCCGAGTTCGTCGCAGAGCGTGGCCAGATCCGAGACGAGATCCGACATGCCGAAGGGCGTGTCGGCGCCACCGGAGAGGCCATGGCCACGGCTGTCATAGAGGAGTACCGAGACGTCGTCGCCGAGTTCGTCGAAGAGCGGCAGCCAGATACGGAAGTCGGTGCCCAGCCCGTTGGAGAAGACGATCAGGTTCTTGGCTTTCGCCTCGCCGATCAGCTCATAATGCACGACGTTTCCGTTGATGGTGGTGAAAGCCAAGTTTCGTACTCCTGTGGGGCTGCGCTGAGCCCTCGTGTTTCGGTGCCGGCCGAGGCCGGAAATTCTCAGTGTGCCTCGTCCCAGTTCTGGGCTGCCCGCGCATCGACCTTGAGTGGTACACGCATGGAAACGGCGGGCATGGCGGCATTTTCCATGATGTCGACGATGACGGGCATGGCGGTATCGACGGCTTCATCCTCGACCTCGAAGATCAGTTCGTCATGCACCTGCAGCAGCATGCGGCAACGTTCCGACAGACCAGCAGCGGTGAGCGCCGGCTCGATCTGGATCATGGCGCGGCGGATGACATCGGCGGCCGAGCCCTGGATCGGGGCGTTGATTGCGGCGCGTTCGTTGAAGGCGCGCATCGAGGGGTTGGACGACCTGATCTCCGGATAATGCGCGCGCCGACCGAAGATGGTTTCCACAAAACCATTCTCGCGGGCGAAGGCCTTGGTGGATTCCATGTAGTCCTTGATGCCGGGGAAGCGCTCGAAATATTTCTTGATGTAATCGCCAGCTTCCGACCGCTCTATGCTCAGCTGATTGGCAAGGCCAAAGGCAGAGATGCCGTAGATGATGCCGAAGTTGATCGCCTTGGCGCGGCGACGGACATCCGACGGCATGCCCTCCACGGGCACGCCGAACATCTCGGACGCGGTCATGGCGTGGATATCGATGCCATCGGCGAAGGCCTGACGCAGCTGCGGGATGTCGGCGACATGGGCCAGCACACGCAGCTCGATCTGACTGTAGTCGGCCGACAAGAGCTTGTGTCCTGGCGTCGAGATGAAGGCCGTGCGGATCTTGCGGCCTTCAGCCGTGCGGACCGGGATGTTCTGCAGATTGGGCTCTGAAGAGGACAGGCGGCCGGTGGTGGTGGACGCGAGCGAATAGCCGGTGTGGACGCGCTTCGTCTGCGGATGCACGTAGCCCGGGAGCGCATCCGTATAGGTGGATTTCAGCTTGGTCAGCTGGCGCCAGTCGACGATCTTGCGTGGCAGCGGGGCCCCTTCTGCCGCAAGGTCTTCCAGAACCTGGGCGGACGTGGACCACTGGCCGGTCTTGGTCTTGGAGCCACCTGGGAGGCCCATGCGGCCGAACAGGATATCGCCGAGCTGTTTGGGCGAGCCGATGTTGAAGCGCTCGCCGGCGAGTTCGTAGACCTCGTCCTCGGTGGCTGCGGCCTTCTGGGCGAGTTCGCCTGACAGACGCGAGAGGATCTGGCGATCGACGGTGATGCCGCGCTCTTCCATATGCGCGAGAACGGGCACCAGCGGGCGCTCCAGACGCTCGTAGATGCGCGTCAGGCCTTCCGCTGCGAGGCGCGGTTTCAGCACCAGCCACAGACGCAGCGTCACGTCAGCATCCTCGGCGGCATAGGCCGTGGCGCGATCGATGTCGACGAGGTCGAAGGTGATGGAGGACTTGCCGGAGCCGGCAACGTCCTTGTAGGGGATCGGCGTGTGGCCGAGCCATTTTTCCGACAGGCCGTCCATGCCGTGATTGCCCTTGCCGGCATCAAGCACGTAGGACATCAGCATGGTGTCGTCGAAGGACTGAAGCGTGATGCCGTGGCGCTTCATCACCAGGTAGTCGTATTTCAGGTTCTGGGCGACCTTGAGGACCGAGGGGTCTTCCAGAAGTCCCTTCAATGCCGAAAGCGCCTCCTTCATCGGGATCTGGCCTTCCGCATGCCCCCCGCCGAGCAGGTCGCCGATGCCGGTCCTGTGTGTCAGCGGGATATAGGCGGCGCGAATGTCGGTCGAGCCTGGCGACAGCACGTTGTCCTGGATGGCCAGCGAGACGCCGACGAGTTCGGCCTGCATCGGATCGAGCGACGTTGTCTCGGTATCGAAGGCGACGAGGCCGGTTTCGCGGGCAGCGGCGATCCAGAGTTCGAGGGTCTCGATATCGCGGATGGTGACATAGGCGGTGGCATCGAGCGGCTTGCCCGCAAAGGCATTGGCCCGGCTGGCTACAAGGTCAGCCGGCGTTGTGCCGTCGGCGCCTGCAGTGGTCGCGGCAGCGGAGCCCGGCGCCGGGGCTGAAGGCGCGGGCACGTCGCCGGCATCAAGGTCGGGACCACGGGCGGCATCCCCCCATTCGACCGGCACGATGGCGGGCTCTATGGCAGCGGCATCGCAGTCGCAGGCTTCGGCGACACGACGGGTCAGGGTGGTGAATTCCATGGTCTTCAGGAAGCCGATCAGCTTCGGCCCGTTCTGGGGTTCCAGCACCAGGTCTTCCAGCTTCATGTCGATCGGCACGTCGGTGCGCAGTTCGACGAGCTGGCGGGACAGGCGAGCGAGCTCGGCATTGGCGACGATGTTTTCGCGGCGCTTGACCTGCTTGATTTCCCCGGCACGGGCAAGCAGGGTTTCGAGATCGCCGAACTCTTCCAGAAGCTGGGCTGCAGTCTTCGGGCCGATGCCGGGAATACCAGGCACGTTGTCGGTCGAATCGCCGGTCATCGCCTGCAGGTCGATCATCTTTTCCGGGGCTACGCCCCATTTCTCGATGACGTCGGGGATGCCGATCTGCTTGTCCTTCATCGCGTCGTACATATGCACATTCGCGGTGACGAGCTGCATCAGGTCCTTGTCGGAGGAGACGATCGTCACATCGGCACCAATTGCCTCGGCCTGGCGGGCATAGGTCGCGATGATGTCGTCAGCCTCGAAGCCTTCTGTCTCGATGCACGGCAAGTTGAAGGCGCGGGTGGCGTGGCGGATCAGACCAAACTGGGGAATGAGATCTTCCGGGGGGGCCGAGCGGTTCGCCTTGTAGAGCGGGTAGATTTCCTTGCGGAAGGTCGTCGACGAATAGTCGAAGATCACAGCCAGATGGGTCGGCGTCACCCCGACATCGGTATTGCGGGCATCGCGCAAGAGCTTCCACAGCATGTTGCAGAAGCCCGAGACCGCATTGACGGGCAGGCCGTCCGACTTGCGGTTGAGGGCCGGGATGGCGTGGAAGGCACGGAAGATGAAACCCGAGCCGTCGACGAGGAAGAGATGATCGCCTTTTTTCATGTCGGCATGGATAGCGCGAGGGCGGCTAAACGTCCATGACGGTTTGGCGCGAATGCCCCAAAATCGCCGGTGACGGCGCTGGCAACCGGGTCACTGGTGTTCCACCGAAACATCACGAAAAGCTTACCGATTTGTAATCTCGCTTTCCCTTGAAAAACCACAATCCGGATCACAAATCTCAGTCATCGGCGCCTGATCACGCCGTAGTCTGAAAGAGGCTCGTCCCCCGCCGCTTCAGACTCGGGCAAAGGCCTTATCCCCCTCTCCGGGCCTTTGTCCCCATATTCCGGAGCCGTCGTGGCAGTCCCCCGCCTAGTTGCCACGGCGGCCTCCGTCCCCCGCCTAGAAATCCAAAATTAGTCAGCCTCGGAAATGGATCGCATGCGATCATTCCCGAACAACGAACCACGACGACGTGTCGAGTGCCATGGCCCATGACCGTATGATCCCCGACCGCTCCGAATCCGCCACATGGCTGGCGAGCCAGCTGGCGCGCGGTTTCACGCGGGCTTTGCAGGCACGGGCGGGGAAACTCGGTTTTTCGCCCGGGCAGTTTCCGATCCTGATCGAACTCTGGGCGGAAGAGGGGCTGACCCAGAGGCAGCTGCTCGACCGGGTCGATGTCGAGCAGGCGACGATCGCCAACACCTTGTCCCGCATGGTGCGGGACGGATTGATCGAGCGGCGCGCACACCCCACGGACAAGCGGGCACAGCAGATCTTCCTGACGGACAAAGCGCGCGACATGCGCGAAGAAGCGCTTGCGGCGGCCGAAGAGGCCGAGCAGGCTGTCTTTCACGGCTTCCGGCGCTTCGAGAAGGAATTGCTCAAGGAATATATCCGCTGGGCGATCGCCAACGCACGCAAGCTGTGAGCGGATGTCGACGGGACCCTTGAGAAAAATTCGCGGTTCCGACGCCTCGAAACGTCAGGAGGTTTGGTCTATCGTCCGCCGCACTTTCAAAATTGCAGGACATGACCATGACCGATCTCTCCCCCATCCTTGCCAAGGCCGACGAGGCCCTGCCGCAGAGCCTCGAGCGCCTGTTCGATCTCGTGCGCATTCCGTCGATCTCGACGGATCCGGCCTATAAGGACGATTGCCGCAAGGCCGGCGAATGGCTGGTTTCCGCACTGGGCGAGCTTGGCTTTGATGCTTCGCTGCGCGACACGCCCGGCCATCCGATGGTGATTGCCCATCACGCGGCCGATCGTGAGGACGCACCGCATGTGCTATTCTACGGCCACTACGACGTGCAGCCGGTCGATCCGCTCGATCTCTGGGAAGACGATCCCTTCGCCCCTGCGATCAAGGAGAAGGATGGCCGCAAGGTCATTACCGGTCGCGGCACCTCCGATGACAAGGGGCAGTTGCTGACCTTCGTCGAAGCCTGCCGTGCCTATAAGGCGGTGAAGGGCACGTTGCCGGTCGAGATCACCATCCTGTTCGAAGGTGAGGAAGAATCCGGTTCGCCGTCCCTCAAGCCCTTCCTCGCCGCCAATGCCGACGAACTGAAGGCCGATTTCGCGCTGGTCTGCGATACCAGCATGTGGGATCGCGATACGCCGGCCATCGCCGCCGCGCTGCGTGGCCTGGTTGGCGAAGAAGTCACCATCATCGCCGCCGACCGCGACCTGCATTCCGGCCTCTTCGGTGGTGCGGCCGCCAATCCGGTTCATATCCTGACCAGGATCCTGGCCGATCTGCATGACGAGACAGGCAAGGTCACGCTTCCAGGCTTTTACGACGGCGTCGAAGAGACGCCTGCCAATATCAAAGCCTCCTGGGAGAGCCTGGGGCGGACGGCGGAAAGTTTCCTCGGAGAGGTCGGCCTGTCAGTGCCTTCGGGTGAAAAGGGCAGATCGGTGCTGGAGCTGACCTGGGCGCGCCCCACGGCCGAGGTAAACGGCATCATCGGCGGCTATACCGGCGAGGGCTTCAAGACGGTTATCGCGGCCAAGGCGTCGGCCAAGATTTCCTTCCGCCTGGTGGGCACGCAGGATCCGGCGAAGGTGCGCGAAAGCTTCCGCGCTTTCGTGCAGACCCGCATCCCCGCCGATTGCAAGGTGGAATTCCATGAACATGGCGGTTCGCCGGCGATCCAGCTTTCCTATGATTCGCCGGAGCTGACCAAAGCGAAAAACGCATTGTCGGACGAATGGCCGAAGCCCGCCGTCATCATCGGCATGGGCGGCTCGATTCCGATCGTCGGCGATTTCCAGAAGATGCTGGGCATGGATTCACTGCTGGTCGGTTTCGGGCTGACCGACGACCGCATCCATTCGCCGAACGAGAAATATGACCTCAACTCGTTCCACAAAGGCATCCGCTCGTGGATCCGCATCCTCGACGGGCTGGCAAACGGCTGAAGTCCAAAAAGCAAAAAGGCCGGTCAAAAACCGGCCTTTCCTTTACGTTTCAACGACTTGCTGCCAGTACATCCGTGGTCAGTGACGGAAACGTGCCATGCGATGTGTCGGATGTTGGCCCGCCTTGGCGAACCGCATCCCGGATCATGATGATCGCTCTGGATGCTTAACAACCGGTTAAGCGTTGCAAACTTCCTGAAACAGGATTTCGCAAGCGCTCTATCGCCTGGTGATCCGAAGATGGTGATTCTCGATCACGCTTTCAAGGGTATGTGCGCTTGAAAAGCGGGGCCGGCTGCGGATAGGATTTCCTCATGAGTCTCGAATCCGTCCGCCAGTTCCTTCGGGAACACGCTCCCGATATCTCCGTCATCGTCACCGAAGCGAGTTCCGCGACCGTGGCACTTGCGGCCGAAGCGCATGGCGTGGAGCCGGACCAGATTGCCAAGACCATCTGCCTTCGGATCGGCGATGACGTGGTGCTGGTGGTGACTGCGGGGACGAAGCGGCTCGACAATCGCAAGTTCAAGGATCGCTTCGGCGTGAAGCCGCGCATGCTGGACGCCGAGGCGGTGGTCGAGGCAACGAGCCATCCGGTGGGCGGTGTGTGCCCCTTCGGCCTGCCCTCGCCGCTCACGGTCTATTGCGATCTGTCGCTGAAGGCCTTCGACGAAGTGGTACCGGCCGGAGGCGCGACAAACGCTGCCGTGAAGATTACCCCGGAACGCCTGCTTTCGCTGGTCAACGGCGAGTGGGCAGACCTCTGCCAGTAACCGCGCGATCCCTGCAAAGCTTGTTTACGGGGCTTTAACCACCCCTTAAATCGCCGCATTTACTGTGCAATTGCGCGATCATCCATCCGGGCGCCAGTTCGACCGATCGCAATTTCTCGAAGCGATTTACGCGCATGCCGCTGCAGGCGCCTCACAACGAATAGCTGGAGCAAGACCACCGGAATGGTGAGCCGAGGAAAATCCCGAGACCGCATCGAGCCGAGCTTCGACGAAGATCGTGAAGACGAGGATTTGCGCCTCGACGCAGATGACCGCGTGATCGGTAGCCGCCAGGCGCGGACGGGTGCCAAGCGCGCCAGCGCGACGGCGAAGCGTGGAAAGCCGGCAAGCGCCAGAGGCCGGAAGGCCAAGGATCGCGGCGGCTTCGGCCTCGGACGGCTGATCTACTGGGGGTTCGTTATCTCCATCTGGTGCGGCATCGGCATTGTGGGACTTGTCGCCTATTACGGCTCGCAGATGCCGAGTGCCAGCAGCTGGTCGATCCCCGAACGGCCTCCGAACATGAAGATCGTGTCCGTCGAGGGCACCGTCATCGCCAACAGGGGAGCGACCGGCGGGGAGGCACTGCCACTCGAGGAAATGTCGCCCTTCATCCCGCAGGCGGTGATGGCGATCGAGGATCGGCGCTTCTACTCCCATTTCGGTGTCGATCCGCTGGGTCTCGCGCGCGCCGTCGTCACCAATGTGACCAGCGGTCGCGCGGTGCAGGGTGGCTCGACGCTCACGCAGCAGCTGGCCAAGAACCTCTTCCTCTCGCCGGAACGCACCATCGAGCGCAAAGTGCAGGAAGTGCTGCTCGCCTTCTGGCTGGAGCAGAAATACACCAAGGACCAGATCATGGCGATGTATCTGAACCGGGTGTTTTTCGGGTCCAACGCCTATGGCGTGGAAGCAGCAGCGCGGCGCTATTTCAACAAGTCGGCGCGTGACGTGAACCTGGGTGAGGCAGCGCTTCTGGCCGGGCTTCTCAAGGCGCCCTCGCGGCTGTCGCCGGCGCGCGATCCGGAAGCTGCCGAGGCGCGGGCGCAGGTCGTGCTGCAGGCCATGCGGGAAGAGGGCTACATCACCGACGAAGAGATCACGACAGCGATGTCGCAGCCACCGACCAAGGCCAAGCGCTACTGGAGCGGTGCCGGCCAGTATGTCGCCGACCTCGTGCGCGACGAGGTGACCCTGCTGATCGGCAAGGTGACCGAGGATATCCTCGTCGAGACCACAATCGACATGACGCTCGAAAAGAAGGCGGAAGCCGCGCTGACGGAATCGCTGGCCGCGGAGGGCGAAAAGGTCAACGCCTCGCAAGCGGCACTCGTTTCCATCGACGGGACGGGCGCGATCCGCGCACTCGTCGGGGGGCGCGACTATTCGGAGAGCCAGTTCAACCGTGCGGTCAAGGCCAAGCGCCAGCCAGGATCGGCGTTCAAACCCTTCGTCTATGCGGCTGCGCTGGAGAACGGGCTCCGCCCGACTTCCCTGCGCAACGATGCGCCCATCCGGATCGGCTCCTGGACACCGGAGAATTATGACCAGAAGTATCGGGGACAGGTGACGGCAACCCAGGCGCTTGCCGAATCACTCAATACGATCGCGGCCCAGCTGGTCATGGAAGTCGGGCCCGATCAGGTGATCAAGGTCGCGCATCGCATGGGGATCGAGTCGGAGTTGCAGAACAATGCCTCCATCGCACTCGGCACTTCGGAAGTCTCGCTGCTCGAGCTTACGGCAGCCTATGCACCCTTCATGAACGGCGGATACAAGGCAACTCCACACATCGTGCGCCGCATCTCCAAAGCCGATGGAACGCTGCTCTACGAGAACAATTATCTTGAGCCACCAAAGGTTCTGAACGACGGGGTGGTTGCGGCGATGAACACCATGATGCGCAGCGTCATCGACCACGGCACGGGAAAGAATGCGCGGCTTTCCGGCTGGGAGGCGGCCGGCAAGACCGGTACGACACAGTCTTTCCGCGACGCCCTCTTCGTCGGCTATACGAGCAATTTGACCACCGGCATCTGGTTCGGCAATGACGACGGGCAATCGATGAAGAAGGTCACCGGTGGCGGTTTGCCAGCCAAGGCCTGGCATGAGTTCATGACGGCGGCGCATCAGGGCCTTGCCCCTGCCCCGCTCCCGGGTGGCGATTTCATCGAGCCGGCGCCCGCCCAGGACCCGATGACGATCGGCACGATCATCTCCGACGTGTTGCAGGGCGGCGGCGAAGAACGCTATTCCGGGGATCCCGTCTATCCGGATCAGTATCCCGCGGAACCCTCGGCAACCGGGGATGTCAACGGCGCGCAAGGCCCGGTTCCTCCAGCCGATGTCGGCGGGACACAGGGGTCGCGACGCACCACGCTTCTCGACTTGATCCTCGGACAATAGAGCCCACATGTGGGCAGCAAGACGCCGTCGGCCTGACGCAAGGCCGGCTGACTAGCATACCCGGTCGACAAAGAACGGACAGGCGGCGCAAAACACATCAACACGCCGCGCCAATCTGTTCTTTTTTACCGGTTTTCGGCGGATTTCCAGCCTTGCAGTCGGAAAATCCGCTTCTTATATACGCGACATAACCGCAGCGGCGCTGCAGTATATCCCAGACCATCCACGTCGAGGGGCTATCAGGAATGCCTGATTGGGGTTCCGACGGCCTGCTTCAAGGAGAGAATGACATGGCAAAAGTAATCGGTATCGACCTTGGAACGACCAATTCCTGCGTCGCCGTCATGGACGGCAAGGATGCAAAGGTCATTGAGAATTCGGAAGGCGCTCGTACTACGCCGTCCATGGTGGCATTTTCGGACGATGGCGAACGCCTCGTCGGCCAGCCGGCCAAGCGCCAGGCGGTCACCAACCCCACCAATACGCTCTTCGCTGTCAAGCGCCTGATCGGCCGCCGTCACGAAGATCCGACCGTTGAAAAGGACAAGGGCCTCGTTCCCTTCCCGATCATCAAGGGTGACAATGGCGACGCCTGGGTCGAAGCTCAGGGCAAGGGTTATTCGCCTTCGCAGATCTCTGCCATGATCCTCCAGAAGATGAAGGAAACGGCTGAAGCCTATCTCGGCGAAAAGGTCGAAAAGGCCGTCATTACCGTTCCTGCCTACTTCAACGACGCGCAGCGCCAGGCAACCAAGGATGCCGGCCGCATCGCCGGTCTTGAAGTTCTCCGCATCATCAACGAGCCGACGGCTGCCGCTCTCGCCTATGGCCTCGACAAGACAGAAGGCAAGACAATCGCCGTCTACGACCTGGGTGGTGGTACCTTCGATATTTCGGTTCTCGAAATCGGCGACGGCGTCTTCGAAGTGAAGTCGACCAATGGCGACACCTTCCTTGGCGGTGAAGACTTCGACATGCGTCTCGTCGAATATCTCGCAGCCGAGTTCAAGAAGGACCAGGGCATTGACCTGAAGGGCGACAAGCTTGCCCTGCAGCGTCTGAAGGAAGCCGCTGAAAAGGCCAAGATCGAACTGTCGTCCTCGCAGCAGACCGAAATCAACCTGCCCTTCATCACGGCAGATGCGTCCGGCCCGAAGCACCTGACGATGAAGCTGACCCGCGCCAAGTTCGAAAGCCTGGTCGACGATCTCGTCCAGCGCACGATCGCGCCTTGCAAGGCAGCCCTCAAGGATGCAGGCGTCACGGCTGCCGATATCGACGAAGTCGTTCTCGTCGGCGGCATGAGCCGCATGCCGAAGGTGCAGGAAGTCGTCAAGCAGCTGTTTGGCAAGGAGCCGCACAAGGGCGTGAACCCGGATGAAGTGGTCGCGCTTGGCGCTGCCATCCAGGCCGGTGTTCTGCAGGGTGACGTCAAGGATGTCCTGCTGCTCGACGTGACACCGCTGTCGCTCGGCATTGAAACGCTCGGTGGCGTCTTTACCCGTCTGATCGATCGCAACACGACGATCCCGACCAAGAAGAGCCAGGTCTTCTCGACCGCCGACGACAACCAGCAGGCCGTGACGATCCGCGTTTCCCAGGGCGAGCGCGAAATGGCTGCAGACAACAAGCTGCTCGGCCAGTTCGATCTCGTCGGCCTGCCGCCATCGCCGCGTGGCGTTCCGCAGATTGAAGTGACCTTCGACATCGACGCGAACGGCATCGTTCAGGTTTCGGCAAAGGACAAGGGCACTGGCAAGGAACAGCAGATCCGCATCCAGGCCTCGGGTGGTCTGTCCGACGCGGACATCGACAAGATGGTGAAGGACGCCGAAGCCAATGCCGAGGCCGACAAGCAGCGTCGTGCCGTGGTTGAAGCCAAGAACCAGGCCGAAAGCCTCGTCCACTCCACCGAGAAGTCGGTCAAGGAATATGGCGACAAGGTTTCGGAAACCGACCGCAAGGCGATCGAAGATGCAATCGCCGCGCTGAAGGCCGCAACCGAGGCTTCCGAGCCTGACGCTGAAGACATCACCGCCAAGACGCAGGCCCTCATGGAAGTTTCCATGAAGCTTGGTCAGGCCATCTACGAGGCCCAGCAGGCCGAGGGTGGCGCAACCGACGCCGATGACGGCCAGGATGGCAATGTCGTCGACGCCGATTATGAAGAAGTGAAGGACGAAGACGCGAAGAAGTCGGCCTGATGCAGGGTCGCTTCGAACGCCGTTCCACGTGCTGGCTGGCCTTTGGGCCAGCCGCCATTTTTTTGATGCTGACGACCGGCGCCATGGCGCAGGACAAGGGGCAGGTCAGCGCCGTCCACCGCCAGGTGGGTGCCGCCGAGGTCAAGGTGGCCAAGGCGATCTCCGCTAAGGACAGCAACTCCCTTTCCCGCCTCGGCAATCAACTCGGCAGCATCATCGAAGCGGCACTTCAGCGGCGCGAGAGCGGTGGCGAAGTCTCTTCCTGCGACATGGCGGCCCATTCTCTGGCATTTGCGGCGGTCACATCGGCCGATGCTCTGATCAGCAAGGGGGATGCGCGCAAGCTCCTGATGCAGGATGCAGTCTCCGCCGCATCCGACTTCCAGAAAGACATGCAGGCCTGTGACAAGCAGGCCGGCAAGGCGACGGGCAGCCACACGAGCGTTGGGAAAGCTTTGAGAGCTTTGTAAGACCATGGCAAAGGCAGATTATTATGAGACCCTCGGGGTCGGCCGGACTGCGGATGAGAAGGAGCTGAAAAGCGCCTTCCGCAAGCTGGCGATGAAATTTCATCCGGACAAAAATCCCGATGACAGCGAAGCCGAAAAGAAGTTCAAGGAGATCAACGAGGCCTACGAGACCTTGAAAGATCCCCAGAAACGCGCGGCCTATGACCGCTTCGGCCATGCAGCCTTTGAACAGGGCGGCATGGGCGGTGGTGGCTTCGGTGGTGGCGGTGGCTTTGCCGGCGGCGGCGGCTTTTCCGATATCTTCGAGGACATCTTCGGCGAGATGATGGGTGGCGGTCGTGGCGGCAGGGCCCGCTCGACCGGAGGTCGCGAACGCGGAGCCGACCTGCGCTACAATATGGAGATCAGCCTCGAAGAGGCCTATACCGGCAAGACGGCTCAGATCCGGGTCCCGACCTCGATCACCTGTGATGTCTGCACCGGTTCGGGCGCCAAGCCCGGCACACAGCCCAAGACCTGTACGACCTGCCAGGGGTCCGGGCGAGTTCGGGCCGCGCAGGGCTTTTTCTCGATCGAACGCACCTGCCCGACCTGTCATGGCCGCGGCCAGACGATCACCGATCCCTGCACGAAGTGCCACGGCCAGGGCCGGATGACCGAAGAACGGTCGCTGTCGGTCAATATTCCCTCGGGCATCGAAGACGGCACGCGCATTCGCCTGCAAGGCGAGGGCGAGGCCGGGCTGCGCGGCGGCCCGTCGGGTGACCTCTATATCTTCCTGTCGGTGAAGCCGCACGAGTTCTTCCAGCGTGACGGGGCCGATCTCTATTGCTCCGTGCCGATATCGATGACGACGGCCGCGCTCGGCGGCACCTTCGACGTGGTGACGCTTGACGGCACGAAGTCACGCGTGACGGTTCCGGACGGTACGCAGCCCGGCAAGCAGTTCCGCCTCAAGGGCAAGGGCATGCCGGTTCTGCGTTCGACGCAGGTGGGTGATCTCTATATCCAGATCCAGATCGAAACGCCGCAGAAGCTGACGAAGCGGCAGCGCGAACTGCTGCAGGAGTTCGAGGAGCTGTCTTCAAAGGAGAACAATCCGGAATCGACGGGCTTTTTCGCCCGGATGAAGGATTTCTTTGACACGCTCAGCGACTGAGCGAGGTGAGATCAAGAAAATGCGAAGGGGCGGGCTGATAAGGCCCGCCCCTTTTTGCATGTCCGTCAGGCGATCAGGCGTGGCTGCCGCAGGATGAACCAGGCGAAATGCTTCTGGATCGTGGGTGCGATGCCATAGATGATCGAGACGACCATGATCGGCGCGAGAAGCGCCGTGCGTGCCCAGATCGGCCAGCCCTCGGTCAGGGGCATGAGGACGTAGAGAATGGCGGTCACGAAGGGGTAGATCGCCAGCAGCATCAGAAGGGCAAGCCGATGCTTTGACGGTGTCGGGCGGGATGCGGAAATCTGAGACATGGGGGACTCCATCAGAACGGTACGTTTCGTTTATATTGAAACGGGCCGTTCCGTTCAATAGTTTTTTCTGCTAGGAGCTAATCACAGGAGCATCTGATGTGACAAAGACTGCCAGCGATATCACAAAGCGCACCTCGATCGGCGCGCAACGGAACCCCGCCAGCGAGGAAGCCATCCTCACCGCGGCCGGCGCACTCCTGTCGGAGGGCGGCCTTGCTGCCTTTTCGATCGAAGCGGTGGCGCGACGGGCCAAGGCCGGGAAGCCGACCATCTACCGCTGGTGGCCTTCCAAGGCCGCACTCCTGCTCGACGTCTATCATCGGCAGAAAGGCGAGACCTTCTACGCCGATACAGGCAATACGCGGGTCGATCTGATCGCCTTTCTCGAAAGCTTGCTTGGCTTCTGGAAGAAGAACGGCGGCGAGGTATTCCGGTCGGTCATTGCCGAGGCGCAGAGCGATCCAGCGGCGTTGGAGGCGCTGCGGGACTATGCAGTCACGCGCTGTCGGGCAAGCGGCATCATCCTGGAACGGGGCGTGACGCGCGGCGAGATCCGGGCAGATCTCGACATTCCACTGGTCATGGAGCTGTTTTCCAGCTTCTGCTGGCAGCGACTGCTCACCGGGCGGCTTGATGCATCACGGGAACAGCTCGCCCACCTGGTCGACGCGGTGCTGACAGGCTTCGCATCAAAGGAGAGCCACGCTCAGTAGTGCGGCGGGCGGGTGATGGCGGGGGCTTCGAGGCCCTGCTCTTCCAGGGACAGGAAGCGCTCCGTGAGCCGATCCAGCTTGGCTCGGGTCTGCTCGACCACTTTCCACTGTTCCGTCAGCTGGTCCGACAGTTCCTCAATCACACGCGTCTGGTGCGCAACGGTCTCTTCCAGACGCGTGATGCGTTCGTCCTGCGTGTCCATGGCTCTCTCCATCGTCTCGATCCGGCCTAGATGCCGCAAGACGCGCGCGCGGTCAAACGCCGTCCGACTAGATGCTTTCAGCGCTGCTTCTTCCGGCGATAGGGCATGGTCATGACGGCAGATGCCGTTACCGCTGCGGCGAAGGTCAGGGCAAGCGGCACGGCCATCATGAGCGCAGGAAGAACCGGGTGGCTGGAGCGAGAGAGCGAGGCGCCGACGCCGCCGAGATCGAACCAGAAGATGGCGAAGGCGACCAGGAGACCAAGGCCCGCGCCGAAACCGGCATTGATTGCCAGAAAGCCCAGCATCTCCCAATGGTCACGGCGGGCTTCTTCAGGTGTCAGATCATCAGGATGCAGGGACATGGCTCGGCCTCCGGCTCGGCGATCCCTTCAAACTAGCAGGTTCAACGCACAGTTCCATGTCGCCAAGCGTCGCATGCCTCCAAGGACCAGGGATTGGCGCTTGCGCCTTGCCATCGACGATCAATCGGCCTAGCTCATGGCGACAACGATTCCGACCGATGACCCAAAAGACACAGATCCACAGGCTCAAACTCAGCGACTTCCGCAACTACACGCAGGCCGGCCTGACGCTGGACGGGCGCCATGTGGTGCTGGTCGGCGACAACGGCGCGGGCAAGACCAACTTCATGGAAGCGATCTCCTTCCTGTCCCCCGGGCGTGGGCTTCGCCGTGCGGTGCTCTCCGACATTCCAAGGCTCGGGGCTTCGGGGAGCTTCACGGTCTTCGCCGCGATCGACGGGATGGCGGGTGTGGCCGATATCGGCACGGGTACGGAGACTACGGAAGAAGGCAATCTCGTCCGGCGGCTCAGGATCAACGGCGCACCGGCGAAATCGGTCGATGAACTCACCGATCATCTGCGCATCCTCTGGCTGACGCCATCCATGGACGGGCTCTTCACCGGGCCTTCGGCGGATCGCCGCCGCTTTCTCGATCGCCTCGTGCTTTCCCTCGACCCCGCCCATGGACGGCGGGCAAGCGACTTCGAGCGGGCCATGCGCAGCCGCAACCGGCTCCTGTCGGAGGGACGCTTCGACCCGACCTGGCTCTCCGGCATCGAGCAGCAGATGGCAGCGCTTGGCATTGCCATGGCGGCAGCCCGACGCGAGATGCTCGGTCTGCTTTCGGGGCTGATCGAAGCGGACAGGCAGACATCCGCTTTCCCCTCCGCCTCTCTCGCTTTGACAGGCTTCCTCGACGATCTGGCCGATTTGCCGGCCTTCGAGTTCGAGGAACGCTACATTGACCTCCTGGCGCAATCGCGGCACCGGGACGCTGCGGCAGGACGCACGCTGGACGGGCCGCACCGCGCGGATCTGATCGTCCGACACATCGAGAAGGACATGGATGCGGAACGCTGCTCGACCGGCGAGCAGAAGGCACTCCTGATCGGCCTTATGCTCGCCCATGCGCGCCTGGTGGCAACGATGACGGGCTTTGCGCCGGTCCTGCTGCTCGACGAGATCGCCGCACATCTGGACGAAGGACGGCGGGCGGCCCTTTTCGAACGGATCGACGCGCTCGGCGGCCAGGCCTTCATGACGGGGACAGACAAGGCGATGTTCTCGGCGCTCGGCGACCGGGCGCAGTTCGTCACGGTACGGGATGGCAACATCGATGGCTGAGACGCCTTTTCATCTGTTTTCCCGAATGGCAAGGTGACGTCCATGGATCCTCTGTCACCCGAAGAACTCTCTCGCTATCACCGCCATATCCTGCTTCCGGAAGTCGGTGGCCATGGGCAGCAATTGCTCAAAGGCGCGCGGGTGATGGTGATCGGCGCCGGCGGGCTAGGCTCGCCTGTGCTGCAATATCTGGCTGCTGCGGGTGTCGGCACGCTCGGGATCGTCGATGATGACGGGGTGTCGTTGTCCAACCTTCAGCGGCAGGTCATCCATGACACGGGAACACTCGGCGAGAGAAAGACCGAAAGTGCTGCCCAGGCCCTGGCACGGCTCAACCCACATTGCCGGATCATGCGGTACGAGGCGCGCTTCGATGCCGGCTTCGCACGGGACTATCTGCCGCGCTACACACTTCTGATCGACGGGTCCGACAACTTCTCCACGCGCTACGCGGCGGCTGATGCCGCTGAGCTGGCGAAGGTGCCACTGGTGACGGGCGCTGTGGGGCGGTTCGACGGGAGCGTGACGGTGCTCAAGCCGTATGAAGCGGCGCCGGATGGGCAGCTTTATCCGCGCTACACCGATCTCTTTCCCGAACCGCCGCCGGAAGGCCTTGTACCCGCCTGTGCGGAAGCGGGCGTGATCGGGGCGCTCACCGGCGTGATCGGCACACTGATGGCGATGGAGGCGATCAAAGTGATCACCGGGATAGGCGAACCTCTGGTCGGGCGCCTGTTGCTGTATGACGGGCTGGCGGCCCGCTTCGACACGGTTCGCTACAAGCGACGGGCTGGCGCATGAGCGTGGCCATCAGCCGGATCGATGAGCGATTTGCGCGTCATGAGGACATGTTGGCGCTGATCAAGGGCTCCTTCGCCTACATGGACGGCGTGATCGACCCGCCCTCCTCCGCGCAACAGCTGACCGTCGCCACGCTCAAGGACAAGATCCGGGACGAGATCGGGCTGATTGCTGAAATCGACGGGTGGCTGGCCGGCTGCGCCTTCCTGCGGCCGGAACCGGAGTTTCTCTATGTCGGCAAACTGGCGGTCGCGGCAAAAGCCCAGGGCACCGGCATCGGCCGCCGGTTTCTTGCGGAGAGCGAAGTCATCGCCCGGCAGTTGGGAAAGCCGGGGCTCCGGCTCGAGACAAGAATTGAATTGACAGGCAATCACCGACGCTTCGCCGCCTGGGGCTTTGTCCGCACCGCCGAGAGAAGCCATGCCGGCTATGACCGCCCCACCTTCATCGAGATGCAGAAGTCGCTGGCCTGACGGCCCTCAGCTCCTACTCGGCAGGACACGGTTCGGCGGGCGGTGGCCGTCGAAATAGGTGCGGATGTTGATGATCACCTTGTCGCCCATGTCGATGCGGCCTTCGATGGTGGCCGAGCCGGTATGCGGCAAAAGCACGACCTTGCCTTCGTTGGCAAGCTTCACCAGCTTCGGATTGACCGCAGGCTCGTTCTCGAAGACGTCGAGGCCGGCGCCGGCAATCTTGCCGGTACGCAGTGCCTGGACAAGCGCATCCTCGTCGATGATGTCGCCACGGGCCGTGTTCACCACATAGCTGGTCGGCTGCAGCAGTGCCAGGCGTCGGGCCGAGAGCAGGTGGAAGGTCGCCGGCGTTGACGGGCAGTTGACCGAAACGATGTCGACGCGAGCGAGCATCTGGTCGAGGCTGTCCCAATAGGTCGCCTCCAGCTCGTCCTCGGTCGCCGGATTGACCCGCTTGCGGTTGTGATAGTGGATCGACAGGCCGAAAGCCTTGGCGCGGCGGGCAACAGCCGTCCCGATGCGGCCCATTCCGATGATACCGATGCGCTTTCCCCAGATGCGGCGCCCGAGCATCCAGGTGGGCGACCAGCCCTCCCATTCGCCCGGCTTGTCCATCAGGACACGCGCGCCCTGCACCAGGCGGCGCGGAACTGCAAGGATAAGCGCCATGGTCATGTCGGCGGTATCTTCGGTCAGCACGTTCGGCGTATTGGTAACGGTGATGCCCTTCTTCGCCGCCGCATCGATGTCGATATGATCAGTGCCGTTCGAGAAACTGGCGATCAACTTCATCTGCGGGCCGGCCTCGGCAATGAGAGCAGCATCGATTCGGTCGGTGACAGTCGGAACCAGAACGTCTGCCGTGCGAACGGCCTCGATCAATTCTTCGCGCGTGCGTGGCCCGTCTTCGACGTTCAGCTCGGCATCGAACAGCTCGCGCATGCGCGTTTCCACGGCATCCGGCAGTTTCCGCGTGATGTAGACCCTGGGTCTTTTCCTGTTTGTCATGGACCGGACCGATGCCTTCTTCAGAACTCGTTAACCAAGTCGCGGGATACTTCGCTTCTCAGGAAGGCAATTTCTACCAAACCCGTCGGCGAAGACAAACAAAACTCGTCGGCTCGCGGCGGATTTGTCCGGAACTCGCGTGACGCGTGACGGGGCGGTCAGAAAGCGCTTCATTTCCACAGCTTAGCCCGGAATGACCATGTTTCATAATCTGTGCCGCGCCAGCCTAGCCTTCAGCGTCCTTGCGCTGTCTCTCGCGGCTGGCCCGATCGCCGGTCATGCCCAATCCACGACCAAGGGTTCAACCGGCCTGCCGCTGCCACGCTTTGTCAGCCTCAAGGCGGAGCGGGTCAATCTCCGCATCGGCCCGAGCACCGACTATGCGGTGTCCTGGCGCTATCTAAAATCCGGCCTGCCGGTCGAGATCATTCGCGAATACGAAAACTGGCGCCAGATCCGGGACGCCGATGGGACCGAGGGCTGGGTGAGCCAGTCTCTGCTGACGGGCGAGCGCACGGCGGTCGCTGCGCCGTGGATGCGCGGCAATGGCGAGAACATCTATGTGATGATGCGGCGTGATTCGAATTCTTCGGCAGCCGTCATCGCCAAGCTCGAACCCGGCGTCGTGCTGAAGCTCGGCGAATGCAACGGCAACTGGTGCAGCGCCGAGACGGGCGGCGTCAGCGGCTGGGTCTCGCAGAACGAGATCTGGGGCGCCTATCCGGGCGAGGCCTTCAAATAAGGCCTGCTGTCGCGGCACCCTTCTGCAGGGACATCATCGGACGCGGGCCGATCTGCTGGATGACGATGCCGGCGGCATAACATCCGAGATGGGCGCAATCCTCCAGGCTTCGGCCATTGGTGTAACCGAAGAGGAAGCCGGAAGCGAAGAGATCGCCGGCACCCGTCGTATCGACCACCGTCTCCACCTTCGTTGCGGGTACACGGATGCGCTTGTCGTCCTTGACCACCACGGCACCCTGATCGCCCATGGTGACGGCCGCAAGCTTGCAGTCCTTCGCGATCCGGTCGAGGGCCTCGGCAAAATCGTTGGTTTCGTAGAGCGAGAGCGCTTCCTGCTCGTTGGCGAAGACGATATCGACCGTGCCGGAGCGCATCAGATCGAGGAATTCTGCGCGGTAACGCCCGACGCAGAAACTGTCGGAGAGCGTCATTGACATTTGCTGGCCGGCCTCATGCGAGATGCGGGCACAGTCGAGGATCGCCTGCTTGGCACGCGGCGGATCCCAGAGGTAGCCCTCGAAATAGGTGACCTTCGATTTCGCCACCACGTCGGGCTCGACGTCCTCCGGGCCGAACTCGACGCAGGCGCCGAGATAGGTGTTCATCGAACGCTCGCCGTCTTCGGTGACGAAGATCATGCTGCGGGCCGTCGGCGGCTGGCTGCCCAGCGGCCGGGTTTCGAAATGCACGCCCTGGGCGCGGATATCGTGGGTGAAGATCTCACCCAACTGGTCTTCCGCAACCTTGCCGAAATAAGCAGCCTTGCCCCCGAAATTCGCAATTCCGGCCGCCGTGTTGCCCGCGCTTCCGCCGGAGGCTTCAACGGCCGGACCCATCATGCCGTAGAGCCGTTCGGCCCGCTCCGCGTCGATCAGGTTCATGGCGCTCTTGGTGATGTCGTTTGCGATCAGAAACTGGTCGTCGCAGCGAGAAATAATGTCGACGATCGCGTTTCCGACAGTCAGGACATCGAACTGGCTCATGGTGGGCGGGCTCCGTTTGCGTGCCAGACGGTCATAGCCGTTTTTCCGGCGATGGGAAGGGGCAAGCGGATCAACGTCATCCTGCCGTTACATCGCCGGGCTAAGAATGCGCGCATGGACGGCCAACTCCCCTTGGACGTCCGACAGGACCATGACAGGTCCGCACGGGACAGCTGACCACGGATGTACTGGCGGCGAATCCCGACCCGGCATGACGTCGGGCGTGAAAGCAGGCAATGGCCTGCTTTTGTCGTTTATGGCGGATTGGCTGGGAGCGGCAGGGGGCCTAAGAAGGCTCTACCTTGCCATTCACGAGTCGATTTTCATGACAGCTGTTGCCCAGGACGTCCTCCCCATCTTCCTCCTCATTCTCTTCGGTTGGGCTCTCGTCCGGCTGAAGATCCTTGCAGCGGAGATTGGCGACGGTCTTGGCGATTTCGTCTTCAAGGTCGCCGTTCCGCTGCTTTTGCTCAGAACCATCGCCAATGCCGACTTCCACGGCGCATCCCCGTTTCGACTGTGGATTGCTTATTTTTCCGGGGTTTTCGTGGCCTGGGTCGTGGGCCATCTTGTCGCGACGCGCGTGTTCAAGCGAGACCCGCGGCTCGGCGTGCTGGCGGGTGTTTCGTCCGCCTTTGCCAACAATGTCTTTATCGGACTGCCGCTCGTGGAGCGCACGGTGGGGCCGGAGGGGATCGTGGCCATGTCGATCCTGCTCGCCATCCATTTGCCGCTGATGATGATCGCGGGTGTTCTGGCCATGGAGCGGGCCGAACAGAAGAGCGGCGGCAGGAAGGCCGAGAGCATTGTTGCCGTGCTGAGGCAGGTCGGCATGAACCTGATCCGCAATCCGCTGATCATCGGGCTCGCGGGAGGCATCCTGCTACAGATCGCAGGCACACCCGTTCCCGCCCTGATCGATGGCGTCGTCGCGCAGGTGGCCGGCATGGCGGCACCGGCAGCACTGATTTCGCTCGGCATGACGCTGAACAAGTATGGCTTGGCCGGCAATGTCAGGATCGCCGGCAGCATCTCGCTGCTGAAGCTCGTCCTGATGCCGGGCGTTGTGTGGATCGCCTCGATACTGCTGGGGCTGTCACCACAATGGACGGCGGCGCTCGTCCTGACCTCCTCGGTCCCCACCGGCATCAATGCCTGGCTGATCGCAAGTCGCTTCGGTGTCGGGCAGGGTCTCGCCGCCTCGGTGATCACGCTTTCGACCGCAGCCGGCGTGGTAACCGTTTCCCTCTGGGCCCTGCTGCTGCTTTGACGCCGAGAAACGCAAAACGCCCGGCCGCAAGGGCCGGGCGCATGATTGGATAAGATCTGAGAGATCAGTCCTTGAAGATTACGGCGTGGCCGGCTGTGCGGGTGCAGGCTCGGCCGGAGCGGTCTCTGCAGGTACCGCAGGAGCTGCGTCTGCGGGTGCGGCCGGCTCAGCAACGGCCGGGGCTTCAGCCGGGGCTTCGGCGGCATCTGCCGGGGCTGCATCTGCCGGAGCGGCCGCTGCATCGGCGGGTGCGGCCTCAGGCGTCGGCAGCGCAACGGGGCTGTCCGCCATGGTGTGCAGGTACACGATCAGGTTGGCGCGCTCGTCGTCCTTCTTGAGACCGGCGAAACCCATCGCTGTGCCCGGGATGTGCTTCTTCGGAGCGAGCAGGAATTCGTTCAGGTGGTCCCAGGTCCAGAGCACTGTGCCGCCCTGGGAGAATTCCGTCATGGCAGCCGAATAGCCGAAGCCTTCATGCGTGGCGATCGGGCGGTCGACAAGGCCATAGAGGTTCGGGCCAACCTTGTTGGCGCCGCCCTTGTCGACGGTGTGACAGCTCGCACACTTCTTGAAAGTGGCTTCGCCGGCAGCTGCATCGGCGCTGGCGAGAAGAACGGCAATCGGCGTCGCTGCGACTTCGGGTGCTGCGTCTGCCGGTGCAGAATCTTCGGCGACGATGGCAAAGCCCTCCGTCTCAGGCGCTTCCGCGTGGAAAATGCCTTCCGAAGCGATCGACACAGACATCAGGACGAAGACGGTGCCGAGAAAGGCACCCACGCCCATATTGGTATAAGAGTTCATCTGCAAAGCTCCCCGTGCAGCCGGCCGATGAGCAACCGGACGATCTTGAAATCGCGCGGAACCTATGTCTTTTGCATAACACATGCAACACGATTATGGTCCCGCAGCTGGGACTATTTGACACTTCTGTTCGGTGATTTGAAGGGGTTATGGACATGAATGAAGGCGGAACAGCCAAAACCCTGATCCTGATCCCGGCCCGCATGGCATCAACCCGTCTTCCGGACAAGCCACTGGCCGATATCGGCGGGCTGCCGATGATCGTGCAGGTCGCAAAAAGGGCTCAGGAAGCGGAAATCGGGCGAATCATCGTCGCCGTGGATGACATCAGGGTTTTCAACGCTGTGGCAGATGCTGGCTTCGAGGTCGTGATGACGCGTGGCGACCATCAGTCGGGCTCGGACCGGATCTTCGAGGCGCTCTGCAAGGTCGATCCCACGGGCGAGGCCCAGATCGTGATCAACGTGCAGGGCGACCTGCCGACGATCGACCCGCAGACCATTCGCGCAGCACTGAAGCCGCTCGAAGATCCGCAGGTGGATATCGCAACGCTCACCGTCGAGATCGAGGACGAGCAGGAGAAGACCAATCCCAACGTGGTGAAAGTCGTCGGCTCTCCGCTCGGTTCGGACCGGCTGCGCGCGCTTTACTTCACACGCGCAACCGCACCCTACGGGCCTGGGCCGCTTTACCATCACATCGGCCTCTATGCCTATCGACGCGCAGCGCTCGAACGCTTCGTGTCGCTTTCGCCCTCGGCGCTTGAAAAGCGCGAATCGCTCGAGCAGCTCAGGGCGCTCGAAGCCGGCATGCGGATCGATGTCCAGGTGGTGAAGACAGTCCCGCTGGGCGTGGACACGGCCGCCGATCTGGAAAAGGCGCGCCGCATTCTCTCCGCTTCCTCCAATGCAGGACATTAATCCCTTGGCACCGACGAACAAGATTTCCTTCCAGGGCGACTACGGCGCAAATTCCGACATGGCCTGCCGCGACATGTTTCCGGACATGGAGCCCCTGCCCTGCCCGACATTCGAGGATGCCTTCGTCGCGCTGGAGAATGGTGATGCGGATCTCGCGATGATCCCGATCGAGAATACCCTTGCCGGTCGCGTTGCCGACATCCACTATCTCTTGCCACTGTCGCGCCTGCATATCGTCGGCGAATACTTCATGCCGATCCGCTTTCAGCTGATGGTGCTGCCGGGCGTGAAGCACGACGAAATTCGCACCGTGCACAGCCACATCCATGCGCTGGGGCAATGCCGCAAGATCATCCGCAGCCATGGCTGGAAGGCCGTGGTTGCCGGCGATACCGCCGGGGCTGCCAAACTCGTGTCGGAAAAGGGAGACCGCAGCATGGCAGCGCTCGCCCCCCGGCTCGCAGCACCACTCTACGGACTCGACATCATCGCCGAGAATGTCGAGGATTCAGAGAACAACATCACCCGCTTCGTGGTGCTCGCGCGTGACGAGGACGACCAGAAGCGTTCGACCGCCGACGAGCTGTTCATCACCACCTTCGTGTTCAATGTGCGCAACATTCCGGCCGCCCTCTACAAGGCAATGGGCGGTTTTGCGACGAACGGGGTGAACATGACCAAGCTGGAAAGCTACCAGATCGGTGGCAAGTTCACGGCCACGCAGTTCTATGCCGATATCGAGGGGCATCCGGACGACGCCCCCGTTCGCCGGGCGCTGGAGGAGTTGCGCTTCTTCTCCGAGAAGGTGCGCATCCTCGGCGTCTACAAGGCGCATGAAATGCGCGGCAAGCTCTGATCAGGCCGATGGCGGCTCAATGCCGCCATTCGAACCAGTCGGCGATCAGGCGGCGGGCAATGGTGCCTTCGATCGGCAGTGTCCGGCCGTCGAAGGATCCTTCCGACAGCATGCTGCCGATCTCGTCGCGGGTGAACCAGAGGCAATCCTCGAGCTCGGCCGTGTCGAATGTGATGTCGAAGGTCGTTGCCTCTCCGTAGCAGCCGATCATCAGCTGGTGCGGCATGGGCCAGGGTTGCGAAGCGTGATAGCGGACACGGCCCACAACGATGCCCGATTCCTCCCGCGTTTCGCGGCGGACGGCATTTTCGATCGTTTCCCCCGGCTCGACAAAACCGGCGAGCGAGGAATACATACCCTCCGGAAAGCGCGGGCTTCTGCCCATCAGACAGCGATCATTCTTCTCGTCAACGACGAGCATGATGGCGACCGGGTCTGTGCGCGGGAAGATCTCATGGGCGCAGGCCGAGCAGATGCGCTTGTAACCACCGATTCGGCCTTCCATTCTGCCACCGCAGCGACCGCAGAAACGATTGTCGGCGTTCCAGCGCAAGAGGCTGAGCGCCTGGGCGACTTCGCCCAGCAGCGCGTCGCCGACCAGGGCATCACGGAAGAGCGCACGGGGATCGGCCGGCTTGTATTGGGCGGCGAGCGCCTCCGGTGCGACATTGACGGGGACCGCGAGACGTGGCTCGCCGGAGGCCTGATGGCCCAGCAGGATCGCGTCATCGAAGTTTGGTTGCAGTTCCGCCAGCTCGTAAGGCGCAAACAGAGGATCCAGCACCTGGCCGTCATGCTTGAGCACAAGCTGAGTGCCCGAGAAGGCGAGAATATGCATCCCCTCGACCTTCAACGCCGTTTCGAGCGAGGTCTCGTCACGATGTTCGCTGTCGCGGTCGAGCATGTTACCGGAGAATGCCGTGAGCTCGCTGGGTTCCAGATGGGGGGCACGGTTGAGGAAAATCGAATTCTTCATTGGAATGCTTCAAGTATCCTGTGCTTCATGGCCTCGAAGGCCTTCTCCTCATAGGGGACAGACTGGCCGAAGCCCCAGATCGGGCCGGGCCAGTTCGGATCATTCTCGACACGCGCGACGACATGGACGTGAAGCTGGCGCACGATATTGCCGATTGCGGCGATGTTGATCTTGTCGGCGCCGGTCACCTTCTTCAACACCGTCCCCACTGTGACCTGCTCGAAGGTGAGCATTGCCTGATCGAGCGGCGTGAGATCGAAAACCTCGCTGACGTCGGGACGTTGCGGCACGAGAATCAGCCAGGGCCAGCGACTGTCGCGTGCCAGCCGCAGGTCGCAAAGACCGAGCTTCAGGATCGACTCGCTGTCTCTCGCGAGGCGATGATCGAGGGCGAATGGCTGCACGGTGTTTCTCTCCGCTTTGTTTTCAACGACGCTAGCAGTTTTTTCCGCGCTTGGCTTGCATTTGGCGACTTTATTGCCGATATGTCTCCTCGGGAGGTTGGTGGTGGACGAGCCACTCGCCAACCGGGTCAGGTCCGGAAGGAAGCAGCCCCAACGAGCACGGCACGGGTCATCGTGCCAGCCTCCCACCTCATCTTCATTCCCGGCCCCTGTTTCCAACATGGGCCGTGCCATGCCCGGCCGCGGGCGAACGGGGAAGCTGGCAACGCGATGAGCGAGTTCGAGCCGACTGCAGAGGCCAAGGCCGCCCCCGGCGGTTACCGCGTTCTCGCCCGCAAATATCGCCCCAAGGATTTCACAGACCTGATGGTCGGCCAGGAGCCGATGGTGCGGACGCTGACGAATGCGTTCGAGACCGGGCGTATCGCCCAGGCCTATATGCTGACCGGTGTGCGCGGGGTGGGCAAGACAACCACGGCCCGCATTCTGGCGCGGGCGCTGAACTACAAGACCGCTGAGATCGACAAGCCGACGATCGACCTGCGTATCCCCGGCGAACATTGCCAGGCGATCATGGAAGGCCGGCATGTCGACGTGATCGAGATGGACGCGGCCTCGCATACCGGTATCGATGACATCAGAGAGATCATCGAGCAGGTGCGCTATCGCCCGGTTTCGGCGCGCTACAAGGTCTACATCATCGACGAAGTGCACATGTTGTCGACGGCGGCCTTCAACGGGCTTTTGAAGACGCTCGAGGAACCGCCTGAGCATGTGAAATTCATCTTTGCCACCACCGAAATCCGCAAGGTTCCGATCACCGTGCTCTCCCGCTGCCAGCGCTTCGATCTGCGCCGGATCAGTGCTGGCGATCTCGTCGGGCTGTTTTCGACCATTGCATCGAAGGAAGGCATCGAAGCCGAGGAGGAAGCGCTTGCGATGATCGCACGTGCAGCCGAAGGTTCTGCGCGTGACGGTCTGTCGCTGCTCGATCAGGCCATCGCCCATGGCGGCGGCATTGTACATGCCGATGCCGTGCGCGCCATGCTGGGTCTCGCCGACCGGGCCCGCATCGTCGACCTCTTCGAGCAGGTGGTGCGTGGCGACGTCGCTGCGGCAATCGCCGAATTCGGCAGCCAGTACGAAGCGGGGGCGAACCCGACCGTGGTGCTGACCGACCTCGCAGATTTCACCCATCTGGTGACCCGGCTCAAATACATTCCATCGGCTGCGCAGGACCCGTCGCTCACCGAAGTCGAACGCGTTCGGGGCGCCGAGCTTGCCGAGAGCGTGGCGGTGACCACGCTGTCGCGCATGTGGCAGATGCTGCTCAAGGGCATTCCGGAAGCAGAAGGCTCGTCGCGCCCGGCAGGGGCTGCGGAGATGGTGCTGATTCGCCTCGCCCATGCGGCGCATCTCCCCTCGCCCGAGGATGCCGCGCGACGCCTGCTCGAACTCTCCAATGGCGACGGCGGAGCAGAGCGCGGGCCGTCCGCACCCCGCCCGAACGGCAGTGGCGGCGGCGCCTCGATGGCCTTGCGGGCCCAGGCCGTGGCCCAACCTTCGCAGGACAGCGGCGCTCGCCCGGCGATGAGCCAGCCCGTGGCGCATCTGCAGAGCGTGCCGGCCGGTGACGCCCTGCCGCAGACGATGGAACGCCGCGAAACCAAGGCCGAAGAGGCGCTGGTTCCGGGTGTTCATGTCGAGACGCTGGACGATATCGCGGATCTCTGCACCAAGAACCGCGCTCCGGTCTTGCGCGCGCAGCTTCGCCAGTTCGTGCATCTCGTGAAGATCGAGCCGGGCCGGCTGGAAATTCGCCTGGAAGCGCAATGCCCGCCTGCGATCGTCAACGAACTGAAGATGAAGCTCAGCGAGTGGACGGGCATTAACTGGTGGGTGACGCTGTCCAACGAGGCGGGCGCTCCGACGCTGGTCGAGGTTGAGAAAACAACCCGGGAGGCACGGCTGGTCGATGCCCGACAGGACCCCGATGTGGCCGCGATTCTCGCACGTTTCCCAGGCGCCAAGGTGACCGACGTCCGGATCAAGGCGGCGGCGATCGAAGACGACGACATCGTGGCGGCACCGCCGGCTGTGGCGGAATCGGCCGAGGGCGATATCTTGCCCGGCGACGACATCGAATTCTAGGGCTCATGCCCTCCCGGCAGAACACGACAACAATCCAAGGAGACGACGATGCGCGACATCATGGGCATGATGGGCAAGGTCAAGGAAATGCAGTCAAAGATGGAGAAGATGCAGGAAGAGATCGCTGCACTCGAAATCGAGGGCAAGTCCGGCGGTGGTCTGGTCACGGTGATCCTGACCGGCAAGGGCGAGATGCGCAGCATCAAGATCGACCCGTCGCTGTTCAAGGAAGACGATGTCGAAATCCTCGAAGACCTGATCGTCGCCGCTCACAAGGACGCCAAGGACAAGGGCGAAGCCCAGGCGCAGGAAAAGATGGCGGCACTGACCGCAGGCATTCCGTTGCCGCCCGGCATGAAATTCCCGTTCTGATCAAGACGGCTGATCGGGTCTGTCAAAGATAGACCCGATCCCTCCAAGGATTTTCCCCCTCGCGCAGAAAAGCCAGGCTCTGGCGCCAGAAACCATCTTCATGGCGGGCGTGGAAGAGATCGAAGTGACCGATGCGGTCAAAACCCAAGTCTTGTGGCGCGAGCATCACCTTGGTCACCGGCGACCGGCGATAATAGCGCATGGCCCGGTTGACCGCTTTTGCTGTCGCGATCTCATCATCTGACATGGTGACGCTGAGGATCGGGCCGGTTGCGGTTGCGAAACGGTCGCACATGACCTCGGCGGCCTCGCGCGAGAGGCCCTGCTCCGCCCTGCCCTGTTGCAGCCCCCAGCCATAGGCGACTCCTTTTGGCAGATCCTCAAGCCAGCCCAGACGCTTGCCCGGGAAATGCCCGAGGGCAAGGGTGATCGCCGGCATGACGACATGCCATTTGAGAAAGAGGGGTAAACGGCGTCCTGGCCGATAATCGCCCCAATACCCAAATTGGCCGCCGACCGAGAGCATGGACGAGACGCGCCCGACCGCCGGTGAATAGCCCGGCAGGAAGCCGCCGATGCTGTGACCGACGACGATCACGCGTCCTGCCTGGTCCTCCTGGAGGGCATGACGCAGGGCCGCGTCGAAATCCTGCTCACCCCACTGGCGCCAGGTGAATGTGGAGCCTTTGAGACTTTCGGGACGCGACAGGCCGATGCCACGATAGTCATAGGTGAGCACGGTAAAGCCATTTGCCGCGAGATGAGCGGCATAGCGGTGGTAATAGCGGGCGCGGACACCGGTCGCCGGATTGATGATGACGGTCGCTGATGGTGCGGATCCGGCATGCCGCCACCAATGGCCGGTCAGATGCACCCCGTCGGCTGCGGTCAGCTCTGTTGTGCTCGGTTCCATCACCCCTCCCATGCGGGGCGGCATGATGGCGAGAAGCGGCACAAGGGTAAAGCGTGGAAGCCTACGACCTTCGGCGGACGCTCACATGTCGCCTGCGCGGATTGCGTCCTTCACCTTGTAATGGACTGGAGCTGCGAGATAGCGGGGACGATCGGCCTCGCTCAGCCTGCGGCCGAAGGTCGCCATCATCTCGCGCATCGTCACACGGTCACCGCGCCAGGGCGTGAACTCGACGGATTGGCCGGCCTCGACCATGCCGCCCTGCAAGACCCGCGCATAAGCGCCAGGACGGGCTGCGCGGGTGTAGCGCTTGACGAAGGTCGGTTCGCCCATCTTGGCGGCGAAGGTGGCGCAGGGGATGCGCGCGGAGGTGACTTCAAGAAGCACCTCGCCGACCGCCAGCCGGTCGCCGGCTGCCAGCATGGCGCTTTCCAGGCCTTCGATCACAAGATTTTCGCCGAAAGTGCCGTAGGGCAGATCGCGACCGAGTTCGGCTCGCCACCAGTCGAGATCGATCGAGCCTTCGATATAGACGGCCTGATCGACCCCGCCATGATGCTTGCGGTTGAGGATCGCGTCGCCGACCAGGCCCTCAGCGTCAATCATGATCGGACCCTGGATGGCCAGC
Source organism: Rhizobium sp. 'Codium 1' (assembly GCF_020889605.1). Classification (NCBI taxonomy): domain Bacteria; kingdom Pseudomonadati; phylum Pseudomonadota; class Alphaproteobacteria; order Hyphomicrobiales; family Rhizobiaceae; genus Rhizobium; species Rhizobium sp. 'Codium 1'. The sequence continues at coordinate 952,955 of NZ_JAJGPW010000001.1, forward strand.
TTGTTGATGCCGGTCTTATATTTCTTGCCGGGCAGGATCTCGGGCCGCCCGAGACATACGGCGAGGATTTTCATCTGGGCACCCCTTCGGCGATTCCGTTCGCCGTCTATATGGGCTAGAAACGCCGCCATGGCAAAACGAGTCACCGGCCCCGAAATCGAGAAACTCATCCAGCTTCTGGCAAAAGTGCCGGGGCTTGGACCACGCTCGGCACGGCGTGCGGCGCTGCATCTTATTAAGAAGAAGGATCAGTTACTCGGTCCACTCGGCCATGCCATGGGCGAGGCCTATGACAAGGTGAAGATCTGCTCGTGCTGCGGCAATGTCGACACCGTCGATCCCTGCACCGTCTGCACCGACGTCGCGCGCGACCAGTCCGTCATCATCGTCGTCGAGGATGTCTCGGACCTCTGGGCGCTGGAACGCGCAGCCGCGATGAATGCCGCCTACCACGTGCTGGGTGGCACGCTGTCGCCACTTGATGGGATCGGGCCCGATGATCTCAACATCAAGGGGCTGATCGACCGGGTGGCCAAGGGCGGGATTCGCGAGATCATCATCGCCGTCAATGCGACGGTCGAGGGACAGACCACAGCACACTATATAACTGACCACCTGACAGGACTCGACGTCAAGATAACCCGGCTCGCCCATGGCGTGCCCGTCGGTGGTGAGCTCGATTATCTGGACGAAGGTACATTGTCTGCGGCGATCAGGGCCCGCACCGCGATCTGACGGACATTCCGGGAGGAAACATCGATGGCACGAACTCGCAAGCCGCTTCGCTTGTTGATGGCGACCTTTTCACTGGTAGTGGCCGGGAGTTTCGCCGCCCCGGTCGAAGCCTCCTCACGCAGCGCCGTCGAGGCGCAGTTCCGGCAATGGATCGCTGGCGATCTCTGGCGCGCCGCTCAGGAGGGCGGGATCAGCAAGGAGACCTTCGACAGGACGCTTCAGGGCGTGCGGTTGAACTGGGATCTGCCGGATCTCGTGCCGCCCGGTACGGCGCCCCCGAAGGAACAGACACAGAGCCAGGCGGAGTTCAGCTCGCCCGCCGCCTATTTCAACGAAAAGCGTCTCCAGGGATTGTCCGCCACCGGTCGCAGCCTTGCGGACCAGCATGCGGCGACGCTGCGCAAGGTTGAAGCTGCCTATGGCGTTCCAGGCCCCATTATTGTTGCCATCTGGGGACGCGAATCCGGCTATGGGCGGGCGAAACTGCCGCATCCGGCAATCGACGTGCTGGCGACCAAGGCCTTCATGTCGACGCGCAAGCCGATGTTCCAGCAGGAGCTGATTTCGGCACTGCATATCGTCGCGAGCGGAGATGTGAGTGCCGACAGACTGATGGGCTCCTGGGCCGGTGCTCTGGGACAGCCGCAATTCATGCCGGGAAGCTACCTGAAATATGCCGTCGACTTCGATGGCGACGGCAAGCGCGACATCTGGAATTCGGTGCCGGATACCCTTGCATCCATAGCCAACTATCTGGTGAAAAACGGATGGCAGAAGGGCCGGGACTGGGGCTTCGAGATCACGATAGCCGATGGCGTATCCTGTGCGCAGGAAGGGCCCGACAGGGCCAAGCCTGTTTCTGCCTGGGCGAGCGCCGGGATTTCCCGGATCTCCGGCCGGGCATTTCCGTCGTCGGAATCCTCTCAGCCTGCGATGATGCTGGTACCGGCCGGCACATTTGGACCGGAATTCCTGGTCACGCCGAATTTCTATGTGCTGAAGGAATACAATAATTCCGACCTCTATGCGCTGTTCATCGGCAATCTCGCGGACCGGATCGCGCATGGCGGCGGTGCGTTCAAGGCATCCTGGGGCGATATCGGCAAGATGCTGCGCTCGGACGTGCTCGCCATGCAAAAGGTGCTCGTTGCGCAAGGTTACGACGTCGGCAAGGTCGATGGCCTGCCCGGCTTCAAGACACGCCGGTCGCTTGGCGAATGGCAGGCCAAGAACGGGATGACGCCCACCTGCTACCCGAGTGCTGATCTCAAGGCGAAGCTGCGCTGAGACCCGCCATCAGTGGGGGTCGATATGCGTCTGGTGGAAGATATCGTCCGCCGGGGGGATCGCCTGGCGCTCGATCATCCGATGGACCCGGGGCGGACGGTCGCCGTAGTGCAATTCCAACAGGCGGTCGGTGATATCCGCATCGGCCTTGGTGCGGCGCTGGTTGTGGCGGACATAATCGACCCAGGTCGGCACGTGATAGGTTTCCGTCCATATGTCAGGATTTTCCAGGTCGCGCATCAGCGCCCAATTGCGTGCGCCGTCGCGCAAGCGAATGCGGCGGCGCTCGACCATGATCCTCAAGAACTCCGGAACATCTTCGTCGGCAATCTCGAAATCGACATGAATGACGATCGGGCCGCTGCGCGGCCGGATGTCGAGCTTCAGGGACGGCTCGTTAAAGCGGTTCAGCGGATCGAGATCGAGGGTGGCGAAGGCAGGCATGGGGAGGAAGAAGCCGATGAAGACGCCAACCATCATCAAAAGGCTCGATGCCACCAGCGCATGACCGGAACCGTAGCTTTCGGCGACACTGCCCCAGAGCCAGCTGCCCGTCGCCATGCCCCCGAAGGTGGCCGTCTGATAAAGCGAGAGTGCGCGCCCGACGACCCAGCGAGGGGCCGAGAGCTGCACGACCGTGTTGAAAAGGGAAAGCGCCAGAACCCAGCAGGCGCCGGCGACCATCAGCGCAAGCGCCGTGATCCAGACCGAGGTGCTGATGCCCGTGACCGCTGCGGCGACCGCAAATCCGGCGAAGGCGGCGCGGACGATATCCTCACTTGAGAGGAGTTCTCGCGCACGCTGGTTGGAAAAGGCGCCGAGGATGGCGCCGAGCCCGAAGGCACCGAGCAGGCCACCGAAGGTCAGCGGTCCGCCCGCCAGTTGGTCACGGGCGACAATCGGTAGCAGCGAGAGGATTGCGGTTGCCGTCAGACCGAAGACGAAACCGCGAAACAGGACCTTCCCGAGATTGGGCGACATCGCCACGTAGCGCAGCCCGGCACCGATGGCGGACCCCAGATGTTCGCGTGGCAGCGGGTTCTTCGGAATGTTCGGCTGCCAGCGGAAGAGCGCATAGGTGATCGCGAAATAAGACAGCGTGTTGACGGCAAAGGCGGCGGCAGCACCTGCGGCTGCCACGATGGCGCCGCCGATGGCAGGGCCGACGCTGCGGGTGATGTTGAAGCCCATGCTGTTGAGCGAGACGGCCGAGGGCAGATCGGCGCGCGGGACGAGGTCGCCGACCGAGGCCTGCCAGGACGGATTGTTGAGCGCAGTGCCACAGCCGATCAGGAAGGTGAAGGCCAGGAGCGCCCAGGGCGTGATCAGATCGAGAAACGCGAACAGCGTCAGGAGCGCCGAGACCACAATCATGAACAACTGGGCAGCGATCATCACCCGGCGGCGATCGAAGCTGTCGGCGATGGCTCCAGCGACCAGGGACAGAAGCATGATCGGGCCGGTGTTCGATGCCTGGACGAGGGCCACCATATTTTCTGAGGTGGAGATCGATGCCATCATCCAGGCGGCACCGACGCCCTGGATCAAACCACCGAGATTGGACGAGATGCTGGCAAGCCAGATCCGGCGATAGGCTTCGTTGCGGAGGGGCAGAAGCGGAGAGCGGTGTTCGTGTGTGGACATGTCTCGACTTTTCTCGACGCATTCGCCATCGGGAACGGCTGCGGTCGCCACGACCTTGCCTTGCGCAACGCATGAAAGGCAAGATTGTTTTGCCCCATGCGCGAAAAGCTTGCAAAAGTCGGGGCAGTCGCGTATATGACCTTCAAATTCTTGATCGACAGATGAAGGGTGGGCCCGGAAGGACCCGCTCTTTTTTATTGGCGATCATAGCCAATCGGGAGTAAAACGATTGTCCGAAGACATGCCGACGCCGGAGCCCGGCGAAGCACGGATCATCACCGAGACGGGCCTTGACCGTCGTATCGCTGACATTATCGAGCCCGTGCTCGTCGCGATGGATTTCAAGCTGGTTCGCGTGCGCATGATGAACCAGAACGGAATGACGCTGCAGATCATGGCAGAGCGCAACGACGGCACGATGGATGTCGAGGGCTGCGAGGCCGTATCGATGGCAGTATCGCCTGTCCTCGACGTCGAGGATCCGGTCGACAAGGCCTACCATCTGGAAGTTTCGTCGCCGGGCATCGACCGGCCGATGGTGCGCAAATCGGATTTCAGCCGTTGGCAGGGCCATATCGTGAAGTGCGAGACATCGATCCTGGTCGATAACCGCAAGCGCTTCCGCGGCAAGATCACCGACGTGAACCAGGACGGTTTCACCCTGGAACGCGACCAGGTAGCCTATGGCGAAGAACCGAAGGTGGTCATCCCCTTCAATACGCTCGCCGAGGCGAAGCTCATTCTGACGGACGATCTGATCCGTGACGCGCTCCGAGCCGACAAGCTCGCCAAGGCGCAGGCCGCGAACCAGAACGACGAAGACGACAGCGAAGAATAACGTTTGACCTATAGCCCGAGGCCGATGCCCGGGCGTGAAGACGGAGACCTAAGACAATGGCAGTCAGCGCTAACCGGCTCGAGCTCTTGCAGATCGCAGATGCCGTCGCCCGTGAAAAGGTGATCGACCGCGAAATCGTGCTCGCCGCCATGGCCGACGCGATTCAGAAGGCTGCCCGGTCGCGCTACGGCAGCGAGACCAACATCCGCGCCGACATCAATTCCAAGACCGGCGAGATCCGTCTGCAGCGTCTTCTGGAAGTGGTCGAGAAGGTCGAGGACTACGCGACCCAGATCGCTCTCGAACTCGCACGCGACCGCAATGTCGATGCCAAGCTCGGCGACTTCATCGCCGATCCGCTGCCGCCAATGGACTTCGGTCGCATCGCCGCGCAGTCGGCCAAGCAGGTCATCGTGCAGAAGGTGCGCGAAGCCGAGCGTGACCGCCAGTTCGACGAATTCAAGGACCGCGTCGGCGAGATCGTCAACGGCACCGTCAAGCGCGTCGAATACGGCAATGTGATCGTCGATCTCGGCCGGGGCGAAGGCATCATCCGTCGCGACGAGATGATCCCGCGCGAAGCCTTCCGTTACGGCGACCGCGTGCGTGCCTATGTCTACGACGTGCGCCGCGAACAGCGCGGCCCGCAGATCTTCCTGTCGCGTACCCATCCGCAGTTCATGGTGAAGCTGTTCACCATGGAAGTGCCCGAAATCTACGACGGCATCATCCAGATCAAGTCGGTTGCCCGTGACCCCGGTTCGCGCGCCAAGATCGCCGTCATCTCGAACGATAGTTCGATCGATCCGGTCGGTGCCTGCGTCGGTATGCGCGGCTCCCGCGTTCAGGCCGTCGTCGGCGAGCTTCAGGGCGAAAAGATCGACATCATTCCGTGGAGCCAGGATCCGGCTTCCTTCATCGTCAACGCCCTGCAGCCGGCAGAAGTCGCCAAGGTTGTTCTCGATGAAGACGCAGAGCGCATCGAAGTGGTCGTTCCTGACGAGCAGCTGTCGCTGGCCATCGGCCGTCGTGGCCAGAACGTACGCCTTGCGTCGCAGCTGACCGGCTGGGATATCGACATCATGACGGAAGCCGAGGAATCGGAGCGCCGCCAGAAGGAATTCAACGAGCGTACCAACCTGTTCATGGACGCGCTCGACGTCGATGAAATGGTCGGCCAGGTTCTGGCGTCCGAAGGCTTCGCCCAGGTCGAGGAAGTGGCTTACGTCGATCTCGACGAAATCGCTTCGATCGACGGCTTCGACGAAGACACCGCACAGGAAATCCAGACCCGCGCCCGCGAGTACCTCGAGAAGATCGAGGCCGAGATGGACGCGAAGCGCAAGGAACTCGGCGTTGCCGACGAACTGCGCCAGATCGAGGGCATCACCTCGCAGATGATGGTCGCACTCGGCGAAGACGGCATCAAGACGATCGAGGACTTCGCCGGCTGCGCCGCTGACGATCTCGTCGGCTGGAGCGAACGCAAGGACGGCGAGACGAAAAAGTTCGAGGGCCTGTTCTCGAAATTCGAGATCTCGCGTGCAGAGGCCGAGGCCATGATCGTGCGGGCGCGTCTTTCTGCCGGTTGGATCACCGAGGAAGACCTCGCAGCCGAAGCGGAAGTCGAAGCTGAAGGCGAACTCGAAGGCGAAGAAGCCGAGCAGGCAACGTGATGGGCGCGCAGACGCCCGACGCGACAGAGGCCGAAGACGATTTCGACTTCTCCGACGCGAACGGACGCATGTGCATTGCCACCCGCGAAAGCGGATCGCCCGAAACGCTCCTGCGTTTCGTGGCCGCGCCTGACGGGACGGTCGTCCCGGATCTGAAGCGGACGCTTCCGGGCCGGGGCTGCTGGGTCAGCCCCAGCCGGGAGGCCGTCGAGAAGGCCGTGGCGAAGAAACTCTTCGCCCGGGCCCTGAAACGAGATGTGAAGGCGGATCCGGATCTCGGATCCGTGGTTGAGCGGCTTCTGGTCGCGCAGCTGATCGGAATGATGAACATGGCGCGCAAGGCCGGCCAGTTCGTCACCGGAGCGGCGAAAGTCGAGGCGGCGGTACGAAGCGGTGAGGCCATTGCGGTGTTCCATTCGCAGGATGCCGCAGCGGATGGCGTGAGAAAGATCGACCAGGCCCGTAAGGCCTGGCACCTCGGAACGGGGGCGAAGGCGGAAGTGCCCGCTTTCCACCTTCTGACCGGGGCGGAATTGGAAGAGCAGATGGGCCAGAATGCGTTTATCCATGCTTGCGTGCTTGCAGGGCAGGCAGGTGAAGGTGTAGTGAAGCGCGCAACTCTGCTCGAAACCTATCGCGGCCACGCGCCGCAGGTCTCGGGCGCTGGCCCGAAATCACAATGACGCGGTCACCGGCACAGGTCGGCCTCCGTGGTTTAGGACAGTATGTGAACGGCGAGGCCTGATGCTCGGCATCCGGCCCCGCTCGAAGGAACGGGAACGGAATGACCGACAACAAAGACGACAAGACAATCGGCGTGAAGAAGACACTCACCTTGAAGCCCTCAGGGATGAGCCAGGGTACCGTGCGCCAGGACATGGGGCGCGGCCGTACGAAGTCGGTCGTCGTAGAGACGGTGAAGCGCCGCCCGACCCGCCCGCTGGACGAAAAGCCACCGATTACACCGGTTACCCCTGTTCGTGCGGAACCGGTCGCGGCAGCTCCGACGCCGGCACCGACACAGGCGCCTTCGCCGGCTCCGGCACCCGTTGCAGCGGCCCGCCCGGCACCAGCACAGCAGCCGCAGCGCCCTCAGCGCCCCCAGCAGCCGCAGCGCCAGCAACCTTCGCAGCCGCCGCGCCAGCAGGAACGCCCGCGTGGCGCCGTTCTGCACGACCTGTCGGCCGGCGAAATGGAAGCGCGTCGCCGCGCTCTCGCCGAAGCCCAGGTTCGTGAAGTCGAGGAAGCCAAGCAGCGCGTGATCGACGAGGCTCGCCGCAAGGTGGAAGCCGAGGAAGCCGCACGCGTGGCCGCCGAGGAGGCAGCGCGCCGCGCTGCCGAACCGCAGCCCGAACCGCAGGCGGAACCCGACGCTGCTGCCGAGCCCGCTGAAGCGCCGGTGGCTGCTGCGCCCGTCGCTGTGAACCGTACGGCCATTCCGGCACCCGGCGCACCCGGATTCGTGCGTGGGCGCAAGACCAATGACGAAGACGATAGCCGCGCCTCTCCGCGGACGATCCCCGGCCGCGGCAAGGTCGCCATGCCCGTGGCTCCCAAGGTCCCTGCCCGTCCGAAGGTCGAGGAAGACCGTCGTCGTGGCAAGCTGACCGTCACCACGGCCAATGTCGAGGATGACGGCACGGCACGCGGCCGTTCGCTGTCTGCCATGCGCCGCCGGCAGGAGAAGTTCCGCCGCAGCCAGATGCAGGAAACCCGCGAAAAGGTCATGCGCGAGGTCATCCTGCCGGAAACCATCACCATTCAGGAGCTGTCGCAGCGCATGTCCGAGCGCGCCGTCGACGTCATCAAGTACCTGATGAAGGAAGGCCAGATGATGAAGCCGGGCGACGTCATCGACGCCGACCTCGCCGAGCTCATTGCCACCGAATTCGGTCACACCGTGAAGCGCGTTTCGGAATCCGACGTTGAAGAAGGCATCTTCAACGTCAAGGACGACGAAGGCGAGCTGGTGTCGCGTCCGCCCGTGGTCACGATCATGGGTCACGTCGACCACGGCAAGACCTCGCTGCTCGACGCCATCCGCAAGACTTCGGTCGTATCCGGCGAAGCCGGTGGCATCACCCAGCATATCGGTGCCTACCAGGTCGAGCAGAACGGCCAGAAGATCACCTTCATCGACACGCCCGGCCACGCCGCCTTTACGGCCATGCGTGCCCGTGGTGCCCAGGCGACAGATATCGCGATCCTCGTGGTTGCCGCCGACGACAGCGTGATGCCGCAGACGATCGAATCGATCAACCACGCCAAGGCGGCCGGTGTGCCGATCATCGTGGCGATCAACAAGATCGACAAGCATGAGGCAAACCCGGACAAGGTTCGTCAGCAGCTTCTGCAGCACGAAGTCTTCGTGGAATCCATGGGTGGTGAAGTGCTCGACGTCGAGGTTTCGGCGAAGAACAAGCTGAACCTCGACAAGCTGCTCGAAGCCGTGTTGCTGCAGGCCGAAATCCTCGACCTGAAGGCCGACCCGACCCGCACCGCCGAAGGTACCGTTATCGAAGCCCAGCTCGACCGCGGTCGTGGCGCGGTTGCAACCGTTCTCGTCCAGAAGGGTACGCTCAAGCCTGGCCAAATCATCGTGGCCGGCGATCAGTGGGGCCGTGTTCGTGCGCTGGTCAACGACCAGGGTGATCACGTCAAGGAAGCCGGACCTGCCATGCCGGTCGAAATCCTCGGCCTGTCGGGTACGCCTGCTGCCGGTGACAAGTTCGCCGTCGTTGAAAACGAGAGCCGAGCCCGCGAAATCTCGGAGTATCGCCAGCGTCTGACCCGTGACAAGGCCGCAGCCCGCCAGTCGGGTCAGCGCGGCTCGCTGGAACAGATGATGAGCCAGCTGCAGAATACCGGCTTCAAGGAATTCCCGCTGGTCATCAAGGCCGACGTGCAGGGTTCCGTCGAAGCAATCATTGCGGCTCTCGACAAGCTCGGCACCGACGAAGTGCGCGCTCGTATCGTCCATTCGGGCGCCGGAGCGATCACGGAATCGGATATCTCGCTCGCCGAGGCATCCAACGCCGCGATCATCGGCTTCAACGTGCGTGCCAATGCTCAGGCCCGCACCGCCTCCGAGCGTGCCGGCATCGAGATTCGCTACTACAACATCATCTACGATCTGGTGGATGACGTGAAGGCAGCGATGTCGGGTCTGCTCTCTCCGGAGCGTCGCGAAACCTTCCTCGGCAATGCCGAGATCCTCGAGGTGTTCAACATCACGAAGGTCGGCAAGGTCGCGGGTTGCCGCGTCGTCGAAGGCAAGGTCGAACGTGGTGCCGGCGTGCGCCTGGTGCGCGACAACGTCGTCATCCACGAAGGCAAGCTCAAGACGCTCAAGCGCTTCAAGGACGAAGTCGCCGACGTGCCGATGGGTCAGGAATGCGGTATGGCCTTCGAGAACTACGAAGACATCCGTGCCGGCGACACGATCGAGTGCTTCCGCGTGGAACACATCACGCGTACGCTCTGATTTCAGGCGTTTCGAACCACGATCCCTTCGGGCGCCGGATCTTCCGGCGCTCGCTGTTTATGGGGATCATGAGCTCCGGCGCATCGTCGGATGAACGACAATTCACAGCATGATGCGCGCGGCGAAAGCTCCGGATGCCTCGTGCGAAAGGCGACTGAACCATGACAAAACCAACCTCATCGGCACCTTCGCAGCGCATGCTGCGCGTCGGCGAGCAGGTGCGCGCCGCCATAACCCAGGTGCTTCAGCGCGGAGAGGTCAATGACGACCTCATCGAAAAGACAGTGATTTCGGTTTCGGAAGTCCGCATGTCGCCCGATCTGAAGATGGCGACCGCCTATGTGGCGCCGCTCGGCGTTTCCGATCATGACGCGGTGATCGCGGCCTTGAACAAACATGCGAAATTCATTCGCGGACGCATCGGCGGCCAGCTACGGCAGATGAAGTACATGCCGGAAGTACGCTTCCGCGACGACACCAGCTTCGACAACTACCAGAAGATCGATGCGCTGCTGCGCTCGCCGGAGGTCCAGCGCGACCTCGGTACCGACGAAGACAAAGACTGAGAAAAGACCTAGATGTCAAAACCCAGAAAGCCCAAGGGCCGCCCGATCTCGGGCTGGCTCATCCTCGACAAGCCGGTCGATTTCGGCTCGACCGAGGCAGTCGGCAAGATCAAGTGGCTGTTCAATGCCCAGAAGGCCGGACATGCCGGCACGCTCGACCCTCTCGCTTCCGGCATGCTGCCGATCGCGCTCGGTGATGCGACAAAGACCGTTCCCTACGTGATGGATGGGCGCAAGATCTACGAATTCACGGTCACCTGGGGCGAGGAGCGCTCGACGGACGATCTGGAAGGCGAGGCCACACACACCTCCGACCAGCGTCCGAGCGAAGACGCCATACGCGCCCTGCTGCCGAACTATACCGGCACGATCAATCAGATCCCGCCGCAATTTTCGGCGATCAAGATCGCTGGCGAGCGCGCCTATGACCTCGCCCGCGATGGCGAGACGGTCGAGATCCCCTCGCGCGAAGTCGAGGTTCATCGCCTGACACTGCTCAATTGCGAAACCGACAAGGCGCATTTCGAGGTGGAATGCGGCAAGGGAACCTATGTACGCTCGCTGGCCCGGGACTTCGGTCGCGATCTCGGCTGCTACGGTCACATCTCCTCGCTCCGCCGTACCTTTGTCGCCCCGTTCGCAGAAGAGATGATGGTGCCGCTCGCAGAGCTCGTGGCGCTCGAAGGCATTGAAGACCGCGATGAGCGTCTGGCTGCTCTCGACGCCTTCCTCGGGGATACGGCCGAGGCGCTGTCGGCCTTGCCGCAGCTTCGGATCACCGATGACCAGGCGCATCGCCTGCGGATGGGCAACCCGATCATCCTGCGCGGGCGCGATGCGCCCGTCGCCGAACCGGAGGCCGTCGCACTTGCCGGCGGCAAGCTGATCGCGATCGGCGAGATCGCTGGCGGTGAATTCCATCCACGGCGAGTTTTCGCCTGAACCCTTCCTGCCGCCTGCTCTTTCCTTTCATCAGGGAATAGAGTATAGGCGGCGGCAGCTGGCCCTTCGGGTGCCTGCATTCACGGCCAATGCTGGACGACATCCCGGCCTTTGGCGTCCCTGTCTCCTATAATCCAGAAAGGATTTACGATGTCGATCACTGCAGAGCGCAAGGCTGAGCTCATCAAGGAATACGCGATCAACGAAGGCGACACCGGTTCGCCGGAAGTCCAGGTTGCGATCCTGACAGAACGGATCAACAACCTGACCGAACACTTCAAGGGTCACAAGAAGGACAACCACTCGCGTCGTGGCCTTCTGACCATGGTTTCGAGCCGCCGTTCACTTCTCGACTACGTGAAGAAGAAGGACGAAGGCCGTTACACGAAGCTGATCACGAGCCTCGGCATCCGCCGCTAACAAGTTCCCGGCGGGTCTTCGCTAGCGAAGATCCGCCGGTTGCCTTTCCGGGTCAGGCCAAAGGACCCGCACCCCGTCTCGCGCATGGATTTGCCCGGGACGAATGACAGACCGGATGGGCCGGTCATGTCGACACCAACCGATGACCTGTCATGGGGCAGGATTGTTGGATGCTTCCGCGCCATAGGGCGAATTTGCGGGGATGACCCGCCGGATCTGAAGCCTCCCACTGTCTTGCCCGTGATTGCGTCAGCACATTGCAGACCCTGCGAGCCCCCGGATTACGGCGGCCCGGACCTGCATATGAAGGACAAGATATGTTTGATGTTCACAGCGTTGAAATCGAGTGGGCAGGCCGTCCGCTGAAGCTGGAAACGGGCAAGATTGCCCGCCAGGCCGACGGCGCCGTTCTCGCCACCTATGGTGAAACCGTCGTTCTCGCCACCGTGGTTTCGGCCAAGTCGGCAAAGCCGGGCCAGGACTTCTTCCCGCTCACCGTCAACTACCAGGAAAAGACCTATGCCGCCGGCAAGATCCCGGGTGGCTATTTCAAGCGCGAAGGTCGTCCTTCGGAAAAGGAAACGCTGGTTTCCCGCCTGATCGACCGTCCGATCCGCCCCCTCTTCCCGGAAGGCTACAAGAACGAAACCCAGGTCGTCGTCACCGTCGTCCAGCATGACCTCGAAAACGATCCGGACGTACTTGCCATGGTTGCCGCTTCGGCGGCCCTCACGCTCTCCGGCGTTCCGTTCATGGGCCCCGTCGGCGGCGCACGCGTTGGCTACATCAACGGCGAATATGTTCTGAACCCGCATCTCGACGAGATGGACGAGTCGACCCTCGACCTCGTCGTTGCCGGCACCCAGGACGCCGTGCTGATGGTCGAATCGGAAGCCAAGGAACTGAACGAAGACATCATGCTCGGCGCCGTCATGTTCGGCCACAAGGGCTTCCAGCCGGTCATCGACGCGATCATCAAGCTCGCCGAAGTCGCTGCCAAGGAGCCGCGCGAATTCGAACCGGAAGATCATTCCGCTCTCGAAGCCGAAATGCTCTCGATCGCCGAGACCGAACTTCGCGCTGCCTACAAGATTACCCAGAAGGCTGATCGCTACGCCGCCGTCGACGCCGTCAAGGCAAAGGTGAAGGCACACTTCTTCCCGGAAGGCGAAGAGCCGAAGTACCCGAATGAAGTGATCGGCGCCGTCTTCAAGCACCTGCAGGCGAAGATCGTTCGCTGGAACATCCTCGACACCAAGAGCCGTATCGACGGCCGTGACCTGTCGACCGTTCGTGCGATCGTGTCTGAAGTCGGCATCCTGCCGCGCACGCATGGTTCGGCTCTGTTCACCCGTGGCGAGACCCAGGCGATCGTTGTCGCCACGCTCGGCACCGGCGAAGACGAACAGTATGTCGACAGCCTGACCGGCATGTACAAGGAACGCTTCCTTCTGCATTACAACTTCCCGCCCTACTCGGTCGGTGAAACGGGTCGCATGGGTTCGCCGGGCCGTCGCGAAATCGGTCACGGCAAGCTCGCATGGCGCGCCATCCGTCCGATGCTGCCGTCTGCAGAACAGTTCCCGTACACGCTGCGCGTCGTCTCCGAGATTACCGAGTCGAACGGCTCGTCCTCGATGGCAACCGTTTGCGGCACGTCGCTGGCTCTGATGGACGCCGGCGTTCCGCTGGCAAAGCCGGTTGCCGGTATCGCCATGGGCCTCATCCTCGAAGGCGAGCGCTTTGCGGTTCTCTCCGACATCCTCGGCGACGAAGATCACCTCGGCGACATGGACTTCAAGGTAGCGGGTACTGCCGACGGCATCACCTCGCTGCAGATGGACATCAAGATCGCCGGTATCACCGAAGAGATCATGAAGGTCGCGCTCGGCCAGGCTCAGGGTGGCCGCAAGCACATCCTCAACGAGATGGCCAATGCCCTTTCGGAAAGCCGTGGCCAGCTCGGCGAGTTCGCCCCGCGCATCGAAGTGATGAACATCCCGGTCGACAAGATCCGTGAAGTCATCGGTTCGGGCGGCAAGGTCATCCGCGAAATCGTCGAAAAGACCGGCGCCAAGATCAACATCGAAGACGACGGCACCGTGAAGATCGCCTCTGCCTCCGGCAAGGAAATCGAAGCTGCCCGCAAGTGGATCCATTCGATCGTGGCCGAGCCGGAAGTCGGCGTGGTCTACGAAGGTACGGTTGTGAAGACCGCCGACTTCGGCGCCTTCGTCAACTTCTTCGGTTCGCGTGACGGCCTCGTGCACATCTCGCAGCTCGCTTCCGAGCGCGTTGCCAAGACCTCCGACGTCGTCAAGGAAGGCGACAAGGTCTGGGTCAAGTTGATGGGCTTCGACGAGCGCGGCAAGGTTCGCCTGTCCATGAAGGCCGTCGACCAGACGACCGGCAAGGAAGTCGCTGCCGATAAGAAGGATGGCGAAGCCGCTGAATAAGCGGACGTCGTTCCCGATCCGAGGCGCGGGAGAAATTCCGCGCCTTTTTTGTTCGCCGAGAGAGAAGACCGAGCCATGAGCCGCGAAAGCCTGAAGACCCTGTTCCATCCCTTCGTTACCGAAGCTGTCGCCCTGCCGGCTGCGGAAAGCCGCTGGCTTTTCCTGGGCGCTGAAGCAGGGTTTGCCAAGCCCGAAGGTTTCGCGGCCGAACTCACGGCCGTTCAGGATTTCCGCCCCGAATTCCGCCGCCTCGAGGCGAGCCATCTCAAGCCACTGCCGGCTGTCGAGGGCAATGATTACGATGGCGCGCTGGTACTGTGCGGCAAACACAAGGGTGTCAACGAAGATCGCGTTGCCGAGGCGCTGAAGCGCGTCAAGCCCGGCGGCACCGTGCTGGTCGCCGGCGCCAAGGAAGACGGGATCCTGCCGCTTCGCAAGCAGCTCGATCGCCTGGGTCTTTCGCCCGAATCCATGCCGAAATATCACGGCGTGGTCGCCTGGTTCACCGTGCCCGAGGATACATCGGCACTCGTTTCGACATTGGCCGCCAAGACGGTCACGGTCGATGGCCGTTTCGAGACCCGCTCGGGGCTCTTTTCCCATGCCCATGCGGATGAAGGGTCCGAATTGCTGGCGACCCGTCTGCCGGCAGACTTCAACGGCAATGCCGCTGATTTCGGCGCTGGCTGGGGCTATCTTTCGGTGATGCTGGCAGATGCTGCCCCCCGCACCAACCGTATCGACCTGTTCGAGGCGAGCCACGAAGCGCTGGAACATGCCAAGCGCAACCTGGCGAAGAACTGCCCGACCCTGACAACGCGTTTCTTCTGGCAGGATCTGGCCAACGAACCGGCGAAAGAGAAATACGACCTCGTCATCATGAACCCACCCTTCCACGAGGGGCATGCCGCCGAACCGTCGATCGGGGCGGCCATGATCAAGGCAGCCGCAGAAGCACTTCGCGGCGGTGGCGAATTGCTGATGGTGGCGAACCGCGGCCTACCCTACGAGCCAATCCTCGGGGCGCATTTCAAGCAGCATGGCGAAGTCTGCCGCAATGCCCGCTTCAAGGTGCTTTGGGCCAAACGCTGAGCAGACGCCTTTGTGATCAACCGCGTTCGGACATAGACCATGTGGCACTCGACTCTGTGCCTGTCCTCGCTTAGCATCTGACGCCAGTAGCTTTCACTTCTGGCGCCAGCGGTCTTCATGCCTTCTCGGAACCTCACCGATGAATTGACCACCGTGGCCGGCCTTGCTTCGGCGGTGGTCGTGCATGCCAAGTCCTATGGAATAGACGTCGAGCCGATCTGCAGGGCTCTGGAGATCGATCCCGAGACATTTCAGAGCCTGACTGCCCGGATCAGCCTCGACCGCCTCTGCCGGCTCCTGGAGGCCTGTGCCTTGCTGGCCGATGACGAGGCTTTCGGGCTCACGAGCATCAAGGACTATGAAGCGGGGTCCACCGGGCCTTTCGGTTACGGCCTCATGGCAGCGCCTACCGGGCTGGACTTCGTTCGCTTCCTGGACGACCACATCCAATATGTCACCCATACCAGCTATTGCCGGCTCTCGCTCGACGAACGCGGGGCGCATCTGGCCTGGACCTTTGCGCCTGTTATCGTGAAGCGCGACCAATATGTCGACATGTCGGTTGGTCTCGTCATGCAGCGCGCAAAGGAACTCGCCAACAGCGATGGCATAGAGATCGAGCTCGAACGGCCGCACCCGCGCAATCCGCAGCTTTTCCGCCAGTTGCTGTCACGCCGCGTGAGCTTTGCGGCGGGCATGAACTGCATTCACTTTCCCTTGAGCTTTCTGGAGGCGCACAACTCCACGGGCGACCGGCGCCTCTTCGAGCTCATGGACCTCCAATGCCGCAGCCTGAGACCAGCCTTGCCGGAGAAGGGAGCGGATTTCCTGGAACAGGTGCGCCGCTATCTCCTGCTTCATGTCTCCGACGACGACTATCCCCTCTCCGAAATCGCACCCTATTTCGGCCTCTCCGGGAGGACATTCCAGAGACGGCTTGCCGCCCAGGGGACCAGTCTCAACGACTTGCGGGACCAGATCAGGAAAGACGTCAGCTTCAGCCTGCTGACGGAGAGCGAACTTCCGATTTCGGAAATCTGCTATCGCCTGGGCTATTCGGCTCCCAGCGCCTTTACTCGATCGGTGACGCGCTGGTTCGGCTCGACGCCGACAGAAGTGCGCGAGCGCAAATCCGCCTGAGCGCAGCCCAGCTTGACAAGTGGCGGCTGAGCGGCCCTAATATGCTCCACGAGACGCTCCATGCAGCCGGCTCCGCTTATTTAGCGCGTGCGGATAAATACTTGGCGTGCAGTGTCAACGACACGGTTCCAGTTATAATGGTATTCGCGCCGTCTGACGACCTGATGTGATCATCAGGTCGCGTATTCTCCATGGCGGTAATTGCAATTATGAATACCGATACCAAACGGGCGATCGGGCGACATCCCGCCTTTGCCGTCTTATCAGCCCGCGAAATCCGCTGCCTGCAGCTCGTGGCCGAGGGCATGCGCGCGGACGAAGCAGCCAATGTGCTCGCACTATCGAGTGATGAAGTAAACGAGGCGCTCACCGGCGCTCGGGAGAAGCTCGAAGCAAGCAATCTCATGCATGCAGTCAGCATCGCCATGCTGATGGGCGTCATAGATCACACCAATCCGCATCAACCGAAGTAAGCCGTGCTTCCACGGCTGGCGGACCACTTCGGATGAATGCCTGGCGCAGCAACGCGCCAGGCTTTTTTTTTGTGCCGGCTGTCAGGATCAGCCGTTGTGACGCTGGAAGACCAGCGTCGCATTGGTGCCGCCAAAGCCGAAGGAATTGGACAGCACCGTATCGATCTTCGCATTGTCGATGCGCTTGCGCACGATTGGCACCCCTTCGAATTCAGGGTCGAGTTCGGTGATGTGGGCGCTCTCGCCGATGAATTTTTCCTGCATCATCAGAAGGCCATAGATCGATTCCTGGACGCCGGCGGCACCCAGCGAGTGACCCGTCAGAGACTTGGTCGACTGGATATGCGGGATCTTGTCGCCGAAGACTTCCCGGATCGCGCCGATTTCCTTGCTGTCGCCCACCGGCGTCGACGTGCCGTGGGTGTTGATGTAGTCGACGTCGCCTGTCACCGTCGAGAGCGCCTGGCGCATGCAGCGCATCGCGCCTTCGCCCGAGGGAGCGACCATGTCGTAACCGTCAGACGTCGCGCCATAGCCGGTGATTTCGGCGTAGATCTTGGCACCGCGAGCCTTGGCATGCTCAAGGTCTTCCAGAACCAGGACGCCGGCACCGCCGGCGATGACGAAGCCGTCACGCGAGACATCGTAGGCCCGGGAAGCGGTCGAGGGCGTGTCGTTGTATTTTGACGACATGGCGCCCATGGCGTCGAACAGGCTCGACATGGACCAGTCGAGATCCTCGTGGCCGCCGGCGAAAACCATGTCCTGCTTGCCCCACTGGATCATCTCATAGGCATTGCCGATGCAATGGGCCGAGGTCGAGCAGGCAGACGAGATCGAGTAGTTGACGCCGTGCAGCTTGAACCAGGTGGCAAGCGTTGCAGACGCGGTCGACGACATGGCCTTCGGTACGGCAAACGGGCCGATGCGCTTGGGGCTCTTGTTCTGGCGGACGATATCCGCGGCTTCGACGATCTGCTTCGTCGACGGGCCACCGGAGCCCATGATGATACCGACGCGCTCATTTTGCGCATAGTCGGCCTCTTCGAGGCCGGCATCGGCGATCGCCTGTTTCATGGCGACATGATTCCAGGCGCCGCCCTGCGACAGGAAGCGCATTGCGCGGCGATCGACCAGTTCGGTCGGATCCAACGTCGGCTTGCCCCAGACCTGGCAACGGAAACCATTCTCGGCGAAATCGGGAGAAAAGGTGATGCCCGATTTGGCGTCGCGCAAGGATGCGGTGACTTCGGCGGCATCGGCACCGATGGAGGACACGATGCCCAGACCCGATATTACAACCCGTCTCATCTCTCAGACCTTCTTCATGAACTCAAGGTACGGACAAGGCCGGATCAGGCCGCCTTGTCCTTCGACAGACCAACGCGGAGGTCGGTTGCCTGATAGATAGTTTCTCCATCGGCCTTCAACCAGCCGTCGGCCGTACCAAGTACGAGGCGACCGCGCATGACGCGCTTGAAGTCGATGCCATATTCGAGAAGCTTGGTCTCGGGGCGTATCATGCCCTTGAACTTCACTTCGCCTGTCGACAGCGCCATGCCGCGGCCGGGTTCACCCAGCCAGCCGAGGAAGAAACCCGTCAGCTGCCACATGCCGTCGAGACCGAGGCAACCAGGCATGATCGGATTGCCCTGGAAATGGCAGGGGAAATACCAGTCGTCGGGGCGCACGTCGTATTCCGCGCGGAGGTAACCCTTGTCGAAGGCGCCGCCGGTTTCCGAGATATCGGTGATCCGATGCACCATCAGCATGGGCGGAAGGGGAAGCTGCGCATTGCCGGGGCCGAACAGTTCACCGCGGCCGCAGGCGAGGATTTCATCGTAATTGTAGCTGGACTGTCTCGTAACCATTGTTCTTCTTCTTCCCCCCTCTGCTTCACATGTCCGGGACCCAATAGAGCAAGACGAAGGCAAATTGAAGCCCTGCAGGCCCTGCACCTCTGTCCCGGGACATTGGGCGCCCCAGTCTCATATCATGGTCGCATACAGGAAGGAAAAGACCATCACCAGTGCGGATGGTCCAAAAAACCGCCGAACTTCAGCATGTGCAGGCTCGAAGCGCGGCGGAACTATTGAAACACCCTGATTTTGCAGCTATATCGACACTTGCGTACACTAATTCGTACCGCAATGAGACTGGAGTGCGTCCTTGACGATGGCAAGCTGCCAAACAGGCATCGAACTGAAACTGCGTCGCTCGGGTCTTCGTCCGACGAAACAGCGCATTGCCTTGGCCGGACTTCTGTTTGCCAAGGGCGATCGCCACCTGACGGTCGAAGAGTTGCATGACGAGGCGCTCGCCGCCGATTTTCCGGTCTCTTTGGCAACGGTCTACAATACGCTGCACCAGTTCACCGAAGCCGGCCTCATACGGGTCTTGGCCGTCGAGAGCTCAAAAACCTATTTCGACACCAATGTCTCGGACCATCATCACTTTTTCGTCGAAGGCGAAAACAGGGTGCTGGACATCCCGGTCAACAATATCAGCATCGACAACTTGCCGCCGGCCCCGGAAGGCATGGAAATCGCTCATGTCGACGTTGTCATCCGGCTGAGGCCCAAGCAGGGCTGAGTTTTCCGACCCGCGCCCTTCCCCTCACATTACCTCATCGGGATGCCGGCCGGGCTTGTGCTTGTAGGTCGGGAAGGTCCAACCGAAGTACAGCGCTCCTCCGCGAATAACAAAGGCCGCCAAAGCGCCAATGACCGACGCTGCATAGAGCGGCATTCCAAATTCGTTGGCCCCCGTGAACACGGCTGCGCCCACCAGGGCCGCCGTGATGTAGATCTCCGGCCTGAGCAACACCGATGGCTCGTTCGCCAGAAGATCACGCAGGACACCGCCAAGGCTTGCCGTCAATGTACCCGTCACGATCGCAATCGTCGGGGAACCAGTCGCGGCCAGACCCTTTGCCGCGCCCATCACGCAATAGGCCGAGAGCCCGATCGCATCGAGCCAGATCAGCAGGCGGTAACGCGATTCGACCATGTGGGCGGTGAAGAAGACGAGCACGCCGATCGCACAGCAGATCAAGATATAGTCAGGATTTAGCACCCAGTAGACCGGGACACGCCCCAGCACGATGTCGCGGACCGTGCCGCCTCCGAGCCCCGTCACCACGGCGAAGAAGAGGAAGCCGATCATGTCGAGCTGCTTGCGCGACGCGGCGAGAGCGCCAGTGGCCGCAAACAGGGCGATCCCGGCATAATCGAGATAAGACAGGAACGACATGGATGATTTCCTTGCTGGAGCCTTCAGTCGGGGCCAGATTTGGATCACGCCGTTAAGGGTGAGGCAAGACGCAGGCGCTAGACTTCCCCATCGTTCAGCACAGATTGCGCTCCGGAGTCCAGACCGTGACCTTCCTCTCCCGTTTCCTTCTCCTCGTCGTCGTGGCCGGCCTTTTCGCCGGGCCTGTCGTCGCTCAGCAGGAATTGCTGACCGATCCCGAGATTTATGAGAAGAATCACTACGCCAAGCGATGCAAGGTGGTGCAATATGGCGGCCGCTTCATCGACCGCATCGACATCAACAATGACGGCATCAAGGACGCGGTCACCAATAGCAGCGAGATCGTCTGCGACGGAGTGCGCGGCCCTGATTGTTCGGCCGAGGGCTGCCCGTTCAACTTTTATCTGCAGGTGAAAGAGGGCGGCTATTTCATGATCGCCACGGCGCAGATGTACACCTATGATTTCATCAAACGGTTCGGCAACATGGTCTTCGTACTGAAGATGCACCCGCGCTATTGCGAACGCGCAGAGGGCGAGCAGCCCTGTGAGATGACCGTTCGCGTGCGCGGGACCAAATTCCTGACAATCTCGAAGAAATAGCCGTGTCTACGGCGCCGGATAGACGGCGTCGATCCGACCGAGCATCCGGTAGGCAAGCAAGCCCACCCATTCCCGCAACGCCGTCGACATCTGCTGCGCATTGAGGCTTGGCTGGGTGAAGTCGAGCGCGAAAGAGACGTTGCCGGCGGTGCGATAATCGACGGGCCAGGGCGTCACCTCGACGCCCGCCTTGCGGAACAGGCCGACAGAGCGCGGCATGTGGAAGGCGGAGGTGATGAGCAGGCATTGTCGCAGACCGCTGGAGGCCAGGAGCTCGCGGCTGTTTTGGGCATTTTCGTCGGTGTTTCTCGACGTGGTCTCGGCAATCAGCCTGTCGCGAGAAATCCCAAAGGCCTCGAAAAAGCGGACCGAGGCAGCGGCATCGCCCTCAAAGGCGCCGCTCAGGGAGCCGTCACCGCCCGAGACGAGGATCCGCGCCTGCGGATATCGGATCGCCAGCCGCAGCGCCTCGACGAATCGGTCAGCTGCCTGATTGAGGTCCATGCCGCCGCGTGTCGTGGTCACCTCCGTCTCGAAGGCACCACCCAGCACGATCATGCAGGAGAGCTCCCGGGGATCGGCGGCCGGCCTTGGAAAGCGGGCCTCGAGGGTCTGCAGCAGGAGCGAACCCAATGTCGTGTAGAGGGTGAGGAAAAGCACGATCAAGGACAAGGACAGCGCGGCCGCCGCCATGCGAACCCACCGCATCCAGATCATCACCAGGGCCAGGCCAGCAAAGACGAAGACCAGGGACAGGGGCTGGACGAGGTTCCAGAAAAGCTTGGACACGACGAACACTGCGCATTCTCCCTGCCCGGCATCGGGCCTCTTTCACCGTGCTGCCCTCTTTCTGTCGGGAGACCAGCTTCGCTCAAGGAGGCGTTACTAGACCCTCGACCCACTGTCATCATTTGAATGCTGAATTTTTCGGGAGCACACCCATGCGATTTGCCGTCGATACCGTGGACGAATCTGGCAATGATCGCCTCTGTATCGGCACTCCCGTTGAAGTCCGCGAGGACAAGCTGCACCTCAAGCTGCGCGATGGCGAAGTGAAGCTCGACGTCGCCAAGATCATCGACTGGTTCCAGATCGATCTCTCCAAGAGCGGCGAACGGGTGGATTTGTTTCAGCGATGAGAGACTGAGCGCACAGCATACGGCACGGTGGGAATGCGCCCGTCTGGGCGCTGTCGTCTGTAGAAAGTTGTCTGAAAAGTTTTGGTGGAGCTAAGCGGGGTACGAATTGCCCCGCCTCTTGCTTGTTTCGTTTCAAATAGTTACGTATTCCCAATGACTTCCGAGGAGCACCTTGGGGGAGCGATTGGGTACGCATAGGGCGATTTGAAGTGGCACGACCGGCGAAGAGTGACAAGCGGTATCTGGAGCAACATGGGGCGAAATGGCGCATTGTCGTCGCGGTCCCCCGCAATCTCCACAAGGCCCTTGGGACAACCAAGCTAAAGCACACGCTCGACACTGACAGCCTGGCAGAAGCGAACCGGCAGAAGTGGGCAGTAGTGGCTCAACTCCAAGCCCAGATCGAAACCGCAAGGAACCCCCAAGGGAAACCCCAAGACCTCATCGCAGAAGCCCAGAAGCTCGCCGCGATCCGCAGGGCGATCAAGGATGACGACGAGGAGGATGGCCTTGACGCCTACATCATGCAGCGTGTCGAGGAGATCGCCGGGGATATCATTGGCGAGGAGCGCGACAAGTCACCGAAGTATGCACCGGAGCGGGAAGCCGCTGCAAAGACATTCGCCGGGATCGCCACGGGGCAGAAGACACCGATAGACGCGCACCGGGAGCGGTATCAGTCGCAGTTGCGTGTGAAGCCCCGCACCATTGCCGACGACAACAGAGCAATGAAATACCTGCTCGACTGGTGCAAGGCGGAAGACGTGTCTCCCTTCTTAGAAACCTTCGGGAAGCGTGAAGCCATCCGCTTTACCGACGACTTCCCCGCCCTCATTGGGACCCACCAGCCCCGCACCCTGAACAAGTATGTTCGCCGTCTTGGCTCCTATTGGAAGTGGATGGAAGGACGCGACGAGGTGTCGGCAAACGTATGGCAAGGGCGAACCTATACCATCCCGCTCCAGACCGACGACGAGAAGGAGCGCCCCTTCACTGACGACGAGTTGAAGCGCCTACTCAGTGGCCCAGCCTCTCCAGAGATGCACGACCTGATGAGGATCGCGGCATTGAGTGGCGCTCGACTGGACGCAATCGTGTGTCTCCGCGCCAAAGACTGCAAGGACGGTAACTTCACGTTCAAGCCGCAGAAGAAGGAGACATCCTTCCGCCTTTGCCCAATCCATCCGGCGCTTGTCGACATTGTTGAAAGGCGCACCAGCGGCCTGTCCAACGATGACAGCATATTCCCCGAATGGCCCCCGGCGAAGTCCCGCAAGACCCTCCGGGAGCACTCTTTCAAGGCTTCGAACCACTTCACCGCCTACAGGCGAAAGGTAGGAGTTGACGACACACGGGAAGGCAACAGGCGCTCCCGTGCCAACTTCCATTCGTTCCGCCGATGGTTCATCACGGCAGCGGAGAGAGCAGACCAGCCAGAGAGCATCATTGCCGCCGTCGTGGACCACAAGAGGCAAGGCATGACACTTGGGGTTTACTCTGCGGGACCCCTTTTGGAGCAAGCAAGGCGTTGCTTAGAGGCGGTAAAACTGCCAATTGACTGAGACCTGCGATCAACCGGAGAGGGTAGGGGAAGCCGTGGTTCGTCGCGGCTGATGTGTGCTCGCCCTGGGAATTGTGAACGTTTCCGACGCTTGCTCTAACCTCGGCCAGGGCGAGAATAGAGCGATCCTCATCAACGACGGTCGATACGGTAGACCAAGCCCCCCTCATCACGGAAAGCGGCCTTTACAAGCTCGTTATGCGCTTCGATAAGGACCAGGATAAGGAGTTCCAGGACCGGGTAACCCGCGCGACGTTCTCCCAGCGATCCGCAAGAATGGTCACTTCACGATTTCTTAAGGCCCGGTCGGAGAGCAATAGACGAAGTACTTCCCGCCTAATCGTTGCGTCAGTTTTCCATGCACCCGGAAGCGTGTGCCAAGAGCGTGAAGAGTACGCATTTCATTTGAACAGGAAACGTCCAGACCTTCAGGGAAAGGCTGTCCCGCGACCACACTAACCCTTCGGTCATGTTGATGGCCACCCTTGAGACCCGTATACGTTTCGACCACCACCAGCTTGTAAGGTGGTTTCGGTTCCGGCAGATCAGGCAAGCAAGCCTCCGCAGTCCACTACGGCAAGTTATTTGACGGGAGCGCGGCCCGAAGTCCAGACCCCGCCCCGCTTGTACTTCCCAATTGACGGGCCGCACAATTACCCGCGCATACAGCACTAAGAAGCGCTCTCCGGGATCACCGACCATGCCGCAGCGGGAACGCGCATAATTCGCCTCGACGGCAACAGAAAGAATGCAGGTTTCAAAGCGGGGAGCAGGTCACCGGCAGCGGCCCCGGAATAATTACCCCTGCATATAGCACAGTATGAAGAGTTTTCCCGGCTCCCGAGCGGTCATCGCGACACCCCTCCGAGGGATCGGACAGGGCCCGGCAGGGGACACCGGCAGCGGCCCCATCAAGGCACATTAGCGATCAATTCAACAAATTGATATTAAACGATAAATAATTACCCCGCCATTCAGAGAAGACGAAGCTCCACGACAGACCGAATTGGACAGCCGGAATGGATGAAGCATAAGCGAAAACGAGCATGAACAAAAAACAGTGGCATTGACGGCGACAGCAGGAGACAGTATTCGCATGTACACGTCTTAAAGATATAAATCTAAGTTACATATAAGATACCATTAGGTAACGTCTGCAATGTTTATTGAAAGACATAGCGGGAGTATTACCTAGAGATAAACTCAAGGTTCCCTCAGGGTATCCCATGACTTCTCCGGGATGCCCTTCCGAGAGCTCTCCCTTCCTTGTCTCCATCCAGACCCATACCATCGAATCCCGCAGAGACTCGCTGAGAGCCTTCCGGCTACTTCCGCTATCTCGACATCTCCGAGCCCCCTGAACGCTCTCTACGGGCCTCTGTGAGTCAAGGAGAGGCATCGCAGCGCCCTACCCCACCCGCAACCCAGCCACGACGATCACCACAGCCCCGCCAAGACCTCCCGACGACACCCCTAGGTGACCGGCGGAGGCCTCAGCGTGTCCAATCGATACCCAGCGGCCCCAGCCGACATCCAACCTCCCCGAACTGGAAAAGGTAACCAGCAGCATGACCATCGCCACACTCCCACTCCGCCCCGTCGTAACAATTGAACTAGTCGGCTCCTTCACGGCTCGCCATGTCGAGAGCGGCACGACCGTTGACCTTACTGGACGACGGAACCGCAGCACCACGAAAAGTCCCTTGCCGGTTCTTTGCCGGGAACTCCTCGCCCATGGCTTGGACCCCGTGACCCGCGCCCATGTCATCCGCAAGGCCTTGGACCGTGACGGCTTCATCCCTGTGTTCAAGCGTGACCGCACCCTTGCTGTCTGGGCAGGTCTGGACGCAGTGGAGAGCGAAACCCGTTCCGTTCATGTCGAGAAGCACCGGCCATATCGTGGCCCCGTCAAGGGCAAGGGAGAGCAGGAGGTTGCCGAGGTAACCAAGCGACACCCCGGAGAGCCAGCCGCAGAAAATCGCATCAACGGCAGCACGGGAAGCGGCAGTGAGGGCAGCAGCATGATCATGATCGACGCCACCGCCCCAACCATCCTTCCCGGTATGTGCATGCAGTACACCTCAGAAATCCTGGACAGGAAGACAGGGGAGATGGTTTCCATCGACCAGGGCCACTGGATCACCATGGATGAACTCAGCAAAGCCTTTGGGATCGGCAGGAGGCAACTCGCTATCGTCCTCCACCAGATGAACTTTCTTCAGATCGAAGGCACCGGCTCTAATGCCCGCAACCGCATCCAAGATTGGGTGATCGCCAAGGGGTACGGAAAGCGCAACAAGCGCAAGTCAGACGGCATGCCGTTTGATGTTGTCTCATCGGAAGGTGTCCGATGGATTGCGGAACGCTGGGAGGCGGCAAGGAAGGCGGTGGAGGCGAAGACCTCAGGGTCCCGCCGAGGAAGCCCGAGAAGCCTTGCAGGAGTTCAAGAAGCGCCGCAGCGGCCCCATGGGTGGAAAGCAGGAAATCCATTGGCTTGCCGATCACTTCCCACACCTCACCCACGACCAGATGGCGCAAGCCCTCAGCCTGTCACGCCAGTTGGTGACTCGGTTCATGAAGATGAGGAGTGATCAGATTGCCAATGCCAAGGCACTCCGAGAACGTCACCGGGAACCCACGGGGGACACCTCGCGGTGTGTTGCACAGTAGGCCTATACACAAAAAGGCAACACCCGGAAAAATGACCGCAGTAGCGAGAGACAGCTTAGGCCCTGTCGCTCCAGCCGGTCCTTGCGCTGATCTCGCAGAGGACCCCGAGGGCTACACCTACGGCGAGCGCTATTGCGGCCTTGTCTAGCGTGGCACCCAGCCCTTCAAGACCGCCGCTGCCGATGTACGCCCTGACGAAAGCCTGTTGCTCGTCAACACTGAGAGGGCCGAACATGACAAAGAGACAGGTGGCGACACGAAAAGCGCTAAGCCAGAAGACGAGGTGCGCAATCACCTTGCCGATACGAGTGAAGAACACGAACCTATACCCTCCAAAGTGGTCCCCGGCAGCGGCCTTAGCAGAGACCGCCCATGGGGAGCAAGGCAGGGTGTGGAGACAGGTGGAGCGCTGAACCCAGCGTTCCCCGAGAGGATCGCCGGGGGATCATCGCCCCCGGCAGGTCCCTCAGGGTTCCCCCAAACTGACTTGAGGGGAACGCAACAAACACGGCGAGAACACCGAGGGAACCCCGTGTTGCCTCAAGCATAACGCCTTCGAGGAGTCATGGTGGTTCATTAGAACCAACGTAATACGCCACGATCTCGTCAAACGATTGCTGGTCAATATTTGCCGATATCGTCGCATCGACATAAAACCCTAGATGCATTAGAGACGATGTATAGAAGCATCTCTCTAGGTCGTCGCGCCTGATCCGCTTTCCTATGATCACTATTGACTGATTGATCCGATCTCTGAAGCCGCATGCACCATAAACATGCTTGAAACGTGTTGCTGGGTACTTACTGTCCGAGATCAAGAAGTTCACCGCGATCTGATCCTCAAAACGCGACCTTAGATACGTTACCAGTCCATTCCTCGCCGCGATGGCGCTCAAGTCCTCGCAAACATTCGTGGGATCAACGCCTCTTGCATAGATGCAAGAATATATCAGGTGAACGTTGGTGCTCTGAAACTGAGGATGCGCATCCTTGGGATTTTTCGCGATGAAGTAGTCTATCACGGACGTCGTGCCGTCAGCGATGGCAGCATTGGCTGTGGCGAGGATGGCCAACGTAGCGGCAAAGAAGAGCGAAGACGAGATCAGCACCGATGCGGTCCGACAGCTTGCCATTTTTTCCGACTCCCCTCCGTCAACCGTTAGCGGCACAACCTGTCTAGTGCATGAAGAATTTGATACGCCAATGCTCGTTACCCTGAAAGAAAAACGTAGACTGAGGGCGAGTTTGTCGGAACCAACACGCCAAACTGAAGAATGCGATATTCAACGCCGAAGCTTAGTAGGGCATCGAAGCACCATATCTGCGCCAGATGAAAAATCACGGCTAGTTTCAGTCGGGTAACTTGCGTCGCCTATGCGTGAAAGGAGATCGAAATCAACTGGTGCAGTGGCAACGTGGGTGTGAAACAGCGGGTACATCTAGCCTGTCACCCTGGCTGCCCACGGGAAACCCGAGGTGCCCTGCCGAGGGTCCCTGCGATAGCGCAGCAAAGCTCATTTTGGGCTGGGGCGTCCCTCGCTTCCCAGCACCACCTCTCCTGACTCCGTAGAGCCTCGTGGAGAGCGCTCTGTTACGGAAGGTGTCGCAAGGTCATCCGAGTTGCTGGAGGCGCACCAATCGCCTCGACGGCGACAGGAAGAGCCGCCTTCACCACGCAAGCCCCATAGACTGGCTCGCCATTGTCATTGACCGATGGTTGCAGTAACTCAATCAGGACGAGACTGGAGGAGGAAGACCGTCGGGAGCTTTTCGATTTGGCACTGGATAGTTGTCTTCCTGATCCTCTTCCTTCCGCTCTACCTCCTCCTCCGCAAGCCCCAGCGCAAGGCCAGCCAAGACAGTGCAGCGCAGATCGGCGCATTGTCGAATGTCGAGAAGTTGGAGAAGCTCGCCAAGTTGAAGGCTGACGGTGCAACCACCGCAGCGGAGTATGACGCAGAGAAGCGGCGGATACTCGGGTAACCACGTAGGTCCCGGCAGGAGTCCCAAGGGGACCCCGCGACCTTTTCACAAAAACTGTGTGAGCGAACTACATATACTATCCATCGCTCACCCCCCCCGTGGGGTGGGGGTGAGGTCCAGCCGTGCCCTATCCCGGCGCGACCCTATCTTAACCTTGCCACTTGTTTTCAGTCGCCTTCACACTCGTCGCAGAAACCCCATTCACCTCCAGCCGCCAACGCCATTCTGAATGGTCTTCCGCAGTGAATGCAGTTCGCGTCCGCATTGGCCGACTCCGCCTTTCGCGCAGCCTCCTGCCAGTTCCGGTCATATTTCCGCTGCGCATCTGTCCGTCGGCGCAGTTCCGCCTCCACCTCTTCCTTAGTCCAGCCTACTGTCATTTCGACACCTCCACGGCACGACCCTAGCCACGTTCAGTTCCCCCGACAACTTGCCGGAGATTTGGCGTGGTTTACGAAGGAATACTGTAGGGCAGCAAATGGTGCCAGTGGTGGCATTTCCGGACGCGTCTACTCCTCTTTCTCGGCATCGATCACTCGATAAGAAGCAGCCCCGCCATCTCGGGACCGCCTTTGCGACAACTCGTCAATCAGATATTTGGCGAACATGGCCCCACCGCCTAGGACAATCCACAAGGGCACGCCAATCGCTGTCCCTAGCGCCGCGATCCCGGCGTTGGCCCCACCGAATAGTGCAATTCCAGTCGCGGCAGCACCCATTCCAATTCGCTGCGCCGGTGAGCGCCTGTCCCATCCATATGTCTTAGATTGACGCGCAATCATTTTCAGCACCGGCATTATGACCTTGCTTGAGGCTGTCAGAGCTATCGCCTGCCTCCCCTTCGCATAGGACGACAGATCGCTCTCTCTGATGCTTAGCAAGCCTTGCGCCCAGAGCCGTAATGCATCTGCTTCGGTGTGACTGGTACTACGAGAAATGGTGATTGCTAGTTGCTGTTGCTTCGTCTCGTCTGAGGTCACACGCTACATCCTCTATTCCGCGTTGCAACCAGCGTATCCGCGATCCCATTGAATGGAAATGATCAACACCGCCTAGCGTCCACAATGTTTACTTTCTGGACAATGCCCACTTGACTGTCCATTTAGCGTCCACTAAGTATGCGTCCACAACAGCCATAAAGGAAAGTGGACGGCAGATGATCGTAGGATACGCGAGAGTGAGTTCAACCGGGCAGGATCACGCAACCCAGATTGACCGCCTCACGGCAGCGGGTGCGGAGAAGCTGTTCAGTGAGAAGCAGTCGGGCCTAGATAAGGACCGCCCTGCCCTTGAGGAATGCCTTCGGTTCGTCCGAGAAGGCGACGTGTTGCTAGTGACCAAGCTGGACCGCCTCGCCCGTTCTGCCTCGCACCTTCACCAAATCGTGGAGGGCTTGAACCAGAAGGGAGTAGGCTTCCGGGTACTGGACGACGCTACGCTAGACACCACCACCAGAACCGGGAAACTGGTCTTCGGCATCCTTGCGAGCATCGCAGAGTTTGAGACAGCTCTTCGGAAGGAGCGGCAGCTTGAAGGCATAGCCAAGGCGAAGGCCGAAGGCAGGACCGGAGGGAGACCCGCCCAGATCACTCCGGGTGTCAAAGCGGAAATCATTCAGTTGAGCGCCGAAGGCGTCAGTGTCCGCAAGATCGCGGCGGAGGTGGGGTTCAGCAAGTCAGCCGTTCAGAAGGTGTTGGACGAAGCGAAGGCCCCAAAGACACCCTGAGGGACCCGTGAGCAATCTTGCTCGTGTCTGTCCTTCCACATTTTTCCACCGCCCCACCTGAACCCTCTCCTATCCCGCTGCGAAACCCGCAGATCACCTGCAAGGAACCCGCTATGATCACCACAGGAACCGTTATCGTCACCATCGCTTGCATCGTGGGCTATGGGACCCTCTTTGGGCCTCCACTCGTCATCATCCTCCGCAATCTTCGAAAGTGAATGAAGAGGGGGTGTGGCATGAGTTACGGTTTGTGTAGGACCGATCAAACGTGGTTCGCCTTTTGGATGAAATGAACCAAATCTGTTACCTGCTTTCTTAAATCCAGCACATCGAGCGAAAGGTCCGTGCCGCATACAAGGTGAGCAACGGCCACCTTATCAATCTTCGTCTCTAGCAGGCTTTCTGCCTCCTCCCTGGTGGTGCGTCGTTTCTTGGGCTCCTTGCGCTCGTAATACAGAGCATGGTCGTATTGCCCTCCAGCACCCGGTTTGTCGTAAGCTTTCCCGCTGACTGACTTAACCGCATCTTGGAGAACCCCGTGCTCGACGTAGTTCTCAATCTCGCGCCCCCCGGTGATCCAGCAGAAGCCCGACTCCTTGGAGAACTCCTCGCGCAATCGCTTCTTGGTATCGTTGATCCTGTCCCGTGAATTTTTCATGTCACTATCGATGACCATTGCAGAGTTGCGGTTAAGAGAGCGCAGCTGAATGAAGTCTTCAATTGTCTCAGCTTCACCGCTTAAGTGGCTTAGAAGGCGACCGCCGTAGAACATGATGGAGTAGTGAACTCCCTCAATCAGTGAGTTATCAACCAACGAGATCCACTTATTTATATAGATGCGGTCGGACGGCCCCTCAACCCAAACGACAGCGTTTGATTGTAGAATATCGGAGGCCCGGTATCCTAAGTCGGCGCAAACCCTATATTTTTCTGAGCGCAGCCCTGTTCCGCGTATGTACGTCTGAGTGCCATCGTTACTAACGTGGAAAATGGCCGCCCCAGGGGTATCAATAAAGGCGGCAGAGTGCGTAGCGATAAAGTATTGGTTGCTGGTGTTCTCCTGGAGATATCGCACAAGTTTCCGCTGGAGAATGGGATGAAGATGTATCTCTGGTTCTTCGATACACATTATGCTGTTCTCATGAATTGTCGAGAAAGCTGCGAGCATCACTACTTCATGTATCCCCGTCCCGAGAGCCTCCAGAGGCAGAACTTTGTTATCCATGTGCACAAGGATGGCGCTCCGACTGTACGGAACCTCTATGCGAGCGCCGGGATGATCGGTGACGCTTTCCAGAAAGCTATTAATTTTTGCAAACTGCTGACGATCACGGTCGTAGTCGTAATGCTCAGGTATCTGACGCTTGAGCAATTCATCGATCAGACCCCGTCCGCTCAGATCATCAAACTTCTCGTCCTTAGGGCCAATAATTCTCTTTGCCGGGATCAAATGGACATCCGGCAGCAAAACCCGTTGATGAAGTAAGAGACGATCCAAAATATGCGGTAACCAGTCCCTATCCCAGCCCCGACGGCTTGACCGAACAAGCGCGTCCCACAACCTCTCCCAAATAGAGACCGGAAACAGATCATAGAGATCGTGCTCTTCACCGTACCGGCTGACGGCCCCGTCGCCCTGATCACTCGGAATGACCCAGACAACGCCTTCCGGACTCATCGCAGCCACCAATTTTTCGAGATGCATTCCCAGGCGGTCCCGATAACCTTCCCCGATATTTTCGTAAACCGAACTAAGAAACACCGATGGTGGGATGCCAATGCAATAATTTAGCTCACCAGTTTCGGCCCCACGGTACCTCTCGGTCGAAGTCTGATCATAACCTTTGCGTGCTAATTTCAAACGAGTTGCCAGGAAGTTTAGAATTATGGACTTGCCGGAATTATTCGCGCCGATGAAGAAGTTGAAATCACGGAGCTCGGTAATCCGCTGCTCGTGAGGCCCTATACCCCGATAGAACTTTAGCGATAACGCATTTAAAAACTGTGCCACTTTGCTCCCCCGCTTAGATCAACAGCGTATGACAGCCACAAGCGACTCCTCAAGCTGCTAATCGAAATCGTCCACGATCGGTCAGCCCGTGCGCCGCTTAGACAGGGCGATAACATAGAACGACCATTGCACATGGGGGAGCAAGCTGGGTACGCAACTGGGTACGCAGCGCAAATCGAACACCGCTAAACTAGCATTGCATTCAATGACTTGATCGAGAAAATCGTAAGTTTGGTGGAGCTAAGCGGGATCGAACCGCTGACCTCTTGCATGCCATGCAAGCGCTCTCCCAGCTGAGCTATAGCCCCATCAGGGTACCGGGTTTATCCCGGCTCCGGGAACCCTTTGGAAAGCACCGCTTCCGTCGGGGTGGCGGCTTGATACTTCCGGTAGTCGGAGATGGCAAGCCGAAAAATGAAAGCCCGGGCATTTTTTTGGACCCGGGCTCGAAATGCTTGAAATATCAGGCTTCGTCGTCGTCGCCGTTGACCCCGATCAAGCCGGTCACGTCATCGTCGTCATCGTCTTCATCGGCCTCGAGGAAGGTGTCGTCGTCATCGCCGTCGATTTCGACGTCGTCATCGTCGCCGATGTCCGGGATGTCGTCACCCGAGGAATCGTCGGCGTCATCGTGGGACACCAGCTCGACATCCGTGTTTTCGGTATCGACTTCGGCAACTTCCTCTTCCTCAGCCTTCTCCATGATGGCTGCGACCGAGGTTTCCTCGAAATAGGAAAGCGGCCAGGACTTGCCCGTGTACGGCGACACGATCGGGTCCTTGTTCAGGTCGTAGAATTTCTTGCCGGTGTCGGGGCAAGTGCGTTTCGTTCCAAGTTCTGCCTTCGCCACTGTCAAAGCCTCATGAAGTCGTGAAGATTAAGGGCATGCGCCAAGCGCCCGGCGCGAGGCCGGCCAAACTGTAGTCGGTCCCCTTAATCGCTGATGCCCGTCCTGTCAAAGGCTATCTGCGCATGAATTTTGGCAACCGTGGGTTCGCATGCTTCGCTTGGCAAGGGCTGCCAAGATTTGTATCAGCGATGGCATGAGAGACAGAGACAAAGAGGGTCGAATGATCATCGCCATAGATGGACCGGCCGCCGCCGGCAAGGGGACACTGTCGCGCCGGATCGCGGAAACCTACAGCTTCCATCATCTCGACACCGGCCTCACCTATCGCGCGACAGCCAAGGCGCTTCTGGACGCCGGCCTTCCGCTCGATGATGAAGCGGTTGCCGAACGAATGGCACTTGACGTGGAGCTTGCCGGACTCGATCGCGACGTCCTCTCGGCACACGAAATCGGCGAAGCGGCCTCGAAGATTGCGGTGATGCCCGCCGTACGCCGGGCTTTGGTCGAGGCTCAGCGCGCATTTTCGAAGCGCATACCGGGCACGGTGCTGGATGGGCGCGACATCGGCACCGTGGTCTGCCCAGAGGCACCCGTGAAGCTCTATGTCACTGCCTCGCCGGAAGTGCGCGCGAGGCGGCGATATGACGAAATCATCGCCAAGGGCAGCGCTGCGGATTTCGAGGCGATTTTCGCCGATGTGAAGACGCGGGACGCGCGTGACATGGGACGGGCCGACAGCCCTTTGAAACCAGCTGATGACGCGCACTTGCTAGATACTTCCGAAATGAGTATAGAGGCCGCATTCTTGGCGGCGAAGATGATCATCGACGCTGCCCTGACGAAATGAAGTGACCAGGATCCGGCCAAGCCGGAGCCTCAAGGCCGACATCCAGTCCCCGCGCCGGATTGCTCTCCAGATGAGAGCGGATCGGATGCCGGCCAAGATCAACACCAACCCCCGGCGCTCACGCATCCAGTGGGATGCGACTAGGAGATTTCATGTCTGTTTCTACCCCGTCGCGTGAGGACTTTGCTGCCCTCCTCGAGGAATCCTTTGCCAAGACCGATCTGGCCGAAGGCTATGTTGCCAAGGGCATCATCACCGGCATTGAGAAGGACGTCGCCATTGTTGACGTCGGCCTCAAGGTCGAAGGCCGCATCGCACTGAAGGAATTCGGTGCTCGCGCCAAGGACGGCACGCTCAAGGTCGGCGACGAAGTTGAAGTTTACGTCGAGCGCATCGAAAACGCTCTCGGCGAAGCTGTTCTGTCGCGCGAAAAGGCTCGTCGCGAAGAAAGCTGGATCAAGCTCGAAGCCAAGTTCGAAGCTGGTGAGCGCGTTGAAGGCGTCATCTTCAACCAGGTCAAGGGCGGCTTTACGGTTGACCTCGACGGCGCCGTTGCCTTCCTTCCGCGTAGCCAGGTCGACATCCGTCCGATCCGCGACGTGACCCCGCTGATGCACAACCCGCAGCCCTTCGAAATCCTCAAGATGGACAAGCGTCGCGGCAACATCGTCGTATCGCGTCGTACGGTTCTCGAAGAGTCGCGTGCCGAGCAGCGTTCTGAAATCGTTCAGAACCTCGAAGAAGGCCAGGTTGTTGACGGCGTCGTCAAGAACATCACCGATTACGGTGCGTTCGTTGACCTCGGCGGCATCGACGGCCTGCTGCACGTCACCGACATGGCATGGCGCCGCGTCAACCATCCTTCGGAAATCCTGTCCATCGGCCAGTCGGTCAAGGTTCAGATCATCCGCATCAACCAGGAAACCCACCGCATCTCGCTCGGCATGAAGCAGCTCGAGTCGGATCCGTGGGATGGCATTGCCGTCAAGTATCCGGTTGGCAAGAAGATCTCCGGTACCGTCACGAACATCACCGATTACGGTGCATTCGTCGAGCTGGAGCCGGGCATCGAAGGCCTGATCCACATCTCGGAAATGTCCTGGACGAAGAAGAACGTTCATCCCGGCAAGATCCTTTCGACCACGCAGGACGTCGATGTCGTCGTTCTCGAAGTCGATCCGTCGAAGCGCCGTATCTCGCTCGGTCTCAAGCAGACCCTCGAGAATCCGTGGCAGGCATTTGCCTTCAGCAACCCGGCCGGCACTGAAGTCGAAGGCGAAGTCAAGAACAAGACCGAATTCGGCCTGTTCATCGGCCTCGAAGGCGACGTCGACGGCATGGTTCACCTCTCTGACCTCGACTGGAACCGTCCGGGCGAACAGGTCATCGAGGAGTTCAACAAGGGTGACGTGGTCAAGGCTGTCGTTCTCGACGTCGACGTCGAGAAGGAACGCATCTCGCTCGGCATCAAGCAGCTCGGCAAGGATGCCGTCGGCGACGCAGCCGCTTCCGGCGACCTGCGCAAGAACGCTGTCGTTTCATGCGAAGTCATCGGTACCAATGATGGCGGCATCGAAGTGAAGCTGGTCAACCACGAGGACATCACGTCCTTCATCCGCCGCAACGACCTGGCCCGCGATCGTGACGATCAGCGTCCGGAGCGTTTCTCGGTCGGTCAGGTTGTCGACGCCCGCGTCACCAACTTCTCCAAGAAGGACCGCAAGGTCATGCTGTCGATCAAGGCTCTCGAGATCGCTGAAGAGAAGGAAGCCGTCGCACAGTTCGGTTCGTCCGACAGCGGCGCTTCGCTCGGCGACATCCTGGGCGCAGCCCTGAAGAACCGCAGCAACGACTAATCCTCGCTGTTGATTGAACAAAAGAGCCCGCCGGGAGCGATCCTGGCGGGCTTCTCTGTGTCGCAACGAAGAATCAGTTGAGACCGGCCATCCGGAGATAGAGCTCGTGAGCCGGTTCCGGCGGAAGTTGCACGACGGTGTCTGACGGCGCCGGCAAGGCCCGGCTCGGCATGGCGTGCCCCTCGGGGAGGGCTGGCGTGGCCACATCGTCTGCCGGCTGATCCTGATCATCGGACTTGGCCGTCAACGGCGCCTTGGCATCATCTGGCGCCTCTGCGCCTTCCGACCCCTCTTCGTCCTCGGGATGCCCCCGATCCTCAGTCTCCCGCTCCTCCTCTTCCTCGACCTCCTCCTCCCACTCGATTTCGTCTTCGATCATGTAGGAGACGAATGGCAGCGGCACGCCTTCGCGACCGAGGATCGACCGGATAGCCGCCTGCTCGGCAAGTGGAGATGGGGTCGGGGTCGGCTCGGTATCAGCAGGGCGAGGTGCCTGACCTGCCTCGGATATTCGGGTTTCCTGTCCAGCCTCTTCGGTCGGGGGAAGTGCAGCGGCACCAGTCGCTGCACGTTCCACGACTGTTGTCCGGCTTGGCGCGGCTGCCTGCGACGCCGCGCTGAATTGCTCGGCTGGCAGGGTCTTCAGCCGCAACAGCGCCTTCACGAAGTCTGTCTCCAGCAATTCGGCCAACCAACCGCCGGGCTGGGGGAGCGCGGGCTTCTCTCCGGCTATGCCGGTCGGAGGAGGCATTGGTACCGCGGCCAGTGATGGCCTGCCGGACGGGCGGGACGAATCGCGGCTCTGGTCACTGTCGGCATCGGCGGGTCGGGCTCCAGAAAGCGATGTCGGGGCCGAACCATGCAGCTGTCCGGTAAGACCCACCGATGGAGCCGGAAGGGGCAGTTGACCCCTTGCGGACGGCAATGGCGACGCTGTTTCAGATGTTCCCCTTGCTGCAGGAAACCCGGGGACGGACTTGATCACCGTCGCGTCGAGCCGACGCTCCTGACCCTGGGTCGAAGCCCCCGCTGGTACAGCGGCTGGCGTTTGCTGCCGGTGAGCCGAACTCGGCCGCAAATCATTTATCGAGGTTGGTGATGTCAGCCTGCCCTCGCCCGGCTTCGGATTGCCCAGGGGCAGTGTAGAGGCCGCGAGCGGTGATTGCGAAACGGCGCTCCCGGCCGGGCGAGCCCGCTCAGCAAAGGATCTCGGACTGTCGTTGGCAAGTGGCGGGCGGCCGGGGCTCAGGGGATTGGAACGCCCCTCGCCTGCCAGTTCGCGGTACGACGAGATGACCGAGCGCGTCGCGCCGTCCCTGTCTTTGTGGCGGTAGAGCTCGAGATAGAGCGCAAGGGTCGCGCGCTCCGGCCCCGATGGGTTCGCCATGGCCTCGAGCAATGTGCGCAACTGCAGACCGGCAAAGGCCTGCGAAAGAAGTTTCTGCAGCTTCACCCGGTCGGCAACGGGAAGCGCCGCAATCCCTTCGATCAACCTGCCCATATAATCGTTGACGCTCTCGCCAATCCGCCGGTCGATCTTCAGCGCGGATCCCAGGATATCGGACAAGGCCGCGAGGTTCTGGGACATCCGCTCGGGCCCGGAGAGCAGCATGATGTTGAGCTGTCCGGCAATCGCGGAATTCTGGTCGGCTATCGCCGGCGCCATGGCTTGGAATACCGCCGTCGGCCGTGTCGTCGGGGCCTGATCCGGACGCTGTTTGGCTGACGTCGTGGCCTGATTTGCTGACGCAAGGACTGGAGGAAGCATGGGCAACCTCTCCGGTTCTGGTGCCTCTGGACCCAGGCCTCGATCGAGGACCTGCACGGGCCACAAGGGTGTGACTGCCGCCCTGTCGCGAACGCTGCCGATCCTCGATCTTCGCCTGCTATGGTTAATCAAACCCTAACGACGGCGCCAGAACGCGAGACTCCAGCTTCGCGCATTGATTGACCGTCATCATGCGCGAGGCGGCAGACTGTCGCCCCAGTGACCAAGGACAGCGCCGGCATGACACGTAATCTTCTTTTGAACACCGACAGCTACAAGCTCGGCGTCTTTCTGCAATATCCGAAGGACACGCGGGCCGTCAGTGCATTCGTGACCACGCGTGGCAACTCGTTCCGTCCTGAGGTGATGTTCTTCGGGCTGCAGATGTTCCTCAAGGACTATCTGTCTGCGCCGATCAGTCGTGCCGACATCGATGAGGCGCAAGAGATCTCTTCGGCTCATGGCCAGCCTTTCGACCGCAGTGGCTGGGAGCATATTCTCAATGCCCATGGCGGCATGCTGCCGCTGAAGATCGAAGCTCTGGCGGAAGGCTCGGCGATTCGCCGCGGCGTGCCAGTGATGCAGGTGGTGAACACCGATCCGCGCGTGCCTTGGCTCACATCCTATATGGAAACGGCGCTGCTTCGGGCAGTCTGGTATCCGTCGACAGTGGCAACAACGGCATGGCGCCTGCGCATGGCGATCCAGCCATTCCTCGACAGAACGACAGACGATCCCATGGGTCTGCAGCCGAGCCGCATCAGCGACTATGGCTGCCGCAGCACATCGAGTGTCGAACAGTCAGCGATTGGCGGCGCCGCACATCTGGTACACTTCGACAGCTCGGACTCGCTGCCGGCCATTCTGCAGGCTCGCCGTTTCTACAATGCGTCCATGCCAGCCCGTTCGATCCCGGCGGCCGAGCATGGTACGATCATCGCCTGGGGGCAGACGCAGGAGACCGAAGCATATTCGCATCTGATCGACAATTTTGCGAGCTTCGGTGGCTATTCCGTCGTGTCCGACAGCTTCGACCTCCACAATGCTGTTTCGGAGATCTGGGGCAAGACGCTGCAGACCAAGGTGCGCGCGTCAGGCGGCGTGCTCGTTGTTCGCCCCGACAGCGGCGATCCGATCGAGACACCGATCCAGGTGGTGGCGCAGCTGGCTTATGCCTATGGCACGCGGCTCAATGGCAAGGGCTTCAAGGTCATCGACGGCAATGTGCGCGTGCTCCAGTCGGACGGCGTCTCCCTGCAGGACATCCAGATGATCCTCGGCCGGCTCGAAGGCATGGGGTTCTCGGCGGAGAACATCTCTTTCGGCATGGGATCGGGCCTGCTTCACAAGATCAACAGGGACACGCTGTCCTTCACCATGCGCACCAGCGCCGTGCAGAAGGGCAACGAGCAGTGGCGCCCCGTGGTTCGGCGCCCCTCCAATCCGCAGGAGCGGATCGCCATGGCGGGTCTCGTGGCTGCAATCGCTGACGGCCACGACATCATGCCGGTACCGCTGGAAGATCTCGGGGCGCGGCCCAATCTCATGGCGACGGTCTGGCAGGACGGTGAATTGCTGGTGGATTCGAGCCTGGACGAGATCCGCGCGCGGGCAACGGCCGCCAGCCTTCCCCGGTAGCTCAGTCGACGAGACGCATGAAACGAGGATAGAGGCCCGCCTCGTCCGACGGCACGGGAACCCGTTCGCCAAAGGCTTCGTCGGAGCGGCTGCGCTCATCGACGATAAATGCATCGAGCCAGTTGGCCGGGGCATAACGCGGGCCGCTGTCTTCAGTTTCTGCGAGGTCGGCGGTCGCTTCGATCAGGTCCGAATCATAGCTGGATGGGTTACGCGATATCGAGTCGAGTAGGATACTGGATGCTTCCGTCATGGTCGCCTGATCAACGCCTTTATGGGAACGCGCAACTTGAAATGCCCGCACCGTTACTGATTTGTCCGGGAGGATCATGCGAAGTCTCGGTTAACGAAACCTTGGCGCGCGCACCCGGATTTTCCTCAGTTTTCATCCACAAGAAGCTCTAGTCGCAAGCGTCAGGCCTTCCGCATCCCTCTTTTCCCATCCGAACGGGACCATAAGGCCGCTGGACACCGAGCACATGGGAGAAGAGGGCACGATGGCTCAGGTCGCGGCCACTCGGCGACGCTCGCGTTTCCATGCAAGGCATAGCGAGCGAAAGCCCGGGTGTGAAATATCAGCTGTGGGCGAAAATATCGGTCTCTTCCCAGCCCAGGAGGTCGAGCTTGGCGCGCGTCGGCAGGAATGCAAAGCACGCCTTGGCATGCTCCATGCGCCCGTCGCGCAGCAATCGGTGCGTGAGCTTGTCGCGCAGGGCATGCAGATGCAGCACATCTGATGCAGCATATTCGAGCTGGGCTTGGCTCAGGGTCTCTGCCGCCCAGTCGGAGGATTGCTGCGCCTTGGAGATATCGATCTCAAGCATTTCCTTCAGATTGTCCTTGAGCCCGTGACGATCCGTATAGGTGCGGGCAAGCCGCGAGGCGATCTTGGTGCAGAAGACCGTCTCGGTCGTGACGCCAAAGGTCTGAAACAGGACGGCGATGTCAAAGCGTCCATAATGGAAGATCTTCTCGCGGGCCGGATCCGCCAGCATCGCAACGAGGTTCGGCGCGGCCGTCTGGCCGGCTGCAATCTTGATCACGTCCGCCGTGCCATCGCCGGAGGACAGCTGCACGACACAGAGACGGTCGCGACGCGGCACCAGGCCCAGGGTCTCTGTATCGATCGCAATCGCGTCGGTGTAGCGGGCGGCATCGTCGCCTGAAATGTCCCCCACGTGATAGCGAATCGTCGTCATTTCTGCCTCCAGACGTCATTGGTCGGTTCTGCCCGCTATAGCCGAAAGCCCTGGACCGTACCATCCCGCTGAGCGCCACGCTCTCGGGATTACCGTCAGGATCGCTGCTCTGTGACCAGCGCATGCAAATATCGTGTGCACAGAGTTTGAATGATGAAAGACTAGGCATGCGAACGTTCGTTTGCATCGCTTCGGCTTAAAGAGAAAGAGACGAAAGCGATCATCGCGGGCAAACGACGATCGCAGAATTGATGACTTTCACTAGCCATGCATTTAACGCACTGCTGCGTTGCAACAACGATCATTGGCAGGCGAAAGTGATTTGAATATAACAAAACCATCGAAGCGGCGCACTCCTCCTCCCAGTGCCGCTCGGTAGGATCGGCAATACTCCTCCTCCTCCCAATTGCCGATCAAGTTTAAGAGCCTGGCGCATCCTCCTCCCGCGCCAGGCTCTTTACATTTCTGCCTTGTGGCACTCCCCAGACATACGAAGAACGCGCACTCTGCTTCCGCTTGATGCCAGAGGACCGCCGGCCCATATAAGGCATTCTGTTTGAAAACGCTGAGGAGGCATGCATGTCGGTAAAGTTCGGAACGAGCGGTCTGAGGGGATTGTCCACGGATCTGGTTGGCTCCGTATCCGCGCTCTATGCCACGGCATTCGCGCGACACATGCTGGCCAGCGGGCGCCTCCAGTCCGGATCGCCCGTCGTGATCGGCCGGGACTTTCGCCCTTCCAGCCCCGAAATCGCATCGACAATCATGGCTGCCCTGAAGCGCGCCGGACTGGAGCCAATCGACTGCGGCACCATCCCTACGCCGGCACTTGCACTTTACGGTGCATCGATTGGTGCTGCCGGCATCATGGTGACCGGCTCGCATATCCCGGCGGATCGCAACGGGATCAAGTTCTATCGGCCCGACGGGGAGGTCAACAAGGCGGATGAGGAAGCAATAACGCACTTCGCTTCCGAACTCGCCGCCGATCCGGAAGCCAACCGCGTCGAGACCGGCGCCGGGCAAGACCATGAAGCGGAGGCGACCAAGCTGTTCGTCGATCGCAACCTCGGCATCCTTCCGCCGGATGCGCTCAAGGGCAAAAGAATCGGCATCTACCAGCACAGCTCCGTCGCCCGGGACATGCTGGTGACCATCTTCGAAGAGTACGGCGCCACCGTGTTTCCGCTGGGCCGCTCCGACCAGTTCATCCCGGTTGATACGGAGGCGGTATCGCCCGATACCGTGACCCAGCTCGCCCGCTGGACGGACGATCTGGCGCTTGATGCCGTGCTTTCCACCGATGGAGACGGCGACCGGCCGCTGGTGGCCGACGAACACGGTGTGCCGCTCCGCGGCGACCTGCTCGGGCTGATCACCGCCCGGTTTCTCGGCGCATCTGTTGTCGCGACCCCGGTCACTTCCAATTCCGGTCTCGAAAAAGATGGGGGATTCGACGTTAGACGGACTCGCGTTGGCTCTCCCTTCGTCATCGCGGCCATGGAAGAGGCGCTGGCGGCGGCAAAAGCCGGCGTGCTTGGCTTCGAGGCGAATGGCGGCTTGATGCTGGGATCGGATTTCCGCATAGGCGACAAGGCGATCAAGGCGCTGCCAACGCGGGACAGCTTCCTTCCGGCACTTGCCGTTCTCGGCACGGCGGCCGAGCGGGGCCTGTCCCTTTCGGCTCTCGTCGAGGACTTCAGCCTGCCGGTTGCGCTCAGCGATCGGCTCGAAAACTATGCCAGTGAACGAAGTGCCGCTCTGATGGCTCATCTTCGCGGCTCGGTAGAGCAACTCGGGGCTTTTCTTGCCCCTCTTGGCGCCGTTCAGACGGTCAGCGACATCGACGGTCTGCGGGTGACGCTCACTGACGGTCGCGTCATCCATTTCCGTCCTTCGGGCAATGCACCGGAGATGCGCTGCTATGTGGAGGCTTCGGACAAGGAGAATGCGGCATCGCTTCTCAGCCAGGGGCTTTCGCTGCTCGCGGGCTGGCCAGCCTGAACCAGATCGGCTCCCCAGGCGTATTGGTCATGAGAGAAAACATGAGGATGTCATGACCAAGATCGCGTGGATTACGGGTTCCAGCTCCGGCATCGGCCGAGCGCTTGCCGAGCGGCTGTTGCGCGACGGCTACCGCATCGCAGTCAGTGCACGCAGCGCCGATGCCCTGGCTGAACTCGCGACGAACCATCCCGGCCAGGTTGGCGTCTATCCCCTCGACGTGACGGATCCAGATGCCGTGAAGCAGGTCTTCGCGGCGATCGAGAGCGAGATGGGTGCGGTCGACCTTGCCGTTTTCGCGGCGGGATCCTACACGCGCGATTATGCCGAGGATTTCGAGCTGAGCCGGACACGACAGATGTTCGACCTCAACGTGCTGGGCACGGCGTCCTGCCTCGAGACGGTGATGCCGGCCATGATTGCGCGCCGCCGCGGCCACATCGCCGTCGTGGCCTCCGTATCCGGCTATGTCGGTCTACCGGGTGCCGCCACCTATGGTGCGACCAAGGCCGCACTCAACGTCATGTGCGAGGCCCTCTATCCGGAACTCGAGCGGCATGGGGTGAAGATCACCATCGTCAATCCGGGTTTCGTCGACACGCCGCTGACCGAGAAGAACGATTTCCCGATGCCGTTTCTCGTTTCGTCTGAGGAAGCGGCCGACACCATCGCCAAGGGCCTGGCCAAGGGCAAATTCGAGATCATCTTCCCGTGGAAGATGGCGCTCGCGATCAAGCTGCTGCATGCGCTGCCGCATTCCCTGCGCTTTGCGCTCACACGGAAAATGCTGCGGCCCAAGCATTGACCGCAGCATCTGGTCTCCAAGACATGGGGATGGTCAGGCTGGCTTGTCCAGCCTGAACTGTACGACATCGATGCGGCCGAAACGGAAGCCGACAGCGCAGTAGTGGAGATAGAGCCGCCACATCCGATGGAAGCGGCGATCAAAGCCGAGCGGCTCGATCTTCTGCCAGTTGGCCGTGAATGCGCTGTCCCATGCGAGCAATGTGCGATCGTAGTCGCGGCCGAAACGGAAGCGGTCGCCGACCTTCAGTCCCGCTGCCATGGCAGCGTGTTCGAAGACGGTGACGGAGGGCAACATGCCACCGGGGAAAATGTAGGTCTGAATGAAATCGGCGCTGCCGCGATAATAATCGAAGCGGCTCTCATCAATCGTGATCGTCTGGATCAACGCCTTGCCGCCTGGAACCAGACGCTTCTGGACAGCCTCGAAATAGATTGGCCAGTTCTCTTCGCCGACGGCCTCGAACATTTCGATGGAAACGATCTTGTCGAAATGACCGCTGCAATCCCGATAGTCCTCGAGACGGATGTCGACCCGATCGGCAAACCCTGCCTTTTCCAGCCGTGCGCGGGCGAACTTCGCCTGCTCGGTGGAAAGCGTCAGGCCTGTGACGCGACAGCCGGTCTTGCGGATGGCAAGTTCGGCAAAGCCGCCCCAGCCGCAACCGATTTCCAGCACGTGATCATCCGGCCCGATCTGCAACTCTTCAACGATGCGGGCATATTTGGCTTCCTGCGCATCGGCGAGTGACATGCCCGGCGCGCTGTAGAGTGCCGACGAATAGGTCATCGTCCGGTCGAGCCAGAGCCCGTAAAACGCGTTTCCGAGATCATAATGATACGCGATGTTTCGCCGGCTACCTTTTTTCGAATTGCGTCGCAACTTGTGGCGCAGACGCGCCAGGGCCTTGAAGACGGAGGACGACGCAAGCACCGCCCCGAGTTGCGCCTCATTCGACAGCGCAAGCTCCAGGACGGCCCCGATATCGGGCGACTCGAGGTCGCCGTCCATGAAAGACTGCGCGAAGCCGAGCGTGCCACCGGTCAAAATCCGCAGCACGGGGCTTGCATTTCGAACGCACAAAACGGCATTGGGCCCGGGCTTTCCCCCGATCGCCACGTGTTCCCCGTAGCCCTCAAACTGGAGCGTCAGACGTCCGACGGCAATGCGATCGGCCCAGCGGCACATCATGCGCTGCCAGAAAGTGAGACTGCTCACGATCGGTTGCATATCCTCTTCGGCATGACTCATGACTTAGTGACCCCATTCTGCACGACGATCGTCGACGCAATCTTGGCTGCCGCCGGCTTGTGCCGATAAATCGGAACACCTTTCCACCAGAGCTTCAACGCTTCCCAGTGGATGCCCCCCATCACCTTCATGGTCATCAGGGGATAGGTCACCAGCATGCGCAATAAGGCCCGATCCGACAAGGGGCGACGTTTGCCGGAGAAGGTTGCGAAGAGCATTGGACCATCCGCATCGCTCTCACCGATATTGATGGCCACGTCGTCCGTCGGGGGGCTTATGCGAAAATTGTATTCGCAGTTCATGGGCATGAAGGGGGAGACATACATCTCCTTGGCGCAGCGGTGGCGCAGGATGCCGCCGGCCTCGGATTCCACCGGGATCACGTAGGTATGACGCTCGTTGAAGGTGTTGCAAACCTCGTAGAGCACGCCGGCGAGCTGGCCTTCCGGCCGATAGCAGAAATAGACCGTGATCGGATTGAACACATAGCCAAGGATCCTCGGATAGCAGAGCATCCGGATCTTCCAGCCACGGCCCTGAAGCCCGGCCGCCGCCAGACGCTCCTCGACCCAAGACCGCAATTCACCCGGCCGGCCATTGCCGTGATCGGCATCGTGCACCGAATAGAGAGCCGGCTTGTTGTAGCCGAACAGACGTAGCGTCTTGTTCAATTCTTCTACCTCGTCGAGATCGACGATCAGCGAGAATACCCTGTAGCGAAGACTATGCTTCCTGGGGCGGCTGCGGGTATGCAGCACATGGCCGGCATAGATTGCGGATTGATGTGTCATTCCGCAGCCTCGAGTGCGCGGTTGATGACAATGCGACCGGACTCGTTTTCGACCGACCACGGACGGCGTGAACCACCGAGTGCTTCGGCAACCGCAAGCCCGGCCTGCAAGCCATCCTCATGAAACCCACTGCCGAAATAGGCACCGCAGAACCACGTGTTGCGGCGGCCCTGGAGCTGCCAGATGCGGCGCTGGGCGCGAATGGCCGCAAC
Organism: Rhizobium sp. 'Codium 1'; assembly: GCF_020889605.1. NCBI lineage: Bacteria > Pseudomonadati > Pseudomonadota > Alphaproteobacteria > Hyphomicrobiales > Rhizobiaceae > Rhizobium > Rhizobium sp. 'Codium 1'. The sequence continues at coordinate 997,873 of NZ_JAJGPW010000001.1, forward strand.
GTCGAAAAGAGGATGCTCGTAGTGAAAGCTCCTAATGATCTTCGAAGGGTCGATCGGACGGCAGGGGTTGAGCGTAACGAAGAGCGGGGTCGCCGGATCGAGGGACTGCAGCATGTTCATCCAGTAGGTGACGCAGAGCGCATCGCTGGCGTCAGTCTGCTTTTCAGCAACATAGTTCCAGCTCGACCACACCGACTTGCGCTTCGGCATCAGGCTTTCATCAGAATGCAAGACAGCGAGATTGGGTGTGTACTGGAAGGAGTCCAGCACCTCACGCTCAGCGCCGTTTGCATCTTCAAGCAAATCGAGGCTCTGGTTCGCATGGGTGGCCAAAACGACGTCGTCGAAGGTTTCCACGCCCCCATGAACATCGGTCACTTCCACGCCGGCCCTGCCGCGTCGAACCCCTGTCACGGCGGTCGCGAGGCGAACTTCACCGGTAAAATCGGCCAGAATACGCGCGACATATTCACGGCTGCCACCTTTTACCGTCCGCCAGCGCGGACGATCCGAGAGGGTCAGCAGACCGTGGTTGGCGAAAAAGCGGATGAAGGCGTGCAGCGGATAGAGACGCATCTCTGACGCCGTCGTCGACCAGATGGCGGCCCCCATCGGCAGGAGATGGTCCTCCACGAAGGTTGGGGCATAGTCGGCAAATGCCAGGTAGTCGCCGAGTGACACGCCCTCCAGTTCGCTCCGGTCCAGAAGCGCTGGCGCTTCCTTGTAGAAGCGCAGGATATCCTTGACCATGCGCCAGAAGCGCGGACGCAGAATGTTCGATTTCTGGCCCAGAAGGCCGGAAAGACCAGAACCGGAATATTCGAACGCACCTCCGCCGAGCGATGCGGCAAACGACATGTTCGACGGCAAGGTCGGCACGTCGAGATGCTCGAAAAGCTTCACGAGGTTCGGGTAGTTTCGGTCGTTGTAGACGATGAACCCGGTATCGACAGGAATGTCCCTGGCGCCCCCTGGCGCCAGCACCGTGTTGGAATGACCGCCTGCGCGATCCTCCGTTTCGTAGAGGACGACATCCATGGTCTTGGAAAGGAGCCAGGCACAGGATAGGCCCGATATTCCCGACCCGATGACCGCGATCCTGCGCTTACCGCCGAAAGCGGCCTTCGTAACACCCATGTCCATTCAATGCCCTTTACCGATTGTTCTATTTAAGGGTTTTGAACATGACTACGCATGGTATTCGGCACTGGATCGATCGGTGCGAATAAAATCCGATGCGGTGATCCGGGCAAAGAGAGGTGGCGTAAAGCTCTTCATGATGATGAACGCGATACACATCTCCGCTGATGCGTGCCAGAATGACCCCGGGCGAACTGCGCGGCGTCAGGTCTTTGCGCCGCTCAAAAGAGGGAAAACAATCGTTTCGATGACCGAGTCGGCGGAAGAACTAGACCAGCGTAAATTTGCGCAGCTATTGGCCGCCGTGGGCCGTGATCGTGACATCGAGGCCTTCGAGACGATCTTCAAGTATTACGGACCGAAAGTGCGCGCCTATATGGCAAAGCTTGCCCGCGACGGGCAGGCCGCCGAGGAACTGATGCAGGAGACGATGCTGACGGTCTGGAACAAGGCCGAGCAATTCGACCCGGCGCGGGGCAATGTGTCGAGCTGGATCTTCACAATTGCCAGAAACCTCAGAATCGACGCGTTTCGTCGCGAGAAGCGGCCGACTTTCGATCCGACCGATCCGGCTTTCGTCCCGGATGACGTACCGCCGGCCGATATGGAATTCGAAACACGCCAGGAGGCCGATCGCCTCCGCCGCGCCATGGAAACCCTACCACCCGAACAGCTCGAACTCCTCAAAATGTCATTTTACAGAGAAGCATCTCACAGCACGATCGCCGCCGAACTCGGCCTGCCGATGGGAACCGTCAAATCGCGCATTCGCCTGGCCTTCGCCAAGCTGCGCGCAGCACTGGAGGAGCGGGCATGACGCTCCACGTCCAACATCACATCAGCGACGAACTGCTCCTGGATTATGCCACTGGCAACCTGACCGAAGGCTGGAGCATTGCGGTCGCCACGCATCTGGCGCTTTGCCCGACCTGCCGAAACCGGCTGTCCTTCATGGAGCACACCGGCGGCCAGTTGCTCGAGGCGGCCGATGAAAACGACACCCCGGCGATTTCGACCGACAGCTGGGCCGCGATGAAGGCGAAGCTTTCTTCCGAGGGTCCATCCAGGGCATCTGCGGCCAAGCCCGTTGCAGCGCCCGCGGACATTCCAGTTCTTCCCGAACCCTTGCGCTCCTATCTCGGCGGCGATGTCGAGGCGTTGAAGTGGAAATCGCTCGGACGTGGTGCCTATCATATCCTGATAAAGACCGGAGATCTGCAAAGCCAGGTCCGCCTTCTCAAGATCCCGGCCGGCAAGCCTGTGCCGGAGCATTCTCATGGCGGTCGGGAACTGACGCTGGTGCTGAAGGGGGCCTTCACCGACGGCGCGACCGTTTTCAAGCGGGGCGACATTGAGGAAGCCGACGAGACACTGACGCATCAGCCCGTTGCGACGCCGGACGGGGATTGCATCTGTCTCGCTGTGACCGACGCACCTTTGAAATTCAAGAGCCTTCTGGTGCGGCTGGTCCAGCCGGTGCTCGGAATTTAGTGAAAGGCAGAGCCGAGGTTCTGCCCGAGGGAGAAGCACAATGACTTATGTTATTGCCTATATCTCGACGGCCGTGGTCTTCTTCGCGCTGGATTACCTGTGGCTCACACGCATCGCGATCGGCTTCTATCGCGAGCATATCGGCACACTTTTGCTTTCACCGCCCAATTTTGCGGCTGCCGGCCTCTTCTACCTGCTCTACGTGATCGGACTTGTCTACTTCGCCGTCATGCCAGCGGTTACTGCCGGCAGTGTGCTGACGGCGGTCTTTAACGGAGCGCTGCTCGGCCTGCTTGCCTATGGCACCTATGACATGACCAATCTCGCCACGTTGAAGGGTTGGTCTCTGCAGGTAAGCCTCGTCGACATGGCCTGGGGCGCATTCCTGTCCGCGACGGCCTCGGCTGCGGGCTATTACGCCGTTTCGCGCTTTGCTCAGTAGGCGCTGGCAGGGCATCTTCGGGCGCCCTATGTTCTCGGCATGATCAAGCCGGACCTCCTCCTTCATCCGACACCCGGCGGGCTCTATTGCCCGCTCGGTGAATTTTATGTCGATCCGGTCCGTCCTGTCGACCGCGCCCTCATCACGCACGGTCATTCCGACCACGCCCGCTCCGGCCACACGCATGTTCTCGCCACGCAGCAAACCCTCGACATCATGGCAATCCGCTATGGCGAGGATTTCTGCGTCACATCCCAGAGCGCTACCTTCGGCGAAACCGTTTCGGTCAATGGAGTTAAGGTGCGCTTTCATCCGGCGGGACATGTGCTGGGCTCAGCACAGATCGAGATCGAAGCACAGGGAACGCGGATCGTGGTTTCTGGTGACTACAAGCGGGGAGCGGATCCGACCTGTGCGAGCTTCGAGCCCGTGCCATGCGATGTCTTCATCACCGAAGCGACGTTCGGACTGCCGGTCTTTCACCATCCGGAGCCAAGACAGGAGATCCAGAAGCTGCTGACCTCCCTGCAGCAGTTTCCGGAACGCAGCCATCTGATCGGGGCCTATGCACTGGGCAAGGCGCAGCGGGTCATCTCGCTCATCCGGCGCAGCGGTTACGAGAAGCCTATCTATATACATGGTTCGATGGCGCGGCTGTGTGACTACTATTCGGAACAGGGGGTGGAACTGGGCGAGCTTCCACCGGCAACAACCGAGGACAAGACGTCAGGCAGCTTCAAGGGCGCCGTGGTGATCGGTCCGCCCTCGGCCTTCAACGACCGCTGGGCACGGCGTTTCGAGGATCCGCTTTCCATATTCGCTTCCGGCTGGATGATGGTGCGGCAAAGGGCAAAACAGCGAGGGGTGGAACTGCCATTGGTCATCTCCGACCACTGCGACTGGCCGGAACTGCTGGACACGATCCGCGAAGTCGGTCCGCAAGAGGTCTGGGTGACCCATGGCCGCGAGGAAGCGCTGGTGCGCTGGTGCGAACTGTCCGGGATCAAGGCACGCCCGCTGCATCTCGTCGGCTATGAAGACGAGGGGGACTGAGATGAAGGCTTTTGCGCGCCTCCTCGATCGCCTGCTCCTGACACCCAGCCGCAATGGCAAGCTGACGCTGCTGATCGATTATTTCCGTGTGACGCCCGACCCGGATCGCGGTTATGCGCTGGCTGCCCTGGCCGATGGTCTCGACATCAAAGGCGTGAAGCCTGCCCTGCTCAAGGAACTGGTGCTGGAGCGGATGGACCCGATCCTGTTCCAGTATTCCTATGACTATGTCGGGGATCTGGCCGAGACCATTTCGCTCGTCTGGGAACCCAAGGCGTTGGAGGCGGAGACCGGTACGGATCTTCAAAGCCTGTCTGGGATCATCGAACGGCTGCAGCGCCTCGGTCGCAACGAGACCCGCTCCGTGATGCGCGATCTCTTCGACCGGCTCGACACTTCTGAGCGATTTGCGCTGATCAAGCTTGTTACAGGGGGCCTCCGGATCGGAGTCTCGGCGCGGCTGGCCAAACAGGCGCTGGCGCTGTTCGGCGACAAGGATGTCGCCGACATCGAGGGTCTCTGGCATGGGTTGACGCCGCCGTATACAGAGCTCTTCGCATGGCTGGAGGACCGGATCGAGAAACCCGTCCTGTCGACGCCAGCGATCTTCCATTCGGTGATGCTCTCCACGCCGATCGAAGACAGGGATCTGCCCAATCTCGATCCTGACGATTTTGCCGCCGAATGGAAGTGGGACGGCATTCGCGTGCAACTGTCCTGCTCCGGCGGACGTAGCCGGCTCTACTCGCGATCAGGCGACGATATCTCGGGCGCCTTTCCCGACGTGATCGAGGCAGCAAGCTTCGAGGGCGTGATCGACGGGGAACTGCTCGTCGGCGGAACCTCGCGCACCAATACGCCGACCCGGACCTTTTCCGACCTGCAGCAGCGGCTCAATCGCAAGACGGTGACGGCCAAGATGCTGGAGGACTATCCAGTCTTTATCCGCGCGTATGACATCTTGTTCGATGGGGACGCGGACGTTCGGCCAGAAACCTTTCTCACACGCCGTGCGCGGTTGCATGCGCTCATCGAGCAGCAGGAACCGCGGCGCTTCGACCTCTCTCCGCTCGTGCCGTTTTCCACCTGGGAAGAGCTGGAACGCTTCCGGGCGGCACCTCCCGATCCTGTCATCGAAGGGGTGATGCTGAAGCGACTGGACAGCCGCTATCAGGCCGGGCGCGCCAAGGGTCCGTGGTTCAAGTGGAAGCGCGATCCGATGAATGCCGATGCCGTGCTGATGTATGCGCAGCGCGGGCACGGCAAACGCTCAAGTTACTATTCGGACTTCACCTTCGGGGTGTGGACGGCGGTCCCCGGCGAGGGAGACGTTCTGGTACCCGTCGGCAAGGCCTATTTCGGCTTCACCGACGAAGAACTCGAAGTGCTCGACCGATTCGTGCGCAACAATACGGTCGACCGCTTCGGCCCCGTGCGGGCGCTCCGAGCCGAGCCGGAGCACGGTTTCGTGGTGGAGGTGGCCTTTGAAGGGCTGGCACGCTCGAGCCGGCACAAGTCCGGCGTGGCGATGCGGTTTCCCCGCATCGCGCGGCTTAGGCAGGACAAGCTGCCCAAGGATGCCGACCGGCTGGAGACCCTGGTCGCGCTGATCGACAAATAGGCTAGCGGCTCGTCAGGCAACGCGAAACGCTGTCCTGCCAGCCTGCAATCGCTGCCTTCCGCTCACTCACATCCATGCCGGGCTCGAAGCGGTTATCGCGCTTCCAGGTCGCGGCAAAGCCCTTCTGGTCGGGCCAGAGACCGGCGCGGGAGCCGGCGAGCCAGGCGGCGCCGAGGACCGTGGTTTCGAGCACCACGGGACGGTCGACGGGGGCCGCGAGAATGTCCGCCAGCCGTTGCATCGTCCAGTCTGACGCGACCATGCCACCATCGACGCGCAGCACCGTCTTCGATGCGCTGCCGCTCCAGTCCTTCTTCATGGCCTCCAGGAGGTCATAGGTCTGGTAAGCGACGCTCTCAAGCACGGCACGGGCGAATTCCGCGGGTCCTGTTCCACGCGTCAGTCCGAAGATCGCGCCACGGGCATCGGCATCCCAATGGGGCGCGCCGAGGCCGGTGAAGGCTGGAACAAGGTAGACGCGTTGATTGGGATCGGCCTTGCTGGCAAGCGCATCGGTTTCCGAGGCGACCTTCACGAAACCCATCTGATCACGCAGCCACTGGACGGCCGCGCCAGCGATGAAGATCGAGCCCTCGAGGGCGTAGGTCGTCTCGCCGTTCAGGCGATAGGCAATGGTGGTCAGCAGGCGGTTCGACGAGGCGACGCGATCGCGGCCGGTGTTCAGGAGCGCGAAGCAACCTGTGCCATAGGTAGACTTCATCATGCCCGGCTCAAAGCAGGCATTGCCGATGACGGCAGCCTGCTGGTCGCCGGCAACGCCGAGGATCGGGATCTCGGCGCCAAGCACGGCCTTGTCGGTGATGCCAAAATCATCGGCGCAGTCCTTGACCTCCGGCAGCATGGAGCGCGGAATTTCAAGGATCGAAAGGAGTTCGTCGTCGAAACGATTTTCGCCGATATCGTAGATCAGCGTGCGCGAGGCATTGGTTGCATCGGTCACGTGGACCTTGCCGCCGGTCAGCTTGTAGATGAGCCAGCTATCGACCGTACCAAAGCAGATCTCGCCGTTTTGCGCGCGGGTCTTCAGACCATCGACGTTCTTCAGGAGCCAGGACAGCTTGGTGCCGGAGAAATAGGGATCGAGCAGCAGGCCGGTCTTCTCGGTGAAAAGCGGCTCCAGGCCCTTGTGCTTGAGTTCATCGCAGAAGCGCGCGGTGCGACGATCCTGCCAGACGATGGCACGATGGGCAGGCTTGCCGCTCTCGCGGTCCCAGACGACGACGGTTTCGCGCTGGTTGGTGATCCCGATCGCGGTGACATCGCCGATCTTGATGCTCGCGGCAGCGAGCGCCTTTTCGATGGTCGCGAGCACACTCTGCCAGATCTCGTCCGCATCATGTTCGACCCAGCCGGAATCCGGGAAGTGCTGGGTGAACTCCTGCTGGGCAACGCCGACAATGTGCATCTCGTGATCGAAGATCATCGAGCGGGTCGAGGTTGTTCCTTGGTCGATGGCCAGAATGTAACCGCTCATCAGGCTGAAACTCCTTAAGTGAAGAAGCCGGGGCGTAGTTTGCGCCCCGGCGATTGTCAATTCAGCGGTGATCGCCGATCGTTACTGCCAGCTCTTGACGAGCTCGTCGTAATTGACCGTCATCGGCTGTTCTTTCTCGTTCTCGATCTTCAGCTGCGGAGCGAGATTGCCCTTGGCCACGGCATCGGCGTTCCACTCTTCGAGGGTCTTTTCCTCGGCGAGCTTCGGACCGATATCGCCCTGGACGCCAGCGCGTTCGAGACGCTCCATCACCTTTTCCTGCTCGGCGCAGAGCGAGTCCATGGCTTCCTGAGCGGACTTGGCGCCGGAAGATGCATCACCAATTGCCTGCCACCAGAGCTGAGCCAGCTTCGGATAGTCAGGAACGTTGGTGCCGGTCGGCGACCACTGCAGGCGAGCCGGCGAGCGGTAGAACTCGACCAGGCCACCGAGCTTCGGTGCGCGTTCGGTGAAGGACTGGTGGTCGAGGGTCGACTGACGGATGAAGGTCAGGCCGACATGGCTCTTCTTCACGTCGACGGTCTTCGAGGTGACGAACTGTGCGTAGAGCCAGGCGGCCTTCGCACGGTCTTCCGGGGTGGACTTCATCAGCGTCCAGGAACCTGCGTCCTGATAGCCGAGCTTCATGCCGTCCTTCCAGTAGACGCCATGCGGGCTCGGAGCGAAACGCCACTTCGGCGTGCCATCCTCGTTCACGACCGGCAGGCCTTCCTTGACGAAGTCGGCGGTGAAGGCGGTGTAGGTGAACATCTGCTGGGCGACTTCACCCTGCGACGGCACCGGACCGGATTCGGAGAAGGTCATGCCCTGGGCAGCCGGAGGGGCGTATTTCGTCATCCATTCGAGATATTTCTCGATGGCGTAGACGGAGGCAGGGCCGTTGGTGTCACCGCCGCGGGCGACGCAAGAGCCGACCGGACGCGAGTTTTCGTCGACCTTGATGCCCCATTCGTCAACCGGGTTGCCGTTCGGAATGCCCTTGTCGCCGTTGCCGGCCATGGAGAGCCAGGCATCGGTGAAGCGCCAGCCGAGGGACGGGTCCTTCTTGCCGTAGTCCATGTGGCCGAAGACCTTCTTACCGTCGATTTCGCGACCGGTGAAGAATTCAGCGATATCCTCGTAAGCCGACCAGTTGACCGGTACGCCGAGGTCGTAGCCGTATTTCGCCTTGAAGTCGGCCTTGTTCTTCTCGTCATTGAACCAGTCGTAACGGAAGAAATAGAGGTTGGCGAACTGCTGGGTCGGAAGCTGGTAGAGCTTGCCGTCCGGAGCCGTCGTGAAGGACTTGCCGATGAAGTCGTCGATGTCGAGGGTCGGGCTGGTGACGTCCTTGCCCTCATTCGCCATCCAGTCGGTCAGGTTGCGCACCTGCTGGTAGCGCCAGTGGGTGCCGATCAGGTCGCTATCGTTGATGTAGGCGTCGTAGATGTTCTCGCCCGACTGCATCTGGGTCTGAAGTTTTTCGACAACGTCGCCTTCACCGATCAGATCGTGGGTGATCTTGATGCCGGTGATGGCGGTGAAGGCCGGAGCGAGGACCTTCGCTTCATATTCATGCGTGGTGATGGTTTCAGAGACGACCTTGATTTCCATCCCGGAAAACGGCTTCGCCGCATCGACGAACCACTGCATTTCGGCTTCCTGCGTGGCGCGGTCGATGGCCGACATTTCGCCGACCTCGGCGTCCAGGAACTTCTTCGCCGCTTCCATGTCGGCGAATGCGGCGCCCGTCATTGCCAGAAGCATGGCGGCCGTCGTCGTCAAAAGGTGTTTTCGCATAGCGTCCTCCCTAAGGTTGCGTTTGCATTCAGGTTTCAGTCTCGAGGATGGCGGCCTCCCGCCGCCATCCATCTTGTCTTGCCCTAGACGAAACGGAATACGCCGACGGCGTAGACCACGGACAGGGCGAGAGCCCACCACAGGTTCGGCCCAACGAGGCCGAGCCAAGCGAGATTGATGAAAGCCGACCCGATCAGCGACACGAAGAGACGGTCACCGCGGGTGGTTTCGAAGCGCAGGATGCCGTTTCGCGGATTGCCGCCCGGGGACAGATACTCCCAGACCGCCATCGACAGGATCAGGCTGAAGATCACGACGAAGAATATGGCCGTCGGCGTCGTCCAGGCCATCCATGTAAAGTCCATCGGAACCTCCTCAGACGCGGCCCAGGGCAAAGCCCTTGGCGATGTAGTTGCGGACGAAATAGATCACGAGCGCTCCGGGTATGATCGTGAGCACGCCGGCTGCGGCCAGCACGCCCCAGTCCATTCCGGAGGCAGAAACCGTCCGCGTCATGATGGCGGCAATCGGCTTGGCATCCGTTGTCGTCAGGGTACGGGCAATCAGAAGCTCGACCCAGGAGAACATGAAGCAGAAGAAGGCGGCGACACCGATGCCGGATGCGATCAGCGGCATGAAGATCTTCACGAAGAACTTCGGGAAGGAATAGCCGTCGATATAGGCCGTCTCGTCGATCTCCTTCGGCACGCCCGACATGAAGCCTTCGAGGATCCAGACAGCCAGCGGCACATTGAACAGGCAGTGCGCGATGGCAACGGCGATATGCGTGTCGATGAGGCCAAAGGCGGAGTACAGCTGGAAGAAGGGTAGTGCGAAAACGGCCGGCGGCGCCATGCGGTTGGTCAGCAGCCAAAAGAACAGATGCTTGTCACCCAGGAAGCGATAGCGCGAGAAGGCATAGGCTGCAGGCAGAGCGACAGAGACTGCGATCACAGTGTTCATGCACACATAAATGATCGAGTTGATGTAGCCCTTATACCACGAAGGATCGGTGAAGATCACCGCATAATTGGCAATTGTCGGATTGACGGGCCAGAGCGAGAAGGCGCCCGTGATCTCTGCATTCGTCTTGAAGCTCATGTTGACGAGCCAATAGATCGGCAGCAGCAGAAAGATGATGTAGATCGTCGGAACCAGAAAGCCGAAGCCGGTGCGATTATCAGTGCTTTTCATCGGTATCTCCCTCAGCCCTTCGCGTCACTGTTGGTCATGACGGTGTAGAAAACCCAGGACAGCGCGAGGATGATCAGGAAGTAGATGATCGACATCGCCGCCGCCGGACCGAGGTCGAACTGGCCGACTGCCATCTTGACGAGGTCGATCGACAGGAAGGTGGTCGAATTGCCCGGGCCGCCGCCTGTCAGGACAAAGGGCTCGGTGTAGATCATGAAGCTGTCCATGAAGCGGAGCAGCACGGCGATCAAAAGCACGCGCTTCATCTTCGGCAGCTGAATGAAGCGGAACACGGACCAGCGCGATGCGCCATCGATCTTGGCGGCCTGGTAATAGGCATCGGGGATCGAGACGAGACCGGCATAGCAGAGCAGCACGACAAGGCTCGTCCAGTGCCAGACATCCATCACGATGATGGTGATCCAGGCGTGGATCGGGTTCTGCGTGTAATTGTAGTCGAAGCCCACGGCGTTCAGCGAATAGCCGAGGAGACCGATGTCAACGCGACCGAAGACCTGCCAGATCGTACCCACGACATTCCACGGAATGAGCAGTGGCAGCGCCATCAGGACGAGGCAAACCGGAACTCCCAATCCCGTTTTGGGCATGTTGAGCGCGATGAAGATGCCAAGCGGCACCTGGATCGCAAGAATGATCATGGAGAAGATCAGGTTGCGTCCGAGCGCATCCCAGAAGCGGTCCGACGAGAGAATGTCGGAAAACCAGTCGGTGCCGGCCCAGAAGAACTGGTTGTTGCCGAAGGTATCCTGGACGGAATAGTTCACCACGGTCATCAGCGGAATGACGGCCGAGAAGGCTACCAGCACCAGGACCGGAATGACCATGAACCAGGCCTTGTTGTTCCAGGTCTTCTCCATGGTTCAGCCCTCCATTCCAACGCGCCAGGAATCGGCGAAGATGCCGACCCCCTCGGGGACGAATGTCACTTTCGGATCTGCAGGAATTTCCGCATCCTCGGGGATGACGATCGACAGCGGATTGCCGGCAAACTGCGCCCGCACGATCTTCTGACGGCCGATATCCTCGACCTTGTCGACGGCCACGGGCATGCCTTCGCGTCCTAGACGCAGGAATTCGGGGCGGATGCCGAGCTCGATCTTGCTCTGGCCGGAGAGTTTCGGCGTTCCCGGCAGGTTCACCGTCTGGTCGCCGACGATGGCTGTCGTGCCACTGACCTTTGCCGGCATGACATTCATGCCCGGGGAGCCGATGAAATATCCGACAAAGGTATGGCTCGGGCGCTCGAAGAGTTCAGCCGGCGTGCCGATCTGGACGATCTGGCCGTCATACATCACCACGACCTTGTCGGCGAAGGTCAGGGCTTCCGTCTGGTCGTGGGTGACATAGACCATGGTAAAACCGGATCGCCGATGCAGGCGCTTGAGCTGCGAGCGCAGGACCCACTTCATATGCGGATCGATGACGGTGAGCGGCTCGTCAAAAAGGATCGCGTTGACGTCCGAGCGCACAAGGCCTCGGCCGAGCGAAATCTTCTGCTTCTGGTCGGCGGTCAGCCCCTGGGCCTGATTGCGGGCCATGGGCTGGAGGTCGATCATGTCGAGGATTTCATTGACCCGCTTGTTGACCTGATCTTCCGGTACATGACGATTGCGCAGCGGAAAGGCCAGGTTGTCGTAGACGCTCATCGTGTCGTAGACGACCGGGAACTGAAAGACCTGGGCGATGTTGCGGGCCTGGGTCGGCAGATTCGTCACATCGACGCCGTCGAATTCGATCCGGCCGTCAGATGGATGAATGAGGCCCGAGATGATGTTGAGCAAGGTCGTCTTGCCACAGCCGGAGGGGCCGAGCAGGGCATAGGCGCCGCCATCCTTCCATTCGTGATGGACTTCCTTCAAAGCGTAATCGCCCGATGCCCGCGCAGCGGGGGTGTAGGCGTGGCGGATATGGTCGAGATTGATGCGAGCCATGACGTTCCTCCTCACGCAGCCAGTTCGGCGGGGGCGCCGAGCGCCTTGCCGGCGGCGTCGAACGCCATCAGGTGACGGGTGTCGATGAAGACGTCGATCTCACGGTCGGGATCGATGTCGTGAATGCCGTGCGCCAGGCAGACCCAGCGAGCACTACCGTATTCGACATGAATGAAGCTCTCGGAACCAGCGATTTCCGACACCAGCGTGCGCGCGCGCATGGCCATGGTATCCGGCAGGGCAGAAAGCGATAAATGATGAGGATGGAAGCCTACGGTCACCGGGCCATCTGCAATCGATGCGAGATGGGCCGGCACACCGAGAACCGGCTGGCCGTTCAGCACGAAGCTTGCGCCCTGCTTGACGAGCGCGATGGTATTGAGCGGCGGGTCGGCGAATGTCCGCGCGGTCAGCAGGTCGGAGGGCTGGCGATAGACGTCGATGGTCTGGCCGAACTGGGTGATGCGGCCTTCGGAGAGCGTCGCCGTGTTGCCGCCGAGCAGCAGGGCTTCGGACGGTTCCGTCGTCGCGTAGACGAAAATCGCACCCGATTCCGCGAAGATCTTCGGCAGTTCTTCGCGCAGCTCCTCGCGCAGCTTGTAGTCGAGATTGGCGAGCGGCTCATCGAGAAGAACGAGGGTTGCGTTCTTGACGATGGCACGAGCCAGGGCGGTGCGCTGCTGCTGGCCGCCGGAGAGGCTGAGAGGCGTCCGATCGAGATAGGGCGTCAGCCGGAGAAGATCGGCGGCCTTGCGGACCTCACGGTCGATCGTGGCCGCATCCTTGCCTCCGACGCGCATCGGCGAGGCGATGTTTTCATAAACCGTCAGCGCCGGATAATTGATGAACTGCTGGTAGACCATCGCGACATTGCGCTTCTGGACCGGCATGCCTGTGACGTCCTTGCCGTCAAAATGCACGGTTCCGGATGTCGGCTTGTCGAGGCCCGCCATCAAACGCATCAGGGATGTCTTGCCCGATAGGGTCGGGCCGAGCAGGACGTTCAGCGTACCCCGCTGCAACGTCAGGTCCGTCGGGTGGATGTGGTATCCACCTCCCGCCAATTTCGAGACTTTACGCAGTTCCAACATATGTCCTCGGGCCTCCTCCAAACCGTCGGTCTATTTCAGTGGGATGGGCGATCAGGCCGCCGCCAGCATCCCCAGATAGGCATCCAGCCCCTTCGCCTCCTCCGGCGTCAGGAACAGTCCCTGTTTCGTTCTGCGCCACAGCACGTCTTCGGCTGTGACCGCCCATTCCTTTTCGACCAGCCAGCGCACTTCCGCCTCGTAGAGCGAGCCTCCGAAGTGGCGGCCGAGATCGGCGATCGACGTCGCACTCCCCAGGATCGACTTCGAATCCGTGCCATAACAGCGGATCAGCCGCTCGGCATGGCCGCGCTCCAGGAAGGAATAGGTCTGCAGCAGGCCGGAGACCGTCGCTTCAAAAGACGTGGCAGGGAAATCTCCCCCCGGCAGACGACTTCCGGCGGTCCAGGGCGCGCCCTTTTCCCCGATCGCTTCGCCGATCTTCTGCAGCGCGTGTTCGGCCAGACGCCGATAGGTGGTGAGCTTTCCGCCAAAGACATTCAGCAAGAGCGCTTCGCCCTCGGCGCCTTCGATCTTCAGCACATAGTCACGCGTCGCTTCCTGCGCCTTTGACGCACCGTCGTCATAGAGCGGACGGACGGCAGAATAGCTCCACACGATGTCCTCGGGCCGCACCGGCTCCTTGAAGTACTCGCTTGCAGCGCCGCAGAGGTAGTTTACCTCCTCGGAGCTGATGCGAACATCCTTCGGATCCTCGGTGTAGTCGCGGTCGGTCGTGCCGATCAGGGTAAAATCGCCCTCGTATGGAATGGCGAAGATGATGCGATTGTCCGGATTCTGGAAAAAATAGGCGCGCGGGTCGGTAAACTTCTTACGCACAACGATGTGACTGCCCTGGACAAGGCGGACATTGTGCACGTTGTTGCGACCGAAGGCGCCTGCCAAAACCTGATCCACCCAGGGGCCTGCGGCATTGACCAGCATACGCGCGCGGTGCGTTTCAACAGCGCCGTCGCGCTGCGACTTTGTCGTCACGACCCAGTGGCCGTCCTCCCGATGGGCTGACATGACGCGCGCGCGGCTCAGAATGTTTGCGCCACGGATCTGCGCGTCGCGGGCATTGAGGACGACCATGCGGGCGTCATCGACCCAACCATCGGAATATTCAAACGCCTTGGAAAAGACCGGCTTCAATGGCTTGCCAGCGGGATCGTGGCGCAGGTCGAGCGTCTTCGTCGCCGGCAGGAGCTTGCGGCCGCCGAGGTTGTCGTAGAGGAAAAGGCCGAGGCGGATCAGCCAGGCGGGGCGGATGCCCCCCTTCTGGAAGGGCAGGACGAAGCGCAGCGGCCAGATGACATGCGGCGCCATGGCCCAGAGGACCTCACGCTCCATCAGGGCTTCGCGCACCAGGCGGAACTCGTAGTGTTCGAGATACCGCAGTCCGCCATGAATGAGCTTGGTGGCGCCAGACGAAGTGCCCGAGGCGAAATCGTTCATTTCAGCCAAGGCGACAGAATATCCACGGCCGGCCGCATCACGCGCGATCCCGCATCCATTGATCCCACCGCCGATCACAAACAGATCGTAGATTGGCTGCCCTGACATCACCCCTCCGCATGTTCGCACCTGCAGCATTTGCTGCCATTGCGAAAGTCTCAATATAATTTGCGAAATTTAAACGAATGTCAAACGAAACTTGCTTCCGGCTAGGTTTGCCCATTCAGAGGTGCTGTTTCGACGAGGCGGACATCCTGCTCGGCGCAGATGGCCCTGATGCTGTCAGACGGACAGTGATCGGTGATAAACGTCTGGACTTGCGAGATATGGCCAATGCGAACGGGTGCCGTGCGTTCGAACTTCGAGGCGTCGGACACGAGGATGACGTGGCGCGCGTTTGCGATAATCGCCTGGGCCACTTTCACTTCACGAAAATCGAAATCGAGCAGCGCACCATCCTCATCGATGGCGGAAACCCCGATGACGGCGAAATCCACTTTGAACTGACGGATGAAATCCACGGCCGCCTCGCCGACGATGCCGCCGTCCGATCCGCGGACCACGCCGCCTGCGATGACGACTTCGATCGAAGGGAAGACACGCAAATGATTGGCAACATTTATGTTGTTTGTGATGACCATCAATTCCCTGTGGTCGATCAACGCATCTCCGACGGCTTCAGTGGTGGTGCCGATATTGATGAAGAGGGAAGAATTGTCAGGGATCAGATCAGCGGCGGCCCGGCCTATCGCCTGTTTCTCGGTTGCAGCCATTGACCGGCGCGCTTCGTATTTGACGTTCTCGTTTCCGCTGGGGAAAACGGCACCGCCATGGATACGGTTCAGGGCCCGCGCATCGCACAGGTCATTCAAATCCTTGCGGATTGTCTGGGGAGTGACGGCAAATCGCGCCGCGAGTTCATCCACCAGGACACGGCCGTGTTCCTTGGCCAGAGCCATGATCTCTGCCTGCCTCGCCGAAAACATCATGTCGCCCCCTCCCGTTTTCGTTTTTCTTCAGTCTAGGCAAATACGAAACAGGAGCAATAGCCACGGTCCGAAACTATCGACGGCGCAGAAGCAGAATGAAGGCGAGGCCGCCGGCAAGGCCGGTGATGACGCCAATCGGCAGATCCTCCGGCGCCATTATGGTGCGCGAGACAATGTCTGCGAAGATGAGGATGACGGCGCCGGCAAGCGCTGAGAGGGGAATGACGCGGATGTTGTCGCTACCGGCCGTCAGGCGAACAAAGTGCGGAACGAGAAGACCGACGAAACCAATGGCGCCAGAGAAGGCGACCATGACGCCGGTCAACAGGGCCGTGACCACGAAGAGCTCCGCTCGGAACCGGGCAACGGGAACGCCGAGCGTGGCTGCCGTTTCATCCCCCATGGCCATTGCGTTGATCTCCCGCGCACGCACGACAAGGAAGGTCAGACAGCCGACAAGCACCATCGCCGGATAGAGCAGATGCGACCACTGGGCGAGGCCGAGACCACCCAGCATCCAGAAGACCACCGTATGCGCCGCTCTCGGATCCCCGAGGAAGATTGCGAGATTTCCCAAAGACGTCGCGACAAAGGCGATCGCCACCCCCGAGAGGACAAGGCGGTCGGCACCGGCACCGGTGAAACGGGTCACGGCGACCACGGCCAGCGTCGCCAGGAGAGAACCGGCAAAGGCAAACAGCGGCACTGTGACAAGGCCGAAGATCAATCCGGTATGCAGCAGCGCAATGATGGCTCCCAGAGCACCGCCGGAGGAGACGCCGAGCAGATGCGGATCGGCGAGCGGATTGCGGGTGACGGCCTGCAGCACGGCACCCACCGTGGCGAGACCGGCGCCGACGAGACCGGCAAGAATCACACGCGGAAAGCGCACATCCCAGACGATGCTTTCGCGCCCGGCCGACCAGGTCGGCTCGAAGGTCCCGGGCATCAGCTTGTTGACCAGGATCGACCAGACTGTCTCGGCCGGTATGGAGGCTGACCCCAGTGATACGCCTGCTGTCAGGCACAGTGCGAGAAGGAAGAGCGCTAACCCCGCCCAGATGAACAATCGACCTTGCATCATGCTGCCTTGAAACGTGTTGCCCGAGGGGGACGCAGGGCGACCCCTTCGCAGGCATCACATGTTACGCGGATGGAAGGCGTCGGCGAGACGGTCGATCGCCTGCACATTGCGCGGGCCGGGCGTCGCCTCGACATATTCCAGCACGACAAAACGATCCTGCTTGACCGCATCGAGATTCTTGAAAGCCGGGGTTTCCTTCATGAAGGCGATCTTCTGTTCTGCGGTCACATCGCCGTAGTTGACGATGACGATGACCTCCGGGTTGCGTTCGATGACCGGCTCCCAGGACACTTCGGTCCAGCTCTTTTCGACATCGTCCATGATATTGACGCCACCGGCGGCCTCGATCATGGCAGTCGGAATTCCGAAGCGGCCGGGGGTAAAGGGCTTCTCCGTGCCGGAATCATAGACGAAAACCCGTACGGGTTTCTCGACGGCGCCGACCCGCGTGGTGATCTCACCGAGGCGCTTGCGATAGCCCGCTACCAATTCTTCCGCACGCGCCTCTACGCCGAAGATCTTGCCTAGGTTGAGCAGGTCCACGAACATGTCATCCATGGTCGGCTTGTTTTTTGCCATGATGTGGATGCAGGATTCGGTGAGTTCATAGACCTTGACGCCGAAGGGCTCCAGCGTTTCGGGCGTCACTTCGCCGCCCACCTTCATGCCGTAATTCCAGCCGGCGAAGTAGAAATCGGCGTCGGCGTTCAGCATCACTTCCATCGTCGGGTATTTTGGCGAAAGCTCCGGCAGCTCCTTCACCCCTTCGCGCAGTCCCTCGTCCAGTGTCTTCCAGCCGGAAATGCCAGTGTAGCCGACCATGCGGTCCTGCAGTTTCAGGGCGAGCATCATCTCGGTCAGGTTGACGTCGTTGGAAATCGCGCGGGCAGGTGCGGCATCGAAGGTGACTTCCCGATCGCAGCTCTTGACCGTCACCGGATAGGCGAAAGCCGACGTGGCGGTGAAAACCGAGGCGAAAAATGTGGCGGACAGGAGGAGGCGGGTCGCCATATGGACAGGTCCTTTCGAAATCAATTCAATTCAAGGGAAAAGGAAAAGCGGTGGGGCCGGTGGCTATCGCCCGGCTGGCGGGCGGCGAATACACCAAATGTCCCGGACAGGGCCTGCTCGGTCAGCACGGCTTCCGGCGCGCCGAAGGCACTCATCCGCCCGCCTTGCATCAAGGCCACATGGCTTGCGAATTCGGCAGCCAGATTGATGTCGTGCAGGGTGGTGATGATGGTGAGGTTCAAGGCGCCGAGCAGGTCGAGAATTTCAAGCTGGTGGCGAATGTCGAGATGGTTGGTCGGTTCGTCGAGAATGAGGATCTCGGGCTTCTGGGCCAGCGCACGCGCCACGAGGACACGCTGCTTCTCGCCTCCGGACAGGGTCGAGAACTGCCGACCTGCCAGACGCAGGAGGTCGAGATGGTCAAGCGCATGCTCGGCTTCCGCCCGATCCTGGTCGCTCCAGCCTGCGAAGCCCTCGCGCCACGGAACCCGGCCCATCATGACCACATCTCTGACGGTAAAGGGGAAGTCCCCCGGCATTTCCTGAAGAACCACGGCAACGCGGCGCGCGAGCTGGCGCGCGGTCATCGACCAGATGTCCTGGCCGTCGACCTCGACCCGGCCTTCGAGCGGCGAGACGCCACGATAGAGGCAGCGAAGCAGCGTGGTCTTGCCCGCGCCATTCGGCCCGACAATGGCCATGCGATCACCCGCATCGAGAGCAAATGACACGCCTCGGACGAGGAAATGCGATGGCTTTGGCCCCCAGCCGAGATCAGCGACCCGGACGGAGCATCCCTTGGTGCTGCAGCTCATGACTGAGCCTCCGCCAGAGAGCGGTGACTTGCCGTCGGGTCACAGGCACGGTGAAAAGGCTGCCGTGCCGGCCTAAAATCGGGAAGAGAATGCATGCCAGTCCTCCGCAGGATTTGTCCGGAGGCAAAATGGCATGAGTTCGGCGCGCCAACGGGCGCTGTGCAAAAGCCAGTTCGTATCCATCGGAACACCCCGTCCGCTTCGGTTTCATCACTTGACGGCAGGTCTCCTGGCTCGCGGACAAACGCTTTCCAATTGCCTTCCCACGGTGACCCGCAGTGGCTCGGCGTGTGAACGCCGCAAGAATGGACAGCAATCCGCTTACAGTTGCGGGGGCAGCCACGGTCTTGGTCCCTATTGGGTCTTCCGCACCGTGTTCCCTATTAATCCCCTCGGAGTCATCCGTTGAGGGAACCGTCATCTGCTTGCATAGGATCTGCAGACCCCGGCGGTCAAGCCTTGATCTTTTCGTTATGTAATATCATTACGATTAGCAAGCGCCACTGACCTTGTCCACCCAAAAATCGGGCGCGCAATCAATTCGCCGCTCTGTCCTTGGCTTCCGTTGCGGGTACCGTGGCGGAGACCGCCGTTTCGTCAATCACACGCGCACCTCTCTGGCGCGTCGAATACCGCCAGATCCACTGGATGCTGACGAGCAGCCGCTTCTCGAAATTGACAAGCAAATACACGTGGACGAGGGCCCATAGCAGCCAGGCAAGCCGACCCTTGATCTGCCAGGATCCGAAGTCAAAAATGGCGGCATTCCGCCCGATGACCGCGGTGTTGCCCCGATTGCGGAAGTGAAACGTGGGGATTGGCTTTCCGGACAGGAGGTCGGCTTTCAGCGCGCGACCGAGAAATATTCCCTGTTGCTTGGCCACCTGCGCAAGGGCCGGCAGCGGATTGCGGTCCTTTCCCAACGCAAGAGCCGTATCGCCCAATGCGTATATGCCGGCCGTGCCCGTGACCGACAGATCCGGCCCCACCGGCAGTCGGCCGCCAGCTCCCGGCTCAATGCCCAGCCATTCGGCCGCGGGAGACGCCTTCACGCCGGCTCCCCAGACAATGCAGCTTGCAGGCAGGAACGTGCCGCCAGCCTGAACCCCCTCTGCCGTGATATCTTCGACAGGCGTATCGAGGCGTATATCGACGCCGATTCCTGCAAGGTAATCGGATGCATATCGCGAGAGAGTTTCCGGGAAGGTTGACAGAATCCTCGGTCCCGCCTCGATGAGCAGCACCGTCAATTGATCGGGATGCAGCCTGCGGAAATCCTGCGCTATCATGAAACGACCCAGTTCAGAGATTGCGCCCGCCATTTCGACGCCTGTCGGTCCACCGCCGATGACCACGCTGGTCAAAAGACTGCGCTTTTCGGCCTCGTCCGTGCTTCGCTCCGCCTTCTCAAAAGCGAGAAGGAGCCTGTGGCGGATGTCTCGGGCTTCGTGAACGGATTTCAGACCCGGCGCATGCTGCTGCCAGTCCTGATGTCCGAAATAGTTGTAGGTGGAGCCTGTCGCGAGCACGAGGCGATCAAAGGGGGTCGAGCCACCGTCTTTCAGGATAACCGTCCGTGCGGGTGCATCGACCGACACGACCTCGGCCATCACCACATGGATGTTCTCATACCGGCCCAGCGTGCGGCGAATGGGTTCTGAGATATCTGCCGGCGACAAGGCCGCTGTCGCGACCTGGTAGAGCAGCGGCTGGAAGAGGTTGTGGTTGCGGCGATCGATCACCGTGACGTCGATTTCCGTATTGCCCAGCGCCTGGGCACAGGCCAGACCACCGAAGCCTGCGCCGACGATGACCACATGCGGCCTCTTCGTCGCGCTCTCCGTCCCGCTTTTCATCATCAGCTCTCCGTCACCGTTCCCAAGGCAAACAGAAGGCACCGGCAAATGTTCCTGCGGAACGGTTGGCAGGCCTGACAGTTGGTCAAAGTTCAACATCCACAAACAGCCACAAGGAGACAAGCCATGAGCACGTACTCGCCGAAAGGTGGAAAGCCGGGAACCACAGACCAATCTCCGCGATGGGAAGGACCAAAGGATAACAAACCAAGCGGCTATATGCCGGCAAAGGACGATCCGGATGTGGACCGAAACGCGGTCGGCGAGAATCTTCAGGACCCGGAAAAGCGGAACCTCGGCGACTCGCTCAAGACCAAGGACCAGCAGTAATCCTGCTTTTCGAATCGCAAAAAATTCGCGGAACAGATCCCGTCGGTGGAGCCGTGCTGGGCGGGATCAATCTGAAGAACCTGCTTTCCGCTGGTCTTTCCGCCATGCCTGTCGATTCCGACGGTGTGCCGTTCGACATGTCCCACATCTATGCCAGCGGCAACATCGCCGCCGACATGACGGCGAATGTTGCCGCCGAGTCAACCGGACGCGTGCTTGCGACGCGGCTTTACAACATGACCAATGATCCCGGGATGAAGGACATGCTGTCTTATTTCATCGCTCGCGACACGATGCACCAGAACCAGTGGATGGCAGCGCTTGAGGAACTGGGTGGCGCAAGTGGCGCGTTCCCCATTCTCAACAGCTTTCCGCAGGGGCAGGAGAAACAGGATTTCAGCTACGCCTATCTCGGCTTCCAGCAAGACGGCACTTCGCCTGCACCCGGACGCTGGTCAGAGGGTCGGTCGATGGATGGCAAGGGGCAATTCGTGTCGCAGCTCATGCAGCCGCTGGGTCAGAAGCCGGATCTGGGACCGGCAAAGCCGAACAGTGGCGCTCAGGCCGAACAAGTCTGACGCCGTAGAAGGGAGCACGAAACGATTCTTTGTTCCATCACGGGAACAATGGGCCGAAGTGGCAGTTCCTAAGTTCATATGGGATTGTTCCCCTCCTCCCACCTCCCCCGGCCGCCCCTGAGGGCGCCCACCTGAACCCCGCTTCGGCGGGGTTCTTTTTGTCCTGCAACCAAAAGTGCCGCCGTCAGCCAGATGTGGCAAGGGCAGCAAATGGCCATGTCCTGCCCCTCGCTGCCCTCCGCTCAATCATTGGTCAGTGACTGAGCCCGCACCTTGTGGGTCCGAATCAAAGGATAATGCGCGACCGCATAAGTCTTCAGACTGCCGGCCGGACCGTGATCGGCATAGGCGCCGAGCAACCTGATCGCCTCATCATGTGCCTTCATCTGGGCCGACATGTAAGCACTGTTGAACTGGCTCTCCTCGGCCTGTTCCAGCGCCATCAGGGTCTGCTTCTGCTCCATCGACAACTCCAGGACGATCGCCACCGAATCGGCATCGGCCGCCGACTGCAACTGTTCTTGCGCCCGGCGATGATCATCCAGTATGGTTTGCGCGAACTCCGTCACTTGCGGGTCCTGGCTCCGCCGCAAGGCGAGTTCGGCCGAGCGGATTTCGATTTCGTTGGAAGCGGCAGCCTGCTGGACGAAGCCGGCGGGCCCAAGCGCCTCCGTCTCGGCTGAGGGCTGCGGCGTCGGCAACTGCTGGATCGGCGCCGTCTGCTGGGCATTTGCCGTTGCCAAGAATGTCAGTGCGGTTGCAGCAGCGAGCGTGATGAGGCGGACCATGTTCGATCTCCTTAAATTGAGGTTCAAAGGGTCCAACACGTCAGCCCGCGAAGCGTTCCAGAGTGCCGGATGGACGGACCGGATTTGACAGCCGCGGGCAAACTTGGCAGCACTGTCGCCAGACGGAGGAATGACTTCATGGCGAAACGCGGCGAGGGGCAAACGAGGCTCGATGATGCGGCACGCGCGGGCTGGCTCTATTATGTCGCCGGGCGAACCCAGGACGAGATCGCTGCATCCATGGGAATTTCACGGCAGAGCGCCCAGCGTCTCGTCTCGCTTTCCGTTGCGGAAAAGCTGATCAAGGTTCGGCTCGACCATCCGATCGCGGCGTGCCTGGAGCTTGCGGAGGCGCTGCAGAAGAAGTTCGACCTCAAGGAAGTCGAGATCGTTCCGTCGGATCCGGCTTCGGAATCCGCAACCGTCGGCGTTGCCGAGGCTGGCGCTGCGCAACTGGAGCGCTGGCTCAAACAACCCGATCCGCTGGTGATCGCCATGGGGACGGGCCGCACGCTGCGCGCCATGGTCGACCAGCTGTCGCCAATGGAATGTCCGCAGCACAAGATCGTCTCGCTGACGGGCAACATCAGCCCGGACGGGTCAGCCGCCTATTTCAACGTCATCTTTTCGATGGCCGACGCGGTCAAGGCGCCGCATTTCCCCATGCCGCTGCCTGTCATCGTGTCCTCTCCTGCCGAGCGTGAACTGCTGCATAGCCAGCCTCTGGTTGCACCGACCATCGCGCTGGCCCAGCGCTCGGATGTCACTTTCGTTGGCATCGGCGAGATGAACATGAACGCACCACTCCTCCTCGATGGCTTTCTCAAGCCCGAGGAAATGGAGGATCTTCTTCAGGCCGGAGCGGTCGGGGAGATCTGCGGCTGGATATTCGGGGAAGACGGGACATTGCTGACGCATTCCGTCAACGAACGGGTCGCGAGCCTTGAGATTCCGTCACGGAAGACATCGACCGTCGTGGCTCTTGCAAGGGGCCGACGCAAGCATCCGGCGATCCTGGCAGCGGTTCGCGGCGGCCATATCAACGGTTTGATCACCGATGAAGAGGCGGCGCGTCATCTTTTGGCGTCCTAGGCTGAGCTAAAATTTCAATTTGAGATCCAAGCGTTAACCAGTTCATGCGGCGCTGCAGCATGGAATCCGGTTGACATATTTCGCCCAGTGAGTGAGTAATTGCCCATGAGCGAAGCGAATGCTCATTTTTCTTCTGGGAGGAAGACATGACATTGAAGACGATCCTGCTGGGCGCATGCTCGGCGCTGGCGCTTGCCGGCATGGCTTCGGCCGAAACCCTGACGATCGCTACCGTGAACAACGGTGACATGATCCGCATGCAGGGCCTCACCTCCGAATTTACCTCTGCCAATCCCGACATCGATGTCGAATGGGTCACGCTGGAAGAGAACGTTCTGCGCGAGCGCGTCACGACCGACGTTGCCACAAAGGGCGGCCAGTATGACATCATGACGATCGGCACCTATGAAGTTCCGATCTGGGCCAAGCAGGGCTGGCTCCTGCCCCTCGACAATCTCGGCGCAGACTATGACGTTGACGATCTTCTGCCGGCGATCCGTTCGGGTCTCACCGGTGACGACGGCAAGTTGTATGCCGCACCGTTCTACGGCGAGTCCTCGTTCATCATGTACCGCAAGGACCTGATGGAAAAGGCCGGCCTGACGATGCCCGACGCCCCGACCTGGGAGTTCGTGGCTGACGCTGCCCGGAAGATGACCGACCGCGCCAATGACATCAACGGCATCTGCCTGCGCGGCAAGGCCGGTTGGGGCGAGAACGTCGCCTTCCTCACCGCCACTGCCAATGCCTTCGGTGCACGCTGGTTCGATGAAAACTGGGCTCCCCAGTTCGACCAGCCTGAATGGAAGAACACGCTCGACTTCTACGTCAAGCTGATGAATGACGCCGGCCCGCAGGGCGCATCGTCCAACGGCTTCAACGAAAACCTGGCACTGTTCCAGCAGGGCAAGTGCGGCATGTGGATCGATGCCACGGTCGCTGCCTCCTTCGTCACCAACCCGACGGACTCGACAGTTGCCGACAAGGTCGGTTTCGCCCTGGCACCGGACACAGGTCTTGGCAAGCGTGGCAACTGGCTCTGGGCTTGGAACCTCGCCATCCCGGCCGGCTCGCAGAAGTCCGCTTCGGCCGAGAAGTTCATCTCCTGGGCAACCGGCAAGGCCTATGCCGAACTGGTCGCCTCCAAGGAAGGCTGGGCCAACGTTCCTCCGGGTACCCGTACGTCTCTCTATGAGAACGCCGAATACCAGAAGGCCGCTCCGTTCGCCAAGATGACGATCGACTCGATCAATGCTGCCGACCCGAAGAATCCTGCCGTCAAGCCGGTGCCTTATGTCGGTGTGCAGTTCGTTGCCATCCCGGAATTCCAGGGCCTTGGTACGACGGTCGGCCAGCTGTTCTCTGCGGCACTTGCAGGTCAGATGTCGGTTGACGATGCGCTGGCCCAGGCCCAGCAGGTCTCGGTTCGCGAAATGACCCGCGCCGGTTACATCAAGTAATATCCTCCCGAAGTTGCCGTCCGGACCGAGGTCCGGGCGGCATTCTTCGAGGAGCTGAAAAGCGGACCGGCGGTTCCGCCCCGGAGGGACCGTGTCCCGGATATATTCGCCACCTGGAACGACGAGCCTGAGCACCCGAGAAGGGTATGCCGGCCTCTAGGAAGAGAGCTAAACCCATGGCTACGCAAAATACCCGGACGCTCGCCCGTCTGATGATGGCGCCTTCCGTCGGCCTTCTCCTCATCTGGATGATCGTGCCGCTGTCGATGACACTCTGGTTCTCGTTCCAGAACTACAATCTGCTCAATCCGGCCAATGTCAGTTTTGCCGGTCTGTTCAACTATCGCTTCTTCTACACCGACCCCGCATTCTTGCAGTCGATCTGGAATACGCTCCTGCTCGTCGGGGGCGTCCTGACGATCACCGTGGGGGGCGGCATCGCGATTGCGCTGCTTCTGGACCAGCCGATCTTTGGCCAGGGTATCGTGCGGATCATGATCATCTCCCCGTTCTTTGTCATGCCGCCGGTGGCAGCCCTTGTGTGGAAGAACATGATCATGCATCCGGGCTATGGGGTGCTTGCCGATATGAACCGTTGGTTCGGTTTCCAGCCTGTCGACTGGTTCGCTCAATATCCCCTCTTTTCCATCATCATCATCGTTGCCTGGCAGTGGCTTCCCTTCGCCACGCTGATCCTCCTGACCGCCCTTCAGTCGCTGGACGGCGAGCAGAAGGAAGCGGCAGAAATGGATGGCGCTGGTTTCATCAACCAGTTCATCTACCTCACGCTGCCGCATCTCGCCCGCGCGATCACGGTCGTCGTCCTGATCCAGACGATCTTCCTGCTCGGCGTCTATGCGGAAATCCTGGTCACAACCAATGGCGGCCCAGGCTATGCATCGACGAACCTAGTCTTCCTGATCTATCGCACGGCCCTTCTTGGATACGACGTTGGCGGCGCATCCGCCGGCGGCATCATCGCCATCATCCTCGCCAACATCGTCGCATTCTTCCTGATGCGCGCGGTCGGCAAGAACCTTGACCGCTGAGGAGAACGACCATGGCAAGAGCTATCACCACCCGTAAGAAGATCGCTTTCACCGCGCTGGCCTGGACCCTGGCCATGCTGATCTTCTTCCCGATCCTCTACACGATCATCACGTCGCTGAAGACGGAGACGGAAGCGATCCAGGGCTTCAACCTCATTCCATCCTTCACGCTCGAAAACTATGTGACGGTTCAGACTCAGCGTGACTACTTCAAGCCGTTCATGAATTCCGTCGTGATTTCCGTGGGCTCCACCATTCTTGCGCTCATCGTCGCGATCCCTGCCGCCTGGGCCATGGCGTTTTCGCCGACCAAGCGGACCAAGGACATCCTGATGTGGATGCTCTCGACCAAGATGATGCCTGCAGTTGCCGTACTCGTCCCGATCTACCTGATGTTTCGAGACTTCGGACTGCTCGATACGCGCATCGGCCTGACCATCATGCTGATGCTGATCAACCTGCCGATCGTCGTGTGGATGCTCTACACCTATTTCCGCGAAATCCCGGGCGAGATCCTCGAAGCCGCACGCATGGATGGAGCCTCGCTCGTCAGCGAGATTGTCTATGTGCTGACACCGATGGCGGTGCCCGGCATCGCTTCGACCATGCTGCTCAACGTCATCCTGGCCTGGAATGAAGCCTTCTGGACGATCCGCCTCACCACCACAAACGCGGCGCCGCTCACGGCATTCATCGCATCTTTCTCCAGCCCGCAGGGTCTCTTCTGGGCAAAGCTTTCGGCAGCCTCGACGCTTGCCATCGCTCCCATCGTCATCCTCGGCTGGTTCAGCCAGAAACAACTCGTCCGCGGCCTCACCTTTGGCGCTGTGAAGTAAGGAACAAGAAGATGGGTAGCATCACACTTCAGAACGTCTCGAAGACCTTTGGAGAAGTTTCGGTCATCCCCTCGATTGATCTCGAGATCAACGATGGTGAGTTTGCCGTCTTCGTCGGCCCGTCTGGTTGCGGCAAGTCAACATTGCTGCGACTGATCGCCGGTCTCGAAGACACATCGGGTGGCAGGATCCTGATCGACGGCAAGGACGCGACAGATCTGGCGCCCTCGCAGCGCGGCCTCGCCATGGTGTTCCAGTCCTATGCTCTCTATCCGCATATGAGCGTGCGCTCGAACATCGGCTTTCCGCTGAAGATGGCGAAGATGAATAAGGCCGAGATCGACCGGAAAGTCGAGGAAGCCGCCAAGATCCTCAACCTGACGGACTATCTCGAACGCAAGCCCCGCAACCTTTCAGGCGGCCAGCGCCAGCGTGTGGCGATCGGTCGTGCCATCGTTCGCTCGCCGGAATGCTTCCTGTTCGACGAACCTCTGTCGAACCTCGACGCGGCGCTGCGCGTCAATATGCGGCTCGAGATCTCGGAGCTGCATCAGAAACTGAATGCAACATCGATCTACGTCACCCATGATCAGGTGGAGGCGATGACGATGGCCGACAAAATCGTGGTGCTCAACAAGGGCCGCATCGAGCAGGTGGGCTCGCCGCTCGACCTCTACCGCAGCCCGCGCAACCTGTTCGTCGCCGGCTTCATCGGCTCTCCCAAGATGAACCTGATCAGCGGCCCCAAGGCTCAGGAACAGGGTGCTCACACAATGGGCGTCCGGCCCGAGCACATGACGCTGTCGACCACCGAAGGCGCGTGGAAAGGCAAGGTCACCGTCGCCGAGCATCTGGGCTCCGACACCTTCCTGCATATCGCCACGGAAGAGTTCGGCACGATCACCGCGCGCTGCAGCGGCGAAATGCCGGTCCGTCACGGTGACATCGTCTATGCGACGCCCGACGAGAACCGCATCCATCGCTTTGACGAGCGGGGACTGGCCCTATGAGCATGAGGCTTTCGGGCAAATCCGCACTGATAACCGGTTCCGCACGCGGTATCGGGCGGGCCTTTGCCGAAGCCTATGTTCGGGAAGGCGCGACCGTCGCCATAGCCGACATCGATCTCGCGCGGGCCGAAAACACGGCAGCCGAGATCGGCCCCCAGGCCTATGCGGTCAAGCTCGACATCACCGACCAGACCTCGATCGAGGCTGCGATCCGGACCGTGGAAGATCGTCAGGGCGGTCTCGACATTCTGGTCAACAATGCCGCGCTCTTCGATCTCGCGCCAATCGTGGAGATCACGCGGGCGAGCTATGAGCGCCTTTTCTCGATCAATGTCGCCGGCACGCTCTTCATGATGCAGGCGGCTGCACGATCGATGATCGGGCGGGGACAGGGCGGCAAGATCATCAACATGGCAAGCCAGGCCGGGCGACGCGGGGAAGCCCTGGTCGCCGTCTATTGCGCCACCAAAGCAGCCGTAATTTCGCTGACGCAGTCAGCAGGCCTCGACCTGATCAAACACGGCATCAATGTCAATGCGATCGCGCCAGGTGTCGTGGACGGAGAGCATTGGGATGGTGTGGATGCGCTCTTTGCCAAATATGAAAACCGCCCTCTCGGCGAGAAGAAGACGCTCGTGGGAGCAGAGGTGCCCTTCGGCCGGATGGGCCGGGCAGAAGACCTGACCGGGATGGCCATTTTCCTCGCCTCGGCCGAAGCCAACTACATCGTTGCCCAGACTTACAATGTCGATGGCGGAAACTGGATGAGCTGACGGCTCTTGCGGCGCCAAGCCAAGGAATGCACCCATGACAGTCAAACTCTCGCTTGCAACTCTCGCAGACATTGGCGACCGGGCGTCCCTGCCCGCCTATCGCCGGAAGGATATCCGTCCCGGAATCCTGCATTTCGGCGTCGGCAATTTCCACCGCGCCCATATGGCAATCTATCTGCATGAGCTTTTCAACAAGGGCCGCAATCTCGACTGGGGCATTATCGGCGCCGGCGTCATGGTGTCGGACCAGCGGATGCGGGATACTTTGAAAGCGCAGGACTTTCTCACCACTGTCGTCGAACAGGACAGGGACCGGTCTGCGGCGACAATCACCGGGCCGATGCTCGATGTGATCACGGCACCGGATTTCGAGCGGATCATTGCAACGCTCTCCTCGCCCGAGACCCGTATCGTCTCGATGACGATCACGGAGGGGGGCTACTTCATCGACCCGGCGACGGGGAAGTTCGACCTCACTCATCCCGCGATCGTCGCTGATGCGCAGGATCCCGCCAACCCCAAGACGGTGTTTGGTCTGGTGATTGCGGGCCTCAAGGCGCGCCGCGCCGCAGGCATTCCGCCTTTCACCGTGATGTGCTGTGACAATATTCCCGGCAATGGCGAGGTGACGGAAGCGACGGTCTGCGGGCTCGCCCACCTTTCAGACCCCGAATTCGCCGACTGGATCCACCACAATGTCGCCTTCCCGAACTCCATGGTCGATCGCATTACGCCCGCGACCGGACAGCGGGAGATCGACATCACCCGCGAGAGCTACGACATCGAGGACGGTTGGCCGGTCTTCTGTGAAGGCTTCAAGCAATGGGTGCTGGAAGACAAGTTTCCGCTCGGACGCCCGGCGCTGGAGGACGTTGGCGTCACCTTCGTGCCTGACGTTGCGCCCTATGAGCTGATGAAACTGCGCATCCTGAACGGTGGCCACGCAGCCATTGCCTATCCGGCAGCCCTCATGGACATCCATTTCGTGCATGAATCGATGGAGAACCCACTGATCCGCGCCTTCCTCGCCAAGCTGGAAAACGAGGAAATCATCCCGGTCGTCCCGCCCGTCCCGAACATCAGCCTTCAGGATTATTTCGGGCTGATCGAAACACGATTCTCGAATCCGAAGATCGGCGACACGATTCCACGCCTTGCTCAGGACGGCTCGAACCGGCAGCCGAAATTCATCCTGCCGTCGACAGCCGATCGTCTCGCCCAGGGTCTTGACGTACAGGGCCTTGCTCTCGTTTCCGCGCTCTGGTGCCGATACTTTGAGGGGAAGACAGACAGCGGGATAGAAATCACCTTCAACGATCCCAGCGCCGATCGCCTTCATGCAGCCGCTCTGGCATCTCGCAACGATCCGACGGCCTTTATCGGGATCAGCGACATCTTCGGATCGGTGGGCGCCGATCCCCGCTTCCAGACGCAGTTCGCCACGGCCATCGACAGTTTGCGAAGCCATGGCACCGCCACTACGCTTCAACGCTACATCGACGGAACCCTTGCCAGCTGAGTGACCATGGAGCCGCAGCCGATTCGCCTCGTGATCTTCGACTGTGACGGCGTCCTCGTCGATAGCGAGGGGATCGCGCTCGAAGTGCTGGTCGAGGCCCTGGCGAAGAACGGTATTCGGCTGACGATCGAGGGAGCCGCCGATCGCTTTCTCGGGCGCAGTCTCGGTTCGCTGGCGGAAGCCGTCAGATCCGAATTCGGCGTCGAGATCGATCCACCCTTTCTCGCCGGTATGCGCGAAGTTCTCTACGCACGCTTTCGTGCCGAATTGAAACCCCTGCCCGGCGTCGCGACGCTGATCGACGCCCTCAAGGGCGCGAATGTCGAATGCTGCGTGGCCTCCTCCAGCCAGCGGGAACGCATCAATCTTTCGCTCTCCGTCACAGGGCTCCTGGCGCGGCTGACACCACATATCTTCAGTGCCACCATGGTCAGGAATGGCAAGCCGGCGCCTGATCTCTTCCTGCATGCGGCGGCCGAAATGGGTACCGCGCCTGAGTCATGCCTCGTCATCGAGGACAGCCCCGCCGGTGTCCGGGCTGCCCAGGCCGCCGGCATGAAAGTCTGTGCCTTCACCGGCGGATCCCATACTCAACATGCCAGCTATCGACAGGCGTTGATGCAACTCCAACCGGATGCCCAATTTGACGCCATGGAGAATTTGCTCCACTTTGTCTTCGGGGCGAGGAGACCGGAAGATCTGACTGATGCGTGAGCACATCTTGGCCGTGGATGTTGGCACGGGCAGTGCACGAGCCGGGGTGTTCAATCTGAGCGGTCGCCAGCTGGCCCGTCACGTCGTGCCAATCGGCGTGTACCAATCCCTCCCGAAACATCTTGAGCAGGACAGCGAAGAGATCTGGGCCGCTGTGTGTACGGCCGTTCGCGCTGCGCTCACGGAAAGCGGCGTTTCCGGAGAGACCGTGCTCGCCATCGGCTTCGACGCAACCTGTTCGCTGGTCGTGCGGGATGGGGACGGCAAACCGATTTCCATCTCGGCTTCCGGCAACCCCGGCCTCGACACCATTTTGTGGATGGATCATCGGGCGATTGCCGAAACGGAGGCCTGCAATGCCATCGCCGACCCCGTGCTGGACCGCTTCGGCGGGCGCCTGTCTGTCGAAATGCAAATCCCGAAGCTGCTGTGGTTGAAGACGCATCGGCCTGACATCTGGGCCACCTGCGGGCAGATCTTCGATCTTTGCGACTACCTGACATGGCGCGCGACGGCGTCAGACAAACGCAGCCATTCGGCCCTTGCGTCGAAATGGGGATATACGCCTGAAGCGCCGGGCGCGCCGCCTCTCGACTACTACCGGAAAGTCGGCCTCTCGGATGTCATGGAACGGGCCGGGCTGCCATTGCGATCGGAGCATCCGGATCGGCTGATTGGCACGCTTACATCCGCAAGCGCTGCGGAACTCGGCCTTGACGTGCATTGCCTGGTGGCGCCGGGTCTCATCGACGCCTATGCGGGCACGGTTGGCCTCTTTGCTGCGGGCGCTCGGCTTGAGGTGCCGCTATCGGCCGAGGCCGTGCTGATCGCGGGGACTTCGAGTTGCATCGTGCGCCTCAGCGAAGAACCGATCGCGGGTCCCGGGTGCTGGGGCGGATTTCGCGATGCCGCCGTACCGGGACTCTGGCTGACAGAGGCCGGGCAATCCGCCTCAGGTGCCTTTCTCGACCACATCGTCAAGCTGCATCCCGCCGGCGGTACGCCGATGAAGGCGCGTCACCGTGCGATCCTCGACGCCATCTCCGAACATCTCGCGGAGGAAGGATCCGACTTCGGCCTACCCATCACAGTCTTGCCCGACCTGCACGGAACCCGCTCGCCGCTCTCCGATCCTCTGTTGACCGGAACCATCGCCGGACTGGATCTCGATCTGAGCCCGGTGTCTTTGCACAAGCTCTATTGGCGCAGTTGCGTCGCGCTTGCCTGTAGCATCCGGCACATCATCGAGCACCAGCCGCTTGGCGCCGGTGCGCCGAAGCGATTGTTGCTCGCGGGCGGACTGGCCGATCATCCGCTTTTGTCTCAACTCTATGCCGACGCCACTGGCTGTGACGTGCATGTGCCAAAGGATTGCGATGCGGTGCTTTTAGGTTGCGCGCTTCACGCCGCAGTGGCAGCTGGCGCCTTCCCATCCGTCGAAGAGGCGGGAAAAGCAATGCAGTTTGCCATGGCGCATTTCCCGCCATCACCCCTGCGCCAGGCTGCTCTCGTCCGCGATCATGCGCTTCTGAAGGCCATGATGCGGCACCGGGACGAGCTGGCGGAGCTCGCATCTGCGCCGGCTCCAAGTCCCGCTGCCATTCATCGGGCCATCTGATCTCGGCCGGTCACAAGGCCGAACGAGATTTTGAAGTACCCTAGGCGGCGCACCGCTTGCGCTCAGAACCGAAACCTGCCATGTTGCCTATACAACTTGACGAGGTTTCGAGATGAAAACGCCTCAGACGCTGTTTTGTGAACGTGTTCTTCTGCCTGAGGGCTGGACGTCCGACGTCATGATCGGGATCGACGACGGTGGAATGATTGTCTCCATCCAGCCGGGACGCACCCGCGATGCGGACTCGATGCGTGCAGCCGGCCCCGTCGTTCCCGCCCTGCAGAACCTGCATTCTCACGCCTTTCAACGCGCCATGGCGGGGCTCGCTGAAAAGGCGGGATCGACCGATGACAGCTTCTGGACCTGGCGCGAGACCATGTACCGGCTGGTCGAACGCATGTCGCCAGACGATGTCGAGGTTGTGGCCACGAAGTTGTATAGTGAACTTCTGAAAGGTGGCTTCGGCCATGTCGTCGAGTTTCACTATTTTCATCATGCGGTCACGGGATCAGGTCGATCCGATGGCTTCGAGATGTCGGCCCGTATTCTGCGCGCAGCCGAGACGGCCGGGATCGGGCTGACGCATCTGCCCGTCTTCTACGCGCATGCCGGCTTTGGCGGCATCGCGCCCAATGATGGCCAGAAGCCGTTCATTCACAGTGTGGACGGTTTTCTCTCCTTGCTCGAACGTCTGGCGCCGGAATGCAAGGCAGTCGGCGCGCGCCTTGGCCTGGCCATTCATTCCATCCGGGCGGCGACGCCGGATGAAATGCGGGTTATCCTGTCATCCGAACATACAGGCGGTCCCATCCACATTCATGTCGCCGAACAGGAGCGGGAAGTGGAGGACTGCTTGGCTTGGAGTGGCCGTCGACCCGTCGAGTACCTACTGGATGAAATGCCCGTGGACGGTCGTTGGTGTGCTATTCACGCGACCCACATGACACCGGACGAAACGATGCGCCTGGCTCGCTCTGGCGCTGTCGCCGGCCTTTGCCCGGCCACTGAGGCCAATCTTGGTGACGGGATTTTTCCGGCGACGGACTTTGCTGCACAAGCCGGCGCATATGGTATCGGAACCGATAGTCATGTGGCGACCTCCGTTGCGGAAGAGTTACGCCTCCTCGAATACAGCCAGAGACTGCGCGATCGACGCCGTAACCGTCTGGCAGCCGGTCCGGGAACTTCCAGTGGTCGTACTGTCTTTGATGCGGTGCTCAAAGGGGGCGCGCAGGCTGCCGGTCAACAGACCAGCGGCATCCATATCGGCGCTCGCGCGGATCTCATCGTCTTAGACGGCAGCAATCCGTTTGTTGGGACGAGCACTGGCGACCAGGTTCTCGACCGCTGGCTGTTTGCTTTGGGATCCGAAGCGGTTCGGGATGTCATGGCCGGTGGTCAATGGGTCGTCCAGGATGGGCGCCATCGAAACGAGGATGAAATCAACCGGGCTTTTCGGGAGGTTCTCCTGAAGCTGGCTTGAGCTTTTAACAACGACATCAATCAGCACACAGAGAAGGGGAATTCCATGCTGAATAATAATCTGAAATACGCGTTGCTTGCGAGCGCCATCATACTCGGCGGATCCGCCTTCAGCGCCAATGCGGCTTCGTATTGCGCCGATGGAAAGACTGTGACGTTTGCCGGAATTGATTGGGAAAGCGGCGCGCTGATCACCGAAGTTATGAAAACAATCCTTGCCAAGGGGTACGACTGCAAGGTCGATTCCATCCCGGGCAATTCGGTGACGCTGGAGCAGGCGACCGCCAACAATGATGTCCAGATCTTTGCCGAAGAATGGATCGGCCGGTCCGACATCTGGAACAATGCGGTGGCCGCAGGGCAGGTCGCTTCGGTCGGGAAACCCTTCGTCGGCGCCTCTGAGGGGTGGTTCGTGCCCGAATATCTGGTCAAGGGTGACGCAGAAAAGGGGATTGAGGCGAGGGCGCCGGACCTGAAGAGCGTCTCGCAGCTGTCCGATCCAAAATTCGCCGAACTGTTCAAGGATCCGGAAGAGCCATCCAAGGGCCGCTTCCTCAACTGCCCGTCGGGCTGGACCTGTGAAGGCGTTAACACGGCCAAGCTGGAAGCCTACAAACTGACCGATTCCTATGTGAACTTCCGGCCGGGCACCGGGACAGCGCTCGACGCGGCGATCAGTTCCGCGTACCTTCAGGGTGAACCTGCACTGTTTTACTACTGGAGCCCGACGGCTGTGATGGGCAAGTTCAAGCTGATTAAGCTCGAAGAGCCTGCCTATGACGAGGCCTGCTGGAAGGAACTCACAAGCGCCACCGGCAAGCGCGAAGGCGGCTGCGCCTTCCCGGCAGTGGACGTGGCCTACGGGGTCAACAGCACCTTCGCCAAGGAGGCACCAGAGATCATCGAGATCCTTGAGAAGGCGACCTTCCCCCTCGAGGATGTCAATGCAAGCCTCGCCTATATGGTTGATCAGAAGGCTGACGCCGGCGCAGCCGCTCAGGAATTCCTGAAGACCAGGGGCGACGTTTGGGGAGCATGGGTTTCGGCCGAAGCCAAAGCAAAAATTGAAGCATCGCTGCAGTAATTTCCGTCGGCCGCGCACTTGTTGTGCGGCCGACTCTCTCATCGATCGCGCCGCGCGCGCGGCACCGTATGGCCTCTCAGCGCCAAAGGACTGAGCGATGTTCCCAGACAGTTTCCACATATCCATCCGTGGACCGATCAACGACGCAGTCCAGTCGCTGGTGATCAACTACGGCTTCGTTTTCAAGGCGATTTCCCACACGATCCTACAAGCGGTTCTATTCATCGAATGGATCTTGCGAGGTCTTCCTTGGTGGCTGATCATCATTGTCTTCATGGCAATTGGCTGGCAAGCGACCAAAAAGATCACATTCGTTGCAATGGTTGCGATCCTGCTTTTTCTCATCGGCATGCTCGGCCTGTGGGACCTCGCTATGCAGACCCTCGCCCTGATGCTGATGGCCACATTGATCTCCGTCGCAATCGGGGTCCCCATGGGGATATGGCTGGCCAAAAGCAGGGTGATGCGCAGCGTCACGCTTCCAATCCTCGACGTGATGCAAACCATGCCGAGTTTCGTTTATCTCATCCCGGCGATCATGCTCTTTGGGCTAGGCAAGGTGCCGGCAGTGCTTGCTACCATCGTCTATGCCGTCCCGCCTCTGATACGTCTGACAGACCTCGG
This sequence comes from Rhizobium sp. 'Codium 1', assembly GCF_020889605.1. NCBI lineage: Bacteria > Pseudomonadati > Pseudomonadota > Alphaproteobacteria > Hyphomicrobiales > Rhizobiaceae > Rhizobium > Rhizobium sp. 'Codium 1'. Next base: position 1,033,319 of record NZ_JAJGPW010000001.1, read on the forward strand.
CATCCGCCAGGTCGATGGTGAAGTCGTGGAAGCCGCGACGGCCTTTGGTGGCAGCCCGCGACAGATACTGTTCGGGGTCGAGCTTCCGCTCGCAACGCCTACGATCATGGCCGGTCTCAACCAGACCATCATGATGGCGCTTTCCATGGTCGTGGTCGCCTCCATGATTGGTGCCCGCGGCCTTGGCGAACAGGTGCTGAACGGCATTCAGACGCTTGATGTCGGCAAGGGACTGGAGGCGGGTCTCGGCATCGTGATCCTCGCTATCGTGCTCGATCGCATTACCCAGGGCTTCGGCCGCTCTAAGCTGGAGGATCGCCAGGATGACTGAGATTTCAATTCGCAACGTCTTCAAGATTTTCGGCCGCAATCAGAAGGAGGCCGTCGCCATGGCACGAAGCGGTGCGGAGAAGGGCGAAATCCTCGAACGCACCGGCTGCAGCGTCGGCCTCAATGATATCAGCCTGACCATCGGCTCGTCCCGCATCTTCGTGATCATGGGTCTGTCGGGATCTGGCAAGTCAACCCTGGTGCGTCACATCAACCGCCTGATCGAACCGACGAGCGGCGAAATACTCGTCGATGGCCAGAACGTGCTGGAACTCAATGCCCGCGACCTGCGGGAATTCCGGACCCGCCGCGTCAGCATGGTGTTCCAGAGTTTCGGCCTCATGCCACATCGCACTGTCCTGCAGAATGTCGTCTACGGCCAGCGTGTGCGCGGTCTAAGCAAAGCCGAGGCCAATCCGATCGGCATGAAATGGATCGAGACGGTCGGTCTCTCAGGCTACGAGAACAAGCACCCGCACCAGTTGTCAGGCGGCATGAAGCAGCGCGTGGGCCTCGCGCGCGCGCTTGCCGCTGACACCGACGTGATCCTGATGGACGAAGCCTTTTCCGCGCTCGATCCACTGATCCGGACAGACATGCAGGATCAGCTACTGCAACTGGAAAAGAACCTTTCGAAGACCATTGTCTTCATAACTCACGATCTCGACGAGGCGCTCAGGATCGGTCACGAAATCGCTATACTCAAGGATGGACGACTGGTGCAGGTTGGCACGCCGAGCCAGATCCTCAACACACCGGCAGATGACTACGTCGCCCGCTTCGTGCAGCGACGTGCCGGCGCGGAGGCGTCGAAACATGTCTGAAACAATCGCCCTGGAAACGTCACTCACCACTGACATGGTTGTTGCCATTGCCGACGGCGCGCAGCTCGTTCTGAGCCAACCAGCACGCCTCCGGATCAAGAATTCCCGCGCGATCGTCGATGCCTTGGTTGACCGGGGTATCCGTGGCTACGGGATCAACACCGGCGTCGGGGCCTTGTGCGACGTGATCATCGACCGCGAGGATCAGGCGGCACTCTCGCGCAATCTGTTGTTCAGCCATTCCTGTGGCGTCGGTGAACTGCTCGGGCGGGTGGAAACGCGTGCCATCATGGCGGCTCAGATCGCCAATTTCGCCCATGGTTATTCCGGCATCCGGCTCGAGGTCGTCGAGGCGCTCGTCACCCTTCTGAACAATGATATGCTTCCGGTGATCCCATCCAGGGGGTCGGTCGGTTACCTGACGCATGGCGCGGCCATAGGGCTTGTCCTGATCGGATCCGGCGAATGCCGACATGACGGCCAGCTAATACCGGGCGCAGAGGCGCTGGCAGCACTGGACCTCAAGCCGCTGGTGCTCCAGGCGAAGGAAGGTCTGAGCCTCGTCAACGGCACCCCATGCGCGACAGGGCTTTCGGCCCTTGCCGTCACCCGGCTCGCGCAGCTTCTCGACTGGGCGGATGCCGCTGCGGCAATGACCTACGAGAACCTTGGCGCACAAGCCGATCCTTTCGCGGAAATGCCACTGGCTTTGCGGAAGTCGGACGGACTGCAGCAGGTCGGACGCAATCTGCGAAGACTGCTGTCCGGGAGCGCACTTCTGGCCGAAGCTGCCGGTAAGCGGACGCAGGACCCGCTCAGCCTCAGGGCCGTGCCACACGTGCATGGCGCGGTGCGCGATGCGCTCTCACAGGTGCGCGCGGTGGTCGATCGCGAACTGGCGAGCGTCACCGACAATCCCGCTGTCAGCGGCTCGCCCGCGGATCCGCAGGTGCATTCGCAGGCGCATGCCGTCGGTGCGGCGCTTGGCCTTGCCATGGACAGCCTCGCCACCGCCGCCGCCGAGCTGGCTGCCATTTCCGAGCGGCGGGTTGACCGGCTCGTGAACCCGCTGGTGAGCGGGCTTCCCGCTTTTCTCGCCTCCGGTAGCGGCGTCGAATCGGGCTTCATGATCATTCAATACACGGCCGCAGCGCTGGTTGCGGAAAATCGGCGACTGGCGATGCCGGCCAGCCTCGACGGCGGGATCACCTCGGCGCTGCAGGAGGATATTCTGACCCATGCGACGCCGGCTGCGGGCAAGGCTCTGGCGATCCTCGACAATCTCGAGACTGTACTCGCAATCGAGCTGGCCGCCGCCGCGCAGGCCTATGATCTTCAGCCTTCCGGCGCCGGAAGGGCGATGGCGACAGAGAAACTTTATCAGTGGGTCCGGCGCGATGTCGGCTTCTACCGGGACGACCAGCCGTTGAATGCCGTTATCCGGAAGATCCAGGACATGCTGAAATCGACGGCAGCGTGGTCGGAAAGCGAGGCGACATGACGACGGTTCTGACAAATGCACGGCTTGCCACCATGGCGGCCAACAGCGCTGATCTCGGAACGATCGGCTCCGGCACGATCGTCATCGAGGGGGGCACAATCGCTGCGGTCGGCGAAGCCGGCGAAATCGGTCTGCCGCACGGTGCCGACGTCATCGATTGCGAAGGTCGCTGGGTGACGCCCGGCCTCATCGATTGCCACACGCATCTCGTCCATGCCGGCAATCGCGCCCGGGAATTCGAGATGCGTCTCGCCGGTGCCTCCTACGAAGAGATTGCGCGCGCCGGGGGCGGCATCGTCTCTTCTGTGCGCCAGGTGCGCGAGGCGAGCGAAGCGGATCTTGTCTCGCAAACGCTTCCCCGGCTCGATGCGCTGATTGCGGAGGGCGTGACCACGGTCGAGGTCAAGTCCGGCTATGGGCTGACTGTCGAAGACGAGCTCAAGATGCTGCAGGCTGCACGGCGGCTCGCCGACAAGCGCCAGGTTTCCGTCACTACGACCTATCTCGGCGCGCATGCGACACCCGCCGAGTACAAGGGCCGCAATCGCGACTTCATCGCGGAGGTCGTGATGCCGGGACTGCGCGCCGCGCATTCCGAGGGGCTGGTGGATGCCGTAGACGGGTTTTGCGAGGGCATCGCTTTCTCGCCCGAGGAAATGCAGCTGGTCTTTGATGAAGCGAAGTCACTCGACCTTCCGGTGAAGCTCCACGCAGACCAGCTTTCCAATCTTCATGGGGCAGCACTTGCGGCAGGATATCAGGCCCTCTCCGCCGATCATCTGGAATATACCGACGACGAGGGGGCCGACGCAATGAGCAAGGCGGGGACCGTGGCCGTGATGCTGCCCGGTGCCTACTACTTCATTCGCGAGACGAAGAAGCCGCCGATCGAACTCTTCCGCAAACACGGTACGGCCATGGCGCTCGCTACCGATTGCAATCCGGGCACCTCACCGCTGACCTCACTCCTGCTGACGATGAACATGGGTGCAACCCTGTTCAACATGACGGTCGAGGAATGCCTTCTCGGCGTCACCCGCAATGCCGCTCGCGCGCTCGGGCGCCTCGATACGGTGGGGACAATCGAGGCCGGCAAGCAGGCAGACCTCGCCATCTGGTCGATCGAAAGCCCTGCGGAGCTCGTCTACCGAATCGGCTTCAACCCGCTCTACCGACGCATCTGGAACGGCCAAATCACCGAAGGAAACCTGTCGTGACCATTACGCTTCACCCCGGCCGCGTCACCCTCGCCGAACTCGCCCGGATCTACTGGACCGGCGAGAGTGCGGCCCTTGACCGCAGTTTCGATGCAGGGATCGAAAGGGCGGCGGCGCGCATTGCGGAAATCGCCGCCGGCAACGAGCCGGTTTACGGCATCAATACCGGCTTCGGAAAGCTCGCCTCGATCAAGATCGACGCGGCTGATACGGAAATGCTGCAGCGCAATCTCATCCTGTCGCATTGCTGCGGCGTGGGTCAGCCGCTGGCCGACGATATCGTGCGGCTAATCATGGCGCTGAAGCTGATTTCCCTCGGCCGTGGCGCTTCCGGCGTTCGGCTGGAGCTCGTCCGTCTCATCGAAGGCATGCTGGCGAAGGGTGTCACGCCGCTCATTCCGGAAAAGGGGTCGGTCGGCGCCTCTGGAGACCTCGCGCCGCTCGCCCACATGGCGGCGGTCATGATGGGCGAGGCCGAAGCCTTCTATCAGGGCGTCCGTCTGCCGGGCGCGGAGGCCCTGACGCGCGCGGGACTGACGCCGGTCGTGCTGGCGGCCAAGGAAGGTCTCGCACTGATCAACGGCACGCAGGCCTCGACGGCGCTGGCGCTGGCCGGCCTCTTCCGCGCCCACCGCGCGGCGCAAGCGGCGCTCATCACGGGAGCACTCTCGACCGATGCGGCCATGGGTTCCTCGGCGCCGTTCACAGCGGATATTCACACACTCCGCGGCCACAAGGGCCAGATCGATACCGCAGCCGCCTTGCGTGGGCTGCTGGCCGGGTCGGTCGTTCGGGAAAGTCACCTGGAGGGTGACGAGCGGGTGCAGGATCCCTATTGCATCCGTTGCCAGCCACAGGTCGATGGCGCCTGCCTCGATCTCCTGCGCATGACCGGGCGCACTCTCGAAATCGAAGCGAATGCCGTCACCGACAATCCGCTGGTTCTTTCCGACATGAGCGTTGTCTCGGGCGGCAACTTCCATGCCGAGCCGGTGGCATTCGCCGCCGACCAGATCGCGATTGCGGTCTGCGAAATCGGCGCGATCGCGCAGCGCCGCATCGCGCTGCTGGTCGATCCTGCCCTCTCCTACGGATTGCCTGCCTTCCTCGCGAAAAAACCCGGCCTCAACTCTGGCCTGATGATCGCGGAAGTCACATCCGCTGCGCTGATGAGCGAGAACAAGCAGATGGCACATCCGGCCTCGGTTGATTCGACGCCGACATCGGCCAATCAGGAAGACCATGTCTCCATGGCCTGCCATGGTGCACGGCGCCTGCTGCAGATGACCGATAACCTGTTCTCGATCATCGGCATCGAGGCCCTGACGGCCGCCCAGGGCGTCGAATTCCGCAGCCCTCTGACAACGAGCCCGGAACTGCAACGGGTGATCTCCGCCTTGCGTGTCCATGTCGCCACGCTGGAGGAGGATCGTTACATGGCGCCCGATCTTGAGGCTGCCGGTCGGCTTGTGGCTGACGGCACTTTGATCTCGGCTGTCTCTGCGGGGCTTTTGCCGGGTCTGGAGGGCTGAGATGACGGTGTTTGAAGTCACGCGCGGCTCGTCGCCCGTCATTCTCGCCTTTCCGCACACAGGCACAGAGGTCCCGCCTGAGATCTGGGGTCGCCTCGATGACAACGGGAAGCTGCTTGCCGATACCGACTGGCACATCCATGAGCTCTATGCCGGCCTGCTGCCGGAAGCGACGACGGTCAGGGCGACCTTCCATCGCTATGTGATCGATGCAAACCGCGATCCCGAAGGTGTGAGCCTCTATCCGGGACAGAATACCACCGGTCTCGTGCCGCAGACCGATTTCGACGGGGTCGCGATCTGGAGAGGCGGCGAGGAGCCTGATAGCGACGACATCGCCGATCGACTGGCGCGCTTCCATACGCCCTACCATGGGGCGCTCAAGGCCGAGATCGAGCGCGTGAAGGCCATGCACGGCATGGCGGTCCTCTACGACTGCCATTCAATCCGCTCGCTGATCCCTTTCCTGTTCGAAGGAGCTCTGCCGGATTTCAACATCGGAACTGACCTGGGACGTACCTGCGACGACAGGATTGAGAAGGCCGCCGCCGAGATCACCGGTCGGGCCGAGGGTTACACGTCGGTGGTCAACGGGCGGTTCAAAGGTGGCTGGACGACCCGGCATTACGGGAAACCGGACACCGGCGTTCACGCCATCCAGATGGAACTGGCACAGGTCACGCATCTGACCACTGAAGCACCACCTTTCGCCTATGACGCCGGGAAGGCCGAGAGGCTGCGACACCATCTCAAGGACATTCTGACATCAATCGAAGCCATCGCGCTCGACCTGAAACGCTGAGGAGCGACGACCATGAGCAATCCCCGACACAATATCCGCGACGTCCGCGCCGCCACCGGAACCGAACTCTCGGCCAAGAGCTGGATGACGGAAGCGCCGCTCCGGATGCTGATGAACAATCTCGACCCCGATGTTGCCGAACGGCCGCATGAACTGGTCGTCTATGGCGGCATCGGCCGTGCTGCCCGGACCTGGGAGGATTTCGACCAGATCGTCGAGACGCTGAAGACGCTGACCGAGGAAGAAACGCTCATCGTGCAGTCGGGCAAGCCGGTCGGCGTGTTCCGTACCCACAAGGACGCGCCGCGCGTGCTGATCGCCAATTCCAACCTCGTGCCGCACTGGGCGACCTGGGATCACTTCAACGAGCTGGATAAAAAGGGTCTCGCCATGTACGGCCAGATGACCGCTGGCTCGTGGATCTATATCGGCACCCAGGGCATCGTACAGGGCACCTACGAGACTTTCGTGGAGGCCGGCCGGCAGCACTATGATGGCAACCTCAAGGGCAAATGGATCCTGACCGGTGGCCTTGGTGGCATGGGCGGTGCCCAGCCGCTGGCGGCCGTCATGGCCGGGGCCTGCTGCCTTGCCGTCGAATGCGATGAGACCCGCATCGATTTCCGCCTGCGCACCCGTTACGTCGACGCCAAGGCGCAGACGCTGGACGAGGCGCTTGATCTGATCGATCAGTGGACCAAGGCGGGTGAGGCGAAATCCGTCGGCCTGCTCGGCAACGCCGCCGACGTTTTCCCGGAACTCGTGCGCCGCGGCGTGCGTCCAGACATCGTCACCGACCAGACCTCGGCACATGATCCGATCCATGGCTATCTGCCGGTCGGCTGGACGGTTGCCGAATGGCGGGCACGCCAAGAGAGCGATCCGAAGGCGGTGGAAGTTGCCGCCCGCGCTTCGATGAAGACGCATGTGCAGGCCATGGTCGACTTCTGGAACAGGGGCATTCCGACGCTCGATTACGGCAACAACATTCGCCAGGTCGCCAAGGAGGAAGGCTTCGAGAACGCCTTTGCCTTCCCCGGTTTCGTGCCGGCCTATATCCGTCCGCTCTTCTGCCGCGGCATCGGCCCCTTCCGCTGGGCCGCACTTTCGGGTGATCCGGAAGATATCTACAAGACGGACGCCAAGGTTAAGGAGCTGCTGCCCGACAACACGCACCTGCACAACTGGCTGGACATGGCGCGCGAGCGCATCGCCTTTCAGGGCCTGCCGGCGCGCATCTGCTGGGTCGGTCTTGGCGATCGTCACAAGCTTGGCCTCGCCTTCAACGAAATGGTTCGCAGTGGCGAGCTGAAGGCACCCGTCGTCATCGGCCGCGACCACCTCGACTCCGGTTCGGTCGCCTCGCCCAACCGCGAAACGGAGGCGATGAAGGACGGCTCGGACGCCGTGTCCGACTGGCCGCTTCTCAACGCTTTGCTCAACTGCGCCTCGGGTGCCACCTGGGTCTCGCTGCATCACGGCGGCGGTGTCGGCATGGGTTTCAGTCAACATTCGGGCATGGTCATCTGCGCCGACGGCACGGATGATGCTGCACGCCGGCTGGAGCGGGTGCTCTGGAACGACCCGGCGACCGGCGTGATGCGCCATGCCGATGCGGGCTACGAGATCGCGCTCGATTGCGCGAAGGAAAAGGGTCTGCGCCTGCCCGGCATTCTCGGCAACTGAGAGGGATCGATGCGCCCATGTCCATCCGCATTCAGCGCTTTGACGAGCACCTGAAGATGCCCTGGAAAAACGGGCTGGGGATCACCCGCGAGGTGATCTCAAAGCCCGCGTTGCATGGCCCCGGCGGTTTTGACTGGCGGATCAGCCTGGCGACGGTTGGCGCATCGGGCCCCTTCTCGGTCTTTCCGGGTATCGACCGGACGATTGCCGTTCTTCAGGGGGGCGGCATGCGGCTCACGGTTGACGGTCACAAGGAGCCGCCCTTAACCGTGGGGTCCATGCCCTTTCCCTTCTCCGGCGATGCTGAAGTCAATGCCGATTGCCTGGGTGGTGAGACGCTCGACCTCAACGTCATGAGCCTTCGCGGGCGTTTCGTTCATCGCATGACCAAAGTCATTGTCTCCGATGCTCAGACATTTCCCGTCTCCGGGGACATGGTCGCCGTCGTCTTTCGCGACGATGCCCTCGTCACGATCGATCGCATGCGATTGAATGTCGGGCTCGGCGACGTTCTGCTGGGCCTGGAGGGGCGAAGCGGCTTCGAGATCGAACCGCAGGCTTCAGGCTCAACGCTCTACACCATCGCGATCAGAGCCTCATCTGGCCCGACATCGCATGGGGAACAGCTTGCCTAGACAAGGCCTCTGCCGATAAAGGGAGCGGTTCCCGCGTTTTGGCGACGACAATGCCGATACGCTCAGCCACCATCAGGGTCGACCACCATGTCCGACGATCAATCAGGATTTGCACTCCCCGAGGAACGGCAGGACACGCCGCTCTACGAGCAGATGAAATCCGAGATCAGAGCGCGGATCGAGCGTGGAGACTGGCCGACCAATCATCGGATCCCCTCGGAGAACGAGCTGGTCGATCTGCTGGGGGTGAGCCGCATGACGGCGCATCGGGCCCTGCGGGAGCTTGCCAGCGAGGGTGTGATCATCCGCGTCCAGGGGCGCGGCTCGTTCGTCGCGCCGAAGAAGCGCAGCGCCAACGTTGCAGATGTTCGCAGCATCGCGGACGAGATCGCCGAGCGTGGCGGGGTGCATTCGGCCGAACTCGTGCTGAGACAGGCCGAAGTCTGCGACCATAACCTCGCCGACCGGCTGGAGGTTGCAGCCGGCACGACGGCCTTCCATTCGGTGATCGTGCACAAGGAAGATGATCTTCCGATCCAGCTCGAAGACCGCTTTGTGAATGCGGAAATTGCCCCTGATTATCTCGACCGCGATTTTCACACGATCACGCCAAGCGCCTATCTGAGTTCCATCGCGCCGATCTCGCGGGCCGAGCAGTTCGTCGAGGCCGTGCTGCCGCAGCCCTGGGAGTGCCGCCTGCTGGCGATTGCGAAATCAGAACCGTGTCTTCAGGTCCGGCGACGGACCTGGTCCGGCAACCGCCTGGTGACGTCGGTGCGGCTTCTCTATCCGGGCGGTCGTTACAGCCTGGAAAGTTCCTACTGACCCCGCCGAGCAGATCAGCAATCCTTAGGCCCCGGATGCGAATACATCCGGGGTGGGAGCCATTTATCCACCTGCTGGCCCGCAAGGCGCAAAGGCAACTGCCAAAAAAATAAGCCCCAATCTGTCTGGCTCAAAAATTAGGCCGACAGCTTGCCAACTTTGCTGCATTGCGTCATCAATCGCGGCATGAACCATCTGAACCTCACCATCCTCGTCATCGATGAGAACGCCGTTCGCGCGGCGATCATCGAGGATGGTTTGCGCGAAGCAGGACACCAGCATGTCACTGTCGCGCTGGAGGTCCAGGGAATCGCGAAGATAGTCGAGACCTTGTCTCCTGACGTCATCATCATCGATATCGAAAACCCGAACCGCGACATGATGGAGCATCTGTTCCAACTAACCCGGTCCGTCAGCCGGCCGATCGCCATGTTCGTCGATCGATCCGATACAGCCTCGATCGAGGCCGCGGTCGATGCCGGCGTCTCGGCTTATATCGTCGACGGATTGCGCAAGGAGCGCGTAAAGCCCATCCTCGACATGGCGGTGAGCCGCTTCAATGCCTTCAGCCGCCTGCAACGGGAGCTTGCCGATGCGCGCTCGGCGCTGGAGGAGCGCAAAATCATAGAGCGGGCCAAGGGCATTCTCATGAAGATGCGTGGCATGAGCGAGGAAGAGGCCTTCACGCTGCTGCGCCAGACGGCAATGAACGAGAAAAAGAAGCTGGTCGACATAGCCCAGAGCGTGGTGACGGCAGCGGGATTGCTGCTGTGATGACGATGCGGTGGGGACACTAAAGTGAGCGACATGATGAGCAGGCAGGGAGAAATCGGCACAGGCGCTCCGGCGCTTCTTAGTTCCGGACGAGAGCAACGGGTCCTGCGTGCCGGTTTCATTCCGCTGATGGACGCCTCGATCCTGATCGCGGCAGCGGAAATGGGATTTGCAGCGCATGAAGGCCTCACGCTCGATCTCGTGCGCGATGTCTCCTGGGCCAATGTCCGTGACCGCCTCGCCTTCCGCCAGTTCGACATAGCGCACATGCTGTCGCCCATGCCGGTCGCCTCGATGCTCGATCTCGGCTCCAATCCCTCTCCGACGATCACGCCCTTTTCTCTCGGGCGCGGCGGCAATGCGATCACCCTCTCGCTCAGGCTCTATGAACGCATGAAGGCTCGCGCCGATCTCGCCGAGGATGCGAGTGCGCTCGACAATGCCAAAGCGCTCGCCGCTGTATTGGCCGACATGCGGCAGAAGGGGGAGCAACCGCCGACGCTCGGTATGACCTATCCCTTCTCCTCGCACAATTATGAATTCCGCTACTGGCTGGCGGCGGGCGGGGTCGATCCCGATCATGACGTGAAGCTTGTGGTTGTGCCGCCGCCGCTGACCTCGGACGCGCTCGCGGCCGGTGCCATCGACGGCTTCTGTGTCGGTGCGCCATGGAACATGGTGGCCTCCGAGCGCGGCGTCGGGCGGATCGTCGCGGCGAAACAGGATATCTGGCCGTCAGCACCGGAGAAGGTCGTGGGCATGCGGCCGGACTGGGTTGCGACGAATGGCGATACCGTCAGCCGATTGATCGTTGCGCTCGACAAGGCGGCCCGTTGGTGCGACCAGCCGGACAACCACGATCATCTCTCCGAGATCCTGGCTTCGCCGCGCTATATCTCAGCCCCGCAGGACATCATCCGCCGTGTGCTGGCAGGTGAGTTCAGTCTCGACGCCTGCGGCAACCGGCGACTGATCCGCGACTATTTCGTCTTCCATCGCCAGGCTGCCAACTATCCCCAGGCGAACCAGGCGCTCTGGATCTACAGCCAGATGATCCGTTGGGGACAGGTGGACTTCAGCCCCGACAACATGCAGCGCGTCCAGAGTGCCTATCGCACTGACCTCTATCGCGACGCGCTCGGGACCGAGGCCTCTCTGCCGGAAGACGCGGGCCTGCTGCCCGGGGCATCGCCGAGCGATCGCTTCATGGATGGCCGCGTTTTTGATCCTGACCGGATGCAGGATTACATCGAGGGATTTGCCGTCCGGTCCGAGCGGAGACCTGTCCGGAATACCGCGGAAGACTGAGCACGCGCACAAATCGTGTCGCTTTTTCGTGCGGCTTTGTGCAGATGCACAAATTTTACACCGTGAAAAAATCGGCATCCTGAAGCGCGGCGCCTCAGCATTATGCTATTTTCTGATTTATTATCATATACTTGGCGCGGACTCCTTTAAACTGGCACGGCAATTGCGTTATTGAAAACATCCGGTCAACGGCGACCGGGCGAAAGAGCGCCTGAAGCGCGCTCACCAGAGACATCGACGTCGCTTGGTTTGCACACGGGATCCTCAATTCCCGCAGATGCAGTCACCGAGCGGCGTTTTTTTGTTTTTCCGGATCTCCGTCACACCAGAGGGACCACACGACATGACGAAGACTACAGGAATGAGCACCACCCGCCGCCAGCTCCTCAAGGTCACTTCCGCCGCAGCGCTCGTCAGCGCCGCCCGGCTGGCCTTCCCATCGGGCGCCTTCGCCGCAGGCGCGGGTCCGGAAGTCAAGGGCGTCAAGCTGGGCTACATCGCACTCACCGATGCCGCACCGCTGATCATCGCCAAGGAAAAGGGGCTATTCGACAAGTTCGGCCTGACCGAAGTCGAAATCCTGAAACAGGCCTCCTGGGGCGCCACACGAGACAATCTCGTGCTCGGCGGCGGATCGAACGGAATCGACGGCGCACATATTCTGACCCCGATGCCCTACCTCATCTCGGCAGGCACGGTGACGCAGAACAATGTGCCCGTTCCAATGTCGATCCTGGCGCGCCTCAATCTGGACAGTCAGGGCATCTCGGTTTCCAAGGAATATGCCGAGACCGGTGTCCAGCTCGACGCATCCAAGCTGAGGGACGTGTTCGCAGCCAAGAAGGCTGCCGGCGGCGAGGTGAAGGTCGCCATGACGTTCCCCGGTGGAACCCATGATCTCTGGCTGCGCTACTGGCTGGCTGCCGGCGGCATCGACCCTGACAAGGACGTATCGACCATCGTCGTTCCCCCGCCACAGATGGTGGCGAACATGAAGGTCGGGAACATGGACGCCTTCTGCGTGGGTGAGCCATGGAACGAGCAGCTGGTCAATCAGGGGATCGGCTTCACGGCCTGTACGACGAGTGAGCTCTGGAAGGGCCATCCGGAAAAGGCGCTGGGTCTCCGATCCGACTGGATCGAGCAGAACCCGATCGCCGCCAAGGCTCTTCTGATGGCCGTGATGGAGGCCCAGATGTGGGCTGACAGCATGGACAACAAGGAGGAAATGTCGGCGATCCTCGGCAAGCGCCAGTGGTTCAACGTGCCGCCGAAGGACGTGGCTGGACGCCTCAAGGGCACGATCAACTACGGCAATGACCGCGTGGTGGATGATTCCGGACTGGAAATGAAGTTCTGGAAGGAGCACGCGTCCTATCCCTTCAAGAGCCATGACGCCTGGTTCCTCACCGAGAATGTCCGCTGGGGCAAGCTCGCGCCCGATACCGACATCAAGGCGCTGGTCGACAAGGTCAACCGCGAGGACATCTGGCGCGATGCCGCCAAGGACCTCGGCGTTGCCGACGCCGACATCCCGGCTTCCACCTCCCGCGGCCCGGAAACCTTCTTCGACGGCAAGGTCTTCGATCCGGAGAATCCGCAGGCCTATCTCGACAGCCTCGCCATCAAGGCAAGCGCCTGACGCTGCGGCCTTTTCCCTGCCCAGTCCGGCAACGGCTTGGGCAGGGAAACACCCCGCTTCCAATTCGATACGCGCAGAGGATATTTCCATGACCGCCACCGCTCGAAAAGCAGAGACCGAGTCGATTCCTGCCTCCCAAAGCCGGAATGGCATCGTTGTTCACCTGGCGAAGCGCACAACGCCGAAGTTCGATGTGAGGCGCGCCGGGCTCGGACTTGCTCGCAACACGCTTCCGCCGCTCCTGGTCACGCTGGTGCTCCTGGGTATCTGGCAGCTCACCTGCTCCCAACCGGGCGCCACCCTGCCACCACCCTCGCAGGTCTGGTTCGAGAGCTACGATCTGATCGTCGATCCCTTCTTCGTAAACGGTTCGCAGGATATCGGCCTCGCCTGGCGTGTCCTGACGTCCCTGGAGCGCGTCGCCATGGGCTTCGGCCTCGCCGCCATCGTCGGCGTTTTCCTCGGGGCCGTCGTCGGACAATCCATCTGGGCCATGCGCGGTCTCGATCCGATCTTCCAGATTCTGCGCACCGTGCCGCCGCTCGCCTGGCTGCCCCTCTCGCTCGCCGCCTTCCAGGATTCGAATCCGTCCGCAATCTTCGTCATCTTCATCACGTCGATCTGGCCGGTGATCATCAATACGGCCGTCGGCGTGCGCAATATTCCCGACGACTATCGCAACATTGCCCGCGTTCTGCGTCTCAACCCGCTGGAATTCTTCGTCCGGATCATGGTGCCGGCCGCGGCGCCCTACATCTTCACCGGTCTTCGCATCGGCGTGGGCCTCTCCTGGCTTGCAATCGTCGCGGCCGAAATGCTGACCGGCGGCGTCGGCATCGGCTTCTTCATCTGGGATGCGTGGAATTCGTCTCGTCTCCCCGACATCATCGTGGCGCTCGTCTATATCGGCGTGACCGGCTTCGTCCTCGACAAGCTCGTCGCACTGCTGGGCAGCGTCGTCACCCGTGGCACAGCCAAGAACTGAGGGGGATGCCATCATGTCCAGCTATCTCAAGATCGATCACATCGACAAAAGTTTCGAACGCGGCGGCGTCCGCGCCGAAGTCCTCAAGGACATCACACTCACCATCGAGAAGGGTGAATTCGTCTCGATCATCGGCCATTCTGGCTGTGGGAAGTCGACTTTGCTGAACCTGATTGCCGGGCTCACACGCGTTAGCGCCGGCGCCGTGCTTCTGGAAAACCAGGAGGTCAACGAGCCGGGTCCGGACCGTGCCGTCGTCTTCCAGAACCACTCGCTTCTGCCCTGGCTCACCGTCTATGAGAACGTCAATCTGGCCGTCTCGAAAGTGTTTTCCGGGCGCAAGACCAAGGCCGAAAAACATGACTGGGTGATGCACAATCTCGACCTGGTGCAGATGGGCCATGCGAAAGACAAGCGCCCGGCCGAGATTTCGGGCGGCATGAAACAGCGCGTCGGCATCGCCCGGGCCCTGTCGATGGAGCCGAAGGTTCTTCTCCTCGACGAGCCGTTCGGCGCGCTCGATGCCCTGACGCGTGCGCACCTGCAGGATGCTGTCATGGAGATCCACGGCCGGCTCGGCAATACGATGATCATGATCACTCATGACGTCGACGAAGCCGTGCTGCTCTCCGACCGGATCGTGATGATGACGAACGGTCCAGCGGCCCGGATCGGGGAGATCCTCGACGTGCCGATCGAGCGCCCGCGCAATCGGATCGAGCTCGCCTCGGATCGCACCTACCTCAAATGCCGCGAGGCCGTGTTGAAATTCCTCTACGAACGTCATCGCTTCGTAGAAGCTGCGGAGTGAGACCCATGGCGGAAAAACTGGTCATCATCGGCAATGGCATGGCGCCGGGCCGCATGCTGGAAGAACTGTTCGAGAAGGCGCCCGGTCTCTATGAGACAACGATCTTCAACGCGGAGCCGCGGGTCAATTACGACCGCATCATGCTTTCTCCCGTTCTCTCCGGCGAGAAGGCCTATGAGGACATCGTGATCCATGACGATGCCTGGTATGCCGCGCAGGGCGTGACGCTCCACAAGGGCGCAAGGGTCACGGAGATCGACCGTCTGGCAAAGACGGTGACATCGGCGAATGGCATCACCGCCGGTTATGACAAGCTGGTCATCGCGACGGGGTCGCTCCCCTTCATCATCCCGGTTCCGGGCCATCAGCTGCCAGGCGTGCTTGCCTATCGCGACCTCGACGATGTCGAAAAAATGCTGGAGATCGCCGAGCGCAAAGGCCGCGCGATCGTCATCGGCGGTGGGCTTCTCGGCCTCGAGGCAGCCTATGGCCTCAAGCGCCAGGGCATGGAGGTGACCGTCATCCACCTGATGCCAACGATCATGGAGCGGCAGCTTGATCCGGCAGCCGCCTATCTTCTGGAAAAGGCGCTCACGGAGCGTGGAATCGAGATCATCACCAAGGCAAACACGAAGCAGATTCTTGGCACCGACAGGGTCGAAGGGATCGAGCTCGAAGACGGCAGGGTGATTGCCGGCGACATGGTCATCATGGCGGTCGGCATTCGTCCGGCATCCCAACTTGCCAAGGATGCGGGCCTTGCCGTCAACCGGGGCATCGTCGTCGACGACGGCATGATGACTTCGGATGCCTCGATCTTCTCGCTCGGGGAATGTGCCGAGCATCGCGGTATTTGCTACGGCCTCGTGGCCCCACTCTACGAAAGCGCCCGCGTTCTGGCCGACCGCCTGACCGGCGGCGACGCCGAATATCATGGCTCGGTCGTCAATACGAAGCTCAAGGTGACCGGTATCAACCTCTTCTCCGCCGGAGACTTCGGCGAGGCGCCGGATCGCGAGGAAATCGTGCTGCGCGATGCAGCATCCGGTATCTACAAACGTCTGGTTCTCAAGGAAAACCGCATCATCGGCGCAGTCCTCTATGGAGAAACCGCCGATGGTTCCTGGTTCTTCGATCTCCTGAAGAAGCAGACCGACATATCGGAGATGCGCGACACACTGATCTTCGGCCAGTCCTACCAGGGAGGGTCTCCGCTGGACCCTATGGCGGCCGTTGCAGCCTTGCCGGATGATGCGGAAATCTGCGGCTGCAACGGCGTGTGCAAGGGCAAAATCACCGCGGCTATCACGGGCAAAGGTCTGACGACACTGGATGGCGTGCGCGCACATACCAAGGCGTCGGCCTCCTGTGGCAACTGCACGGGCCTTGTCGAGCAACTCATGGCGCTCACACTCGGCGACGCCTACAACCCGGCTGCGGTCACGCCGATGTGCACCTGCACCGAACTCGGGCATGACGACGTGCGCCGACTGATCAAGGCCAAGGGGTTGAAGACGATCCCGGCGGTGATGCAGGAACTCGAATGGAAAACCTCCTGCGGGTGCGCCAAATGCCGGCCGGCCTTGAATTACTACCTCGTCAGCGACTGGCCTGACGAATATGCAGACGACTACCAGTCCCGTTTCATCAATGAGCGCGTGCACGCAAACATCCAGAAGGACGGCACCTATTCCGTCGTGCCGCGGATGTGGGGTGGCGTAACCAACGCTGCCGAGCTGCGCGCCATCGCCGATGTCGTCGACAAGTTCGAGATCCCCCTCGTCAAGGTCACCGGAGGCCAGCGCATCGACCTTCTCGGCATCGAGAAGGAAGACCTGCCAGCCGTCTGGGCCGATCTCGGCAAGGCCGGTTTCGTCTCGGGCCAGGCCTATGCCAAAGGACTGAGGACCGTGAAGACCTGCGTCGGTTCCGACTGGTGCCGTTTCGGCACGCAGGATTCGACCGGGCTTGGCATCCGCATCGAGAAATTCATGTGGGGTTCCTGGACTCCGGCCAAGCTGAAACTCGCTGTGTCCGGCTGTCCGCGCAACTGTGCGGAGGCGACCTGCAAGGACATCGGCGTGATCTGCGTGGATTCCGGCTTCGAGATCCATTTCGCCGGTGCTGCAGGTCTCGATATCAAGGGTACCGATGTCCTGGGGCTTGTGAAGACCGAGGACGAGGCGCTGGAGCATATCGTGGCGCTGACCCAGATGTATCGCGAGCAGGGTCGCTATCTCGAGCGCATCTACAAATGGGCCAAGCGTATCGGTCATGACGAGATCCGTCGCCAGATCATGGAGGATCCGGACAAGCGCCGGGCCTATTACGAACGCTTCGTCTTCTCCCAGAAATTCGCACAGGTCGATCCCTGGTCGGAACGCGTGTCCGGCAAGGACAAGCACGAGTTCAATCCGATGGCGACCGTCGGATACTCGGCGGCGGCGGAGTAGTTCCTTTCTCCCGCCTGCGGGGGGAAAGGAAGAAACAACAAGGAGCATGCTCATGAACTGGATCGCTATCGGCACGATCGACGACATTCCCCTTCGCGGCGCGCGCTGCGTGAAGACGCCGCAGGGCAAGATCGGGGTCTTCCGGACGGCTGAGAATCTGGTCTATGCGATCGAGGATCATTGCCCCCACAAGGGCGGGCCGTTGACGCAAGGCATCGTGCACGGCACTTCCGTTACCTGCCCGCTGCATAACTGGGTGATTTCGCTCGAGACCGGCAAGGCGCTGGGCGCAGACGAAGGTGCTGTCCGCACCATCCCGATCCGCAACATCGACGGGCAGTTGTCGATCGCGCTCGAGAGCGCCCTCGTGGCGGCGGAGTGATCCATGACGTGCGAAACCCGCACCACCTGCCCCTATTGCGGCGTCGGTTGCGGCGTGATCGCAAGCGTCGATGATACGGGGACCGTCAGCGTCCGGGGTGATCCGGAGCATCCTGCCAATTTCGGCCGCCTGTGCTCGAAGGGCTCGGCGCTTGCCGAAACGCTGGACGAAGACGGACGCGCGCTGTTTCCGGAAATATACGGGCAGCGGGCGAACTGGGACACGGCACTCGATCTCGTCGCGGATCGTTTCAGCCGCACGATCGCCGAGCATGGGCCGGATTCCGTGGCCTTTTATCTCTCCGGCCAGCTCCTGACCGAGGACTATTACGTCGCCAACAAGCTGATGAAGGGCTTCATCGGTTCTGGCAACATCGACACGAATTCAAGGCTTTGCATGGCCTCTTCGGTCGCTGGCCACCGCCGGGCCTTCGGGGCCGACACGGTTCCGGGCACCTATGAGGATCTCGAACTCGCAGACCTCGTTGTTCTGGTCGGATCGAACCTTGCCTGGTGTCACCCGGTCCTCTACCAACGCCTCGCGGCCGCCAAGGCCTCTCGACCGGCGATGAAGATTGTCGTCATCGATCCGCGAAGAACTGCTACCTCCGACCTTGCCGACCTGCATCTTTCCGTGCGCCCGGACGGGGATGTGGCCCTGTTCAATGGCCTGCTGACCCATCTGGCCGACACCGACAGGATAGATCAGGGCTTTGTGGGCAGACATACGACAGGTTTTTCAGATGCTCTGCTTGCGGCATCGCGCATGTCGATGGCGGACCTCTCGGAAGCGACCGGTCTGTCCGGCATGCTGATCCGCCAGTTCTTCTGGCTTTTCGCCAGCACCGAACGGGTCGTGACCTGCTACAGCCAGGGGGTGAACCAGTCGGCGTCCGGAAGCGGCAAGGTCAATGCCATCATCAATTGCCATCTGGCGACGGGTCGTATTGGTCGGCAGGGTATGGGCCCGTTTTCCCTCACCGGCCAGCCGAATGCCATGGGTGGGCGTGAGGTCGGCGGGCTCGCCAACATGCTGGCAGCGCATATGGCGATCGAGGATCCGCAACACCGGGAGCGGGTGCAGCGATTCTGGGCTTCGCCACAGATCGCCGGGCGTCCCGGCTTGAAAGCCGTCGATCTGTTCGATGCCGTTGCCGACGGACGGGTGAAGGCGCTCTGGATCATGTCGACCAATCCTGTGGTTTCGATGCCCGATGCCGACAAGGTCAAAAAGGCCATCGAGGCCTGCCCGTTCGTTGTCGTTTCGGACATGCAGAAGAATACCGACACGGCACGCCTCGCGCATGTCCTGTTGCCGGCCACCGGCTGGGGCGAGAAATCCGGCACGGTTACCAATTCCGAGCGACGGATTTCACGCCAACGGCCGTTTCTCGTGGCGCCTGGAGAAGCGCGTCCCGACTGGTGGCACGTCACCGAAGTTGGCAAGCGCATGGGCTTTGCAACCGCTTTCGACTTCGACTCGCCGGCCGCGATTTTCGCTGAACATGCCGCCCTTTCCGCCTTCGAGAACGACGGCGCCCGCGATTTCGACATCGGCGCCTTTGCAGCGATCAACCGGGATCAATATGAGGCGCTCGTCCCCTTCCAGTGGCCCCGGCCCCTGGCTGGAGCGGCAAAGGAACGGTTTTTCGCGGACGGCCAGTTCTATTTCCCTGACGGCAAGGCGCGTTTCGTCCCCGTCCAGCCCCCCCTTCTGCCTGTAGAACTTGCACATGGCACCTTCGTGCTGAACACCGGACGCGTGCGCGACCATTGGCACACGATGACCCGAACCGGGAAGAGCGCGCGCCTTTCCGCGCATCTGGCCGAGCCTTTCTGCGAGATCCATCCGCTCGACGCAGCCGTGCATCGGCTCCGCGATGCCGACCTGGTCAAGATTGCGGACGACAAGGGGCACTTCATCCTCGTGCGTGCCCTGCTGACGGAGCGACAGGCGCGTGGGTCGCTTTTCGTGCCGATGCACTGGACGGATGAAACAGCATTCCCGGCACGGGTGGACACACTCGTTAAACCGGATGTCGATCCTGTCTCCGGCCAGCCGGCGCTCAAGCAGAGCCGCGTTTCACTCGCACGTCATGCGACCACCTTTCATGCCTTTCTGGTGGCCGCGGAGAAGCCAACACATCTGCCCTTCGAATACTGGGCGATCGCAAAGGCCGAAAACGGCTACCGGCTCGAGCTGGCCGGAGATGAACCGGAAGGCGGGTTCGAGACCTGGCTCAGCCAGAGCCTCGGCCTGGATGAGGATATCGAGATTGTGCGCTACCGCGATGTCGCGGCCGGAGATTGCCGGATCCTCGCCTTGCGTGGATCCCGGCTGGTGGCCGCGTTCTTCGCATCGCGTTCTCCGGTGGCCGTTTCGCGGCAATGGGCTGTCGACCAGTTGCTCACCGACCATGCCGATGCCACCGCCCGTTCGCGGATCGTGGCGGGGCGTCCCGGTGCAGGCCAGCCAGACAAGGGAGCGACCGTCTGCGCCTGCTTTTCGGTGGGCGCAAAGGAGATCGCCCGTGCCGTCGGCCAAGGCTGCAGATCGGTAGAGGCCATCGGCCAATTGCTCAGTGCTGGAACCAATTGCGGCTCTTGCCGCCCGGAAATCAGGAGGATCATCGATGCGCAAGCGCTCCTCGCAGCAGAATGAAGACCCAGGGCGGATCGAACCCCTGGCCAAACTTCCGGTGTTCTGGAACCTCACGGACAAGCGGGCCGTCATTGCCGGTGGATCGGATGCGGCCGCCTGGAAGGCCGAACTTCTGGCGGCCTGCGGAGCGCATGTTGACGTCTACGCCGAAGCCGAGGGGATCGGTGCGGCCATGCAGGATCTGGTCAAAGGCAAGAAGGTCGTGGTGCAGAACCGGCCCTGGCATACCGGCGTATTTCACGGAGCCGTCATGGCCATCGCTGATTGCGAGAGCGACGACGAAGCGCGCGCCTTTTCCTGTGCGGCGCGTGCGGCCGGCGTCGCATTCAACGTCATCGACAGACCCGCCTATTGCCAGTTCCAATTCGGCTCCATCGTCAATCGCTCACCCGTCATCCTGTCCATCTCGACGGATGGGGCAGCCCCGATCCTCGCCCAGGCCATTCGCCGACGGGTCGAAACGCTCCTGCCTCCGTCGCTCAAGGGGTGGGCCGCGACGGCGCAAGCGCTGCGCACGACCGTGAACAGTCAATTGGAGCCCGGGCCGAAGCGGCGCGCCTTCTGGGAGCGCTTCGTCGATCGCTGCTTCTCATCGACGAAGCCACCCAGCGAGCTCGACCGGCAGGAGCTCGTCTCAGATGTCGAAAGGCTCTGCAGCCTGCCGATCACGGGTTCGGTGACCATTGTCGGCGCCGGGCCAGGCGACGCGGAACTGCTGACACTCAAGGCCGTCCGCTGCCTGCAATCGGCAGACCTCATTCTCTTTGATGACGGCGTCTCTTCCGACGTGCTGGAACTGGCAAGGCGGGAGGCCAAGCGCATGCTTGTCGGGGCGGTCGAGGAAGACGAGCCCGGGCGCGACATGAACCTGCGCCAATTGGTGACCGGACTTGCACGGACGGGAAAACGCGTGGTGCTGTTGAAGGCCGGAGACGCGGCAGCGTCGGAGGCGGTAGCCAGCATGATCACGGAATTGCAAATGGCGGGACTGCAGGTCGATCTCATTCCCGGGATTTCTGAAAGCGCGGGCATTTCAGCCAGGGGGCACGCGCCGGCATATGCCGAAGCGGCGCCGCCCAGAGCGCGCAATGCCCGAGCCCAGGCGAGATAGCGTCGGCCACAACCGTGCAACTCCGTCACCTTCGTTTTCCGCGTGCCGCCCGCTCGCGATCTCCAGCGCTGCTGCGATAAATCCCGTTCAGAAGACCATTCCATCTGCCGTCCGAGCACTCCCCCCACGAAAATACCGGTCCGGGCAAATTTGTAAGTATTTGTAAAAATTTCTTGCGGCGGTTCTGATATCGTGGCACATCACATATCGTTGAAGTGTCATAGAGGGAGGATCATATGGCAACGATCATCAAGCGCCGGCTGTCGCAGCTGGCCCTAGCAGTAGCGCTGTGCGTTGGCGGAACGGGAGTGACAAGCACGCCAGCGAGCGCGGAAACCTGGCGCGGATGGAACATCCATGTCGCGGAATATCCGGTTTCGCACGCAATGGATTTCTTCATGTCGCGCGTCGCCGAAAAGACGGAAGGCCGGATCACCGGCAAGGTCTTCCATTCCGGCGTCCTGGGCGACCAGCCCGACGCGATCGAGCAGACCCGCCTGGGCGTGATCAATTTCGGGGTCTTCAGCCTTGGACCAATGGGGCAGGCCGTGCCCGAAACCAACGTCGTTTCGCTGCCCTTCATCTTCAAGGGTATCGACCAGATGCATCGCCTGATGGACGGTGAAGCTGGCGAAGCCATCGGAAAGGGACTTGAGGCGAAGGGTCTTGTCGCGCTCGGCTTCTATGACGCTGGGGCCAGATCGTTCTACAATTCGAAGCGTCCCATCAACGCACCTTCGGATGTCTCCGGCATGAAGGTTCGCGTCATGAGCAACGACCTGTTCGTTGGAATGATCGAAGCGATG
Organism: Rhizobium sp. 'Codium 1'; assembly: GCF_020889605.1. Taxonomy (NCBI): domain Bacteria; kingdom Pseudomonadati; phylum Pseudomonadota; class Alphaproteobacteria; order Hyphomicrobiales; family Rhizobiaceae; genus Rhizobium; species Rhizobium sp. 'Codium 1'. The sequence continues at coordinate 1,055,604 of NZ_JAJGPW010000001.1, forward strand.
GGCGGCAATGCGACACCGATGGCCTTTGGTGAAGTCTACCAGTCCCTCAAGACGGGCGTGGTCGACGGCGCGGAGAACAATTCCCCGTCCTATGAATCCACCAATCACTACGAAGTCGCCAAGTATTTCTCGCTCTCCGAACACCTCATCATCCCGGAATGCCTGTGCATGTCCAAGAAGACCTGGGATGGGCTTTCGCCGGAAGATCAGGCGATCATCCGTGAGGTCGGGAAGGAGAGCACCGCCATGCAACGTGCGGAATGGGCCGAGCGTGAAAAGGCGAGTATGGAGAAGGTGAAGTCCAGCGGGACGGTGGTCAACACCGTCGAGGACAAGGCTGCATTCCAGGCAGCCATGGCAAGCGTCTATGACAAGTTCCTGGCCGATAATCCGGAACTCACTGACCTCGTCAACCTGATCCGCAACGCCGACTAGCGGCATGTTCGGGACGCGGCTCTCGCCGCGTTCCGCTTCATCAATCTGGAAAATCGACATGAAGACATTGGTGACAGCTCGGGATTTTCTCGAGATGGCCTCGGCGCGACTCTCCCAGCTTTGCCTTGCAGTGGCATCTCTGGCTCTGGTCCTGCTGATTGGGTCCTTCGGCTGGCTGGTATTCGGCCGGTATGTCCTCAATACCACCCCGACCTGGGTTGAGCAGCTGGCGCTGCTGCTGATCTGCTACATCACGTTTCTTGGTGCAGCCGTCGGTGTGAAGGAAGATACCCATTTGGGCGTCACGCTGTTCCGCGACATGCTGCCGGTTGGGCTCAATCAGATCGTGCTCCTGCTTTGCGATATTGCGCTCGCGATCTTCGGGGCCGTCATGTGCCTGAGCAGCATCGAGCTCGTGCGTTTCGGCTGGCCAACGCTCCTGCCAATGCTGAATTTGCCGGAAGGCGTCAGAAGCCTGTCGGCCGCACTGTGCGGAGGACTGATCGCTCTCTTTTGCGCAATTCGAGTTTTATCGCGTGCCGTTCAGCTCATCGAACAGTCCGCCTCCGGTAGGGAGCACTGAAATGGGCCTGACAATTCTGCTTGGAATATTCGGCTTAACCGTCGTGCTTGGATTGCCGGTTGCCTTTGCGATGGGAATAGCCGCGGCCGTCACCTTCGCCTATGAAGGCATGCCGCTGCTGATGACATTCCAGCGTTCGGTCGCCGGTGTGTCCTCGTTTTCGTTGCTGGCCATCCCATTCTTCATCTTTGCTGGCGAACTGATGATGCATGGCGGCATCGCCCAGCATCTGGTGCGTTTTGCAACGACCCTTGTCGGCCATGTCCGCGGCGGCCTGGCGACCGTCAACATCTTCTCCAGCATGCTTTTCGGAGGGATCTCGGGCTCTGCCATTGCAGACATTTCAGCACTCGGCTCCATCCTGATCCCGGTGATGAAGGAAAAAGGCTACAGACCGGACTTTGCCGTCAACGTCACGGTGACATCCTCCATCGCGGGCATCGTCATTCCACCCAGCCACAACATGATCATCTTCGCCGTAGCTGCCGGTGGCGGAATCTCCGTATCGAAGCTGTTCATTGCGGGCGTCATTCCGGGCATACTGATGTGCGTCTGCCTGGCAATCGCGGCATACGTGATCGCGGTTCGACACAATTATCCTTCGGAGGCATTTCCCGGCTGGCGGGAAACGGCACGTGCGGCGATGCAGGCCCTGCCCGGCCTCTTCACGGCTGTCATCATCGTCGGCGGCGTGCTGTCCGGTGTCTTCACGGTTACCGAGAGCGGTGCATTTGGAGCCATCTATGCGCTCGTTTTGACGGCCGTCGTTTACAGGACACTATCGTTCGAGGCGTTTGTCACCTGCGTTACATCGTCGGTGCGCACCACGGCTATGGTGATGATCCTCATCGCCTTTGCAGGCTCTTTTGCCTGGCTGCTGGCGCTCTATGACGTGCCGACGGCGCTGAGCGATGCCCTGCTGTCCGTATCAGACAATCCAATCGTCATATTGCTGATGATCAACGTCATCCTTCTGATGCTTGGGATGATCATGGACATGGCGGCACTCATTCTGATCTGCACGCCGATCTTCCTGCCGATCGCCCAGGGGCTGGGCATGGATCCAATCCAGTTCGGCATAATGCTGCTGATCAATCTCGGCCTCGGGCTGTGCACCCCCCCTGTCGGAACCTGCCTTTTCGTCGGCTGTGCGGTCGGCAAGGTCAAGATCGAGACCGCATTGAGAACCATCTGGCCATTCTATCTGGCCCTGCTGGTCGCGCTTTTGCTGGTGACTTACGTGCCCGCGATTTCGCTCTGGCTGCCAAGCATTATCGGCTAAAAATCCCGGGTTCGGGCCTCGGAGCGACTAGCGGAATACAAGCCCGAACCCGCCATATTCAATCAAATCTGTCTCTGACAGATTGGCGACACAGGAAGTGAGACATGATGAAGCTGGATCCGATATTGCACGCCAAGTTCATGGCGGTCAGCACGGCGACGCTCACCACTGCGATGTTCAAGAAGGGTCTGCGGAACATCTTCCTGCAGGGACCGCAGAGGCTTCGTTCCGGTGAAAACATGGTCGGAACCGCGTATACGCTCCGCTACATTCCGGCGCGTGAAGATCTCGATGTTCTGGAGTCCTTCGCGGACAGGAACAACCCGCAGCGCAAAGGCGTCGAAGAATGCCCCGAAGGGGCCGTGTTCGTCATCGACTCTCGCGGTGATGCCAGTGCGGCCTCCGCCGGCTGCATTCTTGCCGCCCGGCTGCAATCGCGTGGATGTGCCGGTCTTGTGACAGACGGCGGCTTTCGCGACAGCCCTGAAATCGCGGAACTCGAAATGCCCGCCTATCATGTACGCCCGAGTGCTCCGACCAATCTGACGAAGCACCATGCGGTAGCCATCAACGATCCGATCGGCTGTGGCGGCGTGGCTGTGTTTCCGGGGGACGTCATGGTCGGAGACAATGAGGGCGTTGTATGCATTCCTCGTCATCTGGCCGAGGAAATCGCGAATGAAGCGACCGAGATGACAATATTCGAGGATTTCGTTATGGAGAAGGTGAAAGAAGGTGCGTCCATCTTTGGACTTTATCCACCGACGGACCCCGAAATCGAAGGAAAGTATCTCGAATGGAGGCAAATCAACGGACGCTAGCGGCGAGCCTGCTGTCGAGCGCTCGGCAGTCTCGACGGGAAGAGCGAGACAGAACGCTATCCGACACCGTTTATGAGCAGATCCTGGCGAAGATCGTTAGTGGCGAAATCCCCGTTGGCGGGAAGCTGCCGACAGAAATTGAGCTGAGCGAAGGCTTTGGCGTTTCGCGGCCAATTCTCCGCCAGGCGCTGAAACAGTTGAAGATCGATGGCGTGATCGTCTCAACGCAGGGATCGGGTTCGTATGTCCAAAAGCAACCCGATCGCGCTGTTCTGACCTTCGCCCCCATCGGATCAATCGCCGATATACAACGGACTTTCGAGTTTCGCATGGCGATCGAAGGGGAAGCAGCGATGCTGGCTGCCGAGCGGCGGTCCATTGAGCAATTGGCACTTCTGAGGCAATCACTGGATGAGCTGGAGCGCTGCGTGCAGCAAGGAGAGTTGGGCGTCGATGCGGATGAAAAATTCCACGCGATCGTCTGCTCATCTTCCGACAATCACTATTTCGTCTCCGTGCGTACGTCCATGCACGCAAATATCATCACCGGCCTGAACCTGACGCGCAACCTCTCGCTGAGCAAATCGACGGAGCGCCTGCGACTGGTTCAGGCGGAACACGAAGCGATCTACGCAGCGATTGAGCGCCAGGATGCAGAAGCTGCGCGAAACGCGATGCGAGCCCATATCGACAATGCACGAAAGCGCGTCTTCGTGGGCGGCTGAGCGCCCGACAAGCACAAGAGCTCAACTTGCGGCAACCTGCGGCTTCTCGTCGTGGAACGGTGGCCAATGACGCGCATGCCATGCCCTTCATGGATCAGAGAGGATGGCTGCCGATGTCCGAGCTGCTCGGCCCCTGCAACATCATGTTCCTGACCCTTGAAAAGCCCTCGCCTGCCCGCTCCCGCCACTTTACTCCGACACTTCAGAATCCTTCCAGTCGCCCCGATGAAGGCGTCTGTGAAAGGCTGGAAACTTCAGGAATTCTTCCCAGAGCTGGATAGACAGGACCCAGGCTGCCGGAAGTTGAAGGTAGAGGACCGCGATGGCAGTTGCGGGAATACGGAAGAGCCACTGTGCCCAGATAAAGATGTGCATGACGTAGACCGTATCGCCGCTCGCCCTCAGAGTATTGCCGCATATGGCATTCGAACCTTTCGGAAAGGGCAGGATCAAGAGGACCGGCAAGAAGCCCAAGAGAATGACGCGGGTTTCCGCACCCAGATCGGAATACAGCCAGTCGGCCGACAGGCACACAGCGCATAGCAGCACCGCGACAGCGCCGGATGCAACGAAAGCGCCGCGCCAGGCACTGGCGAGAAACCGCTCGAGGACATCCTTCTCCGTCTTCTGACCGAGAAGTTGCGCGACGATGATCCCTGTCGCTTGCGCCCATTGCATGCCGACCGTTCCCGTCACCATTATCCAAGGGCCGATGATCGTCATCGCGGCAAATTCATTGAGGCTCAGGCGGGCATAGATCAGCGCGCTGACCTGCATGGCGAAGGTTGCGCTGAAAAATGTTGCTGCAATTGGCAGCGAAAATCCGAGATGTCGGCGCAACGTTGCGGCGAAATCCGATTGCCGCCAGCCGGATAGCCTCAGGAGACCACCATCGACCCGCGCAAACCGGAGGATGAGATAGGATACCTGCGCGGTAACCGCGATGGCGCTTCCCATGGCGGCTCCCGCTACACCGAAGGCAGGAAGCCCCAAGAATCCGTGGATCAATACGATACTAGAGGCGATGTTGATCGGGACAGCCAAAAGAAAGCTGTAAAGCGGCAGTCGCGTCCGCCCGCATCCGTTGAAATGGCTGGAAATTACCTGGCCAATGGCTTCGCCCAGAATCACGAGGGAAAATATCGCCAGATAGTCCTTCGCAAGGGATCCAATCTCGACTGTCGGCGCCATGACATCCAGCAACGCGTCGCCGAACAGGAAAATTGTTGTCAGGCCTATCAACCCGATCGCCAGGCTGACTGCCATACCCGAAGCAAAGACTGACTTGAGGAAGATGCGATCGTTCGTGCCGAAGGCCTGTGCAGTCCGGATCTGCATGGCGTTTGCGAAGGCCAGGATTGCCCCAAGCACCAGGCCGGCCACGGCGGTCGAAAGACCCATCGCAGCAATGGCGCTCTCTCCCAGCGAGGAGACAAGATAGGTGTCGATGACAACGGTCCCATGCAACATGATCGCCTTCAGCGTCATCGGCCAGGCAAGGGCGAATACGTGGCGGGCTGTCGGACCTTCGGTCACCGGTATCGGAGAGGACCGGAACATGTCTTTCGTTCGTCTTTCACGGTGAGCCAGGAAGGCCCTTCAGGGGAGATACATCGATCCATATCCGACAGCGGTCGCTGATTGCTGCCTTCAATCCAATGCCGGTTCGAAATAATGGGCGTTGATATGGGCGATGCGGGTGATGGTGTCGTCGAGGCGCGAGAGGTGCAGCATGCCGAGTTCCACCGCTTTCTCTGCGTCGTTTGCCTTAACGGCTGCGGCAATAGCAAGATGATCGGCTACCAATTGCGGCATACGATCTTCCTTGGACAAGCCGAGAATGCAGAGACGATCGACCTTGATCTTTTCCGAGGTGATCACCTCGAACGCATAGTCCACACCGGCGATCAGACAAAGTCTCTTGTGGAAGTCGTAATCCAGTGCACCGAAACCATCGACATCGACCTCCTCGATGGCGCGCTGCTGGTCGGCGAGGGCCGCATCGAGCAGTTTCGCGCCTTCCGCGTCGCAGAGCTTTGCCGCCCGCCTCAGGACCTCGGACTCCACCGCAGCCCGCACGAAACGCGATTTCTCGATTTCGCGTGCGGAGAAGCGCTTCACCTCGGTGGCGCGTTGCGGGCGAATTAGCAAGAGATCGAGATTTGCGAGCCGGCTGAAAGCATCGCGCACAGGCTGGCGCGACACCCCGAAACGAGCGGCGATTTCCGCTTCCGAAATCTTTTCGCCGGGTTTGAGGCGAAGCGAGAGGATTTCGTCGTGAAGGTAGTCGAATATGTCATCGACATTCGTCCGATGTTCACCGAGCCTCATCTGCATATCCCCTCTTCTCTGCACTTCCATGTCCGCCATCTTCTGCGCCTAGCACCGACGCGGCTCCCGGCGCATATCATCTCGCATCCGTTTCACCGTCTCCTCCATATCCATTCAGACGGCTTGCCGAAACGCATTAATCGCCACCAGAGAAGAGCTCGATCACAATTGGCTCAGCCGTCAATCACACAGCACCTGTGGCGTACGGCATTCGCTTTTCTTTCCAATCACTTCACATCATTTCCGAAACTGTAGCCCATTTTTTACTAGTATACCAGATTTAATTCTAGTATACCAGTTTGCGTGAGAGCAGCACGGCGCCTGGAGAGAGGGCGCTGTAGCTCGCCAGACGCTGGAAGAGCGGGAGGCTTGATGTCAGGCGTACAACTCAATGGAATCGTGAAGGCCTATGGCGCGCTTCAGGTCGTCCACGGGATCGACCTCGAAGTTCAGGAAAAAGAATTCATCGTGCTTGTCGGTCCGTCGGGGTGCGGCAAATCGACGACGCTGCGCATGATCGCAGGGCTCGAAGAAATCACAGACGGTGATCTGACCATCTATGGAAGACGGGTCAATCGCGTGGCGCCAAAAGATCGCGATGTCGCGATGGTGTTTCAGAATTACGCCCTCTATCCGCATCTCAACGTCGCCGACAACATTGCATTCGGCCTGCGAATCCGCGGCGAGAGCAAGCAAAACATTGCCTCGTCCGTCGAGGAGGTCGGCAATATTCTTGGCCTCACGCCATATCTGGAAAGGCGCCCGGCAGACCTGTCAGGCGGCCAGCGCCAGCGCGTCGCCATGGGACGGGCGATCGTCAGGCGCCCTAAGGTGTTCCTGTTCGATGAGCCGCTTTCAAACCTCGATGCAAAATTGCGCACCCAGATGCGGGCCGAGATCAAGCGGTTGCACAACAGGCTGGGGGTAACCTCCATCTACGTGACGCATGACCAGGTCGAGGCAATGACGCTGGCGGACCGGATCGTCGTGATGCATGACGGACGGATCGAGCAGGTCGGATCGCCGATGGATCTGTTCCTCAACCCGGTAAACACCTTTGTTGCGGGATTTCTCGGCTCACCGCCGATGAACATGGTCAAGGCGAGGATTGTCGACGGCACGGATGCCTTACGCGCCGAATTCGGCGGCCAGTCGATCGAACTGGCACCGGTACCCTCCTTGGCAAACAGCGCTGGTCGCGAGGTCATTCTGGGCATCCGCCCCGAATTCGTGACGGTCGCGGGCCCAGACGTACCCGGCCGTATCGACGTGACACTCGACCTCGTGGAAACACTGGGATCCGAGGCGCTGATCCACACGACGCTGCTCGACGAACCCTTCATCATCCGCGCAGGAACCATCGGACAGATGGACATCCTGAACGGGGTCTCGGGCTTTACGGTCGAACCGCACCTGATCCGGGTCTTTGACGCAAAGACCGGCATGGCCTTCGACGGCCAGGGAGGCGGCCGATGAGTGCGAATAGCGGACAGGTGATCGGCAAGACCGAGGAAATCGTTCTTCAGGCGAAGGAAGCTGTTCGCCAGCGCAGACCCGGCACGATCGAGCGTGTGGGAGATCACCTGAAGCGGGAGTGGCAACTCTATGTGCTGCTGCTGCCGACGATCCTGTGGCTTCTCGTCTTTCTGTACAAGCCGATGTACGGCCTTCAGATCGCGTTCAAGGACTACAGCGTCTTTCGCGGTGTCGCCGGTAGCCCATGGGTCGGTTTTGAGCATTTCCTGACCCTGTTCGAGAACGATCAGTTCCTGCGGGCTCTGAAGAATACGGTCATCATCAGTTTCTACGGCCTGCTGTTCGGGTTCCCTGTGCCCATCCTGATCGCATTGATGTTCAACGAGATCCTGAACCAGACGTTCAAGAAGACGGCGCAGACCATCGTGTACCTGCCCCATTTCATCTCGTCCGTCATCATTGCCGGTATCGTCATGACGGCCTTCTCACCTTCAGCCGGCATCGTGAACACCATCCTGGGCTGGTTCGGATTCGACCCGATCTACTTCCTGACCAAGGCCGAGTGGTTCAGGCCGATATTCATCGGGACCGGCATCTGGCAGGAGGCCGGATTCCAGTCGATCGTCTATCTCGCCGCCATCGCTGGGGTGTCTCCGACGCTTTACGAGTCTGCGGTGGTCGACGGCGCGTCGCGCTGGCAGATGATGTGGAAGATCACCATTCCGTCGATCCTTCCCACGATCATCATCATGCTGATTATCCGCATCGGGAACATCCTCGAAGTCGGCTTCGAGATGATCATCTTGCTCTACCAGCCAGCAACATACTCGACCGCTGATGTGGTGAACACCTTCATCTACCGGCAGGGGATCCAGGGCGGCCAGTACGATCTTGCCGCTGCTGCCGGCCTGTTCAATGCGGTAGTCGCCTTCGTCCTCGTGATGACCGCGAACACGATCTCAAAGCGCTACTCGCGCACGTCGCTTTGGTAGGGGAATACAGATGGCCAACATGAACCTCTATTCGCGTGGAGACAGGCTTTTCGTTCTCCTGAACGTGGTCCTGATCGGGGTGTTCGCCCTCTCGACGCTGTATCCCTTCATTTACATTGCATCACTGTCAATGAGCACCGGATTCGAGGCGCGTGCGGGCAACGTGGTGCTTGGCCCGGTCGGCTTCACGCTCGAAGCCTACAAGCAGGTCCTCAGCGAACCGATGTTTTGGACGAGCTACAAGAACACGTTCATCTATACGATCGGCGGCACGCTGATGAGCCTCGCCTTCATCATTCCGGGGGCCTATGCGCTGTCTCGACCGCAGCTTTGGGGACGGCGATTCTGGAACCTGATGGTGGCCTTCACCATGTGGTTCCATGCCGGGATGATCCCGTTCTTTCTGAACATGAGGGACCTCGGACTGCTCGACAGCTATTTCGGGATCATCATCGGGTTTGCTGTCAACGGCTTCAACATCATCCTGCTGCGCAACTTCTTCGAAAGCATTCCGAAGAGCTTCGAGGAAGCGGCGCGGATGGATGGAGCGAATGAGTTCCAGGTGCTCTGGAAGGTCTTCGTTCCGCTGTCGAAGCCGGCGATCGCGACTGTCGCGTTGTTTTGTGTCGTATCCCGCTGGAACGGCTTCTTCTGGGCCATGGTGCTGCTGCAGGATGACAGCAAGATCCCGCTTCAGGTCTACCTGCGCCACGTCATCGTCGACCTGCAGGATGACGAGTCCTTCGCCAACTCGCTCCTGACCGCTCCCTATTCGGTCGAGACGATCAGTGCGGCGATCATCGTCTGCTCGATCATCCCGATCCTGCTCATTTACCCCTTCCTGCAGAAATACTTCAGCAAGGGCATCCTGCTGGGCGGGGTGAAGGAATGACTGCTGGACAATTCAAATTTCGCAAGAGGAGGAGAACTATGCGGAAACTAACATTGACACTGGCGATACTCGGTTCGACGGCCCTGACGGGACCCGTCTTCGCTCAGGAGGAGATGAAGATCGTCGATGAGCCGCTCGAACTGACGATCCACCTGCACTGGCCGCGGGCCCAGGGCTATGGGGTCGGGGGGGACGCGAGCAAGATCTATCCGGTCGAGGAAGAAGCGCGCAAGCTGACCAATATCCATCTGAAGGACGCGACCGCCGGTAAAAACACCAAGGACAACAACGAGGCGATGAACCTGCTGCTGGCGCAGGGGAATCTGCCGGATATCGTCGGCGGCAATCTGATCCAGCAGCCGGTCAACCAGTATGGTCCGGAAGGGGCCTTTCTTCCGCTCAACGAGCTGGTCAAAGAGCACGCACCGAACATTCAGGCCTTCTGGGACAGTCACCCGGGCCTGCAGCAGGCGATCTCGGCCTATGACGGAAATTACTACTACATCCCGTATCTCCCCGACGGCAAGTTCGGGCGCGCCTGGTATATCCGTCAGGACTGGCTGGACAAGCTCGGGCTGCAGCAGCCGCAGACGGTGGATGAACTCCACGACGTCCTCGTGGCTTTCCGCGACCAGGATCCCAATGGCAACGGCCTGAAGGACGAGATCCCCTACTTCGCGCGCGACTGGGAGGAAGTGAACCGGCTGCTCACGCTATGGGATGCCCGCTCATCCGGCTCCGACACCTATCACGATTTCTTCGTCAAGGACGGGAAGGTCGTTCATCCCTACGCGCAGGAAGCCTACCGCGACGGCATGGCCAATATCGCTGCGTGGTACAAGGAAGGTCTCATCGATCCGGAAATCTTCACGCGTGGATCGTCCTCTCGGGACTATCTGCTCGGCGAGAATCTGGGCGGCGTGACCCATGACTGGTTTGCATCGACCTCCGGCTACAATGACGCCCTGAAAGACAAGATCCCGGGCTTCAACTTCGTGCCTTTCCTGCCACCGGCTTCCGCCAAGGGTGTCCGGATGGAGGAACATCGCCGCACTCCGATCAAGCCTGACGGCTGGGCGATCTCGCACCTGAACAGGCATCCGATCGAGACCATCAAGTATTTCGATTTCTGGTTCAGCGAATACGGCCGGCTCCTCTCCAATTTCGGGGTCGAAGGCCAGACCTGGGACAGGGTCGACGGCCAGCCGGTCTACAAGCCCGAGGTGCTCAACAGCGACCAGCCGGTCAACAGCCAGATGTATCTCGTGGGGGCCCAGATCTATCGCGGTTATTGGCAGGACTACCGCTACGAGTGGCAGTGGACCTCGGAAGCCGCTCGCAAGGGGATCGAACTCTACGACGCCAATGACCTGCTGATCGACCAGTTCCTCGGGGTCGCCTTCAACAAGGAAGAACAGGCGATCTACGACAGGTATTGGCCTTCGCTGAAGACCTACATGCTGGAGCGTCAGCAGGCCTGGATCCTCGGCACCGGCGACGTTAAGTCCGACTGGGAGGCTTACGTCTCCACGCTCGACAAGATGGGCTATCAGGACGTCATCGCCGTGATGAACAAGGCCTACAAGCGCCAGTACGGCGGCTGACGAGGCCGAGACGCCGCCCGTCGGTACTCGGCGGGCGGTGACGACCGATACACGATTGACGAGTCCAGGAACATCTCGATGCCCTTAGCAACACCTCGCGACCGCAAAGCCTATCTCGACGAACCGACCGCCGGGCGGTTGAATATTCAGTATGCGCCTAACGCTGGTGACACGCTGGTAGAGAATCCACCCCGGTTCACCTGGCTTCCGGTGGTCGAGGACGAGGCACGATACGTGCTGCGCCTGTCGTCCGATCCCGCATTTCCGGGCAAGACGACCCGGATGTTTACCGATATTCCGCTGAATTTCTTCACCCCCGACGCGGCACTCGAGCCCGGCACCTATCACTGGTCCTATGCCGTCTGGGACGCAAGCAAGGGCATGCCGGCGACCGAATGGAGCGCTACCCGCAGCTTTGATCTTGCGGCCGACTTGCCGGAAACGCCGCTTCCCGGGCGGGCTTCCCGCTATGATCACGTCGACAGGGCCCACCCGCGCCTCTGGCTCGGGCCGAAAGCGCTTTCCGAATTCAGCGCGGTTGTTGCCGCCGATCCGGCCCATTGCGGCTGGTCGACTTTCTACGAGAAGAGTGTCAGGCCATGGATGGAGCGGCCCGTCATGGGCGAGCCGGCTGGCTATCCCGGCCATCAGCGCGTGGCTCCGATCTGGCGTCAGACCTATATCGATTGCCAGGAACTGATCTATGCGATCCGCCACCTCGCAATTGGAGGCCATGTCACAAAAGATGCGGCGATGCTCGCACGGGCCAAGGAATGGCTTCTGGCGGTCGCCGGATGGGACCCTGCAGGCACGACCTCCAGAGCCTATACCGACGAGTGGGCGTTCCGGGTCACCCTGGCTCTGGCCTGGGGATATGACTGGCTGCATGGCGAACTGACGGCAGAGGAACGCGAGACAGTGCGTGCAGCTCTGCTGGTTCGGACCCGCGAAATTGCCGACCACATCATCAGGAATGCCAATATCCAGCTGTTCCCGTATGACAGCCATGCCGTTCGGGCGGTCTCCGCCGTGCTGGTGCCGGCCGCCATCGCGATGCTCGATGAGGAACCCGAAGCGCGGGAATGGCTCGATTATTCCATTGAATTTCTGTTCACGGTCTATTCGCCGTGGGGCGATCCCGAGGGAGGCTGGGCCGAAGGGCCTCACTACTGGATGACCGGCATGGCCTATCTGATCGATGCTGCGAATGTGCTGAAGAACTATACGGGTATCAGTCTCTACGTCCGTCCCTTCTTCCAGAAGACCGGTGACATGCCGCTCTTTACCAAGGCACCCGACACGCGGCGGGCGACCTTCGGAGATGACAGCACGATGGGTGACCTGCCGGCGGTGAAGATCGGCTACAACCTCCGCCAGTTTGCGGGTGTGACGGGCAACGGGGCCTATCAGTGGTATTATGACGAAATCTGCCGCACCAATCCCGGCACGGAAATGGCGTTCTACAATTGGGGCTGGTGGGACTTCAATTTCGATGACCTGGTCTATCGCCACGACTGGCCCGAGGTACAGGCGTCTCCCCCGTCCGAAACGGACAAGCTCCGCTGGTTCAAGGGCATAGGCTGGGCCGCCATACAGCATCGCATGGGCGATCCCGACCAGCATATCCAGTTCGTCTTCAAGTCGAGCCCGTTCGGCTCGATCAGCCACAGCCATGGCGATCAGAATGCCTTTTGCCTGTCTGCTTTCGGCGAAGATCTGGCGATCCAGTCGGGCCACTACGTCGCGTTCAACAGCACCATGCACCAGGCGTGGCGAAAACAGACACGATCGAAAAACGCGATCCTGATCAACGGCAAGGGCCAGTATGCCGATCGCAACAAGGCGCTCCAGATCAAGTCGACGGGCAACATCAGTCTCGCCGAGGATCGGGGCGACCACATCTACATAAAGGGTGACGCGACCGCCGCCTATGCACTGGTTTCGCCCGAGGTCACCAGCGTCGAGCGTGAAGTGTATTTCTTCAATGACAGCTTTTTCGTGTTCGTCGATTCGATCAATGCGACCGAGCCGGTGGAGATCGATTGGTTGCTGCACGCCAATGAACCCTTCCAACTGGGGCAAAGTTCATTCCGTAATACCGGGAAACGGGCGGGATTTTATGGCGAGATCCTATGGTCGGAGGGTGGGCCTCCCGTCACTAGCCAGGAAACGGGCTTCCCTGGCGTCGACATGGGCGAAGTCGAGGGACTGCCGGTCAGCACCTGCCTGACAGCCCGCTTTCCCAAGGCAAATCGCCACCGGATCGTGACCTTGCTGGTACCGTATCCGAAGGACGCACCCCGGCGGATCTTCCACTTCATCGACGATCAGGGCTACGACGCCGACCTCTATTTCACCGATGCGGACGAGAACACGTTCAAGGTCGTAGTGAAGAAGCTGGCGGGGACGAGTATCTGATGGCCGTCAAAAGCGCCCCCACAGGAGCAACACCATGACTACCAAGAACTATTTCCCAGCAAGCGAGAACCCGGTTGCCGACGCAGGGGGCGGACTGAAGCGAATAGTTGCGGCCTACAACACCAATCTGATGTGCGTCGAAGCGCATTTCGAGACTGGCACCGTGGCAGCATTGCACAGCCACCCCCATGAGCAGATCACCTACGTCATTTCGGGGAAATTCGAATTCAAGGTGGGTGACGAGACCTATTACATCTCGGCTGGCGATTCCCTCTACAAGCAGCCCAACATCATGCACGGGGCCACCTGCCTCCAGGCAGGCACGCTGCTGGATATCTTCACCCCACATCGGGAGGATTTTCTTTGATCCCGACAGGCGCTTAACCAATCAGGAAAGAGTACGACATGAGCAAACCCACCATAGGCTTCATCGGCCTCGGCCTCATGGGCGGAAACATGGTTGAAAACCTTCAGAAGAAGGGCTTCAGCCTGGTCGTCATGGACCTCAACAAGGATGCCGTAAAGGCGGTCCTGGAGCGCGGCAACGCCGAAGAGGCTGGATCGCCGAAACAGCTCGCGGAAGCGAGCGACATCATCATGCTCTGCCTCACCACATCCGAGGTGGTCGAGAAGATCGTCTATGGCGACGATGGCATCCTGACGGGGGTCCGCAGCGGCGCCGTGCTGATCGATTTCGGCACCTCCATACCGGCTTCGACCCGCCGGATCGGCAAGGATCTGGCGGCCAAGGGTGCCGGCATGATCGACGCGCCCCTTGGGCGAACTCCCGCCCATGCGAAGGATGGCCTGCTCAATATCATGGCTGCTGGTGACCGGGAGACCTTCGACAAGGTCAAGCCGGTCCTCGAGCAGCAGGGAGAGAATGTCTTCTATCTCGGGGCACTCGGCGCCGGCCATACGACAAAGCTGATCAACAACTTCATGGGAATGACTACGGTCTGCACGATGAGCCAGGCCTTTGCGGTGGCGGATCGCGCCGGTGTCGATCGCCAGCAACTCTACGACATCATGTCGACCGGACCATCCAGCTCGCCCTTCATGACCTTTTGCAAGAACTATGCGGTCGACGGGGTCAGCGACCTGGGTTTCTCCATCAATAACGCCAACAAGGATCTGAGCTATTTTCTGAAGATGGCGGAGGACATCGGCGTCCGGGCCGAGATCGCCGAAGGCACTGCCCGCAATTTGCAAGCCGCTGTCGATGCGGGGATGGGTCAGGGCAATGTGCCGGAGATTTTCGACTACTTCCTCACCCGCGGAAATTGATCGCCACAGGCGCGGGGCATGAAATCGCACAGAACGACTGACCAAATCGAGAGCAAGGTAAAACAATGAAACTTCAGGGAAAAACTGCAATCGTCACAGGTGGTGGACGCGATCTGGGGCGAGCCTGTGCCGTCAAGCTCGCCTCCGAAGGCGCCAATGTGGCGATCAACTATTTCGCCAGCAAGGCCGGGGCCGATGAGACGCTGTCGCAAATAAAAGCCTTGGGCGGCAAGGCGATCGCGGTGCAGGGCGATCTGAGCAAACCGTCCGATGTCGATGCACTGGTGGCAAGCACGGTGGAAGCCTTTGGTGGCATCGATGTGCTCGTCAACAATACCGGGGGTCTCATCGCGCGCAAGTCGGTGGCCGAAATGCCGCTGGATCACTGGCAGGCTGTGATGGACCTGAACCTGACCAGTACCTTCCTGATGATCAAGGCCAGTCTCGCCCACATGAAGTCTGGCGCGATTGTGAATATGTCGAGCCAGGCAGGACGCGATGGCGGTGGTCCTGGAGCGATAGCCTATGCCACGTCGAAGGGCGCGATCATGTCGATGACGCGCGGTTTGGCCAAGGAGCTGGGCCCCGCAATACGCGCAAACGCGCTCTGCCCCGGCATGATTGATACGGATTTCCACAATATCCATACGGCGGACGCTGCACGTCGTGGGTTCGAGGCTGCGGCGCCATTGAAGCGGCAGGGCGTGTCGGACGATGTCGGGAATCTCGTATTGTTCCTCGCAACCGACGACTCCTCGTTCATCACGGGGGCGAGTTTCGACATCAATGGCGGAATATTGTTTTCCTGATCAATGTCGGCGGACGCTTCCCTTGATGGATCCAAGTGGAAGCTGAGTGTCGCGGGCGGGGTGTGACTGTCCGCGCCCATCCAGGATGGCGTATAGCCTGGCTTATCGCGTTATCCCCTTCGGAGCCTCAATCGGGGGCCCCGAAGGGCCCATGAACCTAAACGACCCGATGCCCGCTTCCCCTTCATCGCGGACGCTGCCGTCCAGGCTTTCAACGATAACGTTCTGCATCGGCCTGCCTGGGGCGATATAGTCCACGTCGACCTCACTCACCTGGACCAATTCCAGGATGGCCATGCTGGTCATCTCCGCTCGGTTGCCAGGAGCGAATGTTGCATCCGAGATGCCCTGCGTGCCTGTGCGACCGGCCGTCTGCGCGCCCACCCTCTGCTATTTCAATATCCTGATGATCAGCGCTTGCGTGAGCCGTAATCGCTTCATGCCGCCCATTTCCTGCGATGCCTGGACCCCGGCAAAGCCCTGAGGAAGTTCAGTATTTCAGGTCGATCCTTGCCCCTTGCGCCTTCATCCACAGCAGAGCAGAAAAACGGTTCGCGGCTTTTCGGCGCGATTTTGTGGACCTTAGATTCCCAGGCCGAGCACAAAGCAAACTATTCGAAAGCAAACGCAGGCCCAATCGACACAACGACGCAGTAAACGCGCCTATTCACAATATGATTGACACATTTCTGAATCAATGATCAATATTCCGTCGGCATTCAAAACCATACGATATCATTCGAAAGCCTGCGGGCGAAGAAGAGATAGGTGGCGGCAATTGCAGCGCCAGTTATGGGGAGGCCGCCGTAAGACTAAACTCATTGAAAATGGACTGATCTTGGCGCGAGGAGGCGGCAAGGCAGATCGTCAGGGGAGGATGGAACATGTTCAAAACGTTTATTAAAGGGCTTGCGACGACCGCGGGCGCGCTACTGCTTACGACCGCCGCTTATGCGGACAGCCTCAAGGGCGCGATTGTGGTGATGGATCTCACGACCAACGCCTTCCAGATCGAAATGGCCGATCAAGCGGTCGCCTACGGAACTGAAATTGGTGCTGACGTCAAAGCCTATGCGCCCGAAGGCTCCTTCGGTGACTACGAAGGTCAGATCTCCATCATCGAAGACCTGATCACGAAAAAAGTGGATTTCATCGTTCTGGTCGCGGGTCACACGACTGCACTGGTTCCGGTCGTTGACAAGGCGATGGCAGCAGGGATTCCGGTCGTCAACATGGACAACCGCCTGAACACGACCAATGTGGTGACCTTTGTCGGCGTGGACAACGGCCAGGGCGGCAAGATGGCGGTTGACTATATCGCCTCCAAACTGGGCGGCATTGGCAAGATTGCCCTGATCCAGGGCGAGACCGGCAACCCGGTTCAGATCCTGCGCACCAAGGGTTTTGAGCTTGGCGCTCTTGTTCACCCGGGCCTCGAAGTTGTGGCGCAGCAGGGCGCTCACTGGACCGAAGAAGAGGGTCTGAAAGTGATGGAAGACATCCTTCAGGCGCATCCGGAAGTGGACGCCGTGTTTGGGGAGTCTGACAACCTTGCGGTAGGTGCGGCACGCGCTGCCAAATCGGCCGGTCGTGACGATATCATCTTTGTGGGCTACGACGGCCAACAGGGCGGCTATGCCGCGATCAAGGCAGGCGATGTTGCGGCAACCATCCGCATGGATGCTCGCAAAATGGTGCAGCTGAGCATCGATGCCGCTGTTGCCTATGTCAAGAACGGCAAGTCCAAGGACGGCATCGCGCCAGAGACCTACATCAACCCCGAGCTGGTGACGGCAGCCGAAGTCGATCAATACATCAAGTGACTGTTGGTGAGATGCCCTCAATGTCGGGCGTCCGAACGTGAGTGACGGGGCCGGGAAACTGCTGCTTTCCGGCCCCTTTTCCGTCGATCCAACAAGGCAATCCCATGCAATCGCTTCTAAAAGTTCGGAACGTTTCCAAGCAGTTTCCGGGGGTTCTTGCCCTTGATGACGTCGATTTCGACCTTGCCGCCGGCGAAGTTCACGCCTTGCTGGGTGAGAACGGCGCCGGAAAATCCACCTTGGTCAAGATCATCACCGGCGCTTACCGCCTGGATTCCGGCAGCCTCTCGATCAACGGCAAGGAGGTGCATTTCCACACCCCCGCCGATGCGCAGGCCGCGGGTATTGGTGTGATCTATCAGGAGTTTTCGTTGGTCTCGAGCCTGACTGTGGCTGAGAACCTGTTCCTTGGCGAATATCCACGCCGCTACGGGCTGGTTGACTGGGGCAAGATGAACCGCGATGCCAGCGCCCTGCTAGAGCGCTTCGGCGTCAATGCGCAGGCGAAGGATGTTCTGGCCAATCTGGGCGTTGCCACGCGGCAGATGATTGAAATTTTGAAGGTGTTGCGCCGGCAGAACCTCAAGATCCTGATCATGGATGAACCGACCTCGTCACTGTCGGAGGCCGAGGCGCGGCTGCTGTTCGGCTTTATCGACAGCTTGCGCGCGCAGGGGGTGTCCGTGATCTACATCTCGCACCGGCTGGATGAAATCAAACAGATCTGCGACCGCGTCACGGTGTTTCGCAACGGCAAGCGCATTTCGACCGAGGCTGCCAAGGACCTGAGCATTGCCGATATCGTCACCAAGATGATCGGCGCTGAATTGGCCGAGCATTACCCTGTGAAAACCGCCGAACTGGGCGATGTCTTTCTAAAGGTGGTCGCGTTGAGCGGCCCTGGTTTTGCAGATATCAGCTTTGCCGCCCGCAAGGGCGAGGTCCTGGGGATCACCGGGCTTGTCGGTGCGGGCAAATCAGAATTGGTTGAAACCATTTTTGGTGCTCGCCAGCCTACGCAGGGCTCGATGTGTCTGAAAGACCAGGCGTTTGCGCCCAAGACCCCCAAACAGGCGATAGCGCGGGGCATCGGCCTCTTGCCGGAAAGTCGCAAAGAACAGGGTCTGGTTTTGCCGCTCAGTTGCGCGCACAACATCAGTCTTGCCTCGCTCGATAAGATTTCGACGCCGTTTTTGGCACTTGGTGCCGAGGCCACGAACGCAGAAGACAGCTTTGCTAAACTGGAAGTCCGGCCCGGCGATCCGCGCAACCGTGTCGTCAACCTCAGCGGCGGCAATCAGC
Source organism: Rhizobium sp. 'Codium 1' (assembly GCF_020889605.1). Lineage (NCBI taxonomy): Bacteria > Pseudomonadati > Pseudomonadota > Alphaproteobacteria > Hyphomicrobiales > Rhizobiaceae > Rhizobium > Rhizobium sp. 'Codium 1'. Next base: position 1,074,384 of record NZ_JAJGPW010000001.1, read on the forward strand.
AAAAGGTGGTGCTTGCCAAATGGCTGATGCGCGATTGTCAGGTGTTGCTGTTTGACGAGCCAACCCGCGGCATCGATGTCGGCGCAAAGTTTCAGATCTATTCGATGATCGCGAAGCTGGCCGAAGCGGGCAATACCATCATCGTCGCCTCAAGCGAAATCGAAGAAATCAGTGGGATCTGCAATCGCGCATTGGTGATGCGCAAGGGCAGGATCGTAGAGGAGTTGACCGGATCCGCCCTGAACAGGGAAAGGATTCTGGCCGCAATCGCAGGGGCTTAGCATGAATTTCGATCGCATCTTCAAAGAAAACCGCCAACCGATCATTGCGGCATTTGCGCTGTTCTTAATCGTTGTCACCCTTTCGTTTTCATCGGAATATTTCTGGACGGTCGGCAATGTCTTCAACATCGGCAAACAGGCCTCGATCAACCTGATCATCGCCCTGGGGATGACCGTGGTGATCATCTCGGCCGGAATTGATCTTTCGGTTGGCTCGCTCCTGGCGCTGACGATTTCCGTCACCGCTGTCTTGGGCATAGCCAACGAGATGAACATCGTTCTGGCCGCGTTCATTGCGATAGTGCTGACTGTCGCGGCGGGTACACTGAACGGCGTGATCATCCAATACGGCAAGGTCCCGGCCTTTATTGCAACACTCGGCACGATGGGGGTGGCGCGGGGTGTTGTTCTGCTGATCTCGAGCGGCAATCCGTCGATGTCATTTCCGTCAGCGTTTCTGTGGATCGCGGACGGCAAGATCCTCGGCATACCCTTCCCGATCTTGCTTTCGCTTGTCATGGTGATCGCTACCGTGATCTTGCTGAAATACACCCGCCTTGGACGCGAAATCTATGCGATTGGTGGCAACGAAGAAGCCGCGCGGCTTTCGGGCATCAACATCCCCTTCGTGCGCATTGTCACCTATTCACTCAGCGGGTTCTGCTGTGCAATTGCAGGCATTGTGTTTGCAGCGCGCGTCGGTGCGGCGCCTCCTTCTGCGGGAGTGGGATACGAATTGAACGCAATTGCGGCGGTCATCATTGGTGGCACGTCGCTGAGTGGCGGGCGCGGAAATGTCATGGGCACTGTTGTCGGCGCATTTTTGATGGCTGTTATATCCAACGGATTGAACATCATTGATGTCGATCCCTATTGGCAGGGCATCGTCATTGGGACCATCATCGTTTTCGCCGTGATGATGTCCAATTTGCGCTCCGGCAATCGCTAGCATCCGTATCCGGCGCGTCGCTGTGATGCGATCCCGTTGCGCAGTCTGGCTGGATCTTTCGTAGCCATCCGTGATTTCCGAGAGGGCCGCGTTGCTTCGAGCCGGCCTGAGGGGCACTACCGGTTAACCGACGATATGATAAGCCAGCCAGGCAAATCCGCCACGCAATCAAGCGCTGAGCGTCAGATGGAGAACGGGCCGGGGCATCTGTATCTTGTGGCAGAGCTGCAGATCTGGCGCATGCATCTCCGCCTACGCGTCGCGGCTAGGTTTCCGCGTGGTGAGGCTTTGGCCTATATCCCCGAAATTGCTCGGCGGATTTGAGTTCAAGTTATTCGCTTGAGGGTCAAAAGCTCCTAGACCGCTATGGTGAGGCGCTTACACGCAAATATTTGGCTTGGGAGATTTTCGCTTTTGATTTGTTGCGGGGGCCTGATTGCGCGGAGACTTGCAGGAAATCGTGCGAACGGACCGAAAGCCGGATCATACCTCTGCTCTCGTTTTTATGGGTGCTGATTTGACGCCCGATCCTCTGTCTTGACGATGCGACCATCCTTCAGCGTAAGGATGCGATTTTCGTGGGTGACGAGCAATGTGGTGGTCCCTCGCGCGGCGGCCATGCGTTTCAGGGTATTGCCAAGTTGCATGGGGCGGTTCAAATCGCCCCGCCAGTCTACCCGTGGCTTCAGCAAAACGTCGGGCATGGCGCGGATTGACCATGGAGAGCGGCAGCCTTTGGACCATCATGACGGGCTCGAAGCGCCTTGTGATAGGCGCCTGTGGGTTCATAGACAATCCGCTCCACGCCCTTTGTGCCGATCCATCGGACAATGGCGGCAAATCGCTTGCCGTCATTTGCAACCTTTAAGGTTCCTCCGTCCGGCAGGCTGTGCAGAATGCTCTATCTCTTTGTTTTCACGCAAAACCGCTTCGCACTTTTGCTGGAATTGCGTGGATTTCGGTCAGGCGTCGACGGTGCCGTCTCTCGCATCATCAACGGGATCAAAGGAATTGACCGGAAGCGGGACCGGCAACGAGGCCAAGGCGGCCATGCTGAAGTTGATTGCAGTGTCGCTCTCTTGTCTGTCTCGACAGCCCGCAAAGCGCCGTAGCTATTCTGTGCCGGCCATAGAGACTCCTGTGGCTCCGCGTTTTTCTCGTCGCTCTGCATAAGTCCCTGACAAGCCCCAGCCGCATGGTCGCCTGTTGCTTTTCGCCGGTCAGCAGAGGTGAAGGCTTGACCTCGCCAACATGTCATACAATAAAGGACAATTCATATTATAAGTTGATGAGGAGGAGTCAGATGCTGAATGTCGAGACCAGACAGGCGGTCCATCCCGAACACGCGAAAGCACTGGATACTGAAGGCCTGCGCCGGCACTTCCTGGCCGAGAACATGTTCAAGAGTGGCGAGATCCATCTGATCTACACGCATTATGACCGCTTCGTCATGGGCGGCGCCGTCCCGGCCGGTGGTTCGCTTACGCTCGACAAGGTCGAAGAGACGAAGACGCCGTCCTTCCTTGACCGCCGCGAGATGGGCGTGGTCAATATCGGCGAACTCGGCACGGTTTCTGCGGGCGACAAGACCTACACGCTGAGCCGTGGCGACGTACTTTACCTCGGTGCAGGCTCCGGCCCTGTCACTTTCGCCGGAAACGGCCGCTTCTACATCACGTCTTGCCCAGCGCATCGCAGCCTGCCCGCGCGCCTCGTCACGCTTGCTGACAGCAAGGAAGTGAAGCTCGGCGCAGTCGAGACGTCCAACAGGCGCACGATCAACCAGTTCATCCATCCCCTCGTCATGGAGAGCTGCCAGCTGGTGCTCGGTTACACGACGCTTGAAGACGGTTCAGTCTGGAACACCATGCCGGCGCATGTGCATGACCGGCGCATGGAAGCCTATCTCTATTTCGGCATGGACGAGACCTCTCGCGTCCTTCACCTGATGGGTGAACCACAGGAAACCCGTCATCTGTTCATCGCCAACGAGGAAGGTGCGATCTCGCCACCGTGGTCCGTCCATTCGGGCGCAGGCATCGGCACCTACACCTTCATCTGGGCTATGGCCGGTGACAATGTCGACTATACGGACATGGAGTTTGTCCAGCCGGCGGCACTCAGATGAGCCGCGCCTTTTCCCTTCACGGCCGCAAGGCCCTGGTAACCGGCGCCAATACAGGTCTCGGCCAGGCGATCGCCGTCGGTCTGGCGACAGCTGGTGCAGAGGTCGTGTGTGCTGCCCGCCGCGCGCCGGACGAAACGCTTGCCATGATCGCGTACACCGGCGGCAAGGCACAAGCGCTTCAAGTCGACTTCAGCGATCCCATGGCCGCCTGCGACATTTTCGGGGGTCAGGATATCGACATCCTGGTCAACAATGCCGGCATCATCCGCCGGGCTGACGCCACCGACTTCACCGAAACCGACTGGGACGATGTCATGGACGTCAATCTCAAGGCGGCGTTCTTCACCAGTCAGGCTTTTGCCCGCGCACTTTTTGCCGGGGGCAAGCCGGGAAAGATCATCAATATTGCCTCGCTTCTCTCCTTCCAAGGCGGCATTCGCGTCCCCTCCTACACGGCCTCGAAGCACGGCCTTGCCGGGCTGACCAAGCTGCTTGCCAATGAATGGGCAGCGCGGGGTATCAACGTCAATGCGATTGCACCAGGCTATATTGAGACGAACAATACCGAAGCGCTGCGCGCCGATCCGGACCGGAACAAGTCGATCCTCGAGCGCATTCCAGCGGGGCGCTGGGGACGAGCGGAGGATATCGCAGGCGCTGCCGTCTTTCTTGCGGCTCCTGCTGCCGACTATGTGCATGGCGCGGTCCTCAACGTCGATGGCGGATGGCTGGCGCGCTGAGCCTTGGGTATTTTACAGCCACACTCAATCAGGACGCCCGACCGGTGGCTGCCAGATGCACTTGCTGTTCCGCTTCGTCGAGTTTCATCAAGCCACCGTGCCGGCTTTGGCGCACCTTGGCGATATGTTCACGCGGGCTGATGCCGATGGTGCGCTTGAACATGCGGGAAAAATAATAGGGATCAGCATAACCGACTTCCGCAGCCGCCGAGGCAACGGGCAGGCCCGCCTCAAGAAAGTGCATCGCCCGTTCCATCCGCTTGAACTCCTGAAACTTCCGCGGCGTGCGCCCGATCCTCTTCTGGAATTCCCGCAGGAAATAATCCTGGTTGTAGGGCGAATTTTCGACCGCCTTCCTCGCTATCCCGGGGTCGAGAGGATCGGCCGAAATCATCGACGCCGCCTTCATCACGGCAAGATTGATCGCGTCGGATCCTTCCGGCTGGAAGGTCGCCTGGTCCCGCCACCCCATAAACGCGTCCTCAACATAGGCGATCAACAGCACCATGAAGAGATGATGCTGGGCCAATGTCACCGAGGACGGCGGCGCACTCTGGCGGTAGTGGCGCACCAGAGGCTGCAGCAGCGACCAGCGGCTCAAGCGCACCTTCGGGTTCAGATCCATCTGTGCGAGAAGGTTGTGTCGGCCATAAATGTCGAGGCTGAAATGCTGCGCCACGCCGATATAGGTTTCCGTCTGCTCGTTCCATCCCAGGAAGCGCTCGTCGCGCCGAATGAGCATCGCGTCACCCGGCTCCATCATGCGCGGCTGTCCGGCGACATGATAATGCCCCCGCCCTTCGAGACAGATGACCAGATCCTCAACGGGGTTGGTCTTGTCGATCTGCCAGGTGTGAGAATGCTCCATCCGGATCGCCGCGCGCGTCAGGGTGAGCGACAGGGCGGCGGGCGGAATGGCGGACAGAATTCCACCTTCAATTTTGTCCATCTTTTTCCTCACGTTCGTCAATGTATTCTGATGAGCATTTGGAGGAATGTCACGGTGAAAAGCAAAACTTGCCAGCCGATTTTCGGGGAGGAGATCGGATCGCAGGAAGAGCGGCCCGAATGGGTCGGGATATCTGCGTCGATATGGGAGTCGAACTTGTACGAAAATGTATCTCAAGAAATGATCGCGTCAGAGCCATCCGAGATGGTGCCATGAAGGGTAACCGGCTTCTGGGCTATGCCTATCTGGCGCCTTACATCATCGGCCTGATGGTGTTCACGGCGATCCCCTTCGTGGTCTCATTCTATCTGAGCTTCACCAGCTACGACCTGATGAACGAGGCGCATTGGACGGGGCTTGCCAACTACGAGCGCCTGCTCACCCGCGACCGCACCTTCGTGAAGTCGCTGAACGTGACGTTGATCTATGTGTTCCTGACCGTGCCGCTGAAGCTTGCCTTCGCACTCTTCATTGCAGCGATCCTCAATTACCGGCTGAGCTTTATCGGTTTCTTCCGTACCGCATTCTATGTGCCGTCGATCCTCGGCGGATCGATCGCGATTGCTGTGCTTTGGCGCTACATCTTCGCAAGCGAAGGCCTGGCCAACATGGCGCTCGTGACCGTCGGGCTTGATCCTGTTGACTGGTTCGGCGATCCGACCAATGCGCTCTTCACCATCACGCTCCTGCGCTGCTGGCAGTTCGGCTCGGCCATGGTGATCTTCCTGGCAGCCCTTCAGTCAATCGACAAGTCGCTTTACGAGGCCGCAGCGATCGATGGTGCCGGCAAGATCCGTACCTTCTTCTTTATCACGCTGCCGCTTCTCACCCCGGTGATCTTCTTCAACCTGATCATGCAGATGGTCCAGGCGTTCCAGGAGTTCAACGGCCCCTACATCATCACCCAGGGCGGGCCGCTCAAATCCACCTATCTCCTGCCTCTCTACATCTATGACGAGGCCTTCAAGAAGTTCAACATGGGCTATGCCTCCGCGATTGCCTGGGTGCTCTTCGTGATCATCACCGTATTGACCCTCCTCGCCTTCTGGTCGTCGAAGAAGTGGGTTTATTACGCCGGCGACAAGCGGAGCTGAACCATGTCAGACCTTTCGACCCTGAACGATCTACAGGCCGCGCGCCGTCGTCGCCTCGCTATTGCATCGACCATACTGCGCTACACGCTTTTGCTCTTCGTCGGCTTCGTCATGCTCTATCCGCTGATCTGGCTGGTCGGTGCGAGCTTCAAGACAAATTCCGAGATCTTCTCCGGTGCAGGCTTCTGGCCGCAACAGGCGACTGTGGATGGTTACGTGAAGGGCTGGGAAACCTCGACGCCGTACACATTCGGTCGCTTCTTCTGGAATTCCTTCCTGATCATCATGCCGAAAGTAATCGGTACGGCGATCTCCTGCACGCTTGCAGCCTATGCCTTTGCCCGCTTCGACTTCCCGTTCAAGAAGCTGTTCTTCGGCTCGGTGATTGCAATCCTGCTCCTACCGAATGTCGTCACGCGCATTCCGCAATACATGCTGTTCCGCGATCTCGGCTGGCTCGACACCTTTCTGCCGCTCTGGGTGCCCTCCGCCTTTGCAGGGGATGCCTTCTTTGTCTTCATGCTGGTGCAGTTCCTGCGTTCGCTGCCGCCTGACATGGAGGAGGCTGCCAGGGTCGACGGAGCGAATTCGCTGCAAACGCTTCTCTACATCGTGGTGCCGATGCTGGCACCGGCCCTGATTTCGGTCTGCCTCTTCCAGTTCATGTGGACGATGAACGACTTCCTGGGACCGCTGATCTATCTGTCATCGGTCGACAAATACCCGGTGAGCCTGGCCCTCAAACTGTCGATCGACACGACCGAGGCCTTCGAATGGAACCGCATCCTGGCAATGTCGGTCCTCACCATTACCCCCGCGCTGGTCGTCTTCTTTGCGGCGCAACGATACTTCATCGAAGGGATCTCGTCCGGCGGGATCAAGGGCTGAGCATGGCAAGAGTACAGTTGAAAAACCTCGAAAAGACCTATGGCAACGCCTTCAAGGCCGTGCACGGGATCAACCTCGACATCGAGGACGGCGAGTTCATGGTGCTGGTCGGCCCATCCGGCTGCGCCAAGTCCACGACGCTGCGCATGGTGGCCGGGCTTGAGGAAATCTCCGGCGGAGAGATCCTGATCGGCGACCGTCGCGTCAATGACCTGCCACCGGGCAAGCGCTCCATCGCCATGGTCTTTCAGAACTACGCGCTTTATCCGCATATGAAGGTGCGCAACAATCTGGCCTTTGGCCTGAAGATCGCGGGAAAGTCGAAGCCGGAGATCGCCGAAGCGATCGAGCGAGTTGCCAAGATGCTGGAAATCGAGCCGCTGCTCGACCGCCTGCCGAAGCAGCTATCGGGTGGCCAGGCCCAGCGCGTGGCGCTCGGGCGGGCATTGATCAAGCAGCCCGGCGTCTTTCTCTTTGACGAGCCACTCTCCAATCTCGACGCCAAACTCAGGGCCTCGATGCGTGTACGCATCACCGATCTGCATCGGCAGCTGAAGGCCGGTGGTCTGTCGTCGACGGTCATCTACGTGACCCATGATCAGACCGAGGCGATGACCATGGGGGACCGGATCTGCGTCATGCAGTCTGGCCACATCATGCAGGTCGCGACCCCGAAGGAGCTCTACAATCGGCCGGCCAATCTGTTCGTGGCTGGCTTCATCGGCAGTCCCGAGATGAACTTGGTCGACGCCACGCTGGACGGTCACCGCTTTGCCATCGGGAGCCAGAGCATGCCGCTTGGCGAGGGCCTGTCCAGCCGGCTCTCGGCCCGACCGGAAAATGCGGTCGTCGGCATCCGGCCGCAACATTTGTCATTGGTCTCTGATGGGGAGGGGTTTGATGCCCGGCTGACCAATGCCGAGTTCATGGGCCACGAAGTCTATCTTCACGCGGAGCTCGAGGGGCACAAGTTGGTCGCTGTTGTCGGCGCGGCCGATTACGAGACGCTCGGCGGTGCCGCAACGGTGAGGCTGCGCCCCGATTTCAGTCACATCCACATTTTCGACAAAACCGACGGCCGCAACGTTTCGCTGTGAGGAGGCAGCGTGCGGCTATAACCCAAGGAGGAATGACAATGACATTGAAAATGACCCTGACGGCTCTGGCCGGTGTAGCCTATGGCGCGCTCATGGCGGCAACGCCTGCCCAGTCGGCGGAATTGCGCATGTCGTGGTGGGGCGGAGAAAGCCGTCACGTCGCCACCCAGAAGGCAATCGAGGCCTGCGGCGCCAAGCACGGGCATACCGTGAAGGGCGAGTTCACCGGCTTTGACGGTTATCTCGAAAAGCTGACCACCCAGATGGCAGGTCGCACCGAAGCCGACATCATGCAGGTCAACTGGCCCTGGCTGCCACTCTTTTCGCGGAGTGGCGAAGGGTTCGCAGATCTCACCAAGCTCACCGCGCTTGACCTTTCCAACTGGCCCGAGACCGACCTGAAGGCGGGTTCGATGAACGGTGTCCTTCAGGGCGTGTCCGTCTCCACCACCGGCCGCGTCTTCTTCTTCAATCAGACGACCTTCGAAAAGGCCGGTGTCGCCATTCCGAAAACCTGGGAAGAGCTGTTCGAGGCGACCGCCACGATCAAGCAGAAACTGGGCGAAGACTACTACACCTTCAACGCCGTCAAGGAGACTGCGCAGCTCGTCGTCACGCTCGCTGTTGTGCAGAAGACCGGGAAGGATCTCGTCGATCCCGCGACCAACCGTGTCGCCTGGACCCCGGAAGAGCTGGCGGCCGGCATATCTTTCCTCGGCAAGCTGGTTGAGGCCAAGGCCATCCGCTCGCAGAAGGAAGAGGCTGCAGACGGCAACGTCAACCTGTTTGAGAAGCCTGCCTGGTCGGAGGGCAAGATCGCCGGATCCTACGAATGGGATTCGACCTATTCGAAATATGCCGACCCTCTGAAGGAGGGGCAGGTTCTGGCGCCTTCCGCCATGCTGAAATTCACCGATTCGGTCACGGATGGTGTCTATCGCAAACCCTCCATGGTCTTCTCCATCTCGCGCAATTCAAAGAACCCGGAAGCCGCAGCCCAGATCCTCAACTGCCTGCTGAACGAGCCGGAAGGTGTCGATGCGCTCGGCACCTCGCGCGGCCTCCCCGCATCCAAGGCCGCCGCTGCCCGTCTCGGTGATAGCGGCGAGGCGAAAGTCCGCGCGGCGAACGCCATCGTCATGGCCGCGTCCGGTCCGCTCGTTTCGCCATTCAACGAGCATCCGGAAATCCGCGCCGCCTTTATCGATACGCTGGAGGAATATGCCTATGGCCAGATCAGCGCCGAAGATGGTGCACAGCAGATCATCGACACGGTGAACGACGTACTCAAGAAATTCGACTGACAATGACATTGCCCGCCGCCACTTCAGCGGCGGGCCCTTCATCCCATGCGGGCGCCGGCCCGGAGACTATATCATGACCCGACCTTCCATCCTCGCGTTATCCGCGCGAATAGCAGCGCTATGCCTGCCGCTCCCCGGGGCGCGCTATCATCAGGTGGAGCCGCTGGCGTTTCGCCTAGCCTCCCGCGACGGCGGCAGCGATGCATGGACCAGGGAGGGTCTGGCCGAAACCGCTGTTCTTCTCCTGCATGATCTCATCCCCGGAACCATCTATCAATTTGAAGCCGAGGGTTTCGAGCTCCTGACCTTTTCGACACCGCCCTGTGCTGGCCTGGTCGATGCAGCCGACTTCGGTCTTCTGGCCGACATCGAACTGGACGATGGCAACGGGGCCTTGCGGAATGCCGAGGCACTTGCCCGCGCTGTCGAAGCCGTGCCCCGAGGCGGTACGCTTGTCGTGCCACGGGGCATCTGGACGGCCTATCCCATCGCATTGAAAGGTAACATGACCCTCCATCTCGCCGAGGGCGCGATCTTGCGCGCTCCATCCACGCGCCTCGGCTGGCCGATCCTGCCAGCGCGTGACGACATGGGACGCATGCTCGGCAGTTGGGAAGGTCTGCCCGCTGCCTGTTTCGCGGCTCCCGTCCATGCCGTGAATGTCGATAATCTCACCATCGAAGGCCGTGGCATTCTCGACGGATCCGGTGCGGAAGGCGATTGGTGGACCTGGCCGAAGGAGACGCGGGTAGGCGCACGCCGCCCGCGTGGCCTTCATCTCGTCTCAAGCAGTGATGTCACGCTTCTCGGCTTCACCATCCGCAACGCTCCGTCCTGGACCATTCATCCCCAGGGCTGCGAGCGGCTGAGAGCCGCCGGCCTGAATATCCTTGCCCCGCATGACAGTCCGAATACCGATGGTTTCAACCCGGAATCCTGCCGCGACGTCCTCATCGCCGGAACCCGATTTTCGGTGGGCGACGATTGCATCGCGGTGAAGGCCGGCAAGCGCGGTGACCAGGGTGAAGAGGATCACCTGTCAGAAACGCGGGGCGTCCAGGTCCGCCACTGCCTGATGGAACGGGGCCATGGCGGTCTCGTCATTGGCTCGGAAATGTCGGGCGGCGTCCATGACATTGCCGTCGAGGATTGCGAAATGCGCGGCACCGACCGCGGCCTGAGGCTGAAGACCCGGCGTGGTCGAGGCGGGCTCATCTCCAATATCGCCATGCGCCGCGTGCTGCTCGATGGCGTCCAGACAGCACTCTCCGCCAATGCCCATTATCATTGCGATGCCGATGGTCATGCGGACTGGGTGCAGAGCCGCGCGCGCCAGCCGCTTGGGACGGGCACGCCGCTGATCGACGGCATTACTGTGGATCACGTCGAGATCCGCTGTCTCGCCCATGCGGCCGGTGTCTTCCTCGGCCTGCCCGAGGCGCCGATCCGCAACCTCCGCATTTCAAACTTGATCATCCAGTCCCATGACCCGGAAGCCCGTCCAACGCCGCCGATCATGGCGGATCATGTTCGGCCGATGCGTCACGAGGCCATTCTCGTCGAATGGGCTGAGATCGCCTGCGACGATCCGGGCCTGATCAGCAATGCCGCCATTTCCCTTAATTCCCCGCATGAGAGCTACCGATGACCCTTCCCGACTATTTCGACCGCTTCGCCGAAGGCTATCAGCCCTATAAGGGAGCAAGCTGGTGCTACGAGGACGGTTGCATCTATCGCGGCTTAGAGCTTCTGTCGGCTTCGACCGGTGAAGCCCGCTGGATGGCACATCTGCATCGACTTGCCGACCGCCAGATCGGCCCGGACGGTGCGCTTCTCGGTTATGAACCGCGCGAATACAATATCGATCACATCCTGTCCGGGCGCGCGCTTTTCGCGCTGCATCGCGATACGGGAGAGGATCGCTATCTGCGCGCCGCCGACCGCCTCTTTTCCCAGTTGCAGACCCATCCACGCCTCCCGGCCGGCAACTACTGGCATAAGCAGCGATACCCGCATCAGGTCTGGCTTGACGGCCTCTACATGGGCCTGCCGTTCCAGATCGAATACGGGCAGGTGACGGGTAAGCCTGGTCTGATTGTTGATGCATTGCAGCAGTTCGCGACAGCCCTGGCGTTGACATCGGCTCCCGGTGGTCTTTTTGTGCATGGCTATGACGATGCACGCGCCCAGACTTGGGCCGATCCGCTGACGGGCAAGTCGCAAGCTGTCTGGGCCCGTGCCGTGGGTTGGCTCGCCATGGCGCTTGTCGATGCGCTGGCGCTTTTGCCGATGGACGAGGGCAATGCGACACTGCGCTTGCGTCTTGCTTGCCTGCTCGACGCCATCATTGCCCGTCAGACCGGGACCGGCCTCTGGATGCAGGTCCTCGATGCTCCGGATCTTGAGGGAAATTACGAGGAAACCTCGGCATCCGCAATGTTTGCCTATGCCCTGTTGCGCGCGGCCAGGTTGGGCCTTGCACCCGGTTCGGACGCTGTGTGTCTTGCCGCAGCAGGTCGCCGGGCGTACGACGCGATCCGTGACGTCAAGCTTGAAACGGGGGCAGACGGCATTGCCCGCCTTGGCGGGATTGTCCATGTTGCCGGTCTGGGCGGTTTCGAAGGTCGCTACCGAGACGGCTCGCCCGGATATTACGTGTCGGAACCCGTCGTTTTTGATGATGCCAAGGGTGTTGGCCCGCTGATGATGGCGCATTCAGAAGTGGTGATCGCCGGAGAGAATACGGGAAACGGGTTGTGGGGCCGAAAGCTCTCGTAGTCTCCTCACTCTGCACGCATATCGGTACCCCCCCGTTTTCAACGGGGCTCCGCAGTAAAATTCACGCGGCCATTTTCCAGTGTCTGTGCGGGCATTATGCCGCCGATGCCCATATTGGGCCATTCGTTGTAATACGTGCCGAGCCACCGCGTGGCGAGTTTCCTGCGCCACCTCGATGCTTCGATGATGTACTGGTCGAGCCATTCATGGCGGACAGTGCGGTTGTAGCGCTCGACATAGACATTCTGTTGCGGCTTTCCGGGCTGGATGTGGCTCAAAGCGATTCCTTGCGTTTCGGCCCATTCCATCAGTTTGCCACTGATGTACTCAGGCCCCACAGAATGGTGAACGGTTTACCGCGCCATTCGATGATCTGGTTCAGACTGCGGATGACGCGTTCAGCAGGCAGCGAAAAAACTGGTGATGTCATGTTGTTTGACTGAGGCCCGATGAAGCGCTTTCGATCGGGTCAGACAGTCGTGCCAGTTACGGCCTTCCAATGGGCCATTGCGCGCATCCGATGAGTTTGGGTGGCGAGGGCAGAATGAAGCGCCCCGGTGTATTGGCCTCAATGCAGGCGTTCCAGGATTATACGACCGGTCTGCGCGAACAGCACGCAAACGAGTTCGCCCGCCGTGTGAGGGCGGGTGAGTTCAAGGATAGAGCCGAGAAGATGGCGTATTTGCACCGGTTCGAGGCAGTCCTCGCTGAGGAGGAGACTTCATGGCGCCGGTTACAAGTCACATTGGTTGCGGGGGCAGGATTTGAACCTGCGGCCTTCAGGTTATGAGCCTGACGAGCTACCGGGCTG